>NZ_JANINI010000001.1:0-57719 GCF_024580145.1 Methyloversatilis sp. XJ19-49
ACTTGCGTAAAAAAATTTATCTGACAGTGCTAACTGAACGGCATTACCGCTCCGCCCTCGCCGCGATAGGCGCTTCGCACGGCGCTGGTCATGGTACCGATCGCGACGGGGCCGTCGCTCCCACAGTCCCTGCGCTTGAGGGCTCGCTGTGGTCTCTTTGCGCCGGTCGGTCTGTCGGATGTATTGCTTCAGGACGCCCGGCGGCGCACGGCGGCACCGATCAGGGCGATGCCGCCCAGCAGCATGGCCCAGTTCGCGGGCTCGGGCACGGCCGGCGCGAACTGCGACGTGCCGTCGAGCTGTATCCACCAGGTGCCGCTCAACGTGCCGATGGTCGGGTCGAATCCGTCATAGACGACCTCATCGATGCGAAACGCACCATACGCGCCGTCGCGCCGCAGCACGACGAAGTCACCAACGCCGTTGGACGCACACGAAGCGTCGCACAACGGGCCGACGAAGAGTGTCGTGAAGCTGAGCAGCGAGGCGTCACCGATCTGTTCGACCGTGCTGACGCCGGGCGCCACGGCAATCTCGTTCCCGCTGCCATACAGGTAGGCGCGGTCAAAGGTGTTCACGCTCCAGCCGAATTCGAAGTTGAAGCCGTCCATGCCGATGTAGATCAGCGTCGGTTCCTCGACCGGTCCGGTATCGCCGGACAGCAGTTCGGCCTGAGCGGGGGCAGAGATCAGCGCGAAGGCTGCGGCGCTTGCGGCAAGCAGGTGGCGGATGGGCATGAGTGGGCTCCGGGTTGAGGCAACTGGACGAGCACAAGCATTCAACGTGCCACCAGAAGCCATATCCGTCAATGCCTTGCCGCGCGGAGCAATGAGCGGCAAGGACCGGTCGGCGCTTCGGATCAGTGTAAAAGGCGTCGACACTCTGCAAAGCACAGCCGTCGTGCTGCAGCTGCGCGTCAGCGCACCCGTTGTCCTGCACCCGGCTCGATTGCAACGGCCTGCGAAGCGGCGGCGTGTAGGAGCGGCCTCTGTGGGAGCGGCGGCCTCGCCGCGATAAGCACTTTGCTCAACGATGGTCGCAGCACAATCGCGGCGAGGCCGCCGCTCCCACAGGGACACCATCCACAGGGACACCATCCACAGGAGCACCTCCATCCGCGCGCACCCGGCGTCGAACTTCTGCCACGGTTTTCACTCTCCAGAGCGCGTTCATTCATCGGTGCGAGTGCCATGACCCGTCTTCCTGTCCTGTTCATCACCTGTGCTGTGCTGATCGGCGCGGCGGTGGCGCCCGTTGCGGCGCAGTCGGAACGCTATGTCGAGCGTTCGCCGAGCCGTGACGGCATCGGCAAGGTGTACATGGGGCGCGAAATTTCGGCGGTGATGGGCTGGCAGGGCGCGGGCTGGCTGGAGCGCAGCGAGCGGGCGCAGGAAGAGCGCACCGATCTGCTGCTGATGGCGCTGGCGCTGAAGCCGGGCATGGTGGTGGCGGACATCGGCGCCGGTACCGGCTACCTGTCGCGGCGCATGGCCGGGCTGGTGGCGCCCGGCGGCAAGGTACTGGCGGTGGACGTACAGCCGCAGATGATCGAGGTGCTGGATCGGCTGGTCAGGCGCAACGGGCTGAAGAACATCGAACCGCGTCTGGGCAGCGAAACCGACATCAATCTGCCGCCGCAGTCGGTCGATCTGGCGGTGATGGTCGATGTGTACCACGAGCTGACTCACCCGTACGAGGTGCTGGCCAGCGTGCTGCAGGCACTCAGGCCGGGCGGTGAAGTGGTGTTTGTCGAGTACAAGGCGGAAGACCCGACCGTACCGATCAAGCCGCTGCACAAGATGAGCGAGGCCCAGATCCGGCTCGAGGCGTCGGCCCACGCGCTGGAATGGGTGCGTACCGAAACCGGTCTGCCGTGGCAGCATGTGGTGGTGTTCCGCAAGGTGCGCTGAGCATTTTTTCCGGCGCGCTTTCCACTAGGCGCGTTTTCCACCCTCTCTGCATATATGTATACACAACCCGACTTGAACCCCGCCGCACGGCGCATGCTGACGCTGGCCGCGCTGGCTGGCGCAGTGGCGGTGATGACCGGCGCCTTCGGCGCGCATGCGCTGAAGGCGAGCCTGACGCCCGATCTGCTCGTCGTGTGGCAAACCGCAGTGCAATATCATTTCTGGCATGCGCTGGCGCTGGGCCTGATCGGCGTGCTGATGCTGCATCGGCCGGACAGCCGCGCGCTGCGCACCGCCGGCTGGCTGATGATGCTCGGGCTGCTGTTGTTCAGCGGCAGTCTGTACGCCCTATCGCTGACCGGTGTGCGCGGCCTCGGCGCAGTGACGCCGCTGGGCGGGCTCGCATTCATCGGTGGCTGGCTGATGCTTGCCTGGGCCGTCTGGCGACGCTGAATCGTCCCGCCTGCGAAAAAGGCGGACATTGACCAAGAGACCTTACACTCGCTGTGTCATTCTATGCATAAGGGCGTATTCTTCGCGCCGGTCTTATTCTCCTGGTTCTCGTGTGGTGCAGCATTTCCATCGTCTTGCGGCAGACCTGCCGGGCTGTGTTTTCGTTGCCCGGCCAGACCCCGCGGTCCGGCAGCGAAAGTTTGAAGGGTGAGCGGCCTCACGCCCGGTCTTGACGCGCCGTCACGCGCCCTGCGCCTCCGGCTGATCGGGGCACTGGTCGTTTTCAACGTACTGGTGCTCGCGCTGTCCGTTCATTCGGTGCTGCAAAGCCGCACACAGCACGAACTGGAAGCGGAAACGCTGACCCAGAACGTCGCGATCGCGCTCGAACAGACGCTGTCGAACAGCATCGGCAAGATCGAATTCGCGCTGCGCGTCGTCGCCGACGAGCTCGAGCGCGAGCTGGCCGATGGCCACATCGACGCACCGCTGATGAACACGATGCTCGAGCGCCATGCCGGCCGCCTGCCCGAGCTGGAGTCGTTTCGCGTGGCCGACGCCGACGGCGTTGTCATTCTGGGCAAGGGCGTCAGCGACAGCGTGCGCGCCAGCTGGTCGGACCGCGACTACTTCGCCTGGCACCGCGAACACGCCGGAGACGCGATACGGGTGACGAAACCGATCGTCGGCCGCGTAGCGCAAAAGTACATCGTGGCGTTCACGCTGCGCTACAACCATCCGGACGGTCGCTTCGCAGGGGTGATCGCGGCGCCCATTGCCGTGGACCATTTTTCGGAAGTGCTCGGTCGCTATGATCTAGGCACGTACGGCACGCTGATATTGCGTGATGCCGAACTTGGTCTGATCGCCCGCCAGCCGCCGATTCCGGACAAGCCAGTCGGCCAGATCGGGAATCGTGGTGGATCACCCGAAATGATGAAGCTTTACGGCGAGGGCGCGCGCGTCACGACCTACTACACGCCGGTCGGCGCCGACGGCTACGAACGCATCGTGACCTTGCGGCGCTTGGAAAGCGTGCCGATGGTGGTCATCGCCGCCACCGCGAGCGACGATTACCTTGCGCCTTGGCGCAACGAAGTATGGGCAGCATTCGGCTTGGCGGGCGGTTTTGCGCTGCTGTCGGCGCTGCTCGGCGGAGGGCTGATGCGTCAGATCGGCGAAGCTGAACGCAGTGGCCGGGCGCTCGCCGAACGCAAGGCGCAACTGCAGACGCTGATCGAAGTCGTGCCCGATTCCATTCGTTTCAAGGACGCGGAGGGCCGCTGGCTGATGGCCAACAGCGTATGCCTGCAGAATTTCGGACTGGGAGCCGATGACTGGCAGGGTTGCACCGATGCGGAACTGCTTGTCCGACACCCGGAACTGGCCGACCGGCTGGCGCTGGTGCGTGCGTACGAGGATGCCGCGTGGACGGCGGGTGGGCCGTCGCGCACCGAAGAGCACGGCGTCGATGCCGACGGTCGGCCGACCTGGCACGAAGTGATCCGTGTGCCGCTGTTCGACGATGCGCAGCAGCGACGCGCCATGGTCGAGGTGGGGCGTGACATCAGCGAACGAAAACGCAGCGAAATCGAGCTGGAACAGCACCGCCGCAACCTGGAAGACCTGGTCGCACAACGCACCGCCGAGCTGATCGACACCGAGGCACGCGCCATGCACATCGTGCAGTCGAGCGCAGCCGGCCTGTTTGGCGTGGATACACACGGCATCATCACCTTCGTCAACCCGGCGACCTGCAGCATGCTGGGCTATCCGGCCGACAAGTTGATCGGCGCCTCGGGCCATCTGCTGTTCCACCACAGCCGATCCGACGGATCGCCTTACCCGCTGGCGGACTGCCCGAGCCACGGCGCGCTGTTGTCGGGCAGCAAACTGCGTGTTGACGACGAAGTGTATTGGCACGCCGATGGACATGCGATTCCGGTCATGTACGAAGTGCATCCCATCGAGCAGCACGGCAACATCACGGGCGCCGTCATCAGCTTTGTCGACATGAGCGCTCAGCATGCCGCGGCGCGGGCTGGCGAGCGCGCACTGGCGGTTGCCGAGCAGCTCGCGCGCATGCGCAGCGAATTCCTCGCCAACATGAGTCATGAAATCCGCACGCCGCTCAACGGTGTGCTCGGGTTCGCCGAAATAGGCCTGCGCAACCACCGCAACATCGACAAGGCGCGCGAGGCATTCGAGAAAATCCAGGCATCGGGTATCCGGCTGCTCGGTGTCATCGAGGATGTGCTCGACTTTTCGAAAATCGAAGCCGGCAAGCTGGTGATGGAACAGGCGTCGGTCGATCTGCGTGAGGTCATCGCACACGCGGTGGATCTGGTGCAGGTCCTGGCGCAGGCAAAGGGGCTCGAGGTGCGGGTCGAACGGGCGGCCGATCTGCCCGACACCTGCCTCGGCGACCCGACGCGCATCGGGCAGGTGCTGTTCAATCTGCTGTCGAATGCGGTCAAATACACCGAGCGCGGCTGCGTCCAGCTGTCGGCGTCGCTGCACGACGGACAGCTCGCATTCGTGGTGGCCGATACCGGCATCGGCATGAGCGCGTCGCAGATCGAGCAGCTGTTCAATCCGTTCCAGCAGGGCGACGGCTCGACCACCCGACGTTTCGGCGGCAGCGGTCTCGGGCTGGCCATCAGCAAGCGCATGGCCGAGCTGATGCGCGGCCACATCGACGTGCGCAGCGCGCCCGGCGTCGGTACCACGGCCGAGTTCAGACTGCCTTACGTTCCGCTCATCCGCGCACCGGCGGCTCAGGCGGAGTGAGGCGGCACAGAGACCGCAGTCACGCTCAGTGAAGCGGTCGTGCGGTGGCTACCCTGTGGAGGCACCCTGTGGGAGCGGCGGCCTGTGGGAGCGGCGGCCTCGCCGCGATCGGCGCGTTGATCAACGATCATCGCGGCATCAATCGCGGCGAGGCCGCCGCTCACACAAATCCGCGCCGCTCCCGGGGGTCGCACNGCCGCGATCGGCGCGTTGATCAACGATCATCGCGGCATCAATCGCGGCGAGGCCGCCGCTCCCACAGGTGAAGCTGCTCACAGGTGATGCTGCCCACAGGCCGCTTCCACAGCGTCCTGACCTGAAGGTTCTGATTCCCCAGGCGCTACTTCGCGCGCTTCAGGATGCCGATCGGCGGTGCCCAGCTTTCGGTGGGTGACTTCTTGCTGGTGATCAGTGTCAGCTGCGAGGGCGCGAACACGTTCGCGTTGTGCGTCACCGGGGTGGTGATGAGGTATTGCGCACGGGTGGCGCCAAGGAAGCGGCCGACGCGGTCGATGTTGGCGACGTCCAGGTGGGCGAACGGCTCGTCGATGAACACGAAGCCGCCGGGTCGGGTGTCGTCCATCAGCAGCGCGATCAGCAGGATGAGGGACTTCATCACCTGCTGGCCGCCGGACGCTTCGCCGTCATTCAGGCCGACAGCGCCCTTGCGGTCGAAGTCGAAACTCACGTCCAGTCCGGCCTGGGCAAGCGCCAGATCGTCGTTGTCCAGCGGCGGTGCGCCGCAATCGACGCCCACGTTGGCCAGTTCGCCCAGCGCACGCAGGTTCTTGCCGTACTGACGCACGGTGGCGCGCAGTTTGGCGATGTAGGCGGCGCGGGCGTCGTCGGTGTGACGGCGGGCGGTGGCGCAGTAACCCTGGCGGCTGGCGAAGTCCTGTTCGCGCCGCGCGAGATCATCCTTCAGCCGGTCGCGCAGCGTCAGCGCGGACGGATCTGTGACCCAGTCGCCGGTCGCCAGCAGGTCGCGCAGCCGACCCAGCTCTCGCCGCGCGGCGCGCGTATCGCCGTAGCGTTCGGCCAGCTGGGCCAGCTCCCGCGGGTCGAGCCAGTGCGCCGGCATGCCGCGGCGGCGCGCGCGCAGCGCCACCAGTCGCTGCGCCTGTTCCGTGCGGCGCGGCATCAGTTGCTGCGTCAGATCGCGCAGGCGCGTACCCACTGCATTCAGCTCGCGGCGACGACGGTCGATTTCGGTGTCGATGCCGGTCAGGTTTTCTCGCAGGCGCTCGACCTCGCGCAACGCGGCATCGCGCGCGGTGAGGGTCTGGTCGTTGCTCGAACGCGCACCGGGCAGCGCCGCCCGGGCCTGCGCAAATTCATTGCTGCGCAGGGCCAGCAGGCTGGCCGACTGCAGGCCGAGCAGGCGGGCGCGCAGCGCGCTCACCTGCTCGCGTGCCCGGTCCAGCTCCGGGCTCAGCGCGCGGCGCGCGGCATCGAGTCCGGCGATGTCGCGGCCCAACTGCTCGATGCGCGCCTGCCGGGCCAGTTCGCCAAAGTGGAATTCGGCCGGGCGGCCGAGGTGGCGCGCACCGCGGCGCTCGCGGTGATAGCCATCGCGGGTGATCCATTCGGTATCGCGCGGCAGGTGACGGGCGGCATCGGCGCTGTCCACGCGCTGCATGCGGCCCAGCAGGTCGGCGAGCCAGCGCGGCACCGCGGCGGCGAAGCGCACCACTTCGGCCAGCGAGCCGGCGCGTGCCACCGCCACATTTTCGCGTTCGGCGACGATGAAGTGGCGAAAGCGCGCCTGTTCGCCCAGCGCCCAGGCCGCGTGACGGTCGTCTTCGCGGTCCAGCAGCACGAGGTGGCGGTACGGTCGCAGCACGGCTTCCAGCGCGGCCTGCCAGGCGACGTCGGTCACCTCGACCACGTCGGACAGCACGCAGTGCGCGATGCCGGCTTCATCCAGCTTCGCCCGGAAGGTACTCACCTCGGCGTCGCCCGGCGCGCTGCGTCGTTCCTGTGCGGCGCGCAGTTGTTCGGCCTTGTCTTCGAACTGCGCCACCAGCATGCGCTCGTCGCCCGCCAGTTTCGTCGCCAGCGCTTCGGCTGCGGCATGCTCGGCTTCCAGCGTCAGCGCATCGGCGCCATGTTCGCTGGCCACCCGCTCGCGCAGCTTGCGTTCTTCCTCGAGCAGCCGCTCGACGTCGCGCAGCGCATCGTGGGCGGCCAGCTGGCGGGCTTCCGCCTGCTGCGCGTCGGCGCGCACCTCGGCCAGTGCGGCGACGGCCGCTTCGCGTTCGGCCGTCACGGCGGCAAGCCGGTCCGAAAGCGTGCCCTGTTCGCGGCCGAGCCAGCGCAGGTCATCGCGCAACCGGGCGAGGTCGCCGCGCTCGTTCGACATGTCGCGCGTCAGTTCGGCGACTTCGAGCCGCGGCACGATTTCGGTTTCCAGCGCCAGCACCTCGTCGGCGTGCTGCTTCCATTGCCGGTAGTTGTCGGCTTCGAGGCGCTTGGCTTCGGCCTGTGCGCGCAAACGTTCGAGGTCGAGGCCGATGCCTTCGAGTTCGCGTTCGGCGCCTTTCTGTTCCTCGCGCGCGGCCTGGTAGTTGTCCAGCACCTCCTTGTCGCCGAACACGTCGAACACCAGGTCGAGCAGGGCGCGCGGCGAGTATTCGCACAGCTTGTCGGTGTCGCCCTGTTCCAGCGACAGCACCTTGGCGATGGCCGGCGTCAGCCCGCCCCAGGCGAGGCGGTTCTGGTAGTCGCGCAGGCCGGTCCATTCGCCACCGGATTCCAGCGTTTCGATCGCGACATTGCCGTCGAGGATGGCGTAGTCGCGCGTCCAGTCGCCGCCGGCGCGCTTGATGCGGCAGGCCAGCGTCACTTCATCATGGACGCACGGAAAGAACGGCCGCTTGCCGGTGCCGCTGGCCACGTTCGCCACGACGGCGCGTATCCATGCGTAGTCGTGATCGCCGCGCCGCACGTAGCGGCGGAAGTCGCGCTTGCCGGAACAGCGCAGCGCAAACAGCGTGCGCAGCGCATCGAGCAGCGTGGTCTTGCCCGAGCCATTCGGCCCGACGATGGTGATGATCTGTGCATCGAGCGGCAGCGTGAAGCGCCGCCAGAAATCCCAATGCACCAGTTCGAGTTGCTTGATGTGGAACATGGGTGCTCGTCAGCGTGCGTGAGAGGTGGGTCGGAGCGGGCCGCTTTGGCGATGGGGCGTGAAGTCAGCCGCCTGCCGATGATCGACAGGCGCGTCGCGGGCGGGGCCTGCGCCTGCGAAGGACGAATGAATCATGATTCGACCTCATCGTCGTCGGCCTCTGCGGCCCGCTCGAAGGCATTGGCTTCAGGCACGGCGCGGCCGGCGCCGGTGAGCACGTCGGCCAGCGTGCCGTGGATGACGCGGTCGGCCAGGATGCGATAGTCGAGCAGCACGTCGAGCAACGGGCCTTCGAACACCAGGCCATTGCGCCGCTCGATGAATCCGAGCCGCGCCAGCTTGCCGAGCGTGATGTTCAGTTTCATCTTGCCGCCCAGCCTGCTGCCGAAGTCGGCCAGCAGCGACGCTTCGGTGAGTGCGCCCGATACCGCATCGCCGTGCTCGACCGGCTGTTCGGCGCCGAACATGTCGTCCTGCCCTTCGTCGTTCAGTGCGCGCCGGCTGACCTGGCGTTCGCGCTTGGGCAGCACGATCAGCGACCAGATCACCATCAGCCAGGCCAGTTCGTCACGCATCAGCCCGACATTGCTGGCGGCGTATTCGCGTGTCTGGCCGAACACCGGCTCGCGCATGTCGTCGGCGATGCCTACGGCGATGTGCGCGGCATAGGGATTGTCGAACAGTTGCAGTCCGACCGCAGCGAGCCGCTGGTCCAGTGCGTGGCGGAAGCCGTCATCGACCAGGGCGCGGCGCGCCAGCCGGTCCGTGCGCGGCATCGAGCGGTGCGCCAGCAGGCGCGCGGTAAGGGTGCGAAGTTCTGTTTCCATATCCATCAGGTCAGAGGACCTGCCGCAGGCAGGATCCGGTCAGTTCGGATGAAACCATCAGCACAGCGGCCGTACTCCGGTGCATCCGCATCCATGCCGGGCGAGTACTCATGACGGCGCGCCCCGCGGCAGCACTTCGCCGACCGTGATCGCGGCGATGTCGTCATCGGCCAGCGGCTGCAGGTGTTCGGTGAAACGCACGTCGATGGCCAGACGCAGGAAATCGGCGACCGGACCTTCGCCAGCTTCGACCGCCGGGTCGCCGCCGGCTCCGGCATCGCGCAGCAGCGCGAGCAGCGACATGCGGTAGGACGCCTGAGCGAAGCCGTTGCCCGGAATCACATCGGCCAGCGCGATCGGGCCGGGCAGGGCGCCAAGGCGATGGGCGAAGCGTTCGAGCAGGTGCAGGTCTTCGGCGGGCGGTTCCGCGGCGACCGGTGCGTCGTCGGGCGCCGGCAGCGCCGTTTCGGCTTCGCTGACCGGTTCGGCAGACAAGGTTGGTTCGGCGCGGTCCAGCAACTCGTGGTCGCCGGCCAGCAGGGTGAGGTCGGGGCAGGGCGCGAGTGCGTCGGCGGCCAGCGCCGCGAGCGCCGCGCTGTCGAGCCGGCGCAGCCAGCCGGCGACGTCCGACGACGAAATGCCGGAGCCGCCCAGCGTTACGCGCTGCGACTCGATCTTGTTCAGGGCGCGCTGGAAGGAGGCGTCGACCCGGGCCAGGCGTGACTGCGCGAGGCCGATGCGCTGCGCCAGACGGGCGCGCTCGAACGGCAGGTCGTCATCGGCGAGCAGGTCGCGCAGCAGCGCGGTGCCCCGTTCCAGCCAGCGGCCGTTGGCATCCAGACGGCGGCGCGCCGCGATGATGCGGAATTCCGACCCGGAGGCGATCGCATCCTCGAAGTGCAGCGTGAGATCGTTGAGCTTGCCCAGCAGGTGCTGCAGCGCGTCGCCGGTGTCGCCATCGACCGCCTGCAGGCCGGCGATCTGTGCGGTCAGGAAGCCCAGTTCCACATCTTCGTCGCCGGACAGTTCGAGCAGCATGGCCAGCGCGGCGCATGCATTGCGGCCGATGTCGGACAACTGGTACTGGCTGTCCGCTACGCGCAGCAATGCGTGGTCGCGCAGGCGGCGCAGCACGGTTTCGAGCTTGACAGGATCGATGAAGGCGAAACGTGCGCGCAGCGCCTCGGGCGACCAGCGCGGCGCGTCGGCGGTGCGGCCGATCTCGCCCAGCACGAGCACGCGCAGCAGCACTTCGGCTTCCGAGCCGTGGAACAGCGTCGTGAAGGCGGACAGCAGGGGCCGCGCGCGCGCCAGCCGGTCAAGTTCCGGCAGGTCGCCGGGGCTGACGCCGGGCGAGAGGAAGTCGGCAAAGTCCACCGCAGGATCGATCCGGAATTCGCCCGCGCTCACCGGTACAGCTCCAGTCTTGCGAGGCGGGCCTCGATGTCGTCGATCACTGCCTTGTAGGCGGGGGCATCGACGCCACCGAAGCGGCGCAGAAACTCGTCCTCCGGCATGAATTCGGGCAGGCCGTCGAGCGGCGGCAATACGTCGTCAACCGGCAGACCGGCTGCAAAGCGCTGCGCGATGTTGCCGCGGCCGGCGGCAATCTGTTCGCCAAGCCGGGTGCCGGCGCGGTCGGCCAGCAGGTCGGTGAAGGAAAAGCCGCTGCCGATGCGCGCATCGCTCACTTCCTTCGACAGGCCGATGGCATCGGCCCACGCGGCGCCCGCCTGCAGGGCGAGCAGGGCGGAACCGACGTAGTGCTGCGACAGATCTTCCCGGCCGCGCAAGGTCAGGCTCAGGCGCGGCACGGGCAACCATTCGGCGGCCTGCGGCACCAGATCCCGCGGATGGCGCCCATGGACGAACAGCGCCAGCGCGAGTACGGCGGACCGCTCTTCCGCCAGTGCGTCGCCATCGCCTGAGCGCTGTTCGGCCAGTGCAAACAGCGCCTGCATGGCACGCAGCAACTCGCTGTCGCCGTCCTTGCGCATGCCCACCACGACCTTCACCAGCGCCTCGTGATAGAAGCCTAGCCGTTGGGCTTCGCCGGCCGGCAGCATCGACTGCACGCCTTCCTTCCACAGTTCGGTCGACCAGACGTAATTCAGTGCGATGCCCGCCGGGCTGATCTGCACCCGGTCGAGCAGATCTATGAAACGCTGCGGATCGATGCCGACGCCGGCCACGGAGAGCGCTTTCGGCACGGCGTAATACACCAGCGGCTGAGCGATGAAGTCGGGCACGTTGATCTGGCCGATGCGCAGGGTGTCGAGTTCAGGCTGGCCGGTGTCGGACACCGCCACGCGCGCCTGCACATTGACCCAGCGTGATGCAGCCGGCAGTTCGAGGCTGGCGGCGATGTTCATTCCGCCGGCATCCGGCTGCAGATCGAGGCGGGTCGCCGGCAGCCGGCGGCCCGCCTCCTGCGCCAGCAGCTTCAGGTCAGCCGTGCCGAGCCGGATTTCGCTGCGCTGGCCGGTACGCAGGTGGCGCGGGTCGTTCAGCGCCAGTTGCTGCAGCAGCTTTTCGGCGGCGGCCGGCGCCACGACCGGCGGCTCGGGCAGCGCCGGATTGGCATCGAGCATCAGCGACACTGCGCCGATCACGGCAGCCAGCGCAAGCAGCAGCGACAGCGGCAGCAACCACAGCAGGAACTTCAGCAACTTCACACGCCCTGCTTCAGGCTGGCCTGGATGAAGCCGTCGAGGTCGCCGTCAAGCACGCCCTGCGTGTTGCCCACTTCGTAATTGGTGCGCAGATCCTTGATCCGGCTCTGGTCGAGTACGTAGGAACGGATCTGGTGACCCCAGCCGATGTCGGTCTTGGAATCTTCCAGCGCCTGCTGCTCGCTCTGCCGCTTGCGCAGTTCGGCTTCGTACAGGCGCGACTTCAGCATGGCCATGGCCTCGGCACGGTTTCGGTGCTGGCTGCGGTCGCTCTGGCACTGCACGACGATGCCGGACGGCAGGTGCGTGATGCGGATCGCCGAGTCCGTCTTGTTGATGTGCTGGCCGCCGGCGCCCGACGCGCGGAAGGTATCGACCCGCAGATCGGCCGGATTGATTTCGATCTCGATCGAATCGTCCGCTTCCGGATAGACGAACACGCTGGAAAAACTGGTGTGGCGGCGCGCGCCGGAATCGAATGGACTTTTGCGCACCAGACGGTGAATGCCGGTTTCGGTGCGCAGCGTGCCATAGGCGTATTCGGCGGTCACCTTGATGGTGGCGCTCTTGATGCCGGCCACGTCGCCTTCCGATTCTTCCATCACCTCTACGTCGAAGCCCTTGCGTTCGCAGTACTTCACGTACATGCGCAGCAGCATCGATGCCCAGTCCTGCGCTTCGGTGCCGCCGGCGCCGGCCTGTATTTCCAGAAAGCAGGGGTTCGGGTCCTGCGGGTTGTTGAACATGCGGCGGAATTCGAGCCCGGCCACGTCGGCTTCGACCTTCGCCTTGTCGGCTTCGATCGCCACCACGGTGTCCTCGTCGGCTTCCTCGCGGGCCAGTTCGAACAGCTCGCTGGCGTCGGCAAGCCGCGCGTCAATCGATTCGATGGCGCGCACGACCGCTTCCAGCGTGTGCTTTTCCTTGCCCAGTTCCTGCGCGCGTGCGGTGTCGCTCCAGATGCCCGGATCTTCCAGCGCGCGTTCTACCTCTTCGAGCCGCGATGCCTTGGCATCGAAGTCAAAGGTACCTCCGCAGTTCGCCGGCCCGCGACTGCAGGTCGGTCAGATGATTGGCGATGGCGTTGAGACGTTCTGCTTCCATGATGTGCGGGCCCGGAATACGGAAAACCGGTGATTGTACCGGCTGCAGCGGCCGGGCACGGATCGCAGGCGTGCGGCAGGCGATGCTCGACCTTGTCGGGCGGCGGGTGGGCCGGGACGATTTCCCTTGTAGCGCGGGGTGACGGTGCGACACCGTAACGGGAGGGTTTCCCGGTCGGCGGGGTCGCACCCGCGTCGCCCGCAGCCCCCGATTGGCGGATTTCCTGAACCGAAGGCCGCTCGACGGTCTCTATACTTCGGCGCTTCGATCATGTCGTCCCGACGCCTTGCACACGCGTTGGGGTTCGGTGTGGCCGACAGCCGTCCAATAAGAATGAATCAAGGAGGAAGCCCCATGAAAACGATGACCCCACCGATGTTCGCAGCGCGCAGCCTGTGGTCTGCCGCACTTCTTTCGATGTTTGCCGCTGCCGGTCTGGCGCAGGCAGAGGGCACCGCCTACGTGAGCAATCAGGAAGGCGGCATTTCGATCATCGATCTGGCGAAGATGCAGGTGACCGGCGAATACGCGGTCGGCGGCAAGGTGCCGCGCGGCCTCGGCGTTACCGACGACGGCAAGACGCTGGTGGTCGCGGTGCGTGAAACCGGTGACGTTGCGCTGATCGATACGGCCAGCGGCAAGATCCTGAAGCGCGTCAGGATCGGCAAGAACCCGGAATTCGTGCGCGTGCGCGGCGACATGGCATTCGTGTCCTTCGAGCCGACCTCGAAGCTCGGACCGCCGCCCAAGCCGGGTGCGGAAAAGAAGGAAGAAAAGAAGGACGGTGGCAAGGACGGCGGCCACGGCCATGACGACGACGATGACGACGACAAGGAGCCGGCACAGGTCGCCGTGGTCGATCTGAAGGCCGGCAAGGTGGTGCGCAACATCGTCGGCGGCCCGGAGACGGAAGGCATCGAGTTTTCGCCCGACGGCAAGAGCCTGGTGGTCACCAACGAAGCCGACAACACGCTGACGCTGCACGACATCAAGTCGGGCAAGCTGGTGAAGAGGGTCGATGTGGAAAAGTACGGTGCCCGCCCGCGTGGCATCAAGCTCTCGCCGGATGGCAAGACCTACATCGCCACGCTGGAATTCGGCAACAACTTCCTGGTGCTGGACGACAAGCTCACGCCGATCAAGACGGTTGCGACCGGCCAGACGCCCTATGGCGTGGCCTTCGACCGCAAGGGCGAGCGGCTTTATGTGGCCACCGCGCGGGCCCAGGCGCTCGAAGTGTTCGACGCGAAAACCTTCGCCAAGATCAAGGATGTGCCGCTCGCCGCCGAGCGCTGCTGGCACTTCACCTTCACACCGGACGAAAAGCAGATCCTGGTGGCGTGCGGCCGCTCGAATCAACTCGTGGTCGTAGACGTGGCAAAACTCGAAGTCACCGCCCGGATCGAGGACAAGAAACTGCCCTGGGGTGTGGTGACCTGGCCGCGTGCGATGGGCAGCCTGGATCAGCCCTGAAAGTCGCGGTATGCGGAGAGTGAAAAGCCCTGCCTGCGCCGGTCAGTAACCGGCGCAGGCGGGCGTGCATTCGCGGTCGCCTGTGGTAAGGACGCCGCGACCGCGCAGGCCGGTAAGGCCTGCGGGCTTGATGCGCGGTGTTAGGGGGCATCCCGGGCGGGATGTCCCCGGTTGTTCAGCCGCCGATCGACGCGCGCAGCGCAGCCAGCGATTCGAGGACGGACTCGGGTTTCTGGCTCGCCGGAATGTCGGCGAAGCAGAACTGACCGGCTTCGAGCACCGGCAGCGACGCACCACTCCACAGTGCCTGACTGACATCGACGCCGGTCGACGACGGTGCCGCCACGCGCAGGCTCGGCGAAATCATCGCATCGAAGTCGGCCAGCGCAGGCGAAGGCAGCAGGGCATCGCCCTGCGGGCGCAGCGCGGTCGACCAGCGATAGTGTTTCGCGACATTGATCAGCGGGCGATAGCGTTCGACGTCGGTGTCGCCCATGCGGGCGTCGTCCGGATGTTCCTCCAGCAGGATGCCGCCGACCGGGTGAGCGGACACCGAACGGATCAGATCCGCCATGTACATGGCCGCATCCTCGATGCCGTCCGGATCCAGTTCGATGTCGGTGCGGCCTGCCAGCTCGTTGGCGTGAAACAGCCAGTGCTTGGGCGAGGGCATCGACAGCACCAGCGGCGTCTGGCCGCGCAGATTGGCGATGACCGCCTCGACGATCTCCGCCAGCAGCAGGCGCGGCTCGTCCTGCTCCAGCAGCTTGCGCAGCGGAAAGGAGAGCCGCTTCTTCGACCCGAGTTCGGCGCGCACCTCCGGGTGACGCACCAGCCATGAATCGAACAGCTCGCCGACCTCCACCACGGCCACGTCGGGCCGAAGCAGCCCCTGGGCCTGCGAGAAGTACGCCAGATACTGGGCACCGCTGAGCCATGGATCGCCGCCTTCACCCAGCAGCAGTCGCCGGGTGTAGGCGGAGGACTTCAACCAGACCTTGAGGCCGCCGCCGCCTTGCTGACCGGGCAGGATGTCGGCGAGGCGCTGACTCATTGCTTGTCGCTCCCCATCGCACCCAGCGCAGCCAGACGGGCTTCCAGTTCGGCGATCCGCACGTCCTTCGGGTGCACCATGTAGTTCGGGCGCGGCGTGTTGGCGTCACGGAACTTGTCGGCGCTGCCCATGTAGAGCTTGGTGATGTCGTCGCCCCAGCAGCCGAAATACTGCAGATGCGACGGCGGCGTCGGCTTGTTCCAGCTCTTGATGAATTCGGCGTAGGGCACGCTGCGGGCGATCCGCGCCTTGCGTTCGGCATCGCGCGCAGCGTCGGTCGCTTCCTGGTTGATGGCCAGCGTCACCGGGTCGAACTTCACCTTGTACAGGCGTTCTGCAACGCCCGGCGAGATCAGGCCTTCCTCGATGTCGCGGATGACCCCGGCCGGGTCGCGCTCCAGCAGATCGCCGTAACCGGCGCCGGCACCCTGCGAAATCATGAACAGCTCGCCGCGCTTCGAAATTTCGAAGCCCATGCCCATGTGATGGGTGGTGTAGGCGGCACCTTCGAACGGGCGCTCGTTCATGATTTCCTCGATCGAGTGCTTGAACTTCTCCGGCTCGTTGAGCAGGACGTCATAGACGTCGACACCCTTGACCTTCGACAGCGGATAGCAGCCGCAGGCGTAGCCGCCGAAAAGACCCTGGATCGGCGGAATCTTCGCGCCCTGGGTGGTGGTCATGAAGCCCCACTGTTCGGAATCCTTGGTCGCCACGATCATCGTGTAGCCCTGGCCGCCGCGGTACTTGCCCGGGGCGATGGCATCACGCGTCATCTTCTTCGACACCAGTTGCAGGAAGGGCACGTCTTCCTCGTTCAGCTCCTGCTCGCCGATGTCCGCCATGGTGGCGAAGATCGGGGCGAGGGCATGCTCGCCGTCGGTGTCGGAACGGGCGCCGCCGCCCATGCCGTTCAGGTCGGCACACAGGTTGCCCAGCGTTTCGCCGTGCTGGCTGACTCCACCCCAGATGAAGGTGTTGATCATGTTGAAGGTCGGCGCATGCACCTTGGTGTACTTCTCCGGGCAGCTGTAGAGGAACTTGGCCACGGCGTGCTGACCGGCGGTGAAGCCGGTGAAGATGGACATCAGTGACTGCGAGTTCGGCGCGTCATACGACGAATTGACGATCGAATGCGGATCGGTGATCACCTCGATCGGTGCGAACGCCGCCTGGCCGCGCGGCAGGTCCGGCCACACATAGCACAGGAAACACTGCGCCAGCATGCCCTTGAGGCCGGCCAGGATGGTGTTGGTGGCGCGATTGGTGAATTCCGGGCTGGAGCCGCGGAAGTCGAAGATCAGCCGGTCGCCGGTCTTGGTCAGCTTGCAGTTGATCTTCACCACGCAGTTCTCGCGCAGCGTCGAGTCCTGGATGATGTAGGTGCGCACCGTCATGTCCGGCCATTCGCTGACCCGGCGCTTCACTTCGGCACGGACGTTTTCCATCGTCGTGCGCAGCGTGGCGACCAGCGCTTCCGGGCCGTCGCTGTTCAGCGTTTCCTCGATGCGCTGCTTGATGCGCAGGCAGGCGAAAAGCTTCACCTTCATGTCTTCGTACTGCAGCTTGGGCTCGCGCACCGAGTTCTGCAGGAAGGTCAGGATGTCGCGCTTGATCTGGTAGTTCTCGACCACCTTGAACGGGCACATCTTGAGGCCTTCGTCGGACGGGCTTTCGGCCATCGACGGCATGCCGCCCGGCTCGATCGCGCCGTTCTCGCCCTCATGCACGGTGGACGCCACCCAGCACACCAGCTTGCCCTTGTGGAAGATGGGCAGGATCATCGACTGGTCGGTGTTGTGGACGTTGCCGTAGCGCGAGTCGTTGTGGATGAAGCCGTCGCCGTCGCGTACGCCCACCGTCGGCTCGTTCACCCAGTTCTTGATGATGAACTTAATCGGGTGGTGCACCAGCGCCGAGAAGATCAGCACGCCGCCGGCGCTGGCGATCGCCAGGTCACCGGACGCGGAATACACGCCGGTGATGATGTCGCCCCACTTGGCGCCGGGTGCGGCACCCATCTGCTCGACCATTTCGTAGCCTTCGTCGCAGCCCGCCTGGATGCGGTCGCGGATCTTGGCCACGGTGTGCGCGTCGCTGATGGTCTTCATCGCGGCGTCTTCTTCGGCGCTGCGCGGCATCAGGTCGTGGTTCTGCATGATTTCCGGGTCGGGACCCAGAAACAGCGTGGTGTCGTTCAGGAACTTCTTGATCAGCGCAACTTCTTCGGCGCTCGGCATTTTCGGTGCCACCTTCGTGCTTGTCTCGCTCATTTTCAATCCTGTCATCTGTATGGGTTTGATCGGGATGCCCGCGCGTTCAGCCGCGCAGGAACCAGGACGCACCCTGTTTCGCGGCCACGAAGGTCCAGCCCGGATCCACCAGGAAGGTCGTGACTTCGGAGGCGATGATGGCCGGGCCGGCGATCTGCATGCCGGGCTCGATCGCATCGCGGCTCCATACCGGGGTATCGAAGGCACTTTCGTGGCCCACGAACCAGCACTTGCGGCGGCTGGCCGGGGCGGGCGCAGCCGTACGCGCTTCAGCAGGTACCGGCTTGATGTTCTCGAACTTCACCGTTTCGTGGCGCACGAAGGCGGCGACCCGGATGGTGTTGATGCGGATGCCCGCTTCCGGCGCCTGCGAGCCTTCGCCGAAGCGCTTGCCGTAGTCGTTGGAGAATTGCGTGATGATGGCCATCACGTCGCTCACGCCATTCACTTCATGCTGCGGGATGACGGCGGTGGTCTGCACCAGCTGGTTGCCGTAGCGCATGTCCAGCTCGAGGCTGTGGCAGACGTCCTCACGCGGCACGCCCTGGCGCTGCAGATCCTGGGTGCCCAGTTCCTTCAGCTCGGCCACGATGGAATTGAAGCGGGCGTAGTCGTCGAACAGGTGACGCGTGTTCGAGTCGTAAAGCACCATGTAGAGCGACTGTTCGTGGATGTGCAGCTGGTGCATGTTGCCGGCACCGACCGCCGAGAACACCGAACTGAGCGGCGGCGCAAGGATCTTGTCGATGCTCAGGTTCTGCGCGATGCCGCAGCAGTGCAGCGGACCGTTTCCACCGTAGGCCAGCATGGTGAATTCCTTCGGGTCGTAGCCCCGGGCGCGCAGTTCGGTGAACAGGCCGTTGGCCATGTTGGCATCGACCTTCTCGCGAATCAGCAGCGCCGCTTCGATCACCTCGCAGTCGAGGTCGTCGCACAGCGCGTCTTCGATGGCCGCCTTGGCACGACGCGGATTCAGCGGAATCGACCCACCGGCGTAGTTGGCCGGGTCGAGATAGCCGAGCAGCAGGTCGGCGTCGGTCACGGTTGGATTCATGCCGCCGCGGTCGTAGCAGGCCGGGCCGGGGTCCGAGCCGGCCGACTCCGGACCGCACTTCACCGTGTTGTACATGCGGTCGTAGCTGGCGATCGAACCGCCACCGGCGCCCAGCGTGACCAGGTGAACCATCGGCACGGACACCAGCCAGCGGTCGATGACCGGGTTGAAGTCATAGTGCTTGATGCCGCCTTCGACGACGATGCCGATGTCGTAGCTGGTGCCGCCCATGTCGGTCGCCACCACATTGCCCAGGTCGCACTGCATGGCCAGGTGTTCCGACGCCGCGATGCCCGACACCGGACCGGAGTGGATGGTCTGCAGCGCGTCGGTCGAATTCAGCTGTGCCATGCCGCCGGAGTTGTGGATCACCAGCATCGGCTTTTCGTACTTGTGGGCGCGCAGGTTCTGCTCGAGCGCCGACAGCGCGTGATACATGGTCGAGTGCAGGTAGCCGTCGATGACGGCCGAGGTGGCGCGCACGTACTCGCCCTTGCGACCGGCCACCTGGTGCGACAGGATGATCGGGATCGCGCCGAGCAGGTGCGACGGATATTCCTCGAGCAGGATTTCTTCGATGCGCTGCTCGTTCACCGGGTTGACCACGGAATTCACCAGTGCCACGACGATGATTTCGGCACCGCGGTCCACCAGTTCGCGGATCTGCGTGCGAACGTCTTCTTCGTCGAGCGGCATGACCAGCTCGCCTTGGAAGTCGAGGCGTTCGCGCACGCCGCGGATCATGTGTGCCAGCACCAGCGGCTCGGGGCGCTGCGCGTTCGGCAGATCCTGCTGGCCGAGATTGTCCAGCCCTTCACCGTAGCCGCGGGCACGGCTCAGCGGCACCGTGGCCTCGAAGCCGGCGGTCACCAGCATGCCGATCTTCGGGCCCTTGTGTTCGATCAGGGCATTGGTGCCGAGCGTCGTGGCGTAACGGACCGAATCGACCTGGGACAGGATTTCTTCCAGTTCCAGACCGAGCACGTGATAGGCCTTGCTCAGCGCTTCGTTGAAGCCGAGTGCAAGGTTGTGGTGGGTGGTCAGGGCCTTGGCCTCGATGTGCTTGCCGTCCCACACCACGAAACAATCGGTGAATGTGCCACCGATATCAACTGATACGCGCCTCATGCTATCTCCTCAATTCGTTCGTACTGGCGCGCGGCGCCCCTGCGGACCCGCTCGCCGGCAAACCATCCGGGTTCAGTGGCCGTGTCCCTTGTCCGCAGCGACTGCGGGGCCGACGACCGGCGTCTTCTGCTCGCCGCGGCTGGCCCACTGGGCCTTGAGTGCGGGCAGATCCGGTTCCATGTCGTACAGCGGCGGATGGCCGGGGATGGCGTATTCGGTTTCCACCTGCGTGCCGCAGGACGGGCAGCAGAATTCGAGGATGCGCACCCATTCCGGATCGGGGCTGAAGGTGAAGCGGTACTTTTCCGGGTCGAGGATGGGCGGATGGATTTCGCGCGGGTCACGGTTGTGCACCAGCAGACCTTCCTTGTAGCTCTTCGTGGCCGAGCCGATCACGTGGTCGCACACGCGGCATTCCCAGTTCTCGGTGTCCAGGTCGATGCGCAGATATTCGGTCATCAGTACTTTCATTTGTTTCAGCCCTTCCTGTTCAGCATGATGTCGCCCGCGTCGCTGATGACGAAACTCCAGCCATCAAGCACCCGGCAGGTGAAGTAGTCTTCTTCGAGAATGGCCGGACCGGCGGCCTGGTCGCCCGCCTTGAGCTGGCTCAGCTTGTAGACCGGCACCTCGACGCGTCCCTTGTCGCGGATCAGCACCTTGCGCATTCCGTCGGCCTTGGCGGCGGCGCCCGCAACGAAGCGCGCGGTGTCGGCTGCGCTCGTACGCAGTGACTTGACCGCTCTGAGCTGCAGTTCGACCGCCAGGGCATTGGCCAGCGCAGCGGGCAGGGTGGGCGTGCCGGAGATGGCATGCGTGCTTTCGCTGCCGTCGCTGTTCTCGCCCACGAGCCAGGCTTCGACCTCATATTCGCCGGCGCCGAAGCCTTCGGCGAACATGTCGCGCGATGCCTTGATCTTCAGTGCTTCCAGCGCCGCGCCCAGTGCCTTGTCGCTGCGGTCGTTGAGCGCCACTGCGTAGCGCTGCGAGATATCGCAGGAACCGATGCCGAAGGCGCTGAACACGGCGGCCAGCTTCGGCACGGCCACCTTGTCGATGCCGGCCTTTTCGGCGACGCCGCAGGCATTCAGCGGGCCTGCGCCACCGAAGGCCAGCATCACGGTGTCCTTCGAAATCTTCGTGAAGCGGTGCAGTTCGACGGCGATCTTGTCTTCGTAGGCGTGCTCCATCTTCAACAGCGCTTCGTCGAGATCGACGCCGAGCGGCTCGGCGATCCTGACCTGGACGGCCGTTGCGGCACGGTCCAGATCGAGCGTCATGCCGCCGCCGAAGTAGGACTTCGGATCGAACAGCCCACCCAGCAGGCAGGCGTCGGTGATGGTCGCTTCCTTGCCGCCACGGCCGAATGCCGCCGGTCCGGGCACGGCGCCGACGCTTTCCGGTCCGATGACGACGCGGCCGTTCACCACCTTGATGATGGAACTGCCACCGGCGCCCGCGCTCATGATTTCGCACAGCGGGAAGGACACGCTGATGCCTTCCACGTGACCGCGCTGCACCTCGGCGACCTTGCCGTCCAGACACTGGCCGATGTCGGTCGTCGTGCCGCCGACGTCGATGCCGATCACGTCCGACATGCCGTACAGCCGGGCGAAGGACTTCATGCCTTCCATGCCGCCGCGCGGGCCGGAACTGTAGGTCTTGATCGCCACGGTCTTGGCCACGCGCGAAGCGTCGCCGTCATTGCGGAAGATCAGCAGCGGATTCTTCGTGCGGTAGTCACGCAGGCGCTTTTCCGCGTTGAACAGGAAGGCTTCCATCGCCGGATGGAGGAAGGAATTGATCAGCGAGGTCCAGGTGCGGCGGACCATGTCGCGATCGGTGGACAGGTCGCTGCCGTACAGGATGGGCACCGCGCCGAGCAGGTGGCGCGGGTACTTGCGCAGCGCCACCTTCTTGAAGCAGGTTTCCACCGCCATGAAGTCGGCGCCGTCGAAGCTCACGACGAGGCGGCTGGCACCCATCGCGGTCAGCTTGTTGATCGCCTTGACCACTTCGATTTCGGCACTGGCGCCGGTGACGTCTGCGCCGTCGAGGAACACCACGCGATCACCGACCAGCGCTTCGTACACTTCCGGGTCATGTTCGGCCAGACGGATCGGCAGGTCACGCGACTTGCCGTCGACAATCAGTCCCAGACGCGGGCCCTTGCGTTCGCAGATGGCATTCGTACCCTGCGTGGTCGAGTAGCGGATCAGGTCCACCTCCTCGAGCAGGCGCTTCACGTCCGCTGCGCCGTAGATCACTTCGGACGCTTTGTGAAGACCGTCGAAGAAGCATTTGCTGAGGTCATAGGGTGTGGTGAGCACCTTTGTCTTTTTGACGACGCCGTCCGCCATGATGCAGATATCGGTGAGCGTTCCACCGTTATCGATGTTGATGTGCACTGCCATTCCCCATTACCTCCCACCATCCATTCGTGGATCAAGACCGCTTTTAGAAGATCAGAAATCGATACCGACGCCGCATGGCCTGTCCGCCGGTCGATGACATCGATGCCGCGGACAGGACCCGTGTGACAGTGGATTTCCCGACAGCAGCGACGCAAGCGCTGTGCCATACGGCGATTTATTTCAAGATATTGATTTATTAGGGAATAAGAAACTCGGGCTGACGCGGGGAGCCAGACGATGGTCCGCTAACCGGACGATCGTCCGGTGTCCTGCGATTGCTGCGACGCAATATCGGCGCCGCTTGGGATCGCGTTCAGGACGGGTCCGGAGGACGGATTGCCGGGCGGAAAGGCGTACGGAAAGTGGGGCGGGCAGGTGCGCTGGGAAAGCACGGAAGGGAAGCGCGAACCGCAGTGCGTGCGCGCGCCTGCGGTCGGGCAAGTCGGGCCGGCGGGGCCGCCGGCCTTGTGGTCAGCGGATGAAGCGTTGCAGCACGGCGCGGAAGACCGGTGTGTTCGATTGTTCGAGCCATTCGAACGCCACCATTTCGCGGCTGACGATCTCGGCGCCGTTCTGCTGCATGCGCTGCAACGCCAGCGCCTTGTCCCGGGCGCGTCGGGAGCCGACCGCGTCTTCCACGACGAAAACCTGGCCACCCATGGCCAGCCGGTCCAGCACGGTCTGCTGCACGCAGACGTGAGCCTCGGTGCCGACGACGATCCATTGTCTTCGTCCGGCTTCGGGTGCGCCGAGCAGGCTGCCTTCGGCGAGCGCCGAGAAGTGCGTCTTCTCGACGATGCAACCGTCCGGAATACGGGCCCGCAGCCCGGCTTCGGTCACCCCGAGGCCCTGTGGATACTGCTCGGTCGCCAGTATCGGTACGCCGATCGCCTGTGCCACATCGACCATCCAGGTCGCGTTCTCCAGCACGGTCCGGCCGTCATCGATGGCCGGCAGCAGCCGTCCCTGAAGGTCGATGACCAGAAGCAGGGAGTCGCAAGGTTTGATGCGCATGCTGGCTCTTTCCTGTTGCGCCGGTCTCCCGCCGTTGCGGGAGGCGGCTGGTGTTCGGGTCAGGCCCGGTTGTCAGTCATCGGTCGGGAGGGTGCGGGGCAGCGGCACCATCACGGCCTGCCCGGGCTGGCTGCAGCCCGCGTCGCAGCAGCGGCCGGGCTGCCGGTTGCGCGTGATCGAACGCGTTTCATCAGCCAGCACACCGCGATCGAGCAGACGTTCGACCAGATCGACCTTGTCGCCGACCGGGTAGTTGCGCCAGATTTCCTGCTTCAGCGCGGCCGGCGATCCGCCGCCGTGCAGGCTGATCAGCGAATACCAGCCGCCCTGGTAGGACGCGGTCAGGTCTTCCATGAAGCGCGCGACCTCGATCCGCTTGTCGTACGGGATGTCCGGATTGGCGCGCAGCACCTCGGCCAGCGTCGCGGCCGTGGCCGGGTTGTGGTCTTCGTCCGGGCCGGGCAGGGCGACGATCAGGCCACCCGACACTTCGTGCGCCAGCCGGTGCATGTCGTAGATCTGGGTGGACAGCAGCAGCTTGCCGATATTGGCGAACACCGGCTCCGGCATGAAGGTGTGCGAGTACGGATCGGCCGCCGCATAGACGCTGGCCGCCACGCCGCAGGCGTAGAACCCTTCTGTGATCTTGATCAGTTCGACCATCGGGTCGCGCAGATTGGCCTTGCGGTCCGGGTCCAGACCGTTGGCTTCGCACATCAGCGCGGCGGCGCCGATCAGCAGGTCGCCAAAACCGGCGCGCGCCGCGATGCAGCTGTGGCGGTGATGGGTGGCGTAGTTGTAGGTGACGGCGCCCGAGTGTTCCCACTCGCCAGCCAGGAACACGCGCTCCCAGGGCACGAACACCTGGTCGAAGATGACCACGCCGGTGGACTGTCCGTAGCGGCGCGAAAACAGCGGTGAGCCGTGTTCGGGTTTCTCGCCCGGGCGCCCGGCGGGTCGGGCGACGATGGTGATGCCCGGCGCGTCGACCGGCACCGCGCAGCACACGGCAAAGTCGGCGTCCGCTTCCGTCATGTTGCGCGACGGCATGACCAGGAACTCATGCATGTAGGGCGCACCGGTGACGATGGCCTTGGTGCCGGAAATGACGATGCCGCGGGCGTTGCGCTCGACGATGTGCAGATAGACGTCCGGATTCGACTGCTGGTGCGGCCGCTGGCTGCGGTCGCCCTTGGCGTCGGTCATCGCGATGCCCAGCGTCAGGTCTTCGTCCTGCACGCGCTGAAGATAGTCGGCGAAGCGGGCGCCGTATTCGGTGTTGCCCCGCGCGTCATCCAGTCGCGCCACCGCCTGACCGATGCCATTGAGTGCGTCATGCGCCAGATAGCGCTGCGCGCAGCCTGTTTCCTGACACAGGATGCGCACCGCTTCGAGCTTGTTCAGCAGGTCGCCGGACGACTCGTTGATGTGCAGCATGCGATTGACCGTGCGGCCGCTGCGCGTCTGCAATGCCGTCATCAGCGGGGCCCTGGCCGGGTCGTGCGCGAAGTCGTAGCTCACTGCGAGCGCGTTGATGCCGGGCTGCAGCGACGGCGCATCGACGACCGAATCGATCCGCTGGCCATCGACGTACACGGTGGGGGCGTACCTGCGCAGGGACTCACGGTAGTCCTGTCCGGTCATCAGCGTGGCGGTGCCGGGTGGCGCGTGCTTGTGCATGGGAAGTGTGGTGTGTTCCATTGATTGAACACTGTTCAAATAATTGCGTCAGGTTAAAATCAGGCCATGGTCAAGTCAACCGTACGGTCACCGGACGACGCCCCGGCGCAGGCTGAACCGAGCGCGCCGCGCGTGCTGCGCGAGGCCGTCATCAACGAAGCGCGGCGCATGCTGATCCTTGATGCCGCGCGGTCCGCATTCCTGGAACTGGGGCTCGATGGCGCCAGCCTGCGGGAAATCGCCAAGCGTGCCGGCTACACACCGGGCGCGCTCTACAGCTACTTCGGCAGCCGCGAGGAAATCTACGCCGCACTGCTCGGCGAGTCGCTGCTGCGTCTGCAGCGCCGTGTGGATGACGCGACGCCGGCGGATACCGGGCCCGTGACGGATGAGCGTGCCGCGCTGATCGCGTTGCTGCGTGCCCGGGTGATGGCTTTTTTCGACTTCTATCGCGAGCACCCGCAGGACATGGACCTCGGGTTCTATCTGTTCAATGGCGCGCGGCCACGCGGTCTGACCCCGGAACTGAACCAGCAGCTGAACGGCCGGCTGCAGGCCACACTGCAGCCGATCCAGACCGTGCTGGTCCGGCTCGGTCTGAATGAAGCGGAGGCGGTGATCGAAACCACCGCGATCTTCGCCCACACCGTCGGCCTGCTGATGCTGAACAACACCGGCCGCATCCGCTTGTTCGGGCAGAACGCGCAGGACCTCCTGGTGCGCTATCTCGAGCCGCTTTCTGCGCGCTTCGCCGGCCCCGCCTGACGCCGTTCAGCCGCCGCCGCGAACCGGTGCGGGGCGCGCCGAAAAGCGCCGGGCCTGAACGACCCAGCCGTCTGCCTGCAGGCCGCCGGCTTGCGCGACCGGCATTCTCTGCGACAGCCAACAGCGCGTCGCCATGAAAGGGTTGGCGGCCACCGCGCGCGCGGCGGCTGCCTGCGGCGGAAGATTGGCAAGCATCGTGCGGATGAGGTCGCGCTCGTCTTCACCGATGTCGCGCGTGATGAACACCAGACGCCCGTGGCGATCGTCGAACGGGCCGCCTGCCGGCCACGCGGGCAGGCGCAGCGGCGGGTAGGCCACGTCCTGCACGCACTGGATCACCTGCGGCAGGTCGTCGCCGGCCACATTCATCAAGCCTTTCACCCGCAGCAGACGCGGGCCCCAGGTCTCCAGGATGCGGCCCATGGCGACTGAAAACCCGTACCAGGGAACCGGTGCTTCGAAGCGGACGACGAAGCTCGATACCGAATCGTCGTGGCGCGCCGACGTTGCGCGCGCCGGTGCCGGCTGCGTGGTCCAGCGCAGCGGAGCCGCGGCCTGTGCGGCCCGGGCGCTTTCATCGAGCACGCGTTCCTCACCCAGCCACGCCGCCACATCCGGCAGCTTGCCGGCGGTGGAATAGATGCCGCTGCCGAACAGCTGGTCGGGCTCGATCCGCCCATGGCGCACGTCCAGACGCTGCGCGCCCGGATTGAGCATGTCGATCCGCGCATCGAGCGCCGTTCGGCTGTCGGCATCGGCCAGGTCGCCCTTGGTGATCAGCAGGCGGTCGGCCATGGCGATCTGGCGCAGCGCCTCCTGATGGCGGTCGATCTGCTCCAGGCCGTGTGTTGCATCGACCGCGGTCAGCACGCTGTCGCACACGAAACGTGCGGCGATGAAGCGCTCTTCCATCAGCGTGTAGATGACCGGCACCGGGTCGGCCAGACCGGTGGTTTCGATGAGCACCCGCGTGACCGGCGG
This sequence comes from Methyloversatilis sp. XJ19-49, assembly GCF_024580145.1. GTDB lineage: Bacteria > Pseudomonadota > Gammaproteobacteria > Burkholderiales > Rhodocyclaceae > Methyloversatilis. The sequence goes on from NZ_JANINI010000001.1 coordinate 26,723, forward strand.
AATTTCGCGCTTCGAACTTCTGAGGTGCAGCTGCCTGAGTGCCGCCACCAGATCGCCCTGCACGCTGCAGCACAGGCAGCCGGAATCAAGCAGAACGGTGGTGTCGTCGAGTCTTTCCACCAGATGGTGGTCGATGCCCACCTCGCCGAATTCGTTGATCAGGACCGCAGTGCCGGCCATCGCCGGATGCTTCATCAGGCGGTTCAGAAGGGTCGTCTTGCCGGCACCGAGAAAGCCGGTCAGCAGGCTCACCGGGATCCGGTCCACCGGGGCGGAACCGGTGCGGGCAGTCGATGGAACACGAGAGGTCAAGGGATTCTCCGAAGGTTCTGGCGGCGCGGGCGAGTCCGGGAGCCCGGAATCCTCTGGCGCGTTGCAACGGTACTCGAGTCGCCGACCGGGTAGTACCCGGCCTGCGCAAACGCAGCTTTCGCACCAGCGGCCGACGGCGTGACCCGCCCGCCGCGATGATGCATTTCACCTTTGTTATCAATGACTGAACCCCGTTCGTGGCCGCTACAAGCGTGGTGCAGGCGATCGTACTTTGGTATAACGCATCATTGTAGAGGGTCGGGGTCGCATCGCTCTCGTGTCCGCTTCGGGATACCGACGCACAGAGCCGGTCAGCGGTTCTTGTGGCAACGGTTCCCGCGCACGCGCGCAGCGGCGTCACCGGCAGACCCGTGCTTCTCTCCCGTTGCAAGGCGGGACAGTCCGATCCCCCGCATGTTGGCCAGATTGATCCGGATCGCTGCGGCCTTGCCGACGCGTGCCGCTCGACCGCGTCGGCAAGACGATGCGCGGATGCTGCGGTGCTTCAGGACAAACCAGGGAGGTGCATGAGTTCGACCACTTCAGCCCAGCTGTTTTCCGAGCCGGAAAACGATCATCAGGTGATGGCGTCGTGGGAGCGTTTCCTGAATGGCGACGAGGGCGGTGCGGATGCCCTGCGCCGCCTGATCGATGATTCATGGCGACGCTGCCAGGGCGCCAGCGTCGATCCGGCGATCTATCAGGCGCCGCCGCCGATCAAGGAAAACTCGCTGCATTCGCTGCAGACCGAATGCAGCGAACTGCTGACGGCGAGCACGCCGGTGATGGCTGCGGCGCGCGACTTCCTCGCGGAAACCGGTACGGTCATGGTGCTGACCGACCAGAGCGGCACGATCCTGAATCTCGAAGGCGACATGTCGACGCGTGGCGCAGCGGAGGACGTGCATCTGCTGTCCGGCGCCAACTGGAGTGAACTCGCCTGCGGCACCAACGCGATCGGTACCGCGCTGGCGGTCGGGCATGCCGTGCAGATCCACTCGGCGGAGCACTACTGCGCGGGCATCAAGCGCTGGTCCTGCGCGGCCACCGTGGTGCGCGACCCGTACGACAAGTCCATCCTCGGTGTCGTCGATGTGTCCGCCCTGACCGAGTCCTACAACCGTCTCAGTCTCGCGCTGGTGCTCGCGACGGCAGGCCGCATCGAAAACCGGCTGGCCAAGCTGGAACTGGACATCCGTTACCGCCTGCTCGAAGAGTGCGTCGCCCGGCTGTCCAGCCGGACCACCGATGGCGTCATCGTGTTCGACCGTCGCGGGCGTGCCATCAAGTCCAACGGGCGCTCGTCGGCGATCATTTCCGATCTGGGCATCGACGCGGCCGCCGTCGATCCGGAAGGGCTGTCATCGCTGAGCTTGCGCTGGAACAAGCGAAAGGATTCGCCGGACGATCTGCCCGACTGGATACGCCGGGAGTGGGTCGAGCCCGTCATCGAGAATGGCGAGCACATCGGCAGTGTGCTGACCCTGCCGAGCCGGCGCGGATCGATGCTGGCAGGCAGTCGCCGCAGCAGTCTGCCTGCTGCCAGCGGCGACGCATCCGACAAGCGCGGTTTCGAGAGGATCATCGGTCAATCCGATGCCCTGATGCAGGCAGTCAGCCGCGCCCAGCAGTTGGCCAAGTCCCGCGTGCCGGTGCTGCTGCTGGGAGAAACCGGCGTCGGCAAGGATGTGTTCGCGCGCTGCATCCATGAATCGGGGACGTCGGCGGGCGCGCCATTCGTGGCGTTGAATTGCGGTGGCTTTTCGCGCGAGCTGCTGTCGAGCGAGCTGTTCGGTTACGCTGAGGGCGCCTTCACCGGTGCCCGGCAGGGCGGGGCCATCGGCAAGATAGAAGCGGCCAGCGGCGGCACCCTCTTTCTCGATGAAATCGGTGAAATGCCGCTCGATCTGCAGCCCCACTTCCTGCGCGTGCTAGAGGAGGGCGAGGTCTATCGAATCGGTGAAAACAAGCCGAGAAAGGTGAGCTTCCGGCTCATTGCCGCAACCAATCGCGACCTGCGCAAGGAAATCCAGTCCGGCGGATTCCGCATGGACCTGTTTTACCGGGTGGCCGTCACCAGCATCAACATCCCTTCGCTGCGTGACCGCACCGACGATATCGCGCTGCTCGGCGAGTATTTCCTGACGCAACTGTCGCACCGGCACGACATGCCCAGGCGGACCTTGTCACCTGCCGTCCTGAGCGTATTGCAGCGGCACGCCTGGCAGGGAAACATCCGCGAATTCCGCAACGTGATGGAAAGCATGCTGCTCATGTCCGGGAACACGGTTCTGGACGTGAGCGATCTTCCGCCTCATGTGCTGTCGCCACCACTGTCATCCGCATCAAGCCCTTCAGCGGCGACCGTTGTACCGGCCGGATCCGTCGCGGCAATGACGGTTGCGGACGGCGCCACGCCATTGACCGGCATGGAGAATGCCGAACGGGAAGTGATCTTGAACGCCATCATCAAGCATGGCGGAAACATGACCGCCGCTGCGCGCGAAGCGGGCATCGCCAAGAGCACGCTCTACGTGAAGCTCAAGCGCTTCGGCATCGACGAGCGGCTTAAACGCTCCGGTCTGGACGGCCTCACGCGTGACCGGCAGGACATGCCGGCCTGATCACGACGGAACGTCGTTCAGTGGCTGCCGGATTGCGCCATCGCGCAGTGCCACAGCACCCTTGCGCACCGCAAGACCTGCCCCAAGTTGGCGCACTCGTCACCCGATTGCAACATTCACCCTTGAGAATCCGACATTGCGGCGTGTCACGCATCGCCGCGCAAGTCATTCAGTCCCGTTTTCCGTTTCGCGCCCATCACGGATTCGCGGAGCGGACATACCGCACACAACGACGGACCGGTCATGCGTCCAGACATACAAGACCGTTCAGGCGCTCCATGAAAGATTCGCTCGCGCAGGAACAGGTGGACGTACAGCTGCTGCTGTTCACGATCGAAACGTCCATCAGGGTGGTCAAGCGCTTCCAGTTCTTTCTGTGGGCGCAGGGTTCGCTGCAGACCTTCCTGCCGCACGAAACCCTGCTTTGTGCCTGTGGTGATCTGGACCGCGGCAACTTCCGCGCGCTGGTGTTTTCGCGTTCCGTCCTTGCGCCTGAGATCGAGGCGCAGATGACCAATCCGGTCGATGGGTTGATCGGCCGTCTGATCGAGGACTGGCGCAACGGCGCGCGCGAACCGCTGGCCCGTTCGAGCGGTCCGCGCAACCGCGACAGCAGTACGGCGCTGCTGCGCACGCTGGGCATCGAGCATGCCCTGGCGCACGGCTGTCGCGAAGCGCGCGGCGAGCAGTCCACGTTCTTTGCGCTGCTCGGCGTGCCGGCGGCGCCGACCAGTCAGGACGCGCGCCACATCGAGCTGCTGATGCCCAATCTTCACCTGGCACTGCTGCGCATCGTCGAGTTCGAGCGCGCCGAATCGGGTGAGCGCACAGGCAGACGCTCGCCTTTTCAGGCGACACTGAGCGGACGCGAGCTGCAGGTGCTCGACTGGGTGCGCGAAGGCAAGACGAATCAGGAAATCGGGCAGATCCTGGACATCAGCCCACTGACCGTGAAGAACCATATCCAGAAAATCCTGCGCAAGCTCGACGTGACCAACCGCGCACAGGCCGTGGCGCGGATCACTGCGCTGCGCGCACACGAAGGCGGCGTCGAAACGGCGCGGGACATGTCATGAACAGGACGATATCGATGCTGCAGCGCCAGACATTCTTCCTTCTGCTGGGCTTCTGGCTGGCCGGCGCGCAGGCACAGGATGTACCACCCGAGTGGCAGGGCCGCATCGCCGAGCCCGAACGGCCGCGCGCCGCCGTGCCGGTGACCGCGCTCGAGTACGCCGACATCCGGCGCAGCGGTGCCGACGTCGAACCACGCACTTATCGTGCGGCGGATATCGCGCTGCTCTCTGCTGCGCGTCGCGGTGAGTGGGTCACCGCGGCGAAACTGCTGAAGGCCGGTGCGCCGGCCAACGCACGAGACGTGTGGGGCGACAGCGTGCTGGTCCATGCGGCGGCGGCCGGTGAAACCGAGTTCGTGCGCGCGCTGATCAACGCCGGTGCCCACGTCGACCGGCGCGGCTCCAAGGGCTTCACGCCGCTGGGCGCGGCAGCGCTCGCCGGCCATCACAAGGTGGTCGATCTGCTGCTGCGCGCCGGTGCCGACATCGACGCCAAAAGTTCGAACGGCCACACGCCGCTGATCGACGCCGTGATGCTCGACCGCAGCGAGGTGGTGGCCGTGCTGCTGCGCCACCGGCCGCAATGGGAATTCCAGACCGAGCGCGAATTCGGCCGCCATGCGCTGTCGCTGGCGGCATCTCTCGGTCACCTGAACGTGCTCGACCAGTTGCTGGAGGCCGGTTTCGACCCGAATATTCCGGATCGCGGCGGTTTCAATGCGCTGTACTGGGCGGTATTCAAGAAGCAGCGGCTGGCCGTCGCCCACCTGCTGGCGCTCGGCGCCGATCCGGGCGCCATGTCGACCGACATCTACGACTGACCGCCGGCACCGCGCAGGTCATCATCTCTGCCGCGCCCGCGCGGCGGTCCGGCCGCCGTCTCGCGGTTGTCGGTTCGGGCAGGGCGCCGGCTGGCCCGGGATGTCGCCCCGGTGATACCATTCGCTGCTTTTCCCACGACCTGCGCGGCCTGCAAAACGATGCGTCCGGCACACCGCGGCGCGCACTGAGCGGCCCGGGCTCCCAAGGCTTGAATTCATGGTGTCTTCCAATTCGGTGGCGGAACACGTCCGTTCGGTTCACGCCATCATCAGCCGTCCGCAACGCCCGGCGGGCCACGAACTCGTGGCCCGCTCGTGGTTGCGCTGCTTTCACGAACTGGGCCTTGACCCGGCCGCCGAAGACAGCCCGCCACCGCTGGCGCCCCAGGCCTGGCGCGAACGCGGCGACCGGCTGGGTGAGGTCATGGACAGCGCAATCCCGGAAATGCAGACACTGCATCGTCAGCTCGACGACCCGCAGTCGGCGCTCGTGCTGGCAGACGCCGAGGGCGTCATCGTCAGCATCGTGCGTCACCCGGGTTTCGCGCGTGAAGCGTCGCTGCGCGGACTGGTTGAAGGCGCGCGCTGGAGCGAGGACGTGCAGGGCACGAATGGCATCGGCACCGTGCTGGCCGAACGTCATTCGCTGGTGATCGCCGGCGAAGAGCACTTTTTTGCGCGCCATACCGACATGGTGTGCGCCGCGGCACCGATCTACGACGGCGTCGGCGAGGCGGCGGCGGTGCTGGCGGTATGTTCGCTCGCTCCGGGCGGCGCACGCGCGCTGCGAGCGCTGATCGAGCGTTCGGCACGGGTGATCGAACACCGCGCCTTCCGGGCCCGCCATGCCGCCGACTACATCATCCGCTTCCACGCCCACGCCGGCCGCGTTCTGACTGCGGTCGACGGTCTGCTTGCGCTGTCGCCGGAGGGTGAGGTGATCGAAGCCAATCACATTGCGTTCGAACTGCTGTCGCCGGAGGGCGAGGCGCTGCTCGGACGCGAAGTGACCGAATTTTTCGGCCAGTCGCTGCCGGAACTGCTGTCGCGTACCTTCCGCGCCGGTTTTCATCCGCTCGCGTTGTCGATGCCGCAGCACCAGACCTGGCATCTGCTGGCCCAGCAACCCTCGCGTACCCGCACGCAAAGCGGTACGCGCGCCAGCGATTCAGCGTCCGCGGCGCAGGCGCTGGCCGAGCTGGACCTGGGCGACCTGCGCATGGCCGGCAACGTACACAGCGCGATGCGCATCCTCGATCGCGACATTCCGCTGCTGATCGCCGGCGAAACCGGCACCGGCAAGGAAGTGTTCGCACGTGCCTTTCACGCGTCAAGCCAGCGCGCGCGCGGGCCTTTCGTCGCGATCAACTGCGCGTCGCTGCCCGAAGCACTGATCGAATCCGAACTGTTCGGCTACAAGCAGGGCGCCTTCACCGGCGCCAATCGCGACGGCCGTCGCGGCAAGGTGCTGCAGGCCGACGGCGGGACGCTGTTCCTCGACGAGATCGGCGACATGCCGCTGCAGCTCCAGGCACGCCTGCTGCGCGTGCTCGAAGAGCGCAAGGTGACGCCGCTGGGTGGCGAGAACGCGGTGCCGGTCGATCTGCAGCTGGTGTGCGCGACACACCGTGATCTGCGCGCCATGGTGCGCGACGGCAGCTTCCGCGAAGACCTGTACTACCGTCTGCGCGGCATGGAAATCAGTCTGCCCCCGTTGCGCGAGCGCACTGACCGCCGCTCGCTGATCGAGCGCTGCCTGAGCGAGGAAAGTGCCGGGCGCCACCCGCCGGTGCGCCTGGGCCATGCGGCGATGAATGTGCTCGACCGCTTCCGCTGGCCGGGCAATATCCGTCAGCTGCGCTATGTGCTGCGCACGCTGGTCGCACTGTGCGACGGACCTGAAATCACGCTGCGCGACATGCCTGCCGAAATGCTGGACGCGCCCGAGCCGGTGCCGCCCGCCACCATCGCGCACGAACCCGCGCATGAGACCGCAGCGGTTCCATCTGCGCCGCCGAGCAACCTCAATCCGTTGCAATCAGCCGAGCGTGACGCGCTGCTGAGCGAGCTGCGTCGCCATCGCTGGAACATCGCCGGACTGGCGCGCGAGCTGGGCGTCAGCCGCAACACCATCTACCGCAAGATGAAGCGGCTCGATATCGACACTGACGCGCAGGTCGGCGATGGCTTCTGATCCGCGGCTCGACCCGCAGTGGGACCCGCTGGAACTGCTGCCCGACGCGCGCATTGCGTGGGGGCTGACCGGATCCGGTCACTTCCTGAAGGAGTCTCTCGAACTGGCGGACGCCATGAACGGCATCGACCTCTTCATGACGCGCGCCGGTGAAGAAGTGCTGAACATGTACGGCTATCCGCTGGCCGACATGAAGAAGCGCTATCGCATCTTCCGCGACAACACCGCGAGCGCGGCGCCGGTCGGGCTGTTCTATCAGGGCCAGTACCACACCGTGGTGATCGCGCCGGCGACGTCGAACACCGTGGCCAAGTGCGCGCTGGGCATTTCCGATACGCTGGTGAGCAATATCTTTGCGCAGGCCGGCAAGCTGCGCATTCCGACCATCGTGTTCGCGTGCGACAGCGAGCCGGTGGTGATCACCGAATCGCCCAGCGAATGGGTGACGCTTTACCCGCGCGCCATCGACCTCGCACACACCGCGACCCTCGGGACCTTCGAACACGTGACCGTGGTCGACAGCGTCGAGGCGCTGAACGCAGCGCTCAAGCGAAGATTGGCATGCCTGAAAACGACTCCGCCCGCTCCGTCGAACGCGTCCTCTTCCTGACCGGGCATCTGGCGCAGAAAAGCCTGCACCGGATACTCGACGACATGCAACCGCTGCCCTTCGCGCCCGAGGTGCTGGACATCGGCGTCAATGTCGCCGGTCTGATGACGGCCGAACTGATCCGTCGCCGCCTGCCGGCGCCGGTCGCCGCCGACCGCATCATCGTGCCCGGCCGCTGCCGCGGCGACCTCGATGCGCTGGCGCAGCACTACGGCGTGCCGGTGCAGCGCGGACCGGACGAACTGAAGGACCTGCCGCTGCACTTCGGGCGCAAGGCGAAGGTGGCCGATCTGTCGAAGCACGACGTGCTGATCTTTGCCGAGATCGTCGATGCGCCCCGGGTCGAAGTGGCTGCCGTCGTCGAACGCGCACAGCGCTACCGGCGCGACGGTGCGGACGTGATCGACATCGGTTGCCTGCCCGACACCGATTTTCCGCATCTCGAAGACTGCGTGCGTGCGCTCAAGGCCGAAGGTTTCCGCGTCAGCGTCGATTCGCTCGATCCAAAGGACCTGCTGCGCGGTGCCCATGCCGGCGCGGATTTCCTGCTCAGCCTGAAGGAAGACACGCTGTGGGTGGCCGACGAGGTCGACGCCACGCCCATCCTGATTCCAAACACGCCGGGCGACCTCGATTCGCTGCGTCGCGTGGTCGACCTGATGGTCCAGCGCGGCCGGCCTTTCTTCGCCGACCCGATACTGGAACCCATCCACTTCGGGCTGACCGCGTCCATCGTGCGTTTCCACGAGCTGCGGCGCAGCCACCCGGACATTCCGATGATGATGGGCGTGGGCAATCTGACCGAACTGACCGATGCCGACACCAGCGGCATCAATGCGCTGCTGATGGGCATCATTTCGGAGCTGCGCGTGGGCGCCATCCTTGCCACCGAAGTCAGCCCGCATGCGCGTCGCGCGGTGCGCGAGGCCGACTGGGCGCGCCGCATCATGTTCGCCGCGCGCGAGGACAACGCGCTGCCGCGCGACTATTCCGGTGCGCTGATGACCACTCATGCACGACGGCCCTACACCGACACGCCGCAGGAAATCGTCGACGTGGCCGGTGCGGTGCGCGACCGCAATTTCCGCATCCAGGTCGCCGAGAACGGCGTGCATATCTACAACCGCGACGGCCACCAGGTCGCGACCGACCCGTTCGATCTCTACCCTAAGCTGGGCGTCGAGGACGACGCCGGTCACGCGTTCTACCTCGGTGTGGAGCTGGCGCGCGCGCAGATCGCGTATCAGCTGGGCAAGCGCTACGCGCAGGATGAAGAGCTGGAGTGGGGCGCTGCGGTCGATCCGAAGCCGGTCGACCTGCAGGTGCATCGCGCGCCGGGCAGCACCACGAAGAAGAAGCCGAAGAAGGCCGCCGAGCGGCTGGCCGACGCACAACAGGGCAGCATGCCCGACGGCACACAGGATCCCGACCAGGACCGCATACAGGACACGCCATGATCTGGGAAACCATACTCACCACTGTCGACGTGCAGGGTCGCACCCACATCACGCCATTGGGCATCCGCGAGGAGCGCGGACTCACCGTGCTGTCGCCGTTCCGCCCGTCCTCCACATTGGACAACGTGCTCGCCAACCGTGTGGCAGTGGTCAATTTCACCGACGATGTGCGCGTGTTCGCCGGGTGTCTGACCGGCCGGCGCGACTGGCCGGTGCAGCCCGGTGAAGAAGTTGCCTGCGCGCGGCTGGTCAACACGCTGGCCCATCGCGAACTGGAGCTGGTCGAGGTCGAGGAAGACGATGTCCGCCCGCGTCTTTACTGCCGCACCGTGCACGAGGCCGGTCACGGTGCCTTCCCCGGTTTCAACCGCGCCCGATCGGCGGTGGTGGAAGCCGCCATCCTGGTCAGCCGCCTGCACATGCTGCCCATCGAGAAGATCGATGCCGAACTGGCTTACCTGCAGATTGCCATCGACAAGACCGCCGGCCCGGCCGAACGCGAGGCCTGGGGCTGGTTGATCGAGAAGATCAACGCCCATCGGGCCGGAGTGCAGCCTTGATCCGCATGCTTGCCAGCGTGAGAGACCTGGCCGAGGCGCGGGTCGTGCTCGACGCCGGCGTCGACCTGATCGATCTGAAGAACCCCGCCGACGGCGCACTCGGCGCATTGCCGGTCGATGTCATCCGGGAAGTCGTCGACTTCGTTGCCGGCCGCACGATTACCAGCGCCACCGCCGGCAACCTCGACCCGGATGCCAGCGAACTGCAGGCAGCGATGGCGCGCATCGCCGCCACTGGCGTCGACTACGTGAAGGCCGGCCTGTTTCCACGCGGCTGGGCGCACGGTGGGCGGGGCTACATCGAGGTGTTCGACTGTCTCGCCGGGCTGCAGCCGCAGCCCGGCGTGCGCCGCATCGCGGTCCTGTTCGCCGATCTCGCGCCGACGCTCGATCTGGTGGATGCGGTGGCCGAAGCTGGCTTTGAAGGTGTCATGGTCGATACGGCGCTGAAGCAGGGCGGCAGCCTGTGCGATGTTGCTTCTTCTGGATGGCTGGCCGATTTCGTTGCACGCGCTCACGGCCGCAGCCTCATGTGCGGCCTGGCTGGGTCGTTGCGTGTGGAGCACATCGACGCGCTGGCTTTACAGGCTCCCGACTACCTTGGCTTTCGCGGCGCGCTGTGCGTCGGGCGCGAGCGCGGCAGCGAACTCGACAGCGAAGCGGTGCGGCGCGTGCGCCAGAGGCTGCGCGCCATCGAGCACGATGCGGTCGTCTGACGGCTCGTCGGTCGCCCGTCTTCAGCCCGTTGTTGGGCATCGCTGCGCTCACCCCAACCTACGCGCCGCACTCCGTAGGTTGGGGTGAGCGCAGCGATGCCCAACACATCGGCCGTATCACCCGTGTCGCCGGAGCGACGCAAGCGTCGCTAAACCCCAGATGTGGGAGGTCGGCTGGGTACAGCCGACCCGTGGCGCCGGAGCGACACATGCGTCGCTAAACCCCTGATGTGGGAGGTCGGCTGGGTACAGCCGACCCGTGGCGCCGGAGCGACACATGCGTCGCTAAACCCCTGATGTGGGAGGTCGGCTGGGTACAGCCGACCCGTGTCGCCGGAGCGACGCATGCGTCGCTAAACCCCGGCGACACCCCACATCGCGCATTTGCGTTCTATGGTTTTGCGCGACACGCCCAGTTGGCGGGCGGCTTCGGACTTGTTGCCGCCGCAGGCGGTGAGCACATCGAGGATGTGCTTGCGTTCGACGTCATCGAGCGCGGTGCGCTCGCCTGCGGCGGGCGGGGACAGGCTGCCGAGGGCGTCGGCCGGAAAGTAGCCGAGGATGAGGGCGCGTTCGACCAGGTTGCGCAGTTCGCGGATGTTGCCGGGCCAATCGTAGCCAGCCATGCGAAGCACGGTGTCGCGGTCGAGCGGAATGGGCGCCACGCCGAGGCGGCACGACAGTTGCGCCATGAAGTGGGCGATCAGCAGCTTCACGTCTTCACGCCGTTCGCGCAGCGGCGGAATGGTGATGCGCACGACGTCGAGCCGGTAGAAAAGGTCCTGACGGAAGCGGCCGGTGCGCACTTCGGTGGCGAGGTCACGGTTGCTGGCGGCGACGATGCGGATGTCGACCGGGACTTCGCGCGTCGAGCCGACCGGGCGGATCATGCGGTCTTCGAGCACGCGAAGCAGCTTGGTCTGCATGGCCTGCGGCAGTTCGGAAATTTCGTCCAGGAACAGCGTGCCGCCCTGAGCATAGAACAGCAAACCGGGGTAGTTGTCCTGCGCGCCGGTGAACGCGCCTTTCACGTGACCGAACAGTTCGGATTCGATCAGTTCGGCACTGATGGCGCCGCAATTGACCGGCACGAACGGTGCTGCGGCGCGCGGGCTCATCTGGTGCAGCGCACGCGCGGCGACTTCCTTGCCGACGCCGGACTCACCGGTCAGCAGCACGGTGCTGGGCATCGCCGCGGCGCGTCGCAGCACGGTGGCCAGTTCGCGCACCGGTGCGGATTCGCCGACCATGCCTTCAACGCCTTCGGTCTGGCGCGCGATTTCCCGGCGCAGCACATAGTTTTCACGAAGCAGGCCGGCGCGGTCGAAGCAGCGGCCGACGGCATTCATCAGCTGGTCGATGCGGAAGGGCTTCAGGATGAAGTCCGACGCGCCGGCACGCAGCGCGTTGATGGCGGTTTCGATGTCGGCAAACGCGGTGATCAGGATGACATCGCACTGGTGCCCCTGTTCGCGCAGCTCGTTGAGCCATTCAAGGCCGCTGCGGCCGGGCAGGGTGATGTCGAGAATGATGAGGTCGAAGTGCAGCCTGGCGAACAGTTGCTGCGCGGATTCGACGCTGCCGGCTGCTTCCACCAGACCACAGCGCACACCGAGTGCGCGCGTGATGAAACTCCGCATGCCTTCTTCGTCGTCGACCACCAGCACCGAATACTGCTGCCAGTCGCGCGTGCCCGCGCGCGCCGCAGCCGTCACGGGTTCTGCACGGCGACCAGGATGCTGCATGGCGCTTCCTCGACAAGCGAAGCGCCTACCGAGCCCTTCCACCAGCGCTCCAGCCGCGACGGGTGGTGCTTGTGGCCGATCACGATGAGGTCGACCTTCAGTTCGCGCGCCATGCGGCTGATCTCGCGCACCGCGTCACCGGTCACCAGATGGCCGGCCGCCTTCACGTTGCGTGCCGCGAGCTGGGCCAGGCCATCGTCGAGCACCTGCGCGAAGCGTGCGTTTTCCTCTTCCTGCGGCACGTCGGCGACAAAGCCTTCGGCGACGAATAGCGTCGGTGCAATCGGCGCGACCGCCAGCAGGTGAATGTCGGCATGCAGCAGGTTATTGATGTCGGCGCACTCGAACAGCGCGCGGCGGCCGGATTCGGATCCGTCGTAGGCGAGCAGGACCTTGCTGTACATGGGACGCTCCCTGTCGATACAGTCAGATCTGCCGCGCGGGACTGCGCGGCAGGATGATTACCAGAGCTTCCACCACGGGTCGTCCTTGCCGTCCTGGAAGCCCAGTTCCGGATAGGTGCTCTCGGGGAAGTTCTTCACCATGACGCGCTGGGCATCTTCCTGCAAGTCGCTCAGGCCGAGCTGTTCATACGAGCGGGTGAGGATGTACAGCGCTTCTTCGGTCGACGGCGATTCCTGGAAATTGCTGATCGCGAACTGTGCGCGGTTCGCCGCGGCGAGATAGGCGCCGCGCCGGAAGTAGTATCGCGCCACGTGTACTTCGGCGGCGGCCAGCGCATTGACCAGATAGCCCATGCGCGCCTTGGCGTCCGGCACATACTTGCTGTCCGGATAGCGCGTGATCAGTTCCTTCAGCGCATCGAACGAGTCGCGCAGGCCCTTGGGGTCGCGTTCGGTCATGTCCTGACGCGAAATCTTGCTCATGAAACCCATGTCTTCGTTGAAGTCGACCAGGCCGCGCAGGTAGAAGATGTAATCGATGTTCGGGTGATTGGGGTGCAGGCGGATGAATCGTTCGCAGGCGGCAAGCGCCTGTACGCGGTCACCGGAGCGGTAGTAGGCGTAGGCCACCTCGATCTGCGCCTGCTGCGCGTAACGGCCGTAGGGGTAACGCGCTTCCAGCTTTTCGTACATCTTGACCGACTGGTCGAAGGCGCCTTCGTCGAGCAGTTGCTTGGCTTCGGTGTAGAGGCGCTGCGCCGACCAGTTGGCCGTTTCGTCGATCTTCTTCGGCAGGATGTTGCAGCCAGCGGACAGCATCACCACAAGCACTATCGTTAAAATACGCCACATGACCGAACCAGCCCTGGAAGAGATTCAAGAAGAGGATTATATCGCCGAGCCGCCCGGTCATCGACTTCATGCAGTGGTGCCGCCCGGCGTGGTCGGCCAGCGGCTCGACGTGGTGCTGGCTGCAGTGTGGCCGCAGTACTCGCGGGCGCGGCTTCAGGACTGGCTGCGCGCGGGTCGGGTGAAGGTGGACGAGGCGGTGGCGAGCGACACCCGGCGCCGCACCTTCACCGGCGAGCGGCTCGAACTCGATCCCGACGTACCGGCGCCGGACACTGTGCATGCGCCGCAGGACATCCCGCTCGACATCATCCACGAAGACGACACGCTGCTGGTGGTCAGCAAGCCGGCCGGCATGGTCGTGCACCCGGGCAATGGTGTGCCGGACGGCACCTTGCTCAATGCACTGCTGCATCACCGCCCGGCGCTGGCGCAGGTGCCGCGCGCGGGCATCGTGCATCGGCTGGACAAGGACACGACCGGCCTTCTGGTGGTGGCCTGTACGCTCGAAGCGCAGACCGATCTGGTGCGTCAGCTGCAGGCGCGCTCCGTGTCGCGTCGCTACATTGCGGTGGTCAGCGGCACCGTGCGGGCCGATGGGGTGGTTGACGCGCCGATCGGCCGTCACCCGGTGCATCGCACGCGCATGGCTGTCGTGCCGACCGGGCGGCCTGCGCGCACCCACTACGCCTTGCGCGATCGGCTGCGTGACGCCACGGCGGTCGAGTGCCGGCTGGAAACCGGCCGCACGCACCAGATACGCGTACACATGGCATCCATCGGTCACCCGCTGCTCGGTGACGACACCTATGCGCCACGTCCGGTGGCGGCGCAGTTCGGCCGGCAGGCGCTGCACGCCTGGCGCCTCGGACTGATCCACCCGCGAAGCGGTGCCGACGTCGCCTGGGAGGTGCCGCTGCCGGATGATCTGGTGCAGTTGATCGACAGCCTGCGACTGCCCCGATGACGCTGCCGCTGATCCGCCCCGACTGGCCGGCACCGCCTGGCGTGCACGCGGCCGTGACGACCCGTCTCGGCGGGGTCAGTCAGCCTCCGTTCGGTCCGTTCAACCCGGCGTCGCACGTCGGGGACGATCCGGCTGCGGTTGCGGCCAATCGCGCGTTGTTGCGCGCCTGCCTGCCTGCCGAACCGCTCTGGCTCGATCAGGTGCACGGTGCGGACGTTGCGGATGCGGACCGCGACCGCACGGCGTGTGCCGACGCATCGGTGTCGCATCAGCCGGGTTCGGTGTGCGCGGTGCTGACCGCCGACTGTCTGCCGGTGCTGTTCTGCAACCGTCAAGGCACGGTCGTGGCTGCCGCGCATGCAGGCTGGCGTGGCCTGGCCGCTGGCGTGCTCAGCCGTACCGTCGAACGCATGGGCTGTCCGGCGTCAGACATCCTTGCCTGGCTCGGACCGGCCATCGGGCCGGATGCCTTCGAGGTCGGACCTGAAGTGAAGGATGTCTTTGCGGCACGGCTGGCACGGGCAGAAGACGCGTTCCGGTCCGGCGAGGGCGACCGGCTGTTTGCCGATATCTACCGGCTGGCCCGGCTCGAGCTCGCACAGGCCGGTGTGCAGGCCGTGTATGGCGGCGGTTTGTGTACGGTCGGACAGGCCGGGCTGTTCCATTCGTTCCGGCGCGACGGTCGCACCGGGCGCATGGCCAGCCTGATCTGGCGGACTGCAAACCCCTCTATGTCGCCGGATCAAGGATAATCCGGCCTCTTTTCAGCTACTCGCGGCACTTTATGTCTGTACTCATGTGGATCGTGCTTGCCTCTTTCGTGGGTGGCGTGATCAGTGTATGTGCCGCTGCCCTGGTCGGTTTTGCCGCGAAGCCGCACAGCATTCCGCTGCTCATCAGCTACTCGGTCGGTGCGCTGCTCGGTGCATCGCTGCTCGGTGTGCTGCCGCAGGCGATCACCGAAATCGGCAGCGTCGAGCTGGCCACGAGCATTCTGCTGGCCGGCATCCTCGGCTTCTTCCTGCTGGAAAAGCTGGTGCTGTGGCGGCACTGCCATGAAGTGAGCTGCGAGGCGCACGATCCGGTCGAAGTGAAGCGAAGCGCGACTGCGCATTCATACCGGCCGGTTGCGCCGGCGGCCATACCCGTCGCGCTCAAGGCTCACAGCCACCTCCCGGGCGGTGGCCATGCGCATGGGTACGGCAGCGAGGAATCGATGCGCAGCGCATCGTTGATTCTGATCGGCGATGCCTTTCACAATTTTGTCGACGGCGTGCTGATCGCCGCTGCCTTCACTCAGAGCATTCCACTCGGCATCGTCACCGCGACCGCGATCGTGGCGCACGAAATTCCGCAGGAGGTGGGTGACTATCTGGTGCTGCTGCACTCGGGCATGAGCCGCATGAGGGCGCTGGCCTTCAATCTGCTGTCGAGCATGGCCACGCTGGTCGGCGCAGTGGGCGCGTACTTCGCGCTGGCGTCTATCTCAGGGGCGGTGCCCTACCTGCTGTGCATCGCGGCTGCCAGCATGATCTATGTCGCCGTCGCCGACCTGATCCCCGGTCTGCACCGCCGTGCCGAGCTGTCCGCCACCATTCAGCAGGTGGTGCTCATTTCGGCCGGCATCGGCAGCATCGTGCTGATCCACCATCTGGTCGACGGATTCGCCCACTGAAGCTTCGGCCTGCGCGAGCAGCGATTTCCGATGCGCCGCGCGCCGTCGCGCCGGCGTGCCGAAAATCCACAGAAAAAGGGCCAGTGGCGCCAGACCGTAGAAAACAAAGGTCATGATGCCGGCGATGACGGACTGTTCGGTGATCGACATCATCAGCACGACGTAGATCCAGGCGATGGCGACGATGTACATCCGGTATGACTCCTTCCGCACTACGGGATTGACACAGTTTTTGTGCAATGCAACAATTCTTGGCGATGCTGGATGGCGCAAGGTATAAATGCGCTGCATTCATGCAAGGCCGGACCTGAAGACAGGTCCTTTGATGTTGCCGCTGCTATGCTCGGTAGCCGTAAATCCGTACCCGATCACACCACAGCTTACCGTCGCTGGCCGTGCATACGGGTACATCAGGAACGACAGGAATCGAAATAGATGAGCAGTGAATCGGCAAGCCCCGGGCCATCTTCGATGCCGCCATCCGGCGAACAGACCCAGGACTGGATGGCCATCATGACTGCCATGAGCCGCCACTTCAGCGATTTCATGGCTCGTCAGCAGCCAGCGGATGGTGCCCGCGCCGCTGCTGGTCAGACAGCGCTTCCGCCAATCGGTTTTCCGCCGCCGGAAGCCGAGCGCTTCAACGCCCTGCATCAGCAGTGGCTGACCAGCCAGCATCAGCTCTGGCAGGCCTTTGCACAACGCAAACACGATGAGCCGGGTACCCCGGTGGTCAGGATGGATCCGTCGGATCGCCGCTTCCGTGCGCCGGAATGGTCGGAGAGCCCGTATTTCGACTATCTGCGCCAGGCTTATGCGCTCAACTCTGCCTTCATGCGCGAATGCGTCGAGGCGACGCCGGTGGCCGACGGACGTGCCAAGGAGCGCATGCGCTATCTGTCGAAACAGATGATTGAGGCGATGTCGCCGGCGAATTTCGCCGCGACCAACCCCGAATTCATCCAGACGGCGCTGCGCACCGAAGGCGAAAGCATCCGCAAGGGCATGGAAAACCTTTTGCGCGACCTGCAGCAGGGCTACATTTCGATGTCGGCACCGGGTGCCTTCGAGGTCGGGAGGAATCTGGCCGTGACGCCAGGCTCGGTGGTGTTCGAGAACACGCTGATACAGCTGATCCAGTACGCGCCGCTGACCGCCAAGGTGCATGCGAAGCCATTGCTGATCATTCCGCCCTGCATCAACAAGTACTACCTGATGGACCTGCAGCCGGAAAACTCGCTGGTGCGCTATCTGGTCGAACAGGGCTTTACGGTTTTCCTCGTGTCGTGGCGAAATCCGGACGATTCGATGGGCAACCTGACCTGGGAAAACTACCTCAGTCTCGGCCCGCTGGCGGCGCTGGATGTCGTACGCGACATCACGGGTGACGCACAGCCGAACACGCTGGGTTTCTGCGTCGGCGGCACCATTCTGGCCTCGGCGCTCGCCGTGGCTTGCGGACGCGGCGAGAAGCCGGCGGCCAGCATGGCCTTGCTGACCACGCTGCTCGACTTTTCCGACGCCGGCGAACTTGCCTGCCTGATCGACGAAGGCATGGTGGCTGCGCGCGAAGCAACCATCGGACGCGGTGGCGTGCTGCCCGGGCGCGAACTGGCGCAGACCTTCAGCAGCCTGCGGCCGAACGACCTGATCTGGAATTACGTGGTCGGCAACTACCTGAAGGGCGAAACACCCCCGCCTTTCGACATCCTGCACTGGAACTGCGACAGCACGAATCTGCCCGGGCCCTTCCTGACCTGGTATCTGCGCAACCTGTATCTGGAAAACAGCCTGCGCGTGCCGGGCAAGCTCGAAGTGCTCGGCGTGCGGCTCGATCTCGGCAAGGTCGACATGCCGGCCTACCTGCTCGCCACATCGGAAGATCACATCGTGCCCTGGACCGGCGCCTACCTGGCGCGCGGACTGCTCGGCGGCGACACCACCTTCGTGCTCGGCGCCAGCGGCCATGTTGCCGGCACGATCAATCCGGTTTCGAAGGACAAGCGCTCGCACTGGACAGGCGGCGACGCATCGACCGCGCTGGAATGGCGCGCGGGCGCCACCGAACATCCGGGCAGCTGGTGGAAGCACTACGCCGTGTGGCTGGCGGGCAAGTCCGGCAAGAAGGTCGCCGCGCCGAAAGCCCCCGGAAATGCAAGGTATGCCGTGATCGAAGCGGCACCCGGACGGTACGTGAAAGGGCTGGCAACGACTTGAGAAATGGCGGCCTTAAAGAGGGGGGCCGCGGCAGCGAAATACCCTCACAAAAATCGGAGGAGACAAGCATGGCAAGAGTTGCACTGGTAACGGGCGGCATGGGCGGATTGGGTGAAGCGGTCTGCATCAAGCTCGCTGCACTGGGTTTCCGCGTGGTCACCACGCACAGCCCGGGCAATACGAAGGCAGCCGAATGGCTGCAGGCAATGAACAACATGGGCTATGGATTCAAGGCCTACGCGTGCGATGTGTCGGACTTCGATTCGTGCAAGGCGTGCGTGGAAACCGTGACCCGGGAAGTGGGGCCTGTGGATGTGCTGGTGAACAACGCCGGCATCACGCGCGACATGACATTCAAGAAGATGACGGCGGCGGACTGGAAAGTGGTGATTTCGACCAATCTCGACTCCTGCTTCAACATGACCAAGCAGGTCATCGACGGCATGACCGAGCGCAAGTGGGGCCGCGTCATCAATGTGTCGTCGGTCAATGGTTCCAAGGGCGCCTTCGGCCAGACCAACTATTCGGCTGCCAAGGCCGGCATGCATGGCTTCACCAAGGCGCTGGCGCTTGAAGTGGCGCGCAACGGCGTCACGGTCAACACGATTTCACCGGGCTACATCGGCACCAAGATGGTGATGGCGATTCCGCAGGAGATTCTCGACAGCAAGATCCTGCCGCAGATTCCGGTGTCGCGTCTGGGAAAGCCGGAAGAAATTGCAGGCCTCGTGGCCTACCTGGCGTCGGACGAAGCCGCTTTCGTCACCGGCGCCAACATTGCAATCAACGGTGGTCAGCATATGGCCTGACCGCCAGCGCGGATGTCCGCGCAAAACTTCCACCCCGTCCGGCGGGGGTGGAAGCTCACTGACGCAGCTGGCTGGGAGATGAGTGATGACGAAAAGAGTGGCGCTGGTAACCGGCGGTATGGGCGGCCTGGGAACGGCAATCTGCAAGGCACTGGCAAAGGACGGCTACACCGTGGTGGCCAACTGTCTGCCGGGCTTCCCGCAGAAGGACGAGTGGCTGACGAAGATGCAGACGGAAGGTTTCGACCTGAAGGCTGCCGAAGGTGACGTGTCGGACTATGAGTCCTGCAAGGCCATGATCGAAAAGGTCGAACAGGATTTCGGACCGGTGGACGTTGTCGTCAACAACGCCGGCATCACCCGCGACAAGTTCTTTTCGAAGATGGACAAGGGCCAGTGGGACGCCGTGCTGACCACCAATCTCGACAGCCTGTTCAACGTGACCCACCAGGTTGCCGGCCGCATGGCCGAACGTGGCTGGGGGCGCATCATCAACATCTCGTCGGTCAATGGCGTCAAGGGTCAGGCGGGGCAGACGAACTACTCGGCCGCCAAGGCTGGCGTGATCGGTTTCACCAAGGCGCTGGCGGCCGAAATGGCCACCAAGGGCGTCACCGTCAATGCCATTTCGCCGGGCTATGTCGGTACCGAAATGGTCATGTCGATCCGTGACGACATCCGTCAGAGCATCATCGATTCCGTGCCGATGAAGCGTCTGGGCAAGCCGGAAGAAATCGGTGCGGCGGTGTCCTATCTTGCGTCGGAACTGGCGGGCTATGTCACCGGCGCAACGCTGAACATCAACGGCGGGCTTTACTACCAGTAAGCCTTGGCGTCTGAGCAATCAGCGCACTAAGTATCAAAGCAAAGGCCTTATGCGGCACTGCCGCATAAGGCCTTTGCTTGCTGTATGATCGAAAATGTTGCGGGCAAAACCCACCGCTCCGACGCAGAGCCATCGAACGAGGACAGGACATAATGAGCGTTTCGCAAAGCCGCGAGGGGACCAGTTCCACCCACAGGCTGATCAAGAAATACCCCAACCGCCGGCTTTACGACACCCGTACGAGTTCCTACATCACCTTGTCCGACGTGAAGGAACTGGTCCTCGAGAACGCGGAATTCCAGGTGGTCGATGCCAAGACCGGCGACGACCTGACGCGCAGCATCCTTCTGCAGATCATCATCGAAGAAGAGAGCGAAGGCGTGCCGATGTTCACGTCCGACCTGCTGTCGCAGATGATCCGTTTCTACGGCAATGCGATGCAGGGCATGATGGGCAAATACCTTGAAGGCAACATCAAGGCATTCACCGACGTACAGTCCAAGCTGCAGGATCAGGCGCGCGCCATCTACGGCGACAACAATGCCATGAGCAAGGATCTGTGGGCCCAGTTCCTGAACTTCCAGGGCCCCGCCATGCAGAGCATGATGGGTGCCTACATGGAACAGAGCAAGCGCATGTTCGTGCAGATGCAGGAGCAGATCGAACAACAGACGCGCTCGATGATGTCCGGCTTCAAGTTCCCGGGCTTCACGCCACCGCAAGGCGGCGACAAGGGGCCGCCGCCAACCAAGTAAGCGGCAACGTATGACGGTGCGAACCACTCAGAGCCGATCCGCAGGGTCGGCTCTTTTGTTTGCGGAGACGCCGCGTTGATCAATGCCTGCCTGCTTGCCGATCGGCTGGTGCTGGTGCCGATGACTCAGGACGACGTATCCGATCTTGCGCTGATCGCGGCCGACGCGTCGATTTTCCGCTACATCCCCGACGTTGCGCTGCCATTCGACGCCGGACGCTGGGTGCGCAGCGTGATTGCCAACGACGCGCACCGCATCAAGCACGTGATCCGTCTCAGGACCGGCGAGCCGGTCGGCTTCCTGCAACTCGGGCAACGGCGCAACGGCGATCTGCAGATCGGCTACTTCCTCGCCCGTGCGCATTGGGGGAACGGATTCGCGCGCGAAGCCTGTCTGTCCGTACTCGGGTTTCTCGCCAGTCGAGGCGAAGCACACCCCGTTCATGCTGCAGTGCATCGCGACAACCTGGCGTCGCTCCGCATGCTCCGATCGATGGGCTTTCGCCGCCTCGATTCAATGCCGCCCTGCGCCGATTTGCCGCCAGACATGATCGACCACGTCCGGCCGTCGTTCTGAGCGGTCCGGGACGAACTGGGCGGTATACTTGTCTGTTGATTTCCTATCGAGTGCTTCATGAGCAAGAATCCGAGTGTGGGTTTCCTCAGCCTGGGGTGTCCCAAGGCTACGGTTGACTCCGAATCCATCCTGACGCGGCTGCGCTCCGAGGGCTACGACATTTCACCGACCTATGACGGTGCCGACATCGTCGTGGTGAACACCTGTGGCTTCATCGATGCCGCGGTCGAGGAATCGCTCGATGCAATCGGCGAGGCGCTGGCCGAGAACGGCAAGGTCATCGTGACCGGCTGCATGGGCGCCGAAGGGCCGAAACGCCAGCAGGTGCTGGAAACGCACCCGCAGGTACTGGCGGTGACCGGTCCGCACGCGACCGAGGAGGTCATGAACGCGGTGCATCGCCACCTGCCCAAGCCGCATGATCCGTTCACCGATCTGGTGCCGCCTCAGGGCATCCGTCTGACGCCGTCGCATTACGCCTATCTGAAGATTTCCGAAGGATGCAACCACCGCTGCAGCTTCTGCATCATTCCGTCGATGCGCGGCGATCTGGTCAGCCGGCCGATCGGCGATG
The DNA here is from genome assembly GCF_024580145.1 of Methyloversatilis sp. XJ19-49. GTDB lineage: Bacteria > Pseudomonadota > Gammaproteobacteria > Burkholderiales > Rhodocyclaceae > Methyloversatilis. Next base: position 48,490 of record NZ_JANINI010000001.1, read on the forward strand.
TCATGCGCGAAGCCGAAACGCTGCGCGACGCCGGCGTGCGCGAACTGCTGATCGTGTCGCAGGACACCAGCGCCTATGGCGTCGATGTGAAGTACCGCACCGGCTTCTGGGGCGGCAGGCCGCTGCGCACCAAGCTGTATGACCTGGCCAGTGCGCTGGGCGAACTGGGCATCTGGGTGCGCATGCACTATGTGTACCCATACCCGCACGTCGATGACATCCTGCCGCTGATGGCGGAAGGCAAGATTCTTCCCTATCTCGACGTGCCGTTCCAGCACGCCAGCCCGCGCATCCTGAAGGCAATGAAGCGGCCGGCCAATGCCGAGAACAATCTCGAACGCATCCGCGCCTGGCGCGAGATCTGTCCGGACATCACGATACGCAGCACCTTCATCGCGGGCTTTCCGGGCGAAACGGACGCCGAGTTCGAAGAGCTGTTGCAGTTTTTGGGCGAAGCGCGGCTGGACCGTGTCGGCTGCTTCGCCTATTCCCCGGTCGAGGGTGCGACCGCCAACGATCTTCCGGGCGCGGTGCCGGAAGAGGTGCGCGAAGAGCGCAGGCAGCGTCTGATGGAGTTTCAGGAAGACATCAGCACGCAGCGGCTGGAAGAGAAGATCGATCGCGAAATGATCGTGCTGGTCGACGAAGTGGATGACGATGGCGCCGTGGCGCGCAGCGAGGGCGACGCGCCGGACATCGACGGTCTGGTGCACATCCTCGACGGTCAGGACCTCGATGTCGGAGACTTCGTGCGCGTACGCATCACCGACTGCGACGTGCATGACCTCTACGCCGAACTGGTCACCGAGGACTGACGATGGAGCGCGAGCGCATCGCTGACGCGCTCGCCGGGCTGCGCGATCTCGTCGGCGACGCCCACGTGCTGACAGCCGCTGCTGATACCGCCCCGTACCTGACGGACTGGCGCGGCCGCTACATCGGCGATGCGCTGTGCGTCGTGCGCCCGGCAACGACCGAAGAACTGTCTCGCGTCGTACGGCTGTGTGCCGACGCCGGGCTGCCCATGGTGCCCCAGGGCGGCAATACCGGCCTGTGTGGCGGCGCAACGCCGCGCGCGGGGCAGGGGGAGGTGCTGGTCAATCTTTCGCGCCTGAACCGCATCCGTGCGCTGGATCGCGACAACGCGTCGATCATTGTCGAAGCCGGCTGCAAACTGGCTGCCGTTCAGGCGGCTGCGCGCGACGCGGGTTTGCTGTTCCCGCTCAGCCTCGCGTCGGAGGGATCGTGCGAAATAGGTGGCAACCTGTCGACCAACGCGGGCGGCGTGCATGTATTGCGGCATGGCAATGCACGCGACCAGGTGCTCGGGCTGGAAGTCGTGCTGCCCGACGGTCGCGTCTGGGACGGTCTGCGTGCCTTGCGCAAGGACAATACCGGCTATGACCTCAAGCACCTGTTCATCGGCGCCGAAGGCACCCTCGGCTTCATCAGCGCCGCCGTGCTGAAGCTGTCGCCGTTGCCGGCGCATTCGGCGCTCGCCTGGGTGGCGCTGGATGATGCGCAGCGCGGCATCGATGTGCTGGCGCATCTGCGCACGCAGGCAAGCGACGTACTGAACGCCTTCGAACTGATCGGGCGTGAGGCGCTGGCGCTGGTACTCAAGCACATGCCCGACACGCGCGACCCGTTGTCCGGCGTTGCGCCCTGGTATGCGTTGGTCGAAGTGTCAGGGAACCAGCCCGGGCTCGATGAGCGCCTGGGTGAGCTTCTGGGAGCCCTGATGGTGCGGGGCGTGATGCGCGACGCGGTGATCGCTCAGGATCTTTCGCAGGCGGCTGCACTGTGGGCGCTGCGCGAAAACATTTCCGAGGCGCAGCGCATCGAGGGTTTCAGCGTGAAGCACGACATCAGCGTACCGGTCAGTGCGATTCCGTGCTTCATCGATCAGGCCGGTGCGCGCATCTTGAAGGCATTGCCTGGCGTACGTATCGTGGTGTTCGGTCATGCCGGCGATGGCAACCTGCACTACAACCTGTCCTTCCCGCAGGCAGAAGACAACGCGCGGCTGCTGGCCGACGCAGCAACCGCCAACGCACTTGTCTATGAAATGGTGCGCGAGCTGGCGGGATCGGTATCTGCCGAGCACGGCATCGGTCAGCTCAAGCCGCAGCTGCTGGCCGCATGCAAAAGTCCGGTGGAGCTCGACCTGATGCGTGCAGTGAAACACGCACTCGATCCGCAGGCCCTGATGAATCCAGGCAAGCTGCTGCCACCGCCTTTCATCTGAAGGCAGACTTCCGCAATATGCGGAAGCACTACGTATATGGAATGCATGCGCTGGTCAGGCAAAAATAATCGTCCGGCTCACTTTACAAAGCGCCCGGACTGCTTATAATGCGCGTCTCTTTCGACGGGGGTATAGCTCAGCTGGGAGAGCGCTTGCATGGCATGCAAGAGGTCAGCGGTTCGATCCCGCTTACCTCCACCAGGCGAAAGAGAAGAAGCAAAAGCAGCACAAACTAGGTCCCCATCGTCTAGAGGCCTAGGACACTACCCTTTCACGGTAGGTACCGGGGTTCGAATCCCCGTGGGGACGCCAGTGATTCCGCTGGTCAGTCAAGTGAGTCCGGAAATGCTAGTGCCGGCACCAACAAGGAGTGGTAGTTCAGTTGGTTAGAATACCGGCCTGTCACGCCGGGGGTCGCGGGTTCGAGTCCCGTCCACTCCGCCAGCAATAATCGGGGCACAGCACGTGCTCCGGTCAAAGGAAGGGCCGCTTATGCGGCCCTTTTCTTTTTCATGCCTTCAATCGCGCGTTCCGTTGCGATCGATCGCAGCCTGTCGTTTCAGAACAGTTCGATCGCGCCAGAGTTGTCGACTTCGAGCAATTCGTCGCTTCGCAGCAGCGCCTCATGAGAATGCACCTGATTGCGACCGTGCTTCTTTGCGTGATAGACGGCGCGGTCGCCCCGGTCGACTGCGCTGCTCGCGTTGTCCATTTCGCGAACCCGGGTGAATCCCACGCTCGCGGTGACCGTGCCGACCTGCGGGAAGCTGAAGCCGGCAAGCTGTTCGCGAAAGAACTCGAAGGCGAGCATGGCTTCACCTTCGTGTTCGGCGCGCAACAGCACGATGAATTCTTCGCCGCCGAAACGATAGAGTTGTTCGCTCTGGCGAAACGCACTGCGCAGCAGGCGCGCAACCAGCAGCAACACTTCGTCTCCGATCAGGTGCCCGAAGTTGTCATTCACCCGTTTGAAATGATCGACATCGATCACGCCCAGCCACCACGACAAGGGCCTGTCGTCTTTTGTCGGTTCAATGCATTTGATGAACTGCTCATCGAAGGTCTTGCGGTTAAGCAGGCCTGTCAGGCTGTCGCGCTCGCTGTAATCGAGCAGCGTGATCTGGTTGCGATAGATCTTCAGCAGACCGCTCACCAGCCGGAGTTGCACCGGCAGCAGTGGCTGCTCGCTGATCAGTTCGATGATACCGAAGCGTCGGGGTCCGGCCCATACAGCGAAAAGATTGAGCCACGGACCGTCATCGTTGCGCAGCGGCAGATCGAGCAGCGGTTCGTCCTGCGCGAAAGCCTGCTCGAACTGGGGGCGCGAAGTCAGTTGTGGCAGCGCTTCGAGCGGCGTCCAGGAAGGGTCGGCCGCAACCATGCCTTGACCTTTTTCCATCCCGGCCTGCAGCAGAAGACGCAGGTCCGATCCGTCGCCGACGCAGCGATACAGATTCAGACGCAGCGGGTCGAGCCAGTCCCCGAGCACCGAAACGAAGGTACTGTCGATGAGATCACGGTCGCGGTATCCGGTGAGATTGGCGACTGATCCGATGAGGTCTGACATAAACGGCGGTGTACCCGGGAGGAAGGAATTCGAAGGGTTTATCGGCCCGCTTCCGCCTGCACTTTAGCGCGTCCTTGGCGTCGATCCTCGCCGGCGCGCAGAGCGCCGAAGGCGCTGTGCGGTGATACGCTCCGCTTTCACTGTACCTGACGGATGCCGCATGCCTGTCCAGATTCTCGAATCCCGCCCACGCCTTCGCAAGACACTGATCGGTTTGATCATTTTTCTTGTGCTGTTCGGCCTGTTCGGCTTCTTTGCAGCGCCACACATCGTGCGCTCACTGGCGGAAAAGCATGGCTCGGAATTTCTCGGCCGGCAGCTCACGCTGAAAGAGGTTTCGATCAATCCCTATACGCTCGAACTGTCGCTGGCCGGCCTGCGCATCCTTGAATCGAACGAGGAAACCGAGGCGCTTAGCCTTGCCCGGCTGGCGGTGGATGTCGAGTGGTCTTCGCTGTTCCGTGGTGCGCCGATCGTTCGCTCGGTAGAGATCGATCAGCCGCGCATTCGTCTGGCACGCATTGATGCGTCGACCTACAACTTCAGCGACGTGCTGAACAAGATTCTCGACCAGCCATCGACCGACGACGAGCCAGCGCGCTTCTCGATCAACAACATCGTGCTGCGCGGCGGCCATATCGACATCGATGACCAGCCTCTGGGGCGTCAGCACACGATCAGCAACATCGAAATCGGTTTGCCTTTCGTGTCCAATCTGCCGTCGGACGTGGCACTTCATGTCGAGCCGTCGATTTCTGCGCGGGTCAATGAGGCCGCGTTTGCGCTGCAAGGCAAGGTACGACCCTTCACCGACGAGCGCGAAGCGACGCTCAAGCTGGAATTGAAGGCACTCGATCTGGCGCGAAGCGACGAATACTCGCCGGTACCGCTGGACTTCCGCATCGCCAGCGGCACGCTCGATACGGACATCGAGATCGGTTTCCGGCAGCCGCTGGATGGCGAGCCGCGCATCACGCTGCGTGGAACGCTTGGCCTGCACGATCTGAAACTTGACGACATGGCCGGTGCCGCGCTGATCAAGCTGCCAGCGCTCGACGTCGTACTGAACGAGATTGAACCGCTGATCGGCAAGGTCGACATCGCCAGCGTTCGCATCGACCAGCCGGATATCGATGTCGCGCGCGCAAAGGACGGTCGCCTCAACCTGTTGTCGCTCGTGCCATCAGGCGGGACGGCGCCGACCGATATTGCCCCGGCCGACGCCGCGGCCACTGCTCAGCCGGCAGCCGCCACGAAGCCGGACATCAGGATCACGCTGCTCGAAGTGGTGCAGGCACGCATCGGCGTCATTGATGCGGTGCCGGCACGCCCGTTCGCCTTCGTCGTTGAACCGATCGACGTCGTGCTGCGCGACTTTTCGCTGCAGGGCGAAGCGCCGGCCACGCTGGTTGTGGACGCAAAGGGCGATGGCGGCCTGCAGATCAAGGTGGAAGCCCGTGTGACGGCCGCGACAATGACTGCCGACGGGGAACTGTCCATCGCCAGCCTGGATATCCCGCGCTTTGCCGGCTATCTGCCGACATCGCTCGACTTCATGATCGAGCAGGCGCAGGCGCGGCTCGGCGCGAAGCTGAAGATCGCACTGGTCGAGGGCGTGCCGCAGGGTGAAGTGACGGTGACCGAAGCGGGGGTCGGCGGGCTCAAGCTGGTGCGCAAGGGCGCCAGGCAGCCTTTCATTCAGGCTGACGACATCGTGCTGTCCGGCGCGACAGTGGATCTGGCGGCCCGAACAGTGAAGGCGGACGCGTTCGATATCGTTCATCCGAAGCTGCGCGCTGCGCGTGAAGCCGATGGCAACATCGATCTCGCAGGAATTGTCACGGCATCGTCCCCGCCCGTGGCAGCGGCACCAACCGCACGCGATCCCCAGCCGAACGGTGCGTCGTGGACCGCCTTGCTCGGCGCTTTCCGCCTGAAGGAGGGTGCGGTTCGGTTCGAAGACCGCACGCTGGCCAAGCCTGGTGTGGTCGAACTGGACAAGATCGCGCTGACGGTGGACAACATCGGCACGGACAAGACCCTCAAGTCACGTATCGACGTGGCGTTCCGCGATGCGGCGGGCGGCCTGTTCGGTGCGCGCGGCGGCTTTTCGCTGCAGCCGGTGTCAGCCAGCCTCAAACTGGACGCGCGACGTCTTGACCTGCTGGCCGGACAACCCTGGATGGCCGAGCGGCTCAACGCCGAATTGCTGCGCGGCAATGTCAGCCTGCGCGGCGACCTGGGCGTGCAGGTCGCGCCGGCAGGGACCTGGGCTCTGTCGTGGAACGGCGAGACGACGGTGGCCGATGTACATCTGACCGACAAGATCCATGCCTCCGACCTGCTGAAGTGGCGCACGCTGTTCATCGGTGCTGTGGCGTTGAAGCTCGACAGCAGCAAACCCGATCTGCTGTCTTCGCTGTCGGTCGGCGAGGTTGCGCTGTCCGATTACTTCGCCCGCATCATCCTTTCGAAAGAGGGCCGACTCAATCTGCAGGATATCGTCAAGCAGCCGGCCGGCGCCGCCACTTCCGTAGCGCCGCCGGCCGCTCCGGTCGCAGCCGCGCCGCCGGCGCCGCCCAAGCCACCGGCCTCACAGGGTGCAGCGCTGGCGAAGATGATCGATGCGGCGCGGCCGCCGGTCGACGTGAAGACGATCGTACTGCAGGGCGGACAGGTCGATTTCAGCGACTTCTTCATCAAGCCGAACTACCGCGCGCAGCTTTCGAAGCTGGGCGGACGGGTGTCCGGCCTCAGTTCGAAGTCGGGTACCGCAGGCGAAGTCGAACTGCGCGGCGTGGTCGAAGGTTCGGCGCCGATCGACATCACGGGCCGCATCAATCCGCTGGCCGGTCCGCTGTTCCTCGACATCAAGGCGAATGCGCGCGGCATCGAGCTGGCGCCGCTTTCACCGTACTCGGGCAAGTACGTGGGCTACGGCATCGAGAAGGGCAAGCTGAGCGTCAGCATCGCCTACAAGATCGAGAATGACCAGCTCACGGCACAGAACAATGTGGTGCTCGACCAGCTTACCTTCGGCGCGCCGGTCGACAGTCCGGACGCGATCAAGGCACCGATCCTTCTTGCCGTGTCGCTGCTGAAGGACCGCAACGGCGTCATCGACATCAATCTTCCGATCAGCGGCTCGCTGTCCGATCCACAGTTCTCGATCGGTGGTCTGGTGGTGAAGGTGATCGTGAACCTGATCGTCAAGGCCGTCACATCGCCATTTGCGCTGCTCGGGTCGCTGTTCGGCTCGGATGCCGACCTCGACCACGTCGCGTTCGAACCCGGACGGGCTTCGCTTGGCGACACCGCGCGCGGCAAGCTCGATACGCTCGGCAAGGCGCTGGCCGACCGGCCGGCGCTGAAGATCGAAGTCACCGGCCGTACCGACCGCGCGACCGACGTCGAGGGGTATCGCCGCGCGCTGCTCGACAACAAGGTGAAGGCTGTCAAGGCGGCGAAAACCAAGGTGCCAGTCGACGAGGTGGTGGTTGATCCGGCGGAGTACCCGGATCTGCTGGAGACGGTGTACAAGGCAGCGTCGTTTCCGAAGCCGCGCAATATTGTCGGGCTGACGAAAAGCCTGCCGGTCGGCGAGATGGAAACACTCCTGCTCACCAATACCGAAGTGAGCGATGAAGATCTTCGCCTGCTCGGACTGGCACGTGCGCAGGCGGTGAAGGACTATCTCGCACAGCAGGCAAAGATCGATGACGCACGGCTGTTCGTCATTGCGCCGAATACGGTGGCAAAAAACGGCGAGAAGACAAGTGATGCCAGGACATCACCGGCTCGCGCCGATTTTTCGATCAAGTAGCCGCTGCACCGGGGGCGCAGATCGATCTGCCTGAGCGCCAGTTTCAGTGGCTGGCTTCCTGCGCCGGAATGATGTGGGCAATCTGTTCGGTCGCCTCGCGCGTGCGTTCGGACAGTGTACGCACCTCGTCGGCCACAACCGAGAAACCGCGTCCGGCATCGCCCGCACGCGCAGCTTCTATCGCGGCATTGAGTGCCAGGCGGTTCGTCTGGCTGGCAATGTCGCGGATCGTGGTGACGATCTCGTGGATCTTCTGCACGTTGTCCTTCAATTGCTGGCGCTGGTTCAGTTCCAGTTCCTGCAGGTGGCGTTCGTTCAGTTCGCTGTCGATGCTGGTCAGCGCCCCGACGGCACGCAGTGGCGTGCCGTCGGGGGCGCGCCGCGTGCGGCCGCGGGCGCGGAACCAGCGGTACTGGTTGTCCTTGCAGCGCAGCCGGTAGTCGATGCAGTAGGGCGTACGACCGCTGCGGTCCATCAGATGGTCGATGAAGGCCTTGAACACGGCCTGCTTTTCGTCCGGATGCAGACGCGAAGCCCAGCTGTCGAGTACGTTCGGAAACTCCTCTTCGGTCTCGAAGCCGACCAGCTGCCGGAACTGGTCCGACCACCAGAAGGTGTTCGACGGATTGACCGGGTCGCCGGCGACGACGTCGAGGTCCCAGATGCCGTCGTTGAGCATTTCGCTGGCCAGCGTGAAACGAGTCAGCGTGACGTCCAGCATGGCTTCGTCTTCACGGCGCTGCGTGATGTCGGTCAGCGATCCGGCAATGCGCAGGGACTGGCCTGATGCGTCGAAGGCCGTCACGACGCGACCGCGTATCCAGCGGTAGCTGCCATCCCTGGCGGCGATCCGGTACTGCATGTCGGGCCAGCTGCCGTCGCGCCGGTTGCACCAGGCGTGGCTCAATGCCTCCAGAGTGGCCTTTCGATCATCCGGGTGCAGGCGGCTCGACCAGCTCTCGAGCCGGTTCGGAAAGTCGGCTTCGCTTTCAAAGCCCAGCATGTGGCGCATGGTGTCGGACCACCAGACGGGCGCTTTCGGATCCAGCGTGCGGCTGTCGCCAGGCGTGGCTTCCCACAAACCCGCATCGGACACCGATGCCATCATTTCGCTGCGCGTACGCGCCTGATCGCCCGCCTCACGGACTTCATTCAGCTCAGCCTTCGTGGCCGCGAGATCGCCTTCCAGCTGCCGAACCTGCTCTTCAGCGTGGTGCAAACCCTTCTTCAGGCCATTCAGCGCATCCGCCAGCGAACTCAGCAGCGCGCGCTGTCGTGCGCCCCCACCGGCAGGAGGTGCGTAGCCGTCGCCACGCGATGCGCTGTCTGCGATCTTCTGGATTTCCTGCGGAAGGTTCGACCCGAAAAAGCTGTTCAGCATGTTCTTATTCCCCCGTTATGTGTCCGCTCGTGGCGAACCTGTAGCAAGGCGATCGGTGCGCCTTGTGGATTCGTGGTTAGCGGACGCTGCGGCCGGATACTTGAAGCATTTCTTCACGCTGCAGGGACGATGATTGCGCAAAGAAATTCCGGATTTCGAGGCACGACATGCTGCGCTGCGGCTGGGGGGCGGATGCCGCGCGGCATCCGCC
>NZ_JANINI010000001.1:57791-67481 GCF_024580145.1 Methyloversatilis sp. XJ19-49
TGGGGGGCGGATGCCGCGCGGCATCCGCCCCCCAGCCGGTCAGCCGTAGCGCAGTTCGGTGGCCTTGCCCCAGAACACGCGATGGGCGAACAAGGTGTAACCCAGTATGGCCGGTACCGTGAAGGCGCAGCCGGCCAGGATGAGATTGAGGGCAGCCGTTGAACTGGCGGCCTGCCAGATCGTGATGCGGTCCATCACGACATAGGGATAGAGGCTGTAGGCCAGGCCCAGGCCCCCCATGAGGAACACGCCGATCGTCAGGATGAACGGCAGCCAGCACAGCGTGCCCAGCGCACGCGTGCCCGACAGGGTCCACCACAGCGCCACGAAGCAGGCGAAGGTGGCGAACGGAATCGGCAGCAAGCCGATCAGCTGTGGCAGGCTGAACCAGCGTTCGGCCACCGTGCTGCTGACCCAGGGCGTGGCCAGCGAGATCAGTCCCATGCCGATGATCACCGGTATCAGGGCAGTCCGGCCCCACTGCGCGGCGCGACGCTGCAGCTCGCCGTCTGTCTTGAGTACCAGCCAGCTGGCGCCCATCAACACGTAGGCGCAGGGCAGGGCGATGGCGATGGCCAGCGCGAACAGGTCATAGACGGCGCCTTCGGCGAAGCCGGTGATGAAGCGTCCGAGCATCCAGCCCTGCGCCACCGACGTGACGGTCGAGCCAATGAAGAAGCCGCGGTTCCACAGCGGCTTGTGGGTGTCCTGCGCCTTGACCCGGAAATCAAAGGCGACGCCGCGCAGGATCAGCCCGATCAGCATCAGCGCGATCGGAAGATAAAGCGCAGTCATCACGACACCGTGTGCCTTCGGGAAGGCGATCAGCAGAATGCCGACGCCGAGCACCAGCCAGGTTTCGTTGGCGTCCCAGAACGGTCCGATGGACGCGATCATCATGTCCTTCTGACTGTCGTTGGCGCGATGCAGCAGCATGCCGACACCCAGGTCGAAACCATCCAGCACCACATAGAGGAACATCGACAGGCCCATCAGGCCCATGAAGATGACCGGCAGGAACTCGGCCCAGGTCATGCTTCACCTGCCTTGCGCGCCAGTTGCGCGCCACCGAGCACGGCCGCGCCGCCGGTGGGCGCCGGGTCGTAGGTGTCGGACGGCTTTTCAGCCATGTAGCGCAGTACGCCGATGTAGCAGGCGATCAGCGCGGCGTATGTGATCAGATAGCCGGCCAGCGTGAGCGCGATGTAGGGCGCAGGCGTCGACGACGCGACATCCGCGGTCTTGATCAGACCCTGCACAATCCACGGCTGACGGCCGATTTCGGTCACGTACCAACCCGCGACGGTGGCCACCCAGCCAGAAAAGGTCATGCCGGCAATCGACGCAATCAGCCAGCGCGGCGCCCGCTCGGGCTGCCAGCCGTGGCGGCGCAGTATCCAGCAGCCGACCCAGCTGACCAGCAGCATCATCGTGCCGACGGCGACCATGATGCGAAAACCGAAAAACAGCGGTTTGACCGGCGGATGGTTCTCGAACTCGTTCAGTCCTTTCAGTTCGCCGTCCCATTCGTGGGTCAGGATGAAAGAGGCCATCTTCGGAATGCCGATCGCGAAGTCGTTGCGCCGTTCCGCCTCGTTCGGCAGTGCGAACAGCAGCAGCGGGGCGCCTTTCTCGGTTTCCCACACCCCCTCGATCGCAGCGATCTTTTGCGGCTGGTGCTGCAGGGTGTTGAGGCCATGCATGTCACCCACGACGATCTGCACCGGAATAAGCAGGGCGGCCAGCGTCAGTGCGGCACGCAGCGCCACCGCACTGGACGGATTGGCCTTGCGCCGCAGCACCTGCCAGGCCGAAACGCCCGCCACCAGGAAGGACATGGTCAGGAAGGACGCCAGCAGCATGTGCGCGAATCGCCACGGGAAGGACGGATTGAAGATGATTTCCAGCCAGCTGGTCACGTGGAATTCGCCATCGATGATTTCGTAGCCGACCGGCGTCTGCATCCATGAATTGAGGACCAGGATCCAGAAGGCACTCATCGTGGTGCCGAAGGCGACCAGGAAGGTGGCCAGCATATGTATACGTTCGCTGACGCGGCCATGGCCGAACAGCATGACACCGAGGAAGGTCGCCTCGAGAAAGAAGGCGGTCAGCACCTCGAAGCCCAGCAGCGGACCGGCGATGTTGCCGACCTTTTCCATGAAGCCCGGCCAGTTGGTGCCGAACTGGAAGCTCATCGTGATGCCACTGACCACGCCCAGCGCGAAAGTGAGCGCGAAAACCTTGGTCCAGAAGCGGTAGGCCGTCAGCCAGGGGCGCTGGTTTGTCTTCAGCCAGCGCCAGCGCATGAACAGCAGCATCCAGCCGAGCGCGATCGTGATGGTCGGAAACAGGATGTGGAAGGTGATGTTGGCGGCAAACTGGATGCGCGCCAGCAGGACGGGATCGAGATCCATCAGGTCACTCCTTGCTGCCGGATTTGAGCTGGCCGGTCAGTTCCAGCAGTTTCTGCACCTTGGAACCCATACGCATCAGTTTGGCGAGTGTCTGGGCATCGAGCCGCTGCACATCGTCGAACCACGTGCTCATCAGATCGATCAGATCGTGCATGCTGCGCATGCGTTCCTGCGCAATGCGGTCGGCTTCGCTGCCCGGTTCTTCGAGCAGCGCGCTGCGCAGCATGGTCAGGGTCGGTTCCATCTCGCGCCGGCGGCGTTCTTCGGCCAGCGTGCGGAACACTTCCCAGGCATCGGTCGGCGCCTCGAAGAATTCCCGCCGGTCGCCCGCGACATGCTTCATCTTCACCAGCCGCCAGGACTGCAGTTCCTTCAGTCCCATGCTCACATTCGAGCGCGAACAGCCGAGCGTGTCCGCAATCTCGTCGGCACACAACGCCGTCGGCGACACGAAGATCAGCGCGTAGATCTGGCCGACCGTGCGATTGATGCCCCAGCGGCTGCCCATCTCGCCGAAGTGGCCGACAAAGCTCTGTACGAGTGGAGTCATGAACGTGTGGATTGCAAGGGTTTTCTGCGGTTTCGTTAATGTACATCAAATTTCAGTAATTACTGAAACTTCGATAACCTTCTGAAGCAGAAGACGCCATCGGACAGCCGGGAAGCCGATCCGCGACGTCAAGGCGAAGACTTGTGGCCCCGGTCTTGCTACAATCTACGGTTGTCCTTCTACGTCCCGCAGCATTTTTCCGGAGATTCACCATGGCAGCAGAACGCACCCTTTCGATCATCAAGCCCGACGCCGTCGCCAAGAACGTCATCGGCAAGATCTACCAGCGCTTCGAAGACGCCGGACTCAAGATCGCCGCATCGCGCATGACCCAGCTGTCGCGCGCCGAGGCCGAAGGCTTCTACGCCGTGCACCGCGAGCGTCCGTTCTTCAAGGATCTGGTCGATTTCATGATTTCCGGCCCGGTGATGATCCAGGTACTGGAAGGCGAAGGCGCCATCCTCAAGAATCGTGACCTGATGGGTGCCACTGATCCGAAGAAGGCCGCGCCCGGCACCATCCGCGCCGATTTCGCCGATTCGATCGACGCCAACGCAGTGCATGGCTCGGACGCGCCGGAAACCGCCGCTGTCGAAATCGCCTACTTCTTCCCCGCGCTGAACGTCTACTCGCGCTGAGAGCCGCCGCGTGACCCGCACCAACCTGCTGCAATTCGACGCCGAAGGGTTCGCTGACTTTTTCGCCGGTCTTGGCGAAAAGCCCTTTCGCGCGCGGCAGGTCATGCGCTGGATTCACCGCAACGGCGAGGGGGAATTCGCTCAGATGAGCGACGTCGCCAAGTCGTTGCGCGCGAAGCTCGAACAGATCGCCTGCGTGGAGGCACCGGTGCCGGTGCGCGACAGCACCAGCACCGATGGCACGCGCAAGTGGCTGATCGATGTCGGCGCCGGCAATGCCATCGAAACCGTCTTCATTCCCGAAGAGCGTCGCGGTACGCTGTGCATTTCGACCCAGGCGGGTTGCGCACTCGATTGTGCATTCTGCTCGACCGGCAAGCAGGGCTTCAACCGCAATCTCGAGGTATCGGAAATCATCGGCCAGCTGTGGTTGGCCAATCGCGCGCTGGGCGCCGTGCGTGGTGGCGAGAATGACGGCGAACGTGTGATTTCGAACGTCGTGATGATGGGGATGGGCGAGCCGCTGGCCAATTTCGATGCCACGGTGAAGGCGCTGCGCCTGATGCTCGATGACAACGCCTACGGCCTGTCGCGTCGTCGGGTGACGGTGTCGACCTCCGGCATCGTGCCGGCCATGGACCGCCTGGGCGAAGCCTGCCCGGTCGCGCTTGCCGTATCGCTGCACGCGCCGAATGATGCGCTGCGCGACGAACTGGTGCCGATCAACAGGAAGTATCCATTGCGCGAGTTGCTGGCCGCGTGCGTGCGCTACCTCGATCACGCGCCGCGCGATTTCATCACCTTCGAATACGTGATGCTGGACGGCGTGAACGACAGCGACGCACATGCGCGCGAACTGGTCGCGATTGCGCGTCAGGTGCCGTGCAAGTACAACCTGATTCCGTTCAACCCGTTTCCTGCGGCACCGTTCGGGCGGTCGTCAAAAGAGCGCATCCGTGCGTTTTCGGACATCCTGATGGCGGAAGGCATCGTCACGACGACCCGCAAGACGCGCGGCGACGACGTCGACGCCGCTTGCGGGCAGCTCGCCGGCCAGGTGCTCGACCGCACCCGACGTACGCAGAAAACCATTCCACTCGTGGAGGTGCCAGCGCGGTGACCAGATTTTCAGCAGGTGTTGCGACCATCCTGTCGCTCGCCGTCCTGCTCGCCGGATGTGCGGGCAGCAAGGGCGGAAATTCAACAGGCTCCACGACAGGCAATCCGAACACGACCACCACCGTGCAGAGTCGTACCGGTGCGCAGTCGTCGGAGTACAAGCCTCTCGAACCCATCGTGACGGGGGCTGCCCGCACGCGAGCGAAATCGCATACCGAGCTGGGCATGGCCTACCTAGAGGCCGGAAATGTTGCGATCGCGCTCGAAGAAGGGCGCACCGCACTGCGCGACGACGCGTCCTACGGTCCGGCCTACAACCTGATGGGCCTGGCGCATATGTATCTGGGCGAGAAGCAGCAGGCGCGCGACAACTTCGAGCGTGCGCTGCGTCTGGCGTCAAGCGATCCGGACATCAACAACAACTTCGGTTGGTTCCTTTGCCAGGACGGTGACACCGCACGGGCGATGCAGTTGTTCAACGAGGCGATCAGGAACCCGCTGTATGCCACGCCGACCCGGCCGTACACGAATGCGGCTCTGTGCGCATTGCAGGCGAATGACCTGCAGACCGCGGAAGTCAATTTCCTGCTCGCGATCAACGCCGACCCAGGCAATACGCAGGCGATCTACAACCTGGCGGCACTGCTTTATCGCAAGGGCAGCTACCTCGAGGCGCGCAAGCAGCTGAGCAATTTCCACGCGCAGCGCGATTCAGTGGCGGAAAGTCTCTGGCTTGCAGTGCGTATCGAACGCAAACTGGGCGACAAGGTGTCCGAGGCTGGTTTCGCCAGCCAGTTGCGCCGCCGCTTTGCCGGCACACCTGAACACCAGCAACTGATGCAGGGGAATTACGACTGATGTCTGAGCAGGATGAGGTGGTCGATCTGCCGCGCGATCCGCCCACAGGTTCGGTCGGCACGCGACTGAGGCAGGCGCGCGAAGCGCGTGGCATGACGATCGACAGTGTCGGGCGTGCGATCAAGCTGGCACCGCGTCAGGTTGAAGCGATCGAAGCGGACGATTTCGACAGCCTGATGAGCCCGACCTACGTTCGAGGTTTCATACGCAACTACGCGGCGCTGATCGGTCTAGACGCGCAGACTTTGCTGGGCAGTCTCGACCAGCAGCATGTACGTGCCACGCCGCAGTTGATCGAACAGGCGAATGTAGGTGTAGCCATGCCGGTGCAGTCTGCCCGGCGCAAGTGGCTGTTGCCGCTGCTGGCGATGAGCGTTCCGGTGCTGGCGGGCCTTGCCCTTTATGTATGGTTCGAATTCTGGCCGGCGGACGTGCCGGTCGCCGGTCAGCCAGATGTTTCCCGGATCGATCCGTCGCCACTCGACGGTCCCGCATCCACGGACGAAACCGGCGGTGTCCGCTTCGATCAGGTCGATGCGTCGGCCAGCGATGTGCTGCCGCCGCCGGCTGAATTGGCGAGTGATGCGGCCTCCGATGCGATCGCCACCACAACGCCACCGGATGCCGTTGCCGAGGCGGCACCGGGACAGCACCGACTTGAATTCACCTTCAGCACGGACTCGTGGGTGGAAATCCGGGATGCCGGTGACGCCATCCTGCTGTCGGACCTGAATCGAAGCGGTAGCACGCGGATGGTGAATGCCACCTTTCCGGTCTCTCTGGTCATCGGAAATGCGCGTTCCGTGACCCTGAAGGTCGATGGACAGCCGCATGACCTGGCGCCGTCGATCAAGGTTGATGTCGCGCGACTGAGGCTCGAGTAATGGGTGATCAAGCAATGAGTTCGCTGGTCCGCCGCGCGACGCGTTCGGTCAAGGTCGCGGGCGTCACGATTGGTTCGGCCGCGCCGGTGGTCGTGCAGTCGATGACCAACACCGACACCGAAGACCACATTTCGACTGCCATCCAGGTGGCCCAGCTGGCGCGCGCCGGCTCGGAAATCGTGCGCATTACGGTGAATACGATGGAGGCCGCAGCCGCCGTGCCCAGGGTGCGCGAGCAGTTGCTGAAGATGAATGTGGATGTGCCGCTCGTGGGCGATTTCCACTTCAACGGTCACAAGCTGCTGCGAGAACATCCGGCCTGCGCCGAGGCACTGGACAAGCTGCGCATCAATCCGGGCAATGTGGGCAAGGGCAGCAAGCGCGACGAACAGTACGCAGCGTTGATCGAAATCGCCTGCCGTTACGACAAGCCGGTGCGCATCGGCGTGAACTGGGGCAGCCTCGACCAGACCTTGCTGGCGCGCGTGATGGACGAAAACGCCCGCCGGCCGCAGCCCAAGGACGCCATCGAAGTGATGCGCGAAGCCATGGTGACATCGGCGCTGGAAAGCGCCGCGCAAGCGGTCGAGTGGGGCCTTTCGCCGGATCGCATCATCCTGTCGTGCAAGGTCAGCGGCGTGCAGGACCTGATCGCCATCTACAGCGAACTCGCGAAGGGCTGCGATTACCCGCTGCATCTGGGCCTGACCGAAGCCGGCATGGGGTCCAAGGGCATCGTGGCGTCGACCGCGGCTATGGCGGTACTGCTTCAGCAGGGCATCGGTGACACGATCCGCGTATCGCTGACGCCCGAACCCAACGGCGACCGCACGAAGGAAGTGATCGTGGCGCAGGAAATGCTGCAGACCATGGGGCTGCGCGCGTTCACGCCGATGGTCGCCGCCTGCCCTGGCTGCGGACGCACCACGTCGACCTTCTTCCAGGAACTGGCGTCCGACATCCAGAGCCATGTGCGCGACCGGATGCCTGACTGGAAAACGCAGTACGACGGCGTCGAACGGATGACGCTGGCCGTGATGGGCTGCGTCGTGAATGGCCCGGGTGAAAGCAAGCATGCCAACATCGGCATTTCGCTGCCGGGCACCGGCGAGACGCCGGTCGCGCCGGTGTTCGAGGACGGTGAAAAAACCGTCACGCTGAAGGGCGACAACATCGCTGCCGAGTTCCGCAGCATCGTCGACGCCTACGTTGCCCGCACCTACACCAGGAAGATCGCCGGCACGACCGGCGCCTGAACAAAGAACAATGAGCAAACTGCAAGCCGTTCGCGGCATGAACGACATCCTGCCGGACGAGGCGGAACGCTGGGAAGCCTTCGAAACCATCGTGCGCGACTGGCTGCGCGCGTACGGATACCGCCCGATCCGCATGCCGCTGCTCGAACACACACCGCTGTTCAAGCGCGCAATCGGTGAAGTCACCGACATCGTCGAGAAGGAAATGTATTCCTTCGAAGACGCCCTCAATGGCGAAAACCTGACGCTGCGCCCGGAAGGCACCGCCTCCTGCGTGCGCGCCGTGACCGAGCACAACCTGCTGTACGACAGCCCGCGCAAGCTCTGGTACATGGGTCCGATGTTCCGCCACGAGCGGCCACAGAAGGGTCGCTACCGCCAGTTCCACCAGGTTGGCGTGGAAGCGCTCGGCTTCACCGGGCCCGATGTCGACGCCGAGCTGATCATGATGTGCCAGCGCCTGTGGGACGACCTCGACCTGATGGGCATCCGGCTGGAAATCAATTCGCTCGGCTCGCCCGAGGAGCGCCTGCAGCATCGTGCAGCACTGATCGCCTATTTCGAAGCGCACCAGGAAGAGCTGGATGAGGACGCGAAGCGCCGCCTGCACAGCAATCCGCTGCGCATCCTGGATACCAAGAATCCGGCCATGCAGGCGCTGGTCGAAGCGGCGCCGAAGCTGTCCGACTATCTGGGCAAGGAATCGCTCGCGCATTTCACCGCCATCCAGGACACGCTGCGCACCGCGAACATTCCGTTCCGAATCAATCCGCGCCTGGTGCGCGGACTGGATTACTACAACCTCACCGTATTCGAGTGGGTGACCGACCAGCTTGGCGCCCAGGGAACGGTGTGTGCCGGCGGCCGCTACGACGGACTGGTCTCGCAGCTCGGCGGCAAACCGGCTCCGGCAGCCGGCTTTGCCATGGGCATCGAACGTCTGCTGTCGCTGTGGAATCCGGTACAGGCCGACGCACTGATAGAACGCCCGGAAGCCTATGTCGTCCACTCTGGAGACGGCGTCCAGGCGGAGGCCTTCGCGCTGTCCGAGCAGCTGCGTGACGCAGGCTTCGCGACGCTGATGCACTGCGGCGGCGGCAGCTTCAAGTCGCAGATGAAGCGCGCGGATGCTTCCGGCGCTGCGGTCGCGCTGATACTGGGCGAAGACGAGGTCGCATCGGGCGATGTCACGTTCAAGCCCCTGCGCGGGGGCGACCAGATGCGCATCAGCCGCGACGACGTGGCCGAACATCTGGCCATGCTGCTGCTCGGTGGCGACGACACCGACGACGAAGAACCGCTGTTGCACTGAAAATCAATCTACAACCGGAAAAACCGGACAGGAGTCCAGGACATGGCAGCACTCGATCTTGAAGAGCAGGAACAGCTTTCGACCATCAAGGCATGGTGGGCGGCGTGGGGCAACCTGATCACCTGGACGGTGATCGCGGTTTCAGCGTCGCTGATCGGATATCAGGCGTGGAACTGGTACAACCGCGACCAGGCGGTGAAGGCCAGCGTCGTGTTCGACGCGCTGCAGGATGCCGCCCTTGCCGGCGACCTGAAGAAAACCCGCGAAACCGCCGGTCAGCTGACCGAACATTTCGGCGGCAGCGCGTATGCGAGCCTGGGCGCGCTGCTGTCGGCCAAGCTCCATGTCGACAACGGCGACACCAAGACCGCACGCGCGCAGCTGGAGTGGGTGAAGGCGAACGCTCCGGAAGACATGCTGCGCGACCTCGGCCGCCTGCGTCTGGCGTATGTGCTGATCGAGGAACAGGCGTTTGACGAGGCGAACAAGCAGCTCGACGGCAAGGTCGCCCCAGCGCTTGAAGCGCGCTTTCTCGAAGCGCGCGGTGATGTGCTGCTGATGCAGGACAAGCGTGATGAAGCCCGGACGGCCTACCAGTCCGCGCTGACGAAGATCGATGAAAACGCCAAGGCGGGTGGCGCGCGGGCCACCCCGGC
>NZ_JANINI010000001.1:67549-370740 GCF_024580145.1 Methyloversatilis sp. XJ19-49
GGCGGGTGGCGCGCTGGCCAGCGCGGCACCGCAGGGCTATCGCAATGTGGTCGAGATCAAGCTCGATGCGGTCGGTGGCGCCCGGTGACGAGACTGATCGTTCTGCTGGTGGCCAGCGCACTGCTGGCGGGGTGTGGCTCGACGCTCGACAGCCTGGACAGCCTCAATCCGTTCAGCGGCCCGCCCAAGCCCAAGATGCCGCTACTCGAGCCGCTTGAAGCCAGTGTTCCGATGACCGAACTATGGCGCTACGAAGTCGGTCAGTCCGGCAATTCGGTTTTCGAACCGGCGGTGATCGGCAGCAGCATCTTTGTCGCCGCGCGCGATGGCACGATCGCTCGTCTGGACGACGGCAGGCAGGTCTGGAAGATCAACGCCGGCAAGCCCTTGTCGGGTGGCATCGGCGCCAATGAGCGGCAACTTGTCGTCGGCACTGAAAAGGGCGATGTACTGGCGTTCGACCTCGACGGCAAGCCGATGTGGGTAGGCCTTGTAAGTTCGGAAGTACTGAGCGCGCCGCTGGTGACCGATGACATGGTGTTCGTGCGAAGCGCCGACAGCCGTATCCAGGCTTTCACGGCGATCGACGGCGCGCGCAAGTGGAATTACCAGCGACCGAATCCGTCGCTCACGCTGCGCACTCACGCCGGCGTGATCAGCACACCGTCCTTGCTGATTGCAGGATTCCCCGGCGGCAAGCTCGTTGCGATCAATCGCAGCACCGGTGTCGCGGTGTGGGAATCGAACGTGGCGCTGTCGCGCGGTGCGACGGAGCTCGAACGCATCGCCGACGTATCCAGCCTGCCGGTCATCGTCGGTCGGGACGTGTGCGCCTCGGCCTTTCAGGGGCGTGTGGCGTGCTTCGAACTGAGTACCGGAAAGTCGATCTGGACGCGCGACATATCGAGTGCCGCCGGCATCGATATCGATGCCCAGAACCTCTACGTCAGCGACGACAATGGTTCCATTCACGCCCTGGATCGCGCGACCGGCGCCAGCGTCTGGAAGCAGGACAAGCTCAAGCGCCGCTATCCAGGGCGGCCACTTGCGCTCGAGGGCGCCGTGGCCGTCGCCGATGGCGAGGGACTGCTGCATCTGCTGAGCACCGAGAACGGCGCCTTCCTCGCCCGGGTCAAGGGTGACGGCAGCACGGTCAATGCGTCGCTGCGCCCTTATGGCACCGCTTTCGTGGCGCAGAGCCGCGCCGGCATCGTGCGGGCCCTGGCGGCCCGCTGAGGATATAGCTTGAAACCCGTCCTGGTACTTGTAGGTCGCCCCAACGTCGGCAAGTCGACACTGTTCAACCGGCTGACCAAAACCCGAGACGCGCTCGTCGCCGATTTTCCCGGTCTGACGCGCGACCGTCATTACGGCAACGGCCGCCTCGGCGACCGGCCGTTTCTTGTCGTGGACACCGGTGGATTCGAGCCGACCGCACGCGACGGAATCATGGTCGAGATGGCGGCGCAGGCCGAACAGGCGATTGCCGAAGCGGATGTACTGATTTTCCTCGTAGATGGTCGAGCCGGTCTGACCGCGCATGACCGGGAAATCGCCGCTCGTCTGCGCCGTGTCGGCAAGCCTCTGGTGGTTGCAGTGAACAAGGCAGAAGGCATGCGGCAGGAAATCGTCGCGGCCGAGTTTCACGAGCTCGGGCTGGGTGAGCTGCACGTGATTTCCTCCGCCCACGGCGAAGGCGTCCGCAACCTGCTTGATCATTGCCTGAGCGGGTTTGCCGACGACGAAGAAACGGAGCCGGATGATCGCGTCCCGAAGATTGCCGTGGCCGGTCGCCCGAACGTCGGGAAATCGACACTGATCAATGCGCTGCTGGGCGAAGAGCGTGTCATCGCCTTCGATCAGGCGGGTACGACGCGCGACGCGATCAGCATCCCTTTCGAACGCAACGGCAAGCGCTACACGCTGATCGATACGGCGGGGCTGCGCCGCAAGGGCCGGGTATTCGAAACGATCGAGAAGTTTTCGGTCATCAAGACGGTGCAGGCGATCGAGCAGGCGAATGTCTGTGTGCTGGTGCTTGATGCGACGCAGGAAGTGTCCGATCAGGACGCCCATATCGGTGGTTTCATCGTCGAAAGCGGCCGTGCCCTGGTGCTGGCGGTCAACAAGTGGGACGCCGTGGACAGTTACCGGCGCGAAATCTTCAAGCGTGAAATCGCGCGCAAGCTGGGTTTTCTGGGGTTCGCGCGTCACCTGTACATTTCGGCGCTCGAGGGACTGGGTGTGAGCGGCCTCTTTGGCGCGGTCGACGCCGCCTACGCAGCGGCGATGACCAAACTGCCCACGCCGAGGCTGACGCGCGCGCTGCAGGCGGCTGTCGAGAAACAGTCGCCTCCGAAGCACGGCCTGTTCAGGCCCAAGATGCGCTATGCCCACCAGGGTGGAATGAATCCACCGATCATCGTCATCCACGGCGCCGCACTCGAACATATTGCCGAAAGTTACCGGCGCTATCTCGAACACTATTTTCTGGAAATATTCCGGCTTCAGGGCACGCCGCTGAGGGTTGAATTCCGCACCGCGCACAACCCGTTCGTAGCATCGAAGAAATGATGACGCAATCGGGGATCAAAATGCGTGGCGGGGGGTCCGAAGCTGCGGTGCATCAAAAAATCCAGTAGAGTCCTATTTCAAATAAACAAGAGGTGTCCACATGAGCAACAAAGGGCAAATGCTACAAGACCCCTTCCTCAACACCCTGCGCCGTGAGCACGTACCGGTCGCGATCTACCTTGTTAATGGCATCAAGCTCCAGGGTCAGATCGAGTCGTTCGACCAGTACGTTGTACTGCTCAAGAACACGGTGACGCAGATGGTCTACAAGCACGCAATTTCAACTGTCGTGCCCGCGCGTCCGGTGAATATCCAGCACGACCAGGGCGACGGCGCTTGACCGGCGAAAGCGGTCAACGGCAGGTACTTCGTTCACATGATTGAGCGGCCGGAAACCGGCGAGCGTGCGGTCATCGTCCAGCTTGATCTCGGCAAAGGCGATTACGAAGACCGACTGGACGAATTCACGCTGCTCGCACTGAGCGCGGGTGCGGTGCCGGTAGCGCGAGCAGGCGGCAAGCGGCAAGCTCCCGATCCGGCGACCTTCGCCGGAAAGGGCAAGGTGGCCGAGATTCTCGACCTCGCCAATGCCAACGAAGCGGACATCGTCCTGTTCAATCACGAGTTGTCGGCCAGCCAGCAGCGCAATCTCGAGCGGGCGCTCTCGCGACGCGTAATCGATCGCAATGCGCTCATCCTCGATATCTTTGCGCTGCGCGCGCGCAGTCATGAGGGCAAGCTGCAGGTCGAACTGGCCCAACTCGAACATCTGTCGACCCGTCTGGTCCGCGGATGGACCCACCTGGAACGGCAGAAGGGCGGCATCGGCTTGCGTGGTCCGGGTGAAACGCAGCTTGAAACCGACCGCCGCCTGCTCGGCCACCGGGTGAAGGCGCTGAAGGAGCGGCTTGAAAAGGTCGAGCGCCAACGCGGCGTGCGTCGGAAGTCGCGCGAGCGGCAGTCGACGCCTGTGGTAGCGCTGGTCGGTTACACGAATGCGGGCAAGTCCACGTTGTTCAATGCGCTGACGAAGGCGGGCAGCTACGCCGCGGATCAGTTGTTCGCGACGCTGGATACGACTTCTCGACAGCTCTATCTAGGCGAATTCGGGCAGGTGGTGCTGTCGGACACGGTGGGTTTCATACGCGACCTGCCGCATACACTGGTTGCCGCGTTTCACGCGACGCTTGAAGAAACGGCCGGCGCAGACCTTCTGCTGCACGTCATCGACTCGTCGGCGCCGGATCGCGATGCGCAGATCGAAGCGGTTGATCGTGTGCTGGCCGAAATCGGCGCCGATGCAGTGCCGCAGATACGGGTGCTGAACAAGGTAGACCTGATGCCTGCGCTGCAGCCGGGAGCCGATCCGGCAGGCTGTGATAACATTTGCAAAGTGCGCGTGAGTGCTCGCACCGGTGCGGGTTTGGCTGATTTGCGGTCAGTCATCGCGGCGCGATTGCAGGCTGAGAGGATTGCCGCCGCGAAGCGGGTGCCTCCAAATGACGATCCCCGAGGCCTGAACCTGGAACCGCGGACGAATTCCGCACTCCGAGTGATCAGCTCAGCAGAGAGCGGTGACACGTCTTCCACGGAAGACGACAAGCGCTCCCCTCAACTTTCATCCTTACCTGTCCAATCCGAACGTGCTGAATGCGATCTTGATGTCGCTGAATGACCCCCGCTGGGGCAATCAGGGCGGCAATGGCAACAAAGGCGGCAACCAGGGACCTCCCGATCTGGAAGACCTGTGGCGCGATTTCAACAAGCGTCTGGCCGGGCTTTTCGGCGGCAAGTCGAACAATGGCGGTGGCGAAAGCCGTCCGCCGGTGACACCACGTCAGTTTGGCAGTGGCATCGGCGTGGTGCTCGGCCTGATCGTCATCGTCTGGCTGGCCAGCGGTCTTTACATCGTTGACGCAAGCCAGCGCGGCGTCGTGCTGCGTTTCGGCAAACTTGTCGAGACGACCGACCCGGGACTGCAGTGGCGCCTGCCGTATCCGATCGACTCGCACGAGCTGGTCAATCTGACCGGCGTGCGCACGGTCGAAGTGGGCTATCGCGGTGCGGAACGCAACAAGGTGCTCAAGGAAGCACTGATGCTCACCGACGACGAGAACATCATCAACATCCAGTTCGCGGTGCAGTACATTCTGAAGGATCCCGTGGCCTACCTGTTTCAGAACCGACTGCCCGAAGAGTCGGTCGTACATGCCGCTGAAACCGCAATGCGGGAGGTAGTCGGCAAGAGCAAGATGGACTTCGTTCTTTATGAAGGACGGGAACAGATCGCCGTCGATGCGCAGCGCATCATGCAGCAGATACTCGATCGCTATCAGACCGGCATCCAGATCAGTCGCCTGACGCTGCAGAACGCCCAGCCGCCCGAGCAGGTACAGGCCGCCTTCGACGACGCCGTCAAGGCCGGGCAGGATCTGGAACGGCAGAAGAACGAAGGTCAGGCGTACGCCAATGACGTCATTCCGAAGGCGCGCGGCACGGCATCGCGACTGCTCGAAGAGGCCAACGGCTACAAGGAACGGATCATCGCGACTTCGCAGGGTGATGCGAGTCGCTTCAAGCAGATTCTTGCCGAATACGTGAAAGCGCCGGAAGTCACACGCCAGCGTATGTATATCGACACGGTACAACAGGTCATGATGAATACGAGCAAGGTGCTGCTCGACGCGAAGGGCGGCAATAACCTGCTGTATCTCCCGCTCGACAAGCTGATGCAACAGGCAGGCGCCGCTGCGGTCGATGTTGCGGCGGGCAGCCGCAGCAACGACACGATGCCGCTTCCGTCGATGTCGGGTGATGCGGCAGCCGCCGACATGCGATCGCGCGATGCGCTGCGCGCCCGCGAGCGGGGAGAGCGTTGATGCGCGAAAAACTACCTCTCTTCTTCGGCGGCATCATCGTCGCCCTGATCGTGCTGTCCAGCTCGCTGTTCACGGTCGATCAACGCCAGTACGCCATCGTGTTCCAGCTCGGAGAAGTGCGCACCGTGATCGAGCAACCCGGCCTGCATTTCAAATGGCCGCTGGTGCAGAACGTGCGCCTGTTTGACCGCCGCATCCTGACGCTCGACAGCGCTGACCCCGAGCGCTACATCACGTCGGAAAAGAAGAACGTGCTGGTCGATCTGTTCATCAAATGGAGGATCACCGACGTCAAGCAGTACTACATCTCGGTCGGCGGCAACGAGCGACTTGCGGAAACGCGCCTGCTGCAGACAGTGAACGCAGGATTGCGCGAGGAGTTCGGTCGGCGCACGGTCAATGAGGTCGTGTCGGGCGAGCGCGAAAAGATCATGGAAGACATGCGCAGCAAGGCCAATGTCGATGCGGTCAAGATCGGTGTGGAGATCGTCGATGTGCGGTTGAAGCGCGTTGATCTGCCGACCGAGGTGTCGGAATCGGTGTACCGCCGGATGGAAGCGGAGCGCAAGCGGGTTGCCAACGAGCTGCGCTCATTGGGTTCGGCGGAAGCGGAGAAGATCCGTGCCGACGCCGACCGTCAGCGCGAAATCATCGTCGCGGAAGCCTATCGCGAAGCACAGAAGGTCAAGGGTGACGGCGACGCGCAGGCGGCGGCCATCTACTCCGACGCATTTGGCGCAAACCCTGAGTTCTATGCCTTCTACCGCAGCATGGACGCCTATCAGAAGAGCTTCCGCAACAAGAGCGACCTGATGGTCGTCGAGCCGACGTCCGACTTCTTCCGTTATCTCAACAACAGTGGCCGGCAGCCCGTGAAATGAGCGTCGGACCCCTTGGCGTCCGAGCTGCTGTATAGTCCACCGGTTATTTATTCGCCGTACGGAATGAAAAGTCACCAGCCCGCAATGCGGGCTGTGCTTTTTTCATGATGGATTCAATTCTGCTCATCGCCTTGGGTTTGATGCTCGTCATCGAGGGCGTTCTGCCTTTCGTGGCGCCGCGCCTGTGGCGCGAAACCTTCCGCAGAGCGACCGAGCTGGCCGACGGCCAGCTTCGTTTCGTCGGTCTGACCTCAATGATTATCGGTATTGCGCTGATTGCGCTGTTCAAGTGATGCGTCGCTGGTTATTGCCCGAATCAATCGAAGACCTGCTGCCCGACGAGGCACGTCAGGTCGAAAACCTGCGTCGGCGCTTGCTCGATGAGTGCTTGACCCAGGGCTACGAGCTGGTCGTCCCGCCGCTGGTCGAATACATCGAATCGTTGTTGACCGGCAGCGGGCGTGACATGGATCTGCGCACCTTCAAACTGGTGGATCAGCTGTCGGGCCGGACGATGGGACTGCGTGCCGACATCACGCCCCAGGTCGCGCGCATAGATTCCCATCTGCTGAATCGCAACGGCGTCGTCCGCCTGTGTTACTGCGGTTCGGTCGTCCATGCACTGCCGTCCGGATTCAACGCGACGCGAGAACCGATACAGCTCGGTGCAGAGCTATACGGCCACGCAGGGATCGAGGCAGACGTCGAACTGGTCACCTTGCTGCTGAGGGCGCTCGATGTTGCCCAGGTTGCGCTGGCACGCATCGATTTTGGCCATGTCGGCATCTTTCGAGCGCTGGCCGACCGCCTGGAGTCACCTCAGCTGCGAAGCGAAGACGGATTGCAGGACTTGTTTGCAGCGCTTCAGGCCAAGGACATGCCGTCGCTTCGGCAACTGCTGGTGGATGAACCCGCTATGCTCAAGGCTGCCTTCCTCGCACTGCCCGATCTTTACGGAAAGGCTGACACACTGGCGCGCGCGCGCGCAGCGCTGCCGGATTTCCCGGAAATCGCGACCGCGCTGGCGGAACTTGAACGCGTGGGTGCGACAGTCGATGCCGACGCGCTCGGTTTTGACCTCGCGGACCTGCGCGGCTATCACTACCACAGTGGAATCACGTTCGCCGCATACTGTGCCGGTCAGGCGCAGGCGATCGCGCTCGGCGGGCGCTACGATGAAGTGGGCAAGAGTTTCGGCCGGGCGCGTCCGGCGACCGGATTCAGCCTGGATCTGCGTCAGCTGGCGCGTCAGGCGCCGCAACTCGAACGGCGCTCGGGCATCCGCGCACCGTATGTCCATGATGCCGCGCTGATGCAGCGGATTCGCGCACTGCGTGACGCCGGCGAAATCGTGGTGGTGGACCTGCCGGGTCATCCGGACGATATCGCCGAACTGGGATGTGACCGCCAATTGGAATTCGTTGAAGGTGAGTGGCACATCGTGTCGCTCGATAGAAAGGTTTGAGCATGGCAAAGAACGTAGTGGTCGTCGGCAGTCAGTGGGGCGACGAGGGCAAGGGCAAGGTCGTCGACTGGCTGACCGATTCGGTACAGGGCGTGGTGCGCTTCCAGGGCGGTCACAACGCCGGCCATACGCTGGTGATCGGTGGCAAGAAGACCGTGTTGCACCTGATTCCGAGCGGCGTGCTGCGCGAAGGCGTGGCCTGCTACATCGGCAATGGTGTCGTGCTGTCACCCGAGGCGCTGTTGTCCGAGATGGACGAACTGGAGGCTGCCGGAGTCGATGTTGCGGCGCGCCTGCGCATTTCGGAAGCCTGTCCCCTGATCCTGCCGTACCACCAGGCGCTCGATCGTGCCCGCGAAACCGCCAAGGGCGAGAACAAGATCGGGACCACCGGTCGAGGCATCGGCCCGGCCTACGAGGACAAGGTGGCGCGCCGTGCGCTGCGCCTGCAGGACCTGCTGCGCCCGACGCGTTTTGCAGCCAAGCTGGCGGAGATACTGGATTATCACAACTTCGTGCTGACGCAGTATTTCGGCGCGCCCAAGGTCGACTTCCAGCAAACGCTCGACGGCGCTCTCGCGCTGGCGCCGCGCATCGAAAAACTGGTGGCCGACGTGCCGCGCGCCCTTTACGAAGCGAACAAGGCGGGCTCAAACCTGCTGTTCGAGGGTGCTCAAGGCACACTGCTCGACATTGACCACGGCACCTACCCCTTCGTCACGTCGAGCAATTGCGTCGCAGGTGCGGCGGCTGCGGGTGCCGGCGTCGGTCCGACGATGCTGCATTACGTGCTGGGCATCACCAAGGCCTACACGACGCGCGTCGGCGGCGGACCGTTCCCGACCGAACTGTTCGATGACACAGGACGCCATCTGGCCACCAAGGGCAATGAATTCGGTGCCACCACGGGTCGTCCGCGTCGCTGTGGCTGGTTCGATGCCGCCGCGCTGAAGCGCTCGATCCAGATCAACGGCATATCCGGCCTGTGCGTGACCAAGCTTGACGTGCTGGATGGCGTCGAGGAACTGAAGGTGTGTACCGGTTACCGCATCGAAGGAGAGTTGTCGGACATCCTACCGGTTGGCGCGGAGGAATTGTCGCGCTGCGAACCGGTGTATGAAACCCTGCCGGGGTGGAAGGACACCACCTTCGGCATCAAGGCGCTCGATGAACTGCCGGCGAATGCCCGCAGCTACCTCAAGCGCATCGAGGAAATCTGCGGCGTACCGGTCGACATGATTTCCACCGGGCCGGACCGTACCGAAACCATTCTGCTGCGCCATCCGTTCGAGTGAGTGATGGCGGGGCCGGGGACCGCATGTCCGTAAAGGCCATGCGGTTCATAATGGGTACAGTGACCGATGCAGTCAGGAACGTCGGCAGGAACAAAGCGGACAGGAAAAGAAAAAAGCCGACATCGCTGTCGGCTTTCGTCCTTGCTTCTTGGTGCCCAGGAGAGGACTCGAACCTCCACACCTTGCGGCACTAGTACCTGAAACTAGCGCGTCTACCAATTTCGCCACCTGGGCAAGAGGCTGCGCATTCTAAAGAAAGCATTCACGTTGTCAAGAGAAACAGAGAAGAAGAATTCACCGAGCAAGATTCGACGCGCCGACCCGTTCTTCGAACGCGAGTCGACGCGTTACGACAATCCCCTGCCGAGCCGCGAGTACATCGTGCAGATGCTCGAAGAGGCCGGAATGCCGATGAGCGCCGACGAGCTCGTGCAAGCGCTCGACATCCAGCCCGAGGAGCGCGAGCACTTCGTGCGCCGCCTTAGCGCGATGGAGCGCGAGGCACAACTGATGCGCAACCGGCGCGATGCCTACATCATTCCCGACAAGGCAGACCTCGTTGCAGGTCGGGTCGAAGGACACCCGGACGGGTTCGGCTTCGTCATCACCGGTGACGGCAAGGACAAGAAGGGCGAAAAAGGCGACAAGGGCGACATCTTCCTCAGCGCACAGGAAATGCGCAGCGTGCTGCATGGCGACCGTGTGCTGGTGCGCGTGACCGGGCTAGATCGGCGCGGCCGCCGTGAGGGCAGGGTGGTTGAGGTCACCGAGCGCGGCAATACGCGTCTGGTCGCACGCGTCGTCGAAGAGCACGGCGTGCAGTTCTGCATTGCAGAGAACCGCCGCATCCGCCAGCAGATCGTGCTGGCTGCACCCGAAAAGGGGAAGCGGGCACTGAAGGCCGCAGCCGGCAGCGTGGTCGAAGTCGAACTGATCGAACAGCCGACCCGCTACACGCCGCCGATCGGTCGCGTGGTCGAGGTCCTGGGCAATTTCGGCGATTCCGGCATGGAGATCGAAATCGCGCTGCGCAAGCACGACATGCCGCACGAATTTTCCGCCAAGGCACTGGCTGCGGCAAAACGCCTGCCCGACGAAGTGAGGCCGGAAGACATCGGCAAGCGCGAAGATCTGCGCGCGTTGCCGCTGGTCACCATCGACGGTGAAACCGCGCGCGACTTCGACGATGCGGTCTACGCCGAACGCCAGGGCAAGGGCTTCCGCCTGATCGTCGCCATCGCCGATGTCAGTCACTACGTGAAGCCCGACGCGCCGCTCGACATCGACGCCTTCGAACGCGGCAATTCGGTGTACTTCCCGCGCCGCGTCATTCCGATGCTGCCCGAGAAACTGTCGAATGGTCTGTGTTCGCTGAACCCCGAAGTCGATCGACTGTGCATGGTGTGCGACATGGACGTGTCGGCCACCGGCGCCATCCAGCACTACAGCTTTTACGCTGCAGTGATGAATTCGAAGGCACGGCTGACCTACACCGACGTGGCGGCGGCGATTTACGAAAAGGACCCTGCGACACGCGAACGCCTGAAGCCTTTGCTGCCGCGCCTCGAAGCGCTCGATGCGGTGTTCCGCGTGTTCGAGAAGGCGCGTGCCAAGCGCGGCGCAATCGACTTCGAAACCGTCGAAACGCTGATGCTGTTCAACGATGAAGGCAAGATCGACCGCATCGTTCCGTATGCCCGCAATGATGCGCACCGGCTGATCGAGGAATGCATGCTCGCGGCCAATGTGTGCGCGTCACGCTTTCTCGAAGACAGCAAGCAGGCGACGCTGTATCGCGTGCACGAAGGCCCGAGCGAGGACCGGTTGCAGAAGCTGCGCGCCTTCCTCGGCGAATTCGGCTTCCAGCTCGGCGGTGGCGACAAGCCGCACGCGAAGGACTATGCCGCACTGTTGACGCAGATCGGCGACCGCCCGGACCGTCAGTTGCTGCAGACCGTGATGCTGCGTTCACTGCGTCAGGCTGTTTACAGCCCCGACAACGTGGGCCACTTCGGTCTTGCCTACGAGGCCTACACCCACTTCACTTCGCCGATTCGCCGTTATCCCGATCTGCTGGTGCATCGCGCGATCAAGGCGGCGCTGGCGAAGAAGCGCTACGAGCCGGGTGACTGGTCGGACATCGGCCTGCACTGCTCGACCACCGAGCGGCGTGCCGACGAAGCCAGCCGCGACGTCCAGAACTGGCTCAAGTGCTATTTCATGCAGGATCGCGTCGGCGAAGAGTTCGAAGGCAGCGTATCGGCCGTCGTGCCGTTCGGTCTGTTCGTCGCGCTGGACAATGTCTTCATCGAAGGGCTTGTGCACATTTCCGAACTGGGCGCCGATTACTTTCACTACGAAGAGGGCAAGCATCGTCTGGTTGGGGAGCGAAGCGGACGCATGTATCGCCTCGCGGACCGGGTGCGCATTCAGGTCGTGCGGGTCGATCTGGACAACACCCGCATCGAATTCAGACTGGCGGGCGGTAGCGAAGATTTCGGCCGCGTGCCGCGCGCATCGCTGACGCCCAAGGCCGCGCCGACCGGTCCTTCATCGCGCAAGCGGGTCGCGGTTGAACCGGTCGAGCCGGCGCCGCCGCCGAAGACGGTGAAGACCGGTAGGGGTCGGGCAGCCAGGAAAGCGGCTCAGGCGTCTGCGGCAGCTGCATCCCCGTACGCTGCTCCGGACAAGCCGTCCGTTGGCAAAAAATCGAAAGCGGCATCGAAGCCAGCGCCTGACGCACCAGCCAAGCCAGCCAAAAGCGGCGCGAAAAAGGCTGCGAAGCCCAAGGCTGCAAAGCCGGAGCCCGCGAAGCGCGAAGCTGCAAAATCGCAGGCCACGAAGCCGGCTGCGAAAGCTGCCGGCAAGCCCGCGGCCTTGCTGCTGTCGAAGTCGCCCGCCAAATCTTCGAAGCCGGCCGCAGCAAACGGCGGCGGGACGAAGGACACCCCGCCTGAGCCGGCCGCACCGAAGCGTGGTGGCCGGAAATGAGTGGCGATACGCGTTATATCTTCGGCTTCCACGCGGTGACGGCAAAAATCCGTCACGCCGCGGACAGTGTGAAGGAGGTGTTCGTTTCGACGGCACGGACCGACGGCCGCATGCGCGACCTCGTCCGCGCGGCCGAAGCCGCCGGTGTGAAACTGGTGCAAACCGACCCGGCGCGCCTCGACGGGCTGGCAGGTGGGGCAGCCCGCCATCAGGGCGTAGTGGCGCGCGTGCTGGCGCAGATTCCCTACCGCTCGCTGGACGACGTGCTCGATGCGCTGTCCGAACCGCCGCTGCTGCTGGTACTCGACGGCATCCAGGATCCGCACAATCTCGGCGCCTGCCTGCGAGTCGCCGATGCGGCGGGTGCCCATGCCGTGGTCGCGCCGCGCGACCGTGCGGTCGGCCTGAACGCCACCGCGATCAAGGTGGCCAGCGGCGCGGCGGATACCGTGCCCTATGTGACCGTCACCAACCTCGCGCGCAGCCTGCGCGAGATGAAGGAGCGCGACATCCTGACCATCGGCGCGGCCGGCGAGGCGACGCAGTCGATGTATGCCGTCGACCAGTCGGGCGCGGTGGCCTGGGTGCTCGGCGCCGAAGGCGACGGCCTGCGCCGGCTGACGCGCGAAACCGCCGACGTGCTGGCGATGATTCCGATGCACGGCACCGTTGAAAGCCTGAACGTATCGGTCGCCAGCGGCATCTGCCTGTTCGAGGCCAGACGCCAGCGCAGCGCCCGGTCCGGCTTGTGAGGCCTTGATTTTCCGGGCTATAATGTTTGGCTTACCTTGCCTCACCGGACTCGCATGCCGGGAGGCTTAACCGCCAGGTCTGCCGCAGGGCAGGCGGGCAAAAACCGCAAGGAGATTACATGCGACATTACGAAGTGGTTTTCATCGTCCATCCGGACCAGAGCGAGCAGGTGCCCGCAATGGTCGAGCGCTACCGCACGCTCGTCACCGGTCGCAGTGGCAGCATTCACCGTCTGGAAGACTGGGGCCGCCGTCAGCTGGCCTATCCGATCCAGAAGGTACACAAGGCCCACTACGTGCTCATGAACATCGAGTGCGACAACGAAACGCTGGCCGAACTCGAGCACGCCTTCAAATTCAACGACGCCGTCCTGCGCCATCTGACGATCAAGATGCGCAAGGCTGTCGTGACGCCTTCGCCGATGATGAAGGAAGAGAAGTCGCGTTCGCTGCTGGCACCGTCCGCTGACTCGGCACCGGCTGCAGAAGCCGAGCCGGTCGCCGAACAGCCGGCCGCTTGATCGACGGCGGAACGGATACGGAGCGCAAGGCGAATCCGTCCGGTCAGGCGGTCAACAGTTTCACGTTGCACGCCACCCTGATCGAACGTGACTCGCTGAGGCACACACCGGCTGGCGTGCCGATCCTGAGGGGATGTCTCGAACACCACTCGCAGCAGATCGAAAACGGCGTGCCGCGCGAAGTCAGGCTTGAAACCGACTTCGTGCTGCTCGGAGACCAGGCCGGATTGCTTGCCGCCGCACCGCTCGGAACCGCGTTGATCGCACAGGGATTCATGGCTGCCCGCAGCGCACGAAGCAGGCAGGCAGTCATGCACATGAACAGCATTGAATTCGTGACGGAACGCTGACCCGCGAACCGTCGCAAAATTGGAAGGAACCACCATGGCTTTCAGACCGAAGAATGCAAAGAAGAAGGACGATCGCGGATCGCGCAGCATGTTCAAGCGCCGCAAGTTCTGCCGCTTCAGCGCCGAGAAGATCGAAGAAATCGACTACAAGGACGTCGAAATCCTGAAGGATTTCATCTCCGAGAACGGCAAGATCATGCCGGCCCGACTGACCGGCACCCGTGCCGGCTATCAGCGCCAGCTGTCCA
This sequence comes from Methyloversatilis sp. XJ19-49, assembly GCF_024580145.1. Taxonomy (GTDB): domain Bacteria; phylum Pseudomonadota; class Gammaproteobacteria; order Burkholderiales; family Rhodocyclaceae; genus Methyloversatilis. The sequence continues at coordinate 81,506 of NZ_JANINI010000001.1, forward strand.
CGGCCATCAAGCGCGCACGCTTCCTTGCGCTGATGCCTTTCACTGACCTGCACCAGTAAGCGAGGAGACGACCATGCAAGTCATCCTGATGGATAAAGTGGCCAAGCTCGGCGATCTGGGCGATGTGGTGAAGGTGCGTGACGGTTACGCCCGCAATTTCCTGATTCCGACCGGCCGCGCCAAGCGCGTTACGCCGGAAAATCTGGCGGTGTTCGAAACACGTCGCGCCGAACTGGAAAAGGCGGCTGCCGAACGTCTGGCGAGCGCCAAGACCGTTGCCGAAAAGATGGAAGGCGTGACCGTCCAGGTCGTGCGCAAGGCCGGTGTCGATGGTCGCCTGTTCGGCTCGGTGTCGACGTCCGACATCGCCGAGGCACTCGTCGCCCAGTCCTTCCCGGTCGACAAGTCGATGGTCCGCATGCCCGACGGTCCGCTGAAGACGACCGGTGAAAACAAGTTCGAAATCGCGCTGCACTCGGATGTGCTGGTCAATGTGACGGTGGCAGTGGTCGGCGAAAGCTGATCATTACTTCCGGCCAGCCGGCCGGTTCGCAGCTGGAAAGCCACCCTCGGGTGGCTTTTTTCTTTTGCGATACGGCTTCCAGATGTCCTTCCAGAATATCCACATTGCTGCCCACAGCTTATCCACAGCTTGTGCCGTTGTGCCGCTTGCCCGGCGGGACTAGATTGCCGGATTGACGGCGCAGCTTCCAGGAAATGAAAACAACACAATGAGTATCGTCCGCAACGCAGGCAACCCCGACGCACAGGCGGCGCAGGCTTCGCAGGACAGACAGATCGCTGCCCTGAAACTGCCGCCACATTCTATCGAGGCAGAACAATCGCTGATCGGCGGACTGCTGCTCGACAACAGCACGTGGGACCGCGTCGGTGACCAGGTCGGCGAGTCCGATTTCTACCGCGACGACCATCGCCGCATCTTCCGCCACATCGCAAAACTCATCGAACAAGGCAAGCCGGCCGACGTCGTCACGGTGTACGAGTCGATCGAAAAGTCGGACGAGGGGCAGCAGACCGGCGGTCTTGCCTATCTGGGCGAAATCGCCAACAACACGCCGTCTGCAGCGAACATCCGCCGTTACGCGGAAATCGTCCGCGAGCGCGCCATTCTGCGCAAACTGGTCAGCGTGGGCGATGAAATCGCAGCGAGTGCACTGTCGCCCCGCGGGCGCGATGCAAAAACCTTGCTCGACGAAGCGGAATCGAAGATCTTCGAGATTGCGGAAGCCGGTGCCAGCAGCGGCTCAGGCTTCGTCGCCATCCAGCCCTTGCTGGTCCAGGTGGTGAACCGTATCCAGGAACTGTACGACCGCGATGATCCGTCCGACGTCACCGGTGTTCCGACCGGCTACATCGACCTCGACGCGAAGACGGCAGGCCTGCAACCGGGCGACATGATCATCGTCGCCGGCCGTCCGGCCATGGGCAAAACCTCGTTCGCGCTGAATATCGCCGAGCACATCGCCGTCGACATTGGTCTGCCGGTCGCCATCTTCTCGCTCGAAATGCCGGGCACCCAGCTGGCCATGCGTTTCGTGTCATCGGTCGCCAAGATCGATCAGGGCCGTCTGCGCACCGGACGGCTGACCGACGATGACTGGGGCCGGCTGACGATGGCACTGGGCAAGCTGCATGAAGCGCCCATCCACATCGATGAAACGGGCGGCATCAATCCGACCGACCTGCGCGCCCGTGCGCGGCGGCTGTACCGGCAGTGCGGCAAGCTCGGCCTGATCGTGGTCGATTACCTGCAGCTGATGTCAGGCACGCGCGATGGCGAGAACCGAACGGCGGAGATTTCCGAAATTTCCCGTTCCATCAAGTCGCTGGCCAAGGAACTGCACGTGCCCATCATCGCGCTATCGCAGCTGAACCGGGCACTGGAACAACGACCCAACAAGCGTCCGGTAATGAGCGACCTGCGCGAATCCGGCGCCATCGAACAGGACGCCGACATCATCATGTTCATCTACCGGGACGAGGTCTACAACCCGGACACACAGGACAAGGGACTGGCCGAAATCATCATCGGCAAGCACCGTAACGGCCCGACCGGCACGGTTACGCTCGGCTTTCAGGGCGAACACACCCGCTTCGTCAACGCGGCGCGGCCGGGTTCCTACTGACGCGCACATGCGTTCCGGGCTGCGTCGCGCCGTTCTGCTCCTGGTCCTGACGGGCGTGGCGTTGCTCGGCGCCTTCCTGCTTGCGCCGCTGCTGCTTCGCAATCAGATCGAGACGGCCCTCGGGCCGCGCGGCGAGGTTGCGAAGATCGATATCGGATTCGGGTCAGTCGTGCTGCACGACGTTCGCATTCGCGCCGTGCGCGATGGCAAGCAGGGATGGCCGACCGATGACGAGCTGCGTGCGCAACGCGTCGAAGTGCGTCCGCAGCTGCGCGACCTGCTGTCGGCACGCGTGCGCATCGAGCGCATCACCATCGATGGCGCCTATCTGTCGATGTTGCGCACACGTGACGGCGCACTGCGGGTGCTGCCGACGCTGCTCGAGAAGTCGCCTGTTCAGGAAGGCGCTCAGGACGCATCTCCCCAGAAGCCCGTTCCGGTTCATGTATCGCGCATCGAATTGCGTGACGCGGCGCTCGATTTCTACGACGCCAGTGTGCGCAGGACACCGCATCGGCTGACGCTGCAGGCGCTGAACGCCGAGATCGGGCCGCTGGATCTTCCTGCTCTGGATACCGCCTGCACGCTCAAGTTAGAAGGCGTCGTAAAAGGCGTGCGACAGGACGGCCGCCTGACGCTGCAGGGCGAAGTGGTGCCCGCGACTCGCGATGCAAGGCTGGAGCTGTCACTGCGCGGAGTCGATCTGGTGGCCTTCCAGCCCTACCTGATCCGCGCTGCGGAAACCGGCGTCAAGCGCGGCACGATGGATCTGGACATCCAGCCGGTCGTCGTCGCCCAGCGCCTGAAGGCCCCCGGCACGCTGACGCTGAAAGGACTGGAGCTTGCCTCCGGCGGCTCGTTCATGGGCTTGCCACGGGCGGCCGTGGTCGGGCTGATGAAGGACAGGGATGAGCGCATCAGCGTCGACTTCACGCTGGAAGGCCGCATCGATGATCCATCGTTCTCGCTGAACGAAGGGTTCGCCACCCGCGTCACCGGCGCTGTCGCCGAATCGGTCGGCATCAGTCTTGGCGGCCTGGTGCGCGGGGTAGGCAGCGCCGGAAGTTCGGTCGTGAAAGGCGTCGGCGACGCGGTGGGCAAACTGTTCGGGGACTGAGTGGCTGGCTGCGAGCGACGGCTTGTTCAGCCGGCGCCGTGGGCTGCCTGATCATGCTGCTTCAGGTGCGCGCTCAGCATGTGCAGTTCGGTGCGCATCCGCGCAAAGACGTCCGGCGGCAGACCGGACTGTTCGGCCACCCCGGCATGCACGGGCCGCGCCTGTTCCCGCAGTGCACGTCCGGCATCGGTCAGCCGGATTTCCAGCGCCCGCTCGTCGAGCCGGCTGCGCGCCCGCGTGATGTAGCCAGCGCCTTCAAGCCGCTTGAGCAGCGGCGTCAGCGTGGGCGAATCGAGATCCAGACGTTCGGCAAGCGCCTTTAGCGTCAGTGCGTCCTCCTGCCACAGAACCAGCATCACCAGATATTGCGGGTAGGTCAGGCCAAGGGCCTTGAGGCCTGGCGAGTAACAACGGGTGATGGCATGCGTCGCTGCATAGAGGGCGAAACACAACTGCTGGTCAAGAAGCATGGGATCAATCATGGTTGCGGCTCCTTCATCACTTCACACATGGCACTCATAGCACTTCGGCTGCATGGTCGGCAAGGCGCGAGCGCTCGCCGCGCTGCAAGGTCACATGACCACTGTGCGGCCAGCCCTTGAAACGGTCAACGACATAGGTCAAACCGGAACTGCCTTCGGTCAGGTAAGGCGTATCGATCTGCGCAATATTGCCCAGGCAGATCACCTTGGTACCGGGGCCGGCGCGGGTGATCAGCGTTTTCATCTGCTTGGGCGTCAGGTTCTGCGCCTCGTCGATGATCAGGAACTTGTTCAGGAAGGTGCGCCCGCGCATGAAATTGAGCGACTTGACCTTGATCCTGCTGCGGATCAGGTCGAGCGTGGCGGCGCGGCCCCACTCCCCGGAGGCATTCGGGTCGTCGGTCTTGTTCAGAACGTCGAGGTTGTCTTCGAGGGCACCCATCCACGGCGTCATCTTTTCTTCTTCTGTACCCGGCAGGAAACCGATGTCTTCGCCGACCGGCACGGTCACGCGCGTCATGATGATTTCGCTGTAGAGCTTGCTTTCCAGCACCTGGGTCAGTCCGGCAGCGAGCGTCAACAGCGTTTTTCCGGTCCCGGCCTGGCCGAGCAGGGTGACGAAATCGATGTCCGGATTCATCAGCAGGTTCAGAGCGAAGTTCTGTTCGCGGTTGCGCGCCAGAATGCCCCAGACCGAATTCTTGTGGTGTCCGTAGTCGACCAGCGTTTCCAGCACGGCGGTCTTGCCGCTGCGCTCCCGCACTGCAGCATGGAAGGGTTTGTCCTGCTTCGCACCCGCTTCCCTGTAAACGAACTCATTGATCAGCAGATCGGGGCACAGCGGCCCTCTGACCCGATAAAGCGTGCGACCGCTTTCCTTCCACGATTCAAGATTGCCGCCATGCTCGTCCCAGAATTTCTCCGGCAGCTCACGCGTGCCGGTGTAGAGCATGTCGGTGTCTTCGAGCACCTTGTCGTTGAAGTAATCCTGCGCATGCAGCCCGAGCGCGCGGGCCTTGATGCGCATGTTGATGTCCTTCGACACCAGGATGACCTGACGCGCCGGGTAGCGCTGCGACAGATGCATCACGACCGCGATGATCTGGTTGTCCGCCTTGGCGGTGGGCAGGCCGGCCGGCAGCACGCCGTCGATCGCCTCGGTCTGCAGCAGCAGGTGGCCACTTGCCAGGTCGCTCGACGCCGCCGCCAGCGGAATTCCCAGGGCGATGCGGTCTTCCGCGCCGCTGACGATCTCGTCCAGCAGCCGGCTGGCCTGGCGCGCGTTTCGCGCGACCTCGGTCATGCCCTTCTTGTTGTTGTCCAGCTCTTCGAGCGTCATGATAGGCACGAAGATGTCGTGCTCCTCGAAGCGGAACAGGCTGGTCGGGTCGTGCATCAGCACGTTGGTGTCGAGGATGAAAAGCTTGGTGGCGGGGGCGGACTTGCGAGTGCGCGGTGCGGGTGCTGCGGCGGGGCGTCGGGTGGCCATTGGATTTTTTTCTGCGTCGGTTGCGCCGGGTTTCAGAGTGTCTTGACGAAGTCGAGCACCTCGTCTGCGTGGCCCGGCACTTTCACACCGCGCCACTCGCGCAGGATCAGGTTGCCGGTGCCGATCACGAAAGTGCTCCGCTCCACGCCACGCACCTGCTTGCCGTACATGTTCTTCATCTTCATGACATCGAACAACGCGCAGGCGACTTCATCGGGATCGGATATCAGCTCGAACGGGAGCTCGAGCTTGCCTTTGAAATTCTGGTGCGACTTGATGCTGTCACGCGAAATGCCGATCACGCTGCAGCCGGCGGCAACCAACTGCGGATAAAGATCGCGAAAGGCTGCGCTTTCGGTGGTGCAGCCCGGTGTGCTGTCCTTCGGATAGAAGTAGATGACCAGCGGCTTGGCGGCAGCGGACAGGTTGAAGTCCTGTCCCGAGGTGGACGCGAGTGTGAAATCGTCGATCGGGGTGGTGCTCATCTGAGCCGTCTCTCCTTGAGTGGTTTCGGGGTCACGCTGACGGCACGGGTTCCGGCAGGATGAGTGCTGCGGCCACGGCACGGCCTTCCGCGACCAGGATGTTGTAGGTGCGCGCAGCGGCCAGCGTGTCCATGACTTCAACGCCGATGCCTGCATCGATCAACGGACGCAGCAGGGAAGGGGGCGGGAACTGCTGTGTCGGGCCGGTGCCGAGCAGGAGGATCTGTGCGTCGAGCGTGGTCAGTTGCGCAAAGTCGGCGGCATCGAGCTGGTCGATGCTGCCGGCGCCCCAGTCCTCGCGCAGCAATCCGGGGCCGAGCACCACGGTGCGCGTCAACTGGCGCTCGCCGATCTGCAGATAGCCGTCACCGAATCCGGTGACAAGGTAGGTGGTCGGGCGCGGGTTCTGGTGCAGCTTCACGGTGGTTCGGTCGGAGAGGATCCAAGGGGCCTTCGGGTGCCGCCGGCAACCGGCTTTTGCCCTGTCTTGCGGGCTCGCATACAATCATATCTTTTTTCGCCGACGGACAATGAAGTCCGCGCGACGGTAGTCATTCCGGTGACTGCCGCACTCTGCCCCATGCCCAGTCATCCAATCATCGCCTCTCCAGATCGCCCCATCGTGCATCCTCCGGTTTCGAAGTCTTCAAAGCTCGCCAACGTCTGTTACGACATCCGCGGCCCCGTGCTCGCCCGGGCCCGCCAGATGGAGGAAGAGGGGCAGCGCGTCATCAAGCTCAACATCGGCAACCTCGCGCCCTTCGGTTTCGAAGCGCCAGAGGAAATCGTGCAGGATGTGATCCGCAACCTGCCCGACGCATCCGGCTACACCGATTCGCGCGGCCTGTTCGCGCCGCGCAAGGCCATCATGCAGTACAGCCAGGAAAAGCGGATTCCGGGCGTGGGTGTGGACGACATCTTCATCGGCAACGGCGCGTCCGAGCTCATCGTGATGGCCATGCAGGGTCTGCTCAACAGCGGCGACGAAGTACTCGTGCCGGCGCCCGACTACCCGCTGTGGACCGCGGCAGTGACGCTGGCAGGCGGCACGGCGCGTCACTACATCTGCGACGAAGGCGCCGACTGGATGCCCGATCTGGCCGACATCCGCGCCAAGATCACGGCCAACACGCGCGCCATCGTCATCATCAACCCGAACAATCCGACCGGCGCGCTGTACTCCGACGCGCTGCTGCAGGATCTGGTGGAGATCGCGCGCCAGAACAACCTGATCGTGTTTGCCGACGAAATCTACGACAAGACGCTGTACGACGGCGCCACCCACACGTCGATCGCCTCGCTGGCCGACGACCTGCTGTTCGTCACCTTCAACGGCCTGTCGAAGAACTACCGCGCCTGCGGCTACCGCGCCGGCTGGATGGTCGTGTCGGGCGACAAGCGTCATGCGCGCGACTACATCGACGGGCTGAACATGCTGGCGTCGATGCGACTGTGCTCCAACGTGCCGGGCCAGTTCGCGATCCAGACCGCACTCGGCGGCTATCAGACGATCAACGATCTGGTTGCGCCGGGCGGACGACTGGCGCGACAGCGCGACACCGCGTGGGAGCTGCTGACGCAGATCCCGGGCGTCAGCTGCGTCAAGCCGCGCGCCTCGCTCTACCTTTTTCCGCGGCTTGACCCGAAGCTCTACCCGATCGAGGACGATCAGCGCTTCATTCTCGAACTGCTGGAAGAGCAGCGTGTGCTGCTGGTGCAGGGCACCGGCTTCAACTGGCCGCGGCCGGACCACTTCCGCGTCGTCTTCCTGCCGCACGAGGACGACCTGCGCGAAGCCATCGGACGCATCGCCCGCTTCCTCGACGGCTTCCGAAAGCGTCATGGCCGCTGAGGTCACCGTCGTGCGGGTGGCCGCCCGGCGCGCCGTTCTCGAACCATCCTGGCTGGCGCGCGCGGAAGCGGTGCATCGCGCACTCCGGCCCGATCTGCCTGCGGATTACGTCGGCACATTGCAGGGCATTTTCGACGACGGCGGCGAAATGGTCGTGGCCGTCCGCGATGACCAGGTGCTCGGCGTGGCGGTCTTCCGCTGTCACCGCAACACGTCGAGCGGTGTGCACTTCTATATAGATGACCTGGTCACCGCACCGGCGGCTCGCTCGCAGGGGGTCGGCAAGACCCTTCTCGACTGGCTTGCGCACGAGGCAACAGAACGCGGGGCCACGCGCCTCAGGCTTGACTCCGGCACACAGCGCGTCGATGCGCACCGCTTCTACCATCGCGAAGGCATGCACATCGCCTGTTTCCTTTTTTCGCGGGATCTGGATACGGTCCCGCAACGACATTCCACACGAGGCAAGGCATGAAACCCATCAATGTAGGTCTGCTCGGCATCGGCACCGTCGGTGGCGGAACCTGGACGGTCCTGACCCGCAACCAGGAAGAAATCACCCGTCGCGCCGGTCGGCCGATCCAGATCACCGCGGTAGCCGACCGCGATACCGCCCGCGCGCAGCAGCTGACCGGTGGCAAGGTGAAAGTGACCGGCGATGCCTTCGAGGTCGTGCGCGACCCGAACATCGACATCGTGGTCGAACTGATCGGTGGCTACACCATCGCGAAGGAACTGGTGCTCGAGGCGATCGCCCATGGCAAGCATGTGGTGACCGCCAACAAGGCGCTGCTGGCCACGCACGGGCAGGAAATATTCGCCGCGGCGCAGGCCAAGGGCGTCATGGTGGCGTTCGAGGCTGCGGTCGCCGGTGGCATCCCCATCATCAAGGCGGTGCGTGAAGGGCTGACGGCCAACCGCATCGAGTGGGTGGCCGGCATCATCAACGGAACCACCAACTACATCCTGTCGGAAATGCGCGACAAGGGCCTGACCTTCGCCGACGCGCTGGCCGACGCACAGCGGCTGGGCTACGCCGAAGCCGATCCGACCTTCGACATCGAAGGCGTCGATGCCGCACACAAGATCACCTTGCTGTCGTCGATCGCGTTCGGCATCCCGGTCCAGTTCGACCGCGCGCACATCGAAGGCATCACGAAACTGACCGCCGACGACATACGCTACGCCGAAGCGCTGGGCTATCGCATCAAGCTGCTGGGCATCACCAAGCGCAAGGCCGACGGTTTCGAACTGCGCGTGCACCCGACGCTGATCCCGTCGAAGCGCCTGATCGCCAATGTCGAGGGCGTGATGAACGCCGTGCTGGTGAAGGGCGACGCGGTCGGCGCCACGCTGTATTACGGTCGCGGCGCCGGCGCCGAGCCGACAGCGAGCTCGGTGATCGCCGACCTGGTCGACGTGACCCGTCTGCACACGGCTGACCCGGAACATCGCGTGCCGCATCTGGCATTCCGCGCCGATCAGCTGTCCGACACCCCCATCCTTCCGATCAGCGAAGTCGAGAGCGCCTACTATCTGCGCCTGCGCGTGCAGGACAGGCCGGGGGTGCTGGCCGACATCACGCGCATCCTCGCCGACCAGGAAATCAGCATCGACGCCATGCTGCAGAAAGAGCCGTCGGAAGGCGAACAGCAGGCGAACATCATCATGCTGACCCACGTGACGCGGGAGAAAAAGGTCGATGCCGCCATCGCGCGCATCGAAGCACTCGACAGCACGGTGGGCAGCGTGACGCGTCTGCGTCTCGAGGAGCTGAACGGCTGAACCGGCGGGGCCGGCATTCAGCCGGTCTGCGCCGGTGCGGCACTCGACGCTTCGCTTCTTGCGTCGATCAGTGCCATCCGGTGATACAGCGCCGCGACCAGACCGGTGCGGTCGAGCAGCCCGACCAGGCGGTCGGCACCGTTGATCACCGGCACCGCAGTCTGACGGCCGGCGGCAATCGCCTCGGCTGCCGCGGCCACGCTATCGTGCTGGCGCAACACCAGCACGCCGTCGCGCACGTCGCGCATCATCTGTCCGGCCACCTCCGCCTTGTCGGAATGCATCTGCGGCGAACGCGCGAGCAGGTGGCGTAACGCATCGCCCCTCGTGCGACTCCCCTCAGGCGACAGCTCGCGCAGAAAATCTTCCAGCGACATCAGACCAATCACGCGCCGGCTGCGGTCGACCACCGGCAGGGTGTCGACGCGCAGCGTACGCATCAATTGCCAGGCATCAGCGAGCGGTGTGGCGAACTCGAGCGCAGGCGCAGCCCTGTCCGAACGCTCGATCAGGTCGCTGCAGCGCATTTGATGGACGCGCATGAAGGCGTGTCGGAGCGTGCGTTCGTACAGTTCGACGAGGTCGTCGTCACGCACGTCGAGAAAACCGTCGATCTCGCCCAGCGCCGCCTCGAGATCGCGGTGTGCGATCACCGGCGGCGCCCGGTGCATCCGCTGCTGCGCGGCGGGTGGCGTACCCTGCGGATAGTGGCGGCCGGGAATCAGGTTATTCACCACCATGACCGCCACCATGATGGCAATCGTGTTCGCGACGGTCGCCATCAGCGCCGGCTCGATCGCAGCGCCCTGAGCGGCGGCCAGCGCCATGGTCAGCGCCATCGCGCCGGCCGGCGGATGGATGCAGCGTGCCCAGGCGGTAAGCCAGATCGATGCGGCCAGTGCCACCGCCATCACCCACGGCCCGCTCGGCAGCCAGTAACCGCAGGCGTAACCGAGCGGCGCGGATATCAGCAGACCGCCGATGACCGACCACGGCTGCGCCAGCGGGCTGTGCGGCAACGCGAACAGGATGACCGACGTCGCCCCCAGCGGTGCCAGGATGCGCTTCTCGTCCGCGCCGAGCGGCAGCACATGCAGCACGCCCTCAAACAACAGCAGGCCGAGAAAGCCCGCCAGCGTGCTGCGCCACCTTTCGGCGGGAGACAGCGGCGGGGCGTCGGACACCAGATGTCGGCGCAGCAGTTCGGACATGCCGATCATGGGGACTTTCCGGTCGAGACGCTGCAGTGTAGCGGTGCGCCCTAATTTGGTGCATTCATGTCGCCATAACACGGGGAAGGCATCGGCGCAGGCGGGGAGGGCGTGCTGTGCTAGATTAACGCCCCTTGTATTGACGCTCTCGAGCGCGCCGCGCCCTAACGCCTCCCGACCACGACTCCGATGCACGACGCGATGTATTACGTATCCACCCGCGGCCTCGCGCCGCAGAAGCGCTTCACCGACATCCTGCTGGGCGGACTGATGGAGGATGGCGGTCTCGCCATGCCTGTGCGCTACCCGACGTTCACGCCGGTCGAGCTCGGGTCCATGCGCGGCATGGATTACCGCCAACTGGCCTTTGCGGTGCTGTCGCGCTTCGCCGACGACCTGCCGGCCGATGACCTGCGCAATTTGATCGAACGCACCTATCGGCCCGAGGTTTACTGCAACACCGTGTCGGGCTCCGATGCCCGCGACATCACGCCGCTGTACACGCTGGAGCCGGACCTGCACCTGCTCGAACTGTCGAATGGCCCGACGCTGGCATTCAAGGACATGGCGATGCAGCTGCTCGGCAACCTGTTCGAGTATGCGCTGGCGAAAAATGGTGCCGAGCTGAACATCTTCGGTGCCACGTCGGGCGATACCGGTTCGAGCGCCGAATACGCAATGCGCGGCAAGCGCGGCATCCGCGTGTTCATGCTGAGTCCGCACGGCAAGATGAGCCGCTTCCAGAGCGCCCAGATGTTCAGCCTGCAGGACCCGAACATCTTCAACATCGCGGTGCGCGGTGTGTTCGACGACTGCCAGGACATGGTGAAGGCGGTATCGAACGACCTCGATTTCAAGGCGAAGTACCGCATCGGCACCGTCAACTCGATCAACTGGGCGCGCGTGTCGGCCCAGGTTGTCTACTATTTCAAGGCGTACTTCGCCGCGACGCAGCGCGATGACCAGCAGGTGAGCTTCACCGTGCCGTCCGGCAACTTCGGCAATGTGTGCGCCGGTCACATCGCCCGCATGATGGGCCTGCCGATCCGGCATCTGGTGGTGGCCACGAACGAAAACGACGTCCTCGACGAGTTTTTCCGTACCGGCGTCTATCGGCCGCGCGGCAATGCGGAAACGCTGCACACGACGAGCCCGTCGATGGATATTTCCAAGGCGAGCAATTTCGAGCGCTTCATCTTCGATCTCACCGGTCGCGACACCGAGCGGGTGAGGGCGATGTGGAGCGAAGTCGATCGCGGCCGCCCGTTCGATCTGTCGGGCACCGGACTGTTCGCCAAGGTCGCGTCCGAGTATGGCTTCCAGTCCGGTTCGAGCAACCATGCTCACCGTGTCGCCACCATGCGGCTGGCGCATCAGCGCTGGGGGCGCGCCATCGACACGCATACCGCCGACGGCCTGAAGGTGGCGCTTGAGCGGCGCGAAGCGGGCGTACCCATGGTTGTGCTCGAAACTGCACTGCCTGCCAAGTTCTCGGAAACCGTGGTCGAAGCACTGGGCTGCGAGCCGGTCCGCCCGCACGGGATGGAGCACCTCGAATCGCTGCCGCAGCGTTACGAAGTGATGGGTGCCGACGTGGCTGCCATGAAGGCCTTCATTGCCCGCAACACTGGATAATCGGCAGGCAGGCGGCAGCGGCGCGGGCTGAATCGGGGATCAAGTCGGACCCGCACGCTGCCGTATACACAGACATCGAACCACATGCGCACCTCGGTGCGTCACGGAGAACATGTCATGGGTGAGCCGGTGAATTCATCGCTTGAGGCACTGCAGCGGCTTTCAGCCGAACTTGAATCGGGCGACATCGTCTTCCCGACCAGCATCGATGTGTCGCTGCGCATCCGGCAGGCGCTTGAAAACCCCGACATCAACGTCAACGAGGTGTGCCGGCTGGTTGGCGCCGAGCCGGTGCTCAGCGCGAAGGCATTGCGCCTCGCCAATTCGGTCGCCTACAACCGCAGCGGCAACGAAATCACCGACGTCCGCACCGCGGTGACACGCGTCGGTACCGAGCCGATCCGCATGCTCACGATGTCGCTCATCGTCCGCCAGATGGTCGATGCGCGCGCCGACGAACGTCTGCGCGTACTGACGCACGACCTGTGGCGGCACACCATCCACGTTTCGGCGCTGAGTTACGTGATCGCGCGTCGCCTTTCGCGGCTCAACGCCGATACGGCCATGTTCGCCGGTCTGGTCCATGAGATCGGCCAGTTCTACCTGCTGGCCCGCGCATCGGCCTTTCCTGCGCTGCTGCAGCGGGAAGCTGAACTCGGCGGACTGATGTTCAGTTTCAGCCAGAGTGTCGGCCGCGCTGTACTCGAATCGCTCAAGGTACCGGAACAGGTCATCGCAGCCGTCGATGGACCGTCGTTCGAGGGTGCCGTCGTGCCGCCCCGTTCGCTGGGTGATGTGCTGTTCCTTGCGGAAAGCATGGCGGCCTTCCCGAACCCGTTCACCAACCTGTCGCCGGAAGAGGATGTTCTGCTTGCCGATGCAGCGACCTCTGAGATCGACAACGAAACGCTGGAGGCCGTGGTCGCGGAATCCAGGGAAGAGATCGATTCCATCATCGCCACTTTGCAGATATGAGCGCCCGGGGTCTGTTCACAATTGGTCCGTGCGCGGCCAGCGCATGATTTACGAATCGAATGCGAACAGGCCCTCAAGTCTTCCGCAGCGCAGTCGTTAAATGATGTGACGACATATTGAAGCTGAACCAGGGCAAACCCACCGAAAGGTGGCGACGCAAAGTTTCCGGTCTACCGGGTGCCCAGCGCCCCATGACAGCGGGGCCGCCGCGAAGCTGCACGCCGCCTCGCGTCCGGTCCTGACTTTGCGCCCCGTTTCAGCCTTTACCGACCGCCGTGTGCGGCCGCAAAGGTGAATCATGAGCGCTGTACCCCTGCCGAAACAGACCGCCGTACCGCCCGAACGAGGGCGGGTGATCAGCGACTGCCGGGATTTCACGATCCGGCGCCTGCGTGATTCGCTGCGCGGCATGCTCGAAAAGATCGAGGAAGATCTGGTCGCCCGGGCCGAGGCGGAACTCGACCGCGATCAACGCAATCTGTACATGTTCACCTGCGGCAAGGCCCGCCAGCAGTGGGCCGGCATCGAACAAACCTTCATCGATCACCTGACCCGCTATTTCGACGCGCGCGTACGTGGCGAACCGATCGAATCATCACGATCCGCAGTGCCGACGTCGCTGGACGAACTCAGTCTGGTCGGCGAAGACGACCTGACGCAGGATCTGGCCGTTCATGAACTGACCCGCAAGCTGAAGGAACACTGCGACGAGGAGCTGTTCGGCGTCGAACAGCGTCTGGGCTCGCTGCTCGGCAAGACGGATCCGACCGATCAGGACAACCCGCTGGGCACCGAAGGCGTCGCCAAGGCGCTGCGCGCGGCGTGCGAAGAAGTCGATGCCAGCGTGCAGATGCGTCTGGTGCTCCTGCAGTCGCTCGAATCGCAGATTTCACGCGAACTTTCAAAGCTGTACCAGGACCTGAACGTACGATTGCAGCGGCAGAATGTGCTGCCGGGCCTGCGTCGTGGTTTCCGTCGCCACGCCGGCTCGCGCTCCGGCGTGGCCGGCGTGGCGCATGGACAGGGCGTCAGCGCAGCCGGTGATCAGGCAGGTGTGGCCGGCAGCGGCTATGCACCGTCCACCAGCGGACAGGGCGGCTTTCCTGCAATAGGCGGTGCCCACGACGCGGGCCCCACCGCATCGATGCCCGGTTTCGGCATTTCGTCGGTGGATGGCGGCTTCGGCGAACAGGCTGCGTTTGGCGCCGCAGCGGAGGCTGACGGCGATATCTACGCCATGCTGTCGCAACTGGTCCAGGGCCAGATGGCGGCACAGGGCATTACGCTGCCGCCGATCGGCGCAGCCGGAGCAAACCCGGCCGGGCTGGCGTCGCCCTTCGTGTTCGAGGCGCTCAGCGCACTGCAGTCCGACGCCGACCTTTCTGTGCCGGCCGCTGCGTCCTTCAACCTCGGCATTCCGCCCAATCTGCTGCGCAATTTCCGTACCTCCGAACTGGGCCGCCATCTCGGGCAGTTCGATGCGATCACGGTCGACATCGTCGCCATGCTGTTCGATCTCATCTTCGACGACGCCGATATCGCCGATCCGATCAAGGCGCTGGTCGGCCGGCTGCAGATTCCGCTGGTCAAGGTGGCCATGCTGGACCGCAGCTTCTTCTCCAGCAAGGCGCATCCGGCGCGCCGACTGCTCGACCTGATTTCCAACTCGATGATGCGCTGGGGGCGCGACGTCGGTCACGAAGACCCCCTCTACATCAAGCTGGCGGAAATCGTCGACCGCATCCTGCGAGATTTCGATCGCGATCTGAGCCTGTTCGAGGCCTGCAGCGACGACCTGCGCGCCTTCGTCATCGAACTGGAAGCAGACGAGACGCAGCGCGCCGAAGCGGCAGCGCTGATCGCCAGCGCGCGCGAGCAGGAAAGACTGCGCCGCGAGGATGCGCGGCGAGTCGCCGACGACGAGATCGATGACCGGCTGCGCAAGCCGCTGCCCGGTGTGGTGCAAAGTCTGCTCGATGGCGTATGGCGGCGACTGCTGCGCAAGCATGTCGATACCGGTCCGGACGCGGCGGTCGATTACCAGCAGGCGCTCGCCACCATCGACGAATTGATCTGGAGCGTGCAGGCCAAGGCCGATGCGGATGAGCGCCGTGCCCTGGTCGTGGCGCTGCCCGGTTTGCTGCGCCGTCTCAACCAGGGCTTCGACCTGGCAGGCGCCCATCCGGCCGACAAGCTGATGCTGCTCAACGGCCTGTTCGATCTGCACGCGCAGTGGCTCAAACCTGGTGCAGCGACAGCGCCGCCGGCGGTTGAACAGTGGGTGCCCGAGGCATACTCCGCGAATGACGATGTGCCGGCACCGGAAGTGGTCAGCGAGCATGTCGAACAGGACGGCCTGGAACTCAATGACATTTCGTTGAATCTGCCGTCACCGCTCGACATCCAGGAGCAGGACCGCGTGTTCGAACTCAAGCGCGGCGACTGGATCGAGTTTCGCCAGGTTGACGGTAGTTTCGTGCGCATGCGCCTGAACTGGGTCAGCCCGCAACGCGGCATCTACCTGTTCACCAATCCCGGTTCGACGCGGGCCACCTCGATCGCACCCGACGCGCTGGCGCTGCAACTGGCGAACGGCGAAGCACGCGTGGTCAACAATGAGCCGATGTTCGACCGGGCGGTCAGCCAGGCGCTCGGCCAGCAGCGCGCACATTAAGGTAAGGGCGGCCGACCGTCAGCGACGCATCTGAGGGTCATGCTTCTGATGCCGGATGCTGGCATTGGCGCGATCCTGCATGCGTTCCATCCTGACCGCTTCCTTGCGATCGATCGCGCCATCGGCCAGTGCCCGGTTCTCCACGCGATCGATATGCGCCTGCTGATGTTCCAGCCGGGCGGCTTCGTGCGCGGTGACCGTCCCGTTCGCGATGCCGCGGTCGGTCCGCGTTTCCTGTCTGTCCTGCCGGTTGTCAATGCGGGTTTCCATGCGGTCGGACGGCGCGGGCTGAGCGTGTGCCGCGGTGCTGAAGGCAAGGGCGAGCAGGGCGGCGAGCGGCAGGGCTTTCATGGTGGTCTCCGGAAAATCAACGGCGTGCGAATGCAACGCCTGCATCGCTTGAACGCTGCGCGCCCGCCACTTCTTACGTCGCCCGCATGTAAGCGGATGTAAGGGTTTGCGGCGGCCCCGGATGTCGCGTAAGAATCCGGCGTCCCGCGCGTTCAATGGCGGTGACCGTGAAGCCTGGAACCGACGTGTTCGCACTTTCCTCCGATTACGCCATGTGCCAGCCGTACCGCCCGATCCCGATCCTGCTCCTGGTCGCGTGCATGCTCGCGTTCGGGCTCCGGTCGGGCGGCGCGCAGGCTGCGTTGCCCGAAGTACCCGACCCGCAGGCGTGGAGCACCCTGCCGGCCGCCGAACGCGATGCGCGTGCCGGCGCCTTGCGCGAGAAACTGCGCGCCGCCACGCCGGACGAGCGCCGGCAGTTTCGCGAACGTCTGCGCGAACGCCTGTCGGCGATTCCGCCGGAGCAGAGGCGCGAAATCGCTGACCGGCTGCGCGAAGACTGGAAAGCCATGAGTGATGCAGACCGGGATCGCCTGCGTGCCGAGCGGCGGGATTACATCCGCTCCCTGTCGGCGGAAGAACGCAAGGCCCTGCTGCGCGAGCGGCGCGAACTGCTCGACCGCATGACACCTGAAGAGCGTCGCCGCTGGCAGCGCGAGATCGGACGCTAGACCTGTGGCTGCAGACATCCGTGGCTGCTGAATTCGGCCTGCCGGCACTGGATGGGCTGCTGCCGCGCGCCTGGCGCAGTGACGCTGCGTTGCTGCAGCAGGCGCATGCGGGGATGCGGGCCGCCTCCGACGAACTGGTGCGACGCCTGCTGCCACGGGCCCACGCACTTGCGTGGCGGCTGACTGGCAACAGGGCGGACGCGGAGGATGTCGTGCAGGAAGCGTTCTGTCGTCTTTGGCAGCACGCGCCACGCTTCGAGCCCCGCGCATCGGTGACGACCTGGTTCCTGACCATCGTGCGCAATCTGTGCATGGACCGCTTCCGCCGCGAGGTGGAACGCGCTGACCCATCGGTGCTCGACGATCTGGTTGATCCGGCAGCCACACCGGAGCAGCACTGGCTGGCGGGCGTGCGCAGCGCGCGACTGCACGAGGCCCTCGAACGGTTGCCGGCGCGCCAGCGCAGCGCGCTGATGATGTGGGCGTGGGAAGAATGCGACATCGCGGCCATTGCACACGAACTGGGGCTGGCCGAAAATGCAGTCCACCAACTGTTGTTCCGGGCCCGGGCCCGGCTCAAGACCCTGCTGTCAGGAGGGGATGCACATGACTGAACCACTGTCTGGTGTCAAACCGGATGCCGCATCGGGCCCGTTCGCCGACGATGCGCTGCGCAGTGCGCTGCGCGAATTGCCTGAACCGCAGCCGTCGCCGGACCTGCAGCAACGGCTGCGGGCCGGTGCGCCGGATCGCCGCCCGCGCGTGCTGCGTGGCTGGATGACCGGCCTGGTGCTGTGTTCCCTGTTGGCTGCGGTCGCGTTCGGCGTGATCGAGTACCGTGCCTGGCAGACCACCGAAGAACTGGCCCGGCTGGACGAGCTGTCGGTGGCGTCCATGCTGCTGCTCTGAGCCGGGCGATGCCGGATGTCATCAACGGCTGTTAAGCTCATACGCAACAAGGATGGACGGAGTGTTCGATGCTGATTGACCGCCACGGATCGTCGCTGCTGCTGATCGATATGCAGGAGCGCCTGTTGCCCGCGATGGATGACGCAGGACGCCTGCTTGACAATGTCGTCTGGATGGTGCGCATCGCGCAACGTCTGTCGGTTCCGGTTTCGATCTGCGAGCAGAATCCGAAAGGTCTGGGCGCGACGGTGCAGGCGCTGCGTGACCTCGTACCGGTTCAGTCCATCGCGCCCAAGATGCGCTTTTCATGCGTCACCGATGGCTGTCTGGATACGATGACAGGGCTGCAGCGGCCGCAGGTCGTGATCTGCGGCATCGAAGCGCATATCTGCGTGCTGCAGAGTGCGCTGGACCTGCAGTCCAGCGGCAAGCAGGTGTTTGTCGCCGCCGATTGCATCGCGTCACGCGACCCGTCCAATCGCATGGTGGCCATCGACCGGATGCGTCAGCACGGCGTGATCGTGGTGTCGCGTGAAATGGTGGCATTCGAATGGCTCGGTGCGGCGGGCTCGGACGAATTCCGCGAAATCAGCCGGACTTTCCTGCGCTAGGGTCTGCCGGGGCGGATGGCCGCCACGCCGGCATGGCCGCACAGCGCCATGCTCTGTTCCAGTTCGTCGCGCAACAACCGAATGACGTGCGCAACACCGAACGCACCGTTGCCGGCAAGCCCCCAGATGCAAGGTCGCCCGATGAGTACCGCATGCGCGCCCTCCGCCAGTGCGCGATGCACGTCGATGCCACTGTCGATGCCGCTGTCGAGCAGCACCGGTACGCCGGGCCCGACGGCGCTCACGACGGCCGGCAGCGCCGCCAGGCTTGCCGGTGCCCCGGGCAGCACGCGTCCGCCGTGGTTGGACACGACAACGCCGTCACAGCCCCGACGCACCGCTTGCACCGCGTCGTCCGGGTGCAGCACGCCCTTGAGCAGCAGGGGCAGCGGCGTGAGGTCGCGCAGCCAGTCCAGATCGTCCCAGGTCGGTGCCTGCGCCATCCAGCCGTCGAACACCTGGCTCTGGCCGTCGGCGATTGCGACCGGGCGCGCAGGTGCATCGAGATTGACCGCACCGACCTGCGCCGGCAGCGCCAGCGCGGTCTGCTTCACAGGCGCATCGACCGTGAACACCACAGCGCGGACGCCGGCAGCGATGGCGCGATCGAGCAGCCGGCGTGTCGCTTCGCGGCTGCCTTGCCAGTAAAGCTGGAACCACGGCGCGCGCTCTGCGGCACGCGCGATGGCGTCGAATGGCTGACTGGCCAGCGAGCTGATGATCATCTGCCCGTCCTGCGCATTCGCTGCCATGGCACTCGCCTGTTCGCCGTCCGGGTGATACAGGCGCTGATAGGCGAGCGGGGCGAGCAGCATCGGGTGAGCGAGCCGTTCGCCGAACAGTTCGATGCGGGTATGACCGCCGCGTACATCGGTCAGCGGGCGCGGCGTCAGCGGCGCAGCGTCGAACGCTGCGCGGTTGGCGCGCCCGCACGGCGTTTCGCGGCCGTCGTCGAGGTAGTGCCAGAGGTCAGGGTGCAGGCGTGTGCGCGCCAGCTCGCGATAATCGGCGATCGAACGCGGCGCAGGGATGGTCACGTTCAGGTGTCACCCCAGCGGCGCAGCAGGTTGTGATAGACACCGGTCAATCTGACCATGGATGGCGTTTCACCCAGCTGCTGGCGCAGCGCCAGCAATTCCATGTCGAGATCGAACAGCAGGCGTCGCTGTTCGGCGTCCCGCACCAGACTCTGGATGAACATGAAGCAGCCGATGCGCTCACCGCGCGTCACCGGCCGCACCTGATGCACCGACGAAGACGGATAGATGACCAGACTGCCGGCCGGCAGCTTCACTTCGTGACGGCCGTAGGTGTCTTCGATCACCAGTTCGCCACCGTCGTAATCGGCCGGATCGGACAGGAACAATGTGGCCGACACGTCGGCGCGCACATAGCCGCTGCCATCGGGCAGTGCGCGCATCGAATTGTCGATGTGCGCACCATAGCGGTCGGCGTCGTCGGCGTAGCGGTTGAAGCAGGGCGGCACGATGCGGTGCGGCAGCACTGCGGTGAAAAACATCGGCGAGCGGTTCAGTGCCGCCAGAACGATGCGCCGCAACTCAGGCAGCAGAGGCGCATCGTCGGCGATCTGCCAGTTGTTCTTGACGGTGACGGCCTGCGTACCCGCGGTGGCCGCACCGCTCGACCACTCGGCACGATCGAGCAGCGCGCACACCAGGGCGACTTCATCATTCGACAGCAGATCTTCTATCGTCAGCAACATGGGCAGGGCAGTTCAGCAGGAATCGGGATCAGAACGAGTGGATGGCCGACAGCACAGCGGCGCGACCGGCACCCGGGATGCTCTGGCCTCCGGCCACTTCGAACAGGTATTTCTCATCCATCAGGTTGTACACATTGAGCCTGAGCTTGAGGTCCTTGCTGACCTGATAGAGCGCGACTGCATCGAACAGCCAGTAGTCGTCAACCACGACCACAAGGTCGGTGCTGGCACTGCTGGCGATGATGTTGTTCCGGGTATCGACATACTGCACGCCGCCACCGACGCTCAGTTCATTGGTCAGCTGGTAGGTGGCCCACGCATTGAAGGTGTGGCGTGGCGTGTTGTCAAGTTCCTGTCCGAGCTGCACCGCGTCGTTCGACTTCTTCACTTCGCTGTCCTGGAAAGTGTAGCCGGCAAACAGGTTCAGCCGCGACGTCACGCGGCCGGTGGCCGACAGTTCGATGCCCTGCACTTCCTGTACGCCATTGAGCACCGTCGCAATGTCTGCCGGACCGCGCGTGCGGCCGTTGAACCGTTCGGTGCGGAACAGGGCGCCATGGATCAACAGCGATTCGCCCAGCGCATTCCACCTGGCACCGACTTCATAGCTTCGGGTGCGCTCCGGCTTCAGGTTGAAGTCGGCCACGGTGACCGGAAGATTGTTGTTGCCGCCGGCCAGCTGCACGATTTCGGCGCGGCCTGACGGATCGAAGGAACTGCCGTAGCCGGCGTACAGGCTCAGCGTCGGGACGGGCCGGAAGATGAGGCCGACATTGCCCGACACCTCGGTATCGGTGCGCGACAGGTCCTGGCTGTAGCCCGGCACGCGGCCGTCGTTCAGCGCCCGCACCGTCGTCTTCACCCGGTCCCAGCGCAGACCGGCGTTGATGTCCCATTGCGGCGTCAGCGTGATGATGTCCGACACATAGAGCGCCGTGGTTTCCAGATCGAGCCGGGCGCGTGTGCCGTTGTAAGCAATCGGCGCGGCGGCACGCAACTGCGGATCCAGCAGATTGGTCGCCGGGCCGTTGGCATCGAGGCGGCGCTTGTTCTCACTGTCTTCGCGCGACAGTTCCAGACCGGTCACGAGGTGGTGACGAATGGCCCCGGTCATGAGCTTGAACGTCAGGTCGGTCTGGTTGATCAGCAGTTCGTTGTCCTGATCACGCGGCTTCTGGTTGCCGACCACCCGCGTATTCGCGTTGAAGGTGGTCAGGCCGCCGGGAGAAAAGCGCGGCGACGAGAAGATCGAATCATTGCTCGTGTGGCCGTAGCGCAGCTGGTTGCGGACACTGACCTTGTCGTTGAAGTCATGTTCGAACCTGAACGTGGCCTGATGGGTTTCCAGGTCCTGGTAGTCGGTGCTGTGACCGTAGTAATTCGAGTAGTTGACCGGCGCCACCTTGCCGCCGAACCCTGAATTTTGCAGGCTGGCGTTGCGCGCATTCGGCAGGCCCGCGTCCGGCCGGTTGTCCTGCCGCATGTACATGTAGCTGAGCGTGAAACGGGTGGGCGTACCCAGGCCGAAGGCGATCGACGGTGCGATGCCGAAGCGCTTGTTCTCGACCTCGTCACGACCGGGTTGGTCGTTCTGGTGCGACATCAGGTTCAGCCGGAAAGCACCGCGGATGCTTTCGAGCGGCTGATTGATGTCGGCGGAGACTCGATACAGGCTGTCGGTGCCGATGCCGGCCTCGATTTCGCGTTTCTGCTTCAGCGATGGCGCCTTCGACACCTGATTGATCGTGCCGCCGGACGAGCCGCGACCGGCAAAAGCCGATGCCGGGCCCTTGGTCACTTCGATGGTTTCGACGTTGAACGGATCGCGGAAGAACACGCCCGCGTCGCGCACACCATCGACCAGGATGTCGTCGCGCGCCGAGAAGCCGCGGATCTTCAACTGGTCGCCGGACGGCGGATTGCCTTCGCCGGCCTGGAAGCTGATGCCGGTCACGTTGCGCAGCGCATCGCGCAGGGTTTTCGTGCCCTGGATCTCCAGCATCTCTTCGGTCAACACCTGCACCGTCTGCGGAATGTCCTGAATCGCCTGCGGTCGCTTAGGCGACGACAGTAGCTCGGCCTTGTAGGGCGGGGGCGCCTGAGCTTCGACGCTCACTTCCGGCAGCACTTTGCCTTTCGGCGTCGCCTCGGCGGCCTGCGCAGCAAAACTGAAGCCTCCCGCCATCAGCGCCGCGCCCAGCGGCAGCACGGTACGGCCCCGCAGATCGACTGCCGCCCGGGTTTTTTCCCGATCTGCGCTGTTTCGGGCGGATGTGATGTCGTTCGATCGCTGCTTCATGCGTGCTCCTTGCGGGGATTGTTACCTTGGATGACCCGGGTAATTTGCGCACGAATAGTAACCGAAATGCAAATGCTTCTCACCCCGATTTAGAATTCTATATTCAGAGCGACGGCAGCCGATACCCGTGCGTGGCCGCACCGGTGAGTGTCAGACAGAAGTCAAGGAGGAGAAGCAGCTACCGACCGGGCAGCCACTGCAGGGGCAGTCAGGCCGGAAGGGCGCCGGCTGATCTGCTTTCTAGAGGTAGAGCACCGCAGGGAATACGGTCACGGCCAGCACGAACACCAGCCATTCGATGTTGTTGCGGGCGAGAAAACCGGTGAAATGCAGGATGAGAACAGTGATCGCAACGATGTAATACAGGATGAACCACATCAGCCCGGGTCTCCGCAGGTATCGGTCGAGTATGCCGGACGCTCAGCGTTCGACATGACGAAGAGAAAGGTCGATCGCGCGTACGTTCTTGGTCAGCACGCCGATCGAAATGCGGTCCACACCGGTTTCCGCAATGGCGCGCACCCGGTCCAGATCCACGCCACCGGACGCTTCGAGTTCTGCCCGGTCGTCATTGATCGCCACCGCCTCGCGCATCTGGTCGATGCTCATGTTGTCCAGCAGCACCATGGTGGCTCCGGCGTCCAGCGCCTCGCGCAGCTGCGCCAGCGTCTCCACCTCGATCTGGATGAAGGCGTTCGACGGTGCAATGCCGCGCGCCCGCGCCAGCACCGGGCGGATACCGCCAGCCGCCATGATGTGGTTTTCCTTGATCAGGATGCCGTCATACAGACCCATGCGGTGGTTCAGCCCGCCGCCGATGCGTACTGCGTACTTCTGCGCAAGTCGGAGCCCGGGCAGTGTCTTGCGCGTATCGACGATGCGCGCCGACGTACCTGAAATCGCATCGACGAAGCGCCGTGTCATCGTGGCGGTGGCCGACAGCAGCTGCACGAAATTCAGTGCAGCACGTTCGGCGGTCAGCAGCGCTCGCGTTTCCGACAGGATTTCGCACAGCTTCTGGTCCGGCGCCACCCATTCGCCTTCCGGTACATGCCAGGCGACCGTCGCTTTCGGATCAAGCGCGCGCAGGCAGGCTTCGAACCAGTCGCGACCGCACAGCACCGCTTCCTCGCGCGCCGTCACCAGGCCCTGTGCAGCACGCCCGGGCGGAATCAGGCGCGCCGTCAGGTCGCCGGTGCCGACATCCTCGGCAAGCGCCTGCGACACATTGCGCTGGATTTCGATGGACAGCTGTTCATTTTCCCGCATGGCAGTGACCGGTAGATCGAAGCGGCGGATTCTAGCATCGCGCCCGTGCGCGCCATGCGGCGGCAGTCACACCGGACACGCTCAGCGTCGGTGCGCCAGCCAGGCACTCAGCAATCCGCTGGCCACGATGATGACTGCACCACCAATGGCACTGGCGCCGGGCAGGTCACCGAACACCAGCCAGCCCATCAGCGTCGCCCAGACCAGTTGTACATAGATGAGTGGGCTCAGCGTCGACGCCGGCGCGAAGGCCATCGCGCGGATCAGCAGGAAGTGACCGGCCATGCCGGACACGCCCAGCGACAGCACGAGCAGGGTGTCCTGCCAGCTCGGGATGTCACTGTCTGCAGCCGCCGGCAGCGCAACGGAGGAGACCCCGGCGCCGATCAGCGCGGTGTAGAACAGGGTGGTCAAAGGTCGCTCGGTCGGCGCCAGCGTGCGCGTCGCCAGCTGGTACAGCGCGTACAGCAGCGAGCCGGCCAGCAGCATCAGCACCGGCACCAGGGGCAGGTCGCCGTCCGGGCGGGCGATCAGCAACACGCCGGAAAAGCCGAACAGCGCGAGCAACCAGTGCGCCCCGGTCACCCGCTCGCCCAGCACCGGACCGGCCAGCAGCGTGACGATGAGCGGCGTGATGAAGAACAGCGACGTGCCTTCGGCCATCGGAATCGTGCGCAGGCCGCCCATGATCAGGAAGGACACACCGGCCAGCAGCGCGGCACGCACGATCTGCAGCCGCCAGCGAGCGGTGACCACGAGGGTGCGTCCCATGCGCGGGTAAAGCACGGCGCCCAGCACGATGGCCGGTACGAGATAGCGCGCCCACACCAATACGCCGACCGGATAACGCTGCGACAGGTATTTACCGGTCGTGTCCAGCACGGCGAAGCAGAACAGGGCCGCCAGCATCAGCATCACGCCGATCAGCGGCTGCGAGCGGTCAGAGCGGGATATGGCTGACTTCCTGCAGATCGGTGCCGGCGATCAGCGCATTGAAGGCAGCGCGCGCCGATTCGATCACTTCGCCGGCGGTCAGGCCATTCGGTCCCTTGCCCAGCGCGACCAGCCGGTCGCCGGCCAGCCCGTGCAGATGCACGCCGCCGATCAGCGCCAGATCGGCCGGCCAGCCCTGCGCCAGCAGACCGGCGATCAGCCCGGTCAGCACATCGCCCATGCCGGCCGACGCCATGCCCGGATTGCCGGTGGTGTTGATGAACCAGCGTCCGTCGGCCAATGCGATCACGCTGCCGCAGCCCTTTAGCACGGTCGCGGCGTGGTAGCGGCGCGCGATGGCGCAGGCCGAGGCGATGCGGTCTTCCTGCACCTGCGGCGTCGTGCTGCCGAGCAGACGCGCCGCTTCGGTGGGGTGTGGCGTGAGCAGTGTCGGCGCGCTGCGGTCGTGCACCGCCTGTGCCAGATCCGGATGTTGCGACAACAGATTCAGCGCGTCGGCGTCGAGCACCAGCGTGGCGGTGGTGGTAATCGCCTCGCGCATCAGTTCAAGCGCCGCCGGGCTCTGACCCAGACCCGGGCCGATGGCGACGCAGGTCGCCAGGTCGCCGGTCAGGATTTCACCCGGCGAGCGGATCATCAACTCGGGCTGTTCGGGATCGAGCGGCAGGGCGGCGTGGTCGAGCATGCCGACATAGACACGGCCGGCCCCCACCTTCAAGGCGGCGCGCCCGGCCAGCAGCGCGGCACCGGCCATGCCGCGCGCGCCGCCGATCAGCACCGCATTGCCGTTGGTGCCCTTGTGACTGTTGCGTGCGCGCGGGCGCAGCAGGTGGTCGAACAGCGCTCGGCCGACCTGCCAGCCGGACGGCCGCGCGACCAGCGCGCAGTCAAGTCCCAGATCGTGCAGCGACAGCTCGCCGCAGTGGTCAGGCCCGTCCAGCGTCAGCAGGCCGGGTTTCAGCGCGATCATCGTCGCCGTGTGCGACGCACGGATGGCGCGACCCAGCACGCGGCCGGTGTCGGCGTTCAATCCGCTCGGCACGTCGATGGCCAGCACCGGGCAGGTCATGTCATTGACCGCATCGATCCAGGCCGCGTGCTCGCCTTCGACCGGTCGGGTCAGGCCGATGCCGTACAGCGCATCGACCACCAGCGAGTACTCGCCCTGCGGCAGACGCGGCAGGGTGACACCGCCAATGGCACGCCAGGACGCCCAGGCCGATACTGCGTCGGTGGCTTGCGCATGCTCGTCGCCGATGTAGGCCACGATCACGTCGAAGCCGGTCTGACGCAGCTGACGGGCGATGACGAAGCCATCGCCGCCGTTGTTGCCCGGCCCGCACATCACGAGCACGCGGCCGTGCCGGCCACCCATGATTTCCATCGCCTTGGCCGCCCCGGTCGCGCCGGCACGCTCCATCAGGCGCGGCGAGCTGCGCGGTGCATAGTGCCGCTCGATGCGCCGCAGCGCCTCTGCGCTGTAGAGCGCAGGCAGCGAAGCGGTGTTCAGGGCGTTCGGGCTGATTGGCATTCGGATTCCGGAAAACGGGTGTCGCCGCGCGACGGATCATGCAAGCGCTGCATTTTAGGCCTTGCCGCGCCGGCGTGCCGAGGCATGCGGCACTTCCAGCACGCGGTCGGCGGCAGCGACGAAGCAGCGCATGCCGGCCTCGGGTTCCAGCGTCATGTGTCCGGTGAAGCTGCCGAAGGCCGGCAGCAGGCCGACATCCGGGCCGAAGGCGAAGCAAGGGAGGCGCAGCCGGTCGCCTCCCGCCTCGACGCGCAACGCCGGATGGATGTGGCCGGCCAGCACGTAATGGCCCGGTCGCGCATCCGGGTGATGGCACAGCGCGAACGGCGCCATCAGCATGGGCTCGTCGACCACGGTCAGCCCCAGTTCGGTCGGCACCCCTGCGTGCATGTCGTGGTTGCCGCGCACCAACACCCACTCGACGCCCGGTGTGCGCAGCCCGGCCAGCGACGTCATCAACGCCGGCTGGCGTGCTTCGCGGGCGTGCAGCAGGTCGCCGAGAAACACGACGCGGGCCGCCCCCGTGCGGGCGAGCAGTGCCGCCAGCCGGTCCATCGTGTCGTCGCTGGTACCCGAAGGCACGGCCACGCCGCGCGCGCGGAAGGTCAGACCCTTGCCGAAATGCGCATCGGCGATCAGCAGGGTGGATTGCGCCGGCCACCACAGCGCACGTTCGGCGAGCAGCGTCAGCGATTCGCCGGCAAGGTCGATCTGCAGCATGACTTCAGGGCCCGGCCGCTTTTTCCAGCAGCGCCACCATGCGTGCCACCCGCTCGGACAGCTGTTCGCTCGACAGCCGCTCGCGGAGCCGCGCCACCAGAAGCGGAAACGCGAAGGGCGTCATCGACGGCGGGCGGGTGATGCAGTGGCGGGCGGCGCGCATCGCAGCCAGCGTGCCGGCGATGCGGTCGGCATCCAGTTCGTCCTGCAGGGCTTCCAGCTTTGCCTGGTGCAGAAGCAGGTTGTCCGGGTCGTGGCGCGAAAACACGTCGAACAGCAATTCGCTGCTGACCTGCAGCTGGCGTGCGGTCTTGCCCTGTCCCGGATAGCCCTGGAAGGTCAGGCCGGCCACCCGGGCGACTTCGCGAAAGCGGCGGCGCGCGAGCTGGGCGGCGTTCAGGCAATGTTCGATGTCGGCATCCAGCGCGTTGCCGGACAGCAGACCGGCCGAGAATTCCTGCGCCCAGTCAACCGGAGAGGCCGACAGCAGCTCGAAGCCGTAGTCGTTGAACGACAGCGAAAAGGTGATCGGCCGGCTGCGCGAAATGCGCCCGGCGAGCAATGCGGCCAGCCCGGCATGCACCGGCCGGCCGGCGAACGGGAAGAAAAAGGCGTGATGCCCTTCGCGCGACTGCATGACTTCGATCAGCAGTTCGTCTTCGCGCGGCAGCGCCGACCAGCCGCGCTGCACGTCGAGCAGCGGGCGCAGCGCCTGCATTTCCGGCTCCGGGTAGTCGCCTTGCGCGGCGAGTGCGATCAGCGTACGGATTTCCTGCGCCAGTTCGCTGGACAGCGGCATGCGTCCGCCAGCCCAGCGCGGCACCGTGCCGCGCGCCGCGTTGCCGGCGCGCACCAGCGCCTGCATGTCACGCACCGCGACCAGTTCGAGCACCCGGCCGGCGAACAGGAAACAGTCGCCCGGCTTCAGACGGCCGATGAAGGATTCCTCGACCTGACCGAGCCGGCCACCGGCCAATGCCGCAGCGCCGGACGCGGGGGCGCTCTGACCGCCGCTCTTTCCATTGCTCTTTCCACCCCTCGCCCAGCGCACATCGACAGCCGAATCGGCGGTGATGGTGCCGATCTGCATGCGGTGGCGGCGGGCGATGTCCGTGCGCGGCACGCAGTGACGACCGCCAGCATCGCGTTCGACCTTGCGGTAATCCGGATAGGCAGACAGCGACGCGCCGCCGCGGCTGACGAAATCCATCGCCCAGTCCCAGGTGCCGTCGTCCAGCGCGCGGTAGGCATGAGTGGTCCGGATTTCCGCCTTCAGCGCGTCAGCATCGAAACCGCCGGCCAGCGCCAGCGTCACCAGGTGCTGCACCAGCACGTCCACCGGTGCCTCCGGGCTGTGGCGCGGTTCGATGCGCCCGGCTGCGACTGCGCGGCGCGCGGCGGCCGAATCGATCAGTTCCAGGCCATGGCCGGGCACGCAGGTGGCGTGCGGTATGCGGCCGGGTGCGTGGCCCGAGCGGCCGGCGCGCTGCATCAGTCGCGCCACACCCTTCGGCGAGCCCAGCTGCAGCACGCGCTCCACCGGCAGGAAGTCCACGCCCAGGTCCAGGCTGGAGGTGCATACCACGGCGCGCAGCGTGCCGTTCTTCAGCCCGGCTTCGACCCACTCGCGCACCTCTCGCGACAGCGAGCCGTGGTGCAGCGCGATCAGTCCGGCCCAGTCCGGGCGCGCCGCCAGCAACGCCTGGTACCACAGCTCGGCTTGCGACCGCGTGTTGGTGAACAGCAAGGTCGACGGACTGGCGTCCAGTTCGGTCAGCACGGCGTCAAGCAGCTTCACACCCAGATGGCCGGCCCACGGAAAGCGTTCGGTGCGCGCCGGAATCAGGCTGTCCAGCTTGACCGGCCGGTCGACTTCGCCGGCGACCCGTGCGCCCCCCGGACCGCACAGCACCTGCATCGCATGGTCCGGATTACCCAATGTGGCGGATAGGCCCCATACCGGCAGCGCAGGATTCCACTGCCGCAGCCGGGCCAGCGCGAGTTGCGTCTGCACGCCGCGCTTGTTGGCGATCAGTTCATGCCACTCATCGACCACTACGGCACACAGCCCGCCCAGCTGATCGCGCGCGGTGTCGTGCGACAGCATCAGCGTGAGGCTTTCCGGCGTGGTGACCAGCGCCTGCGGCCACGCGCGTGCCTGGCGGGCGCGCTCGGCCGAACCGGTGTCGCCGGTGCGCAGGCCGACATCCCAGTCCAGACCGAGCGCGCGCGCCGACTCGCCCAGCGTCAGCGCGGTGTCCGCAGCGAGTGCGCGCATAGGGGTGATCCACAGCACACGCAGCCCCGGGGCGGGCTGGGCCGCGGCCCGCAGCAGCGCCCCGAGCCACACCGCCAGGGTCTTGCCCGATCCGGTGCCGGCGTGCAGCAGGCCGCTGCGGCCCTGCTGCAGATATGCCCACACCGCGCGCTGGAACTCGAACACACGCCAACCCCGCTCGGCGTAAAGCCCTTCGATGCGCAGCTGCAACGCGGCGAAGTCGGGCAGCGAACCACCGGCACGCCGGGCACGTCGGGCCGGCCGGGGCGGCACGCGCTCGCCTGTCTGCCCGGCCGCCTGCTCGCGCTGCTGCTTCGCCCGCGCGGCGCGCAGCTGCCGGCCGAGCGAAGACGACGCGACAATGCGCCGGACGTCGGCACGCGTGGGTTCGTCGGACGGTATTTCCGGATCGGACATCAGGGGTGGGTGGCTGGCAGACGGTGCACAGACTATCCGTCCGCCGCGCGGTTCGTGCGCGTCAGGCCAGCGGACGCACCAGTTCGCGGTGACGGAAGCAGTCGACAATATGGTCATTCACGACGCCAACCGACTGCATCCAGGCATAGACGATGGTGCTGCCGACGAAGCGGAAGCCGCGCTGGGCAAGCCGCTTCGACAGCTGGTCCGACAGGTCCGTCGTCGCCGGGCAATCGGCCGGGCGGCGCCAGTGGTTGATCAGCGGTTGTCCGTCCACGAGCTCCCACAGCAGTCCGGCGAGTGTTTCGCCGCGCTCGTGCAGCGCCAGCAGCGCGCGCGCATTGCCGATGGTGGCGTCGATCTTCAGCCGATTGCGCACAATGCCGGCGTCGGCCATCAGTCGCGCACGATCTTCGTCACCGTAGCGCGCGATGCGTGCGGCGTCGAAACCCTCGAAGGCGCGCCGATAGGCTTCGCGCTTGCGTAGTATCGTGATCCACGCCAGACCGGCCTGCGCACCTTCGAGAATGAGCCGTTCGAACAGCGCCGCCTCATCGCGCACCGGCACGCCCCATTCGGTGTCGTGATAGGCGACGTACAGCGGGTCCTGTCCGCACCAGCTGCAGCGGGCAGACAGTGCGCTCACTACGGACGCAGTTCCAGTTCGCCGTTGAACAGCGAACTGTCTTCCGGGTCGCGGTTGATGTGGAAACCCAGGCTCTGCACGAAGCGCAGCATGCGTTCATTGTTGGCGAGAAACACGCCTTCCATCACCTTGAGCCCGCGTTCGCGCGCGGCTTCGATCAGCAAACCCATCATCGTGCGGGCGAGTCCCTGACGCTGCCACGCATCCGCAATCACAATGGCGAATTCGCACGATTCACCATCCGGATTGACGACATAGCGACAGACGCCGATCTGCTCTTCGCTGTCGCCATCACCGGTAATGGCCACCAGCGCCATTTCGCGGTCGTAGTCAATCTGCGTCAGGCGGGCCAGCAAAGGGCCCGGCAACTCCTTGATCGTGCTCATGAATCTAAGATAGCGTGTTTCCGGCGACAGGGCGCGCACAAAGTCGGCTTCGCGGTCGGAATCTTCCGGCCGGATCGGGCGGATGATGGCGCGTGCGCCATTGGGCAGATTCACCACGTGTTCCAGTCGCGCCGGATACGGGTGGATCGCCATGTGCGAGTAGGGCGTCGCGGTCGGCAACACGTCGGCAAGAATGATGCGCGCATCCACCGCCACGCAGCCGCGCTCGTCGACAAGCAGCGGGTTGATGTCCATCTCGCGTATCCAGGGCAGCTCGCACACCATTTCGGACACGCGGATCAGCACCCGCTCGAGCGCGTCCATGTCGATCGCCGGCATGCCGCGGAACTGGCCCAGCATGGCCGATACGCGGGTACGCTGGATGGCATCGCGCGCCAGTTCGACATTGATCGGCGGCAGCGTGACCGCGCGGTCGCGCAGCACCTCGATGCGGGTGCCGCCATGGCCGAAGCTGATGACCGGCCCGAACACATCGTCGTGCACCACGCCGACGAAAAGCTCGCGTGCATTGGGCTTGGTCACCATGGGTTCGATCGATACGCCGGTCAGCCGGGCATCGGGCTTGCGCCGGCCGACTTCCGCCATCAGTTCCTGCCAGCAGTCACGAACTGCGCGCAGGTTGTCGACATGCAGCCGCACGCCGCCGACATCGCTCTTGTGCGTGATGTCGGGCGAATCGATCTTCATGGCGACCGGCAGGCCCATTTCTTCAGCGTACACCATGGCTTCGGTCGCGCTGCGCGCGACCACGGTCTGTGCGATCGGAATACGGAAAGCGGCCAGCAGCGCCTTCGATTCCATTTCGGTCAGCACGGTGCGCCGCTCCGACAGCGCCGTCTCGATCACCAGACGGGCCGATTCGACCGACGGCGGATCGAGGTCCTGCGCCAGCGAGGCGGGTGCATGGCGCAACAGCTGCTGGTTCTGGTAATAGGACGAAATATGATGGAACAGCTCGACCGCCGGCTCAGGCGAGCGGAAGGTCGGCAAATGCGCCGCCTCGAACAGCGCACGCGCGGCGCGTACCTGTTCGCCCCCCATCCAGCAGGTCATCAGCGGCTTGTGCGCGGTGGCGGCGATGGCGATGACGGTTTCAGCCACGGCAGTCGGCTGCGTCATGGCTTGCGGTGTCAGCAGCGTCAGCACGCCGTCGACACCCGGATCCGCCAGCACAGCCTTGAGTGCGGCGCCGTAACGTGCCGCATCGGCATCGCCGATCAGGTCGATCGGATTGGCATGCGACCAG
This sequence comes from Methyloversatilis sp. XJ19-49, assembly GCF_024580145.1. GTDB lineage: Bacteria > Pseudomonadota > Gammaproteobacteria > Burkholderiales > Rhodocyclaceae > Methyloversatilis. Next base: position 113,390 of record NZ_JANINI010000001.1, read on the forward strand.
GTCGGCGGCAGCGCACCATTCAGCGCAGCCATCGTTTCCGGCGACAGCGCGGCCAGTTCGATGCCCAGATCGGCGGCGCGGTCGGCCGCCATGACGCCCGGCCCGCCGCCGTTGGTCACCACGGCGAGCCGCTTGCCCGAAGGCTTGAAGCCAGTAAACAGCGCGTTGGCCGCCGAGAACATCTGACCCATGTTCGCCAGGCGCACCACGCCGGCACGGCACAGCGCCGCGTCAAACACATCGTCCGAGCCCACCATGGCGCCGGTGTGCGACGCCACCGCCCTGTTGCCCGCCGGATGACGTCCGACCTTGATCGCCAGCACCGGCTTGACCCGAGCGGCGGCGCGTAGCGCACTCATGAAGCGGCGGGCATCGCGAATGCCCTCGATGTACATGAAGATGCTTTCGGTACGCGGGTCGGCAATCATGTAGTCGAGGATTTCCCCGAAATCGACATCGATCGATGCACCCAGCGACACCACGGTCGAGAAGCCGACACCATTCGTCTGCGCCCAGTCGAGCAGGGCCGTGCAGATGGCGCCGGACTGAGAAATGAGACCGATGCTGCCGGAGATGCCGGCGGCGTGCGCAAAGGTGGCATTCAGGCCGATCGCCGGTCGCATCAGGCCGAGGCAGTTGGGGCCGATGATGCGCACGCCACCGCGCTTGGCCGCGATACGGGTGCGCCGCTCCAGTTCGGCACCTGCCGGACCGCTTTCGGCGAAGCCGGCGCTGATGACGATCGCCGACTTGATACCGGCGCGGCCGCATTCCTCGATCAGTCCGGGCACCGTGGCCGCCGGCGTGCAGATCACCGCCAGATCGGGCCGCTTGCGCAGGTCATCGAGACGCGCCATGCAGGGCACACCCAGAACCGCATCATGTTTTGGATTGATCGCATGCAGCGCGCCGCTGTAGCGCGCGTCGAGCATATTGCGGATCAGCACCGCGCCGATCGAGTCGTGCCGCTCGCTGGCGCCGACGATGGCGACCGACTGCGGTTCGAACATGGATTTCAGATAGTGCTCGTACTGCATGGGGACTCCCTTGGCGCGGCGATGTCGTCAGCGGTGGCGGCGGTGATTGCCAGCCTTGCTGCTGCCGTACGCGGTGATGCCTGGCACCTTGACCTCAGTATATTGCATCGCAACACAAGTTCCGCCTGTGGAAATCCACAATCTTTATAAAGCTGAAATTAAATATATTAAATTAATTACTTGAGCAGTATTTCTAAGGTTGAATCTCGAAATAAATAAATGTGCAACTGCAATATCAACACATTGACACCGAACTCAGCCAGCCGGGTCGGGCAAGGTGAAGTAGAAGCTTGCGCCTTTGCCGGGTGCGCCTTCGGCCCAGATGCGACCGCCATGACGGTGCACGATACGCTGCACGGTCGCCAGTCCGATACCGGTGCCGCTGTTGTCGGCCTGATCGTGCAGTCGGTTGAAGGGGCGGAACAGCTGTGACACGTGTGCCATGTCGAAGCCGGCACCGTTGTCGCGCACGTGGAACACGACTTCGCGATTGCGCAGCCGGGCATCGAATTCGATCTCGGCCGGTGCGCAGGCGGCAGTGAAGGCCCACGCATTGCGCAGCAGGTGTTCGAGCATGACGCGCGCAAGCATCGGGTCGACGCGCGCCATCAGGTGCAGGCCGATCGACACGCGGGCTTCGCGTTCGGGCGCCTCCGCATGCAACTCGCGCGCGATGGTGCGTGCAATCGCCGACAGGTCGACCACCACCCGGCTGATCGGCGCCCGCGTCAGCCGCCCCAGTTCGATCAGGTCGTCGATCAGGGTCGACAGCTTCTGCGACGCGGCCCGTATGCGTGCGAGATGGCTGTGCGCCATCTTGTCGAGCTGATCGCCGTAGTCCTCGATGATGATCTGCGAAAAGCCGTCGATCGCGCGCAGCGGGTTGCGCAGGTCATGCGACACCGAGTAGGAAAAGGCCTCCAGTTCGCGATTCGACGCTTCAAGTTCAGCGGTACGACGCTTCACGCGCCGTTCGAGTTCGGCATTCATGTCATACAGCGTCGATTCGGCCTGCTTGCGCTGCGTGATGTCCTCAATGCTTCCGGACAGGCTCTCCAGGCCGCCGCTGCCGTCGAAGCGGGCACTGATCGCGATTTCGAGCCAGCGCGCCGGCTGACCGGCAGTGTGGGTGCGCACCTCCACCTGCATCGAATCGCGGCGACCGTCGAGCAGCGGTTCCAGCCGTGCCAGCAGATAGCGCGCTTCGTCCTTCGACAGCCAGCGCAGAACACGCTGGCCGATGGCCTGCGAAACCGGCTGACCGGTCAGGTCTTCCCAGGCGCGGTTCAGGTAAGTGAAGCGGCCCCGGGCATCGATGCGGAAAATGACTTCGCGCAGGTGATTCACCATTTCGCGGTGGCGCGTCTCCAGCTCACGCAGCGCGCGCGTGGACTGCACGAATGCACTTTCGTCGCGCCCGGTGCCGCGATAGCCGCAGAACTCGCCTTGCGCATCGGTCACCGGTCTGCCGCGCAGATCGATGTGGCGCACGCTGCTGTCAGGGAGCCGCAGCACCAGATGCAGTTGCATGGGCTGACGCGCCTGGATCATGCGATGGCACTCCTCCCAGTCACCGTGCACCGGGGACAGCGCGTCGATCTTCCAGAACTGAAGGCCGTTGACCACAACGATGTCCAGCGCATTGCCGAGCACCGGACGGGTCTGCGACACGCGAAGCCTCATGCCGGAATCGGTTTCCCAGTGCCAGTCTGCCGCGAGGTCGGCAAAGTCCTGCTGGCGCAGGTTTTCGTTGTCCTGGACGGCCAGGCGCTCGGCGGCAAGGGTCAGCTGCCGTGCAGCCGCCGCACCGATGCCGCTGGCAATGAGGAAAACGGCAAGGCCGATCGGTACGGACACGCTGGCCGCAACAACGCCGGCAAGAATGGCCAGTGGCAGCGCCCGCCACAGGAAGAAACCGCGGGCGGTCATGGGGGAGGCCGGCATATCGGCAGTGCGAAACATTGTTTTCCTTGAAGTGCCTCGGATGATAATGCCGCCCTGACTGCTCGCATCCCCGAATAAAGGCCTGCCGATGCCCTCTCATTCCCACTTTTCCGGTCAGACGCCATCGCAATGGGTCACCCGTTTCTCTGCGCTCTGTGCGCCGGGCTCGGAAATCCTCGATTTCGCCAGCGGCGCCGGGCGGAATGCCCGTTGGCTCGCCGGCCACGGATTCAGCGTGCTGGCGGCCGATCGTGATCCGGCAGCGCTGGCCGAACTGGCCGATGTGCAAGGCGTGCGCACTCTGTGCACCGATCTCGAAAAGGAGCCGTGGCCCTGGGTCGCAGACAGCTTCGATGCGGTGGTGGTGGCGCGCTACCTGTTCCGGCCGCGACTGGCGGAGCTGGCCGCGTTGCTGCGACCGGGCGGCGTGCTGATCTACGAAACCTTCATGCTGGGCAACGAGCGCTTCGGCAAGCCGACGAACCCGGATTTCCTGCTGCGGCCGGACGAACTGTTCGACTGGGCGCGCAGTTGGGGACGCGTTCTGGCCTTCGAACAGGGCGAACTGAGCGCGCCGGCGCCGGCGATGATTCAGCGCATCTGCGCGGTGCGCGCCGACACGTCGTCGAGAGTGCCCTGAGCGGTTTGCAGGATGATCCGTGCCGCCAACGCATCTATACCTGCTGCGTCCAGCCTGTCGGCCTCGAAGGTGGGCGCATCGGGGTGGCGTGCAAAGTTGTACTGCTGTGATCGTCGGTACAGCGGGTCATAGTGCTGTTCCAGCAGTGCCGCGACGAGGGTGCGCCAGTCGCCGGCGCGCGCCAGCGCCGACCAGGCGTCTATCGTTTCATGTCCGCGCAGATCGGTCAGCCGTTCAAGCTCGGCAATCAGCGCCTCGGCATCGCTCGTGAGGTAGTCGTAGTCGCGCAGCAGGAAGTCCGTACGGGCGGCCACCGAAGCATCGATGCGCAGGCAGGGCGCCGCCCTCATGCGCTCGATCAACTCGTTCGGCAGCGAAACCCGGCCGATGCGCCGGCTTTCCGCTTCGGTGAACACCGGACGCGCCGGATCAAAGGTCGCCAGCACCGCATGCAGCTGAGATTCGAACCAGCGTTGCGGCGGTTGCGGCTGGCCCGGCTGTCTGCCCAGTACCGAACCCTTGTGCACGGCCAGCGCCTCCAGATCGAGCACCTGTTCGCCACGTGCGGCCAGCCTTTCGAGCACCCGGCTCTTGGCGCTGCCGGTCGGTCCGCTCAGCACGCGGAAATCAAGCTGGGCGGGGGCTGCGGCGAGCCGGTCGAGCACATCGCGACGGTAGCGCTTGTAGCCACCTTCGAGCTGGTGCGCGTCCCAGCCGACCTGGCGAAGTACGGTGACGAAGGCGCCGCTGCGCTTGCCGCCCCGCCAGCAATAGATCAGCGGACGCCAGTCCGGCCCCTTGTCGTGGAAGGTTTCCTGCAGGTGGCGGCCGATGTTCAGGGCAACCAGCGCCGCACCGCGCCGCTTGGCGACGAAGGGCGACACCTGCTTGTAAAGCGTGCCGATTTCGGCGCGCTGCGCGTCGTCGAGTGCCGGGCAGTTGATCGCGCCCGGCACATGGTCGAGCGCAAACTCGGCTGGCGAACGGGTATCGATGAGGGCGTCGAAGTCGTGCAACTGAAGGATCGACGCCATTCCCGCCGGTCGCCGCAGAATGGGAGCGTCGCTCATTGCCGGTTGTTCCTGTGCATGACAGCCTTGTCAGGGAGAACTGCGGCCGGCGATGGTAGCGTGCCGGACGATGGTCGAGTGATGGGTTGCCGCGTTACGACATCTATGTATGCAGCGCCTGTTCGACCCGCAGGCCGGACCGCAATCACCGCTGGCGCGTGGCCGAAGCCGTGTCGGCCACCTTGCCGAGCAGAGGCTTGAGCGGCGTCCAGATGTTGTCGACGATGCGCGACTGTGCGCTGGCAACCGGATGAATGCCGTCCGGCAGGAAGCTGCGCGGATCGGTGGCGAAACCATCGAGCAGGAAAGGCAGCAGCGCCGAGCGGGTCGTTGTGGCCACCTCGCTGAAGGCAGCGGAGAACTTTTGCGTGTAGTCGGGGCCGTAGTTCGGCGGCAGCTGCATGCCGGCGATCAGCACCCGGGCGCCGGCCGCCTGTGCCTTGCGCGTCATGGATTCGATGTTGTCGCGCATGCTTTTGACGGGCAGGCCGCGCAGGCCGTCGTTGGCGCCGAGCGCGAGAATGACGATGGCCGGCTTGTGCGCCGCAAGCGCTGCGTCTATGCGCGACAGGCCGTTGGCCGTCGTGTCACCGCTGGTGCTTGCATTGACGACCGAATGGGCGTAACCCGCCTGCGCCAGCTTCTGCCCGAGCAACACAGGCCATGCCTCATGCTGGCGCAGACCGTAGCCGGCTGACAGACTGTCGCCGACCACCAGCAGTGTCTGCGCCTGCAACGGCAGCGCAGCGAACACCATGCACAACATCGAGAACAACACTTTTTTCATGCCTACAGACACTCCGGAAACTCGCCCGACCGTCCTTGAAGTCATCGGGCTGGGCAAGCAGGTGAGCAGCGGGAACGCGCCGCTGCAGATTCTTCAGGATATCGCCTTCACGGTTCGTGCCGGCGAAGCTTTGGCCATTGTCGGCGCCAGCGGTTCAGGAAAATCGACCTTGCTCGGTCTTCTGGCCGGGCTCGACCTGCCATCTGCCGGCTCGGTCAGCATCGCCGGGCAGGACATCTTTGCGCTCGACGAAGACGCCCGCGCCCAGCTGCGCGGCGAAAAGGTCGGCTTCGTATTCCAGTCCTTCCAGCTTCTGCCGGCGCTGACCGCGCTCGAAAACGTCATGCTGCCGCTGGAACTCGCAGGCGTCGACCGGGTGCGCGAGCGCTCGGTGGCACTGCTGGAACGGGTCGGCCTGGGCGGGCGGATGACGCACTACCCGCGCCAGCTGTCGGGTGGCGAGCAGCAGCGGGTCGCGCTGGCGCGCGCCTTTGCGCCCGAACCCGGACTGCTGCTGGCAGACGAACCTACCGGCAATCTCGACGCCGCGACCGGCGCATCGGTCATTGACCTTATGTTCGACATGAATGCCGAACAAGGCACCACGCTCATCCTGGTGACGCACGACGAAGCGCTGGCGTCGCGCTGCACACGCCGCATCCGCCTCGCCGCCGGCAGGATGACCTGAGATGCAAGATTCAAGATGAAAGATGCAAGTAGGTCGTTCCTTGAATCTTGAATCTTGCAACTTGAATCTGCCGCTAGCCGCCGAAACGGCGCATGAATGCGCGGTCAATGCGGTCCTTCCAGCGCCATACCCAATCTCCCTGCAGCGACCAGCCGCCGCGTGAGGCGATGGCGTGGCGACGGCCGCAGGCAAGCAGCAGCAGGGCCTGTGTCTGGGGTGTCCAGAGCTGCAGCGTGTCGCCCCGCGCGGCGCGCAGCAGGTTGGCGGCCAGTGGCGGACCGGCGCGCACGGCAAAAACGCCCGACTTCGGGCGAGGCGAATCGATCATCGTCGCCACGTCGCCGGCGGCGAACACTTCAGGGTGTGACAGTGATTGCAGCGTCGGGCCGGTCGCGATGAAACCGCGTTCGTCGTTTGCCAGACCGCTGCCGCGCAGCCAGGCCGGCGGGGCGGCGCCGGTGGCCCACACGGTGAACTGGCTCGGAATGCTGCGACCGTCTCCGAGATTCAGCGCGTCGCCATCGACTCCGGACACGCGCGCATCGGTCACCACGTCTATCCGCTGACGCGCCAGTTCGATCATCACCCGCCGCTGCAGGCGCACTGACAGTCCGTCGAGTATGTGGGGCGCGCGGTCGATCAGGGTGCAGCGCATCCGTGGTTGGCGGTGATGCAGCGCCATGATGATTTCGACGCCGGCCGCCCCGGCGCCGACGACTGCAGCAGAACGAGCGGCGCGGGCGGTGTGCCAGCTTTCGAGCAGTTGACCGATCGGCTTCACCGGGTGCGCGCAGGTGTCGGCACCCGGCAGATCGGGGATGCGCGGCGTCGAACCGGTGTCGATCGACAGCATGTCGTAGTCGATCACCTCGCCGCTGGCCAGCCGGATCTGCCGCTGCCCGGCATCCAGTGACACCGCGGCATCCAGCCTGAGCGCGCAGCCCGCCCGCGCTGCCAGCGGGGCGAGATCGATGCAGGCCTGCCGGTAGTCGTAATGGCCGGCGATGACGCCCGGCATCATGCCGGAGTACGGCGTCAGCGCATCGGGCGTGATCAGGCTGACCACCGCGTCGGGCTGTTCGCGCGCAAAAGCTTCCAGCACGAACAGGTGGGCGTGACCGCCGCCGAGCAGGACGAGACGTTTCATGGGGGTGGCTGCAGCGGTGACCGGGCGGTGACCGACAGGTCTCCGAAATAACCGAGGGTCTGTCCGCCGGTGTTGTCGCTGTCGCTCGCCACGACGATGCCGGTCACGGCCGGCGGGTCTTCGCCGAAAGCTTCCCGGAAATCCTCGACCAGATTGCGGGTCACGTCGCGCCAGCTGCCGGTCGGCGAACCGGCGCCGTCGACGGCGATCATGCGTACCCGGTCGGTGTAGGCGCTCCATGCGCGCGAGCCCGGCGCGGCGCGCGTGTCCCACACGTAGCACAGCACGGCGGTTGGAATCTGCTCGCCGTAGAAGGTGCGCGCCAGCCGGATTTTCGTGCGCGTGCCGAAAGACAGCTTCGACAGATCGAGATCGAACAGCACATAGACGCGCAGCGCGTAGTCGTCGCCGTCCCGCGTCGCGAAGCGCCCGGCGGCTGGCAGTACATCGGCGCGCCAGCGCCAGTTCAGCCAGGGCGTGGCGAGCGGATCGAAGCGGCGGGTGTGGATCAGCGCCGAGGCGGCATTCGACGCCTCGACACGAAGCACGGTCAGGCCATCCAGTTCGGCCAGCCGGAAATCGGCCGGCGCTGCCTTGCCGCCCAGCGTGTAGGCGGTCCAGCCCGACACGGTCGATCCGGCGGGCTGAGTCGAAAAGGCGGGCAGCGACAACGAGTCTGCCGCGGCCGCCGACACTTCGCAGGTCAGCGCCAGCGCGATGGCCAGCAGCAGCGCGCGCAGGCGGGTCAGCACGGTTCGGGCACCAGCAGACCTTCGGCCACGGCGCGTCGATAGTCATCCGGCCGGTCGAGGTCGTAACCGGTCGCGAGCACATGCGTGAGCAGGCCGAGCCGCTCGATCACCGCAAGGGTTTGCGACCACACCCCGGCGCTGCCCCACGCGATGCCTTCGAACAGGGTGGCTTGCCGTACGCGCAGCCCCACCAGCAGATAGCCGCCATCCTCTGCCGGAGCGAACACCGCATCGTGGCGGCGCAACGCAACACCCGCTGCGCGCAGGTCGGTCGACTGCAGCGACACGGCGTCGGCGCCGATCAGCAGCGCACCTGCATGGCGACGAAGGGCGTCGTCGAAGGCCTGCGTCATGCGCGTGCCGATGTCGCCGTCGCTCTGGGCGTGCAGCGACACGCCGTACCGGTCGCGACAGCGTTCGAAGAAGTCATGGCTGCAGTCCGGTGCACACCACAGTTCGACCGGTCCGATGGCCGCGTCGGCGGCCACCTGCAGCGCACGTTCGGTCAGCTGCGCACCGATACGCGCCGCGCCGTCGGCGCCCAGCAGGGGCATCAGCCGCGTCTTGCTGCGGCCGGATTCGGGCGCCCGCGCAAACACCAGTACCGCCGTTCCGGATTCACTCATGATGCGGCCGGTAGTCGCGCGCCAGATCGACCGGATCGGCACCGAAGAAATAACGCAGGCGCAGGCGCCACATCAGCAAGATGGTGCGCAGTACCCCCTGGCGCTCCCAGCGGCGGCCCGACGTGATGACGCGCGCGCGCAGACAGGCCGGTCGCGACCTCGCCCTCGCACGGGTGGAAAAGTCGATGTCTTCCATCAGCGCGATCGGCGCGTAGCCATCCAGTGCATCGAACAGTGTGCGCGTGCAGAAGATCGCCTGATCGCCAGTGGCGATGCCGGTCAGGCGGGAACGCAGGTTCATCATGGCGGCGACGACCGCGAGCAGCGGGTGGCGACCTTCGATGCGCACATCGAACCGCCCCCACTGCGCACCGGCTGCGATCGCTCGATCGATGCGTGCGAGCGCGTCGGGCGGCAGCTGCGTGTCGGCGTGCAGGAACAGCAGCACGTCGCCGGTCGCCTCCTGCGCACCGGCGTTCATCTGCAGCGCACGACCGCGCGGCGCGCGTACGACGCGGGCGCCATGCGCGGCGGCGATCGATGCGGTGGCGTCGAGACTGCCGCCGTCGGCGACAATGAGTTGCATGCCGCAGACGTCGGTTGCCGGCACGCGCGACAACGCATCGCCGATGGTCGCGGCTTCGTTCAGCACCGGCAGCACGACGGACAGTCGACTCATCCGCGCATCCAGGCGTGATAGCGCGCGACCCACGCGAGCAGCGTCTGTGGCGCATGCGCCTTCTTCCAGACGCCGGCGGCAAACTTGTTCGCCTCATTCATCGTCGGGTAGATGTGGATGGTGCCCAGCAGTTTGTTGAGCCCGAGGCCGTGCTTCATCGCCAGCACGTATTCGGCGATCAGTTCGCCCGCGTGTTCGCCTACGATAGTCACGCCCAGGATGCGGTCGCGCCCGGGTACGGTGAGCACCTTGACGAAGCCGTGCGCCACCTCGTCGGTGATCGCGCGGTCGAGGTCATCCAGTTCGTAGATCGTCACTTCGTGCGGAATGTTGCGCGCCTTCGCGTCGGTTTCGTTCAGACCGACGCGCGCCACCTCGGGTTCGGTGAAGGTGGCCCACGGAATGACCGAGTAGTCGACCGCAAAGCGTCTGAAGCGGCCGAACAGGGCATTGACTGCGGCATACCACGCCTGGTGCGCCGCGGTGTGCGTGAACTGGAAAGGGCCGGTCACGTCGCCGCAGGCGAAGATGTTGGGGTAGAGCGTTTCCAGGTAGTCGTTGGTATCGACCGTCCGGTTGGCCCGCAGCGTGATGCCCAGTTCTTCCAGACCATAGCCGCTGACGTTGGGCGTGCGTCCGACGGCGCACAGCAGCGTGTCGAATTCGATGCGTACTTCACCCTCAGGGCCTTCGGCGTACAGTACTTTCGCATCGCCTTCCCGCGCAAAGCGCACCGCCTTGTGGCCGGTCAGCGCACGCACGCCTTCTTCCGCAAAACGCGCTTCGACCAGCGCCGACACGTCAGGGTCTTCCCGTCCCATCAGTCGCGGTGCCATTTCGACCTGGGTGACCGCCGCGCCGAAGCGCGCAAATGCCTGCGACAGTTCGCAGCCGATCGGGCCGCCACCGAGCACCAGCAGACGGCCGGGCAGGGTGCGCAGCGACCACAGCGTGTCCGAGGTGAGCAGATCCATCGTCTCGATGCCGGGTATCGGTGGCACGAAGGGGCGGGCGCCGGCTGCGATGACGATGTTGCGCGTGCTCAGCGTGCGCGTGCTGCCGTCGTGCTGCGTCACCTCGACCGTCCACGGCGAGGTGATGCGCGCCCTGGCGTCGAAGCAATCGACACCCAGCGCGGTATAGCGGTCCACCGAATCATGCGGTTCGATTGCACGCACCACGCGCGCGACGCGCTCCATCACATCGGCGAAATCGAACTGAGCGCTCGCTTCGCGCACGCCGAGCGATTTCGAGTGCGCGATCTGTGACAGCAGCCGCGCCGAGCGGATCAGCGCCTTCGACGGCACGCAGCCGGTGTTCAGGCAGTCGCCGCCCATGCTGTGCTGCTCGACCAGCGCCACCTTCGCCTTCACTGCGGCGCCGATGTAGGCGGTGACCAGACCGGCACTGCCGCCGCCGATCACCAGCAGGTTGTAGTCAAAGTGCGCCGGCTTCGGCCAGCGGCTGAACACGGCACGACTGCGTACCGCATCGATCACCTTGCGGGCGATCAGCGGAAACACGCCCAGCAGCACGAAGGCCCCGATCAGCCCGGGCGACAGGATGCCGGACAGCGATTCGATACGACCGATCTGGGTGCCTGCATTCACGAACACGATGGTGCCGGCCAGCATGCCGAGCTGGCTCACCCAGTAGAAGGTGCGTGCCGGCAGCGCGGTCAGTGCCATCGCCAGATTGACCGCGAAGAACGGGAACGCGGGCACCAGACGCAGCGTGAACAGATAGAAGGCACCGTCCTTCTCGACGCCGCGGTTGATCGACTCGAGCGCCGTGCCGAAGCGCGCCTGCACCCAGTCGCGCAACAGGAAGCGCGCGATCAGGAAGGCGAGCAGGGCGCCCAGACTGGATGCGAAGGACACGATGACCAGTGCCTTGGCGAAACCGAACAGGGCGCCGCCGGCCAGCGTCATGATCGCCGCACCTGGCAGCGACAGCGCCGTCACGACGACGTAGATCGCGAAGAACACCGCGGCCGCCCCCCAGGGCGCCGCATCGACCTGGTCGGTCAGCATGCGCTGCTGCGCCTTGAACCAGGCCAGATCGAAGAAGCGGCCGAGATCGAGGATGAAGAAGGCGGCGACCAGCGCCACGACCACCCCGAGCAGGGCGAGCTTGCGTGCGTTCATGGTGCCGCCTCTTCAGGTGTCCAGTCAGGGCCGTGATCAATGCGATCGCGGTAGTTCAGTGCGGCCGCCGAGCCGTCGGGCCACTGCGCGGTGAATTCGGCTCGCCAGGCCGCCGGATCGTAGTCGAGCGCGAGCGCATCGACATGCAGCGCGCCGACGCGCGTGCCGTACAGCACCGGATGCGGCGACGGCGTCAGTGCGATGCGGCTGATGACGCCGCACAGACGGCCGCGGAAATTGGGCATGCCTGCAGCGCCGTTGTTGATGACCGCATGACCGTCGAATCGCCTCAGCGCCGGCAGGCAGGTATGGCTGCTGGCGAACACGTCGCAGCGTGCGCGGGCAAACAGCTCCGCGTAGCGGGCGCCGTACGCCGGCTGTCGCAACGCTCGCGCGTCAAAGGACCAGCCAGCCAGCGAATCGGCGTCGCCATGGACCACGCCGACGCGGGCGTCGCCGATGCGTACGCCGCGCCAGAAATCGAGCGCCGCCAGTTCGCCGCGCCAGTGCGGGCCGTGACAGGCGGTGCGCGACAGCTGTGAGTGGATGAGGTTGGAGCGGTCGACCAGCGCCTGGGGCACGTCGTCCGGGTAGCTGCAGCCGCAACCGGCATCCCCGGATCCATCGGCCAGTTCGGCTTCGACGTTGCCGGCGATCACGTCATGCGCGAGCACACGCCGCTGCACGTCGCCAAAGCGGGCCGGGTCGATGTCGAACCAGTGGAAGTCACCGTTGAAGAGCAGGCGTGCGTCGCCGTACTCACCGTTGAACAGGTGCTCTACCGCATCAAGCGCCGGCCGGTTGCCGTACAGGCCGCCGACGACATACAGCGTATCCGTCACCAGGTCGGCGCGGGTGTCTGCCAGCGCGGCCGCACCGTAGCGGTAATGCAGCGGACAACTGCGGCCGGGGTCGGCGAGACCGTCGTCGGCCGTGCTGTCGACGAGATCGGAGTTCATCGCATCCGCCCTGCAATCAGCGGCGGCAGCAGATAGCCTGCGGTGCATAGCAGCAGTCCGTAAAGGTTCACGCCGAGCAGTTTGGCGTACTTGCCGGTGCCTATGGCCCAGCTTTCCGGAATCAGCCCGGCCGCCAGCAGCACACCCAGCGCGAGCCCGGTCCAGAACGCCAGATGGAAGGACCACATCGCGGCTCGCGTGCCCGGCTGCGTGAAGCCGGCGAGCAGGAAGATGGGCGCCAAGCCGATCACCATGGTGCCACTGATGGTCGTCGCCTTCAGGATATCGGTGCCGGCAATCATCGGCAGATTGCCGATGATCGAGAACAGCGCCATGGCGCCCATGCCGAGGGCGATGGCGCGCTTCGGCTCCGGGCGCCCGGCCAGTTGCGGCAGTTCCTGCGCCACATGCCGGGCCAGGGACGAGAAAGTCGAATCGAGCGTGGAACCTGCGGCGGCCACCATGACGATGGTCATCAGGAACAGCGCCGCCGGACCCATGCTTCGGGCGAGTGCTGCCGGCACGTTGTCGCCGCCGGCAAGACCTTCCAGCCGGGCATGCACACCAACCAGCGAAAACAGCAGGATGCACACGAAGCCAAGCGCGCCGGCCCAGACGAAGGCGCGCAGCATGCGCTTTTCTTCGGTGATGAAGCCGCGGTCGGTCAGCACCGGATCGTGGAAGGGGTAGGACAGCACCTGCAGTGCAGCGACCAGCAGCAGGTCGACACCGGCATCGAGCCGGAAATCGCCGGTGCTCGCGAGCGCCACCGGTCCGTGCGTCGGCAGTACCAGCAGCAGCACGACGGCGAAGAACAGCACGAACAGGCCGGTCTGCAGCACGTCGGTGTAGATCGACGAGCGCAGGCCACCTTTCAGGCTGTAGAACAACGTGGCGGCGGTGAACAGCAGCGCGGCACCGATGAATTCGGTCGAACCGGCCGGGCCGTAGTAGCCGCCGACGACCGCCGTATTGCTCCACACCTCGTTGAACAGGCGCACCAGGATAGCGATCGAGAAGGCCAGCGCCGCCAGCCTGCCGTGGCGGCCGGTCAGGAAGGACATCAGGCTGGTGGCGCCGTAGCGCCTGCGCAGTCTCAGGATGGCCCAGCCAGCCAGCGGAATCGACAACCAGTAGGTCGCATACGCCAGACCGCCGACGATGCCATAGGTCGCGCCAAGATTGGCCGCGTTGGTGATCGACTTGGCGAAGATCCACGAAATGAAGATGCTGGCGCCGAGCGCCCAGGTGCCGGCCGGGCGACCCGCTTCGTCGTGGCCGTCGAAGAAGCCGGCCCGCCCGACGGCACGCGGCGAAAGCGCATACATGCCGACGCCGTACAGCACCAGAAAGCCCCAGAAGGCGACACCGAACACCACCGGATCATTCATGCTGGACCCTTCAGACGAGCGCGCCGGCGCAGGACGAGCCCTGTCCCGCGGTGCAGCCGTAGCAGTGATCCATGACGACGATGGGCGTGCCTGACACGTCGCGGCCGATCAGTTCGGAGAGGTGCACACGCGGCCGGCCATCGATGCGCAGCGACAGACCCAGCATCTGGTTGAAGTCACAGTCGTAGACATGGCCTTCCCAATCGACGCTCAGCAGATTGCGGCACATCACGCTGTCCAGGTTATCGTCGCGGTGGGCGGTGCGCAGCGTCTGCATGTAGCTGTTGAACTGCCCCTTCGATACCAGCGTCGACCCGAAACGCTGGATCGGCATGTTGGCCAGTGTGTAAAGGCGGGTGAACACGATGCCGAATGCGCTGCCGAGGTGATCGCGATACGACTGCTCCAGTGCTGCCTGTGGCGGTGGCAGCGACGGCCCCTGCGGGTTGAACACCAGATTCAGTTCGAGCCCGGAACCGGGCTGTCCATAGCCGAGCGCGTTGAGTTGCTGCAGTGCAGCGATGCTGCGCGCGAACACGCCATCGCCGCGCTGGCGGTCGACGTTGTCCTCGAGATAGCAGGGCAGCGACGCGGTGACCTGCACCTGATGGTCGGCCAGAAACCGCGCCATGTCCTCGTAGCCGGGTTCGGACAGGATGGTCAGGTTGCAGCGGTCGATCACGGCGACGTCCAGCTTCCGCGCCTCGCCGACCAGCCAGCGGAAGTGCCGATTCATTTCCGGCGCGCCACCGGTCAGATCGATCAGGCGCACGTCGGAGGCGCGGATGAAGTCGAGTACGACCTGCAGAGTCGCCAGACTCATCTGTTCGGTGCGGCCGGGCCCCGCGTTGACATGGCAGTGCAGGCAGCTCTGGTTGCAGGTGTAGCCCAGATTCAGCTGCAGGATTTCTGTGTGGCGGCGGGCAAGCGGCGGGAAGTCGGTCGTTCGCAGGAGCGGAAGTGTGGCGTGCATGCGTGATTGAGCCCTGTGGCGATGCGATGGAGAATGTGAGTGGAAGACCGTTGTCGCCGCCGCAACCTTACTGCTTTGCGGGCCAGCAAGTATCCTGCGCGCTGCAGACCGTCAATGACCGGAGGAAACCGAAGATGTTCAAGGCCATATTGCTGGAGCAGGGCGCAGACGGCAAGACGATCGCCCGCCTGAGCGATGTCGAGGACGCGGCACTGCCCGAAGCCGATGTGCGCGTTGCCGTGCAGTGGTCCAGCCTCAATTACAAGGATGCGCTGGCGATCACCGGGCGCAGCCCCATCGTGCGCAAGTGGCCGATGGTGCCGGGCATCGATTTCGCAGGCGTGATCGAGCACAGCGACCATCCGTGCTGGAAGGTCGGCGACAAGGTCGTGCTGACCGGCTTCGGCGTGGGCGAGGGCCACTGGGGCGGTCTTGCACAACGTGCTTCGATCAAGGGTGACTGGCTGGTTGCGCTGCCGACCGGCTTCGATGCGAAGCATGCGATGGCCGTCGGCACCGCCGGCTTCACGGCCATGCTCTGCCTGCTGGCGCTGGAACGTCACGGCCTGAAGCCGGGCGACGGCGAAGTACTGGTGACCGGCGCCAGCGGCGGCGTGGGTTCGGTGGCCGTGGCACTGCTGGCCAGTCTGGGCTATCGCGTGGTGGCGAGCACCGGCCGTCTCGACGAAACCGACTACCTGAAGTCGCTCGGCGCCGAATCGGTCATCGATCGCGCGACGCTTTCGGCACCGGGCAAGCCGCTGGCGCGCGAGCGCTGGGCCGGTGTCGTGGACAGCGTCGGCTCGCACACACTGGCAAACGCCTGCGCCGCCACGCGCGAGAACGGCGCAGTCGCCGCCTGCGGGCTGGCCCAGGGCATGGATTTTCCGGCCACCGTCGCGCCGTTCATCCTGCGTGGCGTGACGCTGTACGGCATCAACAGCGTCACCGTGGCGCACGGACCGCGCGAACAAGCCTGGGCGCGCATCGTGCGCGACATGCCGATGGCCAAGCTCGACGCCATGACGCAGGTGGTAAGGCTCGATGAAGTGCTCGACGTCGCGCCTCGTTTCCTCGAAGGGAAAGTACGCGGTCGCCTGGTGGTCGATACGGCGGCAGCCTGAATCTGCATGCCGCGCAGCACGCAGCGGTTTTGACGGTCACCCCGTCCTTCGCTACACTGCGCGGCGATTTTCCGAAATAAGTTCAACCTTCAAAAAGAGATCATCGATGAGCGCCAGAACCGTTCTCGCTGTCGCAGCCCTCTGTGTCAGCCCGCTTGCCTTCGCCGTCGAAGGCAATGCAGAAGCCGCCAAGGACAAGGTCGCCATGTGCATCGGCTGCCACGGCATTCCGGGTTACCAGACCGTGTTTCCGAAAACCTACAAGGTGCCGCTGATCGGTGGCCAGTACCCCGAATACATCGTCGCCGCGCTGCAGGCCTACAAGAGCGGTGACCGCAATCACCCGTCGATGAAGGGCATTGCCGCCAGCCTGACCGAACAGGACATGGCCGACATCGCGGCGTACTACTCCGCGCAGAAATGAGGAAGGTCGTGATGATCAAGAAAACGATGGTGGTTGCAGCCGCTGTGCTGCTGGGCAGCAGCTTCGCGTTCGCAGGTGACGTGGCGCGCGGCAAGGAAAAATCGGCTGCATGCGCGGCCTGTCACGGTGCCGACGGCAACAGCCCGGCGCCGGCTTTCCCGCGCATCGGCGGGCAGCACGAGGACTATCTGTTGCAGTCGCTGCTGTCGTACAAGAGCGGTGCGCGCAAGAATGCCATCATGGCCGCCCAGGTCGGTGCGCTGAGCAAGCAGGACATGGCGGATCTGGCGGCGTACTTCGCATCGCAAGCCGGACCGCTGGTGTCGCGTCGCTGAACATCCGCTTCGGCAATGGAAAAAGCCGGCATTGCCGGCTTTTTTTGTGCGTCCCGAGGTCTGAAGCAGGCGCGCTCGTTCAGATCACCAGGCGGCCCCCCGCGCAATAACCAGCCTGTTCGATCCGGCTCAGGCTGGGTGCCAGATTCAACCCGGTATCGGCACGCAGACGCTGCGCCCGGGCGCGCAGCACGTCCATCGACAAGCCAGTTCCATGGTCGGTCGACGCGATGCAGATCGCGTTGCCCTCGTTGAGCGAGGGCAGTACCAGCGCGCGCCCATCGTAGGCATCCATCACCCGCTGTGCGCTGGCGCGAAAACCGCGCGTGCGACCGAACAGGTTCAGACAGACCCGTCCGCCGGGCGCGAGCCTGGCCCGACAGGCGCGATGGAAGGCTTCGGTATCCAGTGAGTTGGCCCGCGCACGGTGATCGTAGCCATCGACCAGGATCAGGTCCCATTGCTGCTCGCTGGCCGCGACGAATGTCGCGCCGTCGTCGATCACGATGCGCAGTCTTCCGTCTTCCGGCGGCAGGCGGAAGTAACTGGCGGCCGCCGCCGGCATGCGCGGATCGATCTCGACCACGGTCAAAGCCGACTGCGCGCAGTTTCGGTACAGGAATTTGGTGACCGATGCGGCACCCAGGCCGATGATCAGCACCTGCGCAGGCCAGCTCTCGTCTGCCGCCAGCAGCAGCGGCAACATCATTTCACGCGTGTATTCCAGTTCCAGCGCAAACGGGCGCGCGACGCGCATCGCACCCTGTATCCACTCCGAACCGAAGTGCAGGTAACGCACGCCGGCCCCCTCGGACACGTCGATCGAATGACGCGGCGCGCGCGGTACGGTGAGGTTCAATTGCGCTGATCGGGCAGCACGATGTTGACTTCAAGCACCTCGTAGTTGTCCTGCTTTTCGAGCTGTACCTTGATGTCTTCCGGATTAACGCGCACGTATTTCGAGATGACCGCCACCAGTTCCTGCTGCAGCGCCGGCAGGAAGTCGGCCGACGAATTCGCGCCGCGTTCGCGGGCAATGATCAGTTGCAGCCTTTCCTTCGCGATCGATGCAGTTTTCGGCTTCTGGCCGAAAATCAGTGACAGCAGCGACATGTCACTTCCCTCCGAACAGGCGCTTGAGCAGGCCGGGCTTTTCGTAATCGACGAAGCGCAGCGGGCGCTCTTCGCCGAGGAAACGGGCCACCACGTCGGCGTAGGCCTGCGCGACATCGCTGCCTTCCATGTGAATCGCCGGCGTACCCTGATTCGACGCCTGCAGCACGATTTCAGACTCCGGGATGACGCCCAGAACCGGAATGCGCAGGATTTCCTGCACGTCGCCGTAGCTGAGCATTTCGCCGTCGTTGGCGCGCTTGGGCGAATAGCGGGTGATGACCAGATGCTCCTTCACCGGCTCGCGGCTTTCCTTGGCACGACGCGATTTCGACTGCAGGATGCCGAGGATGCGGTCCGAGTCGCGCACCGAACTGACTTCCGGATTGGTGACGATGATGGCTTCATCGGCAAAGGTGAGTGCCATGACCGCGCCGTGTTCGATGCCTGCCGGCGAGTCGCACACGATGTAGTCGAAGCCCATGCCGACCAGATCGTTCAGGATCTTCTCGACGCCGTCCTCGGTCAGCGCATCCTTGTCGCGGGTCTGCGACGCCGGCAGCACGAACAGGTTGTCGCAATGCTTGTCCTTGATCAGCGCCTGCGTAAGGTTGGCTTCGCCGTGCAGCACATTCACGAAGTCATACACGACCCTCCGCTCGCAGCCCATGATCAGGTCGAGGTTGCGCAGGCCGACGTCGAAGTCGATGACGGCTGTCTTCTTGCCGCTCATGGCGAGGCCGGACGAAAAGGCGGCGCTGGTGGTGGTCTTGCCCACGCCGCCCTTGCCGGATGTGACGACTACGATACGGGTCACTCTTGTTCTCCCTCTGGTGTTTCAGGTGGTCGCCAGTGCAGCGACATCAAGTACCTGTTTATCTTCATGTTCCTGCAGCCGCACATGCGCCGGCTTGCGCAGCAGCTCGCTGTGCGCGGTATGTTCGAAGGTGCGGTAAACGCCGGCGATCGAGACCAGTTCGGCTTCGAAGCAGGTGGTGAAGATGCGCGCCTGCACGTCGCCCGACGCACCCGCCAGCGCACGCCCGCGCAGCGGCGCGTAGATATGGATGTTGCCGTCGGCGATCACCTCGGCGCCTGCGCTGACCATGGCCAGTACGATCAGGTCGCAGCCGCGGGCATACACGCGCTGACCGGAACGCAGCGGCTTGTCGATGATTTCGGCACGCCGGGCCGCTGCTGGCGGTGCGACCACCGGCTCGGGCGCCTCGGCGATGACGGTCTCGACTTCTAAGACCGGCTCGACGACCGGTTCGGACACGGGCGCCCGGTCGGGCTGCGCATCGCCGGCCACGACCGCAAAGCCCAGTGCGCGTGCGGCCTCGGCAGCAGCGTCATCGGCCCCCTGAACCGCGACGGCGGTCAGTGCGTGGCGGGCCAACGCGTTCCGGATGCCTGCCCAGTCGGGCGCAGCATCCGGCGGCAGCGCGCTTGCGTCGATGACCACGGGTTCGCCCGAGAAAAAACCCGGGGTTGCACCCAGCCGCGCGTCCAGCGCTGCCGCGACCGATGACGCATCTGCCGCGTGCAGCAGCGCACGCATGGCTTCGAGCGTGGCGCTTTTGAGTTCTACGGCCGGGGGAGCGGGCTTGCGCGCCATGAGGTGTCCGCGGGAAATTTCGAAAGTCTACATAGTGACCGGAGCACCGGCAACTGCCGGAGGGGGGCATGCGGCGGCTGCATCAATGCACGGCGGGCGGAGCTTCACCGAACAGCAGCTGGATGTCGAGCGCGCTGAAGCGGTAGTCGTGGTTGCACATGTCGTCGTGGATATGCACTTCTCCCTGTTCGCGCAGGATGGATTCGACCTCTTCGCGACCGAGCGACAGCACCAGCCGGCGCAACTTCTGTTCGTCGCGCGGGCAGTGATGGTGCGGAATCGCCGGTGCGAACAGGCGAATGCCGTCGCGCGCCGCCTCTTCGGCAAACAGGCGGCCGAGCAGTGCCTCGGGCGCCAGCGTCTTCAGTTCGTCCGACGTCACGGTCGCGGCGAGGTGGCACAGGCGGTTCCAGCCATCGGCATCCTTGCGGTCGGCATCCGGCAGCTTCTGCAGGAACAGGCCGGTCGCGCATTCGGCATCGGCGTGCAGCCACAGCGCCGCCGGTTGCTGCTCCGACAGCGCAAGGTAGTGCTCGAACACCGCCGCCACCGAGTCGCCTTCCAGCGGTACCAGGCTCTGATAGGGCGTTTCCGCCTCATCCGTCTGCAAGGTCATCACCAGATGTCCTTCACCGAGCAGTGTCGGGACCGGTGCATCGGCCAGGTCCGGCGGAGCACTGGCCATGCCGCGCAGGCGCAGCTGCTGGTCGCAATCCACGACCAGGGTCTCGACCGGGCCGCGGCCGCGTACCTGAACCGTCAGGCGGGCCGGCTGCTTGAGCTGTCCGCCGATCAGCAGCGTGACCACGGTGACCTCACCGAGCAGTCGTGTAGCGACGGCGCCATAGCCGCGTCCCTGCTGCATCGCCTGCCAGCCCTGGTCGAAGCGGACCAGCGCGCCACGAATGTCCAGCGCTTCGAACAGGAAGCGCTGCATGAAGTCGCGCTCACTCATCGGACTTGCGCTTGAGGATTTCGCTCCAGTGCGCCGGATCGAAGCCGATAAGCAAGTGTCCGCCATGCTCGATGATGGGCCGACGGATGGCTGACGGATGTTCTGTCAGCAGAGACTGCGCGCTCGCATCGTCCAGTTCGGCGGTCAGTTCGGGTGGCAGTTTGCGAAAGGTCGTGCCTTTCGTATTGACGATCGCCCGCCAGCCGGCACGTTCGATCCAGCCGGCAAGCCGGTCCGCCGGCACACCGTCCTTCTTGTAGTCGTGCAGATGGAATTCGAGCTGGTGTTCGTTCAGCCAGGCCATGGCGCGGGACATCGTGTCACAGCGCCGGATACCGAAAACGCGAAGCATGTGCGGAGTACGGAAAGGGAATCGCCGCCATTGTAAGTCGTGCCGACATGCTTCGGCGGTACTGGCGCTGCGCGGCTGCAATGGTTAATATTGGAAAAATCATCCTAAACAATAAATTGGCTCACAACGTTGATCGAAGTTTTCAGATCGTTCCGCGCTGCGAGCACCTTCGGGAGACGTGCATGATCGGTAAAACGCTGGGCGCAATTGCCCTGTCTGCCCTGTTTGGATTTTCGCTGTTCGGTACGATGGACGACGCCTACGCGGCGCGGACTGTGGCGAGCAGCCAGCAAGTCAAGAAAAAGATCCGCCCTGCGGTCAATGTTGCCGCAAAGAAGCGCATATCGGTGACGGCCACGTCGCCCCGACGCACTGTGGCAGTTGCCGCCGCTGCTCCGGTGTTCCGTCCGCCGAAGGCGCCGGCTCAGCGGCACTACGCGGTGGATGGCAGTACGTTTTACGCTGATGGCGTGCGTGTGAGGGCAGCAGGCCTTGAAGCGCTCGAAACCACGACCGCGTCGAGCATCGGCAAACAGAAATTGCAGCAACTGCTGGATTCGGGCCGGGTGAGCATCGAACCGCTCGATATGGACGACGGTGACGTGACGCTTGCGCGGGTAAAGATCGACGGCAAGGATCTGAGCGATCTGGCTGCGGTGCGCTAAATCCGCGACCCGGTCGCACGCGCGACCGGAACGGGAATCACCCCGCCGTGAGTGCGGGGTTTTTTTCGCCCGAGGGTGTCGCGCTGCTGCTGTCCGGCTTCTTCTTTTCGTTGGATGCCTTATCGGCGCTGGCCTTGTCGGTGTCTTCAGGCGAATCTGCGGGTGGCGTCCCGGAGTGTGCAGTTTCACTCACCATGCGGGTGCCTCGCGGCGGCAGGGTGGGCATCACGACTTCGAGCTTGTTTTCCGTCATGTAGTCGTTCATTTCGCGCCAACCGGCAAAGACGGCGGCCTTCGATGCCTTCGGATTGAGCCGGTAGCAGTCCTCCAACGCCCGGCCGGCATGACGACAGGCTCCGCCGACAGCCTTGCTGTCGAGCTCCTTTTTCATCGCTGCGCGATTCGGATCCGGAATGGGCAACTTGTCGCACGCCATGAGGGTGGCGGCGAGCGACACGAGCAGGATGGACTGGGCGACCTTCACCTTGACGTTTGTCCGGATGGATTGAACACATCCGGTTTACGGCAATTCCCGCCAGCGCTTGAGTCGGTTCGCCGGCCGGCGGCGCATTACTTGCCGCCGCGCGAATACTCGGCCAGCAGGGTCTCCTGCGCACAGTGGCGTGCAGCGCGAGACACCCGCCTGCGGTACCGGCCATCGGGCTCCATCTCCCACGACTGGCTGTTATCGAGCAGGTAAGGGCGCAATCCCTCCTTCATCACGCGCCGCTTGAGTTTCGGATCGAGTATCGGAAATGCCACCTCGATGCGGCGGAAGAAATTGCGTTCCATCCAGTCCGCGCTGGCCAGATAGAGCTTTTCCTCACCGTCGGCGTGGAAGTGATAGATGCGCGAATGTTCGAGGAAGCGGCCGACGATGGAGCGCACTGTGATCTTGTCGGACAGGCCCGGCACACCGGGGCGCAAGGCGCATACGCCGCGCACGATCAGATCGATGTCGACACCCGCCTGGCTGGCGTGGTAAAGCGCTTCGATCGTTTCGTCTTCGACCAGAGAATTCATCTTCGCGATGATGCGCGCCTTTCGGCCCGCGCGTGCGTTGTCCGCTTCGCGGTTGATCGCGGCGATGACATTGCTGTGCAGCGTGAACGGCGCCTGCCACAAGTGGGTCAGCGTGCCAGCGTGGCCGAGCCCGGTCAGCTGCTTGAACACCTCGTTCACGTCTTCGCCAATCAGCTCATCTGCCGTCATCAGACCAAAATCGGTGTAGAAGCGTGCCGTACTGGGGTGGTAATTGCCGGTTCCCAGATGAACGAAGCGCCGGAAGCTGCGCACACCGTCGATCTCCTCGCGCCGTACAACCATCAGCAGCTTGGCGTGCGTCTTGTAGCCGAACACGCCATACACCACGTGGGCGCCGGCATCTTCCAGCCGCGATGCCCAGTTAATGTTGGCTTCCTCGTCGAAACGCGCCATCAGCTCAACCACGACGGTCACTTCCTTGCCTTTGTGCGCCGCGCGCACCAGTGCCTCCATCAGCACCGAATCGATGCCGGTGCGATACACGGTCATCTTGATCGCGACCACTTCCGGGTCATCCACCGCCTGCTGCACCAGGTCGATCACCGGCGTGAAGGCCTCCCACGGGTGATGCAGCAGGATGTCCTGTCGGCGCAACATCGAGAAGATGTCATAGCGCTTCTCCATGGCACGCGGCAGCGTCGGCGTGAACGGCGGGTACTTCAGGTCCGGCCGGTCCACCCAGTTCGGTACCTGCATGAGCCGAACCAGATTGACGATGCCGGGCGCGCGGTAGAGGTCGTCGCGGGTCAGATTGAATTGCTGCAGAAGAAAGTCCGCCATGTGCTCGGAGCAGTTGTCGGCCACCTCAAGGCGCACCGCATCACCGTAGTGGCGCTGCGGCAGTTCGCCCTGCAGCGCCAGACGCAGGTTCTTCACTTCTTCCTCGTCGAGGAAGAGGTCGGAATTGCGGGTCACGCGGAACTGATAGCACCCGAGCACATTCATGCCTTCGAACAGATCGCCGACATTCATGTGCATCGCTGACGACAGGAATACGAAGCCGTGGTCGACGCCGGTCAGGTCCTTCGGCAGCTTGATGACGCGCGGCAGCGCGCGCGGCGCCTGCACGATGGCGAACCGCGAACTGCGGCCGAACGCGTCGCGGCCGTCCAGTTCCACTGCGAAGTTCAGGCTCTTGTTGAGCACGCGCGGGAACGGGTGTGAAGGGTCCAGCCCGATCGGGGTCAGCACCGGCATCAGTTCGCGCATGAAGAAGTCGCGTATCCATTTTTGCTGTTCTTCAGTCCAAGCGCCTCGGCGCAGGAAAACGATGCCTTCGGTTTCCAGCGCGGGCAGGATGACGTCGTTCAGCAGTGAGTACTGCTCGGCGATCAGCTGATGGCATTCGTTCGCGATCAGGCGCAAGGCCTCCTGCGCGGAACGCCCGTCCGACGTGACACTGCGCGCGCCAAGCTTGATCTGCTCGCGCAGGCCGCCGATCCGCACCTCGAAAAACTCATCCAGATTGCTCGATACGATGCACAGGAACTTCAGCCGTTCGAGCAACGGCACACGCTCGTCGGCAGCCTGCGCGAGCACGCGTCGGTTGAAGGCGATCAGCGACAGTTCGCGGTTGATGAAGTGGTCAGGCGCGAAACGTGGCACCAGAAGCGTTGGGTTCATGAGCAAAAGTCCGGATTCGACATCAGTAGGCAACTCGCTATTGTGTGACATGAAACATGTTCGATTATTACAGCCGTGTGACGCAAACGCGCTGAAGGCACGTGTGCACCCGGCTGTTAAACTCCGTCGCTGATCACTTTCAGTCACGGATGCATGAGCTACGAACTACTTGCTGCGGTTGACCTGGGCTCGAACAGCTTCCGTCTCCAGGTTGCCCGGGTTGTCGACGATCAGATCTACCCGCTGGACGGCCTGAAGGAAACTGTCCGGCTGGCTGCGGGACTTGGACAGGGCAAGTTGCTTGACGGCCCTTCGCAGCTTCGGGCCGTGGAAGCCCTGTCGCGATTCAATGAGCGTCTGCGCGGCTTCGCACCGGACCAGGTGCGCGCAGTGGCCACCAACACCCTGCGCGTGGCCAAGAATGCACCGCAACTTCTGCCACAGGCCGAGGCGGCGCTGGGTTTTCCGATCGAGGTGATCGCCGGGCGCGAAGAGGCCCGGCTGATCTATGTCGGCGTCGCGCATACGCTTCCCAACCCGTCGAGCCAGCAACTGGTGGTCGACATCGGCGGTGGCTCGACCGAATTCATCATCGGTCGCAGCTTCGAGCCGCTGGCGCTGGAATCGCTGTACATCGGCTGCGTGGCGTTCAGCTTGCGCTACTTTCCGGATGGCCGGATGGACAAGCGCTCGCTGCGCGAAGCCGAACTGGCGGCGCGGCGCGAGCTGGAAACCATCGAATACGGCTACCGCTCGCTTGGTTGGGACGAAGCCGTCGGGTCGAGCGGTACGGCAAGGGCGCTGCTCGACATCATGGAACTGAACGGCTGGTCGCAGGGTGCGCTGACCCGCGAGGCCATGGAAAAGCTGCGCGCGCTGCTGCTGCGCGTCGGCGACGTAAACCGGCTCGGCATCGCCGGCCTGCGTCCCGACCGCCTGCCGGTACTGGCGGGCGGATTCGCCATCATGTCGGCGGTGTTCGATGCGTTCGGGCTGGAACGCATGAATTTCTCGGAAGGGGCGCTGAGGCTGGGCGTGCTGTACGACCTCCTCGGCCGCTATCACCACCAGGATCTGCGCGATGCGACGGTACTGCAGTTCATGCGGCGCTATCAGGTCGACCAGAAGCAGGCCGAGCGCGTGCGAGGTACGGCGGAGCGACTTTTCCGCGCGCTCAATCCGGCGGCAACGGGTGAGCACCCCGATGATCACCCCGACCTGCAGATGCTGAGCTGGGCAGCCTCCCTGCATGAACTGGGTATCTCGGTCGCGCACGCCGGCTATCACAAGCACAGCGCCTACATCGTCGGCAACGCCGACATGCCGGGTTTTTCGCGCATGGACCAATCGCGTCTGGCGCGTATCGTGCTGGCGCATCGCGGCAAGCTTGAAAAGGTGAACTCGGCTTCCGCCGACGCGCGCGACTGGTCGCTGATCCTCTGCCTGCGTCTGGCGGTGCTGCTGCATCGCAGCCGCGAAGATTTCAACGAATTGCCGCTGACCATCGAGCGCACCGGCAGTGGCTATCAACTTGGCGCGCGGGCGGAATGGCTGTCGGCTTCGCCACTGACCAATGCCAGCCTGCATGACGAGCTGAGGCTGTGGAGCGTGATCGGAATCGAACTGAAGCTGCGCACTGCTCGCCTTGCAGCCGGCGTGACGCGCTGACATCTGCATGAGCGCGCCGACCGTATCGTTCGATCGGGAGGGCGCTGCGCCGGTCGCGTCGCTGCAGGGCGACTGGACGCTGCAAGAGCTGGAAGGCCGTATCGATGCATTGCGCGCTGCGCTCGACACGAGTGAGGCACGGGCAGCCGCACATTGGGATCTGACCGGTATCGCACGCATCGACAGCCTCGGCGCCTGCCTGCTCTGGCGCATCTGGGGCGACCGTCTGCCGTCAACGCTTGACGCCGGCGAGCACACGCTTGCGATGCTGGGATCCGCTTCGGTGCTCGGCGCGCGCAGCCGTGTGGCGCCACCGCGGGCGTCGCCGTTCGACTCCCTGGCTGCACTGGGCCTTGCCGGCCTGTCGTTCGCACGGCGGATCGGCGATCTGGTCGCACTGATCGGTCAGTTGCTGCTCGACCTGCTGCACATCGCGCGCCGGCCGCAGGAATCGCCGCTGCGCGAGATTTCCGCCAATCTTTACAAGACCGGCGTCAGTGCGCTGCCGATCACCGCGCTGGTCGGCTTCCTGATCGGCGTCGTGCTGTCATATCTGTCGGCGCTGCAACTGAAGACCTTCGGCGCAGACGTATTCATCATCAACATCCTGGGCATCGGCATCGTGCGCGAACTCGGGCCGGTGCTGGTCGCCGTGCTGGTGGCAGGACGTTCCGGCTCGGCGATGACGGCGCAGCTCGGCGTGATGCGGGTGACCGAAGAGATCGATGCGCTGGCGACAATGGGCGTGCCGCGCAGCCTGCGCCTTGTATTGCCCAAGGTGCTGGCGCTGGTGACGGCGCTGCCATTGCTGGTGCTCTGGACATCGTCGGCCGCTCTGTTCGGCGGCATGGTGGCCGCATCGATACAGCTCGACATGAGCTACGGCTTCTTTCTCGACACGCTGCCGCGCGTGGTGCCGATCGCCAATCTGTACATCGGGCTTGCGAAAGGCGTTGCATTCGGGCTGGTGATTGCGCTGGTGGCCTGCCATTTCGGGCTGTCGGTGAAACCCAACACCGAAAGCCTGTCGACGAACACGACCAAATCGGTGGTCAGCGCGATCACCTGCGTCATCCTGGTCGACGCGCTGTTTGCCATTGCCACGCGTCACATCGGGCTGCCCGGCGGATGAGCGCGCCGGTCATCGACATTCGCGGGCTGGTGACGCGCTTCGGCACGAACGTGGTGCATCAGGACATCGACCTGTCCGTCGCGGCTGGCGAAGTGGTGGCGCTGGTCGGCGGCTCGGGCAGCGGCAAGACGACCTTGCTGCGCCAGGTGATCGGCTTGCTGCAGCCTGACGCCGGGCAGATACGCGTCTTCGGCCAGCCGCTGTTCTCCGGCGACGCGCTGGCCGAGCGCCGGCTGCGCCAGCGCTTCGGCGTGCTGTTCCAGCAAGGTGCGCTGTTCTCGGCGCTCAATGTGTTCGAAAACATTGCCTTCCCGCTGCGCGAGCTGCGCTGGCTGGATCGCGCCACCATCCGCGATCTGGTCATGATGAAACTGGCCATGGTCGAACTCGAACCCCGGCATGCCTGGCTGATGCCGTCCGAACTGTCCGGCGGCATGATCAAGCGGGTGGCGCTGGCGCGGGCGCTGTCACTCGAACCCGAACTTCTGCTGCTCGACGAACCCACCGCCGGCCTCGATCCGGACCGCTCGGCCGCATTCGTCAGCCTGATCCGCACGCTGCGCGGGCAACTCGGCCTCACCGTCGTTCTGGTCACCCATGACATCGATACGCTGACAGCGCTGGCAACACAGGTCGCCGTGCTGGGCGAGCGACGTATACTGGCTTACGGCCCGCTTGATCACGTCATGAACGTCGACCATCCATTCATCCAGAACTTCTTCGCCTCCGGTCGCCTGCAGCGCACGCCGGACGCCACGGTGCGCTGAAGATGGAAAATCGCGCCCACGCCCTTGCCGCAGGGTTGTTCCTTCTGCTGATGAGCGCAGGCGTCGCGCTCGCAACCTGGTACCTGTCCAGCGACAGCGAGGTGGGGCGCGAATATCTGTTGGTGACGACGTCGAATGTCAGCGGACTCAGTCCGCAGGCGCAGGTCCGCTACCGCGGCATCCGGGTGGGCAAGGTGAAGGAGATTTCGATCAATCCCGACGTACCGCGTGAAATCCATGTCCGCATCGACATTCCGGAGCGTTTTCCAGTCACCGCTGCCACGCGCGCGCGCTTGTCCTATCTTGGCGTGACCGGACTCGCGCTGATCGATCTTGACGATGACGGCTCCGATCCGGCGCCCCTGCCGGCCAGCGAAACGGGCCCTGCGCGCATACCGCTCGGTGGATCGCAGTTCGACGCGCTCGGTTCGCAGGCAACGGACACCATGGCCGTTCTGCGGCAGGTGCTGCTGCGCGTGAATGTGCTGTTCGACGATGGCAACATCGAGCGGATTTCCAGCGTACTCGCCAATATGAAGTCTGCCACCGCGCATCTGGATGCGTCGCTGGCCGGGCTGCCAGTCGTGCTCGCCGAGGCCCGAAAGACTTTCGAACGTACGCAGGCCGTCCTGTCACCGCAGAATGTCGAACGCTTGAGCGCAATTCTGGCCAGCATCGAACAGACCAGCGGCGAAGGTCGCCGCGCCGCGGAAGATCTGCGTGCCCTGCTGGGTTCGATGAAACAGCTTGCGGATCGCGTCGATACGCTGGCCGCGGTCGCCGGACAGCAGGTCACCGACGACACCTTGCCCCGGCTGCAATCCTTGATCGACGAAGTGCAACGCAATTCGCGCCAGCTCAACCGGGTCCTGGGCGAGCTTGAATCATCGCCGCAGACGCTGCTGCTGGGGCGCGAAACGTCGCGTGCCGGACCGGGGGAACCCGGTTTCGCGCCAGCCACCGAAGGAGCGACTCGATGAAGGCTGGATCAAGGCGGTGGGTACGGACGGCCGTACTGTCGCTCATGCTGGCGGGTTGCGGACCGCTGGTCAGTCGTCCGCCGGCAGCGGCACTGCACGATCTGGGCGGCGCACGCGCCGCTTTGCAGCGTATCCCGGGGCTGCGCTCCATAGAGGTCCGGTCGGCGAGCTGGCTTGACGGCAGCGCGATGCACTATCGCCTCGCCTACGAAAGTGCAACGCGACGCGACGTCTATGCATTCAGCCGCTGGGCCGCGTCGCCGCCTGAAATGCTGACCGTCGCATTGCGCCAGATGCTGCAGACCGACGACGCCGGCACCAGCCCCGGTTGCCGGCTGCGGATCGACATCGATGAATTCATCCAGCATTACGTCCGGCCGGACAGTGTGCAAGCCTTGCTGTCCGGTCGAGCCGCATTGACCGACATGCGCGGCCAGCGAGTACTGGCCAGCATGCCGTTCGCGATCAGCGAACCGGCGATCGGTGCCGATGCGGCCGCCGGTGTGGCGGCATCGGCGCGTGCCGTTGATGCGCTGGGGGTCCGGATTGCGGAGTGGATCACATCCACGACGATGAACGGCACGCGCGATGGCTGCTGAGAAGCCGAAATCGTCGCCGTTGCCTGATGCCGGCCGCGGTCTGTTGCAGGCGGCACTCGATCAGGTGATCGATGCCGTTTGGTCGGGCGTGCAATGCGCGAGGGCGTCCATCATGCTGGCCGACGGCGAGGGTGAGCAGGCGCTGCTCGGGCTAGCGGCGTGGCGCGGCGAATTGGCCGACGACGCCGTGCAGGCAAGGGTCGGGGTCGGCATGTCGACCTCCGGCAGCGTGCTGCTGAGCGGTATCGCGCAACGTATCGATGACGTCGATGCCGCCGCGCCCGATGTCCGGGTGCGGGGCGAGGGCGGCAGTTTCATCTGCCAGCCGCTTTCGCTCGATGGCCGCGTGCTGGGCGTGATCAATGTGCGCCGACCACGTGGCGAAGCACCGTTCACCGTGATCGACCAGCAGTTGCTCGCAGCGCTGGCGCTGTACGCGGGCAAGGCGATCCAGGTCGCTCAGCTGGCTTACCTGTTGAATTCGGGTTTTGCGCAGCGCGCGCTGGAAAGCGATGGCAAGGTGCCGTTGCCTGCCATGGATGCCTTCACGCAAGGTGCGGCGCAGCCGGCCCAGATGGCCAAGCTGCTGGCCAAGTCCTTCTATCGGGAAATGAAGTCGGCCGGTTTCGGACCGAACCAGATCGTTGCTGCGGCCGGCGAAATCATCGACCAGCTGTCAGGCAGCCTGCGCAAGCACGGCAAGCGCATCGGCCGCGGCAAATCGTAGGCAGGCTGCGGCCGGGTGATCAGGCGATGGAAGCGGTATAGCGGGCGGCGTCCATCAGCACATCGAGTTCGCCGGCGTCATCCGGCTTGATGACGAACATCCAGGCCCCGTATGGATCCTTGTTGACCTGTTCGGGTGCATCCGCGACCGGCGGATTGACTGCGGTCACCGTGCCCGACACCGGTGCATGGATATCCGAAGCCGACTTGACCGATTCGATGACGGCCATCGAGTCGCTGCGCGCAACCTGCTGGCCGATCTCGGGCAATTGAAGGAAAACCACGTCGCCGAGCGCGTCCTGGGCGTGGTCCGTGATGCCGACCGTCACGCTGCCATCCTGTTCGATCCTGACCCATTCATGCGTGTCTGTGTAGCGAAGAGTGTCCGGGTGATTCATTGCAGTTCCAGGTTGAAATGACCAGTACGAATTGTAGCTGCGCCGGGCGGGAGACGATGGCCTGATAGAATCGGGCGGATATGAACGCTGACCTGCATTGCCACTCCTGCCACTCCGACGGCGTACTTGCGCCTTCGGCACTGGCCGCCCGCGCAGCGGCAAACGGCGTCGAGCTCTGGTCGCTGACCGATCACGACACGCTGAACGGGCTCGACGAAGCACGCAACGCTGCGATGCAGTGCGGCCTGTCCTTCATCGATGGCGTCGAAGTATCGGTGAGTTGGGGTGGCATCACGGTACATGTCGTCGGGCTGGGCATCGATCCTTCGAATACGGATCTGGCCGCCGGACTGACCCGGGTGCGCAGCGGGCGCGACGCGCGCGCCCTGCGCATTGCGGACGAACTGTCACTGCTGGGCGTGGTTGAGCCGTACGAAAATGCAATGCGCCACGCCGGCAATCCGACACTCGTCGGGCGCTCGCACTTTGCGCGCGTGCTGGTGGAGCAGGGTTATGCCGGTGATATCCATGCGGTGTTCCGCAACTTTCTGGTGCCCGGGCGGCCGGGCTATGTCGATCACCGGTGGACCACACTGTCGCAGGCATTGGCCTGGATACATGGCGCCGGCGGCGTCGCGGTCATTGCCCATCCGGGGCGTTACCGCATTTCGGGCGAACGGATCGAACAGCTGTTCGAAGAATTCCATACGCTTGGCGGCCGCGGCATCGAGGTGATATCCGGCTCGCACGGCGATGCTGAAGTGCGAACCTTTGCCCGCCTCGCACGCCGATTCGGCTTCTACGCATCGCGCGCTTCGGATTTTCACGCGCCGGACGAAAGCGCCGTGGATCTGGGGTGCAGCGCACCACTTCCTGATGATCTGAAGCCGATTTGGCTGGCACCGGAACTGAACGAACGCGTGATCTGCATGACCTGAGCCTGCGCATGGCGGCCCGAAACTGCCTGCGACAGGCGACGTGCCCGAAACGACTTGCACTGACGATCTGATACAGATTTTCCTCCCCGATTTTCCCTTCGATCCCAATTGGCCCAACTTTTCAATCTTCACCCCGACAATCCGCAACCCAGACTGATACGCCAGGCGGCCGACATCCTGCGATCCGGCGGGTTGGCGGCCATTCCGACCGACTGCGCCTATTCGCTGGTCGGCCACATGGGGGATGCGCAGGTGCTGGAACGCATCCGGCGCATCCGCGGCGTCGACGCACAGCATCACTTCACGTTGATGTGCCGCGACCTGTCGGAAATCGCCAGCCTTGCGCGAGTCGACAACACACAGTTCAGGCTGTTGAAGAGCGCCACGCCCGGCGCTTACACCTTCATCCTGGAAGCGACGCGCGAACTGCCCCGCCGCATGCTGCATCCGAAGCGCAAGACCATCGGGCTGCGCGTGCCCGACCATCCCGTCGTGTCCAGCCTGCTGGCCGAACTGGGCGAGCCGCTGCTCGGCTCGACGCTGCTGCTGCCCGGAGAAGAACTGCCGCTGACCGATGCAGACGACATCCGGGAGCGCCTGCAGCACGAACTGGATCTGGTGATCGAAGCCGGTTCGTGCGGCACCCGGCCGACTTCGGTGATCGATCTGTCGTCGGGCGAGCCGGTGCTGATACGCGCCGGCGCCGGTGACGTGTCGCGTTTCGGTCTCGAAGAATCGTGAGCGCAGCCTGCAGCAGGGAGCGCACATGGATGACATGATCGCGCGACTGGCCATCATCATCATCCCGGTGGTGCTGGCGATCACCCTGCATGAAGCCGCACACGGCTACGCCGCGCTGCTCAAGGGAGATCCGACTGCACATCTGGCCGGGCGCATCACGGCCAACCCGCTGAAGCACATCGATCCGGTCGGCACGGTACTGGTGCCGCTGATCATGTATTTCGGTGCCGCGATGCTCGGCCAGCCCGGCCTGCTGTTCGGCTGGGCCAAGCCGGTACCGGTCAACTTCTCCCTGTTACGCCGCCCCAAGCAAGACATGCTGTGGGTGGCCGCCGCCGGGCCAGGTGCCAATCTGGTCATGGCCGTCGCCTGGGGACTGGTCTACAAATTTGCATTGGACGCCTCTCCCCAGTATTTTGGCGAGCCGCTGACGCTCATGGCGGAGGCGGGCATCCTGATCAACCTGCTGCTGATGGTGCTCAACCTGCTGCCGGTTCCGCCGCTGGACGGCGGCCGCATCATGGTGAGTCTGCTGCCGCGCGGACCGTCGATGGCCTTTGCCCGGCTTGAGCCCTACGGCCTGTTCCTGCTGCTTGCACTTTTGCTGACCGGCGTGCTGGACAGTATCCTGCGCCCGCTGCTGACGCTGGCCAGACTGGCCTTGATTGCGCTGCTTTTCTGAACTGGATGATTCCACACCATGTACGCTGAACGTGTTCTTTCCGGCATGCGCCCGACCGGGCGCCTGCACCTCGGCCATTACCACGGGGTGCTGAAGAACTGGGTGCGTCTGCAACACGAGTACCCCTGTCTGTTCTTCGTCGCCGACTGGCACGCGCTGACCACCAACTATGAAGACACGCAGGTCATCGAACGCAGCGTGTGGGACATGCTGGTCGACTGGCTGGCGGCTGGCGTCGATCCGTCGCAGGCGACGCTGTTCATCCAGTCGAGGGTACCCGAGCATGCCGAACTGCACCTGCTGCTGTCGATGATGTGCCCGCTCGGCTGGCTGGAGCGCGTGCCGACCTACAAGGATCAGCAGGACAAGCTCTCCGACAGGGATCTGGCGACCTACGGCTTTCTCGGCTATCCGCTGCTGCAGTCGGCCGACATCCTGATCTACCGCGCCAATCTGGTGCCGGTGGGTGAGGATCAGGTGCCGCACGTCGAACTTACCCGTGAAGTCGCACGCCGCTTCAACCACCTGTACGGCCGCGAACCGGGGTTCGAGGAAAAGGCGCGCGAAGCGGTGAAGAAGCTTGGCGGCAAGCGCGGCAAGCTCTACGAGGAACTGCGCACGCTGTATCAGCAGGAAGGTCGCGACGAGGCACTGGAACAGGCGCATGCGCTGCTCGACGAGGCGCAGAGCCTGAGTCTGGGTGACCGCGAGCGGCTGTACGGCTACCTGGAAGGCGGCGGCAAGATGATTCTGGCCGAGCCCGGCGCGCTGCTGACTGAAGCGGCGCGCATGCCGGGACTGGATGGACAGAAGATGTCGAAGTCTTACAACAACACGCTGATGCTTCGCGAAGAGCCGGATCTGGTGACCAAGAAGATCCGCGGCATGAAGACCGACACGCAGCGCGTGCGGCGTACCGACCCCGGTGACCCGGATCGCTGCCCCGTCTGGCAGTTTCACGTCATCTATTCCGACGACAGCACGAAGCAGTGGGTGCAGGAGGGCTGTCGTTCGGCCGGCATCGGCTGCCTCGATTGCAAGCAGCCGGTGATCGATGCCGTGCTGAAGGAACAGGCGCCGATCCATGAACGTGCGCGGCAATACGAGGAAGACCCCATGCTGTTGCGCAACATCGTCGCCGACGGCTGCGAACGCGCGCGCAAGCTGGCGTCGGAAACGATGCGCGACGTGCGCGAAGCCATGGGTCTGAACTACGCCTGATGTCGGGCGACGCGCTCCTGATTGAAGCCGCTGTACCGACACCGGTGCGGTTGTATGGCGAGACGCTGGAAAAACTTCCGCTCGACCTGTACATTCCGCCCGACGCGCTCGAAGTGTTCCTGGATGCGTTCCAGGGCCCGCTCGATCTGCTGCTCTACCTGATCCGCAAGGCGAATGTCGACATCCTCGATATTCCGATGGCGCCGCTGACTGCGCAGTATCTGGTCTATGTCGAGGCCATGCGCGAGCACCGCCTTGAACTTGCAGCCGAATATCTGCTGATGGCCGCGATGCTCCTGGAGATCAAATCCCGGATGTTGCTGCCGCGTCCGCCGCGCGAATCGGCGGACGAAGGCGAGGATCCGCGTGCCGAACTCGTTCGGCGGCTGATCGAATACGAACAGATGAAGGCGGCATCGCTGGCGCTCGACGCCATTCCGCGCGCGCAGCGCGAACACGAATGGGTGGGCGTGCAGGTCGCCGAGCGAATTGCCGAGATTCAACCTGCGGTGAGCGCGGTGGATCTGCAGCTGGCGTGGCTGGCGCTGATGCGACACGCCGACGTTACCCGTCACCACAAGGTCAGTCGCGAGGCCCTGTCGGTGCGTGAATTCATGTCCGGCATCCTGCGACGCCTGACAGACGAAGGTTCGCTGCGCTTTGACCAGCTGTTCGAAGCCGGTGCGCCGGCAGCGCAGATGGTGGTGAATTTCCTCGCGGTACTTGAACTGGCCCGCGAGAACCTGATTGAACTGCTTCAGATTGAAGCTTTTGCGCCGATTTATGTCCGACACGCCACACCTGCTGTCGCCGAATCCGTCTGATATCAAGCGGATACTCGAAGCGGCGCTGCTCGCAGCGCAGGACGCACTTTCGATCGCCGAACTCAGACGGATGTTCGATGAGGAACTGGAAGCGTCGGTGCTCCGTCGACTGCTCGACGAATTGCGCGACGACTGGTCGGGGCGCGGTGTCGAACTGATACAGATCGCGTCCGGGTGGCGTTTTCGCACCCGTGCGGATCTGCAGCCGTATCTGGAAAAACTGAAGAACGAAAAGCCGCCACGCTACTCGCGTGCGGTTCTGGAAACGCTGGCGATCATTGCGTATCGCCAGCCGGTGACGCGCGGCGACATCGAAGACATCCGCGGGGTGTCGGTGTCGCCGGGCATCATCAAGGCGCTTGAAGGTCGCGGCTGGATCGACAGCGTAGGTTACCGGGAAGTCCCCGGGCGGCCGGCACTGTATGCCACGACTCGACGATTCCTCGACGATCTGGGGCTGCGCACGCTTGCCGAGCTGCCACCCCTGGCCGAACTACAGAAGGTGATGAATTTCGATGATGCAAGGTAAGCGTAGACCGGGCGGGCCCCAGGTCAATGGCAACGTGGCCAATTACAGATCGCAGGACAGCCGTCCCAAGAAGCGCGGTCCGGTCGTGTTTTCCGAGCCGCAGAAGCTGCACAAGATGCTTGCTGACATGGGACTCGGGTCGCGCCGCGAGCTCGAAGACTGGATCGTTGCCGGGCGCATCAGCGTGAACGCGCTGCCGGCGCACGTCGGCCAGCGTGTCGGGCCGGAAGACAAGGTTCGCGTCAATGGCAAGCTCATCCACATCCACTTCGCGCCGCGCGCACCGCGCGTTCTGATCTACCACAAGCCGGAAGGTGAAATCGTGTCGCGCGACGATCCGGAAGGACGGCCGTCGGTGTTCGACAAACTCCCGCGCGTCGGTGGCGGCCGCTGGATCGCTGTCGGACGGCTGGACTTCAATACTTCGGGGCTGCTTGTATTCACGACCAGTGGCGAGCTGGCCAACAAGATGATGCACCCGAGCTACGAGCTCGAACGCGAGTACGCCGTGCGCCTGATCGGCGAACTGACCGACGAACAGGCCACCCGCCTGACCGCCGGCATCGAGCTCGACGACGGCATTGCGAAGTTCAATGCACTGTCCGACGGTGGCGGCGAAGGATCCAATCACTGGTATCGCGTCACCATTTCGGAAGGTCGAAATCGCGAGGTCCGGCGCATGTTCGAGGCCGTCGGCCTGGCGGTGAGCCGCCTGATGCGCGTGCGCTATGGCCCGTTCGAATTGCCACGCCGCCTGCACCGTGGCGAAGCGGAAGAACTGAAGCCGGAAGACGTATCGCGCCTGCTGACCGCCGTACCGGCCGCAGGCAAGCCGCGTGCGAAATCTGCAGAGGCTGCTCCGGCATCCAAACCGGGGCAGGGCAACGGCCGCCGGCGCGGCCCGCGCAAGCCGCGCGAACCGGGCAACGGCGCACCGTCCGGTCAGGCGCCGGTCCAGGCACAGCGTGCCGACGGCGAAACGACGCCGCGCAAACGCGCACCGCGACGCCGGCGTCGTCCCTCGGCCGCCCCGGCCGGAGAATCCTGACTTTCAAAACATCCTTGTGCGCTGGCAATCTGGCCATTCATGTTGAAGTGGATTGTCGCGCTCTGATACACTAACGGACTTGTCGCGCTGGCGGTGCCGGCGTTTGTTTGATGGGCGGTCAGCCCATTTTTTATTTGTGCGTCCGGAATTGTGTTGCAAGGATGAATGTTGCAGAGCTCATCGAGCAGGCGGTAAGCGGGCTCGGATACGAACTGGTCGATGTTGAAACGTCCCCGCGCGGGCGCCTGCTGCGCATTTTCATCGATGCGGAGCAGGGCATCACTGTGGATGATTGCGTGACGGTGAGTAATCACCTTTCACGACTTTTCACCGTTGAAAACGTCGATTACGACCGGCTCGAAGTGTCGTCGCCGGGTCTCGACAGACCGCTCAAGAAAGCGGCCGACTTCATCCGTTTCACCGGGCAGGAAGCGCAGCTTCGGCTACGCATCCCGTTGAACAACCAGAGAAGTTTCAGCGGGCGCCTGGCAGGCGTCAGCGACGGCCGACTGACCATGGAAATCAAGGGTGTGGCACACGAGTTCGAGTTGTCGCAGATCGAGCGCGCCCGTCTGGTGCCGGACTTTGAACGCAAGCAGGAGTTGAAACGATGAGTCGCGAGATTCTGTTGCTGGTTGATGCGCTGGCGCGCGAAAAGAATGTCGCCCGCGAAGTGGTGTTTGGCGCACTTGAATCTGCACTGGCTTCGGCCACGAAGAAGCGTACCCATGACGACGCCGACGTGCGCGTGACCATCGACCGCGAAACCGGCGAGTACGAATCCTTCCGGCGCTGGCTGGTGGTACCTGACAGCGAATTCGAAAACGAAGAGGCGCAGATCGGTCTGACCGATGCGCAGGAACAGATTGCCGACGTTCAGCTCGATGAATACATCGAAGAAGCCCTCGAGCCGATCGATTTCGGTCGCATCGGCGCACAGGCAGCCAAGCAGGTCATCCTGCAGCGCATCCGCGATGCCGAGCGCGAACAGATCCTGAGCGATTTCCTCGAACGCAAGGACCATCTGGTCACCGGCACCATCAAGCGCATCGAACGCGGCAACGCCATCATCGAATGCGGTCGTCTGGAAGCTCTGCTGCCGCGGGAACACATCATTGCGCGGGAAAACCTGCGTGTCGGCGATCGCGTCAAGGCCATTCTGCTGCGTGTGGATCGCCAGGCGCGCGGCCCGCAGATCATCCTGTCGCGCACGGTGCCGGAATTCATCATGAAGCTGTTCGAGCTTGAAGTACCCGAGATCGAAGACGGCCTGATCGAAATCAAGGGCGCGGCACGCGACCCCGGCATTCGCGCGAAGATTGCGGTGAAATCAAACGACCCGCGCGTCGATCCGCAGGGCACCTGCATCGGCATGCGTGGGTCGCGCGTGCAGGCGGTGACCAATGAACTGGGCGGCGAGCGGGTGGATATCATTCTCTGGTCGCCCGATCCGGCCCAATTCGTCATCGGTGCGCTGGCGCCGGCCGAAGTTGCGAGTATCGTCGTCGACGAGGACGCCCACAGCATGGATGTCGTCGTCAGCGAGGACAATCTGGCGATCGCCATCGGGCGCAGCGGCCAGAACGTGCGCCTCGCATCCGAGCTGACAGGCTGGAAGATCAACCTGATGACCATCGAGCAGTCGGCCGCCAAGTCCGATGCCGAGAATGCGGCCATCCGGCTGCTGTTCATGGCGAAGCTCGATGTGGATGAAGAGGTGGCCGACATCCTGATCGAGGAAGGCTTCTCGACGCTGGAAGAAGTTGCCTATGTGCCGCTTGCCGAAGTGCTCGAAATCGAAGCTTTCGACGAAGATACGGTGAATGAACTGCGCAACCGCGCACGCAACGTGTTGCTGACCGAAGCCATCGTGGACGAGGAGCAGCTGGAGCAGGTCGATGACGATCTGCTCGGGCTGGACGGCATGGACAAGCCACTGGCTGCGCAGCTTGCGCGAGCCAATGTGCGATCGCGTGACGATCTCGCAGATCTGGCGGTCGATGAACTGGTTGAAATCGCCGGCATCGATTCCGCACGTGCGACATCGCTGATTACCACTGCGCGCGCGCACTGGTTTGAATAATCGAGGACAGGTATGGCGTTGATGAGTGTTTCCCAATTTGCGACCGAGCTGAAAATGCCGGCTGCCACGCTGCTTGAGCAGCTGAGGCATGCGGGTGTCGACAAGCAGAGCGAACGTGATTCGCTGACCGAGCAGGACAAGTCCCGTCTGCTCGACTACCTGCGTCGTCAGCACGGTGACACCGCGGGAAAGACGAAAATCACGCTGACCCGTCGCGAAACGACCGAAATCAAGGCGACCAATTCATCCGGACAGGCTCGAACCGTTCAGGTTGAAGTGCGCAAGAAGCGCGTGCTGGTCAAGCGGGATCCGGCGGAGCTTCTGGCTGAAGAGGCCGCACAAAAGGCGGTCGCCGAAGCGCCGGTGGTCGAAGAGCTGGTCGTGCCCGAGCCGGTCGCGATTCCCGAGCCGGTGGAAGTTCCTGTCGTGGTCCCGGTTGCAGAGCCGGAGCCGGAACCTGTTGCAGCGGTAATCGAAGAAGTCGCCGTCGAGCCGGTACCGGAAATCGCGGTGGAGGAGGCGGTTTCAGAGGTCGTTCCAGAGGCGCCCGTCCTGCGCGCACCGACTGCCCGCGAACGCGAAGCCAAGCGTCACTCGGAATTGCTGGCCATCCAGGAGCGCGAGCTCAAGGCCAAGAAGGAACGCGAAGTTCAGGTACGTCTCGACATCGAGGCGCGTCAGGTGCGTGCCCTGGAAGAAGAGGCCGCCAAGGAGAAGGCGGCGGCAGAGGCTGCAAAAGCGGCAACCGCTGCACCGAAGGCGACACCTGGAACCCTGCACAAGCCGGCCAAGGTCGAAGACAAGGGTGCCAAGGCCAAGCCGGCACCGGCCGCCAAGGCGAAGCCCGGCACGGCATGGAAGGACGACGCGGCGAAGCGCCGCCAGATCAAGACCCGCGGTGACGCTGGCACCGGCGGCTGGCGTGGCGGTCCCAAGGGACGCAACCATCGCGACCACGACCAGGGCGGCCAGCAGCAGGCACCGGTCGAGGCCGTGGTGCGTGAGGTGCTGGTGCCGGAAACGATTTCGGTGGCCGATCTGGCGCACAAGATGGCGATCAAGGCCACAGAACTGATCAAGGTGCTGATGAAGCTCGGTCAGATGGTCACGATCAATCAGGTGCTTGATCAGGAAACGGCCATGATTCTGGTCGAGGAAATGGGCCACATCGCCAAGCCGGCGAAGCTGGACGACCCGGAAGCCTTCCTCGGCGAAACCACGGAAGAACACAGGGACGTCGAGCTGCTGCCGCGCGCGCCGGTCGTGACCGTCATGGGTCACGTCGACCACGGCAAGACCTCGCTGCTCGACTACATCCGGCGTGCCCGGGTGGCCGCAGGCGAAGCGGGTGGCATCACGCAGCACATCGGCGCCTATCACGTCGATACGCCGCGCGGCATGATCACCTTCCTCGACACGCCGGGTCACGAGGCCTTCACGGCCATGCGTGCCCGCGGTGCCAAGGCAACCGACCTCGTGATTCTGGTGGTCGCTGCGGACGACGGCGTGATGCCGCAGACGCGCGAAGCCATCCACCACGCCAAGGCGGCCAATGTGCCGCTGATCGTGGCGATCAACAAGATCGACAAGCCGGGCGCCAGCCCGGATCGCGTCAAGCAGGAACTGGTGGCCGAAGGCGTCGTGCCGGAAGAATACGGTGGTGATTCGCCGTTCATTTCGGTATCCGCCAAGGTCGGTACCGGCATCGATGAATTGCTCGAGAATGTGCTGCTGCAGGCCGAAGTGCTTGAACTGACCGCCCCGCGCGACGCGCCGGCCCGCGGTCTGGTGATCGAAGCACGCCTTGACAAGGGCAAGGGCCCGGTGGCGTCCGTGCTGGTGCAGCAGGGCACGCTCAAGCGCGGAGACATCATTCTGTGCGGTCAGGTCTTCGGTCGCGTACGGGCCATGCTCGACGAAGCGGGCAAGTCGATCAGCGAAGCCGGCCCGTCCATACCGGTCGAGATTCAGGGCCTGTCCGACGTTCCTGCCGCGGGCGACGAAGCGCTCGTGCTGGGCGACGAACGCAAGGCGCGCGAAATCGCGCTGTTCCGTCAGGGCAAGTTCCGCGACGTGAAGCTGGCCAAGCAGCAGGCGGCGAAGCTGGAATCGATGTTCGAGCAGATGGGCGAGGGCGAGGTCAAGATCCTTCCGCTCATCATCAAGGCCGATGTGCAGGGTTCGCAGGAAGCGCTGGTGCAGTCGCTCACCAAGCTATCGACACCGGAAGTGCGGGTGCAGGTCATCCACGCAGCGGTCGGCGGCATTTCGGAAACCGACGTCAATCTGGCGCAGGCTTCGAAGGGCGTCATCATCGGCTTCAACGTGCGTGCCGACGTCGGCGCCCGCAAGCTGGCCGAAAACTTCGGTGTCGACATCCGCTACTACACGATCATCTACGAAGCTGTCGATGAAGTGAAGGCTGCGCTGTCCGGCATGCTGTCGCCGGAGAAGCGCGAGAACATCCTGGGTACCGTGGAAATCCGCCAGGTGTTCCGCGGCACCAAGATCGGCACCATTGCCGGCTGCATGGTCACCTCGGGTCTGGTCAAGCGTGGCGCCAGTGCGCGCCTGCTGCGCAACAACGTGGTCGTCTGGACCGGCGAACTCGAATCGCTCAAGCGTTTCAAGGACGACGTGAAGGAAGTGAAGGAAGGCTACGAGTGCGGCCTGTCGCTGCGCGGCTACAACGAAATCGAAGAACTCGACCAGCTCGAAGTGTTCGAGATCGAAGAGATTGCCCGCAAGCTGGCCTGATATCGGCCCGCCCACCAGATGAGCGAACGTTATTCACGCAGCGACAGGGTGTCGGAAGCGATCAGGCGCGAACTTGCGCAATTGATCGCGACCGAGTTGAAGGACCCGCGCGTCGGCATGATTTCGCTGACCGCGGTCGAGATCACGCCCGACTACGCGCACGCCAAGATTTTCTACACCACGATGGCGGAGGGTGAGGCGCTGGAGCACATCCAGGAAGGCCTGGTACGCGCCTCCGGTTTCCTGCGCCGCGAACTGGGCCGCCGGGTGCGCATCCACACGACGCCGGCGCTGCATTTCGTTCACGACGAGACACTTGCACGCGCCGATCACCTGTCGCGCCTGATCGACAAGGCGCTGCATTCCGGACCTTCCTCGAGCGGCGAAGACTGAGTTGCAACCCCGTTCGCGCTGGAAAGCGGTTCATGGCGTGCTGCTGCTCGACAAGCCCATCGGTCTGAGCTCCAACGACGCGCTTCAGAAAGCACGCCGTCTGTTCCAGGCCGCCCGCGCGGGTCACACCGGTACGCTCGATCCTCTTGCCAGCGGGCTGCTTCCCGTCTGTTTCGGTGATGCAACGCGCTTTGCCGGACTGATGCTGGATGCCGACAAGGAGTATCTCGCGCAGGTCAGGCTGGGCGTGCGCACCAGCACCGGCGACGCCGAGGGCGAAATCCTCGACACCCGTCCGGTCGACGTAAGTCTCGAACGCCTGCTGGGCGCACTGGCAGCCCACCGCGGCGACATCGCGCAGATTCCGCCGATGCACTCCGCACTCAAGCACCAGGGCAAGGCGCTGTACGAATACGCGCGTGCCGGCGAAACCATCGAGCGCGCAGTGCGCCACGTACGCATCCTCGACATCGAATTGCTCGACTGCGCACTGCCCGCATTTTCGATGCGGGTGCGCTGCAGCAAGGGCACCTACATCCGCACGCTGGCCGAAGACATCGGCGAAATGCTCGGCTGCGGTGCGCATCTGAGCGGATTGCGGCGCACGCTGACCGGTCCCTTGTCACTCGACACCGCACATACGCTCGAAGCGCTCGCCGCGCTCGACGAGGCGCAACGCATGAGTCTGCTGCTTCCGCCCGACTGTCTTTTGCAGGATCTGCCGGCCTGCCAGCTCGATGGCGAGTCGGCACGACGGCTGATCCAGGGGCAGATCGTGCCGCTTGAGGCCGTCGCGGACGGCGGGTCCATGGTCGACGGACAGGTCACCCGGGCCTATGACGGCACAGTGTTTCTCGGACTGGTCAGTGCATGTTCCGGTCGATTGCAGGTGAAACGCCTTTTGCCTCAGGAAAGTGGCCAAAAGGCTTGAGATTGCGCCGTTCTGGCGTATAATTTTGGGTTTTCCAGACGAGAGAGTTTAGATAGATGGCTATCGTTACCGCCGAAAAAGCCCGCATTGTGGCTGACTTCCAGCGCGTGGCCGGCGATACGGGGTCACCCGAAGTCCAGGTTGCCCTGCTGACCGCACGCATCAATGGCCTCACCGGCCATTTCAAGGAACACGTGAAAGACCACCACTCCCGCCGTGGTCTGCTCAAGATGGTAAGCCAGCGTCGCAAGCTGCTTGATTACCTCAAGCGCACCGATGCAGACAGCTATCGTGCGCTGATCGGACGTCTCGGGCTGCGCAAGTAATTGCTTCTGCAGACTACGGTCAAGCCTTCATCGGCCTGACACAACACACCGGCGTGAGTCCATGCGACTCCGCCGGTTTGTTTTTTGGCGGGCGCGCAAGTCCGCCGTGAATCGAAACGAAAGGAATCAACTTGCTTAACGCTACCCGCAAGGAATTCATGTTCGGCAACCAGAAGGTTGTGCTGGAGACCGGTGAGGTCGCCCGCCAGGCTGGTGGTGCCGTCATGGTGAGCATCGACGAAACCGTGGTGCTGGCCACCGTAGTGGCCTCGAAGACGGCCAAGCCGGGACAGGACTTCTTTCCGCTCACCGTCGATTACGCTGAAAAGTTCTACGCAGCCGGTCGCATCCCGGGTGGCTTCTTCAAACGCGAAGGTCGTCCGAGCGAGAAGGAAACACTGACGTCGCGCCTGATCGATCGCCCGATCCGTCCGCTGTTCCCGGAAGGTTTCTACAACGAAGTGCAGGTCATCGTGCAGGTGCTGTCGCTGAATCCGGAAGTCGATTCCGACATTCCCGCTCTCATCGGCACGTCGGCAGCACTGTCGATTTCCGGCATCCCGTTCAGCGGCCCGATCGGCGCCGCGCGCGTGGGTTACGCCAATGGTCAGTACATCCTGAATCCGACTGCCACCGAACTGAAGACCAGCGAGCTGAATCTGGTCGTCGCGGGCACCGAAGCGGCCGTTCTGATGGTGGAATCGGAAGCGATGCAGCTGTCGGAAGAAATCATGCTGGGCGCCGTCGTGTTCGGTCACGAACAGATGCAGGCCGCGATCAACGCGATCAACGAACTGGTCGAAGTCGCCGGCAAGCCGGAGTGGGAATGGCAGGCCCCGGCGCGCGACGAGGCGCTGTGGAACAGCATCGTCGGTCTGGCCGAAGCAAAGCTGCAGGAAGCCTACCGCATCACGCAGAAG
Source organism: Methyloversatilis sp. XJ19-49 (assembly GCF_024580145.1). GTDB lineage: Bacteria > Pseudomonadota > Gammaproteobacteria > Burkholderiales > Rhodocyclaceae > Methyloversatilis. The sequence continues at coordinate 157,146 of NZ_JANINI010000001.1, forward strand.
CAGACGCGCAGCCAGCGCGTGAGCGAGCTCCGCAATGAAGTCGTTGCCGCACTGACCGCCGACGCGGCCAATGCGCCGGACGTCAACACCATCAAGAATTACTTCTTCGACATCGAAGCCCGCATCGTCCGCAGCCGCATCCTGAACGGCGAGCCGCGCATCGACGGTCGCGATACGCGCACCGTGCGTCCGATCCACATCCGCAACAGCGTGCTGCCGCGTACCCACGGTTCGGCGCTGTTCACCCGCGGCGAGACGCAGGCGCTGGTCATCGCCACGCTGGGCACCGGTCGTGACGAGCAGATCATCGATGCGCTGGGCGGCGAATATCGCGACCGCTTCATGCTCCATTACAACATGCCGCCGTTCGCCACCGGCGAAGCCGGCCGTTTCGGCACGCCGAAGCGTCGCGAAATCGGCCACGGCCGTCTGGCCAAGCGCGCGCTGCTCGCCGTGCTGCCGCCGGCCGATGAATTCAGCTACTCGATGCGTGTGGTGTCGGAAATCACCGAATCGAACGGTTCGTCGTCGATGGCCTCGGTATGCGGCGGCTCGCTCGCCCTGATGGACGCCGGCGTACCGCTGAAGGCGCACGTGGCCGGCATCGCCATGGGCCTGATCAAGGACGGCAATCGCTTCGCGGTGCTGACCGACATCCTCGGTGACGAAGATCATCTGGGTGACATGGACTTCAAGGTGGCGGGTACCGACAACGGCATCACTGCACTGCAGATGGACATCAAGATCCAGGGCATCACCAAGGAAATCATGCAGGTCGCGCTGGCGCAGGCGCACGAGGCGCGCAAGCACATCCTGGGCATCATGCAGGAATCGATGAGCGGCGCCCGTGAAGGCGTGTCGACCTACGCACCGCGCCTGCTGACGATGAAGATCAATCCGGAAAAGATCCGTGACGTGATCGGCAAGGGCGGCGCCGTCATCCGCGCGCTGACCGAAGAGACCGGCGCCACGATCGACATCGGCGACGACGGCACGATCACCATCGCATCGGTCAGCGCCGAAGCCGCCGAGAACGCCAAGCGCCGCATCGAGGCAATCACGGCGGAAGTCGAAGTGGGCAAGGTGTACGACGGCACGGTGCTGCGTCTGCTCGATTTCGGCGCCATCGTCAGCGTGCTGCCGGGCAAGGACGGTCTGCTGCACATTTCCCAGATCGCGAACGAGCGCATCGCCAACGTCGCCGACCACCTGAAGGAAGGCCAGCAGGTGAAGGTGAAGGTGCTGGAAACCGACGAGAAGGGTCGCATCCGCCTGTCGATGAAGGCGCTGCTCGCGGCGCCTGAAGCGGCCGACCCGCAGGAGTGATGACTGCGGGGCAGGGTGGATTTTCTTGATCCACCCGCCCTGCAGCCATTGACCGCGCGGCTTCGCGCCGGTAGTATCGCGCGCTCTCGGGGTGTAGCGCAGCCCGGTAGCGCGCTTGCTTTGGGAGCAAGATGTCGGGGGTTCGAATCCCTCCACCCCGACCAGAACATCGGTCCGCAACGCGGTAACTTAGTACCTGCCCGTAGCTCAACTGGATAGAGCAACGGCCTTCTAAGCCGTAGGTTGCGGGTTCGATTCCTGCCGGGCAGGCCAGTTGTACGTGTGGCCCGAGAGTTTCAAGCGCTGATCGCTCGATCAGCGTTCCAGTGGTGGCTGTAGCTCAGTTGGTAGAGTCCCGGATTGTGATTCCGGTTGTCGTGGGTTCGAGTCCCATCAGCCACCCCACTCCCCAAGTCGTTTTCCCCCGCAGTTTCCTTGTTTTGATTCCTGGTTGATCCGCGTTGTGCGGCGTCGCCGAATGCCGGGTAGCGGCAGTCCGGGTTCTCAAGCCATCAGTCCGATCAGCCGTTAATGCCTGATGTGCGAATGACGGTCGTCAGACCCAGCCATGTATTTTCGATTCATCGAGAGGAGGCGGGCGGTGCGGGGGCTAAACCGGATTTCGGGATTCACGCTTGTCGAACTGCTTGCAGTGGTCGCGATCATCGGGGCGCTTGTCGCGATCGCGCTTCCGAACTATGAAGCCTATGTCGAGCGCAGCAAGCAAACTGCTGCGATGGCCGACATGACCAACATCATGATGGCGATCGATCGTCATGTGATCAGGGCGAACGAATTTCCGGCCACGCTCGCCGAGGTGGGCTTCGGCGAGGCACTCGACCCCTGGGGCAACGCTTTCGAATACCTGCGCATCGCCGGCACGCCACGTCCGAATCGGGGCCAGCTGCGCAAGGACAAGAATCTGGTGCCGCTGAACAGCGACTACGACCTCTACAGCATGGGCAAGGATGGCCGAAGCCAGAAGCCGCTCACGGCTGCCACCTCGCGCGACGACATTGTCCGCGCCGGTAATGGCGCGTTTGTTGGCCTGGCCGTCGACCACTGAATGTCTGTCCGACTTCATCTGCGGAGCCGTTTCGGACGCCGCCTCTTCAGCCGGTTCCTGATCGCAGCCCTGCTGCCGATGGTGGTATTGGCGACTTTCGCCTACAGCGAAATGCGCGAGCAGTTGGTGGATCAGCTCCAGCACGCCCTGCGTGACGACAGCAAAAGCCTTGGCATGGAACTCATCAACGAGCTAAGCCTGCGCGTCGGCGTGCTCAAGGAGAGCGGTGCGCGCGAAATAGCGGGGGAGGCAACTGGATTCGTCTGGGTCAGGGACGAACGTGATCCGCAGGTGCCGGCGCTCGATGCCGACGAAGCGCGGGGGCTTGCCGCACACGGCGCAACCGTCCGCCTTTTCGGCGCGCATGCGCCTTTGCTTGTCGTCCGTCGGAGCATCGACAACCGCATCATTTACGGCCGCCTTGACCCGGCTGCCTTGTGGCAGAGACATTCGGTCGATACGCCCTACTGCATTCTCGACAAGCAGCAGCGTCCCATCCTGTGCACGCAGGGGCTGCAGCTCCCGGTGCTTGACCTGTCTTCGAGTGATCGGACACTGATCACCGCATCGTCCAACGGCGTGCCCCACCTCGCGGGTCACTGGAGCGCCCACCTGGAAGGTCTTTACGGGGCCGGCGTTTTTCACGTGGTAACGACTGTCCCCGCGCAGTCGCTGACCTTGCCGCTCGCCCACCTTCGTTACGGGTTCATCGCGATCTTCGCGCTCGCACTGGGCTTGGTCGTCGCGATGGCGGCGAGCCAGATCGGCCGGCAGACAGAGCCCCTTGATGCGCTGACACGGGGTGTCAAACGTCTTGCGCGCGGCGAAATGGATACCCGTGTCGACGTGCCGGGCGATGATGAATTCGCCCTGCTCGGCGCAACCTTCAATACGATGTCCGATCGCCTGAAGCGCAAGTTCGACATGCTTCGATTGCTTGCCGAGCTCGATCGCGCAGTACTCGGTTCGGGCGAGCCGGCACGGGTGACCGAAGCCATCCTTTCGGGCGTGCTCGACGCCATTCCCTGCGACGCTGCAGGCATCGCACTCATCGATGCGAACGGAACGGCCACCTATGCGCGTGCGCGTACCGGCGACGGACAGCTTTCTCCGCGCCTTGATGTGTCGGCCGATGTCCTGACGCAGATCTGCAGCCTCTGCGTCGACGAGTGGAATGATGTTCGGATCGACGTCGAGTCGCTGCTGAGCGGCCAGCCGCAACAGCCGGGCCGGGGTGCGCTGATGTTCCCGGTGCGCAGCCATGGGCGGCTCGACGGTCTGCTCGTGCTCGCGCTGCCGACCAATGGCTGGCAGGACAAGGAGGAGATCATCACCGCCGGACGCAATCTTGCCGATCGGATGTCGGTTGCGGGATCCAGCTTCGCGTGGGAGGAAAAGCTCTACCGTCAGTCACATTACGACGCCTTGACCGGCCTTCCGAATCGCACGCTGCTGCGCGATCGTGTGACGCAGGCGCTCACGCGAGCGGATCGGGAGAAGACGTCGGTCGCCGCCCTGTACATCGATTTTGACGACTTCAATTCCATCAACGAAGCGCTCGGCCAGACTGCGGGCGACATGTTCCTCATCGAGGCGTCGCGTCGCCTTGAATCCCTGATGCGACCGGAGGACACCGTTGCACGTCTCGCCGGGGATAAATTCGTGATGCTCGTAACGGGTATGGATGACGCGGAACGCATGCTTGTGCTGCATGGCATCGCTGAGCGTATCCACCCCTTGCTGGCGTCGCCGGTGCACCTCGACGGTCGGGATGTCATTTCGCAGGCAAGCATAGGCATCTCGCTCTACCCGGACAATTCGGACCACTTCGAATCGTTGATGAGTACTGCCGAAGTTGCGCTTCACGAAGCAAAGAAGTTCAGCCGTGGCGGCTTCAACTTCTATTCGCAATCGATGAATGCGGCGGTGAGCGAGCGCTTCGATCTCGCCCAGGCGCTGCGTCGGGGCGTTCAGAACGGAGAGCTTCTGCTGCACTTCCAGCCGAAGGTGAGCGCGCGCGATGGCGCCATCAGGGGCGCCGAAGCGCTGATCCGCTGGCAATCGCCATCGCGCGGGCTGGTGTCGCCGGGCGCGTTTCTTCCATTGATCGAGGATATCGGTCTGAATGGCTGGCTGACCGACTTCGTGCTCGACACGGCGTGCGCGCAGATGGCGGCGTGGGACAAGGCGGGGCTGCCCCCGATTCCGGTCTCCATCAACGTGAGCCCCGCCGATCTGGGGACTGCGGACTTTTTCGACAGGATTGTGGCGGCACTGCAACGGCACGGCCTTTCGTCCACCCGGCTCGAACTGGAGATTCTCGAAACATCGGAGGTCGGGGCAGGCGGCACGGTGCGCACGACCTTGCAGCGCCTGCGCGACGTCGGCGTGAAGATTGCGCTGGACGACTTCGGTACCGGTTATTCCTCGCTGGTTTATCTGACTGAAATGCCGGCCGACACCCTCAAACTCGATCGCGCCTTCATCCGCAACCTCGTCGGCGACCTGCGTCAACAGGCCATCGTCCGGCAGGTCATTTCGCTTGCCCGATCGCTTGGATTCAGCATCGTCGCCGAGGGCGTCGAAAAGGCCGACCAGCGAGACCTGCTGGTCGACATGGAGTGCGATCTGATACAGGGCTTCCTGTATTCCCGTCCGCTGCCGCCTGAGGAGTTCGCGGCAAAACTGCTCGGGAAGCTGCCCATCGCGGCGTAAACCCGCGCGCGTTGCGCATCAACGCGCGTCCGTGCCGCCCAGCGTCTCGATCAGCTGATCGATCAATCTGCCCAGTTCGCCCGTCATCAACGCGAAGTCGGTGTCGAAGCGCTCGGCTTCATCGCCGCTGCCATCTTCCTTTTCGGTCAGCACGTCTAGCGGCGCGATGCGCTTCAGGGTCAGGGTTTCGGTCAGCGTGAAGGACACCCGTTCGGCCCAGGTCATCGCCAGGCGCGTGCATTGCTTGCCGGCTTCGATGTGGCGGCGCAGGTCTTCGGCTTCCAATGCATGGCGGGTATAGCGCACCGTGGCCTTGGACTGGGTGCTGGACCGCAGTTCGGTGTCCTGATCGACGGTGAAGCCGGCGGGCGCCTCGTCGGACGCCAGCCACGAGGTCATCGCCGACACCGGTGACAGCGCAGTCTGCAGGGGCCGCGCGCCGAGATTTTCGATGCTTTCGTTCAGCAACTGCATCACTTCGTCGCTCTTTGCGCTGGCGGCGGCATCGACGACGATCATATTGCGCACCGGGTCGATCCACACCCGGGTGTCGCGCGCGATGGCGAACGCGCGCGGCAGCAGTTCATTGGTCACCGCATCCTTGATTTCCCGCATTTCTTTGCGGCCCGGCTTGTAACCCTGCTGCTCCTCGATCTCCTGCGCGCGTGCCTTGGCAAACTGATTGATGACCGACGCCGGCAGCAGCTTCTTTTCAACCCGCAGCGCAATCATCATCTGACCGGCCACGGCGTGCACCAGCGACTCGTCGTTGCGCGGCGACACCCAGCCCATGCGCTGCATTTCGATGCTGGTGCCGGGCTGGAAGGCCTGCGCAGCGAGCTTTTCAGCCAGCTGGTCGGGGGTGGCGGTGAACGGCGTGGAGAGGCGGTAGATCTGGAGGTTCTTGAACCACATGGCGTCGGCAAAAAGGGACGCAGTCTACACGAGCGACCCGCCAGGGCGCGCCTCGCCGGACAATCGGCTGCCACGCAACGACGGTATCGACGGCAGGGCGCCATTGCATGCAAACTAGCGCACTTTTCGCGCGGCCTCGTCGGCGCGCGCTGTACCGAACATCTCTGTTCCACCGACCTCAGCCCGCTGCGACATGAACAAACCCAGCAGTTACAACGCCGCCGAAATCCAGGTGCTCGAAGGCATCGCGCCGATCCAGAAGCGGCCGGACATGTACACGCGGACCGAAAGTCCGAACCACATCGTGCAGGAAATGATCGACAACGCCTGCGACGAGGCGCAGGGCGGTTTTGCCGACCGGCTGGGCGTGATCATGCATACCGACGGATCGGTGACGGTGGAGGACAACGGGCGCGGCATTCCGGTCGATATCCATCCGACCAAGGGCGTGCCGGCGATCGAAGTCATCTTCACCATTCCGCACTCGGGCGGCAAGTTCGAAGGCAAGGCCTACCGCATCGCAGGCGGCCTGCACGGCGTCGGCGTCACGGTCACCAACGCATTGTCGAAGCGGCTTGAGGCGACCGTGAAGCGCGCCGGCCGTGAGTACGCGATTGCCTTCGACCACGGTGTATCGCAGGGGCTGACCGAAGTCGGCAGCTGCCCGAAAGCGCACAACGGCACGCGGGTGCGTGCCTGGCCCGACCCACGCTACTTCGCCACGGCGAAGATCAAGCGCGCCGATGTCGAACATCTGCTGCGCGCACGCAGCGCCATGCTGCCCGGCGTGCGCATCGTGTTCCAGGACGAGGAAAGCGGCGACACGCGCGAGTGGCACTACGCGAACGGGCTGGAAGACTATCTGCGCGAACAGCTGTTCGAGGCGATCGGCGACACGGCACCCGGCGCACCGCGTCCGGAAGTGTTCGCCGGTGCGCGCAGCGCACTGCCGGGCTACGACGCGGGCGAGGGCGCCGAGTGGGCGATCGGCTTCGTCGAAGGCGCCTCGGTGCGCGAATCCTTCGTCAATCTGATTCCGACGCCGGGTGGCGGCATGCACGAATCCGGCATGCGCCAGGCGCTGTTCGAATCGGTGAAGGACTACGCGACGCACCATGGTCTGATGCCGGCCAAGCTGGCGCTGCAGTCGGAAGACGTGTCGCATCACGCCAGCTACGTGCTGAGCGCCCGGGTGCTGGAACCCCGCTTCCAGGGCCAGACCAAGGACAAGCTGAACAACCGCGAGGCCGTGAAGCTGGTGTATGAATCGATCAAGGATGCGCTCGACCGCTGGCTCAATGATCACGCGGCCGAAGCACAGCGCATCGCCGGGTTGGCCATCCGCAGCGCGCAGTCGCGCGCGCGCGCCGGCAAGGTGGTTGAAAAGCGTACCGGTTCCGGCGTCACCCTGCTGCCGGGCAAGCTGACAGACGCCACCGGCACGGTGCCGGAGCAGAACGAAATCTTCCTGGTCGAGGGCGATTCGGCCGGCGGCAGCGCAAAGCAGGCGCGCGACCGCACCTTTCAGGCGGTGCTGCCGCTGCGCGGCAAGGTGCTGAATACCTTCGAAATCGACGCGTCGGAAATTTTCGCCAACAACGAAGTGCACGACATCGCGGTGGCGCTGGGCATCGACGCGCACAAGCCGGACGCACCCGACACCGTGCTCGACGGTCTGCGCTACCACAAGGTGATCATCCTGTCGGACGCCGACGTCGATGGCGCGCACATCCAGACGCTGCAGCTCACGCTGTTCCTGCGCCACTTCCCGCGCCTCATTGCGCGCGGCCATGTGTTCATCGGCCAGCCACCGCTGTACTGCATCAAGATCGCCCCGACCAGGGCGCGCCCGGCACGCCGGCTGTACGCGCTCGACGAAGCGGAGCGCGACAGCATGCTGGACGGCCTGATCAATGACGGCATTGCCGAGAGCGCACTGACCGTCAGCCGCTTCAAGGGCCTGGGTGAGATGAATCCGGACGAGCTGAAGGAAACCGCGATGAACCCGGAAACGCGACGGCTGATCCGCATCACGCCGGGCGCCGACGCCGACGTGGTGATGAACACCTTCACCATGCTGATGGGCAAGAAGGAAGCCGAGCGTCGCCGCCGCTGGATGGAACAGGAAGGCGACAGCGTGGTGCCCGATGCGTAATCGAACCCCTGTAGGTTGGGGTGAGCGCAGCGATGCCCAACGTCACACGCCTCTTTCACGACGCGGCCGGCATATGGGCATGTTGGGCATCGCTGCGCTCACCCCAACCTGCGAAGTGCGTTACCCGTCACTGGAGTTCCTGAATTGAGCGACACCCTGTTCGAACCCGACATCGATGACGTGCCGATCGACGCGCATGCGTCGCAGGCCTATCTGACCTATGCCATGTCGGTCGTCACCTCGCGCGCGCTGCCGGGGCTGGAAGACGGCATGAAGCCGGTGCAGCGGCGCATCCTGTTCGCGATGGATGGCTTCGCGCGGCCCGATGCGGCGCACAAGAAGTCGGCGCGCGTGGTGGGCGACGTGATCGGCAAGTACCATCCGCACGGCGACTCGTCGGTGTACGAGGCCATGGTGCGTCTGGCGCAGCCCTTCACGCTGCGCTATCCGCTGATCGACGGTCAGGGCAACTTCGGTTCGATGGACGGCGACAACGCCGCCGCGATGCGTTACACCGAGTGCCGGCTGACCGCCTTTGCGCGCCACGTGCTGCTGTCGGAACTGAACGCGGGCGTCATCGACTTCCAGCCGAATTACGACGGCACGCAGCAGGAACCGGCGCTGCTTCCGGCGCGCCTGCCGGTGGTGCTGGCCAATGGGGCCTCCGGCATTGCGGTCGGCATGGCGTGCGAGATTCCGCCGCACAACCTGCGCGAAATCGGCGAAGCGACCTGCCGTCTGCTGGTCGACCCGCGCATGCCGGACGACGACCTCATCGACTGCTTTCAGGGGCCGGACTTTCCGAATGGCGCGACGCTCATTTCGTCGCGCGAGAGCATCGTCGCCGCCTACAAGGAAGGGCGCGGCTCGTTCCGCATGCGCGCCAATTACGAAGTCGAGGCGCTGGCGCGCGGCCAGTGGCAGATCGTCGTCACGGCACTGCCGCCCGGTGTCAGCACCGGCGCCATCCTGACCCGCATCGACGATCTCGCGAACCCCAGGCCCAAGGGCGACAAGAAGAAGATCAGCGACGACCAGGCGCGCACGAAAACACTGGCCACCTCGCTGATCGACTCGGTGCGCGACGAATCCGATGCGCGCCATCCGGTGCGACTGGTGATCGAACCGAAGTCGCGCGCGGTGAGCCAGGAGGATCTGCTGGCTTTCCTGTTCGCCTATACCGACCTCGAATGCAACACCAGTCTGAACCTGACGCTGCTGGACACGCGCCGCCGGCCCGGCCAGATCGGCCTGCCGGCGGTGCTGCGCCAATGGTGCGACTACCGGCTCGCCGCGGTGTCGCGCCGGCTGACCCAGCGCATCGCCGACATCGACGAGCGCATGCACATTCTCGATGGTCGGCTGGCCATCCTGCTCGACATCGACCGCGCGATCGCCATCATTCGTGCCGCCGACGATCCGAAGGCCGACCTGATGGCCGGTTTCGGCATCACCGAGCGGCAGGCCGAGGACGTGCTGGAAATCCGCCTGCGTCAGCTGGCGAAGCTTGAAGCGATCAAACTGCAGGCGGAGCGCGACGCGCTCGATGCCGAACGCACCGGCCTGCTGGGCATCCTGGGCAGCGACACGGCACTGCGCCGCTTCGTGCGCGACGAGGTGAAGGCCGATGTCGAACGCTTCGGCGACGAGCGGCGCACCCGGGTGAATGCCGATGTGCAGGCGACGCGCGCGCGCGAGGTGCCGCAGATCGACGAGGCGGTCACCGTCATCGTGTCGCGCGGCGGTTTCGGCCGCCTGCGTTCCGGTCACGACGTCGATGAGGCCGCGCTCACCTGGAAGGCCGGTGACGGTCCGCTGGCGGTGCTGAAGTGCCGCACCGTGTGGCCGGTCATCCTGCTTGACGCCGACGGCCGCAGCTACACGATCAAGCCGACCGACCTGCCCAGCGGCAAGGGCGACGGCGTGCCGGTGTCTTCGCTGGCCGATCTGGCCGGCAAGAAGCTGGTCGCGGTGCTGACCGGCGAGCCCGGCTGTCGCTACCTTGTCGCATCGGACGGCGGCTACGGATTCGTCTGCACCATCGAAGACATGGTGAGCCGCAACCGCGCCGGCAAGGCCTTCCTGAATACCGACGGCACGCTGGCATTGCCGCCGCTGCGGCTGCAGCCGGACGACGCCTGGGTCGTGGCGATGTCGGGCGATCGCCTGCTGGTGTTCCCGCTCGACGAAATGAAGACACTGTCCGGCGGCAAGGGCGTGAAGATCATGACGCTGCCCGAAGGCGAATCGCTGGCCATGCTGGATCTGTTCCGCGGCCGGCTCGTGCTGAATGTGCCTGGCTCGCGCGGGCGCCCGAAGGCGCTGACACTGGACGAAGCTGCGCTGATGGCGTGGCGCGGCGTGCGCGCCACCAAGGGGAAGAAGCTGGCCTGATCTCCGATCCGATCACCGGCCCGGCAGGCGCATCAGCGCCTCGCCGGTCCGGATTCGTCGGCCGATGACCGTCAGCGGGTGCAGCGCCATCGACGACGGCGCCAGCACGATGATGGTCGAACCGTGCTGGAACCAGCCCATTTCGTCACCCTTGCGCAGCGTGGCGTCGCAGTCAAGCCGGTGCGGGCCGCGATAGCCGGCGTGCAGCAGCAAGTCGAGGCAGTGCAGTCGCAGGCTGGCCACCAGGATGGCCGCGACCGGCACCAGCAGGACAGGCGTGCCATCGGCCAGCGCGGTGGTGATCGCCGCGCGCTCGTTGCGACAGTACAGCTTGTCCACCCGCGCGAGCGCCGGCGGATTGACGTTCCAGGTGTCGCCCGGAAAGTAGGTCACGTGCGTCACCCGGCAATCGTGCGGCGCATGGAAGCGGTGATACATTGATGCCGTGATGCGCACGGTGGCGTAGCAGCCGTCGCGAAACCGCGCCGCCAGCGCGGCGTCGCCCAGCAGCTCTTCCAGCGTGTAGTGCAGGCCCTTGGCCTGCAGCAGCGTCTCGCCATCGATCCGGCCGCAGGCCACGACGATGCCGTCGCACGGACTGACCAGCGTGAGCGGATCGGCATCGACCGGCCGCGCGCCGGCGCGCAACTCGCGCACGAAACAGTCATGCAGGCTGACAAAGCGCGTCTTTTTCGCTTCCGACAGATCGACGTCACCGAACAGCCGCCACAGCGCGATCGACATGTCGCGCACCAGGGGCTGCTCGATCCGGCTGAACCAGCCGGCGAAGCGGGTCAGGGCGGCGCGCGGCACGCGGTTGGTCAGCGCGAAGTTCAGCGCGTCACGCAGCCGCCGGCGGGCCGGCAGATTGGCGTCATTCATGTTGCCGTAACCTCGCGCTGATATTTCCGTGAGGCATGACTGAAGCCCTCCCTTTCTATGTCGCCGGCGCCGCTGCGCTGCTGGCGCTGCTGCCGCGCGTCAAGCGCCGGCTCGAACTGTCGCGCGCCAAGCACCGCTCGCTCGCCGGCCATTCCAAAATGTCGCGTCGGGTGGCCAGGCTGCTGCCTTTCTACGAATTCGACGCGGCTGACGTGTTCGCGGCAGACGACGCGCCGCCCGCTGTGGTCGAACAGCGCCGTCTCGCCTTCGAACGTCTTGCCGCGCTGTACCGCGAGCGCTACCCGAAGACGCGCGCGCTGACGGCAGAGGTGCAGCCCATGCTGTCCGACCTGCAATTCACCAGCGCCTACCGCGTGCCGTTCCAGTTCAGCCGCCATGTGCGCGAGCATCTGAAAGCCGGCAGCTTTGTCGCATCGTCGTCCGGCGTCACCGTGACCGACCTCGACGGCAACGTCGCCTACGACCTGACCGGCTCGTACGGCGTCAATGTGTTCGGCTACGACTTCTACAAGGGCTGCATGGCGCGCGGCAACGCACAGGTCGAAGCCCTCGGACCGGTGCTCGGCAGTTTTCACCCGCTGCTCGCCGACAACGTGAAACGGCTGTGCGCGATATCCGGGCTCGATGAAGTGTCGTTCCACATGTCCGGCACCGAAGCGGTCATGCAGGCGGTACGTCTGGCGCGCTATCACACGCGGCGCAGCCATCTGGTGCGCTTCTGCGGCGCCTACCACGGCTGGTGGGGCGACGTGCAGCCGGGCGTCGGCAATCCGGTCGCAGCCGAACACACCTACACGCTGAAGGACATGCACGCCGATACGCTGCATGTGCTGCGCACCCGGCGCGACATTGCCTGCGTGCTGGTGAATCCGCTGCAGGCCCTGCACCCGAACGCCGGTGCGCCCGGCGACTCGTCGCTGGTCGATGGCGGCCGGCGCGCTCATTTCGATCGCGCCGCCTACGCCGACTGGCTGCGCCAGCTGCGCGAGGTGTGCACGGCGCGCGGCATCGTGCTGATCTTCGACGAGGTATTCGTCGGCTTTCGGCTCGCGCCCGGCGGCGCACAGGAATATTTCGGCGTGCGCGCCGACATGGTCACCTACGGCAAGACACTGGGTGGTGGCTACCCGGTCGGGGTGGTGTGCGGCAAGGCGGCGCTGATGCGCCGCTACCGCGATGACCGGCCGGCCGACATCTGCTTCGCGCGCGGTACCTTCAATTCGCATCCGCACGTGATGGCTGCGATGAACGAGTTCCTGCGGGCGCTCGATGCGCCCGAAATCGCGGCGCTGTACGACGGCCTCGATGAGCGCTGGAACGCGCGCGCCGAAAAGCTGAACATGCTGCTGGCCGAAGCGGATCTGCCGGTGCGGGTGGTGAACCTGTCGTCGATCTGGACCGTGACCTATAGCGTGCCGTCGCGCTACAACTGGATGCTGCAGTACTACCTGCGTGCCGAAGGTCTGGCGCTGAGCTGGGTCGGCACCGGCCGGCTCATCTTCAGCCTGAATTACGGAGAGGCCGAATTCGATGCCGTCTGCGAACGCTTCGTCGCCGCCGCGCGGCGCATGCAGGCCGATGGCTGGTGGTGGGTGCCGGAAGGCGCGAGCAACAAGCAGGTCAAGCGCCGCATCCTGCGGGAAATGCTGGCGGAGCGGTTTGCGCAGCGCGGTTGAACGCATGGCTGAACAAGCCGGGGCGAGGGTGGAGCAGGGCGTCAGGCGAGCAGCGCTTGCCGCCCGGAGTCCCCGCTGATCATGCGGGGCTGAATTTGTGGGAGCGGCGTCCCCGCCGCGATCGATACGCTGCAAAGAAATTATCGAAGCACTGATCGCAGCGAGGGCGGCGCGGGGAGTTCGGCGAAAGACGCCTTCCTCACGCAAGGTCGGCTGCCCATACGTAGTCTGCATCGGTTCACTGAGCCGACAGCGGTTGCGCTCGCGGATGCGGTCTGACCTGATCCGCGGTGGGAGCGGCGTCCTCGCCGCGAAGGTCATGCTTCAGGCTTGAGCCGAATGCTGTGCGTGGCGCGGATCGATCAGCTCGCCACGCAGCAGATACAGCGGGGCGCGGTAGTACAGCTTCACGTCGTGGAAGGGGTCGGTGATGATCTTCGTCATCCACACCAGTCCGGTCTGTACATCGCGGATGAAGAACAGATGCACGGTGCGGAACAGCAGACCACCGACGCCCACCGCAAGCCAGATCAGCGACGTGTTGTGCACGAAGCCGCGCGCATCGGCATGCGGCTCGAGAAGACCGAACAGCGCCGGATCGACGTACAGCACGACCGGTGACAGCGCCCAGACGCCCATCAGCACGATCTTGCGTTGCAGGTTGTAGCCGACCTTGATGTCTTCCTTGAACTCGTGGGTCGCCTGGTTGACGTGGTCGTAACCCTTGGGCTCGAAGAAGAAGTGGCCGGACTGGCGTGACACCATGGCGACGCCCCAGCTGAGCAGCGCCGCGGCGGCCGGATCGACGAACAGCATTGCGTAGGCCGCGAGAAAACTGAGCGCGCTGATCAGGTGCAGGCTCTGGTTGATGCGGCTGTGGTGGTAGTAGCGGTGGTCATCCCAACGCTGGACATGCAGGGCCTTCAGAAATTCGTTCATGTAACGCCTCCGTAGTGTGTGCAGACTACGAAGGAGGCGTTACATGAAGAATGCAAATTTTCTACATCTTGGTGACAGTGTGTAGCGGTTCAGAAGGCTTCGTCCGGTCGCAGGTAGCGCCACTTGCCGACCGGCAGGTCGGCGAGCGGGATACGGCCGATGCGCACGCGCTTGAGTGCGACCACTTCGAGGCCGACCGCGTCGCACATGCGGCGGATCTGCCGCTTCTTGCCCTCACGCAGCACGAAACGCATCTGCTCCTCGTTCTGCCAGCTCACCTTGGCAGGTTTGAGCGGCTGGTCGTCCAGTTCTAGGCCGTGATTCAGCAACGCCAGCGATTCGGCCGGAAAGACTTCCGACAGCGGGCCGTTGCCGAACGACTTCGTCGCCCGCACGCGCACCAGGTATTCCTTTTCGATCGTCGAATCCTCGCCGATCAGTACGCGGGCGACGCGACCGTCCTGCGTCAGCACCAGCAGACCGTGCGAATCGATGTCCAGCCGGCCGGCCGGCGCCAGACCGCGCAAATGGTTGCGATTGAAGGTCTGCCCTGACTTGTCGCCCATCCACTGGTTTTCCGGCACGAAAAGCACACTGGCCGGCTCGTGGCCGTCTTCAGCCTGGCCGCTGACGAAACCGACCGGCTTGTGCATCAGCACGGTGACGCGCAGCGCCTGGTCGGCGCGCGCTTCCTTGTTCACCTCGACTTTCTGGTGCGACAGCACGCGCTGGCCGAGCACGGCGACTTCGCCATCGACCGTCACCCAGCCGCGCACGATCCAGTCATCCGCTTCCCGACGCGACGCCGCGCCCCGATCCGCCAGCCAGCGCGACACGCGGATGCCGTCCTTCGGGTGGTCGTCGCCTTCTTCGGCCGGCACGGCCTTCACGCGACCTTTCTTGTCCATGTCGCGCTCTTCCCACGGCTTGGCCGGACGCAGTGGCGCGGCGGCGGGCTTGGCGCTGCGCGCCCGCTCGCTGCCCTCGGCACGCGGCGGACGGCTGTCGCGTTCGGGGCGCGGTGTCCACGGGCGCTTCGGCGCGTCGTCGGCATTGGGGGGGCGGGCCGGGCGCTCGCCACGATCACTACGTGGCGGACGATCGGCGAAATTGCCGCGCGGCGCGCGCTCGCTGCCTTCGGCACGCGGCGGACGGCTGTCGCGCTCGGGACGCGGTGTCCACGGACGCTTCGGGGCGTCGTCGGCACCGGGCGCACGGGCAGGCCGCTCGCCGCGATCGGTGCGCGGCGGACGATCGGCGAAATTGCCGCGCGGCGCGCGTTCGCCGCCTTCGGCACGTGGCGGACGGCTGTCGCGTTCGGGGCGCGGTGTCCATGGGCGCTTCTGCGCGTCGTCGGCACCGGGCGCGCGGGCAGGGCGCTCGCCCCGATCGGTGCGTGGCGGACGATCGGCAAAGTTGCCGCGCGGCGCGCGTTCGCCACCTTCGGCACGCGGCGGACGGCTGTCGCGCTCGGGACGCGGCGTCCACGGGCGCTTCTGCGCGTCGTCGGCACCGGGCGCACGTGCAGGGCGCTCACCGCGATCGCTCCGTGGCGGACGATCGGCGAAGTTGCCGCGCGGCGCGCGTTCGCCACCTTCGGCACGCGGCGGACGGCTGTCGCGTTCGGGGCGCGGTGTCCATGGGCGCTTCGGCGCGTCGGCGGCACCGGGCGCGCGGGCAGGGCGCTCGCCACGTTCGGTGCGCGGCGGGCGATCGGAAAAATCCTTGCGGGGTGGCCGGTCACCCATGTCGCGGCGCGGCGCGCCGTCGCGGCCGCGCGGCGTCTTGGCGGCAGGCGCGACCTGGGTGGTATTGCGGCTCAATGTACGGGACTTGGCGGTGCTGTTGCGCACCGGCTTGCGGGCCGGATCGCGGTCCGAGGCAGTCGGGCTGTCGGATTTGCTCGGCAAACCGAGTTTCGGACGAGTGGTCATCGTGAAGTCAACAATCTGTGGACCGCACAGCATAGCGGGGACTTGAAATGTCGGGGGGAAGTCTCAACCTTCCGCGGTTGTCATTTCATCATACGGAGTCGCCATGTCGGAAACCGCCACCGCCGCCCAGACCATGAATTTCCAGGCCGAAGTGAAGCAGCTGCTTCATCTGATGATCCATTCGCTGTACAGCAACCGCGACATTTTCCTGCGCGAACTGGTCAGCAATGCGTCGGACGCCTGCGACAAGCTGCGTTTCGAAGCGATTGCGGATCCGGCCCTGCTCGAATCCGACTCCGACCTGAAGATCCGCGTCGCCTTCGACAAGGTCGCCCGCACCATTACGATCACCGACAACGGCATCGGCATGTCGCGCGACGAAGCGATTTCCCATCTCGGCACGATCGCCCGCAGCGGCACCAAGGAATTCTTTTCCAGCCTGACCGGCGACCAGAAGAAGGACGCCAACCTGATCGGCCAGTTCGGCGTCGGCTTCTACTCCGCCTTCATCGTCGCCGACACCGTCACGGTCACCACGCGCCGCGCCGGGCTGCCGACCACCGACGGCGTGCGCTGGTCGTGCTCGATGACCGGCGATACGGCGGGCGAATACACCGTCGAACAGATCGAGCGCGAGGCGCGCGGCACCGAAATCGTGCTGCACCTGCGCGAGGATCAGGACGAACTGCTGTCCGGCTTCAAGCTCCGCCACATCATCCGCGAATACTCCGACCACATCCTGCAGCCGGTCGTGATGAAGAAGGAAGAGTGGAAAGAGGGCGAGCAGATCACGACCGACGAGGACGAAACGGTCAATCAGGCCAATGCGCTGTGGACCCGCTCGAAGTCGGACATCACCGACGAGCAGTACGATGAGTTCTACAAGCACGTCAGCCACGACTTCCAGCCGCCGCTGGCCTGGTCGCACGCACGGGTCGAAGGACGGCACGAATACACCCAGCTGCTGTACATCCCGGCACGCGCGCCCTTCGACATGTGGGACCGCAAGACCAAGCACGGTCTGAAGCTCTACGTGCGCCGCGTGTTCATCATGGACGACGCCGACAAGCTGCTGCCGGGCTATCTGCGCTTCGTGCGTGGCGTGGTCGATTCGGCCGACCTGCCGCTGAACGTGTCGCGCGAAATCCTGCAGGAAGGGCGCGACATCGACACCATCCGCTCCGGCTGCACGAAGAAGATCCTGTCGGTGCTGGAAGACCTGGCCGAAAACGAAGATCCGGCGCAGAAGGAGAAATTCACCACCTTCTGGAAGGCCTTCGGCAATGTGTTCAAGGAAGGCGTGGGCGAAGACACGGCGAACCGCGAACGCGTCGCCAAGCTGCTGCGCTTTGCGTCAACACATCTCGATACCGACGAGCAGTCTGTGTCGCTGGCCGACTACCTATCGCGCATGAAGGACGGCCAGAGCAAGATCTACTACGTGACGGCCGAGTCGTTCAAGGCGGCAAAGAACAGCCCGCACCTGGAAGTGTTCCGCAAGAAGGGCATCGAAGTGCTGCTGATGCACGAGCACATCGACGAGTGGGTGGTCGGCAACATGACCGAGTTCGAAGGTCGTCCGATGGTGTCGGTCGCCAAGGGCGGGCTGGATCTGGGCGCGATGGAAGACGAAGCCGAGAAGCAGGCGCGCGAGCGCGACGAGGGCGAATTCAAGCCGCTGGTCGAGCGCCTGCAGGCGACGCTGGCCGAACAGGTGAAGGAGGTGCGCATCACGCACCGCCTGACCGATTCGCCGGCCTGCCTGGTGTCGGACGAATTCGAGATCGGCGGCAATCTGGCTCGCATCCTGAAGTCGGCCGGTCGCGATGCGCCGGCGTCCAAGCCGACGCTCGAAATCAATCCGCAGCACCCGGTGGTGCAGCGGCTGCGCAACGAAGACGCGCATTTCGACGACTGGGCGGCGGTGCTGTTCGATCAGGCCCTGCTGGCCGAAGGCGGCGCACTGGAAGATCCGGCCACGTTCGTGCGCCGCATGAACCAGCTGATGCTGGCGATGAGCGGCGAACGCGCACCGGGCTGACACGCGGTTCATCGCGACAACCGGCGATGTGAAATGGGCGCTCCAATGTTGAAGCGCCCTTTTTCTTCCCGCCGACATTCATCGCGGCAGGTCGGTGCGCGCCCGGCGTTCAGCTGCCGGCGCCCTCGCACAGGAACCGCTCGAATTCATCCGGCGCGAGCGGCGGCGCAAACAGATAACCCTGGTATCGCAGACAACCAAATTCACGCAGGCGGTCGCGCTGCGCAATTGTCTCCACCCCTTCGGCGATCACGTCGAGACCGAGGATGCGCCCCATAGTGACGATGGCCTGCACGATGGCCTCGTCGTCCGGATCGCTGGCGAGGTCGCGGACGAACACCTGATCGACCTTGATCTGGTCCAGCGGCAGGCGTTTGAGGCAGGACAGCGACGAAAACCCGGTTCCAAAGTCATCCAGCGACAGTGCAATGCCCTGTGCCTTGATCTGCTGCATGCGCCGGACGGTTTTGTCGATGTCCTCGATCACGAGACTTTCGGTCAATTCGAGCTTGAGCCGGGCGGGGTCGGCACCGGTCCGCGCGACAATGGCCGCCAGTTCATCGACGAAGTCGCTCTGGTGAAACTGGCGTGCGCTGACGTTCACTGCAACGATCAGATGCTGCGTGACCTTCGAAGCGGACCATTTTCGAATCTGTTGACATGCGGATTCAAGTACCCAGCGCCCGAGCGGCCTGATCAGATCCGTTCCCTCGGCCAGCGCAATGAAGTCGCCGGGCAATACCAGGCCGCGCGCCGGATGCAGCCAGCGCAAAAGCGCTTCGGCGCCGATTACACGTCCTGAATCGTCCAGTTGCGGTTGATAGAAAGCGCGCAGTTGTCCGTCGCTTACGGCATTGCGCAGATCCGCTTCCAGCGCGCTGCGTTCCTCAAGCGCAGTCTGCATGGCCGGGTCGAAGAAGCGCAACGTGTTGCGGCCCGCATTCTTGGCTTCATACATCGCAAGGTCAGCGTGCTTGAGCAGCGTGTCGACCGGCACGTCGTGGTTGCGGAACATCGAGACTCCGATGCTGCTTGTGCAATGGAAGTCGCAGCCATTAAGAGGGTAGGGCAGCGCGAGTGCCTCGCGTATCTTGTCGCCGACCAGCCTGGTCTGTGCAGCGGCCTCGTGCGCGTCCGCACTCAGGTTCAGCAACATCACCACGAATTCGTCGCCGCCAAGCCGTGCCACGGTATCGCCTTCGCGCACATGCATCTGGATGCGCTCTGCGGCCTGCAGCAGCAACTGGTCGCCCACGTCATGGCCGCGCGTGTCATTCAGTACCTTGAAATTGTCCAGGTCCAGAAAAAGTATGGCACCGAACGAATTGCTACGTGTGCTGCCCGCCATGGCCTGCGCGATGCGGTCGAGCAGCAGCCGCCGGTTAGGCAGATGCGTGAGTGCATCGTAGTAAGCGAGACGGTGAATTTCCGCTTCGGCCTCGAGGTGGCGGGTAATTTCCGAGAAGGCACCGACATAGTGAGTCGTGCGCCCGTCAGGGCCATTCACCTCCGAAATGGTGAGCCATTCGGCGAACAGTTCGCCGTTCTTGCGCCGGTTCCACAGCTTGCCCTGCCAGTAGCCGCTGTCTTTCAGCGCTTCCCACATCTGCCGATAGAAGTCGCCGTCCTGACGCCCCGAGTTGAGAAGATTCGGCGTCTGGCCGATCGCCTCTTCGGCGCTATAGCCGGTCAGTTTTGTGAACGCACGGTTGACCCGGATGATCACCCCGTTCGGATCGGTCACCATCATGCCTTCCTGCGATTCGAATGCGATCGCCGCAATGCGGCGTTCCTCGTCAGTGCGCTTGCGCCGCGCAGTGATGTCGCTGATTGCCACGCGAAGCGTATGAGTCAATGCATCGTCGCGGCTGCTGCGCAGACAATCGATGCTGGCGTCGAAGAAAGTGCCGTCGCTGCGCTGCAAGGTCAGTTCGCAGGTCGATCTGCCGTCCTGCCTGAGCGCCTGCATGAAGTGTCGATGCCAGAAATCACGGTCTTCGGGAACGATGAAGCGTGCGAAGCGCCGTTGCAGCAGCTTGCGGCGTTCTTCCCCAAGCAGGGTTGCGCCGGTCAGATTGATGGACGATATCTGGTCGTTGCAGGTCAGCGTGATGTAGCCGATCGGCGCCAGCTCGTAAAGATCGAGGTAGCGGTCGCGCGACTCCTACAGCGCGATATGGGCTTGGGCGAGGGCCTCGTTCTGCATTTCGAGCTCGATCTGATGCACCTGCAATTCGTGCAGCAATTCGTCTGCAGGACGCGGAGGCACGCGGCACGAACGAGCAAGGTTGAGCCTAGCTTCCGCGGCAGTTCGCAGCGCGGCCTTATCGTTGGCAGGATCTTTTCCTCTCATCGGCAACCGCCTCTTCGCGTTTCTGCGTGTGCGCGACTGCCTGAGCGCGCGTCGGCAGCAGACTCACCTACAACTTGGGTAGTATCACCTGCCGGCAGTGCCGCCGCCTTGCCGTAACGCAAAAAGTTTGGCGCAGCAGCGTCTTTCGGCACTGCTCAGTCGCTGACTGGCGATATGTCCGGTGAAGCCGTTTCCATCGCCAGCAATATGAGCGGCGTCTGCCCGCTTTCACCGACGATGCGACGGGCGTTGAGCAGCATCCGGCAGCGGCCTCTGGCAGGGGTTTCGAGGTCGATCACAAAGTCGTTCATGCTCTGGTCGCGCGGCAGCAGACTTTCCAGCAGTTCGCGCAGCGCGGGCACATTCCACTGACCTCTGCCGCGATCCTTGCCCAGTTCGTAGAGCGAGCGTCCCACGGTGTCATCGGGGGCGGTATCGAAGCGCTGATAGAAAGAGCGGCTTGCCGACACCACCCGCATGTCGGCGTCGAGCACGACCAGCGGTTCGCGTACCGTATCGACGATACTCTCGGCGAGTTGGCGGGCCTTGTGTTCGGCGGCTTCCGCCTCGATGCGCCGGCTGATATCGTTGAAGGTCAGCACTACGCCCTCGATCACGTTGTCCAGCGTTCGATAAGGCTGGATCCGGGCCAGATAGCTGGCGCCGGCAATCGTACGTACCTCGCGCTCGAACGGCACCAGCGTGTCGAGTACGTTCTGTGCTGCGGCGCCGAGGTCTTCTGTCAGATCCGATTTGATGTCCGTCAGCGAACGCCCGACATCCGTTGCAACCAGCCGGTAGATGCGTGCAGCCTCCCGCGTGTAGCGGCGAATCGCAAGGTGCTGGTCTAGAAAGACGGTGCCGACGTTGATGTTGTCGAGCAGATTCTTCATGTCGTCCTGCATGCTGGCCAGTTGTTCGATCTTGGCCTGCAGTTCGGTGTTGACCGAAATCAGCTCCTCGTTGACCGACTGCAGCTCTTCCTTCGATGTTTCGAGTTCTTCGTTGGTGGACTGCAGTTCTTCGTTGGTGGACTGCAGTTCTTCGTTTGCGGACTTAAGTTCTTCGTTCGACGCCTGCTGCTCCTCGATCGTCGCCTGCAGATTTTCCCGCGTGTAGGCGAGATCACGTTCCAGTTCGCCGATGCGCTGCAATTCCGGCGAGCCCTCCTTCTGCGGCTTTCTCCGGCGCGTGTGCAGCGCCGGTTCGATCACGTCCTCGAAGCTGACGAGCAGCAGGTTCTGGCCGCTCTCCGGGCCCTGCAGCGGGCGTACGCTGAGCTTCACCCTCTGCGCATCGCCGCCGTCGGCGCCGATCGCCACTTCGCGGCCCAGCGTTGCCTGACCCTGTGCAGCCCCTGTGTTCAGTGCAGTGCGCAGTTCTATCTGCAGCCCTTCCCGGGCCATATCGACCACGTTGAGCGATGCCTGGCCCGGCGCCGGTCGCAGATATCGGCCGGTTTCGCCATGCACGAACAGGATGTTGCCCTTGAGGTCGGTCACCACCGAGGCAGGTGCGTACGACTGCAGCAGCACGCGCCGCGTGAAGTCCGAAAAATTCGCTGCCTTGACCACCTTGGTCGCTTCGCCGGGTTCCTTGCCGCCGCCGCCGACCGCCGCCGCCGGGTGATCGCTCAGCATGAGCCGCGTCGGCAGTGCCGAATGCACCGCCCGATAGAATTTCCACTTGCGGTTGATGGCCGAGAAAAGCTCCGGGTGATTTCCGGTGCTCTCCGACGGCGACAGGAACAGTACGCCACCTGGCTTCAAAGCGTAATGGAAAGTGCTGATCAACCTATTCTGCAGTTCCGGCTCGAGATAGATCATCAGATTGCGGCAACTGAGCATGTCCAGCCGGGTGAAGGGTGGATCCTTGACTGCATTCTGCGTCGCGAACACGACCATGTCGCGGATCGCCTTCTTCACACGGAAACCGGCCTCTTCCTTGCCGAAGAAGCGGCGCAGGCGTTCAGGCGTGATGTCGGCTGCAACATTCGGCGGATACAGGCCGGCGCGGGCCACTGCAATCGCATCGTCGTCGAGGTCCGTGCCGTAGAGCTGGATCTTCAACTCCTGATGCGTGTCGTCCATGAATTCGCGCAGCACCATGGCGATTGAGTAGACCTCTTCGCCGGTGGAGCAGCCGGCCACCCAGATGCGGAATACGTAATCCTCCGGTTTTCCGGCGAACAGCAGCGGCAGGATGTCCTGCTTGAGAACATCGAATGCGTCGGGGTCGCGGAAGAAGCTGGTGACGTTGATCAGCAACTCCTTGAACAGCGCCTGCGTCTCTTCGGGATGCTCCTTCATGTAACGCGCGTAGAGCTCGATGTCGGCGAGGTCGTGCTGCGCCATGCGCCGCTCGATGCGGCGGCCTATCGTGCTCTTCTTGTAGAGCGAGAAGTCGTGCCCGGTGGCGGTGCGCAGCAGGCTCAGCAGACGATCGACGCCACCCTTGCGCAGCGGTTCTGCCTGAGGCTGACTGCTCCCGGAGCGCACTTCGGGATGTTCGAGCTGCTTCGGCAGCCTGGCGAGCAGCAGCGGGGGCATCCGTTCGGCCGGCAGCACATGCATCGCATAGCCGGACTGGATGGCGCTGCACGGCATGCCTTGGTACTTGGCGCTGGCCGGTTCCTGCACCAGCGTGATGCCACCAGCGCCAAGGATGGCACGCAGTCCCTGCGTACCGTCGGTGCCTGTGCCGGACAGGATGATGCCGACTGCGCGTTCGCCCTGATCTTCCGCAAGCGACCTGAAAAAGGCATCGATAGGCATGCGCTGCCCGCGCGGCGCATCCGGCAGCGACAGCAGCAGCGTGCCGTTGGCGATCGTCATGTCGCGGTTGGGCGGAACGATGTAGAGCGTGTCGGACAGGACGGCCGTGCCGTCCTGCGCTTCGACGACCCGGATGCCGGTGTAGCGCTGCAGAATTTCCGTCAGCATGCTGGCGTGGCTGGGGTCAAGGTGCGGCACCAGCACGAATGCAAGGCCGCTGGCCGCCGGGATGTTCCGGAAGAACGCTTCGTAGGCGTCGAGTCCGCCGGCGGAGCCCCCCAGCGCAACGATGTTGCGCGGTGACGGCACGGTGACGGCGATTGGATGATCAGGCGCCGATACGGTCTTGCGCGAGCGGCGGCGCGCCGCGTTGCTGCCCTTGTTGTCGTTCATCGTTGTCCCGTCACTGCGTTGCGGCGCCTCGGCACGCTCTCAGGGAGGGTAATGTAGCTGCGCCGGGGCCGTTTTGTTCGCCGCTCGTCGATGCGATTCCCCGATCGGCATGGACGTACGCCTTGCCGGTGCCGGCATCGCCTTCCGGGATAAGGGCGTGTCACTTGGGACAGGGAGAGCGCTGCGGAGCCGGCGGCGCACTGCTTCGGTCGGCAGGCTGTGGCGGCTGGAGGCCCCCAAGCGGTTGCAGGAGATCGATCCATCCGTCGTCGCCGACGTCGCGTTGCCACCCCGGCGCCGGCTGGTGGATGACTGTCAGAGATCAGGCGCCTGACCGTGCGTCAGATGCGGAACACCTGCACCGCCTCCTGCAGATTCTGCGCCGAACTGGCCAGTTCGGTGCCCTGACGGGCGGTTTCTTCGGCGACCTTTGCGTTCTGTTCGGACAGCGAAAACAGCAACTCGGTATTGCGCACGACTTCACCGACCGACGCGTTCTGTGCACCGAGGCTGTCGCTGATCGTCGCCGACTTGCCGGACAGCGCCTGTAGCCGCTGCAGGATGCCATCGAACTCGCTCACTGCAGCGGCGGTGTTCTGCGTCGCCACCGTCACTTCGTCATTCGACCCGCGCACCAGGGTGATGGTCTCTTCCGCGTCATCGCGGATGCGCACCACCAGTTCGCTGATGTCGTTCGACGAGGCCTGACTGCGCTGCGCCAGCTTGCGGACTTCGTCGGCCACCACCGCGAAGCCGCGCCCCTGTTCGCCGGCGCGTGCGGCTTCGATGGCTGCATTGAGTGCCAGCAGATTGGTTTGGTCGGACAGTTCCTTGATCAGTTCGTTGATGCGGTTGATGGCGCGTGAGTCATCGACCAGTCGTTCGATCACGGCGAGCGAATCGGCCATCTTGCCGGATGCCGCATGCACGCTGTCGAGCGCGCCTTCGAGCGTCCGCTTGCCGGCCTGAGATGCCGCCCCGGCCGCCTGCGACAGATCGCTGGCTTCGCGCGACAGCGACTCCACATCCTGGATCTTGCCACTCATCTGCTCGATGGCACTGCCCACCGCGCGGATCGAATCGAGCTGACGCGTAACCGTTTCACGTGCTTCACCCGACGCCTGCGACAGTTCCACTGCGGAGCCGGTGAGCGTGGTCGAAAGCGCCTGCAGGCGCTCGACCAGTTGCTTGACGGCCTTGCGCGCCGCGTTGTACTCGTAGCCCAGCCAGGCGAAGTCGTCCTTGCCGTCGAGACTGATGCGGTGATCGAGCCGCCCCTTGGCCAGCGCGTGCAGGCCGCCGACGATGATTTCCGCCCGCGCACCGTAGAAGCGGCCGATGAAGTGACCGGTCAGCGCACCGCCTGCCAGCAGCAGCAGCGACACGCCGATCTGCACCGGCCAGTTGCCACCCTCCGAAACCATGTTGAATGCGACGCAGCAGATCAGCGCAGACGACGCGCCGAACAGCGTGAACGCTTTTTTCACGCTCAAGTTCTTAAGCATGTCTCCCCCCTGCACGAAGACATGGCGAACGATGGCTCGCGCAACTGTCCCGAACTTCTGATTACGGATGCTCGGCAGGCAAGCTTGAGGTCAGCCAGTCGCTACCGCCGCTGCAACCCGGTGCAGACGAAAAAAATCCGCGGGCGGTCATGCCGCGCGCGGATAAGGGGGAATGACCGGCCGGAAGACTCAGTCGCTGCTGCTCATGAAGCCGAACAGTTGCAGCAGGGATGTGAAGAGATTGAAGATCGACACGAACAGGCCGGTCGTGGCCATGACGTAGTTCGTCTCGCCGCCGCGCACGATGCGCTGTGTTTCAAAGGCGATCATGCCGGCCATCAGCAGCACCACCGCTGCAGACACGGTGAGCGACAGCGCCGGCATCTGGAAGAAGATCGCGCCCAGCCCCGCCAGGATCGCCACCACCATGCCGATGAACAGGAAGCCACCCATGCCGCTCAGATCCCGTTTCGTGACACTGGCCCACGTCGACATAGCCAGGAATACGCCCGCCGTGGCACCCAGCGCCATCGTCACGATCTGGCCGCCGCCCGGCAGTGCGACGACCGACGACAGCAGCGGGCCGATGGTGTAGCCCATGAAACCGGTCAGTGCGAACGTCAGCATGACGCCGACGCCGCTGTCGCGGAAGCGGCTGACCGCGAACAGCAGGCCGAAATAACCCGCCAGCGTCAGCAGGATGCCGGGCGAGGGCCAGGCCATCGCCGCAGCCACACCGGCGATCAGCGCGCTGAAAGCCAGATTGAGGCCGAGCAGCATGTAGGTATTGCGCAGCACCTTGCGCGGCGCGTCGGCCAGTGTCGAGCCGACCTCTTCATAGGGCAGCGTCGTGATGTCGGCGCCGCGTTTCGATCGCAGTTCCATATGGATATCTCCTGTAGATTCAGATTGCTTCAAATTCGGGCTGAGGTGCCGCCATCGTGGTCGCCTGCCGGGCACGGCGCATGGTGCGCACCACGCGCTGGCTCGCCCTGGCGAGCGCGGTATCGATCGCCTTGCGCCAGTTGCGTCCGGTGGCGGACACGACGACGGGACGCGCGCCAGTCAGCCTCAGTTCCACCTGCACGTGCTTGTCTTCGCCACCTTTCGGCCCATTCAGATCGGACAGGCTGACCCGCGCCTTCGGGATCCGCCAGGCGAGACGCCGCAGCACCACGCGCAGCCGGTTTTCGGCCACGCTGCGCAGGGCACTTGCTTCGGCACTTCGTGATTCGACGATGACTTGCATGACAGTCCTCCTGTGGATGAACGAACGCTTACCTTACGCGCCGAAGAACTTCCTTCAAACATACCTTTGTAGTACTTTTACTTCGTCTTTCTGGAACTCTGGGGTGCTCGTGCTCAACTATCGTCATCTGTATTACTTCTGGGTCGCGACGAAGGAAGGCGGCATCGCACGCGCGGCCGAGCGACTCGACATGGCGGTACAGACCGTCAGCACGCAGATCCATACGCTGGAGGCGGCACTCGGCCATGCGCTGTTCAAGCCATCGGGCCGCAGCGTCGAGCTGACCGCCGCAGGCGTCGCGGCGCTGCGCTACGCCGAACAGATCTTCCAGCTGGGAGAGCAGTTGCCGCTGGCCGTGCGCGAGGCTGCGTCGTCACAAGGCGTGCGTCTGTCGGTCGGCATTTCCGACGGCCTGCCGAAGCCGGTTGCGCGCCACCTCCTGCTGCCTGCGACCGACACCGAAGGTCTTCATCTGCTGTGCAGCGAGGGCGAATTCGATGACCTGCTGGCCGATCTCGCACTGCACCGGCTGGACGTGGTGCTGGCCGACCGCCCGGCGCCGGTCAATCCGAATCTGAAGGTGTACAGCCATGCGCTCGGTGAAGCTGCGCTGATGTGGTACGCCTCACCCGCGCTGCGCGCCTTGTCCGATGCGGCGTTCCCGGCCTGTCTGGACCAGATGCCGCTGCTGCTGCCGAGCCGCCACGCCGCGGTGCGCGCCCGCATCGACGACTGGTTCGATCGCAAGTCGCTGCGCCCGCATGTGGCCGGCGAATTCGAGGACAGCGCGTTGCTGGCGACCTTTGGCGAAAGCGGTCTGGGTGCGTTTCCGGCGACCGAGTGGTCGCACGACGAGCTCACCGGCCAGCGCGGCCTGCAGCTGCTCGGTCGCTGCGACGAAGTGGTCGAGCACTTCTACGCGATTTCCGCCGAGCGCCGCGTGCAGCATCCGCTGGTGCAGAAGGTGCTCGGTCAGTAGCACGCCCGCTCGGCAGCCGGCGGCCATGCTGGGTGATGGGATGTGGGAGCGGCGGCCTGTGGGAGCGGCGGCCTCGCCGCGATCGTGCCGCGACCATCGCCGTGCAAAGTGCGTATCGCGGCGAGGCCGCCGCTCCCACAGGCCGCCGCTCCCGCAGGGGGCGCTCCCGCACCCCGGGCTCCCATCGGGGCCACCCCCACAAAAACGGCGCGAATCGTCCTGCTCGATTCCCGCCGTGCTCCGGCTCAGTGCTGCCGTCCGTCCGGCGCACTGGCCGGCTGCACGCCGACAATCCATCCCTCCACCGGATCGATCTGCAACGGCAACCCGTAGCCGGCATCGCGCCGTGTCCAGGCCCAGGCCGCTTCGACCAGGCAGAGCACGCAGTCGAGCAGGTCGCCGGTGCCGTCGGTGGCCATCGCATCGAGTAGCGTGACATCGTCACAACGCAAGGACACGCCGAGCGGATGGGCGCCGCGCTGCAACGCTTCGATGATGAGCATGCGGTTGGCCAGCCTCGCCTGCGTCTGACCGGTGGCCGATTCGCTCTTGTAAGACGCCGGCACGATGCTGCGCGCAAGCCAGCCCGGATAGGCCTCCAGCGCAACGCGCGAGCCATCGCCGCCATGCATGCCGGGCAGGTGCACGCCGGCATCGAGCAGACGGCGCGCACCTTCCTGAAACATCCAGCCGACCGGCGGATTGACGAATTTCATCGGGCTGTGCGAACCCGCCGGCCGGTCCGTCGCGCGATGGGTGTATTTCTGCCCGACCGGTCGCGGCGCCCGTTCCTCATCGGCCAAGGCCTTGAATTCATTCCGGGAAAGCAGGGAAACCGCACGCACCATGCCGGCCCAGTCGGTCGGCCAGCCGTGTTCAAGCACCGATTCACGCGGCAGGCCGAACGGAAAATCGAACGCGCCCAGCCACGGACCGGGCCGCATCAGGAAGGCCTCGAAGGCGCTCCATGCGGGTAAGCGTTCGATCGATTCGAGGATCAGGACGCCGTCGTCGGCGAGGTGCCCTCGGGCCACGGTGACCGGTTTGCGCGACGACGGGGAAGAGGTGAAATCGATGCCGTACAGGGTGCTCATGGCGCAAAGGTAGCCCATGACGCCGGCTCAGCCAACCCGGTGTCAGCCTGGCTTGACGATCTGCGCAGCCGTGGGTGACCCGATCAGCGCGCGCAGCGCATCGATCGTATCCGCCTCGGCAGCTCGCTTGTCCAGCCGCCGGCGCAGCATGCGCGGGAAGCGCACCGCGATGCCGGACTTGTGGCGGGGCGAGGGCTGTATGCCTTCAAAACCCAGTTCGAACACCAGTTCGGGCGTGACCGAGCAGACCGGGCCGAAGCGTTCGATCGTGTGGCTGCGGATGAAGGCGTCGACCTCGCGCATTTCGGTATCCGACAGACCGGAATAGGCCTTGGCGAACGGCACCAGGGTGCGCGTCCCGTCGGCGGCGACCGACCAGACGGCAAAGGTGTAGTCGCTGTACAGCCCGGCGCGTCGGCCGTGGCCGCGCTGGGCGTAGATCAGCACGGCGTCGATCGTGTAGGGATCGATCTTCCATTTCCACCATTGGCCGCGCGGGTCGAGCTTGGTGCGGCCGATGCCGTAGGGCGCGTCGGTACGCTTTAGCATCAGGCCCTCGACGCCGCGCTCGCGGGCGCGATCCCGCTCGGCGGCCAGCGCGGGCCAGTCACCGCGCAGCACCGGCGACAGGCGCAGCACCGGCGTTGCCAGCCCGGCCAGAAGCACGTCCAGTCGCGCGCGCCTTGCCGATTGCGGCTGGGCACGCAGGTCCGCGCCGACGTGTTCGATCAGGTCGTACGCCATGAACACCGCCGGCACGTCGTCGAGCAGGCGGCGCGTGAGCCGCTTGCGGGTGATGCGGGTCTGCAGCTGCGCGAACGGCAGCGGTGCGTCGCCACGCCAGGCGAGCACTTCGCCGTCGAGCACGCAGCCATCGGGCAAGGCGGCGGCCGCTTCCATCAGCTCGGGAAAGCGCTCGCTGATCAGTTCTTCGCCGCGCGACCACAGCGCGGCCTGGCCATCCCGGCGCACCAGCTGGGCGCGGATGCCGTCCCATTTCCACTCGGCGAGCCAGTCGGCGGCATCCCCGAGCGACTCGGCGGGAGCGGTCTGCAGCGGATGGGCGAGAAAGAAAGAGTAGGGCTGCATGCCGGTTTCGTCGTCGCCCGCGGCTGCCACCAGCGCGGCGAAGCGCGACGCGCCCATGCCGCTGCGCGCCGGCTCGGCCGCCAGATAGCCGATCAGGCGCTGCGCGACGAGTTCGGCCGGCACCTGCGCGAACGCGGCGAGCGCCCGCGTGACCAGCAGGCGCGACACGCCGACGCGCAGCGCGCCGGTGATGAGTTTGTTGAACAGGAAGCGCTCGCCGCTGCCCAGCACCTGCCAGGCGTCGATCAGCTGTCCGGGCTTTTCGTCCGGGGGTGAGGCACGCAGCGCGCCCAGCACGCCGACCCAGTGGTGCAGCGGCAGGTCGCTGACGACACGCGGCGGCGGCAGGATGAGCGCCAGCGTTTCCGCCAGATCGCCGACCGCCTCGTAGCATTCGTCGAACAGCCAGTCCGGCATGCCGGCTGCCCGCGCGCCGGTTTCTCGCAGCACGCGGGTGCCCACCGCCTGGCGCGGCTTGCCGCCTGCGAGAAAGTACACCGCCCACGCGGCGTCTTCCGCCGGCACCTGCGCGAAATAGTCCTGCATCGCCTGCACGCGATGGCGGGTCGAGGTATTGCTGTCGAGCGAGAGGTAAAGGGCGGCGAAACGCTGCATCGGGTCATCGTAACCGGGAGACGCCGGTTGGATGGCGCGCCGGTGAAGCGGTTCGGCCACTTCGACCCGCAGTGCCGCACCATCCCGCCGCTGCGCGCGCAGTTCGACCGCGAGGCCCTGCACGCCGCGCTCGCCGACGGGCACAGCGGGATCGTTGGGCATCGATGCGTTCACCCCAACCTGCGGGGCAGCAAGTCAATCGGGGTGGGCGCAGCAACAGTCGCTCAGTCAACGAAAAACGCCGGCCAGCGGCCGGCGTTTTTCTGCGTGCAGAAAGGTCAGGCGCGACGGCGGGCCATGAAGCTGATCAGACCGAGGCCCGCCAGCAACATGGCGTAGGTTTCAGGTTCCGGCACCGGTGCGGCGAACGAGGTCATGCCCGGGCTGGCGATTGCGCCGCTGAGCGACGCGTACGAACCTTCGACGTCGCCGACCGACGACAGCACCCACTGCGTCGCATCGTTGGCACCGAGCGCCGCTTCCGTGGTGGCACGGCCGCTGGCGTTCTGGGTACGCGGGCCGCCGATGGTTGCGTCGCCGTAGGCCAGCCGATCAACCAGCGAACCGGCACCATCGAACAGGTTCAGTTCATCGGCGCGGCCGATGTTGTTGGTGTAGCCACCGAGCACCTTCACGCTGTCGGCGAGGCTCCAGTCGAGACGGAAGGTCGCTGCTTCGGTTTCGGTGATGACGACCGATTCGCCTGCGCCGACCAGACCGAAGCCGCTGAGGTCGAATCCGCCGACCAGTCGGCTTTCGTCGTCATAACTCCAGCCGGTGAAATCGACCGCTGCATCGCCGAGGTTGGTGAATTCGATGAATTCACCGCTGCCGCCCGAGTACATCCATTCGGTGATGCGGACATCGGCCTGGGCCTGCGATGCAAATCCTGCGACGAGCAGTGCGGCGAGAAGCTTGTTCATGGTGTGACCTCCTTGTTGGATTGAGCGGATCAGGACAGACGGCGGCGAGCGGTGGCGCCGATCAGGCCGAGACCGGCCAGCAGGAGCGCCCAGCTTTCGGGTTCGGGAACAGGGGCAGTCGGTGCCAGCACATACAGGCGCGGCGTTTCGCCGACGATGTAGATGACGCCGTTGCTGTCGATGGTGACGCCTTCGGCGTCTTCGGCGATGGCGGAGAAGTCGAACTGGCTCAGTACCTCGCCGCTGCGCGTGACTTCCATCAGGCGAGGCGTTTCCTGGCTGTAGATGAGCAAGTTGTCCTGGTCGGCAGTGCCGCGCAGAGACATGACGGTGGTCAGCGTCTGCACGTCGGACAGGTCGAGCGTATCGAACAGGCGTGCGAACTGATTGGCCGGCGGCACCAGTTCGGTAATCGTGGCGCTGCCTGTCGTGAAGTCGAGAGCCGCGTCATACACCGCCTGCGGCGTCTTTTCCTTCACGATGATGAAGCGGCCGCTCAGTGGGTCGTATGACAGGCCTTCCAGCCCCACATTGCCGACCGTCGGACCGACCGACACCGCAGGCGTCGCGTTGCGACCGATCGCACCACCCGCCGTGTAGCTGAAGCGATAGACGTCCTGAAGCCGTTCCTCGACGAGAACGAACTGCCCGTTGCCGACATAGCTCAGCCCCTCGGTGTCGTCGAAGCCGAACAGGTTCATCGAGCTGATCTGCTGACCCTGCTTGTTCACCTCGACGACATAGTCGCCTTCGTCGCCGAGCACGAACAGCGTATCGGTGTCCCAGTTCCAGGTGACCGCCGACGCTTCGGACGCCTGAACCGAGGGCAGGTCGTAGGTGGCGACCAGACGGTAGTCGTCCAGATCAAGCTGATTGATGGCGGCAGATGCGGAGCCCGAAGCAATCAGGGCGAGAGCGGCCGCGAGGTGTTTGCGGAACATGGAATGACACCGGGACGCATGGAAGAGCCCGGACGGTGACGCAGGTACATTGCCGGTTGATGAAAGCAGATAGTCCCTTCGGACCATCGGCAACCCGAGATGCCGGCGGGGGTGTCGGCACCTTCAACGGGCGTCAGGCGTCTGACCGGGAATCAATCGGGGGCGGATCCTGGTCGTCGGCTTCCTGGCCGAAGGCGGTTGCGAACGCGCCTGCTTCGATGCCCTGCTCGGTCAGCCAGCGCACCAGCGGCTCGACATGGCCGTGGGTGACGATGACGCGCGAGGCATCGGTGGCGCCGATGGCACCCAGCAGGCCCGGCCAGTCGGCATGGTCCGACATCACCAGACCGCGATCGACACCGCGCCGCCGGCGCGCGCCGCGCACCTGCATCCAGCCTGACGCAAAGCAGTCGGCGTAGTCGCCGAAGCGCTTCATCCACGGGGTGGACTGCGCCGACGGCGGTGCGATCACCAGAGCACGGCGAAGCGCCGCAGCGTCCAGGCCGTCCGACACCATGGCGGTCGCGGGCAGGGCGACGCCGCTGTCGCGGTAGGCGCGGTTCAGCGCCTCGGCCGCGCCGTGGCACACGATGGGGCCGATGGACGGATCGAGCCCGGCCAGGATGCGCTGCGACTTTCCGAACGCGTAGGCGAACACCACGCTGGCGCGCCCGGCGTCGGCGTTGCCGCGCCACCACTGGTTCAGTTCGGCGAACAGCGCGTCCTGTGCCGGCCAGCGGTAGATCGGCAGACCGAAGGTCGATTCGGTGATGAAGGCATGCGCCCGCACCGGATCGAACACCGTGCAGGTCGCGTCCGGCTCGAGCTTGTAGTCACCCGAGGCGACCCACACCTCGCCCGCCACCTCGACCCTGACCTGCGCCGAACCGAGCACATGTCCGGCCGGGTGCAAGGACACCGCCGCGTCCCCAATATATATGCGCTCGCCGTACCTCAGCGTCTGCAGCGTGATGTCGCCCAGACGCGCGCGCAGCACCCGCTCGCCTTCGGCACTCGCGAGATAGCGGCGATGACCGGTGCGGGCATGATCGGCGTGGGCGTGGGTGATGATGGCGCGATCGACCGGTCGCCAGGGATCGATGAAGAAGTCGCCTGCCGGACAGTAAAGCCCTTCCGGGCGCAGAATGATGAGGTCTTGGCGCATGGTGGCGATGGTATCGTTCGTTTCATGAGCGTGATGCCCGATCACAAGTTCCTGCGCGAACACAGCCGGCTGCTGGCCGAAAGCTTCGAGCGCCTGACCGGCCAGCGGCTGCCGTCGGATGCGCTCACGCTTTACAACGCGCACTTCGCCCTGGTGTCGCACGGCACCCAGCCGGATCCCGTATTCAATTACGCCAACCTGTTCGCCCAGCGACTGTTCGGCTACGCGTGGGACGAATTCGTCACCCTGCCGTCGCGCCTTTCGGCGCGCGAGCCGGAACGCGACGAGCGTGCCCGTCTGCTCGAAATGGTGACCCAGCAGGGCTACATCAGCGACTACTGCGGCGTGCGGGTGCGCCGCGACGGTACGCTGTTCCGCATCAGTCACGCCACCGTGTGGAAGGTGCTCGATGCCGACGGCCAGTTCTGCGGGCAGGCGGCCATGTTTTCCGAAGTCGAGGAATTGCAGTGAGGACATTGCAGTGAGCCGCGCCGACAGCAGCCTGCATCCGCTGGTCGAGGCACTGGGCGAGCGGCATGCGCGCTGGACGTCGATCCGGCGCGACCTGCATGCCCACCCGGAACT
The DNA here is from genome assembly GCF_024580145.1 of Methyloversatilis sp. XJ19-49. Classification (GTDB taxonomy): domain Bacteria; phylum Pseudomonadota; class Gammaproteobacteria; order Burkholderiales; family Rhodocyclaceae; genus Methyloversatilis. Next base: position 190,875 of record NZ_JANINI010000001.1, read on the forward strand.
GGCCTACGAGGAAACGCGCACCGCCGCCATCGTGGCGCGCACGCTGCGCGCGTCCGGCATCGAAGTGCATGAGGGCATCGGCCGCACCGGTGTGGTCGGCGTGCTGCGCGCCGGCCACGGCAAGGCGGCGATCGGCCTGCGCGCCGACATGGATGCGCTGCCGATGACCGAACAGAACACCTTCGCCCATCGCTCGGCCCATACCGGACGCATGCACGGTTGCGGCCACGACGGCCATACCGCGATGCTGCTGGCGGCGGCCGAATATCTGGCGGCGACCCGCTGTTTCGACGGCACGGTGAATTTCATCTTCCAGCCGGCCGAGGAGGGCAGGGGCGGCGCGGCTGCGATGATCTCCGACGGCCTGTTCGAGCGCTTTCCGATGCAATCGGTGTTCGGCCTGCACAACTGGCCCGGCCTGCCGGTCGGCGAAATGGCGGTGCATGACGGACCGGCCATGGCCAGCAGCGACGAGATCGAAATCGTCATCGAAGGTCGTGGCGCGCACGCCGCGATGCCGCATCTGGGCGCCGACCCGGTGCTGGCCGGCGCGGCCATCGTGCAGGCGCTGCAGTCCATCGTGTCGCGCAATGTGTCGCCGGTCGACTGCGGCGTGGTCAGCATCACGCAGTTCCATGCCGGCGAGGCCTACAACGTCATTCCGCAGTCGGCCACGCTGCGCGGCACGGCGCGCGCGTTTTCGCCCGAGGTGCGCGACCAGCTCGAAGCGGGCATCCGGCGTGTCGCGGAAGGTGTGGCGGCGGCGCACGGGGTGACGGTCGCGGTCAGCTACCGGCGCGGCTATCCGCCGACGGTGAACACCTCGGCCGAGGCCGCATTCTGTGCGTCCGTGGGGCGTGAGCTGCTGGGCGACGCCAGCGTGCGCACTGACTACCCGCCCAGCATGGGCGCGGAGGATTTTGCCTACATGCTCGAATGCAAGCCCGGTTGCTACATCTGGCTCGGCAATGGCGGCGGGCCGGATACCGGCTCGCGCCCGGGCCATGAAGAAGGCGGCGGCTGCATGCTGCACAACCCGCGCTACGACTTCAACGATGCGGTCATTCCGCTCGGCGTGGCGTACTGGACGCGGCTGGTCGAGCGCTTCCTGCAGGCGGAGTGAGGCCGTCCGGGCGCGGCGTCAGCCGTGCGCCGGCGCGCCCAGCAGCACCAGTTCGGCTTCCTCGTGCGGCTCGTACAGCCGCGAGCGGGTCAGGAAGCGGATGCCTTCCGGTGATTCGATCGAAAAGCCGGCGCCCCGCCCTGGCACCGCATCGATGATCAGATGGGTGTGCTGCCAGTACTCGAACTGGGATTCGCTCATCCAGAACGGCATGCCGCCGATCTCACCCAGTTGCACATCGGAACTGCCGAGCATGAATTCGCCCTGCGGGTAGCACATCGGCGCGCTGCCGTCGCAGCAGCCACCCGACTGATGGAACATCAGCGGGCCGTGCTTGCGCGCCAGCCGCTCTATCCAGTCCAGCGCCAGCGGTGTTGCGGATACGCGGGTCACCATGGTGTTGCCTCGCAAGGCATGAAGTTGAATCGAGATAACCAATGCAACTCAATGATTAATTGTTTATTTGCTTGAATACAACAATCCTGGATGGACGAAGAGGCGAACGATCTGCACCGTCCGCCCCTTCACCGATCCGGCTCACCCTGCCGCGGCGATCCGGACCGAGTTGCCACCTCGCAGGATCAGAAGAATCCGAGCGCCTTCGTCGAGTAGCTCACCAGCAGGTTCTTCGTCTGCTGGTAATGGTCCAGCATCATCTTGTGGTTTTCGCGGCCGATGCCCGACTGCTTGTAGCCACCGAACGCAGCATGCGCCGGATACAGGTGATAGCAGTTGGTCCATACGCGGCCGGCCTGGATGGCGCGGCCCATGCGGTAGGTGCGATGCACCGAACGCGACCACAGGCCGGCACCCAGACCGTACAGCGTGTCGTTGGCGATGGCCAGCGCGTCGGCTTCGTCCTTGAAGGTGGTCAGCGCCAGCACCGGCCCGAAGATTTCTTCCTGGAACACGCGCATCTTGTTGTGCCCCTTCAGCACGGTCGGCTGGATGTAGTAGCCGCCCGCTTCCTCTTCCTTGCGCACGCTGCCGCCGGTCAGCACCTCCGCGCCTTCCTTGCGGCCGATGTCGATGTAGGACAGGATCTTTTCGTGCTGGTCGGAACTGGCCTGGGCGCCGATCATGGTGTCGGTGTCCAGCGGATGACCGCCGCGCACCTTGTTCACGCGGGCAATGGCGCGCTCGATGAACTTGTCAGCAATGTTTTCCTGGACCAGCGCACGGCTCGGGCAGGTGCACACTTCACCCTGGTTCAGCGAGAACATCGCGAAGCCTTCGAGGCATTTGTCGAAGTAGTCGTCGTCGGCGTCCATCACGTCGTCGAAGAACACGTTCGGCGACTTGCCGCCCAGCTCCACGGTCGAGGGGATTATGTTCTGGGAAGCATATTGCATGATCAGTCGGCCGGTCGTAGTTTCGCCGGTGAAGGCGATCTTCGCGATGCGCTTGTTGGTGGCCAGCGGCTTGCCGGCTTCGATACCGAAACCGTTGACGATGTTCAGGATGCCGGGTGGCAGCAGGTCCTGGATCAGTTCGATCAGGACGAGCAGGCTGACCGGGGTCTGTTCCGCCGGCTTCATCACGATGCAGTTGCCCGCAGCCAGTGCCGGAGCGATTTTCCACGCAGCCATCAGGATCGGGAAGTTCCACGGAATGATCTGGCCGACGACGCCCAGCGGTTCATGGAAATGGTAGGCAACGGTGGTTTCGTCGATTTCGGACAGGGCACCTTCCTGCGCCCGGATGCAGCTGGCGAAGTAGCGGAAGTGGTCGATCGCGAGCGGGATGTCGGCCGCCAGGGTTTCTCGCACCGGTTTGCCGTTTTCCCAGGTTTCGGCGACGGCCAGCAGCTCGAGATTGGCTTCGAGGCGGTCGGCGATCCGGAACAGCACGGCGGCGCGTTGCGCCGGCGACGTGCGGGCCCAGCCTTCGCGTGCCTTGTGGGCGGCGTCCAGCGCCAGTTCGATATCGGCGGCCTGCGAACGGGCAACCTGGCAGAACACCTTGCCGGTGACCGGTGTCGTATTGTCGAAGTACTGTCCTTCAACCGGCGGTACCCACTCGCCGCCGATGAAATTGTCGTAGCGGGCCTTGAAAGTGAGTTTGGAACCGGGTTGACCGGGGTCGGCGTAGCGCATGATCTGTCTCCTCGAATGATCGGTTGCCCTGCGGCCGACGTCGAATGCGCGGCACAAGAACACAGGGTCAACCTGCACGCTAGTCCGTGCGGGGTAGGTATCCGGTAGGTGGAGGAGGCATATGAACAATACGGCAGGCCGGCTGGCGGATCGCCGGCGGCGCATCGAATCGCTGCGGCGCGGTGAGCGCAGCACCGGCGAACACATCGTCGTGGTGGGCATGGACATTGCCGGCTCATGGCAACGTTCGCGCGAAGCCGTGTCCGAGACCTGCTCGGCGGCACCGCTCGACGACACCGCACCGGACTGGACCGGTTCCGCCTACGGTCAGGCGCTGGTCGCCTGCGTCGACGAGCTGGAAACAGTGGCGATCGAAAGCGGCATGGTGGCGGCGGTCAGCGACGCCGATGGCCGTCTGCTGTGGACCGGCTGCAGCCGCAGCATGCGCACCCGCGCCGAGCGCGTGCATTTCGTGCCCGGCGGTCGTTGGGACGAACGTTCCGTCGGCACCAATGCGCTGGCCCTGGCGCTGCGTCATCGCCGTCCGGCCAGCGTGTTTTCGGCTGAACATTTCATTCCCGCGGTGCAGGACTGGGTGTGCTACGCCGCCCCGGTGCGCGACACGATAAGCGGCGAGGTGATGGGCGTGGTCGACCTGTCGACCACCTGGAACCGCCATTCGCCGCTGGCGCTGCATGCGGTCGAGCGTTTCGCAGAGCGCGTTTCGCAGGCCCTGCAGGGGGTCAGCCAGGCGCCGGTGCTGCGCCTGCGCATGCTCGGCACGCCACAGGCCTCGATACACGGCAAAGTGCTGCCGCTGTCGCCGCGACAGATGGAAATCCTCTGCCTGCTGGCACTGCATCCGGAAGGGATGGATCTGGAACGGCTGCACGCGGCCATCTACGGCGACCGCACGGTCGGTGTGGCCACGCTGAAGACCGAAGTGTCGCAACTGCGCGAACGGCTCGGTGGCGCCATCGGCTCTCGCCCCTATCGACTGCTGGTGAACTGGCAGGCCGACTTCATGGATCTGGAACAGGCGCTGAATGCCGGTCGCGTCGAGGCGGCGCTGGCCGGTTACCGCGGCGACTTTCTGCCACGCACCGAAAGCCCGCTGCTGCGCACCTGGCGCGACTGCCTCGAGTCACGACTGTCTGATGCCATCTTCCGCATCGACGACCCCGACCTGCTGCTGACCCATCTCGGTCAGTCACCCGAAGCGGTCGACGCGGTGGAGCGGCTGGTCGACCTGTTGCCGGGCGACCACCCGGTGCGCGCGCGGCTGCTGCAGACCCGCGACAGCCAGCGCTGACGGACGGGGCATCAAGGGCCGAACAGCAGTCGTTCGGCCGCCGGCACGTCGTATTCGACGCCTGCCTCATCCAGCGAATAACCGCTCATGTCCTGCGCCCGCGCCTGCCAGTCCGGCTGGCGCAGCAGGCTGCCCAGCACATCGAGCGTGCGGCGCGAGGCCGGGCTGTCGCGCAGCGCCAGAAAGTACATTTCCTCGAACAGCGGCTGGAATTCGAGGCCCAGCCGTCGCGCGAGGGCCTCCAGGCCCAGGCCCGCATCGGCCTCGTCACTGGCGATCAGCGCCGCCACCGCGGCATGGGTGTGCTCTTCATCGCCCTCGTTCAGCGCGCGGGTATCGAGCCCGGCCTGACGCGCCAGCTGGTCGAACGCGAGCCGCGTGCCGGCGCCGGGCTGACGATGCACAAAGCGCAGGTCGGCACGCGACAGATCGCTCAGCCCGCGCACCCCCCGTGGATTGCCGCGGGCGAGGATCAAACCTTGCGTGCGGCGCGCGAAGCCGAGCAGACGCAGCCGCGGCAAGCCGTGCTGCGCGAGGTAGAGCGTCCAGATGTCGCGACCGAGTTCGCCGATCGGACAATGAAAGCCGGCGATGTCGCAGCGGCGTGCCGCCAGCGCAAGCAGCGATTCCAGGCTGCCGTGTGTGCTCAAGCTTGCGCTGCCGCCGTCGTGGCGCAGTTGGCGGATCAGGTCGTTCAGCAGCGGATCATGGCTGGCGGCGATGCGCAGTGCGCATGCCACACCACCGGATGACTGCAGCGGCAGTTCGCGCATCGGCTGGCTGGCCGTGTGCAACGCGGCGGCGAGCGACTGCCGGGCATCGCGGTCGACGGCCAGCAACCGGCGGGCAAAGTCGTCCAGCGTCGAGCCACTTGCGCGCGCGGTCGAAATCAGCGTCTGGCCGAAGTAGCCCTGCCAGGCGTTGATCAGCCCCCAGGCGTTGCGATACGAAAACCCGATGTGGCGCGCCGCGCCGGCGATCGACCCGGTCGTTTCGATCGCAGCGAGCAGCAACAGCAGCCGGCCGATGCCCGCCGGTGCGTCGGGCCCGAAATCCCACTCGATCCCGAGCCGTGGTGTGGTTACGGCATTTTCAGACATATAGGAAACCTTGTCGTAGAGCGCTAGCTTTCGAGATCTTATGTGTTTCAGAATGCAGATAATGAGTTTTCAGGGGCGGCGCACCAAACTGCCGCAGACCTTGCCCGGTGCCCGCCGGGCATGAGCACACTCAGCGAAAGCTTCCTGACAGCGGGCGGGCTGGTGCTCGCCGGTGATCCACAACTGCTGAACATCGTGTCGCTCAGCCTGCAGGTCAGCCTGACGGCCGTGTTTCTCGCGTCCTGCATCGGCCTGCCGATCGGCGCTGCGGTGGCGGTCGGGCGCTTTCCCGGTCGCAAGCCGCTGACCGTCATCCTGAACGGCCTGATGGGGTTGCCGCCGGTGGTGATCGGGCTGCTGGTCTACCTGCTGCTGTCGCGCGCCGGCCCGCTCGGTTCATTCGGGCTGCTGTTCACGCCGACCGCGATGGTGATCGCGCAGGTGGTGCTGATCACGCCCATCGTCGCCGCATTGTCACGCCAGATCGTCGCCGACGCATGGCGCGACTACGAAGAACAGCTGCGTTCGCTCGGTGCCTCGACGCCACGTGCCGCCTTCACCCTGCTGGTCGATACCCGCTTCTCGCTCAGCACGGCGGTGCTGGCCGGACTCGGCCGGGCGGTGGCGGAGGTCGGTGCGGTGATGATCGTCGGCGGCAACATCGACGGCGTCACCCGCGTCATGACCACCAGCATCGCGCTCGAAACCAGCAAGGGCGACCTGCCGCTGGCGCTGGCGCTCGGTTTCATCCTGATTGCCATCGTGCTGCTGCTCAATGCGCTGGCGCACGCGGTGCGCGAATGGGCGGTGCGTCGTTATGGCTGACGCGCTGCTCACGCTCGACGCACTGCGCTACGACGCCGGCGACCGCACGCTCATCCGCGACGTGTCGCTGCGACTCGAAGCAGGGCGACGCACGCTCATCCTCGGTCCCAACGGCGCCGGCAAAAGCGTGCTGATGCGTCTGATGCACGGGCTGATCGAACCGAGCGCCGGCCGCATCCTGTGGAACGGAGGCAGTGGCCGCCCGGCGCAGGCCATGGTGTTCCAGCGGCCGGTCATGCTGCGGCGCAGTGTCCTCGACAACGTCATCTATGCGCTCGATCTGGCCGGCGTGCCGGCAGCTGCGCGCCGCGCGCGCGCGCTCGACGTGCTCGAACGCGTCGGTCTGACCGCGCTGGCCGACCGGCCGGCGCGCGTGCTGTCCGGCGGCGAGCAGCAGCGCGCAGCGCTGGCCAGGGCCTGGGCGCTGCGCCCGCGCGTGCTGTTCCTCGACGAGCCGACCGCCAGTCTCGACCCGGGTGCAGCGGCCGAAGTCGAGCGGCTGATCCGCGTCATCGCCGACGAAGGCTGCAGCATCGTCATGGTCACCCATCACCTCGGTCAGGCACGTCGCCTCGCCGACGACATCGTGTTCGTCGACGCCGGGCGCATCACCGAACACACGCCAGTCGCGGAATTCTTTGCGTCACCACGCTCGGCCGAAGCCGGGCTGTACCTCAGAGGAGAGCTTTCATGGACCTGATCCGCCGTTCCTTCATCGCCTCCGCGGTGGCTGCCGCCCTCGCGATGGGTAGCCCGTTCGCCGGCGCAGCAGACCGCTTCATCACCGTGTCGTCGACCACCTCGACCGAACAGTCCGGCCTGTTCAAGCATCTGCTCCCGGCGTTCCAGGCGAAGACCGGCATCGAGGTGCGCGTGGTCGCGCTGGGCACCGGCCAGGCGCTGGACATGGCACGCCGCGGCGACGCCGACGTCGTGTTCGTGCATGACAAGGTGGCGGAGGAGAAATTCATCGCCGAGGGCTTCGGCGTGAAGCGCCAGGAGGTCATGTACAACGATTTCATCCTGATCGGACCGAAATCGGACCCGGCCAAGGTTGGTGGCGGCAAGGACATCACCGAAGCACTGAAGACGATACAGGCGGCGCAGGCGCCGTTCGTATCGCGCGGCGACAAGAGTGGCACGCATGCCGCCGAGTTGCGGCTGTGGAAGGCGGCTGGCGTCGACCTCGACGCGGCGAAGGGCGCCTGGTACCGGGACACCGGCTCCGGCATGGGCCCGGCGCTCAACACCGCGGCATCGATGAACGCCTACATCCTGGCAGACCGCGGCACCTGGCTGTCGTTCAAGAACCGCGCTGACCTGACCGTGTCGGTCGAGGGCGACAAGCGCCTGTTCAACCAGTACGGCGTGATCCTGGTCAATCCGGACAAGCACCCGCACGTGAAGAAGGCCGACGGTCAGGCCTTCATCGAATGGGTGGTGTCGGCCGACGGCCAGGCCGCCATCGCCGACTACAAGATCGACGGCCAGCAGCTGTTCTTCCCGAACGCGGTGAAGTAGGGCGCTGCCGATCCGGGACGGGGGTGTTGGGCATCGCTGCGCTCACCCCAACCTACGATGGGGGCGGGGTGAAGGAGTGGATGTTGGGCATCGCTGCGCTCACCCCAACCTACGGTCGTTGCCGGGGCGGGCGTTTCGATCGCCTGACATCGTTTCGCTCAGCCCGACCTGCGGCGGGTAGCGGGAGCGAGGTGCTGGCGGGGTCGTAGGTTGGGGTGAGCGCAGCGATGCCCAACAAATCACACGACCCGGTCGCTCCCAACGTCGCGAAGGTCCCGCATCCAGCCCAGACCGGCCGTCGTGTTGCCGGCCGGCAGGTATTCAGCGCTGACCCAGCCGGTGTAGCCGATGCGATCGAGCCAGTCGAACAGGAAGGGGTAATTGATCTCGCCGCTGCCCGGTTCGTGGCGGCCGGGGTTGTCGGCGATCTGCACGTGGCCGATGCGCGCGAGCTCGCGTTGCAGCGTGCGGGCGAGGTCGCCTTCCATGATCTGCATGTGATAGACGTCGTACTGCAGCTTCACGTTCGGCTCGCCGACCCGTTCGATCAGCGCCAGCGTTTCGGCCGATTGGTTCAGCAGGAAGCCCGGCATGTCGCGGGTATTGATCGGTTCGATCATCAGTTCGATGCCCTCGCGCGACAGCGCGCGCGCAGCAAAGCGCACGTTGCGTTCCATCACGGCCAGCAGCGCCGCGCGGTCCGCGTCGTCCGGCGCCAGACCGGCCAGGCAATTGATGCGCCGGCAACCCAGCACGCGCGCGTAGTCGAGTGCCTGCCAGACGCCCGCTTCGAATTCATCCACCCGGTCCGGAAGGCACGCGATGCCGCGCTCGCCGGCAGCCCAGTTGCCGGGGGGCAGATTGAACAGGACCTGTTCGAGCTGGTGGGCCTGCAGTTCGCCGGCCAGTGCCCCGGCCGGCACACCGTACGGAAAATGGCATTCGACACCAGTGAAGCCGGCGCCCGCGGCGGCGGCGTAGCGCGCGACGAAGGGCTGCTCCGTGAACAACAGTGACAGGTTGGCGCAGAAGCGGGGCATGTGACGTCATTTCAGGCGAAGGCACGATTCTAATTGGCGGCGGACATGCGTTGTCCGGTCGCGCGGAGTATCGTCTGCGGCTTCGCGTATTTTCGCCCGGCCCCGTTCATGCCCGCACACACCACTCACGGCGACGATCCGCATGCCCTCGCGGAATGCATCGCCACGCATGATTTCTGCTTCCTGCCGGCCGACCACACGAAAAACGGTCTGGCCAGCCTCGAAGCGGGCTGGAACAGCGACTGGGACCGTTTTGCCGCCAGCTGGGGCTCGCTGGAGCGCGATACCTACATGGCGGACGGCGGCCGCTACCGCCGCCGGCGTTATGCGGTGCTGAGCGCGCCGGCCGACCGCCTAGACGCGGTGCTCGAGCCACATCAGCCGCATTACCAGAGCCTCGACTACAACAACCTGAATGGTGGCGTCGCACGGCATTTCGCACCGATCGCGCCCGAGGTGATGCAGGGGGCGACCATGCAGACCGCGATCCGGCTGGGTCTGGGCGTATTCCAGCGCCTGCATCCGAGCGCAGCGGCGCACATCGAGGTGCACCAGTTCCGCATCGAGGCGCTGCCCGACGGGGCCGGCAAGCCGACACCGGAAGGCGTACATCGCGACGGCGTCGATTTCGTGCTGGTGATGATGGTGCGGCGTGAGAACGTCGAAAGCGGCACCACCGAAATCTTCTCGCCCGAAGGCGATCCGCTGGACAGCTTCACGCTGACCGCGCCGTGCGACGCGGCGCTGGTGAATGATCAGCGCGCGCTGCACGGTGTCACGCCCATCCATCCGCTGGACCCGTCGAAACCGGCCTGGCGGGATGTGCTGGTGGTGACCTACCGGCGCGCGACGCGCTGAGCGCGTGTCGGCGAAGTTTGCCGACTGGCAATACCAGACATCGAAGTCATCGGCCGGCATGGGTCGGCCGACGTGACAGCCCTGCGCCTCGTCACAGCCAAGGCGGATCAGGGTCTGGCAGGTGTGCTTGGTCCCGACGCCCTCGGCAACTCCCTTCAGGCCGAAGGGTTGCGCCAACTCGATCGTTGAACGCACGATCAGATGGTGGAGGGCGTCCGTCCGGTCAGTTCATCCTTACGGCACGGACTGCGCTGGATTGAAGAACGGTCGTCATTTTCCCGCACTGCAGCGCAGCAATCGCCTTTGCCGGCAAGCGGGTCGCCGAAGCCGCAAGTAAGAAAGCGGCTCGCATTCAGGTCGTGTAGGTACCGGACGCGTGTCGACCTCGGTCCACTGATCGCGGCGACCCATCGGAAACGACTGAAAGGAAGCGCATGAAGCGCGCTCGCAGGATCTGGCTCGAAGCATTGCTGGTGAACAGCTTTCCGGCAGCGCTGTGCGCGGCAACGTCTGCGCACGCTGAGTGGCCCTCCGAAGGGCTGTCCGGCTTCGGGATGCCCTACGACGCCTTTGACACGATGCCCGCCCGCGAGTTGAACGTAACGGGCGGCGTCATCCGGCTGGCCATTGCGAGCGATCTGCCGGCAACGCAGCGTGCCGTGATCGAGGGCTGGGTGAGGCACAGCGCCCGCGCGATCGCCGATTTCTACGGACGCTTCCCCGTGCCGCACACCCGGTTGCTGTTCATTTCTGCCGACGGCAACCGGATCAACGGCACCACCTGGAGCTACAGTGGCCCGGCCATTCGCATCCCGATCGGCCGCTCGATCACGCCGGCGACGATGCTGGACAGCTGGGTGCTGATGCATGAAATGGCACATCTGGCGTTGCCTTCGCTGGCCGACGATCAGGTATGGCTGGAAGAGGGGGCCGCCACCTATGTCGAGTCAGTCGCACGGGTACGCATCGGGCAATCGACGCCGGCAAGCATCTGGGCCGGCTTCGTTCGCGGCATGCCGCACGGCCTGCCGCAAGCGGGAGATGAGGGGCTGGACCGCACGCACACCTGGGGTCGGACCTATTGGGGCGGCGCGCTGTTCTGTCTGCTGGCCGACATCGCCATCCGCGAAACCACCGGCAATCGCCACGGCCTGCAGCATGCACTGCGCGGCGTGCTTGCTGCGGGGGGGTCGATCGAACAGCGCTGGCCGGTCGAACGGGTGCTGTCTGTCGCCGACGCTGCCACCGGGACCGCCGAATTGGCCACGCTTTATGCGCAGATGAAGGACGTGCCGGTACAGGTCGATCTACCCGCACTGTGGGCAACGCTGGGGGTGAAGTCGGTCGGCGGAACAGTCCGGCTGGATGATGGTGCACCTCTGGCGCATATCCGACGGGCCATCACGGCGGCGTGAGTGGCACCAAGTTTCAAGCGAAGCACGTGCCATCTCGCGTGCAGTCACCTCGGGAATCAGCGGTCGAGCGCTTCCTGGAGCAGGGCATGGAACCGCTTTTCGTCTGGCGCGGTGTCGAGGCACTCTATGGATCGGTCGAATCGGCTCCAGGCGGGCGCACTGCGGGTCCATACGTTGATCTGCGGCCAGAAGATATCCGGGTCATCCAGGCTGCCGGCCCACAGACCCTGCAGGTCGGGCACCAGATCGGCGAGGATGAACAGGTTCGAGCCACAGTCGCCACACAGACCGCGACTGACCAGGCGTCCGCTTTCTGCGTGCAGCGAGGCATAGCGCGCGGCAGGACCCGTTATCGTGAGCGCAGTTTTCGGGACATACATGACCGGACAGTAGGCCGCGCCACTTGCACGCTGACAATCACGACAGTGACAGTTCCAGGAAAACAGCGGTCTGGCGGCACATTCGTATCGGATGGCGCCGCACGAGCAGCCGCCGGCAAACGGTGTAATCACGTCATCTCCTTTTCTTGTTGTCGGGCCCCCGGATGTCGGGCCTGCCAAGGTGTGTTTGCCGAATGCCTTGGCACTGGGTCGGTGCGCGACGCAGTGCAGTCCTGGCGTCTGAACGGCCATGCGCTGTAAACACACTCCAGAAACAAGATAGGCGACGGCGCGCCTGCTTTCCAGAATCGTCGAGGCGCTGCCTCAGGCCGCGGGTGAAACGAAGGCCTGCCTTACAACTTCTGAAAACAGTAATTTTCAGAACATCAGGATTCGGAACGTGGGTGCCTGCAGAACCCTTTCAGCCCGTTCAGCTTCGCTTGCCAGAGGTTTCCGCACCGTCGTCGAAGACTGCCGGACGCCCGGCCTTCGATTGCACCTTCAGGTGCAGCGCAGCCTTGGCCATCAGATTGGCCGATACCGGCGCGGTGATGAACAGGAACAGCGTGATCAGCAATTCCGGCACGCCGAAACGGCCGCTGGCCCAGCTGTAGACCATCGCGGCGATCAGCACACCGCCAACGCCCAGCGTCGTGGCTTTGGTCGGTGCGTGCAGACGCATGAAGAAATCACCGAAGCGCGCGAGGCCGATGCCGCCGACCAGCGTGAACAGCGCACCGATGATGAGCATCAGCGATATCAGCGCGTCGACCAGTGGATGCAAAGTATCCATATATGTATCCCTTACTCGATCACGTCGCCGCGTGTGAGGTAACGCGCCAGCGCCACCGTCGACACGAATCCCAGCATGGCGACGATCAGCGCCGCCTCGAACAGCAGTTCGGTCTGCTGGCGGATGCCCAGCAGCACGACCAGTGCCACCACATTGATGTAGAGCGTATCGAGCGCCAGCAGGCGGTCGGTCACTTCCGGACCACGGAACAGGCGGAATGCGCACAGCAGCATGGCCAGTGCGACGGCGGCGACGGCGATGTCGAGAGCCAGCGGCATCATTCGAAAATCTCCCGCAGCGGTCGTTCGTAACGGTTCTTGATATCCTGCGCCATCGCGGCCGGGTCACTGCAGTCGAGCGCATGCACCAGGATTTCGTGGCGGTCCTCGTCAATCACGCAGGACACCGTACCCGGTGTGGTCGTGATGACGGTCGCCAGCAAGGCGATGCCATTCGGGTGCCGGATGTCGAGTGGCACCGGTACCCAGGCGGGCTGTGGTTCGCGCGCCGGATTGAGCACGATTTTCGCGACCGTGATGTTGGACACCACGATGTCCCACAGCACGATGCCGGTGAAGCGCACGACGGTCGCCCACGACGAAACCTTCACCTGCGGCCCGAGAAAACCCGCCAGTGCGCGCGGCAGCAGCAGCGCGAGCACGGTGGCGGTGATCAGCTGCGGCACGGCGAACGACTGCTGCAGCAGCAGCCAGCTGGCGGCGATGATGGCCGACATGAAAGGGTGCGCCAGCCAGCGCTTCGGGTGGGATGTTCCGGTCGCCATCACGGCTCTCCTTCCGCGCCCTGCCCGGCCGGTACGCCTGCCGCCGGTCGCGGGAAAACATAGGGCCGCGTGGTGTCGACGCCCTCGCCGCCCAGCACGCCGAGCGCGTAGGCGCGATGGTCGGTCAGCTGTGCAGCCGCGGCATCGGTGTAGCGCTTCAGCGGATCGGCCAGCACGGTCATCGCAACGCCGCCAATCAGCAGTGCGATCGTAGCGAGCACAAGCTTGCTGCTCGCACCCGCCGAGGTCCCGGTGCCGGCCAGTTCAGGGCGTGTGCTCCAGAACAGCAGACTGCCGGCGCGCGCCAGCCCGACCAGCGTCAGGAAACCGACCGACAGTACGACGATCCAGATCCACACCTGCGCATCGTGACCACTGGACGCCTGCAGCACCATCAGCTTGCCGATGAAGCCGGGCAGCGGCGGCAGGCCGGCGGCCGAGGCGGCGGCCAGCAGCAGCATCAGACCAAGCAGCACCGGTTGCGCCACCGGTGCGCCGGGCTCGAGCCGGCTGTCGGCGTCGCCGCGTTGCGAAGCGACCAGTTCGACCAGCAGGAACAGTGCGGCGATGACCAGCGTGCTGTGCGCCATGTAATACAGCGCGGCGGACCAGGCCGCCGTGCTGAACAGGCCGAGCGACGCCAGTATCGTGCCGACCGACGCGATCGTGAGATAGGCGACCAGACGCGGCAGGGTCTGCGCGGCCAGCGCGCCGAATACAGCCAGCGTGCTGGTGCCCAGGGCCAGCGGCAGCAACCAGGGTTCGACCACCAGCGCCGAGGCGCCACCGTCTGCACCGAAGATGACGCCGTGCACGCGCACGATGCTGTACACGCCGACCTTGGTCATCAGCGCGAACAGTGCCGCCACCGGCGCGCTGGCTGCGGCATAGGTCGCCGGCAGCCAAAGGTAGAGCGGCAACATGGCTGCCTTGACGCCGAACACGACCAGCAGGATGAGTGCAGCGGCTTTCAGTACCAGCGTCTCGTCGCCGGTGACCAGCGGCACGCGCTGCGCCAGATCGGCCATGTTCAGCGTGCCGGTGACCGCATAGATCAGCGCCACGCCGATCAGGAACAGCGCCGACGCGGCGAGATTGATCGCCACGTAGTGCACGCCGACACGGAAGCGCTCCCTGCCCTGGCCATGCACCAGCAACACGTAGGAGGCGATCAGCAGCACTTCGAAAAACACGAACAGGTTGAACAGGTCACCGGTGACGAAGGCGCCGCACAGACCCATCAACTGGAACTGGATCAGCGCATGGAAGTGCCGGCCGTGACTGTCCCAGCCGCCGCTCGCGTACAGCAGCACCGGCAGCGCGACCGCCTGGGTGAGCACCAGCATCAGGGCCGACAGCCGGTCGACCACCAGCACGATGCCGAACGGCGCCGGCCAGTCGCCCACGCGATACACGCGCAACTCGCCGCCATGCGCGTCGAGTGCAAGCTTGAGCGCCAGCAGCAGGCCGAGGGTGACCGAGGCCAGGGCGATGCGCCGCGCCAGCACCAGGCGTTCGCGGCTGTCGCCGATCAGCACCAGCAGCATCGCGGTGAAGGCGGGCAGCAGCACGGTGAGCACCGGCAGATGCGGCGAAATCAGGCTGGCAAGGCTCATGCGCCGGGCTCCTTGCCATCGACCTGATCGGTACCCGACTCATGATGGCTGCGCAGCGCCAGTTCGATGACGAAGCCGGTGGTGGCGAACCCGATGACGATGGCGGTCAGCACCAGCGCCTGCGGCAGCGGATCCGCGATCACCTCGCCGTTGCCGATGATGGGTGGCGCACTGGTCCACAGGCGGCCCATCGCGAAGATGAACACATTCACCGCATAGCCGATCAGCGTCAGGCCGAGCACGACCGGAAAGCTGCGGCCGCGCAGCATCAGGAACACGCCGCAGGCGGTGACCCAGCCGATGCCGCTGGCGACCAGGAATTCCATGCTCACATTCATCCGTGATTCTCCTTGCTGGCGGCGCCGAGCACCGACAGCATCAGCAGCGTTGCGCCAACCACGGTGATGTACACCCCGAGGTCGAATACCGCGGCGCTGGCCAGTGGCAGTTCGCCCAGCACTGCAACCGTCGGGTGTCCGTGTGCGCTGGTCAGGAAAGGTTTGCCGAACACGAAGGCGGCGACACCGGTCAGCCCGGCGATCGCGAGGCCGCTGCCGATCCAGCGGCTGAAACGCCGCCCGGCCGCGCCATGCAGCACCGATTCGGCACGCGCCTGACCGAGCGCCATGAACTGCAGCACCAATGCCACGGCGGTGACCAGCCCGGCGATGAAACCGCCGCCCGGCAGGTTGTGCCCGCGCCAGAATATGTAGGCCGACACGACCAGCGCCAGCGGCAGCACGATGCGCGCCGCCACGCGCAGCAACAGCGGCTGCTGTTCGAAGGTCCATGCACGCCCGGCCGTATCGACGGTCGGCCGCTTCACGCGCAGGCCGTCGAGCAGCGCCAGCGCACCCAGCGCGGCAATGCCAAGCACGGTGATTTCGCCGAAGGTGTCGTAGCCGCGGAAGTCGACCAGGATGACGTTCACCGCATTGGTGCCGCCGCCGCCGGGCAAGGTGTTGTCGAGGAAGAACCAGGAGATCGAAGCGTGGTCGCGCGTCAGCATCAGCCAGGCCAGCGCCGCCACGCCGCCCCCGGCTGCCAGCGCCAGCGCGGCGTCACGGCCATAGCGCAGCGACGTCGATTCGCGCGGCGAGGTCTGCGGCAGCAGCGCAAGTCCCATCAGCAGCAGCACCGTGGACACCACTTCGACCGACAACTGGGTCAGCGCCAGATCGGGCGCCGACAGTGCGACGAAGGTGAGCGCGGTCACCATGCCGACGACGCCGGTCAGCACGACCGCCTGAAAGCGTGCGTGGTGCGTCCACACCAGTGCCGCGCCCGCCGCGAGCAGAAGTGCCCACACGACGATGGCCAGCGGCGGTGCGTCGAGCAGCGTGCGGCTGCCGGCTTCCGGCAGTCTGTCTGCGGCGCTGAAAGGCGCCATGGCCAGTACCAGCACCAGCAGCACCATCAGCGCGAGCGAGCGCTGGAGTGAGCCGTTCTCGATGCGGTCGGTCAGCCGGCCGGAAAAGGCGAACAGGCTGTCCGTCAGGCAGGTGAAGCTGGCCTTGCCGGACCAGCGCTGCGGCGTGTAGCCGGGCAGACCGAACGATTTCTGCAGCGTGAAATACAGCGCCAGTCCGCCCGCCACGGCGATGGCGCTCATCAGCAGCGGCAGGTTGAAGCCATGCCAGATCGCCAGGTGATACTCGGGCGGCGCAGTACCGAGCAATGCGCTGGCGGCGACCTGCACCAGAGGGCCGTAGGTCACGGCCGGCAACACACCGACGACGACGCACAGCACGGCCAGCAGCGCGACCGGCGCCAGCATGCCGATCGGCGGGTCATGCGGGTGCGCGTCCGGCGGCAGATCCTTCGGCGCGCCATTGAAGAAGGTGGCGTGCACCAGCCGCACCGAGTAGGCCATCGAAAAGATGCCGGCAAGCGTGGCGATGACCGGTACGGCCACGCCCCACGGTAGCGTCGACTCGGCTGCTTCGTGGAAGAACATTTCCTTCGACAGGAAACCGTTGAACAGCGGAATGCCGGCCATCGCCGCAGCAGCGGTCATTGCGAACGTGGCCGTCCAGGGCATCAGCCGGTACAGCCCGCCGAGACGACGCAGGTCGCGCGTACCGGTTTCATGGTCGATGATGCCGGCGCTCATGAACAGCGCCGCCTTGAAGGTGGCGTGATTCAGGATGTGGAACACGGCGGCCACCGCCGACAGCGGCGAACCCAGCCCGATCAGGAAGGTGATGAAGCCGAGGTGGCTGACCGTCGAGTAGGCGAGCAGCGCCTTCATGTCGTGCTTGAAGATTGCCACCCACGCCGCGAAGGCAACGGTTGCAAGCCCGAAACTGGCCACCACGCCCTCGAACAGGTCGGTGCCGCCAAGCGCCGGATAGAGCCGCGCGAGCAGGAACACGCCGGCCTTCACCATGGTGGCCGAATGCAGGTAGGCCGATACAGGCGTCGGGGCCGCCATCGCTTCCGGCAGCCAGAAGTGGAAGGGCACCTGCGCGCTCTTGGTGAAGCAGCCGACCAGTATCAACCCGAGCAGCAGCGGGTACAGCGGGTCGGCCTTGATGATGTCGCCGCGCGTCAGCAATTCGCTCAGTTCATAGGTGCCGGCAACCTGGCCGAGCAGCACGAAACCCGCCAGCATGACCAGACCGCCGCCGCCGGTGACTGCCAGCGCCATGCGCGCACCGGCCCTCGCTTCTTCCTTGTGCCCCCAGTAGCCGACCAGCAGGAAGGACGACACACTGGTGAGCTCCCAGAACACCACCAGCAGCATGATGTTGTCCGACATGACCACGCCGAGCATGGCTGCCATGAACAGCATCAGCAGCGTGTAGAACTTGCCGGCCGGGTCGGATGCCGCCAGATAGAAATGGGCGTAGATGACGATCAGCAGACCGATGCCGGTAATCAGCAGCGCAAACAGCAGGGCGAGGCCGTCGAGCCGCCACCCGATGGACAAGCCGAGCGACGGCACCCAGTCGGTGTGCGCGATCAGCGTCTGGCCGGCAAGTATCTGCGGCGCGAGCGACAGCAACAAGGCCAGCGCGGCGACTGTGACGCCGCCGGCCGCCAGGGCGGTCAGCGTGCGGCGGGCGGGCGAATTGTCGCGGCCCAGGCCGAAACACAGCAGGGTGCCTGCCAGCAGGGGCAGCAGCACTATCGTGGCAAGTGGATTCATGGGCGCTGCGAAGTCGGGCTACGTCTGTCCGGCCGAAGAATAACCTTGTTTGATCCGAGTGCTCCGATGGGCGGAGCGCTCGACAGGCTCGAGTCATTGTCGAATCGGGATGATCGTATCCCTGACTGACGCGAACCTGACCCGTGCAATCGCCGGTTGGTTCCGCAGGCCGGTTACCATCCGGCTGCCCTGCCCTGCAACGTTGTCCGCCCGATTCCGCCATGAGTGACGAAAGCGCACTGCCCGAACTGCCGGTTCCGATCCGTCCGCTGGACGAAGTCACCGTGCCCGCCGCGCTTGACGGTCACGACGGCATCAACCGCGCCGATGTGGCGCGGCTGCAGATCAGTGCCTCGAACGACGTCGACGCCATCCGCTGCTTCCTGACCGAGTACGAACAGTCGCCCGGCACGCACCGTATCTACCAGCGCGAGTGCGAGCGGCTGCTGCTGTGGTCGCTGATCGAATGCGGCAAACCGTTGTCCAGCCTGAACCGGCAGGACTTCGAGGGCTATCTGCACTTTCTGGCCGATCCGCAGCCGGCGAAGCTGTGGTGCGCACCCAAGGTGCCGCGCGTGAAGCCCGCGTGGCGCCCCTTCGTCGGTCCGCTGTCGGATTCGGCGGTGCTCACGTCGATCGCGGCGATCAACTCGCTGATGGCCTATCTGGTCGACGCCGGCTATCTGTCCGGCAATCCGCTGGGCCTGATCCGGCAGCGCCGGCGCAAGCTGAACATGACGGCGACCGGACCTGCCCAGGTCATCGCGCAGACCGAGGAAATGCAGAAGATCGAGCGCTTTCTCGACGCCGAAATGTGGCACGCGGTCACCCGCGCCATCGAGGCCCTGCCGCGCGAGACGGAGGGCGAACGCGACGAATACGAGCGCGCGCGCTTCATCGCTGCCCTGCTCTACATGCTGGCACCGCGTGCCGGAGAGCTGGAATCGCATCGCATGAACAGCTTTCGCGAGGAGCGCGGCCGCTGGTGGTGGCATGTCGTCGGCAAGGGCGGCAAGCAGGCCAGGGTGCCGGTGGCCGACGACATGGTGCATGCGCTGGTGCGCTACCGGAAGCATCTGGGGCTCAGCGCGATGCCGAAACGCACCGACCTCACGCCCTTGCTGGTGTCGATCAAGGACCGCAGCCCGATCACCGCACGCCGGTTGAACCAGATCCTGAAGAAGCTGTTCAACGCCGCCGCCGACCTGCTGCCCGAGGTCTCGGAACACAAGCGCGAAAAGCTGCGCGCCGCCTCGGCGCACTGGGGACGCCACACCGGCATCACGGCCAAGCTCGACAGCGGCATGAACGAGCGCTTCGTGCAGAAGGACGCCCGTCATACCGACGCGCGCACGACGCAGCGCTACATCCACGAAGAGGAAGAACGCTGGCATGACGAGGCGCAGAAACAGCAGTTGCCCTGGGCAAACCTGTCAGATGAGGAGACGCTGAAGAAGCCCTGATGCATGGGCAGCGAAAAAATTCTCCGGGTGAAGTAAGCATCGCGATGCCACCCGGGTCTAGTGGCGGGAGAGCGCAATGCGCGGGCCATCGGCCGGCGGGTGTTGTTCTCGCACAGACCCACACGGGCACACGCCCACATACACGCCCATTACCCAGGAGAATATGATGTCGACAATGAATTTCGGTGCTTCGATTGCTGCCGCTGCCGCTGCGCTCGCCCTGTCCGGTTCGGTTTTTGCCGCGGATGCCCCGGCAGGTTCGAAGGGCATGGCCATCGGTGCCAGCGACAAGGTGCATTGCTATGGCCTGCATGCCTGCAAGGGCAACAGCGACTGCGCCACCGCAGAGCACAGCTGCAAGGGACAGAATGCCTGCAAGGGCCACGGCTTCAAGGGTGTTCCGGCCAAGGACTGCCTGACCCAGGGCGGCACCATCGGCGATCTGGTCGCCAAGTAAGCCGACGCCTCAGCCTTTGCACCCCGCCGTTCGCGAAACGTTCACATGCCCGCCAAAGGCATGTCGCCCGGTCGCGAACGGTTTTCCATTTTCCGCGATGACGCCGGTGGACAGGACTGCCCCCATGACTACCTTGACCCGTGAATCACCCGGATTCGGGCTGGGATTGCGCCCTGCCCACTACGCCGCGCTGCTCGAACAGCGGGCGCCGCTCGACTGGCTGGAAATCATCTCGGAAAACTTCATGGTCGACGGCGGCAAGCCGATGGCGATGCTGGACCGGCTGCGCGCCGATTACCCGATGGCCATGCACGGCGTGGCGCTGTCGATCGGCTCCGACGAACCGGTTGATCGCCACTACCTCACCCGACTGAAGGCGCTGGCCGATCGCATCGATCCGCTGTGGATTTCCGATCACATCTGCTGGACCGGCATCAACGGCCGCAACTCGCATGACCTGCTGCCGCTGCCGTACACCGAAGCATCCGCCCGCCTGCTGGTGAGCAAGATCGGTCAGGTACAGCACGAACTGGGGCGCCGGCTGGTGCTCGAGAATGTGTCGAGCTATCTGGGCTACGGCATGTCGGATGCGACCGAGTGGGATTTCATCCGCGCGGTGGCCGACGAGGCGGATTGCCTGCTGCTGCTTGACGTCAATAACATCTATGTCAGCAGCGTCAATCACGGCTTCGACGCGCTCGACTTCCTGCACGCCATGCCGTCGAACCGCATCCAGCAGATTCATCTGGCCGGTCATTCGACGCATGACGACCATCTGGTCGATACGCACGACCATCCGGTGTGCGAAGAAGTGTGGGCGCTCTATGACATCGCCTGCGGCATGTTCGGCAACGTGGCGACCATGATCGAGCGCGACGACCACATTCCGGAACTGCCCGAACTGCTGCGCGAACTCGACCGCGCCCGCCGCATCGCGATCCGCGCCGAGCACAGCGCACCGTTCGAAAGGGCAGTGGCATGAGCGCGCTCGCCAGCCTGCAGACGCAGTTCATCGATTACCTGCACGACAGGCCGAACGACTTTCTGGATGCGCTGGCCGACGCCGGCGGTCTGGGTAAGGCCGACCGCGCGCACATCTATTTCAATGCTTACCGGCTCCGCCTGCTCGACACGCTGAAGGACAGCTTCGACAAGACCTGGGCGTGGCTGGGCGACGATCGCTTCGAATCCACGGCGCTGGCCTGGATCGCCGACCACCCGCCACGCCACTTCAGCCTGCGGCCCTTCGGCGACAGCTTCGCCGACTGGCTGGGTGCGGTGTGGCCGGACGACCCGGAAGTGTCGGAACTGGCCCGGCTCGACTGGGCGATGCGGCAGGCCTTCGACGGAACCGACGCCGAACCGGTCACCGGCGCAACGCTGGCCGGCTTCGACGACGACGACTGGGCGCAGGTGGTGTTCCGCCTGCACCCGACCGCGCAATGGCTGGGCGTCACGCGCAACACGCTGGATCTGTGGCATGCGATGGACCGCGGCGATGCCCCGCCACCGGTCGAAGTACTGGAACGGCCGGGCCATCTGCTGGTATGGCGCAAGGGCTTCCAGCCGCACTTCCGTTCGATCGGCGACGATGAAGCAGCCATGCTGCAGGCGATGGCGTCGGGCACGCCCTTTGCCGCCGCCTGCGAATCCGTAGGCGCTGAAGATGCCCGCACCCTGATCGGCGGCTGGCTGGCGCGCTGGCTCGACGACGAATTGCTCGTCATCAGCCCGAACATGCCCTGACGGTCGGCGCGGGATACCCTGCGGGCGGCCGTCAGATCACGCCCTGCGCCAGCATGGCGTCGGCCACCTTGACGAAGCCGGCGATGTTGGCACCATCGACATAACTCAGGCGGCCATCCGGTCGCTTGCCGTACTGCAGGCAGGCGGCGTGTATGCCCTGCATGATGTGCAGCAACCGGGCATCGACTTCGTCTCGCGTCCACGACATCCGGATCGCGTTCTGGCTCATTTCCAGACCCGAGGTAGAGACACCGCCGGCGTTCGATGCCTTGCCCGGCGCATACAGCACGCCGGCCGACTCGAAGGCGCGCACC
This sequence comes from Methyloversatilis sp. XJ19-49, assembly GCF_024580145.1. Lineage (GTDB taxonomy): Bacteria > Pseudomonadota > Gammaproteobacteria > Burkholderiales > Rhodocyclaceae > Methyloversatilis. The sequence goes on from NZ_JANINI010000001.1 coordinate 212,869, forward strand.
GCTTCCAGCGTCGACGGCATGTTGGCGCCTTCGGCCACGCACTTCACGCCATTGGCGATCAGCGTGCGGGCGTCGCGCTCGTCCAGTTCGTTCTGCGTCGCACACGGCAAGGCCAGTCCGACCGGAACCTGCCAGGGGCGCACACCCGCTTCGAAATGCGCGCCGACCTGCTTCGCGTAATCGCTGATGCGTCCATAGGCGCGGTTCTTCACGTCCATCAGGATGGCCAGCTTCTCCGGCGTGAAGCCGTCCTCATCGATCACCGTGCCGGCGGAATCCGACGCCGTCACGACGCGCGCGCCGAAGGCCATCGCCTTTTCGATTGCGTACTGCGCGACGTTCCCCGATCCGGACACCGCGACGCGCATGCCGTCCATCGACTGGCCTGCATGGCACAGCATTTCCTCGGCGAAATACACCGTGCCGTAACCGGTCGCCTCCGGCCGGATCAGCGAACCGCCGAAACTGAGGCCCTTGCCGGTGAATACGCAGTCGGCGCGGTTGCTGAGCTTCTTCATCATGCCGGCCATGAAGCCGACTTCGCGGCCACCGACGCCGATGTCGCCCGCCGGTACGTCGGTGTCGGAACCGATGTGACGGAACAGTTCCGACACGAAAGCCTGGCAGAAGCGCATCACCTCACCCGGGCTGCATCCTTTCGGATCGAAGTCCGAACCGCCCTTGCCGCCGCCCATCGGCAGCGTGGTCAGCGCGTTCTTGAAGGTCTGCTCGAAGGCCAGGAACTTCAGGATCGACAGATTCACCGACGGATGGAAGCGGATGCCGCCCTTGTACGGACCGATGGCCGAACTGTGCTGGATGCGGTAGCCGCGATTCACCTGCACATCGCCCTTATCGTCCACCCAGGACACGCGGAACATCAGGACGCGCTCGGGTTCGACCAGCCGGTCGAGCAGCGCGTGTTCGGCGTAACGCGGATGCGTTTCGATGTAAGGCCACAGGCTTTCCATCACTTCCGTCACCGCCTGCAGATATTCCGGCTGCCCAGGGTTGCGGCTGTCGACGTGCGCGATGAAAGTTCCGAAATTGCTGTGTTTCACTCGTTTCTCCAGGAAGAGGCCGGACATCCGATGCACCAAGGGCGCGCATTCTGAGGTAAATCAGGATATTCCGCACTTCTTTGGTGCGAAATCACCTGGCATCGTCTGCGTTGACCTTGCCACGGCCGGCTGATCTTTTCGCACTGCAGCAGTGCATGCAATGGCGTGTCCTCCACAAAACAGCTTTCCTGCACATGATCGGTGCAATCCTTCAGTCATGAACGCCTTACTCTGGTGCGTTCTTTGCTTTTCGCACCGCCACGGTGAATCGTGGAGGAATCATGGAAAGTTTCAAGACATCGACCGATGTGCTGTTCGTACTGCTCGGCGCCATCATGGTGCTGGCGATGCATGCCGGTTTTGCCTTTCTCGAAGTCGGGACGGTCAGACGCAAGAATCAGGTCAATGCCCTGGTCAAGATTCTGGTCGATTTCTGCGTATCGACCCTGCTTTACTTCTTCGTCGGCTACGGCATCGCCTACGGCGTCAGCTTCTTCGGCAGCGCGACCGCCCTGACCCAGTCGAGCGGCTACGACCTGGTGAAGTTCTTCTTCCTGCTGACCTTTGCGGCCGCCATTCCGGCGATCGTGTCCGGCGGCATCGCCGAGCGCGCGCGCTTCTGGCCCCAGGTGGCGGCCACGGCGATGATCGTCGGCCTGCTCTACCCGTTCTTCGAAGGCATGGTGTGGAACGGCAACTTCGGTTTCCAGTCGTGGATGGAGGCGCAATTCGGCCATCCGTTCCATGATTTCGCGGGTTCCATCGTGGTGCACGCGGTCGGCGGCTGGATCGCGCTGGCCGCAGTGCTGCTGCTCGGCGCCCGGCGGGGGCGCTATTCGCGCGACGGCGGCATTTCGGCGCATCCGCCCTCGAGCATTCCCTTCCTGGCGCTCGGCGCCTGGATACTGACCGTGGGCTGGTTCGGCTTCAACGTGATGAGCGCCCAGAAGCTCGAAGGCGTGAACGGGCTGGTGGCGGTCAATTCCCTGATGGCCATGGTCGGCGGCACGCTGGCCGCACTGATCGCGGGCCGCAATGACCCCGGCTTCACGCACAACGGACCGCTGGCCGGACTGGTGGCCGTCTGTGCCGGATCGGACCTGATGCATCCGCTCGGTGCGCTGGTGACCGGCGCGGTCGCCGGCGGCCTGTTCGTGTGGATGTTCACGCTGACCCAGAATCGCTGGAAGATCGACGACGTGCTCGGCGTGTGGCCGCTGCACGGCCTGTGCGGCACCTGGGGCGGCATCGCAGCAGGCATCTTCGGCACGCAGGCGCTGGGCGGTCTGGGTAATGTGAGCGTCATGTCGCAACTGGTGGGGAGCATCGCCGGCGTCCTGATCGCGCTGATCGGCGGCTTCATCATCTACGGTCTGCTGAAGACGCTCGTCGGTATCCGGCTCGATCCGGAACAGGAGCACGAAGGCGCCGACCTCGCCATTCACCGCATCAGCGCGTCGCCGGAGAGGGAAACGCTGTGGTGATGCGAAGGCCCCTGTAGGCGGGCGGTGACAGCCGGAGGCCCGGGTCGGCGACAGCATGAGCAGGCGGGAGAGCGCACAATCGTGAGGTCTTCCACGGAGCTTTCCCATGCACAGCATTTCCCGCCCTCCTTTTTCCCTGGCGCGACGGACCAACGGTCTGCTGGCCGGGCTGCTTGCGGCACTGACCACCCTGCCCGTCCAGGCCGATCTGCTGCTGGCCACGCGCCAGACGCAGATCGAGCCGGGCCTGCCGCTGACGCTGACGGTGATCTCCACAGCCGGCGAAACGCTGCCTGACGATCTGAAGGCACGCGTCATCGTCGGCGTACGGGCGGCCGACGTCGCGCTGCGCGCCAGTGCCCCGGCGGAGGCCGGCCGGCGCGAGTACGCAGCCGTGTTTCCGACCGATCTCGAAGGTACCGGCCGCATCGAACTGACCAGCGCGGCGTCCAGCGTGCTGCTGGTGCAATTGAAGCCGGCGCCACTGGCAGCCGGCGCCGTGGCCGTCACGACGCCGGACGCAGTGAGGGCCGCGAACGGAGATGCCGCCACCGGCGAGCCGGTCGGCGTCGTGAACCTCGGCCGCAACCGGCTGGGTCTGTCCACACACGAGCCGGTCTATTTCGTGGCCGGTTCGCGCGGTGACACGACGGCGCGCTTTCAGCTGTCATTCAAGTTCCGGCTGTTCGACCCGGACGGCTGGGCGACCGAAATTCCGGTCGGCGAACTGCTGACCGGCCTGCATTTCGGCTATACGCAAACGTCGATCTGGGACTGGAGCAGCGATTCCAAGCCATTCCGCGACACGGTCTACAAGCCGAGCTTCTTCTACGAATTCGGCCCGTACAGGCAGATCGGCTCGCGCCACACCTTCACCGCACAGGCCGGTTACGAACATCAGTCCAACGGTCGCGACGCCGACGAATCCCGCTCGATCGACACCTTGTTCGTCAAGCCGTCATGGCGCTGGGATCTTGACCACAACACCCATGTCGGCGCCTCGCTGAAGGTCTTCGACTACACCGACCGCGACCCGACCAATCGCGACATTTCGCGCTATCGCGGCTATGCGCTGCTCGGCGTCGAGGTGGGCAACGACGACGGCTGGCTGCTCAAGGCAGAAAGCTATCCGGGCAGCCAGGGTTCAATGCAGGTCGACCTGTCATACCGGCTCAAGCGCCTGCTGATCGCGGATGCGGGCGCCGGCGGCTTCCTGCACTTCCAGTACTTCAATGGCTATGGCGAAAGCCTGGTCGACTACAACCGCAGCGGCCCAGCCCAGTTCCGGGTCGGCTTTTCGATCGTTCGGTAAGCGTGTCCTGCGGCGGGCGGGCGCGGCCGATCTCTGCGGCGCACGTCAGGCGTGCGGCACGCCATCGCTGCCGCGGAACACCGGCTCGGCCAGCAGATGCACGGTGAAACAGCTGCCTTCGCCCGGCGTGCTGCTCACCGTGATGCTGCCGCCGTAGCGCTCGACCAGACCGAGTGACACGGACAGACCGAGACCGGTGCCTTCGGCGCGCTTGGTCGTGAAGAACGGATCGAACACGCGACCCAGGTTCTCCGCCGCAATGCCATGGCCGGTGTCGCGGACCAGGATGTCGGCACCAGGCCCCTCTTCGGCGGGTTCGTCCCGGTCGCGGCTGGCAAGGGTCAGCGTGCCGCCACCGGGCATGGCGTGCAGCGCGTTGACCATCAGGTTGACCAGCACCTGCTGCAGCTCGTCGCGGTTGATGCGCACGCGCGTCCCTGCCTGCAGATCGAACACGATGTCGACCGCCGGTGCCGGCACCTGATGCAGCACCAGCGGCAGCGTGTCGCGCAGCAGAGCCGACACGTCCACCTCGTCGATGTAGCCGGCGAATTCACCTGGCCGCGCGTACTGCAGCAGTTTCGTGACGATCAGCCGGATGCGGTTGATCTGTTCGTCGAGCAGGCGGATTTCGGTCGCGACGCCGCTTGCAGCATCGCCCAGCAGATCGCGCATCAGGTCCAGATTGCCCTGCATGACGGCGATCGGATTGTTGATCTCGTGCGCGACGCCGGCCGTCAGCTGACCGATCGCCGCCAGTTTTTCCGAACGGACCAGCTGGCGCTGGGTTTCGCGCAGCTCCGCCGTGCGCTCGACCACCTTGTGGTCAAGTTCAGCGTTGAGCTGCTTCAGTTCCGCCTCGCGCGCCGCCACGGTGTCGAGCAGTGTGTCGAGGTGGGCCGCCAGTCGGGCCACTTCCTCACCGCCCGACACCGCGCCGGTGCGCGCCGCAGCGTCGCCCTGTTCGACCGCGCTGATCGTGGCATCCATGCGCTCGATCGGCCGGAAGATGCTGCGCGCGCCGCGCAGCGACAGCACGACTCCGGTGGCCATGATGAGCGCGAACAGCGCGATCAATGCCGCGAGGATGTTCTGCTTCACGTCGCGGAACGGTGCTTCGAGAAATCCGACGTACAGCATGCCGACGCGTCGTCCCTCGCCGTCGACCACCGGCTCGTAGCCGGACACATACCAGTCGTTCACGACGAAGGCGCGGTCCAGCCAGCGCTCGCCGTTGTCGAGCACGCGGTGGCGCACCGCCGCCGACACGCGCGTACCGAGCGCGCGGTCACCGCCGAACATGCGCACATTGGTGGCGATACGCACGTCGTCGAGAAACAGCGTGGCGGTGCCGCGCGACCCGAGCGGCAGCGCGCCGTCGTTGTAGACCAGATCGTTGATCGTATCGACGAAGTCTAGGTTGCGGTTCAGCAGCTGGCCACCCTCGAGCACCGCGATCTGCCGCCCCTGGGCGTCGACCACCGGACTGGCGACGTGGATCATCATGCCGCGCTCTTCTTCGGTGCGCGGATCAGGGCGTGCGTTCTCGGTGGGTACGATGGCCAGGCGGGCCCGCTCGCGCAGCGGTGGGCCGATCTGTTCGAGTTCGGGCGCACCGAAGATGGACAGGGCCACCTGCGCCTCACCGGCCAGCGCCGCAGCGACCACCGGCCAGTGGCTGCGCGGCGTGTCGCCGGGGTACCGAAGATGCGGACCGGCTTCATCGGTGGAACTGGCAATGACGCGGCCGGTTTCGTCGAGCAGATGCAGGTAGTCGAAGCGACGCGACGTGGCCTGCTGCGCCAGCATGGCGCCGAGCGTCGCATCGTCGCCCATGGCGCTGCGCAGGCGGCCCGATCCGGCCAGTCCGGCCACCGCAAGCTTCTGCGCTTCGAGCACCCGGTCCAGGTACTGACGGGCGATGGTCAGCTCGGCATTGACCTTGTACACGAGCAACCGGTCGTACGCCGAATTGCCCCAGTACACGACCAGACCGATCAGCAGCGGCAGCATCAGCAAGGGTGGCGCGAGCACCAGCAGCAGCAGGCGCGCGCGGACCGAACCCCCTCGCAGAGATGAAAGCAATCGCATCGCGCGAGGCGCCGTCAGGTCGGCGATGCTTCGAGCACGGTCAGCAGCGCCGAGGTATCGCGCGTCGCGCCGCCCTGCCCCATCAGCGCATTGAGCTGCTGCCATACCGCGGCTGACAGGGGCATCGCGAGGCCGAGCGAGGCCGCCTCGCCGAGCACGATGCCCATGTCCTTGTGGTGCAGGCGAGCCTGAACGCCGGCCGAGAAATCGCGCGCAGCCATCTTTCCACCAAACAGGTCGAGTGCCCTGGAGGCGGCCGAGCCGTGCATCACCGCCTCGCGCACGGTGCCGAAATCGACGCCATTGGCGCGGGCCAGCCGCGCCGCCTCGGCCGCCGCCTCGATGAAGGCGCACAGCAGAAGCTGGTTGCACGCCTTGGCGACCTGGCCGGCACCGTTCGACCCGACATGCACCAGCGTACGGCCGACCGACGACAGCAGCGGCCGCATGCGCTCGAACACTGCCGCATCGCCGCCCGCCATGATGGACAGGCTGGCGTCGATTGCGCCCCGTTCGCCGCCGGACACCGGCGCATCGAGCATGTCGATGCCGCGTCGGGCAAGCGCATCGGCGATGTCGCGCGCAGTGGAGGGAGGAATCGTGCTGTGGTCGATGAAGACGCAGCCGGGCGACGCGCCTTCGATCACGCCGTCGGCGCCGAGCGCGACCTGACGCACGTCCGGTCCCGCCGTCACCACGCACAGCACGGCATCGGCGCCGCGCGCGCAGTCCGCGGGCGACGCGGCCGCACGGGCACCGAGTGCGACGAGCGGCGCCATCGACTCGGCGCGCCGCGCCCACACGGCTACGTCATGGCCGGCGCGCAGCAGATTGGCGGCCATTGCGCGCCCCATCACGCCGAGGCCGATGAAGCCGGCCTTCATCCTTCGATGCCGCCCAGACCCTCCAGCACCTTGAGCACGGCGATCGAATCTTCCTCGCCCAGCCCCTGGCCGACCATGGCATTGAGCATCTGCGCCGCGGCGGCGGCGGCGGGCAGCGCCAAACCCATCTGGTGCGCCTCGTTCATCACGATGCGCAGATCCTTCTGGTGCATCCAGGACTTGAAGCCCGGCTTGAAATTGCGGTCCAGCATGCGCTGGCCGTGGTTCTCCAGGATGCGGCTGTAGGCGAAGCCGCCGAGCAGCGCTTCGCGCACGCGTGCCGCGTCGACGCCGCTCTTCTCGGCGAAGGCAAAGGCTTCGGCCAGCGCCAGCACGCCGACGCCGGTGAGGATCTGGTTGCAGGCCTTGGCCACCTGTCCGGCACCGCTGTCGCCGACAAGGGTCACGTTCTTGCCCATCAGCTGGAACAGCGGCAGCACGCGGTCGAAGGCGGGCTGCGGTCCGCCGGCCATGATGGTGAGCGCCGCGTTGATGGCACCCACTTCGCCACCCGACACCGGCGCATCGATCATCGCCACGCCCTTGGCCGCCAGCCGCGCGGCGATCGAACGCGCGGCGTCGGGCGCGATGGTGCTCATGTCGACGAAGATCAGATCGGCGCGTCCGGCTGCGCCCTCGGCAACACCCTGCGGGCCGAGCGCGACCGCTTCGACGTCAGGTGCGTCGGCGACCATGGAAAACACGACGTCGGCCTCGCGCGCCACATCGGCGATCGACGTGTGCAGCGTGGCACCGCTGTCGCGGAACGGCGCCAGCGACTCCGGCCGACGTGCCCACAGGTGCAGGCTGTGGCCGCCCGCGGCAAGGTGCCCGGCCATCGGCCGCCCCATCAGTCCCAGTCCGATGAAACCAATCTTCATGCTGTTCTCCTCGATGCGTTGTGCGCGCCTGTACCGGCGCTGCATGGACTTCCGACTATAACGCAGCAGGCCGCGCCGCCCGCGCTGGCATAATCCGGCCCATGGACTACACGAAGCAGATCAAGGAAATCGGCCGCGGTGCCAAGGGCGCGCGCGCGCTGTCGCGCGACGATGCACAGGCCCTGTTCGGCGACATGCTCGACGGTCGCGTACCGCCGCTGCAACTTGGCGCCATTGTGCTGGCGATGCGCATCAAGAGCGAATCACTGGATGAACTGCTGGGTTTCAAGGCGGCACTCGACGCGCGCCTGACCCGCGTCGAGGCACCGCCCGGCCCGCGCACCGTGGTGCTGCCGACCTACAACGGCGCGCGCCGCCGCCCCAACCTGATGCCGCTGCTCGCCATGATGCTGGCGCGCGAAGGGGTGCCGGTTCTGATCCACGGCCACTTCGACTTCGACAGCCGGGCCGATCCGTTCGCGCTGCTGGCCGCGCTCGATCTGCCGCTTGCCGACAGCGCCGCACACGCCGGCGAACTGCTCGCGAACCGGCGCATTGCCTGCATCCAGGTCGCGAAACTCAGTCCGGGGCTGGATGCGCTGCTGTCGTTGCGGCCGCAGTTGGGCGTGCGCAACTCGGCGCATTCGATCACGAAGATGATCGATCCGCTGCCCGGGCGCAGCGTACGCGTCGTGCCGGTAACCCATCCGGAGTATCTGGACAAGATGACGCAATTCCTGCGTCTGGATGGCGGCCATTCGATGCTGCTGCGCGGTACCGAGGGCGAGGCCTATGCCAATCCGGCGCGCCGGCCGTCGATGATCGGCTTCTTCGACGGCACTGAAAGGCTGTTGTGCGAGGCAGAGGACGGCGCCTCGGCGCTGACCCAGCCGGAAGCCGGTATCGATGCAGCCGCCAATGCGGCGCTGATCGGCGAGCTGCTGGCCGGGCGGCTGCCGCTGCCGGCGCCGCTGCAGGCGCAGTTCGACGCCTGCCGGGAACTTGCGGGGTGTTGACGCAAAGGCGGGGTCCGCGTTTTCAATGCAGACCCCGATATGGCATTGATGGGCCCTAGTTCAGCTTGAACTGCCGGCTCGCGCCGACCAGCGATTCGGCCGTGTCGCCGAGCCGTGCGGCGGTGGTGCGATCTTCCTCGGCGATCACCGCGGTGTCGTGCGCCAGCCCGGTGACCTGTTCGATCCCCTGCGCAATGCCGGTTGCCGCCAGCGTCTGCTCGCGCATCGAATCCGACATGCCGACGATGATGTTCATCATGGCGCCGATCTCGGCGGACACGGCGGCGATGGAATCGCTGACCGATGCCACCTGATCGACCCCGCGCTGCGCTGTCGCCACCGTGTTGGCCACACTTTCGAGCGCGCGGTCCTTGCTGGTCTGCATCGCGTCGACCGTGCGGGCGATGTCTTCGGTCGCCAGGCGGGTGCGTTCGGCCAGCTTGCGCACCTCGTCCGCAACCACCGCAAAGCCGCGTCCCTGCTCGCCTGCCCGGGCAGCTTCGATGGCGGCGTTCAACGCAAGAAGGTTGGTCTGGTCGGCGATTTCCTTGATCAGCGCGACGATGGACTTGACGCTGTCGAACTGCGAGCCGATCAGCTCCATGCTGCTTTCCACCTCGTGGATCGCCTCGCCGGTCTGCCGGATGTCGCCGGCCAGCCCCTGCATGACGGCCACCCCGTTGTCGGCCGATTGGCCGCTGCGCTGCACCCGCGCACTGGCTTCATCCGCTTCGCCGGAAATGTGCTGGATCGACGTGGTCATCTGATGAACCGCGGCAGCCATGCGCTCGCTCGCTTCGCATTGTTCTCCGGTCGAGCGCGTGATGCGTTCCGAATTGACGCGCAGCGTATCCGCCACGGTACGCGCGCTGACCGACTCGGTGACGATCAGACTGACCGTCTGCGCCAGCTTAAGCCGCATCGATTCCATCCTGCCCAGCAGCGGCATGCCCGGGTGCTGCGGCACATCGGACACCAGATCGCCGGCACCGATGCGTTCCGCGATGTCACCGATCAAGGCGGCCTGCAGGGCATCGCGCTTCAGGCCGATCGCCATGTAGCACAGCAGCCCGGCCTCGGCCACGACGAACGCTGCATGCACGAACACCATCGACAGATTCGCGCCACCGGCGAACACGAACACGCCGACATCGGCTGCCTGCATGAAATTGAACGCCAGGTGATGCACGGCAATCACGCCGGCGGCCATCACGATCGGACGCCAGTCGCGGTAGTAGAGCAGGAAGGCGAGCATGACGAAAATGGCGAAGTGCGCTTCGATCAGGCCGCCGGTCAGCTGGATCAACAGCGCAGCCAGCACCATGAAGGCGCTGGCACAGGCCAGTCGGGTCACCAATGCCCCCGGTGCCAGGCGATGGATCAGCAGCGGCACGACCGCCGCCGGCAAGCCGACCATCAGCGAAACAAGCAGGTCGCCGTACGCCACACCGACCGTAATGCAAACGATTGACAGCAGTGATGCGCTGATCAGCATCACGCGATCGGCAGCCGAATGGGCCGATTGGAGAACGTGTTCGTTCATGGCGAAACCTTGTTGGTGACAGTCGGGGTGCGCGGGCTCGAACAGAGTTCCGCAGGCTTGTCCAGCATGTGTGCGGCCAATGCAAAGCCGCTGGCCATCAGCCAGCCGGTCAGCAGAAGCCAGGCCAGTCGATCTGCGGAACGGCTGTGCGGCCGGGCGGGACATGACATCGATGGGTAAGTCATGAAGTCCTTAACGGCAAAGGGGGCTCATTTCTTGAAAGGCAAGGGCATCGCACCACAAGAGTGCATCGTTGCGCGACAGCCGCCACTGCGGTGCGCAATCAATGCGTATCGCGGGTGAGCGCCAAAGCACGTCGCGCCGGGTGACGGCCACCGGAAAGCCTTGATGGCCGGGCGTTTCCGCCGGACCGGCGCGGCATGCCGGCAAGCCGCGATCACGATGGCAAAGGATTTGCTTAACGTCCTTCGGTCTCGTTGCATCCACGCGTGGTGGAACGTGACCGACGTTCTGTTCATGTCCCGATCATTCCTGCCGACACGGTGGCGCATCGCGCACCCGACCGGAGGAATAAAAGGCCAGGCAACCACGACGCAACGACGCGTCCTGCCTCGCCCGATTCGCGACCGCTGAACCGGGCCAACCACTCAGAGCGGTTTCCGACCGCCCCCACATCGCGTCGAGCATTGCGTCTCGACAGCATCAACGTCGCATCGGGCTCAGGCGTCCGATGCGGCCCGGCAGCAAGCGGCTTCCTCGTCCAGCGGCGGACTGGAACCGGCATATACCCATTCGACCGGCACGTGCCGGTCACGATCGTTAGAAACTGACAGCCATCGGCGCTGACGCCGATGTGTGCATCCGCTCGCGTGCGGGGTTCTCGACCCGACCGCCGGGCGACGCCGCTGCCGGATCGTCGGCCGCGCGATTCGCGGTCAGCACTCGCAGGAAGCAGACCATGGAAAAGAAACGTCTTGTGATGGTGGGCAACGGGATGGCGGGCTGTCGCACGCTGGAAGAGCTGATCAAGATCGCGCCGGGGATGTACGACATCACCGTGTTCGGCGCCGAGCCGCATCCCAACTACAACCGCATCCTGCTGTCGCCGGTATTGGCTGGCGAAATGACGGTGCAGGACATCATCCTGAACGACTGGGACTGGTACCGCGACAACGGCATCACGCTGCACGCGGGCAAGAAGGTGGTGAAGATCGACCGCATCGCGCGCAAGGTGGTTGCCGAAGACGGCACCGAAGCCGAATACGACCGCCTGCTGCTGGCAACCGGTTCAAATCCCTTCATCCTGCCGGTATCGGGCAAGGACCTGCCGGGCGTGATCGCCTATCGCGACATCGCCGACACGGACGCGATGATCGAGGCGGCTGCGAACCACCGCCACGCGGTCGTGATCGGTGCCGGCCTGCTCGGCCTGGAGGCGGCGAACGGCCTTGCGCTGCGCGGCATGCACGTCACCGTGGTGCATCTGGGCGCATGGATCATGGAACGCCAACTCGACCGGCCGTCGGCCGACATGCTGCAGGCCTCGCTGGAAAAGAAGGGGCTGGCCTTCCTGCTCGAGAAGCAGACCGAGTCGCTGATCGCCGGACCGGATGGCCGCGTGTCGGCCGTACGCTTCAAGAGTGGCGAGACGATACCGGCCGATCTGGTCGTGATGGCCGCCGGCATCCGTCCGAACACCACGCTGGCCGAATCGGCCGGCATCCACTGCAACCGCGGCATCGTCGCCAACGACACGATGCAGACCTACGACCCGAAGATCTACGCGGTCGGCGAATGCGTCAGCCACCGCGGCATCGCCTACGGCCTGGTCGCGCCGCTGTTCGAACAGGCCAAGGTGTGCGCCAATCACCTCGCGCATTACGGCATCGGCACCTACAAGGGTTCGGTCACCTCGACCAAGCTGAAGGTGACCGGTATCGACGTGTTTTCCGCCGGCAACTTCACCGGCGGACCGGGCTGCGATGACATCGTGCTGCACGACCCTTCGGGCGGCGTGTACAAAAGGCTCGTGCTGGAAGGCGAACGTCTGGTCGGCGCCTGCCTGTATGGCGACACGGCGGATGGCGCCTGGTACTTCCAGCTGATCAAGGACGGTCAGGACATCCACGCGGTGCGCGACCACCTGATGTTCGGCCAGAACCATCTGGGCGACGTCGGCCACAAGGGTCAGACGCAGGCCGCCTCGATGCCGGACACGGCCGAAGTTTGCGGCTGCAATGGCGTGTGCAAGGGCACCATCGTCAAGGCGATCAAGGAAAAGGGCCTGTTTTCGCTGGACGACGTGCGCAAGCACACCAAGGCGTCCAGTTCCTGCGGTTCGTGCACCGGCCTGGTCGAACAGATCCTCGCCTCGTGCATCGGCGGCGCCTACACGCCTGCCAGCTCCACTTCGAAGGCGATGTGCGGCTGCACCGACATGAACCACGGCGACGTGCGCGCGGCGATCCGCGACCGCCATTACATCGACATCCCGACCGTGATGCGCGAACTGCAGTGGAAGACGCCGAACGGCTGTGCGTCCTGCCGTCCGGCACTCAATTACTACGTGCAGTCGAGCTGGCCGCACGAGGCGAAGGACGATCCGCAGAGCCGCTACATCAACGAACGGGCGCACGCCAACATCCAGAAGGACGGTACCTATTCGGTGGTGCCGCGCATGTGGGGCGGCCTGACCACGCCGAACGAGTTGCGCGCCATCGCCGATGCGGCCGAGAAGTATCAGGTGCCGACGGTGAAAGTGACCGGCGGCCAGCGCATCGACCTGCTGGGCGTGAAGAAGGACGACCTGCCCGCCATGTGGGCCGACCTCGCGCAGGCCGGCATGGTGTCCGGTCACGCCTACGGCAAGAGCCTGCGCACCGTGAAGACCTGCGTCGGCGCCGAGCACTGCCGCTTCGGCACCCAGCTGTCGATGGGTCTGGGCGTCAAGCTGGAAAAGATGCTGTTCGGCATGTACAGCCCGCATAAGGTGAAGCTCGCCGTGTCCGGCTGCCCGCGCAATTGCGCCGAAGCCGGCATCAAGGACGTCGGTGTCATCGGTGTGGAATCCGGCTATGAAATCTATGTCGCCGGCAATGGCGGCATCAAGACCGAGGTCGCGCAGTTCTTCTGCAAGGTGACCAGCGACGACGAGGTGATGGAGTACTCCGGCGCCTTCCTGCAGCTCTATCGCGAAGAAGGCTGGTACCTCGAACGCACGGTGCACTACATCGACCGGGTCGGCCTCGACTACGTGAAGGGCAAGGTGGTCGACGACGCCGAGAACCGCCGGGCGCTTTACGAACGCCTGCTGTTCGCGCTGCAGGACTACAAGGACCCCTGGCTGGAACGCGCGCAGGCCGACGCGAAGTCCGAACTGGGCCGCGAGTTCCGCACCATCGCCATCCGCCAGGCCATGAAGGCCTGAAAAGCAGATGCAAGGTTCAAGGTACAAGGTGCAAGGAAGACCGCACCGCCCCTGAACCTTGCACCTTGAACCTTGAACCTGAGACTCACGAAATGACGACTTCCGACTGGGCGCTGGTCTGCGCGCTCGAAGACATTCCACATCTGGGCTCGCGCGTCGTGCGCAGCGACACCGGCGACATCGCCATCTTCCGCAATGACAACGAAGTTTTCGCGGTGCACGACAAGTGCCCGCACAAGGGCGGCCCGCTGTCGCAGGGCATCGTCCACGGCAATACGGTCACCTGCCCGCTGCACAGCTGGAAGATCCAGCTCGATTCAGGCGACGCCATCGCACCGGACGTCGGCTGCACGCGCAGCTTCGAAGTAAAGGTCGAACAGGGACAGGTGCTGCTGAAGACCTGACAACCCTTACGCCCTTAGGTTGGGGTAAGCGCAGCGATGCCCAACATGCCCACGGCACTCGCTGCGATGCAACTCGAACGCTTGTTGGGCATCGCTGCGCTCACCCCAACCTACAAATCATTACCGAAACGCCGCCTGGGGATGCTCGACGGCTCACCCATTTGATTCACAGCAAGCCCGAAGAACGGCTGTCCGCAACGATGCGCACAGGCCGGATCGATAACGGGGAGGTCATCCACCGATGGACAGGAAAGCATTTCTCAAGGCCGGCCACACGCCCACGCTGTTTGCCGCCTTTCTCTATTTCGATCTCGCCTTCATGGTGTGGGTGCTGCTCGGCCCGCTCGGCGTGCAGATCGCCCAGGACCTTCATCTGACGCACGCGCAGAAGGGCTTCATGGTGGCGGTTCCGGTGCTGGCCGGCGCGCTGCTGCGCATGCTGATGGGCGTATTGGTCGACCACCTGCAGCCGAAGAAGGCCGGCGCCATCGGCCAGGTCATCGTCATCGCAGCGATGTTCGTCGCCTGGCAGTTCGGCATCCACAGCTATGAACAGGCGCTGCTGCTCGGCTGCTTCCTCGGCTTCGCCGGCGCAGCCTTCGCGGTGGCACTGCCGCTGGCGTCGCGCTGGTATCCGCCGGAACACCAGGGCACGGCACTGGGCATCGCCGGCGCCGGCAACTCCGGCACCGCACTGGCTGCGCTGTTTGCACCGGGGCTGGCAGCGGCTTTCGGCTGGGTGAATGTGTTCGGTCTGGCGTTGATCCCGCTGGTCGCGGTCTTCATCCTCTATCTCATGGTGGCGAAGGATGCGCCGGAATGCCCGCCACCCAAGACGATGGCCGAGTACCTGAAGGTGCTGCAAGACCGCGACGCCTGGTGGTTCATGTTCTTCTACAGCGTCACCTTCGGCGGCTTCGTCGGGCTGGCTTCGTCGCTCACCATTTACTTCAACACCCAGTACGGGCTGGACGCGCAGATGGCCGGTTACTTCACCGCCGCCTGCGTGTTCGCCGGCTCGCTGGTGCGGCCGATCGGCGGCAACCTCGCCGACCGCATCGGCGGCATCCGTACGCTGACCGTCATGTATGTCGTCGCCGCAGCGTTCCTGTTCGGTGCGAGCTTCGGACTGCCGCAGGCCTGGATGGCGGTGGTCGTGTTCGTCGGCGCCATGCTGGCGCTGGGCATGGGCAATGGCGCGGTGTTCCAGCTGGTGCCCCAGCGCTTCCGACGCGAGATCGGCGTCATGACCGGCCTGGTCGGCATGGCCGGCGGCATCGGCGGCTTCTATCTCGCGTCGTCGCTCGGCTATTCCCGCGAAGCGACCGGCAGCTACCAGACCGGCTTTATCATCTTCGGGCTGCTTGCCGTGCTTGCGCTGATCGGGCTGACGCGGGTGAAGACGCGCTGGCGTACCACCTGGGGGGCGGCACACCTCACCTCTGCGCGCATCTGACGCAGGGCTCCCGGTCATGACATTGAAAGTGTCCATCGGCCAGTGCTCGATCGCCGGGCCGCGACCGCGCAACGAGGATTTCGCGGGCGCTGTGACGCCCGCGGGCGAAACGCTGGACGCCCGGGGCGTGCTGCTCGCCGTGGCCGACGGCGTCGGCGGGCATGCCAAGGGGCGCGAGGCGGCCGAATTCACGGTCCGCGGTCTGCTCAACGACTATTACGCCACCCCCGACACCTGGAGCATCGCGCAGTCGATCGACCGCGTGCTCGGTGCACTCAATCGCTGGCTGATCGCGCACGCCGCGCGCACGCGCGAAGCCGCCGGCATGGCGACCACGCTGTCGGCGCTGGTGCTGCGCGGCACGCGCTGGCATCTGGCCCACATCGGCGATTCGCGCATCTATCTGTACCGCGCCGCGGCGCTGACACGCCTGACCGAAGACCACACCTGGGCGCACCCCGAACTGTCGAACGTCCTGCATCGCGCGGTGGGGCTGGACGCCCGCCTTGCGGTCGACCACGCCGAGGGCGAACTCGAAGTGGGCGACTGCTTCGTGCTGCTGAGCGACGGTGTCTGGAACACGCTGCACGATGAAGGTATCGCCGGCGTGCTGGCGCGCGATGGCGAACCGGAGTCGCTGGCCTCGGCGCTGGTACTGCAGGCCGAAGCGCGTGGCGCCAACGACAACTGCACCGCGCTGGTGGTGCGCGTCGACGCGCTGGCCCGGGCGGCACTGCGCGACCGCCTTGCGCAGGCTGCGCAACTGGACCTGCCGCCGCGGCTGCATCCGGGCGATGTCGTCGACGGACTGAAGATCGAAGCGGTGCTGCACGAATCGCGTGTCACGCTGCTTTATCGCGTGCGCGACATCGCCAGCGCTGAAGTCAGGGTGCTCAAGACCCTGCGTGCGGACGCGGCCGATCCGGATGCCATCGCCGCGCTGGTGCACGAGGAATGGCTGGCGCGCCGGGTCGTGTCGCCACTGTTTCCGCAGGTGTCGAACCATGCCGGGCGAAGCAGCCTGTACTACCTGATGAGCTGGCACGAGGGCGCGACGCTGCGTGTCCGGCTTGATGCGGGCCACCACTTCGGCGTCGAGCAGATTGTCCGGCTGGGCTGCACCGTCCTGCGCGCGCTCGGCACCCTGCACCGGCTCGGCATCGTGCATCGCGACATCAAGCCGGACAACCTGCATCTGGACGCCCAGGGCGCATTGCGCGTACTCGACCTCGGTGTCGCGGCGTCCGATGGCGAGGCGTTCGGAGAGATCAACAACCCGGGTACGCCGAGCTACATGGCGCCGGAACTGTTCGCCGGCTCGGTCGCCAGCGAGTCGAGCGATCTGTTCGCGCTTGGCGTGACGCTGTACGAGTTGCTGACCCGGCGTTATCCGTACGGCGAGGTCGAACCCTTCCAGCGACCGCGCTTCGGCGATCCGCTGCCGCCCACGCGGTTTCGCCCGGACACGCCGGAATGGCTGGAAGCGGCGCTGCTCAAGGCTGTTGCGCGCACACCCGATGCGCGCTTTGAAACCGCCGAGGAATTCCTGCTGGCGCTGGAGCGCGGCGCACACCGTCCGCTTGCGCTGCCTCGGCGCACGCCGCTGATCGAACGCGCATCGACGCGCCTGCTGCGCCTTCTGCTCACCGGCTCAACACTCTTGAATCTGCTGCTGCTGTGGGCGCTGCTCGCATGAATGCCGCGCACCGGGCGCACCAGTGGCATGCATGCACCGTTCATTGCGCCCCGCGAAGGAGCGCGCGCCCACGCCATCGCCGCAAAAGCGCCCGCACAGGCGCGCAAACAAGCCTTCAATAACGTGGCATACGCCTTGCTAAACGTCTGGCGGAGACAACAATGACCGATAAGCGACACGAAACCCGTTCGACCTGCTGCTACTGCGGTGTCGGGTGCGGCGTGATCATCGAACACGACGGCAGCCGTATCAGCGGTGTGCGCGGCGACCCCGAGCATCCGGCGAATTTCGGCCGGCTCTGTACCAAGGGCGCCACGCTGCACCTCAGCGCGCGTCCGGAAACGCGCGCCCTGTATCCGGAACTGCGCCTGGGCCGCGATGCGCCGCGCACGCGCGTGGGCTGGGACACTGCGCTCGACCATGCCGCCGACCGGTTTGCGTCCATCATCGATGCGCATGGCCCGGACGCCGTCGCCTTCTACATTTCCGGCCAGCTGCTGACCGAGGATTACTACGCCTTCAACAAGCTGGCAAAGGGACTGATCGGCACCAACAATGTCGACACCAACTCCCGCCTGTGCATGAGTTCGGCCGTATCGGCCTACAAGATGACGCTGGGCGCCGACGCCCCGCCCTGCGCCTATGAAGACATCGACCACACCGACTGCCTGCTGATCGCCGGCGGCAATCCGGCCTACGCCCACCCCATCGTCTATCGCCGCATCGAGGACGCGCGGCGCGCCAATCCGGCGCTGAAGCTGATCGTCATCGATCCGCGCCGCACCGACACCGCGTCCGACGCCGACCTGCATCTGCCGCTGCTGCCCGGCACCGATGTCTGGCTGTTCAACGCCATGCTGCACGTGCTGCTGTGGGAAGGACACGCCGACGACGCCTTCATTCGCGCACACACCGAAGGCTTCGACGCACTGCGCAGGCACGTGCGCGACGTGACGCCGGCGGTTGCCGCGCAAATATGCGGCCTGCGCGCCGAAGACATCGTCACCGCCGCGCAGTGGTTCGGTTCGGCGAAGGCGGCGATGTCGATGTGGTGTCAGGGCCTGAACCAGTCGCATCACGGCACGCACAACGGCACCGCGCTCATCGCGCTGCATCTGGCCACCGGCCAGATCGGCCGCCCGGGGGCCGGTCCGTTCTCGCTGACCGGTCAGCCCAATGCGATGGGCGGGCGAGAAGTCGGCGGCATGGCCAACCTGCTGTCCGGCCACCGTGACCTCGCCAACCCGGCACACCGGGCCGAAGTCGCGCGCCTCTGGGGCATCGACGACGTACCGGCGCAACCCGGCCTGACCGCGGTCGATCTGTTCGAGGGCGTGCGCAGCGGCCAGGTGAAGGCGATCTGGATCGCCTGCACCAATCCGGCACACTCGATGCCCGATCAGGCGCTGATCACCGAGGCGCTGCAGACGGCTGAATTCGTCGTCGTGCAGGACGCCTGCCGCAGCACCGAAACCGCCGCCTTCGCCGATCTGCTGCTGCCGGCGACCACCTGGGGCGAAAAGGAAGGCACGGTCACCAACTCGGAGCGCCGCATCACGCATGTGAAGGCCGCGCTGCCGGCACCCGGCGAAGCGCGCGCCGACTGGCGCATCGCCTGCGATTTCGCGCACGTGCTCGCACCCCGGCTCGGGCGCGATGCGATGAGCCTGTTCCCCTATGACAGCGTGGAACAACTGTTCAACGAGCACACCGAAACCACCCGCGGCCGCGACCTCGACATCACCGGTCTGAGCTACGCCCTGCTCGACCGGCTCGGACCGCAGCAGTGGCCCTTTCCCGCCGGCGCCGATGCCGGCCGGGCACGCCTCTACATTGAGCGCACGTTCGCGACAGCGGACGGCCGCGCACGCTTTGTCGTGCCGGTCACCACCACCACTGCGGAAAAGATCGACGCCCGCTTTCCGCTGCACCTGAATACCGGCCGCCTGCGCGACCAATGGCACTGCATGAGCCGCACCGGTCAGGTGGCGCAGCTGTACAGCCATGTCGACGAGCCGCGCGTCGAGGTGCACGCCGACGATCTGGCGCGCCGCGGTCTGGCCGACGGCGACCTGGTCCGCATCCGCAGCCGACGTGGCGACATCGTGCTGCGCGCCCACGCCAGCGCCGCCCAGCGACCCGGCAGCGCCTTCGTCGCGATGCACTGGGGGCGCAACACGCTTTCGAACAGCGGCGCCAATGCACTGACCGCAGGTCGGACCGACCCTTACTCGAAACAGCCCGAACTCAAGCACGCGGCCGTGCAGATCGCCCGCGCCGACCTGCCGCATCAGGCGCTGCTGCTGCGCACCGAAGCCAGCGACGAGGCCGCCGTCAGTGCGGCGCTACTGCGCTCGGAAGCGCTGGCTCCGGTGCTGGCCCGCTTTGCCTACGCCGCGCTGTCGCTGGCCGGCCGGGAGCGTCCGGTGCTGGTGCTGCGCATCGCGCACGACGCACCGATTCCGGACGACTGGCTGGCCGACATAGACCGCATCTGCGCGCTCGATGGCCCGGCCTGCCTGGTCTATCGCGACGCGCGGCGCGACATCACGAAGCGCGCGCTGATCGAGGACGGGCTGCTGACCGGCATCCGGCTGACCGGCGAAACCGCTGCCGCCAGCTGGCTGCGCGACGTGATGACCGGTCGCCAGCCGACGACCGACCTGCGGCGCTGGTTGTTCGCGCCGCTGGTCACGCCGCCGGTGGCCACCGCCACACGCGGGCGCATCGTGTGCAACTGCCTCGATGTGGCCGAGCCCGACATTGCGCTCGCCATCGATGCCGGAGCGGATCTGCTGTCGCTGCAGCAGTCACTGCTCTGCGGCACCTCATGCGGGTCCTGCGTACCCGAGCTGAAACGCATGCTGGAAGCACGACGGCAGGCGGCATAACAATATTTCGAGGAGACGAACATGAGCATGGAGCGATCGCTGCGATGTTGAGCCAACAGACCCTGACAGACATGCTGTCCGCGCTCGGACGCGGCGGCGAAGACGGCCGGGATCTGGCGGAAGAAGAGGCCTACGGCCTGTTCGCCGACATGCTCGACGGCCGCATTCCGGCGCTCGAGCTCGGTGCCGTGCTGGCCAGCCTGCGCTGGAAGAACGAATCGGCCGACGAACTGGCCGGCTTCGCGCGCGCACTCAACGAGCGCGTTCCGGTCATCGAACTGCCGCAGCATCGGCCTCGCATGGTGGTCATTCCGAGCTATTCGCGCGCCGGCCGGGCGCCCAATCTGATGCCTCTGCTCGCGCTGATGCTGGCGCGTCTCGAAGTGCCCGTGATGGTGCATGGACTCGTGGGGCACGGTGCGCGGGCGGGCAGCATCGACGTTTTCGAACGACTTGGCCATGGACCCTGCAGCAGTCTGGCCGACGCTCAGACGACGCTGAATTCAGGGCGCTGCGCGGTGGTACCGACCGAAATGCTCAGCCCCTCGCTCGACAGCCTGATCCGCTTGCGGGATCGCATGGGGAACCGGAACACGGCACACGTCGTGGCCAAACTGCTCGATCCGGCGCCGCTGCGCAGCCTGCGCGTCATCTGCGTGGCCGACCCCCAGCTGTTGTCGCGACTGCATGACATGTTCCTGCGCGCACCGGAGCGTGCGCTGCTGATGCGCGCCCCTGACGACGATTCATTCGCCGACCCCATGCGCCGACCGCGCATACAGATGTTCGAACACCAGACCGCCCGCACGCTGTTCGAAGCAGAAATCGGTACCCCGCAGCTGGTCAATCCGCTGCCTCCCGCGGAAGACATCGACGCGACCAGCGAATGCATACGTGAAATGCTGGAAGGCCACCGGGCCATCCCGCAACCGCTGCTCAACCAGGTGGCGGCCTGCCTGTTCGGCAGCGGTTCGGCGCGCGACCTGACGCATGCCAAGGCCACCGTTTCGCTCGGGTTGGCGCACGCAACACCGCACTCTGCCCACTGACGCTCACCGCCGGGATCGGTGCTGCGCGGCGTCAAGCGCCGTTGGCGGCCATCCAGGCAAGGCAGCGCTGCCAGCCGTCCCTGGCGTCGGCTTCTCGATAGCTCGGCCGGAAATCGGCGTGAAAGCCGTGCGGTGCCTCCGGATACAGCACGATATCCGAGCGTCGCGCAGCATCGGCGGGCGACTTCGTCAGCGCATCGCGCATGGCATCGACGTCGCTGTTCGGGATCCCCTGATCCTTGCCGCCGTACAGGCCGAGCACCGGCGCCTTGAGCGCGTCGGCCAGATCGATCGGGTGGTTCGGCGTGAGTTCACCCGGCAGGCCGTCAAGCTTGCCGTACCACGCCACACCGGCGCGCAGCGCGGGTTGATGCGCGGCATACAGCCATGTGATGCGGCCGCCCCAGCAGAAGCCGGTCGCCGCCAGACGTGCCGCATCGCCGCCGGACTGTGCGGCCCAGGCGACGCAGCTGTCGAGATCGCTCATCACCTGCGCGTCGCCGACGCGCGACACGATGCGTTCGAGTATTTCAGGCACGCTGCTGATCTTCGACGGATCGCCCTGGCGAAAGTACAACTCGGGCGCAATTGCAAAGTAACCGGCCCGGGCAAAACGACGGCAGACATCACGGATGTGTTCGTGAACGCCGAAGATCTCCTGCACCACCAGCACTACCGGCGGCTTCGCCGTGGCGGCCGGACGGGCAAAATACACCGGCAGCTTCTGAGCATCGGCCGTACCGACCTCGGCCATGCCGGTGTCCAGACCTGTCGCGGGCGTCGTGATGATCTGCTGCGCCATCACCGGCTGCGCAGCCAGTGCGAAACCGGCCACCGTTGCGGTACGCAGGAAGTCGCGTCGTTCCGGATCGCCCGGCAGGCCGCTTTCAGGTTTTGCTGCGCTCGAATCCACGGCCAGCCCTCCTCAGCGATTGATGAAGCCGGGCTCGCGTGCCGGCACCGAGTCGGAGAACTCGTTCAGCTGACGCGCCAGATCCATCTTGCCGGCGGTCGCCACCTGCGGCACGTAATTGCGGAACAGTTCGCTGATCGCCGCCCGCTCGCCGCCCTGGAACTGGCTGGCCACCGGGTACAGACGCTCGATCATGTCGATGCCTTCGGACCACTTGTTCTGCGCGGCACAGGCGATCGACAGTTCGGCGAGGCGACGGGCCAGCGGCAGATCCGGGGCGCTGCCGGCGCGCTTTTCCTCGATGGTCAGCGATTCGCGCAACAGCTCCTCCGCACCTTCCCAGTTGCCGAGCATGCGCTTCAGTTGTGCGTAGTTGTACAGGCGCTGCGACTTGGCATCCGGGGTGATCGCGTTCACATCCGGGTGCATCAGTGCCTTGTAGCAGAGCTCATCGGCCAGACCGATGTTGTTGTCGGCCCACGCCGCCCGGCATTCGCGGAAAAAACGGTCGGACTGGTTGTCCTGCGCGGCCGAACCCGCGCTCGCGCCAAGCAGGCAGAACGTCGCGGCAAGTGCCGTCAGCAGATGTTGGTGGCGGGTCATGGTCAGATCTCCTCGTGATGGGTACTGCGTTTTTTTCTGGCCTCAGGCGAGGCGTCTTCGGTATATCCACTGCGTGTCCGACGACGCCTCGCCGTCGAATGCGTAGCCGTCGACGGCAAAGTTTCGCAACGCCTCGACGTCATCGATGCGATGGTCGGCGGCATAGCGTGCCATCAGGCCACGCGCGCGTTTGGCAAAAAAGCTGATCACCTTGTAGGTGCCGCCCTTCCAGTCCTGGAACACCGGCTGGATGACTTCTGCCTTCAGCGTCTTGCGCTTCACGGCCTTGAAGTACTCGTCGCTGGCGAGGTTGACCAGTACCGGCCGCGAATCGTTCTCCAGCACGGTGTTCAATGCCTGCGCCGGCAGATCGCCCCAGAACGCATAAAGATCCCTGCCCGACGGATTGACCAGTCTGGTGCTCATTTCCAGCCGATACGGCAGCATCAGGTCGAGCGGACGCAGCACCCCGTAAAGCCCGGACAGGATGCGCACATGCTGCTGCAGCCAGTCCAGTCCGGCACGGTCGAGCGAACGGGCATCGAGTCCGTCGTAGACATCGCCGTTGAACGCCAACGCGGCCGGACGCGCGCGCGGAGCGTCGTAGTCCGGCGTCCAGTCGGCGTAGCGCGCGGCATTCAGCGCGGCCAGCGGATCGGAAATGCTCATCAGCGATGCGATGTCAGCCGGACTTCTGCGCTTCAGGATATCCACCAGCACGGCCGAGCGCTCCAGAAAATCGGGCCGCGTCGCGCGGGCGGCGGGCAAGGGAGATTCGTAGTCGAGCGATTTGGCGGGAGACAGGACGATTATCATGGGCGTAACGCGAACAGGATTGACCCCGTGATGGTAGCGTGCGCCATCGAACCCGTGCGCTGCTTGCCTGTCCCAGAGCTGGATGAAACGAATGGAGAAGAATGTGCAGCAAGTGCTGCAGGACTGCGGCGCACACGCAGCGGCCCGTCTGCGACGGTCCGCGAAACGTCTGACGCCCAACGAAAACGGAGGTGCCGCAGTGCGGACACCTCCGTTGTTCCGGCCGGGCAAGCATGCACTTCCCGGGTCATGCCGGACAGTTCATCCGGGGCTGCGGATTCGCCGCGGCCCCGGGAAAGGAAACCGGTTACTTCTTGTTGATCGACTTCTTCAACGCAGCGCCTGCGGTGAATTTCGCAGTCTTGGCAGCAGGAATCTTGATCGTGGCGCCGGTGCGCGGATTGCGGCCGGTACGGGCAGCACGCTTGCCGGTGGCAAAGGTACCGAAACCGACCAGGGTCACTTTTCCACCCTTCTTCAGTTCGGTCGTGACGGATTCGAGAAAACCGTCGAGCAGACGACCTGCTGCGGCTTTGGAAACGTCAGCTTTCTTGGCGAGTGCTTCGATCAGTTCTGCTTTGTTCATCTAAGTCTCCTTCTTCGTTATGCGCAAATGCGCGCGGGAAAACCTGCAGCGATGATAGTGAGGCGCAGCGCGCTCCACAAGCGGCTTTGCAGACTTTCTTCATGAATTTGCGCGCCCTCTAGCCACTTTTTCGCTGCCAAGCCAGTTCCATGCCCGATTTGGCATCCACACACCGATCCGGTTGGACACCCAGGTGCCCGAGGGGCATAATCCGCGACCATGAAATTTCTGTTCGATCTGCTGCCGGTCCTGCTGTTCTTTGCAGCCTACAAATTCGCCAACGCTTCGCCCGAGGCGTCCCATTCGCTGGTGACGCAGGTGCTGGGCAACGGTATTGCCGTCACCCAGGGGCCGATACTGATCGCCACCGCCGTCGCGATCATTGCGACGATAGGGCAGGTTCTGTGGCTGATGGCGCGCGGGCGCAAGGTCGAAATCATGCTGTGGGTCAGCCTGGGCATCATCGTCGTGTTCGGCGGTGCGACGCTGCTGTTTCATGACGCGACCTTCATCAAATGGAAACCGACCGTGTTGTACTGGTTGTTCGCAGGCACGCTTGCCGGTGCTGCTCTGTTCCTGAAACGCAACCTGATCCGCAGTCTGATGCAGGCCCAGATCGAACTGCCCGAAGCCGTGTGGACGCGGCTCAATCTGTCGTGGATCGGCTTCTTCGCAGTCATGGGCATACTGAATCTTTATGTTGCCTTCAGTTTCAGCGAAGAAACCTGGGTGGATTTCAAGCTGTACGGTGGCATGGGTCTCATGTTCCTTTTCGTGCTTGCGCAGGGGGCGATGCTGTCGCGTCACGTTGACGAGAAGAACTCCTGAATTCGGCCGACTCGACGTTTCTGATCCAGCCCCGCCTTTTCCTTTCCCCGACATTGCCGAGACCACAGAGGTGACGATGCTTTATGTTCTGATGGGTGAAGACGCGCCGGGCAGCCTGCCGAAGCGGCTCGCTGCGCGGCCTGACCACCTGCATCGCCTGCAGTTGCTGCAGGACGAAGGACGTTTGCTGCTGGCCGGTCCGATGCCGGCGATCGACGCGATCGACCCGGGCGAAGCCGGGTTCAGCGGCAGCCTGATCATCGCCGAATTCGATTCGCTCGACGACGCGCGCGACTGGGCTGATGAAGACCCCTACACTGTTCAGGGCGTGTTCGAGCGCGTCACGATCAAACCCTTCCGCAAGGTCTTTCCGTCGTGAATCAAGCCTTGACCATCGAATCCGCCATCCGCGAGCGGCTTGCCGCGCTTGAACCGGTGGCGCTCGATCTGGTCGACGAATCGCATCTGCACGCCGGACACGCCGGTGCGCGATCCGGCGGACGGCACTACCGGCTGTCCATCGAATCCGCCCGCTTCACGGGGCGACGGCTGATGGAACGCCACCGCCTCATCTACGCTGCACTGGGCGACCTGATGCAGCACGACATCCACGCCCTGTCGATCACGGCGCGCGCCCCCGGCGACGCGGATCCGGTTTGATCGACCACTTGTCCATTTGCAGTACCTGGCATTCACCCAGAAAGGTAACCCGATGAAACACACGTTCTCGATTCTGTCCCTTGCCGTCATGACTGCCTTCGCCATACCTGCGATGGCGCAGCAGAAGGCAAAGGAAAAGCCGGCAGCCGCTTCGGCCGAGGGCGTGCTCGCCACGGTCAACGGCAAGACCATCCCGCAGGGCCGCGCCGACATCATGGTGCGTAATCAGATCGCCCAGGGCCAGCAGGACGGCGAGCAGCTGCGCAACGCCGTGCGCGAAGAGCTGATCCGCCGCGAAGTGCTGACGCAGGCCGCCGCGACCAAGGGGCTGGACAAGAACGCCGCCCTGATGCACCAGGCGGATCTGGCCCGCCAGGCCGTGCTGATCCAGGCTTACCTGCAGGAATACGTTCGCGCCAACCCGGTCAGCGAAGCGACCGTAAAGGCCGAGTACGACAAGGTGAAAGCCGGTCTGGGCGACAAGGAATACAAGGCGCGCCACATCCTGGTGAAGACCGAGGACAAGGCGAAGGAAATCATCGGCAAGCTGCAGGTCGGCGAGAAGTTCGAAGATCTGGCCAAGGACTCGGAAGATCCGGGCTCGAAGGACCGCGGTGGCGACCTTGGCTGGAGTGCACCGGCACAATACGTGAAGCCGTTCTCCGATGCGCTGACCAAGCTCGAAAAGGGCAAGTTCACGCCGCAGCCGATCCGCACCGACTTCGGCTACCACGTGATCAAGCTCGAAGACGTTCGCGATCTGAAGGTGCCTCCGTTCGAAGAAGCCAAGGCACAGATCGCCCAGCGGCTCGAGCAGCAGACCATCGCGGCGCACGTGAACGAACTTCGCCAGAAGGCTTCGGTCAAATAGGCCTGCGTCCGGTCCCGGGTGCGCTTACCTCAACCTGCGTGTCATCGAGCCGTTAAAGCGGACGGATGAGATGAAGAAGGAGGACGCGAAATGTCTCGCGAAGCACCCGAACCCGGCGTCGAGCCGGGTGACCCGCTGACCATTCCGGCCGAGCCGTTCTGGCGCGTCTGGTGGCGTTTCTTCTGGCCTTTCCTGTACTTCCGTGACTGCACGCGTGGCAGCTGGCTGGAGCGCGTGCAGAGCTACCGTCACAACCGGTCGATGCGACGCTACCTGCCGGGCTTCATCCTGAAGTGGCTGGTATTCACGGCGTTCTTCTTCACCTTCGGCCACTTCTTCGACGATGCGGCCGGTCTGGTCATTCCGGCCGCCTGCTGTTTCGTGACCGGTACCTGGACCGGTGTGGTGTCGATCGTGCTGTTCATCGCCTGGGGATGGCTTGAACGTTTTCCGGAACTGTATTGAGTCGAACAGCGGGTGTCGCCTGACGCCCGCTGCCCTGCCCCTCAGCGGGCGGCCAGCCGCGCCGCCTGCTCCGCCACCCGCCGGCCGAACAGCCGTGCAGTCTGCAGGTCCCCATCCAGCATTTCGTCGACCGACGCATCGGACGGCGTCGAGGCCATCGCGCCGGCGAAGGACGCCACGTAGTTGATGTCGTTGCGCGTGGCGGCCTTGCTGTTGCTCGGCATCAGGCCGGTGCCGACCCACAGCATGCTGTGCTGCATCGCCAGCGTCACCAGGTAGTGCAGTGTCGAGTGCTTGTCACCATTCATAGAGGCGGAGTTGGTGAAGCCGGCCGCCAGCTTGTCCTTCCATTTCTGACCGAACCAGGGCTTCGAACTCGCATCGGCGAATTTCTTGAACTGCCACGACACGGTGCCCATATAGGTCGGGCTGCCGAACACGATGGCATCGGCGGAGGCCAGCGTGTCCCATGCCGCGTCAGGCACATTGCCTTCTGCATCGACTTCGATGGCATGGACTTCGGCCGCCAGTGCGGCGCCGTCGGCGACGGCCTGTGCCATGCGGCGGGTGTGGCCATAGCCACTGTGATAAACGATCGCTACCTGTGTCATGTCGGACTCCTTCGTCAAGATGCGGGGTTGCCAAGGTCGAACAGCAGCACATGTGCGCCCTGCCCGTTTTCAAACTTCACTTCCGTTTCATCGTCCAGCTTCAATGCGTCGCCGCCCTGCAGCCGCTGCCCATTGACGGTCAGCGCGCCATCCACCAGATGCACGTAGGCCTTGCGGCCGCGGGCCAGCGGGTGTTTGACCGACGCGTCGCCGGCATCGAGTCGCATGGCGAGCAGGGCCACATCGGAATGGATACCCAGCGCGCCATCGCGTGCCGGCGGATGGACCAGCGTCTGCAACCGCCCGCGTTGGGCAGCGCCTGGAAAGTGTGCCTGTGCATAATCTGGCGCGATGCCGCGCGCTTCCGGAAGCAGCCAGATCTGCAGCATGCGTACGGTGTCATCGCGGCCGTGATTCCATTCGCTGTGCAGCACGCCCTGGCCGGCGCTCATGCGCTGCACATCTCCAGTGCGCAGCACACCGGCATGGCCCATCGAATCGCGATGGGTCAGTTCGCCGGCCAGCACGACGGTGACGATTTCCATGTCGCGATGCGGGTGGGTGCCGAAGCCGCCGCCGGGCGCAATCGTGTCTTCCATCAGCGCACGCAGCACACCGAAGCCCATGTGCTCCGGATCGTGGTAATCCGCAAACGAAAAGCTGAAATGAGAGTGCCCCCAGCCGTGGTCGTCGAAACCGCGTTCTGAAGATTTGCGCAGACTGATCATGGCCCATCTCCTTGATTCATATGTCGATGACGGAATTCTGCTGAAGCGGAGCCCTGGCGTGTCCGCATGGCGCTGATATCATCGTTCAAAATATTTGATCTCAAGCCAGGCGCGATCGCACGGCCTGCCACCTGCCCACTTCACATCTGGACACCCGATGAGCGACCACGACCACCCGCTGACACCGGAAGCGATCCGCCTGATCGCCACCATCGATGAAGCGGGCAGCTTTGCCGCCGCGGCACGCGTGCTCGGCAAGGTGCCGTCGGCGCTCAGCTACAGCGTGCGTCAGCTTGAAGACGCGCTTGACGTGCTGCTGTTCGATCGCGCCAGCCGCAGCGCCGTGCTGACGCCGGCCGGTCGCGAACTGCTGTCCGAGGGGCGGCGCCTGCTGATCGAAATGGATGCGGTCGCCAGTCGGGTGAAGCGGGTCGCCAGTGGCTGGGAAGGTCAGCTCGCGATCGCCGCCAATGCGCTGCTGTGCCCGCACACCTTGCTCGACCTTGTGGACGCCTTCTACAGCCAGCGCGACACCGCCCGCCTGCCGCCACCGACGCGTATCCGCCTGCGCCAGGAAGTGCTGTCCGGTACCTGGGAGGCCCTTCTGACCGGTGCGGCCGACCTGGCGATCGGCGTCGATGCCGACGACAGCCGGGTCAGCGGCGTTCAGATCGAGCCGCTGGGCGATATACGGTTCGTGTTCGCGGTGGCACCGCAGCATCCGCTTGCACGCATCGAGTCGGTGCTGACACCCGCCGTGATTCGCGCGCATCGTGCCGTCGCGGTAGCAGACAGCGCGCTGAAGCTGTCGCCGGTGTCGCGCAACCTGCAACCCGGCCAGGATGTGCTTACCGTGCCGACACTCGACATGAAGATCGACGCGCAGCTGCGCGGACTGGGCTGCGGCTTCCTTCCGGAAAGCCGCGTTCGCGGGCACATCGCAGCGGGACGTCTGCTGGCGAAGGACACCGGTGACACAAGGGTCTGCGGCTTTTCGATCGCCTGGCGCAGCGGCCCGCGCGGTCGCGCGCTCGACTGGTGGCTGCAGCAGCTGGCGACCCCACGTACCCGAACCGCACTGCTCGAGGGTGTGCCCGCATGAACGACAGCCCGCTTCCGATCATCCTGTTGAGCGGGTTTCTGGGCAGCGGAAAGACCACGCTGCTGAATCGCCTGCTCGCCTCACCCGGCATGTCCGATACGCTGGTCGTCATCAACGAGTACGGCGACGCCTCGCTCGACCATCTGCTGGTGACCCATTCGGCGGAACAGCCCGTGGTCGAGCTGCCGGGCGGCTGCGTCTGCTGCAGCCTGCGCGGCGACCTGGCGCAGACGCTGCGCGACGCGCACTGGCGCTTCGCGCGCGCCGGACGCAGGCAATTCGAACGCATCGTCATCGAAACGACCGGTCTCGCCGACCCGGCGCCCATCCTGCGTACGCTGACGCAGGACGCCCGCATCGCCGCGCGCTACCGCCTGCGCTGCACACTGACCGTGGTGGACGCGCTGCACGCCGCCGGCACGCTGGCGACACAGGATGAAGCCGTGCGCCAGATCGCCGCCGCCGACCGCCTGCTGATCAGCAAGTCCGATCTGACGGACGCCGACGCGCTCGGTGCGCTGCGTACCAGGCTTGAAGGCATCAATCCTTTTGCGCCGCAGACCGACCTTCAGTCGACGCCCGACGGCGCTGAATTGATGACGCTGCTCGACGCGCCACCACTCCTACCGGCCCGCTTCCGGGCGGTGATGACGGATGCACCGCACGCCATCCGTGCAGACAGCTTTGCCTTCGACCGGCCGATTGCCGCCGAGCGACTGGACGCCTTGCTCGCCGGCTGGCCGCACATCGCAGGACCTGGCCTGCTGCGCATGAAGGCGCTGCTCGATGTCGAGGGGCACACCAGGCCGGTGGCGATACACGGCGTGCAGCACACACTGCATCCGCCAACGCCGCTGGCGGGCTGGCCCGACGCGGTCCGCGGCTCGACCGTCGTGTTCATCACGCGCGGCATCGCCGCCGAAGCACTGCGCGAATATGTGGCGCTGCTCGGGCTCGATTGAACCTGCAGCCAGTTACATCGCTCACAATAGGGTCTTGCGTACGCCCTGCCTCGCCCGAGCCCATCACCCATGTCAATTGCCACCCGACGGCTCGATGAAATCGAGTTCGACAACCTGTTCGTGCGCAGCCTGCCCGCCGATCCTTCGGCTGACATGCGTTCGCGCCCGGTCATCGATGCGTCCTACACGCTGACGTCACCGACGCCGGTCGCGGCACCCGAGCTGCTGGCCTGGTCGGACGTGCTGGGCGCCCAGCTCGGTCTGCGCCGCCCGGCGCGCGTCGATGCCGCGGTCGAGGCGCTGGCCGGCAATCGCATCCTGCCCGGCATGCAGCCCTACGCGGCGCGCTACGGCGGCCACCAGTTCGGCAACTGGGCCGGCCAGCTCGGCGACGGCCGCGCCATCACGCTGGGCGAGATGATCGATACCATGGGTCAGCGGCAGGAACTGCAGTTGAAGGGCGCCGGCCCGACGCCTTACTCGCGGCGTGCCGACGGCCGTGCCGTGCTGCGTTCGTCGGTACGCGAATTCCTGTGCAGCGAAGCCATGTTCCACCTGGGCGTTCCGACCACGCGCGCGCTCAGTCTGGTCGCGACCGGCGACCGGGTGGTGCGCGACATGTTCTACGACGGGCATCCCGAATACGAGCCGGGCGCCATCGTATGCCGCGTGGCCCCCAGCTTCGTGCGCTTCGGCCACTTCGAAATCCTCGCGTCGCATGAGGAGCTCGACCTGCAGCGCCGGCTTGCCGACTGGGTGATGACGCACCACTTCCCGCACATCACCGGGTACGCCGACTGGTTCGCCGAAATCTGCCGCCGCACGGCGGTGCTGATGGTCGAGTGGATGCGCGTCGGCTTCGTGCATGGCGTGATGAACACCGACAACATGTCCATCCTCGGCCTGACCATCGACTACGGCCCTTACGGCTGGCTCGAAGGCGTCGACATGATGTGGACGCCGAACACGACCGACGCCCAGGGCCGGCGCTACTGCTACGGGCGCCAGCCGCAGATCGGCTACTGGAACCTGACGCGACTGGCTGCCGCGCTGTCGCCGCTGATCGACGATCAGGCGGCGATCGATGCCGCACTCGAAGGCTACGAGCAGACCTTCTCCGACCGCTGGACACGCATGCTGGCCGACAAGCTCGGTTTGCCGGCAGCAGCGGACGAAGCGGAACAGGACATGCGCAGCGAACTGTTCCAGTTGCTGCAGGCGGAGGAATGCGACTTCACGATCTTTTTCCGCGCGCTGGCAGAGGTGCCTGTGGCGACAGCCCTCGCCGGCGATGCGGCTGCACTGGCGCCGCTGCACGAAGCCTTCTACAGCGCTGATGGCCCTTCCGCTGACCACGGTCGCGCGCTGCTTGCGTGGCTGCAGGGCTGGGCTCAGCGCGTCACGGCCGGCGGCGAAGCGGACGCGGCGCGCATCGCACGCATGAACGCGACCAACCCGAAATACATCGTGCGCAACTGGCTGGCGCAGCGCGCCATCGACGATGCGGGCGCCGGCGACACCGCGATGATCGAGCGACTGCTGAAGATGATGCAGCGGCCGTACGACGAACAACCTGAATTCAATGATCTGGCCGGGCGCCGCCCCGAGTGGGCGCGCAACAAGCCCGGCTGTTCCGCCCTGTCCTGCAGTTCATGAACCACCTTCCACCCCGATGAATCCATCCACGCACAGCCTCACCTCTCACACCTTCCACGGCCTGGAAGCCGGACCGCGCCTGATCGTGCTCGGCGCCGTGCACGGCAACGAAATCGGCGGCACGCGCGGCATCGAGCGCGTGCTCGACGAACTGGCGCGCGGCGACCTCGTCATCGTGCGCGGCACCGTCACCTTTGTACCGATCACCAATCCGCTCGCCTGGACGCTGAAGCGGCGCGCCGGTGACCGCAACCTGAACCGCAATCTGCGCCCGGTGGCCGAGCCGCAGGACTACGAAGACCGCATCGCCAACGTGCTGTGCCCGCTGCTCGCCGCGCACGACGTACTGCTCGACCTGCATTCCTTCCACACCGGCGGCGAACCGTTCGCCATGCTGGGGCCGCAGGACAATGACGGCACGCTGGAAGCCTTTTCACACGCGGCCGCCGAAGAGGCGCTGGCGCTGCGCCTCGGTGCGCGCCGTCTGGTCGAGGGCTGGCTCGACACCTACGCGACCGGCGTGCGCAAGCGACTGGCCCGCACCGCGCCCACCGAACGCGCCCACCTGTTGTCGACCGATCCGGACTACGGCATCGGCACCACCGAATACATGCGCCGCATGGGCGGCTATGCCGTGACGCTGGAATGCGGCCAGCACGACGATCCGGCCGCGCCTGAATTTGCCTGGCGCGCCATCCGGAACACGCTGGCGCACCTGAAGCTGGTCGAAGCGCCCGCGCCGGCGGCGCGCGACAGCTTCGAACTGCTGCGCCTGACTGAAGTGATCGACCGGCTGCACCCGGACGATCAGTTCGCGCGCACCTGGTGCAGCTTCGACCCGGTCAGCGCAGGCGACGCGATCGGCACCCGCCATGACGGTACCCCGGTCATTGCGCCGCAGGACGGCTACATCGTGTTTCCGAACCCGACCTCGACACCGGGCAACGAGTGGTTCTATTTCGCGCAGCGCAGCACGCGGGCGCTGCACCGGAACTGAGCTAGAAGCGCCAGCGCAGGCTGGCGTAGCCATTGCGTTCGGGCATCGGGTAATAGGTTTCCGAAAAGGCGATGGTCGAATACACCTTGTCGAACACATTGTTGATGCCGGCCGCCAGTTGCGCACCGCCGCCCAGATCGAGGCGCAGCGCAAGATCGAACACCGTGTAGGACGGCAGTTCGGCGAAGCTGCGGTTGTCGAGGTCGTTGCCGTCGAAGCGCCGACCGGCGTGGCGCGCGGCGACGATCCAGCGCAGCGACGGCGTCTGCAGCCACTCCGCACGAGCATTCGCGGTCCAGCGCGGCACCAGCGGAATGTCGGCGTCAGTGCCCTTGAAGCGTGGCTGCACATACCCGGCGTTGGCAGCGAACAGCCAGGCGGCCGACGGCTGCCAGCGCGTTTCGAGCTCCACGCCGGTGCGTTGGGTCGGCAGGTCGTAATTGCGGTTCACGCTCGGCACGCCGGTGCTGTCGAAGTAGATTTCATCCTGGTTGCGCAGGCGGAACAGCGTCAACCCGAGCGAAAGACTGTCGTCGGGCTGCAGGCGCACACCGGCTTCGATCGTGCGACCGCGCTGCGCGCGCAGATCGGACGACGCCAGCGCCAGTTCGTCGATGTTCGGGGTGCGGAAGTTGCGCGACACACTGGCAAAGGCGACCAGCGCCTTCACCGGCTGCCAGCTCACACCCAGCTCCGCAGCATGGCTTTTCGTGCTCGACGCGTAGCGGCTGTCAGATTCGAAGCCGGTGACGCAACTGCCCGGAATTTCCACCGGAATGAAGCCCAGTCCCGGAATGAACACGTTCTGGAACTGGCAGGTGCGCCGATAGGTGGCTGCTTCGGTGCGGCTTTTCGTGTCATCGCTGCGCCAGCCGGCGTTCAGGCGCAGCGCATCGGTCGCGCGGAACACCGTCTCGGCATACCAGGCCTGACCGTTCAGGTCGCCGGTACGCACTCTTGACTGGTCGATCACGGTGCGGCCGACGTCGCGCCGCAGGTAGTCGGACGACTGCGTGACAAAGCCCGCACCGAAAGAATGGATGCGGCCGAAGGCGCTGTAGTCGAGGTCGTAGCGCAACTGCACGTCGCGCCGCGTCGATTCGATCGTGTATTGCTGATCGCTGAGCGGCTGTGCCGGATTGACACCGATCAGGTAAGGATTGTCGCGCGTACGGTGGTCGGTCTGGAATTCGACCAGACCGAAATCGCCCAGATCGAAGCGCCACAGCGTGCCGAATTTGCGGTCGTCGGTGCTGCCGCCATCCAGCGGCGACGCCGTGCTCGAACGACGCAGCGCAGCACTGCCGGACAGGAAGCGTTCGCGCGACACCGGACCGGGCAGCTTGTATTCATCGGTGTGGCGCGACACGCGCAGCAGCACGTCCATGAAGGACAGCGCTCCGTCCGGCATGATGCGCAGTTCCGCCGCTGTATCGCGCCGGCGCTGTTCGTCGTTGTCCCGGTAGCCGTTGCCGTCGAGCCGCCCGACATCGATGCGGCCAGACAGGGGCCCCGCGCCGCCGGACGCGCTGAAGCGCAGTTCATGCGTGTCGTACGAAGCGGTGCGCGCCTCGAATTCGCCCTTCAGCGGCCCGTTGCGCGGACGCCTTGTCAGTACGTGGATGATGCCGCCCACAGCGCCGTCACCGTAGCGCACCGCGCCACCGCCACGCAGCACTTCGATGCGTTCGACCTGGGACAACGCGACCGACGACAGGTCGGCGCCTGACAGATCCGATGCGTTCAGCCTGACGCCATCGACCAGCACCAGCACATTACTGACCGCCGTGGCGCCGAAGCCGCGCATGTCGACGGTGGCACCCTTGTCGCGGCCGAAATAGCTCTGGATGTTGAGGTTGGCTTCGCGACCCAGCACTTCGGCCACGGTGCGCGATGGTGAATGCTCGATGTCTTCGGTGGTGATGACGGACACGCTGTGCGGCACCATGCGCAACGTGTCGGCCGCCGACGGTGCGCTGATGACGACTTCGTCGAGCTCGTGCACGCGCGGCGCCGAAGCCTGTGCAAGGGCCAGGCCGGGCAACACGGTCAGCAACAGCAAAAGGCGGAAGCGATGCATCAATGCGCATCACCCGCGAACCGTGGAGGGCGCGCGGGTGATTCCTGGACCGATCAGCCGCGACGGCGACGCGCGACCGCGCCGACCAGCGCCAGACCGGCCAGCAGCAGCGCTGCCTGTTCCGGTTCCGGCACCGCGGTGACGGTCAGATTGTCGAGTGCGAAATAGGCCGGCGTGTTGATGCCGAATTCACCGCTGTCGCTCGAAACCAGCGCGAACTGCAGACTGCTGACCGTGCCGAGCGCCGCGAGATCGACCCAGCGCCAGTCGGTCACCACGTAGTCCTGCGCGTTGTCGGCGAACCGGTAGTCGGCCAGCATGAAGTCGACGCTGCCGGTGGTCGCACCGCCACCGTCCTTGCCGATGATGGTCAGCTTCAGATAGTCGGGGTCATTGCCGCTGGCGCCGCCGAACTTCTTCGAGAAGCCGAACACGGTGTCGCCGTCAAGCATGGTGCGTCCGGTGAACGTCGTGTTGGTGACGTACGCACCCTGCACGCTGACCGCCGACGCAAAGCTGATCGTCGGCGCGCCGAAGTTGGCGATCGCGTAATGGGCCGATCCGTCGACGCCGCCGCCGGTGATCGCGCTGTGCTGGTTGGTGTAATTGCCGGTCGTCGTGTCGGTGCGGTTGGAATACACCCAGTCAACATGGCAGCAGCCGCCGCCGAAGTCCGAGTAAGTGTGATTGAAGGTGGCGGCTCCGCTGGAGAAGGTGGTCGTCACTTGCGGGAAGAAGTGGCTTTCGGACGCCAGCGGCACGTCTTCGAACGTGGCAACCGAGGGCGTCGCTGCATGCGCGCCATGGCTGACTGCCAGTGCGCCCAGCGCGAAGGCGAGAAGTGTCTTGTTCATGTCAGTGATCTTTCGTGGTGAGCTGGGGCGGCATCAGCCGCGGCGACGGGCGACCAGACCGAGCAGGCCGAGTGCGGCGCAGTACATCGCCCATTGCGACGGCTCGGGCACGGCCGGCAGTGCCGCGTAGTGGATGACGCCGACCGCGTCGAGGTCGAAGCCGCTGCTGCCGGTGGTCGGATACGGGTCGTAGATGGGGTGCGGGCCGCCGAATTGGGCCGGGAAGCTGTCGAAGGTCGAGCCATTGCCGACGACATCGATCAGGCGCACGTACTGCACCTTGTTGACATCCAGACCGGCGACGCCGCTCAGCACATCGAGATCGAACGGCGTACCGAAGCCGGCGCGGTACTTGCCGGCCAGACCGTCGATATTGGTCGGGTCGATCAGGCCGAAGCCGCCGACCGGGCTGGCGGTGAAGGAGAAGTTCGGAAAGCGGAAAAAATCGGTACCGTTGGACGACACCTCGACGAACGCCAGTTCGAGGAAGGTGTCCATGAAGCCGTTTTCGAACACCGCGAAATCGGCGCCCGCACCGTTCGTGATGTAGCCGCCGAAGGTGAGCGTGATGCTGCCGCCGTCGCCGAGCACGACGATGTCGGTCGCGCCGCCCTGGGCAACGCCCAGTCCCTTTTCCGGCGTTTTCCACGTGGCATCGACGTTTGCGCCCGGCAGGTAGTCACGGTAGCCGGTCGCCCACTGGACGAAAGCCGGACTGTCCTTGCTGATGGCCGTTGATCCGGGCTGACCGGCGGCCGGCGCGAACGGGCCGGCCTGGGCGGAGCCGGCGAATGCCAGCCCGATGAGGGATGTGAGAAGAATGGTACGCATGCAGACCTCCTTGCAGCGCCGGCAGCACCCGCCGGCGAATTGCGGAAATCCGATGATCTGAAACGAACGGGAAGCGACGCACGACCTGCGCGGAAGAACGACCGGGCAACGGAAATACGCACCTCCGCCGCCCACCGCAGCCATCGGTCAAATGCGTCAGGCCGGTCTCCGGGCTCGCGAGGGAAATGTGCGATCCGCCTTCCCATGCATGGCGCACAGTGGCTGATTGGATCGCTACGACTCGCTTACCGTTGCGGGGGCAGCGCCGGGATCGCGACCTGATTGCAGGCACTCACCGGACTTCCCGTTTCACCCCTCGCAGCGAACGCTGGTCAGGACACCTGAAGCACGCGCAGGGTAGCCGTCAGCCTCACCTGTCGTCAATGACAATACTTGATGCAGGGTCAAAAAAAACCGGGGCACTCGGCCCCGGTTTCAAACTAACGATTGACGGATCAAGCCGTTACCATTTTCGCCTGACCGCCGCCGTAGGTCGTCAGTCGGGTCGGCGTCCCGCCCTTCTTCAAGCGCACCGCGCAGTACTTGAACTCCGGAATCTTGCCGAACGGGTCCAGCGCTGGATTGGTCAGCATGTTGGCGGCGGCTTCGTAATACGCGAACGGGATGAACACGGCACCGATCGGCACGTTGCCATCGACACGCGCGTACAACGCGATCTTGCCGCGGCGCGATTCGACCGTCACCACCTCGCCCGGCCGCAGTTTCAGCTTCGCCATGTCGGCCGGGTTGATCGTGACGGTCGCGATCGGCTCGATGTTGTCGAGAACCGACGCCCGGCGCGTCATCGAGCCCGTGTGCCAGTGCTCGAGCTGGCGGCCGGTGATCAGCACCATCGGGAAATCGGCATCCGGCTTTTCGTTGGCGCTGATCAGCTTGGCCGGCACCAGCTTGGCGCGGCCGGACTGGGTCGGGAAGCGTTCGATGAACACCACCTCATCGCCCGGGTCGCCCTCGTTCTCGCACGGATAGGTGACCGAGTGCTCCGCTTCCAGCCGTTCCCACGTGATGCCGGCGATCGAGTGCATCGCCTTGCGCATTTCGTTGAACACGTCCTTCGCGCCGTCGTAGTGCCAGTCCAGCCCCATGCCGTTGGCCATCTGCTGGATGATCCACAGGTCCTGCCGCGCATCGCCCGGCGGATTGATCGCCTGACGACCCAGCTGCACCTGGCGGTCGGTGTTGGTGAAGGTGCCGGTCTTCTCCGGGAAGGCCGACGCCGGCAGCACGACATCCGCGAAATAGGCGGTTTCGGTCAGGAAGATGTCCTGCACGACCAGGCAGTCGAGCTTGGCCAGCGCATCGCGAGCGTGCTCGACGTCCGGATCGGACATGGCCGGGTTCTCGCCCATGATGTAGCAGCCGTTGAGCTTGCCGGCATGGATGGCGTCCATGATTTCGACCACGGTCAAGCCGGGGTTGGCATCGAGGCGGCTGCCCCACAATTCTTCGAACTTGTCGCGGATGGTCTTGTTGCCGACCGCCTGATAGTCCGGGAACACCATCGGAATCAGGCCTGCATCGGACGCACCCTGCACATTGTTCTGGCCGCGCAGCGGATGCAGACCGGTGCCGCGACGACCGATCTGGCCGGTCATCATGACCATCGAAATCAGACAGCGCGCATTGTCGGTGCCGTGCACATGCTGCGACACGCCCATGCCCCACAGGATCATCGACGCCTTCGAGGTCGCGAACATGCGCGCCACCTCGCGCAGCGTTTCGGCCGGAATGCCGCAGATCTTGGCCATGCGTTCCGGGCTGAAATCGGCCACGTTCTTCTTCAGCGCATCGAAACCCGAGGTGCGGTCGCGCACGAAGGCTTCGTCGACCAGACCTTCTTCGATGATGACGTGCATCATCGCGTTCAGCATGGCCACATCTGTGTCCGGCTTGAACTGCAGGAAGTGCGTGGCATAGCGCTGCAGGTCGTTGCGGCGCGGGTCGCACACGATGAGCCGCGCCCCCTGCTTGACCGCGTTCTTGATCCAGGTGGCGCCGACCGGGTGATTGACCAGCGGATTGGCGCCGATCAGGAAGATCACGTCGGAGTGCAGCACATCGCGTACCGGGTTCGACACCGCGCCCGAACCGACCGCTTCCAGCAGCGCGGCGACCGACGAGGCGTGGCACAGGCGTGTGCAGTGATCGACGTTGTTGGTGCCGAAGCCGGTGCGGATCAGCTTCTGGAACAGGTAGGCCTCTTCGTTCGAGCCCTTGGCCGAACCGAAACCGGCCAGCGCGTTCGGCCCCTTGGTGTCGCGGATCGTGCGCAAGCGGCTCGTCGCGTACTCGATCGCCTCTTCCCAGCTGGCTTCGCGGAACGCCGACAGCGGATTGGCCGGATCGACGACAAAATTCTTGTGCTTCGGTGCATCGGCGCGACGGATCAGCGGCTTCGTGAGCCGCTGCGGGTGACGCGCGTAGTCGAAGCCGAAGCGGCCCTTGACGCACAGGCGCTCTTCGTTGGCCGGGCCGTCGCGGCCGGTCACCATCAGCACGCGGTCGTCCTTGACGTGATACGTCAGCTGGCAGCCGACGCCGCAGTACGGGCAGACGGAATCGACGGTCTTGTCCATCTTCACCATGCCGACACCGCCGGCCGGCATCAGCGCGCCGGTCGGGCAGGCCTGCACGCATTCGCCGCAGGCGACGCAGGTCGACGCGCCCATCGGGTCGTCCTGGTCGAACACGATCTTCGACGCCGAACCGCGGAAGGCATAGCCGATGACGTCATTGCCCTGCTCTTCGCGACAGGCGCGCACGCAGCGGTTGCACTGGATGCAGGCGTCGAGGTTTACGCTCATCGCCGGATGCGACTGGTCGCATGCCGGCTGATCACGGCCTTCGAAGCGCGACCCGGTGACGCCGAGCTTGTCCGCCCAGTGCGCCAGTTCGGAATCGGGCTTGTAGGTCTGGTCCGGCATGTCCGACAGCAGCAGTTCGACCACCATCTTCTGTGCCTTCAATGCGCGCTCCGATTCGGCTTTCACATTCATGCCGGGCGTCGGTGCGCGGCAGCAGCTCGGCGCAAGCACGCGTTCGCCGTCGATCTCGACCACACAGGCGCGGCAGTTGCCGTCCGGACGGTAGCCGTCCTTGTAGCAAAGGTGGGGGATGTCCACACCCTGGCGGGCGGCCGCCTGCAGGATGGTTTCGCCGACACGGGCCGTCATCGACTGACCGTCCAGGGTGAATTCGATCGATTGCGCGATCACCGAAGCATCAATGGGTGCATTCATTTGGGTTGCCGTCCCTTCACTTGATTTCGTCAGGGAAATACTTGATGACGCAGCGCACCGGATTCGGTGCCGCCTGCCCGAGGCCGCAGATCGATGCGTCCACCATGGTCTGTGACAGCTCCTCGACCAGATCGGTGTCCCACACCGGGGCTTCCATCAGCGTGTTCATCTTGGCCGTGCCAACGCGGCAGGGCGTGCATTGACCGCACGACTCATGTTCGAAGAAGTGCATCATGTTGCGTGCCGCATCGGTTGCACGGTCATGGTCGGACAGGATGATGACCGCCGCCGAGCCGATGAAGCAGCCGTAGGGCTGCAGGGTGTCGAAGTCGAGCGGAATGTCGCCGAGGCTGGCCGGCAGGATGCCGCCGGACGCGCCGCCCGGCAGATAGCCGTACAGGGTGTGACCCGGCAGCATGCCGCCGCAGTATTCGTCGATCAGTTCGCGCACCGAAATGCCGGCCGGCGCCAGATGCACGCCCGGCTTCTTCACCCGGCCCGACACCGAGAACGAACGCAAACCCTTGCGGCCGTTGCGGCCGTGGCCGGCGAACCATTCCGCGCCCTTCTCCACGATGTCGCGGATCCAGAACACGGTTTCCATATTGTGTTCCAGCGTCGGATGACCGAACAGGCCGACCTGGGCGACGTAGGGCGGACGCAGGCGCGGCATGCCGCGCTTGCCTTCGATCGATTCGATCATCGCCGACTCTTCGCCGCAGATGTAGGCGCCCGCGCCGCGGCGCAGGTGGATCGGCGGCAAAGCACAGGGCGGATCGGCCAGCAGCTTCTTCAGTTCCTTCTGCAGGATGTCGCGCACGTGCGCGTATTCGTCGCGCAGATAGACGTACACCTCACCGATGCCGACGCAGTACGCGGCGATCAGCATGCCTTCCAGAAAGCGGTGCGGATCGCGTTCGAGGTACCAGCGATCCTTGAAGGTACCCGGTTCGCCCTCGTCGATATTGATTGCCATCAGCCGCGGCGCGGCCTCCGCACGCACGATGCGCCACTTGCGGCCGGCCGGGAATCCGGCGCCACCCAGGCCGCGCAGGCCGGAGTGCTCCATCGTCTGAATGACCGACTCGACATCGCGACGGCCTTCGACCAGATCGCGGAACAGCTGGTAACCACCGGCCTTCAGATAAGCCTTGTAGCCGACGTAACGGGGCAGCGGATGGGTCGATTCACTCGCCTTCACGGCGGCCTTCACGTCCGCTTCGGTGGCGCCGCCGAGCGCGTTCTGGCCGACCACGACGACCGGTGCCTGTTCGCAGCGGCCGACACAGGGTGCCGGAATGACGCGTACTTTGGTGCCCAGGATGCCCGGCAGCTTCTTCAGCAGGTCGTCCGCTCCGGCCATCTTGCAGGACAGCGTGTCGCACACCCGGACGGTCAGTTCGGCCGGCGCGCCCTCGCCCTCGCGCAGCACGTCGAAGTGGTGATAGAACGTCGCGACCTCGTACACCTCGGCCTGCGACATCTTCAGTTCGGCCGCCAGCGCGGCGAGATGGCGCGCATGCACCGCGCGGTAGGTGTCCTGCAGCAGGTGCAGGCATTCGATCAGCAGATCGGGACGGCGCGGCATGCGGCCGAGCAGCGCCTGCACCTCTTCGACGGCAACCGGGTCGAGCGCGCGCCCCTTGGGCGTGGGCTTGACCATGCGGCGCATCTGCTCAAGCGGTATGGAAAACGGTTCCGACATGTAGGCTCATCCTCATCGATCAATCTTGTTGTGTGGGGCACGGCTGCGAGCCGTATCCTGATTCACGTCTGACTTCACTGCGGGCCGAAGGCACGCGATTCCCGGTGCAGATAGGCGAAATGCACGTTGCGGCGGTGCCACAGGGCATAGCCGTGCCAGTCGCGGAATTCCGCCAGTTCGACCTGATCCAGTGCCTCCTCGAGCGTCGCGCCGCCAACGAACAGCGCATCCACGCGCTCGACCAGTTGCTGCAGATAACGGCGCGGCGCGTCGAGAACTTCACGTCCACCCGGCGCGCCATGCGCCGGCACCACCTGCCGCGCGCCCAGCTCGATCAGCGCATCGAGCGCGGCGACCCAGCCGGTTTCATTCGCGTTGTACAGATCGGGCAGGTAATGCGTCGCCGCCAGCTCGCCCGCGAACAGCGTGCCGCTGGCCTCGTCCAGCAGCGCGGTGGCGCCGGGCTGGAAGGTGTGTCCGTAGTGCAGCAACTTCAGCCGCCGGGTTACGCCGGTCAGCCAGCCTGAATGTTCGAAGGTCACGCTTGCGGGGGTGGGTTCAGTACCTGACATCATATTTTCGCCCAGCGCCGCCGTCAGGCGCTCGACACAGGTGTGGCAACTGGCCCGGATGAAGCGGTCTGTTTCAATATGCGCTGTAACCGGCACACCCCGTGACACAAACACGCGGTTGCCCAGCACATGGTCGCCACCGCCATAAAGATTGACCGCCGCGATGACCGGTTTGCCCAGCTCGCGTTCGACGAAGGCGAGCAGATGCTGCGCAAAACGCTGACTGGTGCCGGTGCCGACCAGGATGAGGCCGCGCGGGTCGACCAGCACCCCGATGTGTGTCACGAAACCGGCGTTGTCGGGACTGACTTCGGACGAAGCCGGACGCAGTACGAAGACGCCATCGGCCAGCCGCGTCAGGCGCAGTTCAGGCAGTCGCTGCGCGAGCGCGGGCGCTGCGCTGGCCAGACATCCCGCGAAAATCACGATGACGGCGCACAGCCATCGGGAAAGAATCCTGTGCAACTCGGGCGGCAAATCGGTGGTCTGCGTTGATGTGCTAGCCTTTTTTTCAATGCCAGCCAGCGAGCCCCTGCGGTTCATCAAAAACAAATGAGGAGATCCGGTTTGAAATTTCATCGCTTCCACGTGACAGTCGCTGCGATCGGCGCGCTGATGATGGGTGGCCCCGCTGCAGCCGCCAACGACTACCCGACCAGCTCGCGTGTCGAATTTGCGCTCGAATGCCTGCAGGCTTACGGCAGCAACCATGAGTACATCTACAAGTGTTCGTGCCTGATCGACGAAATCGCGACCAAGCTGACACACGACGAGTACGTCGAACTGTCGAGCTTCAGCCGCACCCAGTCGATGAGCGGAGAGCGTGGCGGCATGTTCCGCGGCACCGACGAGACCAAAGGTGCGGTCAAGAAATACCTGGCTGTCGTTGCAGAATCCAAGAAGCGCTGCTTCATCAAGTAATCGATTCGCGCAGCGCGGCGGTGCGGCTTGCGCCGCACCGCTCAGGAGCCGCGCAGGCCCGGCTTGATCGCCACCGAACTTTCGAAACGCAGGTCCTTGGAATCGACGACGACCGCCTTCAGTTCGCCCTCCTTCGCCGGCAGCACGTAAAACCGGAAGTTCGGATTTTCGCTGATCGAGAAGTCGACGTCCGCGGTCATCACGGGCTCGCCGCCGAATGTGACCTCGACGCGGCGCACGAAATGCGGCGGCACGAAGAGGCGCGTCATCTGATCCATGGCCAGCCCGGAACTGTTCGGGTGGCTGATCATCAGCTGCGCAACGCTGGGCTGGCCGGCAGTGGCCTCCTCGACCTTGAACTTCATCTTGCCCAGCCGTGCCAGTGCCTCTTCCATGTCCTTGCCGGCAGGCGCCGAACAGCCGCCCGACGCCTTGACGAAGCGGCGCGCGACATAGACTTTGCCGTCGCTCGTTTCGGCGATGGCACGTACCCAGCTGTAGGCTTCGATGCGCACCCGGGTTTCGATATCGGCGCGACCGGCCAGCGGCGTGAAGGTGAAGGTGCCACCGATCGGTGACGGGTTTTCGTCGATCACCAGATGCACCTTGCTGACGTAGACACCACCCGGCAACTGCTTGGTGCGGACGGAGATCGGCACTACCGCCGCGTCTTCGGCTCGCACCGGCGCGTCGATTTCCAGGACCGAGCCGATCGTGTCCTCGATCACCGGGCGGTCGCCGACCAGCAAGGTACGCACCTTGCCCCAGATCGGCGTATCCGAACCGTCGTCGGCAGCGTGCGCAACCGGCAGATTCAGAAAGAGGCAGGCCAGCAGTGCCGCCGACCATCCGTTAGTGTGTTTCATCTCGTTCTTGGATTTCATCGTCTTCTCCTCGTGGCCATTCTGCAGCAGACCGCCCGCTGACGGGAATGCTGACATGCGTCATCCATCATTCTTCCCACTCGAGCTCGGCAAACGCCGAAGTCACATTGCGCCGGTGGAACAGATCGACAAGCCCCCAGTCTTTCGCGTCCCCCGGCTCGACTTCGCCAACTGCCTGCGACAGCGTCTTTCCGGCTTTCAAGGCTCTGCGGGTTTGATCGACCAGCCCCTGCAGGTAGTTCCCCTGCTTTGCAAAAGCTTCGCGCCACGCGTCGCCGGCGTCACCATGACCGGGTACGACGCGCTGCACGTCCATCGCCGCCAGTGCTGCGCCGACCTTTATCCAGCCAAGTATCTTTCCGTCCACCACCGGCAGGTGGCCGACGAAAAGCAGATCGCCGGCAAACAGCGTGCCGGTCGCCTCGTCGAGCACCGTGAGGTCGTTGTCCGTATGCGCCGTCGGCCAGGCGCGCAGCTTCAGCGTCCGCCCGCCCAGATCGAGTTCGTCCTCGACCGCCACGGTGCGCGACGGTGGCACCGGCTGAAGACCCTTGCCGGCTTCCCCCATCAGTCGCTCGGCTGCCGCCAGATAGTGGCCGCTGCGCGCCGCCAGCGCGGCCGGCAGCCGGGCATGG
The DNA here is from genome assembly GCF_024580145.1 of Methyloversatilis sp. XJ19-49. Lineage (GTDB taxonomy): Bacteria > Pseudomonadota > Gammaproteobacteria > Burkholderiales > Rhodocyclaceae > Methyloversatilis. The sequence continues at coordinate 257,565 of NZ_JANINI010000001.1, forward strand.
CCGACGAACACAGGCTTGTCATCGACAAAGGCCTGATTGCCCAGAATGTGGTCCGGATGCACATGGGTGTTGATCACGTAACAGACCGGCAGATCGGTCTTGCTGCGGATGCTGGCGCGCAACGCCGCGCCCACGGCAGGCGAGCCACCGGTATCGATGACCGCCACACAGCGGCTGCCGACGATGAAGCCGAGGTTGGATATCGCTCCCAGATTCCGCGTGTCCTGCTCGGCGATTTCGCCCTGGAACAGGAAAACGCCGGGCGCCACCTGCCGCACCTCAAGCGCCTCAAGCGCCTGTGCGGCAAGCGCTGTCATCACAAGTATCGTACCGATCAACTTGTGGATGCAGGAGACCCGCGAGCCGGGGCTGAGTTTGCGCACAACAGCGTGCATGGTTAGCATTCGGTGTTGATCAGCTGCCCAGAATAACAAATCAGGATGCAGTGCCTCACCCCTCCGTTCACCTTGCTGCTGCCCTGTATCGTCCTCAGCGCATGTGCGATGCAACAGGTGCCGCCCGCACCGCTGAATGCACAGGCACACCAGACCGCCTTCCTTGGCCGCTCGCTGACCGACGACTCGACGCGCGAGTTTCTTGCGCAGCGCAGTATCAATGCATCGACCTGGCCGCCTGAACGCTGGACGCCAGAGCAACTGGTGCTGGCCGCGCTGCTGCAGCACCCGGCCGCTGCGCAGGCGCGCGCGCGCGCGGCACTCGCCCGCGCCCAGCTGACGACTGCCGGGCTCACACCGCGCACGCTGCTGGCGCCGGAGTCCGAACGCACCAACGAACGCGATGCCGGGCAGTCGGCGTGGAGTGTCGGCCTCGCACTGGACCTCGCGCTGACCGGCGAATCGGTGCGTGAAGCGCGCGTCGAGCGCGCCCGCCTGCTGGCCGATGCGGCGCTGCTCGACGAAGCCGATGCTGCGTGGGCGGTCCGCAGTGGCGCCCAGCGCGCACTCATCGAGTTGTGGTCGGCCAATGCCGAGCTGGCACTGCTCGACCGACTCGTCGTCACCACGCTCGAAGCCCAGGCGGTGATGCAGAAGCGCTATGACCTCGGCGCCGCCGACGCGCTCGAACTGACGCAGACCCGCACCGCCGCCGCACAGGCCGAGTCACGCTATGTACTGGCCGAACAGCGGCAGATCCGTGCGCGTGGGGATCTGGCCCAGGCGCTCGCCCTGCCGCTGTCGACCCTCGACGCACTGCGCATCGATTACACCGCATTCGACGAGCCGGTCGCGGTGCCGGCGATGGAGGCGCTGCGGGCGAACGCCACGCTCGATCGCATCGACCTGCGCCGTGCGCTGGCGCAGCATGCTGCGGCCGAAGCGGCGCTGACGATCGAACTGCGCGCGCAATATCCGGAAATCCGCATCAAGCCCGGCCTGTTGTGGGATCAGGGCGCCACGGTGTGGAGCCTGGGCGCAGCATTGCCGCTGTTCGCGGCGCAGCGTCAGGCCGGACCGATCGCCGAAGCGGTCGCACGGCGCGACATGGCCACGCAGGATTTCCTGGCGCTGCAGTCGCAGGCGCTGGTCGCACTCGAGCATTCGCGGACCCGCGTCAAGGCGGCCGAACTGGACATCGACGGCGCCGAAGCCGAGCACGACGAAGCCCGCCTGCAGTTGACGCGCACCGAGCAACGCTACGCGCGCGGCGACGCTGACCGGCTCGATCGCCTGCTGGCCCGCGTGCGCGTGCTCGAAGCCGACATCCGCCTGCTGTACGCACGTCAGCGAACCCTCGCGTCGCGTCTGGCACTCGAAGACGCGGTGCAACGCCCGCTGACTGCACTGACCGGCCCCACGGAGACCGCACCATGAACCGCATCACTCCCCAGCAACTGCTGTTCGCGATGGGCCTGCTGCTGATCGCACTGGTCTGGGCCGTGGTGTACTACGCCCGCGACGAGTGGAAGTTGTACGCCGACCAGCCCGACGACGATATCGAGGTGCCGTCACTGGTCGAGCGCAATTCAGACGGTCTGACCAGCGTGCGCCTGACCGCCGCCGCGCAGACGGCGAGCGGCATCGAACTCGGGCAGCCGCTGGCCGTGCGGGCCGGCACCGAACACGAGGCGCAGGCAGCGGTTCTCGACCTCGAGCCGCTGTTCGCGCTGCGTGGGCTGTTGCATGAAGCGCGCGCCGACATCGCGCGGCTGGCCGCCCAGCTGGCCCGCGCCGAAACCGAGCGCGATCGCGTCCAGGCGCTGTTCAACGATGACCGCAATGTATCGGAGCGGACGCTGCAGACTGCCCGCAGCCAGGTCGAGCAGGACCGCGCAGCGCTGGCTGCTGCGCGCGCCCGTGCCGACGGCCTGCATGCACGGCTCGTCCAGGGCTGGGGCCCGCTGGCCGGATCGGCATCGGGCGAAGCGCCGGACGAGCTGGAGCGGTTGGCCGACCGGCGAAACTCGCTGGTCGCCGTCGCGCTGCGCGGCTCGGGCGAGGCGCCGCCGCTGATGCTGCTGCGCCTGCCGGACGGCAACGATGCCATAGAGGCACGCCGCATCGGGCCTGCGCCACGCAGCCTCGCCCAGGCAGCCGGCGAGACCTGGCTGTACAAGTCCGAGCGCGTGCTGCCGACCGGCACCCGCCTGGCTGCACGCGGCGTCACCGGCGAGACCATGCTGTCGCTGGTGCCCAACAGCGCCGTCGTCTGGTATGCCGGCCTGCCCTGGGTGTATGTGCGCGACGATGACGAACCGGAGGAATTCACCCGTCAGGCGCTGCCCGCCGAATCGCAGCGTCCGGATGGCTGGCTTGCACCGAAGCTGGAAGATGACGCCCGCGTGGTGACGCGCGGTGCGCAGCTGCTGCTGTCCGAAGAGCTCAAGCACACGCTGGCGGACGAGAACGATGACTGATCGGGCGCTTTCGCTACCGGGCCGAGGCCGGATGTTGGGGTTCGCTGGCTCACCCCACCGTACGAGAGCACCTCGACACCGCACGTCCACAGCCCGTCTGCTTCCCGCATCTTCGTGTCACCGCCTTCCGGCAGGTTGGGGTGAACGCAGCGATGCCCAACACCGCCCCCCCGCCACCCTGCCCCCCCCAACCCGGGCAACCTGTCGCATGGGCCGCACCCGATGATCGAAGCCATCGTCCGCTTTTCGGTGCGCCGGCCCGGCATTGTTTTGGCGCTGTCGCTGGTGCTCGTGCTGTACGCCATCAGCCGCATGTTCGACGCCCGGCTCGACGTGTTTCCCGAATTCGCACCGGCGCAGGTGGTGATCCAGACCGAAGCCCCCGGCCTGCCGGCCGACCTTGTCGAAACACGGGTCACGACGCCGATCGAATCGGCCGTTTCAGGTACGCGCGGGATCAAGGAATTGCGCTCGCAGTCGATTCCAGGCCTGTCCGTCGTCACGGTCATCTTCGACGAAAAATCCGACCTGTTCCGCAACCGGCAGCTGGTATCGGAGCGACTCGGCACGCTGGGCGCGCTGCTGCCGGCCGGCGTGACGCCGGTCATCACACCGCTGACCTCTTCGGCCAGTACCCTGATCGGCATCGGCATCACGTCGGCACAGCGCTCGCAGATGGACATGCGCTATCTGGTCGACTCGGTCGTGCGGCCGCACCTGCTGGCAGTGCCGGGCGTGGCGGACGTGAATGTGTTCGGTGGCGAAGTGAAGCAGTGGCAGATCCAGCTCGACCCGGCGCGGCTGCGCACTCTGGGCGTGACGTTCGCCGATGTCGAACTGGCGGCACGCGGCGCCGCTTCGGTCGCCGGCGCAGGATTCGTCGAAAACGACAACCAGCGCCTGCTGATCGCTATCGACGCCACGCCTTTGTCGCCGCGCAGTCTGGAACAGCTCACCGTCACACTGCCGGACGGACGTTCGCTCGCGCTGGGCGACGTCGGCCGCGTGCGCGAAGCACCGGGCCCGGCGATCAGCGCGGCGCAGATCAACGGCACACCCGGTGTGTTCATGATGGTGCAGGGCCAGCTCGGCGCCGACACACTCGGCGTCACGCTCGAACTGGAGAAATCGCTGGCCGAGCTGACACCGCTGTTCGAACGCGAACAGGTGACGCTGCACCCGGCGCTGTTCCGGCCGGCCAACTTCATCCAGACGGCGCTCGGCAATGTGCGTGCCGACGTGGTGATAGGCGCCACCTTGGTGGTGATCGTGCTGTTCGTGTTCCTTTACAACCTGCGCACCGCCTTCATTTCGGCCGTCGCCATTCCGCTGTCGCTGCTGGCGGCGGTACTGGTCATGCTGGAAGCCGGCGCCAGCCTGAACATCATGGTGCTGGGCGGGCTTGCGATCGCGCTGGGCGAGGTGGTGGACGACGCCATCATCGACTGCGAAAACATCTATCGCCGGCTGCGCGAAAACCGCCACCTGGGCTCGCCGGTGGCCGCCTGGAAGGTGGTGCTCGACGCATCGATGGAGGTGCGCAGCTCGGTCGTGTACGCCACCTTCATCGTTGCGCTGGTGTTCGTGCCGCTGCTCACGCTGTCCGGCGTCGCCGGCAAGCTGTTCGCGCCGCTCGGTCTGGCCTACATCCTGGCCATCCTCGCGTCGCTGGTCGTGGCGCTGACGGTCACACCGGCGATGAGCTTCCTGATGCTGGGCAATCGCGAGCTGCCCGACGAAGACCCGCCACTGGTGCGCTGGTTGCGACCGCGTTACGAGCGGACGCTGCGCGCCATCGAACGCCGGCCGCACGGGTTGATCGCTGGCGTCATGCTGGCACTGGCCGGCGGGCTCGGCGTGCTGCCGCTGTTCGGCGGCGAATTCATTCCGCCGCTGCGCGAAGGCCACTACATCGTTCATCTGTCGACCATTCCGGGCACCGCACCCGGCGAGGTGCTGCGGGTCGGCCAGCGAGTGACCGAAAAGGTGCTGCAGATCGACGGCGTGAAGTCGGTGGCGCAGTGGGTCGGGCGGGCGCAGAACGGATTCGACCCCTTTGGTCCGCACTACAGCGAGGTCGAGATCGAAATCGGTCCGCTGGACGGCGCAACCCAGGAACGCATCCTCGCCGACATCCGGCGCACGGTGACCGGCGACGACGGCGACGAAGATCGCACGGACGAAGAAGCCGCGGAATCGGTCGGTTTCCCCGGCCTTGCCTTCTCCGTGAACACCTTCCTGACGGAGCGCATCGGCGAGACCGAATCGGGTTTTCCGGCGACGCTGGTGGTGCAGGTGTTCGGCACCAATCTGGACCGGCTGGACGCCGACGCCACCGCCGTTGCGCAGGCGCTCGCAAAGGTCAGGGGCGCGACCGACGTGCAGGTGCTGGCGCCGCCCGGCACGCCGGAAATCATCGTGCGGCCGCGCCTCGACAAGCTTGCGGTCTGGCGCCTGTCGCCGGAGGATGTGCTGTCGGCGACCAGCACCGCCTTCGCCGGTCGCAAGGTGAGCGAGGTGTATCGCGGCACGCTGGCGACACCGCTGGTCGTGACGCTGGATCCGGACCACCGCCGCTCGCCGAACGAGATCGGCCGCCTGCCGCTTCGCACACCGGATGGCCGGCTGGTCGAATTGCGTGACGTGGCCGACATCAGTGTCGAGAACGGTCGCTACAAGATCCTGCACTCGGGTGGCAAGCGGGTGCAGACCATTACGGCAAACCTGGCCAGCGGCCACGATCTGGGCGCGTTCAGCGAGGCCGTCCGGCGCACCTTGCGCGACGACGTGAAACTGAACGCCGGCAGTTACTACACCGTGACCGGTGCTGCCGAAGCACAGGCACAGGCGCGACGCGAACTGGTCACGCATTCGGCGCTGGCCGCGGCGGCCATTGCCATTCTTCTGATGCTGGCGTTTTCGAGCTCGCGCAACCTGGTGATCACCTTCGTGAATCTGCCTTTCGCGCTCATCGGTGGAGTGCTGGCGGCGCTTGCTGGTGGCGGCTGGCTGTCACTCGGGTCGGTGGTCGGCTTCGTCACGCTGTTCGGCATCACGCTGCGCAACTCGATCATGCTGGTGTCGCACTTCCAGCACCTCGTGGAGCGGGAAGGTCATCCGTGGAACCTGGACACCGCCATACTCGGCGCGTCGCAACGCCTCCCTTCGATCCTGATGACTGCGCTGGTGACCGGTCTGGGTCTGATGCCCCTGGTCCTGGGCTCAGGCGAACCCGGTCGGGAGATCGAAGGGCCGATGGCCGCCATCATCGTCGGTGGCCTGACGACCTCGACGATATTGAATCTGCTGGTACTGCCTACGCTGTTGCTGCACTACGGCCGCTTCGCCAAAGTGCCGCAGGCGAGCTGAATTCAGGTGCGCGGAGAGCGACGCGCTGCGGCCATCCCGATCAGGCCGAGGCCGACGAGCATCAGCGAAAGGGCGTCCGGCTCGGGCACTCCGGTCACGAATGCCGCACTCAGAAAGGTGCCTTGACTGACCGGCTGATCGATCCAGGCGAACTCCGCGAACGTCGGGCCGACCGTCACAGTGACATTGCTCAATGTCGTGGTGAGCACAACATCGGTCAGCACGACGGACGGACCGAAATCGAGTCCGGACAATTTCAGGGTCAGCTGTTCCCGCACGGCGCCGCAACTGTGGACGCCACAGAAGTTGCCCGGCGAACTCAGCGAAAAACCTGCATCGGTGTAGTCGAACGGCAACACGCCCCTGACCAGACTGCCTTCCACGCCCGCGCCGACGACGGCGGAAAACCGACCGTAATCAGCCGTTTCGGCGTGCAGCGCAGTGGTGACGATATCGCCGTTCAGGCCGGCTACTGCAGGAAAGGACAGCGCGACGCCGAGCGACGTCAGGCCAAACAGGGTGGAAAGTTTCATCGAATACCTCACATCGCGATCCGCAGAACAGCCGCGGCAATTCAGAAGGCGGAAACATCTGTCTGAACGGATGCAAGCAGAGATCGAGCCAGCAGCGGAAAAAAATAACAAAGTCGCGTTAAATCAGCGATCTCCCGGACACTGCCCTTCAGCCTTTCGGGCCAACGTCACCCGGTCCGGTGCAAATGTAAAAAGCGTCGACACAATCCAGGTGCAACCCGCCGCCTTTCAACGGACGGCAATGCATACACCGTCACACACGACCTTCTGGCCGCTGCGGATCTTGGCGGTCTTGCGGACTTCGGTCTTTCCGTCCACCTGCACATCGCCCCGGGCCACCCGCACCTTGCCTTCGCCACCACTGCTGGCCAGGCCGGCAAGCTTGAGCAGGTCGCACAGCGCGACATAGTCGCCGGTCAGCGTGAAATCAACGGTTTGCATGTAAATCCTTCAGTAGGTACGCAGACGCTTGATCGCCTGCGAAATGACGGCTTCAGTCTTGGCGAAGCAGAAGCGGATCAGCCGCGCGTCGTGGCCGTCGTGATGGAAGGCCGATACCGGAATCGCTGCCACACCGGCCTCGCGCATGAGGCGACGCACGAAGGACTGATCCGGCTCGTCGCTGATGGCGCGATACGACGCCAGCTGGAAATAGGTGCCCGCGCAGCCGGGCAGTTCGAAGCGCGAGCCGGCCAGACCGGCCCGGAAGGCGTCGCGCTTGGCCTGATAGAAACGGCCCAGTTCAAGATAGCGCGCGGGCTCGGCCATGTAGTCGGCCAGCCCGAGCTGGCAGGGTGTATTCACTGCGAACACGTTGAACTGGTGCACGCGGCGGAATTCTGCGCTCAGCAGGGGCGGCGCGCAGACGAAACCGACCTTCCAGCCGGTTACGTGAAAGGTCTTGCCGAAACTCGACACCAGCACGGTACGCGCCGCCAGTTCCGGCAAGCGCGCGGCGCTGGCGTGCTCGCGGTCATCGAACACGATGTGCTCATACACCTCGTCGGAAATCACCACGATGTCACGGCCGTCGCACAGTCGGGCAAGCGCGCGCTGATCGTCCATCGTCCACGCGGCCCCCGTAGGATTGTGCGGCGTATTGGTGATGATGAGCCGGGTGCGCGGCGTGATGCAGTGCGCCACCGCATCCCAGTCGGGCAGGAAATGCGGCGCTTCGAGGCGTACGAAAACCGGCGTGGCGCCGGCCAGCCGGATGCCCGGCAGATAGCTGTCGAAGGCCGGCTCGAACACGATGACTTCGTCGCCCGACCCGGCGAAAGCCGTGATCGCCGTATAGACCGCCTGGGTTGCACCGGCAGTGATCGTGATTTCTTCTTCGGCGTCATAGTCGGCGCCATACACCGCGCGCATCTTCTGCGCCACTGCCTCGCGCAGCGCCCGCTGGCCGGTCATCGGCGAATACTGGTTGCCGCCGGCCCGCATGTGCGACGCCACGGCGTCGAACAGCGGCGGATCGGCACTGAAGTCCGGAAAGCCCTGGGCGAGGTTGATCGCGCCGCAGGCCTGCGCCTCGCGCGAAATGACGGTGAAGATCGTCGTGCCGACGTCGGGCAGTTTCGACGTCAGATGGCCGGGAAAGTCCTGCATGGCGGATGGCTGTATCGCGAATCGACGGATTATGCTTCAAGCCCCTGCCCATCCCGATTCGACATGAACGACACACCCAGCCCGCTGCGCCTCGACGGCGACCGCCTCTACATCCTCGACCAGACGCTGCTGCCCTTTGCCCGGCAGGAAGTGGGCCTTGAAACCGCCGCGCAGGCGGCCCATGCCATCGCGACGATGCAGGTCCGCGGCGCACCGTTGATCGGTGCCATCGGTGCCTTCGGACTGGCACTGGCGCTGCGCGAAGCGGCCGGCGATGCCGCGCTAGACGAGGCGGTATGCGCCCTCGGCGCAACGCGCCCGACCGCGGTCAATCTCGCGTGGGCGCTGCATCGCGTCGGCTCGCATGTGCGACCGCTGCCACCGGCCGCACGCGCCGCTGCGGCGTGGAGCGAGGCGCTCGCGATCTGCGACGAAGACCGCGCCGCCAACCGGCGCATCGGCGAACTGACGCTCGAACTGATGCAGACCATCACACCGCGGGCCGGCCGGCTGAACCTGATGACCCACTGCAACGCGGGCTGGCTCGCCACGACAGGCTGGGGCACGGCGCTGGCCGGCGTCTATCTCGCACACGCCGCCGGCGTCGACCTGCACGTATGGGTCTCGGAAACCCGGCCGCGCAACCAGGGCCTGTTGACCGCCTGGGAGTTGGCAGGCGCCGGTGTGCCACATACCGTCATCGCCGACAACGCCGCAGGCCAGCTGATGCGCGCGGGTCAGGTCGACGCGGTCATCATCGGTGCCGACCGCATCGCCGCCAACGGCGACGTTGCCAACAAGGTCGGCAGCTATCTGAAAGCGCTGGCGGCACGCGACAACGGTCTGCCGTTCTGGGTTGCGGCGCCGTGGTCAACGGTCGATGAAGGTTGCGCCCGTGGCGCGGCGATACCGATAGAAGCGCGCCATGGCGACGAACTGCGCGTGCTGCGCGGAGACGCCGGCAGCGTCCGCCAGCTCGATCCGCACAGCCCGGTCGGGAATCCGGCATTCGACATCACGCCGGCGCCGCTCGTGACGGCACTCATCACCGAGCGTGGCATCGTCGACTTGCAGTCCGGACGCATTTCGCTCGCCATGCCCTGCTGAATGATCCACAGAACCTAAAGTGAATTCTAGGAGCGTGAAACCCACGGCGAGAAAGCGTCTCAGCGATGTTGCATCGCGAAACACCTGATCTATCGTCAATTTTTAATGTAAACCCGCTTGTATTCTGGGCTCCGGTCAGGATAATCCACCGTTAATCCACAATACAGGGGCACACCCTGATGAACGAGGTCAGCGGCAGCGATGTGCTTGAAGCAGCGCGCCGGTTGGAAGTTTGCGGACTTAACCGCGGTGCGGCTGGCAACGTCAGCGCGCGCCGCGGTCCCGCATTCCTGATCACTCCAAGCGGGCTCGAACCTGCGGAATGCACCGCTGACGACATGGTGGAAGTGTTCAGTGATGGCCGCAGCAGCGGCTGCCGCAAACCTTCTTCGGAATGGCGCATTCACCGGGATATCTACGCCGCCCGCGCCGACGCCGACGCCATCGTGCATGCGCACTCGCCGTTCGCCACGGCGCTCGCCTGCATCGGCGAACACATCCCGCCCTTTCACTACATGATCGCCCGCTTCGGTGGTAGCACCGTGCGCTGCGCACGCTATGCGACCTTCGGCGAGCAGGCGCTGTCCGACGCGGTGCTGGACGCCCTGCCCGGCCGCTGCGCCTGCCTGATGGCGAACCATGGCATGCTGGTTTTCGGACGCAGCCTTCGCCACGCGGTCGCGCTCGCGGTGGAACTAGAAACGCTGTGCGAACAGTATTGGCGCGCATTGCAGGTCGGCACGCCGAAGCTGCTCGACGACGACGAGATGGAGCGGGTGCTCGGCAAGTTTGCGGGTTACGGCCAATGAGCATGAAGCGCGAGCGGCCCGCACATGCTCAAGAATGGGGCTCGGCAGCCGTGAACCCTGTCAGCCTCCGGCGTTGCAATCCGGCGGCGATTCGCCCCTGATGCCGAGTCCGTCCATGCCCACCAGCCTCCTTTCACACGGCACCACGCCGCGCAGCGAGAACGCAGAACGCCAGGTCGAGGCGGAACTGGTCGCGCTCGCCTACCGGCTGACACCGTTCACGCTGGTGATGGCGATCGTGCTGGCCGGCCTGATCTGGGGTGTGCTGCACAAGGTTGTCGACGTCAACGCACTGACCACCTGGCTGGTTGCCATGGTGCTGATCAATGTCGGTCGCTTCGGACTGATCATGGCCTGGCGCCATGTCGGGCCAGGCGTCAATGAGACGCTGATCTGGAAGTGGCTGTTCATGCTGGGCGTGTTCGTCGCCGGTTGCGGCTGGGGGGCTCTCGGGGTCGCCCTGATGCCGCCGCCCGGACACCCCTACGAAATGGTGGTGCCGCTCTGTCTTGTGGCGGTGGCGGCCGTCGGGCTGTTTTCGCTGACCGGCATGTGGAAGGCCTATGTGCTGATGGCACTGCCCACCTTGCTGCCGACCGCCTTCTTCTACCTGATGTCGCCTGAACCGGAGCGCGAAGTGCTCGGCGGCTTCATCCTGCTGTTTCTGCTGATCGCCGTCGTCAACGCCAAGCGCTTCCAGAAGAACACGGCCGAATTCATCCGTCTGCGCCTGCATCACGCGCATGTGGCGAAGGAAAACGAAGAAGCCAAGGAAGCCGCCGAGCAGGCCAATCAGGCAAAGAGCCAGTTTCTGGCCAACATGAGTCACGAAATCCGCACGCCGATGAACGGCGTGCTGGGCATGGCGCAGCTGCTGCTGCGCAGCGAACTGAATGGCGAACAGCGGCGCTATCTTGAAACGCTTTATCGCTCGGGCGAAAACCTGCTCGACCTGCTGAACGACATTCTCGATCTGTCGAAGATCGAAGCCGGTCGCTTCGATCTGGTGCGCAGCGAGTTCGACCCGCGTCGCACGCTGCGCGAAGTGACCGAACTGCTCGGCGCGCAGGCACGCGAAAAGGGCCTGACGCTGGCGCTCGACGTCGATGATGCGGTGCCTGGCCGGGTCGAGGGCGATCCGGGACGGCTGCGCCAGATCGCGGTCAACCTGATCGGCAACGCCATCAAATTCACCGATCACGGCGGCGTGTTCGTCACGCTGCGTGTTCACTCGATGGACGATGACCTGATGCTGCAGCACCGCCCGACAACGGGTGCGGTACGCATGGTGATGGCGGTGCGCGACACCGGCATCGGCATCACGGAACCCGACCAGGCACGTATCTTCGACGCCTTCGCGCAGGCCGACAACACGGCATCGCGCCGCTTCGGTGGCACCGGGCTGGGTCTGGCCATCTCGCGGCAACTGGCCGAAATGCTCGGCGGCGCCGTCACCTTGCGCAGCGCCTCAGGTATCGGCTCGACCTTCACGCTGTCGTTGCCCTGCAAGGTCGTGAGCACCGGCATGGAAGAGGCACAGCACAGTCTGTCCCTGCCCAACCTGCCCCGCCTGTCAGGCACCGTGCTGCTGGTGGAAGACAGCACGGTCAATGCCGAAGTCGCTTCCAACATGCTCGAAGCCTTCGGGCTGCGCTGGACGCTGGCGCGCGACGGCAGACAGGCACTGCAGGAGCTCGAGCACGCACGCTTCGACCTTGTGCTGATGGATTGCCAGATGCCGGGCATGGATGGTTTCGAAGCATGCGAACGCATCCGGGACCGCGAGCGACTTGTCGGTCTGCCTGCCACTCCGCTGATTGCGCTGACCGCGGGCGCCAATGACGGCGACCGCGAAAACTGCATTGCCGCCGGCATGGACGACTATCTCGCCAAGCCTTTCCGCGAAGACGATCTGTACGCGATCGTGCGCAAGTGGCTGCCCGACAACGCCGTATCCGGTACCGGCACGATCTCCGTTGACGCCATCAGCCAGCACGACCGGGCCCGCTTCGCCGTGCTGTACGAAAAGGAATCGCAACGCAATGTGGTGGCGATGCAGGAAGCCCTGCGCGGCCACGACGACCACACGCTGCGCCGTGCCGCGCACACGCTGAAATCGCTCGCGGTACATGCCCAGGCCTTCGACCTCCACGACACGATGCGCAGGCTCGAGGCAGCGGCCGTCGAAAAGGACTGGGCACTGGCGACCGCGCTGGTGCCGATCGCCAGTCGCATGCAGCTCGAATCGGTGCGTCGCGTCGCCGAATGCAGCGCCGATGGTGACTCGGGCGGTGGATCGCTGCCCGGTGCGGTGGACATCCTGGTCGTCGATGACGATGAAGCGGAACGTTTCCTGATGCGCCGATCGCTGGAGAACGCCGGCTGCACAGACGTGCGCGAAGCGGAAAGCGGTGAGGAAGCGCTGCTGATGGTTGGTCAGCAGTGCCCGCACGTGGTGCTGCTCGACGGCCTGATGCAGGGCATGGATGGCATCGCGACGTGCCGGGCATTGCGTGAGCACTACGCCCCGGAGCGATTGATCATCGTCATGCTGTCCGGCATCGAAGATCCCAACTGGCAGCGCGCCGCACTTGACGCAGGCGCCAGCTGCTTCGTCGCCAAGTCTGTGTCGCGCGATGCACTGATGGATGCACTGGCCACCAAGCTGGCCGAACTCGACCGCCCGCTGCGCAGTCGTACGCGTGGAAGGCCACGCCTCAGCGTTGCCTGACCGACGCGTCGCGGCTGATGCGCGACGCCGACATTCCGGGAGCGCGCGATGAACAAGTCACTGATCACCCTTCTGTTTTGCCTGTGCGGCAGCGCGTCGGCAATCGATGTATCCGATGTTCCGGCCGACAAGCGCACCACACTCGATCGCTATCTGACGGCCGTGGAAGCACACCGGATGGTCAGCGAGAGTGCGGCGAACGTCCTGTTTCTCGATGTGCGCACACAGGCCGAGGTGAGCTATGTCGGCGCGCCGGCAGGCATGGATGCCAACATTCCCTTCATGCTGGTCGATTTCGACCACTTCGACAGCAGATCGCGCCGCTTCACGCTGCACAAGAATCCCGCCTTCGTCGGCGCGGTCGAGGAGCGCCTCAAGGCCAAGGGCCTCGACAAGACGGCCGACGTCGTATTGATCTGCCGGTCCGGCGATCGCACCACACGCGCCGTCAATGCGCTGGCAGCCGCCGGATTCACCCGCGTCTGGACAGTGATTGACGGATTCGAGGGCGATACGGCGTCGGCGGGTGCCGACCGCGGCAAACGAACCGTGAATGGCTGGAAGAATTCCGGCCTGCCGTGGTCCTATGCGCTGGATAGCTCGCAGGTATGGCTGCCTGCAGGCGCGCGCTGATCAGCGGCCGGGCAGCATGCGCGACAGCAAGCCGTCGCGATCGATGAAATGGTGCTTGACCGCAGCCAGAACGTGCCCGATCACGACCGCCATGAAGAAGTAGTTGAGGAAGCGGTGCACCAGAAGCAGCGCGTCACCCATCGCCTCGTTCTTGTCCAGCAGATCAGGCAGCGGCAGCACGCCGAACCACACCGTCTGGAACCCCTTGGCCGAACTCATCAGCCAGCCTGACAGCGGCGCTGCAATCATCAGCACATACAGCAGATGATGTCCTGCGGCGGCGGCCCTGGCCTGCCACGCAGGTGTGCTGAGCGGCAGCGCAGGCGGCCTGTGCGTGGCACGCCAGCCCAGACGCAGCAGTACAAGCAGGAACACCGTGACGCCGGCCCACTTGTGGTACGAGTACAGCTTGAGCTTGGTCGGCGACAGCGGCAATTCGGTCATGTACAGGCCGAGCCCGAACATGCCGAACAACATCAGTGCAATCAGCCAGTGCAGGGACATCGCAGTGCGGGTGTAGCGCATGGTTTTCCTTTTTGGGGGTGCCGTCGCAGGCTTTGCCGACCCGGGGTTCGATGGCCGGGGCCGGCCCTGGTCTGTCATTGTCGCAGCCCGGCAGTTCCCTTACGGCACAGGCACGCGCACAACCAGACGCCATGCATGCTTCAGAGACTGATCTGCGTACCCAGTTCGACCACCCGGTTCGGCGGCAGATGGAAGTAATTGGCCGGCCCCTCCGACTGCCTCAGCATCCAGCCGAACAGCGCACGGCACCATGCCGACAGATCACCCACGCCTTCGACGACAGTCGAACGCGCGACGAAATAGGTCGTATCCATCGCTTCGAGTTCCAGAACTTCAGCCGGCAGCGCCTGCAGCGCTTCGGGAATATCCGGCTCCTCGCGGAAGCCGTAACGCACTTCGATCGCCCAGGTGTTGTCGGCCAGCCGCTGCACGTTCATCCGTTCTTCCGCCGCCACCCGGGGTACTTCCTCGATCCGTACATGAAGGAACAGCACGGACTCATGCAAGACCTTGAAATGCTTGAGATTATGGAACAGCGCACTCGGAACGGTTTCCGGATCGGACGTCAGATAGATCGCCGTACCCGGCACGCGCGGCACCTCGGGAATCGGGCTGGACAGAAAGTCCTCCATCGGAATGTTGATGCGCCTGCGCTCGCGCGCCAGCAGTTCGCTGCCACGCTTCCAGGTGGTCAACATCGTGAACAGCGCCGCACCGAGCAACATCGGCAGCCATCCGCCATCGAGGAATTTGGTCAGGTTGGACGCGAAGAACAGCAGTTCGATGACGAAGAACACCCCCAGCACGGCAAGCAGTGCAATCTTCAGGCGCCGCTGCGACATGCTGGTGATGAAGATCATCAGCAGCGTCGTGATGATCATGTCACCCGATACGGCAATGCCGTAGGCCGCCGCCAGATCGCTGGAGGTGTCGAATTCGAGCACCAGCACGACCACGCCGATCAGCATCAGCCAGTTAACGGCCGGAATGTAGATCTGCCCGCGCTCGGTGTCCGAGGTGTGCAGCTGGCGCAAGCGCGGCAGATAACCCAGCCGCGAGGCCTGTGCGGTGATCGAGAAGGCGCCGGAAATGACCGCCTGCGACGCGATCACGGTCGCCATCGTGGCCAGCAGCAGGAGCGGCAGGCGCAGCGCCTCGGGTGCCAGATTGAAAAAGGGATTGCTGACCGTTTCGGACGCCCGCAACACCAATGCGCCCTGACCGAAGTAATTGATCAGCAGCGCCGGCGACACGATGAAATACCAGGCCAGGCGCACCGGTCGCTTGCCGAAATGCCCCATGTCGGCATACAGCGCCTCGCCGCCGGTCAGCGCGAGAAACACGGCGCCGAGCAGCAGGAAAGCCTGCGCCGGTTTGTCGATCGCGAACACGATGGCGTACGTCGGATCGAGTGCGCGCAACACGTCGGGCGTCTGCACGATGCTGTTGATTCCGAGCAGCGCAAGCACTGCGAACCACACGATGGTGATCGGGCCGAAAAAACGTCCGACCAGCGCAGTGCCCTGACGCTGCACCGAAAAGAGCACGATGATGATGAGGATGGTGATCGGTTCGATCCAGTGCTCCAGCGTCGGCGCCACGACAGCCAGCCCCTCGACCGCCGACAGCACGGAAATGGCCGGCGTGATCACCGCATCGCCGTAGAACATCGCCGCCGCGAACACGCCGGCAGCGGTGACCGCCGCCACCCGCCGGCGCACCCCTGCACGGGCCGCCCGCTGCGCCAGCGACGCCAGTGCCAGCGCACCGCCTTCGCCGTCGTTGTCGAAACGAAGCACAATGAACACGTACTTGAAGGAAATGATCAGCGTGACGGACCAGAACAGCGCCGACAGCGCGGCCAGCACGTTCGCTTCCGACAGCGGAAGGCCGTGATTGCCAGTAAAGGCTTCCTTGAAGGCATACAGCGGACTGGTGCCGATGTCGCCGAAAACCACGCCCAGTGCCGCCAGCATCAGCGGGCCGAGCGCCTTCGCATCGGCTGTATGTCGAGTCATTTCTGCATCGTGGAATGACAGGCCGCCGATATTGCGCCGCAACATATGCAAGATCAAGCGGTCCTGTCCGTCCTGCGTCACATTTGCAACAATCCCCCCGACTTCCCATGTCGAACCCACCATCGCCCCGCACACCATGGATGACACCGCCGACCTGCGTTCACTGCGCAACCTGATCCGCCAGTTCGTCGCCGAGCGCGACTGGGCGCAGTTCCATACTCCGAAGAATCTCGCGATGGCGATGAGCATCGAAGCCGCCGAAGTGATGGAACACTTCCAGTGGCTGGTCACCGGCCATGAGCTGCCTGACGCCAAAAAGCGGGCGGTCGGCCACGAACTGGCCGACACATTGGTCTATCTGGTCCGGCTGGCGGACACGCTGGACATCGACCTGCCTGCCGCCATCGCCGAAAAGATGCAGATCAACCGGGACAAATACCCCGCCGAGCGGGTGCGCGGCGACGCGCGCAAATACGACGAGTACGAGTGAGGCGGCCGGCGGCCGTTTCCGCGATAATCACGCCCTTCGTCACGCCCTTCGCCGCCTGGCGTCCTCAAGCTTTTTCTCGGTGCGCGAACCTTGGCGTACCGCAGTGTTCCCAGCTGCCCATGACTACATCGCCCTCCCTGCTGAAAGCCCTGTCACGCCCGCGCCCGGCCAGCCGCATCGATTGGCCGCCGCTGCCCGGTGGCGCCCAGGCGCTCGCGCTGGCCGGCCTTGCGAAAGACGCCGGTGCGCCGCTGGTCGTCGTCGCGGCACGTCCGATGGACGCACAGCGCCTGGTCGACGAACTACGCTGGTTCGCGCCGACGCTGCGCAGCTTCCAGCTGCCGGACTGGGAAACCCTGCCCTACGACCAGTTCTCGCCGCACAACGACCTGGTATCCGAGCGACTGGAAACGCTGTACGCGCTGATGCGCGGCGAACTGGACGTGCTGGTCGTGCCGGCCTCGACCGCGCTGTACCGGCTGGCGCCACGCGAATACCTCGCCGCCCACACCTTCTTCGTCAAGCAGGGCGAAAAGCTCGACGTCGAGCGCCTGCGCCTGCAACTGACAGTGGCCGGCTACGGCCCGGTGACCCAGGTGGTGGCGCCGGGCGAATACAGCGTACGCGGCGGTCTGGTCGACCTGTATCCGATGGGCGCCGCCCTGCCCTACCGCATCGACCTGTTCGATGACGAAGTGGAAAGCATCCGCACGTTCGACGTGGACACCCAGCGCACCGTTTTCCCGACCAAGGAAATCCGCCTGCTGCCGGCGCGCGAGTTCCCGATGGACGACAAGGCGCGCACCGCCTTCCGCTCGCGCTTCCGCGAAGCTTTCGAGGGTGACCCTTCGAAGTCGGTCATCTACAAGGATGTGTCCAACGGCGTACCGACCGCCGGCATCGAGTACTACATTCCGCTGTTCTTCGAACACACCGACACGCTGTTCGACTATCTGCCGGCCAACGCGATGGTGGCGCTCGACGCCGAGGTGAATGACGCGATCGGCGACTTCTGGCGCGACACGAAGAGCCGCTTCGACCTGATGAAGGGCGAACGTGCGCGGCCCATCCTGCCGCCGACCGAACTGTTCCTGTCGGAAGAGCAGTTCCACGTGTCACTGGCGAATCGCGCCATCGTGCGTCTCGGGCGCGGCGCACCGGACACGTCGGCGGGGGCGTCGGCATTGCCGGAGCTGGGCATCGAGCGCAAGGCGGCCGACCCGCTGCACCGGCTGCGCGCGCAGGTCGCGGCACAGCGCGTCGTGGTGATCGCCGAATCGGCCGGGCGACGCGAAACGCTGATCGACTACTTCGCCGAATACGGGCTGGCCAGTGCGCAGGTCGACGGCTTCGACGCCGCCGTCGCGGCAGACGCCGCCCTGACGGTCGCCATCGGTCCGCTGGTCGAGGGCTTCGCGCTGTTGTCGCCGGCAATGGTGCTGGTGACCGAAAGCGAGCTGTACCCGACGCAGGCGCGTTCGCGCGGCAAGCGCGACGGCCGCAAGGTCACTGCCGAGAATTTCCTGCGCGACCTGACCGAGCTGAAGATCGGCGATCCGGTGGTGCATCTGCAGCACGGCATCGGTCGCTACATCGGCCTGACCCACATGGACCTGGGCGAGGGTGAAACCGAATTCCTGCATCTGGAATACGCCGACGGCGACAAGCTCTATGTGCCGGTGTCGCAACTGCACCAGATCAGCCGCTACAGCGGCGCGCCGGGCGACCAGGTGCATCTGCACAAGCTCGGTTCCGGCCAGTGGGACAAGGCGAAGAAGCGCGCCGCCGCCCAGGTGCGCGACACCGCTGCCGAACTGCTGGCGCTGTACGCCCAGCGCTCGGCGCGCAAGGGCCATACCTTCGGTTTCAAGCAACACGACATGGATGCCTTCGCCGAAGGTTTCGGCTTCGAGGAAACGCCGGACCAGATGGGCGCGATCACCGCGGTGGTCGGCGACATGACGTCCGGCCGGCCGATGGACCGCCTGGTGTGCGGCGACGTCGGCTTCGGCAAGACCGAAGTCGCGCTGCGCGCCGCCTTCGTCGCGGTGGCCGACGGCAAGCAGGTGGCCGTGCTGGCACCCACCACGCTGCTGGCCGAACAGCACTACCAGACCTTCAGCGACCGCTTCGCACAGGTGGCGCACGAATGGCCGGCACGCATCGCCGAAATTTCGCGTTTCAAGAGTGCGAAGGAACAGACGCAGGCACTGAAGGAAGCGGCCGAAGGCAAGATCGACGTGCTGATCGGCACGCACCGCCTGCTGCAGAAGGACGTGAGCTTCGCCCGCCTCGGCCTGGTCATCATTGACGAGGAACACCGCTTCGGCGTGCGCCAGAAAGAGGCGTTGAAGTCGCTGCGCGCCGAGGTCGACGTGCTGACGCTGACCGCGACGCCGATTCCGCGCACGCTGGCCATGTCGCTCGAAGGCATCCGCGACTTTTCGGTCATCGCCACCGCGCCGCAGAAGCGGCTGGCCATCAAGACCTTTGTCAGCCCGTGGTCGCGCGGCCTGATCCGCGAAGCGGTGCTGCGCGAATTCAAGCGCGGCGGGCAGGTGTATTTCCTGCACAACGAGGTCGACACCATCGAAGAGATGGGCACCCGGCTCGCCGACCTGCTGCCCGAGGCGCGCATCGTCATCGGCCACGGTCAGTTGCCCGAGCGCGAGCTGGAGCGCGTGATGCGCGAATTCACGCAGCGCCGGCACAACCTGCTGCTGTGCACGACCATCATCGAAACCGGCATCGACAACCCGAACGCCAATACCATCATCATCAACCGCGCCGACCGCTTCGGTCTGGCCCAGCTGCACCAGCTGCGCGGCCGGGTCGGCCGCAGCCACCACCAGGCTTACGCCTACCTGCTGACCGACGCGCACGCCAAGCCGACCGAACAGGGACGCCGCCGGCTGGAAGCCATCACCATGATGGAAGAACTCGGGTCCGGCTTCTACCTCGCGATGCACGACCTCGAGATCCGTGGTGCCGGCGAAGTGCTTGGCGAATCGCAATCCGGCGAAATGCAGGAAATCGGTTTCAACCTCTACACCGACATGCTCAAGAGCGCGGTCAAGTCGCTGCAGAAGGGCGAAGACGCCGACCTCACGCAACCGCTGGACATCGTGTCGGAAATCAACCTGCACACGCCGGCGCTGCTGCCGACCGCCTACTGCCCGGACGTGCACGAGCGGCTCACGCTTTACAAGCGCCTCGCAAACTGCGAAACCGTCGACGAAGTGTCGGCGCTGCGCGAAGAACTCGTCGACCGCTTCGGCCAGATGCCCGACCAGACACGCGCCCTGCTCGAAACGCACCGGCTGCGCATCGCCGCGAAACCGCTCGGCATCACCAAGATCGACGCGCACGACACGCAGATCCTGGTGACCTTCGTGCCCAACCCGCCGATCGAGCCGATCCGCATCATCCAGCTCGTGCAGAAGGACCGGAACTTCAAGCTGGCCGGGCAGGACCGGCTGTCGTGGAAGCGTTCCAGCATAGATCTAGATGCGCGCGTCGCCGGCGTGCGCGAACTGATGAAGAAGCTCACCTGCTGAGGCGATCATTCAGGCGTTTCGACTGATCGAGGGCTGCGGACAGCGTTGGGCATCGCCTGCGGCTCACCCCAACCTACGGCGCGATGATTCACCCAATCGCCGCGGACCGCACCGGTAGGTTGGGGGTGAGCCGCAGGCGATGCCCAACAACGACACGTCGATCACACGCCACGTCCGAATGGAAAGCGCACATTGCATGCAACGATGTCTGTTGAGTGCTGTATCGGTTCGATGTTTGCACGCCGTCCCGAAACGAGGTCCTGCCGACGCCCTGGCTCGATTTCGCGCCATTCGCGCTGCGGGTCCGGGAAGCCGTACGGCGGCGACTGTCGGCATCGTCCGGCTGATGAAGCCCTCTTGCTTCCCTATCATGTGAGGTTCCCGGGTTTCGACCCGCACCCCGGCACCTTCGATGTCCACCCCGCTTTCCTTGCAGGCCCCGCCGTTGTTCATCGTGCTCAACGCCGCCTCCGGCAGCAGCGACGCCGCACAGACCTGCGACACCATCGCCACGGTGCTGGCGGCCGCCGGTCGAACGCACCACATCCTGATGGTCGGATCGACGCAGACACTGCCCGAGCTGGCGCGCGACGCCGTGGCACGGGCGCACGCCGAACAGGGCATCGTCGTTGCGGCCGGCGGCGACGGGACGATCAACACTGTCGCGCAGGCAATGCTGGGCAGCGGTCTCACCTTTGGCGTGCTGCCACAGGGCACGTTCAACTACTTCAGCCGCGAACACGGCATTCCGGCCGACACCGAAGCTGCCTTGCTGTTGCTGCTTGACGGCGAAGTGCGGCCGGTGCAGGTCGGCCGCGTGAATGAACGCGTGTTCCTGGTGAATGCCAGTCTGGGTCTGTATCCGGCGCTGCTGGAAAACCGCGAGGAGTGGAAGCGCCAGCTCGGACGCAGCCGCATCGTCGCCTTCTGGGCCGGCCTGCTGACGCTGCTGCGCGAACACCGGCGACTGACGCTGGACATCGAACACGGCGGCGAGCGGCGCACCATCCGGACGGTGACGCTGTTCGTCGGCAACAACCGTCTGCAGCTGGAGCAACTGGGTCTGCCCGAGGCGTCGGACCTCGCCCGCGGCAGGCTGGCCGCCATCACGCTGCGCCCGACCGGCAAGCTGGCCATGCTGTTGCTGCTGGTGCGCGGGGCGCTGGGGCGACTGGGTGACGCCGACCGCGTGATGAATTT
Source organism: Methyloversatilis sp. XJ19-49 (assembly GCF_024580145.1). Taxonomy (GTDB): domain Bacteria; phylum Pseudomonadota; class Gammaproteobacteria; order Burkholderiales; family Rhodocyclaceae; genus Methyloversatilis. The sequence continues at coordinate 279,020 of NZ_JANINI010000001.1, forward strand.
CAGTTTCCGCACGCTGAACCTGAGTTCGCGGCGACGCCGGCACATCAAGGTGGCCACCGACGGTGAAGTCGCGTGGATGAATGCACCGCTGCATTTCGAGGCGCTGCCGGACGCGCTGAATCTCATCGTGCCGCGCGGCCCGGCGGCATGAGCACACTGCTGATGCAGATCTCCGACACCCATTTCGGCGTCGAACGCCCGCCGGTATGCGACGCCCTGCGCCGGCTGGCGCGGGCACAGCAGCCCGGCGTGCTGCTGCTGTCGGGCGACATCACGCAGCGCGCGCGCGCCAGTCAGTTTGCCGCCGCGCGCAGCTTTGTCGACAGCCTGGGCATCCCGGCGCAGGTCACCCTGCCCGGCAACCACGACATTGCCCTGTTCAACATTTTCGAGCGGCTGCTCGCGCCCTACCGCAGTTACCGGCGCGCCTTCGGCGTCGCGCACGACGCGGTGTTCGATGCCGGGGGCGTGCGTATCGTCAGCGTCGACTCGACACGTGCATACCGCCATGTCGATGGCGAACTGTCGGCCGGACAGATCGAATCGGTCGCGCGTGCGCTCGACGGTGCACCGGACGGCGCACTGCGCATCGTCATGCTGCATCACCCGGTGGAGGTGAGCCGGCCCGACGAAACGCACAACCGCGTACATGGCCATCGCGCGGCGGTCATCCGATGGCGGGCCGCCGGCGTCGACCTCATTCTGGGCGGCCACATCCACTTGCCGTTCGTGCGCCGGCTCGACGGCGACGGCCTGCGCACGGCGTGGGCCGTGCAGGCAGGAACCGCCGTGTCGGAGCGCACGCGACCGGAGGCCGGCAACTCGGTCAATCTGATCCGTGCAATCACGCTGCGTGGCGCGCGTACCGCCGTTGTCGAGCGTTGGGACTACTGCGCGGAAAGCGATCGCTTCGAGCCTGGCGCACTGAGCGCGCTGGCGCTTGATGCGCATCACTGAGCACTGATGAGCGCCCTTCCTGCCGACCCGCAGCAGCTGGCCGACTTCATCGCGCGGCACGCGGTGCCGCTCTGCCTGGGCGCTCTCGGTATCACCTTCGCACTGGCCATCGCCGGTCACACCACCACCCGTCGCCTGTGGCCGGCGGGCACCCGCACCCGCGTGCAGATCGCAACCACCGGCGCCATATTCCTTTTGTGTGCGCTGCTGCTGTTCGCTGCCGTCGCATCGGCAGTGTCTGGCGACGGCCGACTGGTGCAGTTCGACCACGCGCTGGCCGACGCCATGGCCGCGCATCAGCCCGCCGGTACGCTGCGTGTGTTCGCCCGTCTCACGCACTTCGGCGACACGATCGTGCTGACGACGCTGTGCATCGTTGGCGCAGCCGCACTGCTGGCCGGCGGCGAACGCCTGCTGGCCGCTTCGTGGGTGGCGGCCATCGGTGGAAATTCGCTGCTCAATCATTCACTGAAGGCGATGTTCGAACGCGTTCGCCCGCTGCACGAACACGGCCAGACCTGGGAAACCAGCTGGAGTTTTCCGAGCGGCCACAGCTCGGGTACGCTGGTGGCCTATGGCATGGCCGCCTGGATATTGATGCAACTGTTGCCGGCGCGCTGGCATCTGCCGGTGCTGCTGGGCGCCGTCGCGATCGCGCTGGTGACCGCGCTGAGCCGCATCGTGCTGCACGTGCATTTCGCCAGCGATGTGATGGCCGGCTTTGCCTCCGGGTCGGCGTGGCTCACGTCGTGCATCACCGTCGCGGCGCTGTTTCGTCGACGCACTGGCCGCGTCATGCAACCATCCGGACAGCGAAATGCCTGACCGCACAACGGTACACAAGGAGCAGCAACCATGATCGATCACTCGCGCCTCGAAGCGGCCTGGTGGGCCAGCTTCATCGGCGACGCACTGGCCATGCCGGTGCATTGGTACTACACGCGTAGCCGCATCGCGGTCGATTACGGCGAGATCGACCACTACATGGCGCCGCACAATCCACATCCGGACAGCATCCTGTGGCGCAGCACGTACCAGCACACCGACGCGACCGACGACATCCTGCATGATCAGGCCCGCTTCTGGGGCGGGCCGCGCGGCATCCACTACCACCAGTTCCTGCACGCCGGCGAAAACACGCTGAACATCCGGCTCGCCGCACTGCTGGCCGAGTCGCTGGTCGAGTGCGGCCACTACGACCGCGACGACTTCGCGCGCCGCTACCTCGACTTCATGCTGACGCCCGGCATGCACGGCGATACCTATGTCGAGGAGTACCACCGCGCCTTCTTCAGGCACTACGCCGAAGGCCGTGAACTGGGCGACTGCGGCATCGAGGATATCCACATCGGCGGTCTGGCGACGCTGACACCGCTCATCCTTTTCCACGCGGCCAACCGCCATGCGATGCTGGAGGCCGTGGCGTCGCACATCGATCTGACGCACAAGGGGCCGGTCGCAGCCGAGGCGGCGAAAGTGTTCGCCGACCTGATGTACTTCCTGCTGCAGGGCGTGCCGATCGACGACGCCATCGAGCGCGCGGGCGGCGCCGCGCACACCGCACTGACCTGGCCCTACCGTTCGTGGGTGCGCACGCGACCGGACGAAGAAGTCGTCGGTACCCAGTTCAGCCCGGCCTGCTACCTGGAAGATTCACTGCCGGCGACGCTCTTCCTCGCCGTGAAATACGGATCCGACCTGCGCGCCGGACTGAAGTCCAACGCGCGACTGGGCGGCGACAACTGCCACCGTGGCGTCGTGCTCGGCGCGCTGCTCGGCGCGCAGGGCGGCATGCATGCCGTGCCGCAGGCGTGGATCGACGGGCTGCATGAGCACGACCGCTTGAAGGGTCTTCTGGAAAAACTGTCGGCGCTGGCGCTGAAGGGCGGCTGACGAAAAACCCGGCCGCGTCGCACGCGTCGATGCCTGGCATGCCGGCCCTGCGGGAACGGTGGCCTTGTGGGAGCGGCACCTGTGGGAGCGGCGGCCTCGCCGCGATAGTGCTGTGACAAGCGTTGTGCAGCGCGCGGATCGCGGCGAGGCCGCCGCTCCCACAAAACCGTCGCAGCTCCCACAGGTGCTGCGCTCACCGGTGCCGCGCCCGCGGGCGGTGCGCGACGGGCAAGTTCATGTCGGCGGCCTGTCTGATGGCGACGCTGTGATCAGTCGCCCGCTTCGCTACGACCTGCACTTTCACGATCCGACCGCCCCGGCTTCGCACTGCGCACCCAGTTCGCGCAGATAGGCCCACGGATAGATGCCGCGCCGGTGGCCGTCGGAGAACACGAGGTTCACGCCGGTGCCTGCCATTTCATGAACCTCCGTCAGCGCGACTTCGCTGCAGTCCTCCGGCGCCGCACCGGCGCGCGCCGCCTTCGTGCAGAAAGCGCAGCGGCAGCGCTGGCGCAGCAATGCATGGGACAGCGCGCTCTCGGTGTCGTCGTCCCACTCGATGTGCAACAGACGCGACGCGCTGTGCACCGTGATGCGCCTCGGCAGCGCACTCACAGCATCGCGCCCACGCCTTCCGCGCCGACATGCCAGTCGTGCCCGGCCAGACCGCCTTCCTTCAGCTCGCCGCCCATGGCCGCGAGGCTTTCTTCGCGGATCAACGCCTTCAACTGACGGTGCAATGCGAGAAAGGTCGGCGACGAGGTCATTTCAGGCGTGCGCGGGCGCGGCAGCGGCACCGGAATTTCCGCCTTGATGCGGCCGGGGCGCGCGGTCATCACGTAGATCTTGTCCGACAGGAAGATCGCCTCTTCGATGTCGTGGGTGATGAACAGCACCGACAGCTGCAGCTGCTGCCACATATTGGTCAGGATTTCCTGCATCACCACGCGCGTCTGCGAGTCGAGCGCTCCGAAGGGCTCGTCCATCAGCATGACCTGGGGGCTGGTGGCCAGCGCGCGCACGATGCCGACGCGCTGCTTCATGCCGCCGGACAATTGCTCCGGATAGTGATTCTCGAACGACAGCAGGCCGGCCAGCCCGAGCAGGGTGCGCGCTTTTGTTTCGCGCGCGCTGCGGCTGACGCCTTTCATCTTCAGGCCGAATTCGACGTTTTCGCGTACGCGCAGCCAAGGAAACAGCGAGTACTGCTGGAACACCACGCCGCGGTCGGCACCCGGACCGCCGACCGGCGAGCCATCGACCGAAACGATGCCCTGATGCGGCTTCAGGAAGCCCGCGACAATGTTGAGCAAGGTCGATTTGCCGCATCCGGACGGCCCGACGATGGATACGAATTCACCGGGCTTCACGTCGAGCGACACCTCGCTCACCGCATCGAGCGGCACGCCGTTCTGGGTGAAGCGGACGCAGACATCGCGGATTTCGATGTGCCCCTTGCCGGGTACGGACGTGGCGTTCATCGCGTGTTCTCCTTGCCGACCGATACCTGCCATGGCATGGCGAGCCGGGCCAGCAGGCGGATGGCACCGCTGCACAGCAGACCCAGTACGCCGATGACGAGCATGCCGATCACGATGTGTGAATACTCGATCAGCGAATACGCTTCCCACGTGAAGTAGCCGACGCCGTACTGACCTGAAATCATCTCCGCAGCAATCAGCGATACCCATGCCACGCCCATGCCCACGGACAGTCCGGTGAAGATGTGGGGCATCGCGCCGCGCAGCACCACCTGGGTCATGAGTGCGTATTCGTTGGCCCCCAGGCAGCGCGCCGCCCGCACCAGCACGCTATCCATCGTCGCCACACCGTGCATGGTGTTCAGCAGGATGGGAAAAAAGGCGCCGAGAAAGGTGATGAACACGATGCTGGTTTCGGTGGTCGGCCACAGCATGATGGACATCGGCACCCAGGCGATCGCCGGTATCGGACGCAGGATTTCCATGGCGGGAAAGAGCAGCCCGCGTACTGTGCGGTAGCGTCCGATCAGCAGGCCGAAGCCCACGCCAAGCACCGTGGCCACGATGAAGCCGAGCATGATGCGACGCAGGCTGATCGTGATGTTGGTCATGAACTTCGGGTCGCCGAACAGGGCCAGTGCATCGCGATAGACCTCGACCGGCCCCGGGATGTGCGTGAAGCGGATGTAGAAATCCCAGCGATAGGCGGTCGCCAGATACCAGAAACCGATCAGCAGACCGATGGAAACGAGGGCCAGCAGCATTGCCGGCCCTTCGCTGCGCAACAATCGCCGGAATGCCGATGACCTGAGTGTGCCCACGGGAGCCGCTGTATCGGACCGTTCCACGTGCCTGACGGCGGGCGTAGCCGGCACCTCACGAAGCGATGTCGCGCCGTCGTCCGGCTCCGGCGCGAACGATCGCACGTCATCCGCGGGCTGAATCCTGATAGCGGTTCCCATGGCTCACTTCCTTACCGTTGCGACGGCCAGTGCATCGGCATAGAGCCCCGCCTTGCCACCGTTGGCGGCGGCGTGCGCCTCTGCATCCTTCTTCAGCAGGAAAGGCACGATCTGCGTGGCGCCATCCTTGCTGACCAGCGAGTAGAAGGCCTTGTCGGCGAACAGCTTGATCTTGAAGGTCTGATCGAACACGAATGCCACCCCGACCTTCTTGCCGGATTCCGTTGCCTTGCGGACCGCCGCCAGCGTGCAGTTGGCCGATTTGTAGGCGGTCAGCGCCCCGCCTTCTATCCAGACCTCGCCCGCCTCGCGCGGCGCCGTGATGCTGCCGCCGCACAAGGGGTCGGTGCCCGAAATTTCATAACTCGAATAGCCGGCCTTCTGCGCCGCGTAGTCGAGCCCGAGTTCCTTGTAGGCCTGCATCACATAGGTTTCATCGACCCACGCATCGGCGTCGAACTCCTTCACCCGGCCCATGCGGCTCAGCACGCCGTGGTCGTACTTCACCGTTTCGATCCACTTCGGCTTGATGGTGGGATCCAGCGTATGGACACCGCTCGGGCCAAGGAACATGTAGGCGACCTCCTTCTCGACGCGGGTCCATTCCTCGATCTTCGTTGCCGCTTCAACCGGGTTCTTGCGTACCCAGTCGTTGGCTTCCATCAGCGCCTTGATGTAGGCGACGACGAATTCCGGATACTTTTTGGCGAAATCTTCGCGTACGACCACACCATGAAAGGTCGGCACCTTGGTTTCGACGCCGTCGAAAATCTTTCGCGCAAAGCCCCGATAGGGCAGCAACTCGGCGAACGGCACGAAGTCGGCATGGCCGTCGATGCGCTTTTCCTGCAGATTCGACGTGCCGACCTCTGGGCTCTGGCTGGCCAGTTCCCAGTAATCGGACTTCCAGCCACGGTCTTCCATGGCCTTGAGCAGCATGCCGTGCGCGGCGGAACCGAACGGCACCGACACCTTCTTGCCCTTCAGGTCGGACAGCTGGAAGTACGGCGAATCCTTGCGCACCACCATGCCGTTACCGGCGCCATCGATGTTGTAGGCGATCAGCGCGATCAAACGACTTTTCGTTTCCGGCCCCGCCTGGAAGGTCGCGCCGTTCACCAGCAGCGGATAGTCACCCATCATGCCGATCTGCAGGGTGTTGGCCACCATGCCGTTGGTCACCGGCGGGCCCGAGGTGAAGTTCTGCCATTCGATCTTGAACTGCAGGTCCTTGTACTTGCCGGTCTTCGGCAGGTGCTTTTCGAGCAGACCCAGTTCCTTGATGACGATGCCGCCGGTCACGGTGTTGGTCGTCGTGTTCTGCGTACCGATTCCCACCGTGATCACCTCGGCCAGCGCGGCCGGCGCACAGAGGGCGATGGACATGCCCAGTGCGAACACGCGCGATACGGCAGCCAATCGATCGAAACCTGCATTCAGTGCATTCATGGCGTTCACCTCTCCCTGTCAATTCAATAAAAGACGACGAAGTGCTGCTGCGGTTGTTGTTGCGGAAGCCTGTCTCCTGCCCAGCCCATCCACCGCTTTTTCATGCGCCCTGAAGGGCGTCGAGGTACTGCCGTTTTTCGCTCACCTGGGCCCAGGTCTCGGCATCGGCGAGTGGTTCGTGTGCCTCGGCGATCACCGGCCACTGCGCTGCGAGACGCGCATTGAGCTCGATGAACACCTCCTGTCCTGCGGGCAGATCGTCCTGCGCATAAATCGCACTGACCGGGCATTCGCTGACGCACACGCCGCAATCGATGCAGATGTCCGGGTTGATGACCAGGAACTCGGGGCCCTCGTGAAAGCACTCCACCGGGCAGATATCCACGCAGTCCGTGTACTTGCAGCGCACGCATGCTTCGGTCACGACATAGGTCATGGCTTTCTCCTTATTTCTGCGCCAGGGTGATGGCGGTGAGCGCAAGCCGCGACAGCTTGCGCACATCGGGATCGGCATCGCCGAGCGCCGCCTCGAGCGCCGGAATCGCGCGCGGATCGGCGATCTCGCCGAGGGCGATGGCGGCTTCCTTGCGCACGTTTCCTATCGTGTGGGTCAGCGCTTCGATCAGCGCCGGCAGTGCGGCGACGGCCTTGAGCAGACCCAGCGAGCGGGCGGCCTTCACGCGCACCTGCCAGTACTCGTCATGCATGGCGCGGATCAGGTCGGGAATGGCCAGACCGAGGCGCAGCTTGCCCAGGGTCTGGGCTGCCTCATCGCGCACCATCCAGGCGGTGTCGGCAAGACCACGCGTCAGCGCCGGCAGCACGCTCACCTCGCTGGAATAGCCGATGGCGCCGATGGCGATGCGCCGCACGTCGGCGTCCGCATCGAGTGCCGCCACCTGGGCCAGCGCACCGATCGCCTCCGGCATCCGCAGGTAGCCGAGTACCCCCACCGCCTCGCGCCGCACGCCGGCATCGGCGTCCTTCAGCGCCTCCATCGCCGGTGCGAAGGCTTCCGGCACGCGCAGCGCACGGATGGCACGAAGCGCCAGCATGCGCACCTCGGCAGAGTGGCCGTGCAAAAAAGGCAGCAATGGCACGGCGGACGCGCTTTCCTTCAGCTCGGACAGCACGACACCCGCCGCAGCGCGGACATCGGCATCGGCATCGAGCAGCATCGGGGCCAGCGCCGAAACCACCTCGGGCTCTTCGTAGCCCTCGAGCGCACGCACCGCTTCGGTCCGCACCGATGCATCCGGGTCGGCAAGGCGCGGCAGCAGCAGCGGCACGATGTCGTCCTCGTCGCCATAAGGCAGGTCGATCACGGCGAGCCGCCGCACTTCCGCGTCCGCGCTGCCGAGGCGCTCGGCGACTGAACAGTTCTGGATATCCATCGTCCGGCTCCTCAGCGCAGCAGGTAGGGAATCGACACGCTGACTGCGCCGGTCGGGCAATCGGTTTCGCACGGCAGGCAGTACCAGCATTCGTCGAACTTCATGAAGGCCTTCTTCGTCAGCATGTCGATGGCGAGCACGTCGAGCGGACAGACATCGACACAGACGGTGCAGCCCTTCTCGGCGATGCATTTGTCGTTATCGACATTCACCGGAACCTGGGTCTGCGTGGTGGCTATGGTCATGGCGTAACTCCTCTGGATTCGGGCGATGTGATCGGGGTGTCAGGCGGCTTCGGCGTTGTGCGCGACGCGCAGGCGCTGATAGGCGCTGCGCTCTTCCTCGTCGATCGGCACGATGTAGGGCTCGATGGCCTTCTTGCGCATCTGCATGCGGCCTTCCGCGCTCTTGCTCAGCAGCGAATGACAGAACCAGTTCTCGTCGTCGCGCTCCGGGTGATCGAGGAAATAGTGGTAGAGGCCCCAGCGGCTTTCGGTGCGGAACATCGATGCACGCGCCGCCATTTCCGCGCAGTCGAGAATGGAATGCGCTTCCATCGCACGCATCAGTTCGTGCGGGTTGGCTGCGAACATCGACTCGGCGTCTTCGCGGATCTCGTCGAAGCGACGCAGCGCGATCTCGTACTTGCGCGTGATCTTCGGCGGCTGCAGGTAGTCATTCACCAGGCGGCGCGTCTTGTACTCGATCTGGTAGGGCGTCAGCCCGTCGGTCCGGCCCAGCGGCGCGAGAATGCGGCGCTCCTCGGCGGCGACGTCCCCTGCATCGATCACGCCCTGGCCGTGGCCGGCGCAGTAGGCGGCGGCGTTCTCGCCGCACAGCCGGCCGTAGACGAAGGCCCCCAGCATGTAGTTGTGCGGCACGCTGGCGCAGTCGCCGGCGGCATACAGACCGGGCACCGACGTCTCGCCCATTGCGTTCGTGTGGATGCCGGACGCGCTGTGGCCGCTGCAGAAGCCGATTTCCGAGATGTGCATCTCGACCATCTGCTTGCGGTAGTCGTTGCCGCGCTTCTCGTGGAAGCGGCCGCGGCTGGGCCGCTCGTTGGTATGCAGGATGGTTTCGATCTCCTGGATCGTTTCTTCCGCCAGGTGGTCGAGCTTCAGGAAAACCGGGCCGTTGCCGCCTTCGAGTTCGTTGTAGAACTCCATCATCATCTGGCCGCTCCAGTAGTCGCATTCGATGAAGCGCTCGCCCTTGGAGTTGGCGGTGAAGCCGCCGAAGGGGCCGGTCACGTAGGCGCAGGCCGGTCCGTTGTAGTCCTTGATCAGCGGATTGATCTGGAAGCACTCGAGATTGGCCAGATCGGCCCCGGCGTGATAGGCCATCGCGTGGCCGTCACCGCAGTTGGTCGGGTTTTCGTAGGTGCCCATCAGATAGCCCGAAGCCGGCAGGCCGATGCGCCCGGCAGCACCGGTACAGAGCACCGCCGCCTTCGTGCGGATGACATAGGTGTCGGCGGTACGGCAGTCGAAGCCCATGACCGCCACGACTTCTCCATCCGCGCCGGTGAGCACGCGTGTCACGACCACCCGGTTGGTCACCTCGACACGCGCCTTCTTCAACTGGCGGTAGAGGATCTTCTTCATGTGATGCCCTTCGGGCATCGGCAGCACGTAACTGCCGAGGTGATGCACCTTGCGCACCGCGTAGTCGCCGGTTTCGTCCTTCTCGAACTTGACGCCCCACTGATCGAGCTGGTTGATCATGTCGAAGCTGTTGGCGGCGTAGGCCATCACCGCTTCCTGATCGACGATGCCGTCATTGGCGATGGTGATTTCCTTGACGTACTGCTCGGGCGTCGCATGGCCCGGAATGACCGCGTTGTTCAGGCCGTCCATGCCCATCGAGATCGCGCCGCTGCGCTTCACGTTGGCCTTGTCGACCAGCAGCACGCGCAGCTTCGGGTTCTTCTCCTTCGCCTTCACCGCGGCCATCGGGCCGCCTGTCCCGCCGCCGATGACGACGAGATCGAATTCCAGGTCAATGCGCTTCATGTTCTCTCCTTGATTGGGACTGCACCGTCGCGCGTCGGCGCGCCGCTGCGATCGAAGAATTCCTGCGTTGCTTTCCAGTGGTGGATCAACTTCGGTCGATGCGCAGGCGGTACTGGAAGGCGTCGCCGCGGTAGTAGAGAAATTCGAAATCGATGGGCCGGTCGTCGGCCCAGGTCAGTCGCTCTATGCGCAGCAACGGCGAGGCCTCGGCGATGTCGAGATGACGGGCCAGCGACTCGTCCGACGAGATCGCCTCGATCTGCACGTCGGCGTGCGTGAGGTTGCGTCCGAGGTCGTTTTCGAGAATGACGAAGATGTCTCGTGTGGCCAGGTCTTCCTGGGCGAGCCGTTCGCCGATGTCCGGCGGGAAGTAGCTCACGTCGACCGAAATCGGTTCGCGGTTCAGGTAGCGCAGGCGCTGGATTTCGAACACCGGCGCTTCCGGCCTGAGCTGCAGCCGCTGTGCCACGACTGCGCTCGCGGGCACCGGTCTGGCACTGAGCAGCAGGGAGTAGGTTTCGTAGCCGGAGGTGGACATCGCCTCGCCGAATCCCTGCAGCCGCGACAGACTCTGGAAGGCCTTGGGCTTGGCGACGAAGCTGCCCTTGCCCATCACCTTGAAGATGAGCCCTTCCTTCTGCAGGTCGCCCAATGCCTGCCGGATCGTGATGCGGCTGACGGCGAATGCCGAAATCATCTGGCTTTCCGATGGCATCTGCGAATGCGGCGGATAGCTGCCGTCGAGAATGCGCCGGCGCAGGATTTCGCGGATCTGCGTATACAGCGGCATCTGCGATACCGGCGACAACGCATCCGCGACCTTGGCAGCGCCCGGGGGCGCGATCTGCTTGCGGTGGGGTGCCATGATCGATCTCCTGTTCGGGAACCTGTTATGACGGGTCATGTCATGCAAGGTCAGTGCCAATTCTTCCGCCTCGCACCACATATCTATAAACCATTGCTTTTAATCAACTTTTCAGACTTGACAGCACATCTTCCGCACCGATGCACGCACCGGTTTGCTGCACCGCGACAGGCGCTTGCACCAAAGCGGTCGCGTGCGCCGGCCAGGCCGCGAACGCACCGGTGGCCATCAGCAGGCACAGCACGACACGACGGAAATGTCGCGGGTCCAGACTGCGATACAGACGCTCGCCCAACAGGCCGCCGCCATGAAAAAGGGGCGCCAGCAGAAGCCCCTGCAGCAGCAGCGACAAGCCGAACAAGCCGGACAGCACGATGGCAATCAGTGCCAGCGGATACAGGCATCCGAAGTACACGAGGAAGCTGGCCCGCGCGCGATGACTGTCGGCTCCCACGCCCAGCAGGTAGAGGATGGCCGGCGGTCCGCCGACACCACCGAAGCCGGTCAGTACCCCGCTGAACAGTCCCGCTCCGATGGAACCGGCATGACTGGAGCCGCGCACCAGGCGTACGCCGGTCAGCAAGACCGCTGCGCTCGCGATGACCGCAAGGCCGATCACCTGTCCGAACAGTCGCGCCGGCAACACGCTCACCAGCCACAGACCGAGCGGAATCCCGAAACACGCTGCGCCGAGCATGGGCAAAAGCACCCGGTGATCGACCATCCGCCGTACCGACGGCCCCAGCGCGTGGGTCAGCGGCAGCGCGTTCAGCAAGGTGACGATGCACAGCGTGTCGCGCGCCGACGCCACCGTGGACAGCAGGGGCGCCATCAGCAGCGCCGCGCCGAAGCCGGTCATGCCACGCAGCACGCCGCCTGCGACCACTGCACCGGCAATCACCGCCCAGCTCGCGATGTCGCGGTCCGGCCACAGCGTGTTCAGCAGCGAAGCATCCAATCGGTTCTCCCGGGCGGGACAAGCGGCGCGCATTCCGCGTCGGTGCGACGCCAAACCTGTCATGACAGGTCATTTCAAGCAAAAGCCGGGCCGGTGATCCGGCAAACGACTCATCCACCGCAAGGCCTTGCCAGCCGTGCCTTCGCTTTACCTGCCCGGACTTGCCCTGCGACGCCGGCATGGACCGCCGCGGTGCGTCGGCACGATCTGCGCTCTGCTTTCGTGCATTCATGACAGCGCCCCGAGGCTGACCAGGCCGAAGCCGGCAAGCAACAGCCATATCCAGAGCAGCGCAGCGAGCGCCCACACCCGCCAGCCGGCCAGCGCCATGTCGGCCAGCCGGGTGTTCGCACCGAGCGCCGCCAGACCGACTGCCAGCAGCGCCTGCGCCGCTTCGGCACCCAGGGCGTGCAGCCACACTGGCAGCAGACCGGACGCATTGAGCGCCATCGTCGCGATGAAGCCGTAGAGGAAAAGCGGCACGCCCGGGCTGCACGAACCGGTCGTGCCGCCATCGCGCCAGCGGGCAGCGATCAGCATGACGACCGGCGCCAGCAACATCACGCGCATCATTTTCTCGACCAGCGCACTGGCGGCCGCGCCCGGTCCGGCCGCCTCAGCCCCGGCCACTACATGACCGAGTTCGTGCACCGTCAGCCCCACCCATAGACCGAAGGACTGATCACTCAAGCCCGTCAGGGGATGGAGAAGGGGCAGCAGATACATGCCCAGCGTGCCGAACACCACCACCGCCAGCACCGCCGCGGACACATGCCGTGCCCGGGCACCGATCACGCTGTCGGCGGCCGCAACCGCTGCGGCACCGCAGATCGCGCTGCCGCAGCCGACCAGCACGGCCAACTGGGGGTCGAGTCCGAGACGACGCCCCAGTGCCAGCGCCAGCCCGAGGGTGCTGAGCACCACGACCACCGCCATCAGCAGACCGCTCCAGCCCACCCGGCCCAGTTCGTCGATGCCGATGCGCAGTCCGTACAAGGCGATGCCGGCGCGCATCAGGGTGCCGCGAGCCAGACGGAATCCTTCGGCGCCGCGCGACGGCAGCGAAGGCCACAGATTGCCGATCACGATGCCCAGGGAGACCGCCAGGGGCAGCCAGCCAAAGCCGTATGCCGACACACCGGTCAGGCCGGAAAGGGCAGCCGCTGCACCGGCAACCGCGACCGACGCGGCAAGACCGGTCGGCAGGCTGGGCGGTGCGAGGGCAGTCGTCGTATTCATGGGCGGGTCGCGGGCTGCAGAAAGTGAATGCAGCGTACGCGGCGAGCCATTCATTCTTCTATATCATGCAAATCACCATTCGATTACTTTGAGTAATACATGAACCTGCATCTTCTGCGCATCTACGTGAAGGTCGTCGAAGTTCAGAGCTTCTCGCGTGCGGCCGAAGCACTGAACATCACGCAGCCTGCTGTCTCGAAGGCGGTGCGTGAGCTCGAATCGCAGCTCGAAACCGTGCTGCTCGACCGCCGAGGCAAAACCTTCAAGCCCAGTGAGTCGGGCCGTGCGCTGTACGAATACGGGCGCAGCATCCTGGCGCTCGAACGGGAAGCGACCGAAACCATCCGCGCCTACAGTTCGCTCGAACGCGGGCGGCTGACCATAGGTGCCAGCACCACCATCGCCACTTACTGGCTACCGCCCTTCCTGGTCGATTTCCACGCCCGCCATCCGCAGGTCGAACTGCAGGTGATCAGCGGCAACACGCGGCAGATCGCCGATCTGTTGCTGGACTGCCGAATCGATGTGGCACTGGTCGAAGGCGACGTGGATGATGCGCGCTTGAACCGCCGCGTCTGGCGCCGCGACGAAATGGTGATCATCGCGCCGCGCGATGCCGAATTGCCGACCGGCGGCGCGCTGCGGCCGGCCGATCTGGCTGATCACAGCTGGATCGTGCGCGAACGCGGCTCCGGCAGTCGCGCCGCCACTGACCGTGTGCTCGATGAAATGGGGCTGACGCCGGCACGCACGATAGAAGTGGGCAGCAATGAAGCCATCGTGCAGACCGTGGCGGCGGGACGCGGCCTGGGCATGGTGCCGCGCATCTGCGCGCGCGACCAGCTGGCACTGGGGCGCATACGCCGTCTGCACCCGGGCGGTGCGGCGATACAGCGCACGCTCTATCGCATCCGCCTGCCCGAACGCCCGATCAGCCCGGCCGCCCTCGCCTTCGAAGCCCTGTTTGCGAATGCGCAACCCTTGCCTGCCGAGGAATCGGCGTAGCGCCTTCTGCTCAATGGGCCGAGGGCGCAGCTGTGGGAGCCAGCTGCTGTGGAAACGGCGGCCTGTGGGAGCGGCGGCCCCGCCGCGATCAGTGCTGCGATGGTCGCTGTGCGAAGTGAGTATCGCGGCGAGGCCGCCGCTCCCACAGGCGCCACTCCCACTGAGGTCGTTCCGACAGGCCGCCGTTTCCACAAGGGCCGCTCCCTCTGGAGATTGAGGTCAGTCGCGCACGCCCCCCCGGAACAAGCCGAGCTCGGATCAGCCCACCCAGGCCCGTGCATTCCTGAACATGCGCATCCACGGGCTGTCCTCGCCCCAGTGTTCCGGATGCCAGCTCATCTGCACGCTGCGGAAAACGCGCTCGGGGTGCGGCATCAGGATGGTGGCCCGGCCGTCATCGGTGGTGACCGACGTGATGCCGTCGGGCGAGCCGTTCGGATTGCGCGGATAGCGCGTCGCGACCTTGCCGTCGTGGTCGATGTAGCGCATCGCGACGCGGGCAAGCGACTGCGCCTGCAGGTCGTCGAACACCGCGCGCCCTTCGCCGTGCGACACCGCGATGGGCAGCTTCGACCCGGACATGCCGCGGAAGAAGATGGACGGCGACTCGACCAGTTCGACCATCGTGAAGCGCGCCTCGAACTGCTCCGAGCGGTTGCGCTCGAAGCGCGGCCAGTGTGCCGCGCCCGGAATGATGTCGCGCAACTGGCTCATCATCTGGCAGCCGTTGCACACGCCGAGCGCGAACGTGTCTTCGCGGTTGAAATATTCGGCGAAGGCGTCGCGAAGCTGCGCGTTGAACAGGATGGATTTGGCCCAGCCGGCACCCGCGCCAAGCACGTCGCCGTACGAAAAACCGCCGCAGGCGGCCAGACCCTTGAAGTCGGCCAGTTTGACCCGCCCGGCCATCAGGTCTGACATGTGAACGTCATGCGCTTCGAAGCCGGCGCGGTCGAAGGCGGCCGCCATCTCGACCTGGCCGTTCACGCCCTGCTCGCGCAGGATGGCGATCCTTGGCCGCTTTCCGCTGCTCACGAAGGGCGCTGCAACATCTTCCTGCGGATCGAAGGTCAGCGCAGCGAACAGACCGATGTCATCCTTGTCGTCGAGCAGTGCAAACGCCTCTTCGGCGCAGCTCGCGTCGTCGCGCAGTGCGGCGATGCGGTGGCTGACTTCGCTCCACGCCTTCAGCAGATCGCTGCGCGCTTCGCTGAAGATGACCTTGGCGTTGTGCCACAGACGGATTTCGTCGCGATCGTTCGGGCTGCCGATGCCGTGCGTCACGCCGGAAAGTCCGGCTTCGCGCAGCACATCCATCACTTTCGAACGCTCCGCGACGCGGATCTGGATCACCGCGCCCAGTTCCTCCGCGAACAGCGCCGAGAAGGTGCGGTCATTGAAGCGGCCGCGCACCGCGTCCGGCTTCTTGGCCAGCGAATCGACGTCGACCAGCAGCGGGTCGTAGGCCAGCGTGTCGAGGTTGATCGACAGACCGACCCGAGATGCGAAGGCCATTTCGCACAGCGTGGAGAACAGGCCGCCGTCCGAGCGGTCGTGATACGCCAGCAGGTAGCCTGCGTCGCGCAGGCGGTTGATCGCCGGCAGGAAGCGGCCCAGCAGCACCGCGTCGGCGTCCGGGGCATGTTCGCCCACCACGCCATAGGCCTGGGCAAACGCCGAGCCGCCGAGGCGGTTCTTCATCTGGCCGAGATCGAGCAACAGCAGTTCGGTGTCGACCTCGGGGTCGATCAGCAGCTGCGGCGTCAACGTCTTGCGCACATCGCCGACCGGCGCAAACGCGGTGATGACCAGCGACAGCGGTGACACCACCTCCTTCTGCTTCGCCTCATCCCCCTCGCCCTCGGTCCAGCGCGTCTTCATCGACAGGCTGTCCTTGCCGACCGGAATCGACAGGCCGAGCCCGGGGCAGAAATCCATGGCCACCGCCTTCACCGTATCGAACAGCGCGGCGTCTTCGCCCTTGTGCCCGGCAGCGGCCATCCAGTTGGCCGACAGCTTGATGCGGTCGAAGCTGCGCACGTCGGCGGCGACAAGATTGGTGATCGCCTCGCCGATCGCCATGCGACCGGATGCCGGGCCGCTCAGCAGCGCCACAGGCGTGCGTTCGCCGATCGCGAACGCTTCGCCCTGGTAGCCGCTGAAACCTGCGCTGGTCACGGCCACATCCGCCACCGGCATCTGCCAGGGGCCGACGAACTGGTCGCGCGCAGTCAGGCCGCCGACCGATCGGTCACCGATGGTGATCAGGAAGGACTTGCTGGCGACCGACGGCATGCTAAGCACGCGGTAGGCGGTGTCCTTCAGGTCATAGCCGGCGACGTCCATCGGCGGCGCAAAGGCCGGGCGGCGCTGCACGGTACGGTGCATCTTCGGCGGCTTGCCGAGCAGCACGTCCATCGACATGTCGACCGGCCTGGTGCCGAAGTGCGGGTCTTCGACCGTCAGCTGGCCGTCCGGCGTCGCCTCGCCGAGCACCGCATACGGGCAGCGCTCGCGCTCGCACAGGGCGCGGAAGTCGTCGACGCGTTCGGGCGCGATCGCCAACACGTAACGTTCCTGCGATTCGTTGCACCACAGCTCGGCCGGACTCATGCCCGACTCTTCGCTCAGGATGGCGCGCAGATCGAACCAGGCACCGTGGCCGGCGCCATGCGCCAGCTCGGGAAGCGCGTTCGACAGACCGCCGGCGCCGACATCGTGCACCGCAAGAATGGGGTTGTCGTCCTGCATCTGCCAGCAGCGGTCGATCACTTCCTGCGCGCGGCGCTCGATTTCCGGGTTGCCGCGCTGCACCGACGCGAAGTCGAGATCGGCGGTGTTGGTACCGGTGGTCATGCTCGATGCCGCGCCGCCACCCAGACCGATCAGCATGGCCGGGCCGCCCAGCACGATCAGCTTAGTGCCGGCCGGAAACACGATCTTCAGTGCGTCGCGCGCGCTGATGTTGCCGATGCCGCCGGCGATCATGATGGGCTTGTGATAGCCGCGCATTTCGCCCATGAAAGGCAGCTCGAAGGTGCGGAAATAGCCGGCGAGATTGGGCCGGCCGAATTCGTTGTTGAACGCCGCCGCACCGAGCGGGCCGTCGATCATGATCTGCAGCGCGGAGGCGATGCGCTCCGGCTTGCCGTAAAGCACGCCATCCACCCGCTCCCACGGCTGTTCGAAGCCCGGGATGTTCAGGTTGGACACGGAAAATCCGGCCAGACCCGCCTTGGGCTTTGCACCGCGGCCGGTCGCGCCCTCGTCGCGGATCTCGCCGCCGGCACCGGTCGCGGCGCCGGCAAAGGGCGAAATCGCGGTCGGATGGTTGTGCGTCTCGACCTTGGCCAGGAAGTGCATCGACTCGGCATGCCAGCCCCAGCGGCCGTCGCGCCCCGGGTAGAAGCGGTCGACCGGCGCAGTCGTTGCGCCTTCGATCACCGCCGCATTGTCCGAATACGCCACCACGGTGTGCTGCGGCGTTGCGCGGTGGGTTTCGCGGATCATGCCGAACAGGCTCAGGTCCTGCGTCGCGTAATCGATGTTCCAGCTCGCGTTGAAAATCTTGTGCCGGCAGTGCTCCGAGTTGGCCTGCGCGAACATTATCAGCTCGACGTCGGTCGGATCGCGGCCGAGCTTCGAATACGCCGAGAACAGATAGTCGATCTCGTCGTCGGACAGCGCCAGACCGAGCGCACTGTTGGCCTGCACCAGCGCGGCGCGGCCCTGCTCCCTGCCACCGTCTCCGAGCGACACGCTGACCAGCGGGCGCGGCGGCACATGGCTGAACAGCGCATCGGCTTCGTCCAGGCTGCCCAGCACCGATTCGGTCATGCGGTCGTGCAGCTTCGACGACAGCGCCGCACGCTCGGCCGCGTCGAGCGACGCCGTGCCCAGCAGGCCTCGCGACAGCTCGATCTCGTACAGTACGCCGCGCTCGATGCGCAGTACGCTCGTCAGCCCGCAATTGTGCGCAATGTCGGTCGCCTTCGACGACCAGGGCGATATCGTGCCCAGCCTTGGCGTCACCAGCAGCGCACCCGCAGCCGGCATGGCTGCCGGTTCGGCCGCCAGCAGCGCGTGCAGCTGCGCCAGTTCGCCGGCACCCGGTGCCGCACTGCATTCGACGAAGAAGTGCTGCGTCGCGCGCACTTCACGCACCTTGCCGACCGTCGAGCGACAGTCATCAGCCAGGCGCGCCAGACGCGCCTCGGAAAATGCAGGGGTACCGCGGAGCTTCAGAATGAGGGTCATGAGGGGAAACTGGAGGAATGGACGCCGGACACCGCCACGCGGATCCGAATTCGCGATTATATATAGGGGGCACCGGTCACCGCAGTCGGATCGTTGCGCGGGCGTTTTGTTCGCAATTCGCCGGTCGCTCATCCAGCGCATGCCCTGACGGACAGACCGCTGGCACCCGCAGCCCTCGTGGCGCGGGATTGCGGCGGAAAATAAGGCGGCGTTGGCCGTGCAAGCGGCGTGAGGCGACGGCATGTGGGAGCTTGGGCTTGTGGGAGCTTGGGCTGTGGGAGCGGCGGCCTCGCCGCGATCCGCACGCTGCAATGTGACCATCGCGGCACGATCGCGGCGAGGCCGCCGCTCCCACAAGGTCCGCTCCCACATAGCCTCTCCCTCAAGGCCTTTCCCGAAGCGTCCGCCCCTCAGCTTACGCATATCCCCGGCGCAACATCGCCCCCCCCGCCCGGGCTTGATGTTTGTATGCTCCATCGCATCTGAAGGTATGGGCTGCAGACTGCAGTCCGGATCGACGATTTTCACGAGGAATGAACATGCATCCCGACGCCCCCGACGCGGCAGGTGGCGACGTAATCGAAGTCACCCTGACCAATTTCCAGCGCGATGTGATCGACACGTCACAGCGCATGCCGGTGCTGGTTGATTTCTGGGCGCCCTGGTGTCAGCCCTGTCAGGCGCTGACGCCGCGGCTCGAAGCGCTGGTCGCCAGTTACGCCGGCCGGGTGCGGCTGGCCAAGATCAACTCGGACGACAACCCGGAGCTGGCGCGCCGCTTCGGCGTGCGCGGTATTCCGAATGTAAAGGCCTTCGTCGGCGGCGTGATGGTCGATGAATTCACTGGCGTGCTGCCGGATCGCGAACTGCGCGAATTCATCGACGCCCTGCTGCCGTCGCCGGCCGAACCGACCTGCGACGAGGCGCGCGCCGCGCTGCTGCGTGGTGATGCAGACACGGCGCTGGCGCTGAACGAGGCCGCGCTCGACCTCGATCCGCTGTTCGAACCGGCCATGCTGGGCCGGGTAGAGGCGCTGATCGCACAGGCAAAGCTGGACGAAGCTCAGGCCGCACTCGATGCGCTTCCGGGCGACATGACAGACCGCGCGCGCGTCGGCACGCTGTACGCGCGCATCGCCGTCGCGCGGCGCCAGCCGGGCGACGCCGACCACGACTACGCGGCGCGCATTGCACGCAACCCGGATGACCTTGCGGCACGCCTCGAATGGTCGGCGCTGCACGCGGCGGAAGAGGACTGGGAGGGCGCGATGAAGCAGGCGCTCGAAGTGGTCAGACGCGACCGGGATTTCGGCGACGATGCCGGCCGGCGCACGCTGATCGATCTGTTCGACCTGCTCGGCAGCGACCACCCGCTGGTGCGCCACTACCGCCGCGAACTGGCGGCCGTGCTGAACAAGTGATGGCGGAGGGCACGCGCATCCGCTGCTTCGCCCCGGTGGCCGATCCGGCGACCGCGCGCGTCCTCATCCTGGGCTCGATGCCCGGTGCGGCATCGCTTGACGCCAACCAGTACTACGCCCATCCGCGCAACCAGTTCTGGTCCATCATGGGTGCCCTGTTTGGCGCCCACCCCGCACTGCCCTACACCGAACGGCTGGCGATGCTGACCGGCGCCGGCCTCGCGCTGTGGGACGTGCTTTCGAGCTGCGAGCGACGCGGCAGCCTGGATTCGGCGATCGATCTGCGCTCGGCCCAGGCAAACGATTTCGCCGCGTTTCTTGGGCGCCACACCGGCATCCGGCGCGTACTGTTCAATGGCGCGCTGGCCGAAGCCTGCTTCCGGCGCGACGTGATGCCGCACGTCCGCCCGCTCGACATGCTGAGACTGCCGTCGACCAGCCCGGCCCACGCCGGCCTGTCGGCAGCCGACAAGCTGCTGGCCTGGCGGACCGCCCTGCAACCCTCAGCCATGGACGTGGTCTGAGCCGCCTTGAATTCTATGGATACGACTACATGACTTTCCTGCTGTTCGGCCTCGGCCTTGTCGCGTTGATCGCAGGCGCCGAGCTGCTGGTGCGCGGCGCCTCGAAACTGGCGCTGTCCTTCGGCCTTTCGCCGCTGGTGGTCGGACTCACCATCGTCGCCTTCGGCACCAGTTCGCCGGAACTGGCGGTGTCGGTGCAGTCGGCCTGGAACGGCAAGACCGACATGGCGGTCGCCAATGTTGTCGGCAGCAACATCTTCAACGTGCTGTTCATCCTCGGTCTGTCGGCGATGATCACGCCGCTGCTGGTCGACAAGCAGCTCATCCGCCAGGAAGTGCCGATCATGATCGGCGTATCACTGTTGTTCGCCGCACTGACGCTGGATGGCGGCGTATCCTTTTCTGACGGCGCGATTTTCGTCGCGCTGATGATCGGCTACACCACATTCCTGATCATCCAGAGCCGCCGGCAGACCAAGGCGCTCAACGACGAGTATGCGGACAGCGTCGGAGAGAAAAGTACCGGCTGGGATGCAACGCTGCCGGTGCAGCTCGTGCTTATCGTGGCAGGACTGGGCCTGCTGGTCCTTGGATCGAACCTGCTGGTCGAAGCAGCCATCGTGTTTGCGCGGCAGCTCGGCCTTAGCGAAGCGGTGATCGGGCTGACCATCATCGCAGCCGGCACTTCGCTACCGGAGGTGGCGGCGTCGGTCACCGCGGCACTGCGTGGTCAGCGCGACATCGCGGTCGGCAATGTCGTCGGCAGCTGCACCTTCAACATCCTGTGCGCGCTGGGCGTGTCGTCACTGGTGGCACCGAGCGCGCTCACATTGCCAGCCTCCATGCTGGCTTTCGACATCCCGGTGATGACCGCTGTCGCCATCGCCTGCCTGCCCATCTTCATGACCGGCAACCTGATCGCCCGCTGGGAAGGCGCGCTGTTCTTCGCCTACTACGTCGCCTACACGCTCTATCTCATCATGGCCGCCAAGGACCACGACGCACTCGGCGACTACGCCTTCGTGATGCAGACCATCGCGCTGCCGCTGACCGCAATCACGCTGGTCATCATCGTGGTGCGGCATCTGCGCGGGCGCAGGACGGGCGTGTAGCAAAGGGGTCGGAACGGAACCAACAAACAAAAACAGGAAGCTCAGCTTCCTGTTTTTGTTTGTCTGGAGCGGGAAACGAGACTCGAACTCGCGACCTCAACCTTGGCAAGGTTGCGCTCTACCAACTGAGCTATTCCCGCGGTGCGGATGACCCGGGCGGGTTATCCGACAGATGTACTGGAGGCGAGGGTCGGAATCGAACCGGCGTCCACGGCTTTGCAGGCCGCTGCATGACCACTCTGCCACCTCGCCGGTGGTGCCGCCATCTGACTGGCTGCAAACAACAAGGGGGAAGCAGGACTTCCCCCATTTGAATATCTTGGAGCGGGAAACGAGACTCGAACTCGCGACCTCAACCTTGGCAAGGTTGCGCTCTACCAACTGAGCTATTCCCGCAAGACAGGCGCGCATTATAGGTCTGGCAGAAAACCTGTCAAGACATGCGGCGAACAATTTCGCCGGCTCGGCAAGACTCGATCTAGAGCGCCTTGCGCGCGCGCAGTTCGGGCCAGGCTCGGCGCATGTAATACACCATCGAATACACCGTAAGCACCGCAGCGATCCAGATCAGCCAGCGGCCGATGGGGGCAATGTCGATGCCGAGCAGTGGTTCGTAATAGAGCAGCATCGGGATGGCCGTCATCTGCGCGGTCGTCTTCACCTTGCCTATCATCGACACTGCGACGCTGCGCGAAGCACCGACCTTGGCCATCCATTCACGCAGCGCCGAGATGGTGATTTCTCGCCCGATGATGACGAACGCAACGATCGTGTCGACACGCTGCAACTGCACCAGCATGATCAATGCCGCGGCCACCATGAGCTTGTCGGCCACCGGATCGAGGAAGGCACCGAAGGCGGAGGTCTGGTTCAGCGTGCGTGCGAGGTAGCCGTCGAGCCAGTCGGTCACCGCGGCGATGATGAACACCAGCGTTGCGGTGAGGTTCTTGTCGGCCATCACCAGCGTGCGCTCGGGCAGGAAGAACACACCGACGAACAGGGGAATCAGCAGGATGCGCGCCCAGGTGAGCGCGGTCGGTACGGTGAACATGGAGTCAGTTTAACTGCCGCTGTATCTGTTCGGCCAGTTTGCGACTGATGCCTTCCACGCGACACAGGTCTTCGACCGTGGCATTGCGCACGCCGCTCAGTCCGCCAAAGGTTGTCAGCAGCCGTTTGCGGCGCGCCGGACCGATGCCCGGAATGTCTTCCAGCGTCGAGGTGAGGCGCTTCTTTTCGCGCCGCGCACGGTGGCCGGCGATGGCAAAACGGTGTGCTTCGTCGCGAATTTCGGCAATCAGGTGCAGCGCCGGATGCTCCGGCCCGAGCACCAGCCCCGCCTCGACGCCAGGACGGATGAGCTCTTCTGCACCCATCTTGCGCTCCACGCCCTTGGCCACGCCGACCAGCGGCAGATCGAGCCCGAGTTCGGCCATCACCTCGACTGCGATGCCCAACTGCCCCTTGCCGCCATCGATCAGCACCAGATCAGGCCGCACACCTTCGCCGGTGACCACCTTCTCGTAGCGGCGCGTCAGCACCTGTCGCATCGCGGCGTAGTCGTCGCCGGGCGTGACGCCTTCGATGTTGTAGCGACGGTATTCGCTGTTGCGCATCGCCCCGTTTGCCCACACAACGCAGGACGCCACCGTGGCTTCGCCCATCGTGTGGCTGATATCGAAGCATTCGATGCGCTCGGGGGCCACGTCCAGCTCCAGCGCCTCGACCAGCGCGCGCACGCGGTGCGTCGCGCGCGCGCCGGCGTCGAGCTTCACGCGCAGCGCGATCTCGGCGTTCTTCAGGGCCATGTCAGCCCAGGCGCGCTCGCGCTCGTTGCGCGCCAGTGCCAGCGCCGTGTCGGGAATGGGCGCTTCGGCATCGTCTTCCGGCAGCACACTCACGATGACGCGACCCGGCGGCGGCTGGGCGGCGAAGTGCTGGGCGAGGAAGGCACAGAGCATGTCGGCTTCGCTGCCCTGCCCGGCGGCCGGGAAATGCGCGTGGTCGCCCAGGTGGCGACCGCCGCGCACCATCGCGTGATTGACGCAGGCGGTGCCGTCACGTTCGACCGCGACCACGATGTCGATATCCTCGTCGCGCGCGCTGTCGGCGTACTGCTTGTGCAGCACACGGCTCAGCGCCTTGATCTGGTCGCGCACCTGGGCCGCCTTTTCGAACGCAAGCGCCTCGGCGGCCGCATTCATCTGGTCGGACAACCGGTCGATCACCTCGCTGTGCCGCCCGCTCAGAAACAGGCTGGTCAGCCGCACATCCTCGTCGTAATCGGCCTTCGACACCTTGCCGACACAGGGTGCGGAGCAACGGTGGATCTGGTGCAGCAGGCAGGGCCGCGAGCGGTTGGCGAACACGCTGTTCTCGCAGGTGCGCAGCAGGAAGGCGCGCTGCACCAGCTGTATCGTTTCGCGCACCGCCCACACGCTGGGCAGCGGCCCGAAGTAGCGCGCATCGCGTCCCACCGTGCCGCGGAAGAAGGCGATGCGCGGGAAGGCATCCTGCGTGAGCTTGATGTAGGGGTAGGACTTGTCGTCCCGGAACAGGATGTTGTACTTCGGCCGCAGGCTCTTGATGAGGTTGTTCTCGAGGATGAGCGCTTCGGCCTCGGAGCGTACGACCGTGGTGTCCACCCGCTGCACCTGCGACACCATCATGCCGATGCGCGGGCTCGACGCGGTGCGCTGGAAATACGACGACACGCGCCGCTTCAGGTTTTTCGCCTTGCCGACGTAGAGCACTTCTTCGTCGGCACCGATCATGCGATACACGCCGGGCGCCTCGCTCAGCGTCTGCAGATAGGTCTTGGCGTCGAACACGCTCATCGGGCCGGCATGCTGGACTGTACGGCCGGCCGGTCAGGCGGTGAGCCGCTGCACCTGATCGAGCGCATCGCGATAGCGTGTGTCCTGCGCGAGCTGCGTACGGTCGCCGAACGGCTGCTTCGGCAGCAGCGACGCCACGCGTGCGCTGCGCTCGGCGTCGGGCGCCGGATGCCAGCCGTCAATGAGCCGGATCGCCTGATCACGCGCATTGCACACCAGCACCATGTCGCAGCCGGCGTCCCACGCCGCTTCCGCGCGCGCGACAACGTCACCGACGACCGATGCACCTTCCATCGACAGGTCATCACTGAACACCACGCCGTCGAATTCGAGCCGGCCGCGCAGGATGTCCTGCACCCACTTGCGCGAGAAGCCCGCCGGCAGCGCATCGACCGCCGGGTAGATGACGTGCGCCGGCATCACGGCATCGATCTGCCGGCCCAGTTGCAGATAGGGCTGGATGTCGGTGCGCCAGATCGTGTCGAATTCGCGTTCGTCGACCGGGATGGCGACATGCGAATCCGCGGCGACGAAGCCGTGACCGGGAAAGTGCTTGCCGACCGACTTCATGCCGGCCGCGCGCAGGCCCTCGGCGAGCGCGCCGGCCAGTGCGGCGACGATGGCCGGATCGCCGTGAAACGCACGGTCGCCGATGACGGCGCTGGCACCGAAATCGAGATCGAGCACCGGCGTGAACGACAGATCGACGCCGAGCGCACGCAGTTCGGCGGCCAGCACGAATCCGGCGGCGCGCGCTTCGCCCAACGCTGCGGTGGCATCGACTTCGTACCGTGTGCCCAGCGTGCGCATCGCCGGCAGATGGGTGAAGCCATCGCTGCGGAAACGCTGTACGCGACCGCCCTCGTGGTCGACCGCGATCAGCAGCGGCGGTGTGCGCACGGCGTGGATGGCTTCGGTCAGCGCCGCGAGCTGGCGCGCATCGGCGAAGTTGCGGGCAAACAGGATCAGCCCGCCGACCGAAGGATGCGCGAGCAGTTCGCGGTCTTCGGCGTCGAGTTCGAAGCCGGCCACGTCGAGCATGACCGGACCGGGTGGCGTATGCCTCATGCCGGGGTCTCCGTGCGCTCGACCACGACGAAGGCCAGCGCGTACGCGACCTCGTCCGACAGCGACAGATGCGGATGCAGGCTGCGCTGGTCCAGCCACTGCGTCAGCAACTCGTCAAACAGGAACACCGGCTTGCCGAGGTCATCATGCGTCACGGCGATGGAGCGCAGCAGCACCGGCGCACGCACCCCGGTCCCGAGCGCCTTGCCGAGAGCTTCCTTGGCCGCGAAACGCTTGGCGAGAAAACGTGCCGGTTCGCGTGCGCGCTCGAACTCGACCATTTCGGACACAGCCAGAATGCGCCGTGCCAGCGCCTCGCCATTGCGCGTGACCAGCCGTTCCAGCCGCGCGATGCTGCACAGATCAGTGCCTACACCGAAAATCATGCCGCCCTCCCCGCCGCCTCTCGCATAAGTTGCTTCATTTCGCGCACCGCCTCGCGCAGGCCGACGAACACCGAACGGCTGACGATGGCATGGCCGATATGCAGTTCGCGCACGCCCGGCAGTTCGGCCACCGGCTGCACATTGGCGTAGTTCAATGCGTGACCGGCGTTGAAACGCATGCCCAGATCGCGGATCGCCTTGCCGGCGGCGCGCACCTTGTCCAGTTCAACCGCCACCGGCTGCGATTCGCGATCGCGGCCGAAACCGTGGAAGGCGTGTGCGTAGGGGCCGGTATGTACCTCGCACACCTGGGCACCGATGCGCGCTGCCGCTTCGATCTGCGGCAGTTCGGCGTCGATGAATACGCTGGTGACGATGCCGGCGTCGCGCAGGCGGCCGACCACGCCATGCAGCCGCTCTTCCTGCGACACGATATCCAGTCCGCCTTCGGTGGTCACCTCGTGCCGCCCTTCCGGCACCAGCATGGCCATTTCCGGCTTCAGCCCGCATGCGATGCCGACCATTTCATCGATGGCCGCCATTTCGAGATTGAGCTTGATGTGCACCAGATCGCGCAGCCGGCGCACGTCGTCGTCCTGGATGTGACGACGGTCTTCGCGCAGATGCACGGTGATGCCGTCGGCACCGCCCAGATGCGCCTCCACTGCAGCCCACACCGGATCCGGCTCGTAGGTGCGGCGCGCCTGGCGCAATGTGGCAACGTGGTCGATATTGACGCCGAGTTCGATCATGAGTCAGAGATCCTGTAATTCGATGAATACACGCCGGGTACGCAGTTCCTGCCCCTGCAGATAGTGGGCGATCAGCGTGCGCATCAATGTTCTGGCCAGACGCGCGACCTGCGGATCGCCGTAATCGTCACCGCTGATCGCCAGCGCCTGCGCGCCCGTGAGGCCGACGACATGCGGCGCTTGCGCGTCGCCTGCCACAAGGCCCTGATCGGGCACGTAATGGTAGGAGGCATCTCCAGCCAGCGCGGTGCCGTGCGCGTCGACGTCAAGCGTCAGACCGTAACCCAGTTCCTGCAGCAGCGACTTCTCGAAGCTGCGCAACAACACCTGATGACCGGCCGTTTCGCCCGGTGCCAGCGCCAGCTTCTGCAACGTGTCGGCATAGCGGTCGAACAGCGCCGGGTGCGCGTCCTCGCGTGCCAGCAGGCGCTGCAGCAATTCGTTCAGATAGTAGCCCAGCAGCAGCCGCGGTCCGGACAGCATCGGCCATGCGCGCTGCCATTCGGCGCGCGCCAGCGTGCGCAACTCGCCCTGACCGAACCAGCCCAGTTCGAGCGGCTGGAATTCCACCAGCACTCCGCGCAGCGCGGCACGCGGTCGCTTGGCGCCACGTGCCACCAGACCGATGCGGCCGAAATCGCGGCTGAACACGTCGACCACCAGGCTGGTTTCGCGGTAGGGATGGGCCTGCAGCAGGAAGGCGGGCTGGCCGTCCACCCGCTGCTTGCCCGAACTCACCTGAACGCCTTCCGGCAGCGCGCGCTGCACCACCGCGCGGAAGGCACCGGCGCTACGCTCACGGCTCGAAACCCAGACTTTTCAGGGCGCGCTCGTCGTCGGCCCAGCCGCTGCGTACCTTCACGTGCAGTTCGAGGAACACCTTGGAGTCGAACACCTTTTCCATGTCATGCCGCGCCGCGCTGCCGACGGTCTTGAGGACCTCGCCACTGCGGCCGATCACGATGCCCTTGTGCGCCTCGCGGCCGACGATGACGGCCGCGGCGATGCGGCGCAGATTGCCTTCCGCCTCGAAGCGTTCGATCTCGACCGCCAGACCGTAAGGCAGTTCGTCGCCCAGTTGCCGGAACAGCTTCTCGCGGATGTACTCGGCGGCGAGAAAGCGTTCGCTGCGATCAGTGAAGTCGTCGGCGTCGAACATGGCCTGGCCTTCAGGCAGCAGTTCGCCGGCCACCTTCATCAGCGCATCGAGCCCGTCGCCACGCTGGGCGCTGACCGGCAGGATGGCGTGGAAGTCGTGCAGCTTCGCAATGCGTTCGACGAAGGGCAGCAGCTTTGCGCGATCACCCGCCTTGTCGGTCTTGTTCAGCAGCAGCAGCACCGGCCGGTCTTTCGGCAGCAGCGCAATCACTTCCTGATCGGCTTCGGTCAGCTTGCCTGCTTCGATGACGAACACGATCACGTCGACGTCGGCCAGCGCCTGTGTCACCGAGCGGTTCATCACGCGGTTGAGCGCATTGCGGTGTTTCGTCTGGAAACCGGGCGTATCGACGAACACGAACTGACGGGCGTCACGGGTCAGCACGCCGTGTATGCGGTGCCGCGTGGTCTGTGCCTTGGCCGAGGTGATACTCACTTTCTGGCCGATCAGACGGTTCATCAGCGTCGATTTGCCGACATTGGGTCGGCCGACAATGGCAATGAAGCCACAGTGGGTGATCGGCGGAGTGGCCGGTTGCGCGGTCGGCAATGCATCGGGCGGCGTGTCCGGCAATTCGCTGTCCGCAATGGAATCGTTCATGTCTGTCCCTGCAGTTGTTCGAGCGCGCGCGATGCGGCGGCCTGTTCGGCGGTGCGCCGGTTGCTGCCTTCGCCTTCGGTCGCGAGGCCCAGCGCCTCGACGCGGCAGCGCGCGCGGAAGGCCTGGGCATGTGCCGCACCCGTCACGGCGCTGATTTCATAGACCGGAAGCGGCTTGTGTCGTGCCTGCAGCCATTCCTGCAGTGCGGTTTTCGGGTCGCGCGAATCGAGGTCAGGGTTCAGACCGGTCAGACGCGCGCCGAACAGCCGCTCGACCGTCTGCCGCGCCGCGCCATACCCGGCTTCGATGAACACTGCGCCGATCAGCGCTTCGAGTGCGTCGGCGAGGATGGATGGCCGGGAGCGGCCACCGGTCTTCACCTCGCCCTCTCCAAGCCTCAGTGCGCTGCCGAGATCGAGTTCGCACGCCATGTCGGCCAGCGTGTCCTGCTTGACCAGATTGGCACGCAGACGGGACAGCACGCCTTCCGGAAGCTCCGGGAAGCGCTCGCACAGCAGATCGGACGCGATGCAGTCGAGCACCGCGTCGCCGAGGAACTCGAACCGTTCGTTGTGCGTAGCGGAAAAACTGCGATGGGTCAGCGCCTGGGTCAGCAAGTGCTTCGATTCGAAGACGTGGCCGAGCCCCTGCTCGATCTGCCCGGCGGAGGTCACGACGTCAGTTCGGCCCGGTGGCCGACCCTTCGAATTCGAACAGGATGCTTACAGGGCCGAACATGTGCACCTTGCGGTCATAGGCAAACGAGACCTCGACGCCGTTCGAGTCCTTGATGATGTCGAGATCCGCCGGCGTGACGCTGGACATCTCGTCCATGATGGATCGCTTGGCGAAGGCGTTGCGGTAGTCAGCCACCGTGCCGTTCTTGATCTCGCCGTTTTTCACGATGGCATTCACGTTCTTCAGGATGGTGTAGTACTCGATGACCGCCGGAATCGTCTTCATGCCGAGCACCAGAACGATGCCGATGACGCCGGCAACGAACAGGAATCCCACCAGACTCAGACCGGATTGCTTGCGCAGCATCTGTTGCTCCTCATGATGCGATCAAACTACCTGAAGCTGCCGATACGGCCGAAATCGATGCCTTTCGGCGGCAGGATGGTGTCCGCGTGGAACCAGATGAAAAAAGCCTTGCCCACGATGTTCTTGTCCGGCACGAAACCCCAGATGCGGCTGTCGGCACTCTGGTCACGATTGTCTCCCAGCACCAGATAGTGGCCAGCCGGCACTTCGCAGCGCACACCCTCGCGATTGTAGACGCAGTTTTCGCGCCCCGGAAAATCGAGTGCGGTCGGAATGTCGGCCCGCGCATCGCGGTCGTTCAGGATGTGGTGCTGCACGTCACCCAGGGTTTCGCTGAAGCGACTGGAGTAGTAGGCGCGCTCGCTGTGGAAATAGTCTTCCGCAGGTTGCAGCGGGACTTCGACACCGTTGATGGTCAGCCGCTTGTTCTGATAGGCCACAGTATCGCCGGGCAGGCCGACCACGCGCTTTATGTAATCGACAGACGGATCAGCCGGGTAGCGGAACACCATCACATCCCCGCGCTGCGGATCATTCATCGGAATGATCTTGTCGTGCAGCACCGGCAGACGCACGCCGTAGGTGAATTTGTTCACCAGGATGAAATCTCCTATCAGCAGCGTCGGAATCATCGATCCGGACGGTATGCGGAACGGCTCGACGACAAAACTTCGCAGCCCGAACACGACGATGATGACGGGGAAGAAGCTTGCGCCGTATTCAACCCACCAGGGGTCCGGCGCACCGGCCGGCCGCTTGCGCGCGAACACCATGCGGTCCAGGCCCCACAGGATGCCGGTCACCACGCAAAGCACGAAAAGGATGAGTGCGAAATTCAAGATTCGGATCCAGTCTTTTTATTTGTCGTCGACGCGCAGTACGGCGAGGAACGCCTCCTGCGGTATTTCGACGTTGCCTACCTGTTTCATGCGTTTCTTGCCGGCCTTCTGCTTTTCGAGCAGCTTCTTCTTGCGTGAAATATCGCCGCCGTAGCACTTGGCCAGCACGTTCTTGCGCAACGCCTTGATCGTTTCGCGCGCAATGATGTGCACCCCGATCGCCGCCTGCACGGGCACGTCGAACATCTGGCGCGGAATCAGCTCGCGCATCTTGGCCGCCACTTCGCGGCCGCGGTATTGCGCGTTGGCCCGGTGCACGATGACTGACAGGGCATCGACCTTTTCGCCGGCGACCATGATGTCGAGCTTCACCACGTCCGCTGCGCGGTATTCCTTGAATTCGTAGTCTAGCGAAGCGTAACCGCGCGACACCGATTTGAGCTTGTCGAAGAAATCGAACACCACCTCGGCCATCGGCAGGTCGTAGGTGAGCTGCACCTGACGGCCGTGATACAGCATGTTCACCTGCTGCCCGCGCTTCTGCTCGCACAGCGTGATCACCGCACCCAGATATTCCTGCGGCAGGAAGATGACCGCCTTGATGATGGGCTCGCGGATCTCCGACATCTTCGATACTTCGGGCAGCTTGGCCGGATTCTCGACCATGACGATGCTGCCGTCGTTCATCAGCACCTCGTACACCACGGTCGGCGCCGTGGTGATGAGATCCATGTCGAATTCGCGTTCCAGCCGCTCCTGCACGATTTCCATGTGCAGCATGCCGAGAAAGCCGCAGCGGAAACCGAAACCCAGTGCCTGCGACACTTCCGGCTCGTACTGCAGAGATGCATCATTCAGCTTGAGCTTCTCGAGCGACTCGCGCAGTTGGTCGTACTCGCTGGCTTCCACCGGGTACAGTCCGGCAAACACCTGCGGCTTGATTTCCTTGAAGCCGGGGAGCGGCTCGGGCGCACGGTGATCCGCCAGCGTGATGGTGTCGCCGACCTTGGCTGCCTTCAGTTCCTTCAGGCCGCAGATGACGAAACCGACCTCACCCGCCGACAGGCTTTCGCGCGACAGGGACTTGGGCGTGAACACGCCGACCTGATCGACCTGGTACTGCGCCCCGGTCGACATGAACAACATCCGGTCCTTGGGTTTCAATGCACCATCGACCACGCGCACCAGCATGACGACGCCGACGTAGTTGTCGAACCAGGAATCGATGATCAGAGCCTTCAGCGGCCCCGCCGGATCACCCTTGGGCGGCGGGATGCGCACGACGATCATTTCGAGGATGTCGTCGATGCCCAGGCCGGTCTTGGCGGAACACTGGATCGCATCGGTTGCATCGATGCCGATGACGTCCTCGATCTCCTGGCGCGCATTCTCAGGATCCGCCTGCGGCAGATCGATCTTGTTCAGCACCGGCACCACTTCCACGCCCAGGTCAAGCGCGGTGTAGCAGTTGGCGACCGTCTGCGCCTCGACGCCCTGCGACGCATCGACCACCAGCAGCGCGCCTTCGCAGGCGGACAGCGAACGGCTCACTTCATAGGAGAAGTCGACATGGCCCGGGGTGTCGATCAGGTTGAACTGATAGATCTGACCGTCGTTGGCCTTGTAACGCAGGGCCGCGGTCTGCGCCTTGATCGTGATGCCGCGTTCGCGCTCCAGATCCATCGAATCAAGGACCTGCGCCTCCATTTCGCGGTCGGACAGGCCGCCGCAGCGCTGGATCAGACGGTCGGCCAGCGTGGACTTGCCGTGGTCGATGTGGGCAATGATGGAAAAGTTTCGGATGTGCTGCATCGTCAGATTGGAAACAGGAATGAAAAAGGGTGCCCTTGGCGGCACCCTTGTCTGGTCAGCCGGACCGACGAGATCAAGCCCGCGATTCTAGCAGATAGGCCTGCACCGCCTGCGGATCAAGCCGGTGACGGCACAGTTCGCGCTCGCCGGCGCACAGCACCGGGATGTGTTCGCCATAGGAGGCTTCGAATTCCGGGTGCTCGTCGATGTCGACTT
Organism: Methyloversatilis sp. XJ19-49; assembly: GCF_024580145.1. Classification (GTDB taxonomy): domain Bacteria; phylum Pseudomonadota; class Gammaproteobacteria; order Burkholderiales; family Rhodocyclaceae; genus Methyloversatilis. The sequence goes on from NZ_JANINI010000001.1 coordinate 311,265, forward strand.
CGCGCACTTCGACGCCAAGCGGCGCGATCATCGGTGTCAGCTGCTCGAGCAGATCGTCGCACAGATGACACCAGCGACGCAGATAGAGCGTCAGCGCCGGCGCATGTGGCGGCAGATTCACTTCTCCGCGTCCTGACCGTTCGGCACGCGCAGTGTCAGGAAGGTCTGGTTGGTGCCCCGCCGGACCAGAACGGTCAGGCCGATCTTCGGTTCCATGCCGGACAGGATGCTGTTGAACTGGTCCAGCGTGGACACGGGCGTCTGCTTGCCACGCGCAATGACGGCAAGGATGACGTCGCCGATGCGCAGGTCCGACCGGACGCCGCCAGTGATGTTTTCCACCCGCAGGCCACCTTCGATCTGCATGCCGCGCCGCTGCTGCGGCGTCACTTCGGACAGCACCAGACCCAGGCGGTTGGACTGCGGTGCCGCTTCCGGAGCACCGCCGCCACGGCGGCTGCGTCGCGGATCGGCCTGATCGTCGTTCAGTTCGGCTACCGTGACCGCGATGTCGCTCGTGGCGCCATTGCGCCACACCTGGGCGATCGACGATGCGCCCGGCTTGGTACCGCCGACCAGTCGCGGCAGATCTCCCGATCCTTCCACCGGTTTGCCGTCGAAACGCAGGATGACATCCCCCGGCACGATACCGGCGACTTCGGCCGGGCCACGCGGTTCGACAGAACTGACCAGCGCGCCTTCCGGCCGCTTCATGCCGAAGGAATCCGCGAGTTCCTTTGTCACCTCCTGGATCACGACGCCGATGCGCCCGCGCTGCACGCGCCCGTTGGTACGCAGTTGCGACTGGATGTCCATCGCGACGTCGATCGGGATCGCAAACGACAGCCCCATGAAACCACCGTTGCGGCTGTATATCTGGGAGTTGATGCCGACCACTTCGCCGCGCAGGTTGAAAAGCGGACCGCCGGAATTGCCCGGGTTGATCGCCACATCGGTCTGGATGAACGGCACGAAATTTTCCTGCGGCAGCGAGCGCCCCTTGGCCGACACGATGCCGGCCGTGACCGAACTTTCGAAGCCGAACGGCGAACCGATGGCCACCACCCACTCGCCGACGCGCAGCTTGGCTGCGTCGCCGAATTTCACCATTGGCAGACCCGTAGCGTCGATCTTCAGCACCGCAATGTCGGTGCGCTTGTCGGCGCCAACCACACGCGCCTTGAATTCGCGCTTGTCGCTGAGCTTGACGGTGATTTCCTCCGCTTCATCAACGACATGCGCATTGGTCAGCAGGTAGCCGTCGGCCGACACGATGAAGCCCGATCCCAGCGAGCGCGCATCCGGTGATCCCGGGCCGCCAGGTTGCTGCGGCACAAAGCGACGGAAGAAATCGTACATCGGGTCATTTTCGTCCATGCCGGGCGGCATCTGCGGCATGGCGCGCGTGCTGACCTTCTGCGTCGTGCTGATGTTCACGACCGCCTGCCCCTGCCGCTCGACCAGCTCGGAAAAATCCGGCAACTGGCGCGGTGCGGGTGGCTGCGTCGGCGCCGCAGCCGTGACAAACGTCGTGACGAAACTCAGGAACAACGCGGCAATGAATGCTTTCATGATTCCGGACGGGTTCGGGTTTGCGGAACGGCACGGATCGCCGGCAGCAGCTCGGCACGCGGTTGCACACGTCGAAGCCACAACACGGATGCTGCAAGGCCGGTAACGGCACCGGCTGCAACCGCCAGATCCGAACTACCGACGACGACGCGCGCAAGCAGCGCACCGGCGAACATAGCGGCGAGACCGACGCCATAGGTCATCAGCGCGGCGACCAGCGGGGCATTTTGCGGAACCGAAACCTCGACACGGTCGCCTTCTGCAACCGCGTGCGATATCGGAATCACGTAGGTGGTCGGACGGGCTGAACAGGCCTGAGCGCAGCCACCGACATCGTTGCAGCGGCCGCAGCCGCTGCTGCGCACGACGTCCACCCAGGCAAGGCGACCGGCGACGCGTCGCACCCGACCCTGCCGGATGTCCATCAGCGCTTCTGCTCCACGCCCTCGACCATGCGCAGCAAGCTGTGCGGTGGCACTTCGCCGAGTGCGGTGACGATGAAGTTGCCCACCCGGCGCTTGAACACGTTCACCGCGCCGTGCTTCATCGGTCCGATGAAGTTGCCGTCTTCCTTGCGGAACGGTTCGATGAACACCGATATCGCAGCGAGGCCGTCAGAAAACACCATGTGCACCATGTCCGGACGGTCCGGGCCGAGCGAGCGGCGCATGCCGGCAATCTGCCGGAACCCCGGCACCGGTGCGCTGGCCACCCAGCCGACATCCACATTCTGACCTGTGGTCGTGCTGGCGGAATGTACCGCCCAGCCCTCCGACATCGCCGCCATGCGCGATCGGACATCCTCGCGGCTGAGCGGAAGCCCTATTTCAAGTTGTGCGAAAGCAAACTGCTCGATCGCCTCGCCGCGTTCATTGACCATGCGCGCCTTGAGCAGCAGGCCAGTCTGCGCCTCGATCCAGAACACGTATCCAAAACGGAAACCATCCTTGGGTTCAAGCAACACTGAATGCGTCTCGAACCCTGCTACCCGGCCGGGCGCTCCGCGCTTGATTGCGTAAAACTCGCTCAGCGCGTTGATCGATTCCGGAAGCAGCGACGGGAAAGTCTTGCGCGAACCCCGCCGGTCTTCGATGACGATCTTTTCTTTCGGCAGGTAGCAGCGCACCTCGTCGTTGATGCGCACGACCTCCCGCGGACTGCCGTCGAGTACCTCGAGACGTTCGATGGAACTGCCGTCCGCGTCGACATAATGCGCAATGCGGGACGTTTCGACGTTGGCACCGCTTTGGTATACGAAGGTGCCTGCGTAGGACATGTTCTGCGAGGCGGTGACCGCCCGGCTCAACATGGAAAGCGCTTCAGCCTGGCTCTGCGCCCAAGCGACCGGCCCGCCGATCAGGGCAGCCAGCAAGCAGACTGCGCGGAAGATCATCGACGGTCGTCGGCCGAAACATCCGAAACACCGCGTGCGTAGAGCGCAACGCCCTGCATGCTCCCGGTAGGCGAGTAGCCGTGGTGTGCGACAACATAGGCACGCAAAGGTGCGTCATTGCTGACAACGGCAGCCCGTACCTGCGGCGTGTAACCCACCGCCGGGGTGGTGGCCGCCATCTGCACCGGAGCACCGGCCGGCATCAGGTCGAGCCCCAGCCAGGACACGAGTGCGACGCCGGAAACGGCGGCGGCTGCGGACATCCACATGCGCCTGGGGCTGGCCGCCGCCGATCGACGCATGACTGGAGCCAGCACCGTCGGCTCGTCGTCAAGTCTACTCATGACCGACGCCGTGAACGTCGCGCCAAGTCCGATGTCTCCACGCAGGGCGTCTCCGACTGCAACCTGCAACGCAAATTCGTCGCGCAGGTCACCGTCTGCATGCAGGCGATCGAGCACCTGCTGGGCCTGTCGTTCTTCGAGTTCGTTGTCGATCAACGCGCTCAGATTTTCTTTCATGGGTCTTACCACCTCTTGTCAGGTGCCGTGTCGAGCAACGGCCGCAGTTTTTCCGATATCGCCTCGCGAGCGCGGAAAATACGCGAACGCACGGTCCCGATAGGGCAGTCCATCACGGTCGCAATTTCTTCGTATGCCATGCCTTCGAGTTCGCGCAGCATGATCGCGGTGCGCAATTCCTCCGGCAAAGCGTCCATCGCAGCATTCACTGTTTCGCCGATCTGCTTGGTCAGCAGCAGACGTTCCGGTGTGTTGATGTCGCGCAGATTATCGCTGTCGTCAAAGTTTTCAGCTTCTTCCGAATCGAATTCAGTGCTTGTCGGCGCACGTCGCCCCTGCGATACGAGATAGTTCTTCGCAGTATTCACGCCGATCCGGTACAGCCACGTGTAGAACGCGCTTTCGCCGCGAAACGACGGCAGTGCGCGGTAAGCCTTGATGAAGGCTTCCTGCGCGACGTCCTCCACCTCGGCCGGGTCACGTATGAGTCTGGAAAGCAGTCGGCCGAGCTTCCGCTGGTACTTGGTGACAAGCAGGCCGAAGGCCTGCTTGTCACCACGCTGCGCCCGCTCGACCAGCAACTGGTCAACTTCTCGCTCGCTCATCTGTGCGGTTGCTTTGCCCGGATCTTTCACCGGTACGGCATTTGAACTGGCGCGCAGTATATCCGAGCGCTCAGGCCTGAGTACTGCTTGAAGGGGAGTAAGGGTCGCGTCCATGCTGCAACAGACCGGGGCGTCCCCACAAAGTTCATCCGGTCAATGACGGGCAATGCAAAAGTTTGCGGTCGAGCGCAGAAAAGCTTGCCGGGCGGCGCGCTGCGATATAGTGCGCGCTTTATCGAACGGCTCTTTCCCGTGTTGAATTTCGACGCGCTGGTACTTGGAAGCGGACTCGCCGGGCAGGCGCTTGCACTCCGCCTTGCCGAGGCAGGGCAGCGCGTTGCGCTGATCACGAAGAAACAGGTCGAGGACTCGGCTTCGAGCTGGGCCCAGGGCGGCATCGCGGCCGTGTTGGACAGCGCCGATTCGGTCGATCACCACCTGCGCGATACGCTGGTCGCCGGCGCCGGCCTGTGTGACGAGGAGGCCACCCGCTTCGTCGTCGAGCACGGCCGTGAAGCGATCGAATGGCTGATCGCGCGCGGCGTGCCATTCACGCGTGATGCGCAGGGCGAACTGGGTTATCACCTCACACGCGAGGGCGGTCACAGTCACCGCCGCATCGTGCACGTCGATGACGCAACGGGGTCGGCGATCCAGACCACGCTGACCGGCCAGGTGCGCAGTCACCCCAACATCCACATCTTCGAACGCCATCTTGCCGTCGATCTGATCGTCGGATGGAAGATCGGTCGCCCTGAAATCGGCTGCGCCGGCGCCTACATCCTCGACATCGAAACCGGTGACGTCATCACCTTCGCGGCGCCGGTCGTCGTGCTCGCCACGGGCGGCGCAGGCAAGGTCTATCTCTACACGACCAATCCGGACACTGCGACCGGCGACGGCATTGCGATGGCGTGGCGCGCGGGTTGCCGCGTCGGCAACATGGAATTCATCCAGTTCCACCCGACCTGCCTCTATCACCCGCATGCAAAATCCTTCCTGATCACCGAAGCGATGCGTGGCGAAGGCGGCCTGCTGCGCCTGCCGGATGGCGAGCGCTTCATGCCGGCGCACGACGAGCGTGCCGAACTGGCACCGCGCGACGTCGTGGCACGGGCCATAGACTACGAAATGAAGAAGCGCGGCCTGGACTGCGTGTATCTCGACGTGTCGCACAAGCCGGCCGATTTCCTGGTCAGTCACTTTCCGAACATTCACGCCCGCTGTCTCGAACTGGGCATCGACATTACACGGCAGCCGATTCCGGTCGTGCCGGCAGCTCACTACACCTGCGGCGGGGTGAAGGTCGACCAGCGCGCCCGCACCGACGTCGATGGCCTGTACGCAATCGGTGAAACCACATACACCGGACTGCATGGTGCCAACCGGCTGGCCAGCAATTCGCTGCTCGAATGCCTGGTGTACGCCACCGCAGCGACGCGGGACATCCTTTCGCGCAAACGGGTCGCGCCGGCGATACTGCCGCCATGGGACGAAAGCCGCGTGACTGACGCCGACGAGCAGGTGGTGATCGCTCACAACTGGGACGAGCTGCGTCGCTTCATGTGGGACTACGTGGGCATCGTGCGCACCAACAAGCGGCTCGAACGCGCGCTGCACCGAATCCGCCTGCTTGAGCGTGAAATCGACGAGTACTACGCCCATTTCCGGATCAGCAACGACCTGATCGAGCTGCGCAACCTCGTGCTCACCGCGCATCTGATCGTGCGCAGTGCCATCCAGCGGCACGAAAGCCGCGGACTGCATTTCAGTCTCGATTACCCGGAAACCAGCGCGATCGCCAGCCCGACCATCCTGCGTCCGCGTCGTGTGCGTCATCAGGAAGTGTTGCACGCAGCCAGCGCCTGAGGCACCGGAAGTCGTCCGAAGCGGCGAACTGGTCGCCGAACAGCATCAGCGTGCAGCCTGCGCCCTCATCCGCGCGCAGGCGCAGCGATACCCACCGGCAGCCCATTCGCCCTGTCACGGGGCGACCTGTTGCGATCAATCCGTCGGCTCGGCAGACCGACATCTGTCCCGCTTCGCTCAACCGGATGACTGTCCAGGCGGCGCGCCGACGCGCGAACAAGGTCAGCGCGAGTGCAGCTGCGGCGACCGGTGCATGCGCTGGCTGCAGCAAAACCGACACGATCAGCGCAACGGCGCAAACGAAAAGGGCCGCGTTGCAGCAACGCGACCCCTGAAGTTCGATGCGGGCAAAAGCGGCTGGACCGTCGTTGCCCACAACGATGGCCCTACAGCTGCCTGAACACCAGCGTGGCGTTGGTCCCGCCGAAGCCGAACGCGTTCGACATCGCAGCGCGGATGCGCAAGTCGCGCGGCACCAGCGGCACATAATCGAGATCGCACAGCGGATCCTGATCCCGCAGGTTCGCGGTGGGCGGCGCAATCTGGTGATGCAGCGCCAGCACCGTCACCACCGCCTCGATGCCGGCCGCTGCGCCGAGCGCATGACCGGTCATCGACTTGGTCGAACTGACGCACAGCTTCTTCGCGTGCTCGCCGAAGCAGCGCTTCACGGCTACCGTCTCGGCAATATCGCCGAGCGGCGTCGAGGTGCCATGAGCGTTGATGTAATCGATGCCGTCGACTTCGATGCCGGCGTTGCGCAGCGAATTGTGCATGCTGCGCGATGCGCCTTCACCGTCCTCGCGCGGTGCCGTGATGTGGTGGGCGTCCGCGCTCATGCCGTAACCGGCGAGTTCGCAATAGATACGCGCACCGCGCGCCCTTGCATGCTCGTATTCCTCAAGCACGAGCACCCCGGCACCTTCGCCGAGCACAAAACCGTCGCGTCCGGTGTCCCACGGCCGGCTGGCGGCTTCGGGGTCGTCGTTGCGACCCGACAAGGCCTTGGCCGCCGCGAAACCTGCGACGCCGAGCGGGCAGATGGTCGATTCGGCGCCACCGGCAATCATCACGTCCGCATCGCCATACTCGATGATGCGCATGGCTTCACCGATGGAATGGTTGGCGGTCGCACAGGCGCTGACGGTTGCAAAGTTCGGGCCCTTGAAACCGTAGTTGATCGAAATGATGCCGGAGATCATGTTGATGATCGAACCCGGCACAAAAAACGGCGACACCTTGCGCGCCCCGCCTGCCAGCATGACGTTGTGCGTTTCCTCGATCATCGGCAGGCCGCCGATGCCCGAACCCACGCATACGCCGATACGTTCGGCGTTGTCGGGTGATGCCGTCAGCCCGGCGTCGCGGATCGCATCCATCGAGGCAGCGATGCCGTAATGGATGAAGGTGTCGAAGCGACGCGCTTCCTTCGGGGACAGATAGTTGGCGACGTCGAAATCGCGAACTTCACCTGCGATCTGTACCGGCAGTGCGGACGGATCGAAGCGCGTGATGCGCCTGATGCCGGACTTTGCTGCCAGGATGTTCTCCCAGGCTTGCCCTACGGTGTTGCCGACCGGGGAAATGATTCCCAAGCCGGTCACGACAATTCTTTTACGTGCCAAAACGTGCTCCGTCCGATGAACGATCAGGCCTTGCCGGCGAGATGGCCATTCACGTAGTCGATGGCCTGCTGCACCGAAGTGATCTTTTCCGCTTCTTCGTCCGGGATTTCGCACTCGAATTCTTCTTCGAGGGCCATCACCAGTTCGACCGTATCGAGCGAATCGGCGCCCAGATCATCGACGAACGACGATTCGTTCTTGATTTCGGCTTCGTTCACGCCAAGTTGTTCGGCGACGATCTTCTTGACGCGTTGTTCGATGTTTTCCATTGCGAAACTCCTTCCCTGTGTAAGCCCTGACGAGTCCGTCAGGGCACTAAAAAAAGTGGCGCGAGTGTAACAGAAAGCCTGCCCCGCTTCGCCGGCAACGACCGGCCGGCAACACCGCCGACCGCGTTGGCGTCAATGCATGAACATGCCGCCGTTGACGTGCAGTGTGCTGCCGGTCACGTAAGCGGCCTGCGGTGAAGCGAGAAACACGACGGCGCCCGCGACTTCATCCGTCGTACCCAAGCGGCCGAGCGGTATCTGCCCAAGCAGGGCATCGCGTGCCGTATCGCCCAGTGCATGGGTCATGTCGGTCGCGATGAAGCCAGGCGCCACGCAATTGACGGTTATGTTGCGCGAACCCAGCTCGCGTGCCAGCGCCATGCTCATACCGGCCACGCCGGCCTTGGCAGCGGCGTAATTGGCTTGACCGGGATTGCCGGTTTCGCCCACCACTGACGTGATGTTGATGATGCGGCCATTGCGTGCCTTCATCATGCCGCGCATCACGGCGCGCGACATCGTGAATACCGCTTTCAGATTGGTGTCGATGACGGCCTGCCATTCGTCGTCCTTCATCCGCATCGCGAGGTTGTCGCGCGTGATGCCGGCGTTGTTGACGAGCACCGTGACGGCACCGAACGCCTGTTCGATACCGGACATCGCGGTAGCGATGTCCTCGCTGCGGGTGACGTCGAGCACGATGCCGCGCCCCTTGATGCCGGCACCATCAAGCGCCTGCTGGATCCCTGCCGCACCGGCTTCGGTGGTGGCCGTACCGATCACGGTTGCACCTGCGGCGCCGAGTGCCAGCGCGATCGCGCGACCGATGCCGCGGCTGGCTCCGGTGACCAGCGCTATCTGTCCGTCAAGTACGCCCATCATCGTGCTCCGATCTGTTGTGCCAGCTGTTCCAGCGACGCCGCGTCAGCCAGCGCCACACCGGTGAGTTCGCGGTTGATGCGCTTGGTCAGTCCGGCAAGCACCTTGCCCGGCCCGCATTCCGCCACGGTGACTGCGCCGAGCTCGGCCATGCGCTGGATGACCTCGACCCAGCGCACCGGCGCAGCAGCCTGACGCACCAGTGCATCGCGGATGGCATCAGGGTCATCAGGCGAAGCAACGTCGACGTTGTTGATCAGGGTGATCGCCGGGCGGGCGAACACCACCTCCGGCAGCGCTTCGGCAAGGCGTGCTGCAGCCGGCTGCATCAGGGCGCAATGGAATGGCGCGCTGACGGGAAGCGCCACGGTGCGCTTGGCTCCACGCTCCGACAGCAGCGCCATGGCGCGCGTCACCGCCTCGGCATGACCCGCAATCACTGTCTGCTCAGGCGAATTGAAATTCACGGCGCTGACGATCTGCCCCTGCGCGGCATCGTCGCAGCAGGCCTGTACCGCCGCTGCGTCCAGTCCGAGTACAGCGGCCATGGCGCCGGTTCCTGCCGGCACGGCGTCCTGCATCGCCTGAGCGCGCAGACGGACCAGCGGCACCGCGTCAGCCAGCTCAAGCACTCCGGCCGCCACCAGCGCGGCATATTCGCCCAGACTGTGGCCCGCAACCATGTCGGGACGACGACCGGTACGTGCCATCCAGCTGCGATACACGGCAACGCCGGCGGTCAGCATCAAGGGCTGGGTGTTGGTCGTGAGCGCAAGGCGTTCCGCCGGACCTTCGCACACCATCGACCACAGATCTTCGCCCAGCGCGGCGGACGCCTCGTCGAAAGTGAGTCGGAGCACGGGGTCGTCGCCGTAGGCGGCCATCATGCCGACCGACTGCGAACCCTGCCCGGGAAATACGAATGCGAGTTTCTGCATGTTCGAAAGACCTTCAGAAGCGAAGCAGCGCGCCGCCCCAGGTGAAACCACCGCCGACGCCTTCCAGCATCACGAGCTGACCACGCCGGATGCGACCGTCGCGCACCGCCAGATCGAGCGCGAGCGGAACCGACGCGGCCGAGGTGTTGCCGTGGTCGGCAACGGTGACCACCACCTTGTCCATCGGCAGATCGAGCCGGCGCGCGGTGGATTGCAGAATGCGCACGTTCGCCTGGTGCGGCACCAGCCAGTCGAGGGCAGTCATCGGCAGTTTCGCTGCGTCCATCAGCTCGATTGCCGTGTCCCCGAGCACGCGTACTGCAAACTTGAACACGGCCTGTCCATCCATCTGCAGCAGAGGCGTACCGGACACCTTGCCGCCGCACACCGTCCCCGGCACCGACAGGATGTCGTGGTAGTGGCCATCGGCATGCAGCACCGACGACAGGATGCCCGGCTCGTCCGATGCCTCGAGCACAACCGCGCCGGCGCCGTCGCCGAACAGCACGCAGGTACCGCGGTCGTCCCAGTTCAGAATGCGCGAAAAGACTTCCGAACCCACCACCAGAGCGCACTTGTGCGAGCCGGAGCGGATGAATTTTTCGGCAATCGTCAGCGCGTAGACGAATCCTGCGCAGACGGCCTGGACGTCGAAAGCAACTGCGGTGCGGTTCTCGAGTCGGTTCTGCAGCAGGCAGGCAGTACTCGGAAAGACCTGATCCGGCGTCGAGGTCGCGACGATGATCAGGTCGATGTCCTGCGCCAGACGACCCGCCGCCTCGAGCGCCCGGCGACAGGCATGCAGTGCAAGATCGCTGGATTTTTCGTCGTCGGCGGCAAAGTGGCGGCGCCGGATGCCGGTGCGTTCGGCAATCCATTCGTCCGACGTCTCGATGCCACGCGCAACGAGATCGTCGTTGGACACCGGCGATCCCGGCAGATACGAGCCGGTGCCGGTGATACGGCAGAAGGTCATGCAGCCACCTCGGTACGTGTCATGCAAAGGGTAATGCGGGCGATCAGATCGTTGCGCACGGCATCCGCCGCACGCGCCACCGCCTCTTCGAATCCGTAGGCATCGCTCGACCCATGACTCTTGACGACGACGCCACGCAGTCCGAGCAACGTGGCGCCATTGTAACGACGATGATCAACCCGGTTGCGGAACGCCTGGATCACCGGCCGGGCAGCCAGATACATGAGCTTGCGCAACGGTCCCCGACTGAATTCCTCGCGCAGGAAGGTCGCAATCATCTGCGCCAGACCTTCCGACGTCTTCAGCGCCACGTTGCCGACAAAGCCATCGCACACAACGACGTCCGTCGTGCCCTTGTAGATGTCGTTGCCTTCCACGTTGCCATAGAAATTCAGATCGCTGGCGCGCAACAACTCGGCCGCGCCCTTGACCGCATCGTTGCCCTTTATGGCCTCTTCGCCGATGTTGAGCAGGCCGACGCTGGGCCGCTCACGCGACTCGAGTGCCGACACCAGCATGGCGCCCATCAGCCCGAACTGGAAAAGGTGCTCGGACGTGCAATCGACGTTGGCACCCAGATCAAGGACATAGGTATGTCCCTTCATCGTCGGGAGAATGGACGCGATCGCAGGACGGTCTATGCCGGGAAGCGTTTTCAGAACGAACTTCGCAATCGCCATCAGCGCGCCGGTATTGCCGGCGGAGACGGCGGCCTGCACGCGCCCGGACTTGACCAGGTCTATCGCGACCCGCATCGACGAATCCTTCTTGCCGCGCATCGCTTGCGCCGGCGGCTCGTCCATGCCGATCACTTCGGTGGCGTGCACGACAGAAAGCCTGGGTTCGTTCTCAGCCCCCAGGCGTTTCAACTCCGCGTTCAGAACGTCCTGCAGCCCGACCAGCAGCACGCTGCAGGCGGGATCACGCCGGATGTAGGAAACGGCCGCCGGCACGGTGACCGACGGGCCGTGGTCCCCGCCCATGCAATCAATGGCGAGGGTGTAGCTCATGCGATGCATCCAGTCCAGTCACGATGGCCGAAACTTGCCGACATCGGGCTGTGTGCCGGAAAGTCGGAACAGGGGATCACTCGCCCTTGGTCTTGAGCACCTTCTTGCCGCGGTAGAAACCGCTCGGGGAAATGTGGTGGCGCAGGTGCACCTCGCCGGTCGTCGATTCGACTGCCGTTGCCGGTGCCGTCAGGAAATCGTGCGCGCGATGCATGCCGCGCTTCGACGGGGACTTCTTGTTTTGCTGGACTGCCATGGAACCACTCCTACCGGCGAACCGGATGAATAAAACGTGATGGATCGCCGCTGCTTTCCCGGCCGGTCGGCGGCTGCCGAACGGTCGGGGTTCGCATGCGCGCCGACCCTGCTTGTTGCACACCACCGGTGCCATCGAGCGCCGGCACCTACGACTTTTACTGCTTTCCCTGCTTCAATCTGCCCAACTCGGCGAACGGCGAGGGCTTGGCGGCATCGGCATCAGCGCCCGCTCCGGGCGGGCTGCACTGATCATGCAGCGCGATGGCGGGCAGCGACAGCAAGACTTCGTCCTCGATCAGCGTTCGCACGTCCAGCAAACCTTCCAGCTCCAGCGCCTCGTAAGTGTCGTCATCGAGGTCCTGATCGCCCCACTCTTCACCCGCCTGAACAAGTCGGAAGCGCGAACGGCTGCGCACACCCACTGCGACATCTTCGAGGCAACGCTGGCATTGCAACATCAATGATCCGGCAAGTGCCAGCTCAAGCCAGCACGCACCTTCGGCATCAACCTGCCCGGCAATCGACCAGTCTATCCGCGCCGGAACCGCCGAGCACTCCTGCGCTACACGTTCAAGCAATGCAACATCCGTACTGCCATCGAGGACACCGGACGTCCGTGCAAACTGAATTGCGTCAAGCTGCCGAGGCATGCCGCCACCCTTCCCGGGTGCCTGCTGACGGTCGCTTTCTTCCATGCCAGTCACCGGTACCTTTACCGCACCCTGCTTTGAGGCAAACCACCTGTCGGTGGGCTCGCAGGGCGCATCCGGGCGAAGAATCAAACCCAAAATGATACTATCCGGCACGCAATACTGTCAAAGCGTTCCGCAACAACGCGCCGACCCGCCCCGCCCATGTCCGACATCCTGCCCCCGCTTGTTCTGGGTTCCTCCTCGCGCTATCGACGCGAATTGCTGGAACGCCTGCGCCTGCCCTTCACGACGGCCTCGCCGGACATCGACGAATCCTGCCTCGGTGATGAAACGCCGCGTGCGCAGGCGATCCGGCTTGCGCGCCGCAAGGCACAGGCGATCGCCCTCCGCCATCCGGACAGCTGCATCATCGGCTCCGACCAGGTCGCCTGGAGCGGCACCCGTCGCTACGGCAAGCCCGGTACGCGCGATGCGGCGATCGCCCAGTTGCTCGAACTGAGCGGCGCAAAAGTGACCTTCGACACTGCGCTCTGCGTCATCGACCCGCGCAGTGGAACGCTGCATGAAGCGGTCGTCCCGACGGACGTCGTCTTCCGGACGCTGTCGGAAACGGAAATCGAACGCTATGTCGATCTTGATGACCCGGTCGACTGTGCCGGCGCCGCAAAATCCGAATCCTTGGGCATCGCGCTGCTGGAAAGACTCAGCGGAGACGATCCGACCGCGCTGGTCGGCCTCCCGCTGATCGAGTTGAGCCGCATGCTGCGCCGCCTCGGATATCCGCTGCCATGAACGCACCGCCGCAGGGTGTGCTCTACATGTTGCCCAGCGCACTCGACAGCCGCGCCTTGTGGCACGCCGATACACCTGCTGCAGTGCGCGAGTGCGCGCACCGCCTCGACTACTTTCTGGTCGAAAGCGCCAAATCGGCGCGGGCGACCTTGAAGCGACTCGAGCACCCGACGCCGCTGCGCGAGCTGGACATCGTCGAATTGCCACCCGAGCGCGGTGGCGCTCCGCTGCGTGCGCTGCTTGAACCGGTACGCGCGGGACGCAGCGCGGGTGTCATTTCGGATGCCGGCTGTCCGGGCGTCGCCGACCCGGGCGCACTGGCGGCACGCGCCGCACACGCCATGGGTATCGAAGTGGTGCCGCTGGTCGGCCCGTCGTCCATCCTTCTCGGACTGATGGCCTCAGGGTTGAACGGCCAGTCGTTTGCGTTTCACGGCTATCTGCCGGTGGATGATGCAGAGCGGGCGCGGGCGCTGACCGCCCTCGAAAAGACGTCGGCGCAACTGCGCCAGACCCAGCTGTTCATTGAAACGCCCTACCGCAACCTGAAAATGTTCGAAACCCTGCGCGCGCATTGTCGCGGCGACACCTTGCTGTGCATCGCCAGCGCGTTGACGGCACCTGATCAATACGTACGCACACTCACGGTGGCGCAGTGGAAGACGGCAGATGTGGCGCGCATCGACCGCCGCCCCACCCTGTTCCTGATGCTGGCCGGCGCTTGACCCGCTGACCGGTCGCCGCGAACCTCAGCGCAGACCGATGCGCGAAAAGGCGCCCGCTACACTTTCCCCGACATCGGCGCCGAACTGCTTGGCGAAACGTTCCGCCAGATTCTGCCGCTGCGTGAAATCGACGATGTCTGCCGCCTTGACGACCTCGCGCGCGACAAATTCAACGCTGCCAAGATCATCCGCAAGCCCGAGTTCGATGCTGCGGGTACCGCTCCACATCAGGCCGGAGAACATGTCCGGCGATTCCTTCAACCGATCGCCGCGTCCCTTGCGCACGACATCGATGAACTGCTGATGCACGTCGCCGAGCAGTTCCCGGGCGTGCACGCGATGCCCTTCGTCCTGTGGCGAAAACGGATCGAGGAAGCCCTTGTTCTCGCCCGCGGTCAGCAGGCGACGCTCGACGCCGAGCTTGTCCATCAGACCGGTAAAGCCGAAGCCTTCCATCAGCACGCCGATGGAGCCGACGATGCTCGCCTTGTCTACATAGATACGGTCAGCCGCAACGGCAACGTAGTAGCCGCCGGAGGCGCAGATGTCCTCGACCACCGCATACAGCGGCACATTCGGGTACATGGCCCGCAGGCGATTCATTTCGTCGTTGATGATGCCGCTCTGCACCGGGCTGCCGCCCGGGCTGTTGATGCGCAGGATGACACCCTGGGTGTTCTTGTCCTCGAATGCCGACTGCAGCGATGCCATCACGCTCTCGGCGCTGGCTTCGGCCCCGGGTGCGATGACCCCGCTCAGTTCGACCAGCGCGGTGTGCTTGCGGTGTTCCGCCTGACTGAAAAGGGAACTCCAGTCGACCAGGGCGAAAAGCAGCACGCCCAGGTAGGCGAAGCCGACCAGCTTGAAGAAGATCCCCCAGCGACGCTTGCGCCGCTGCTCGACCACCGATTCAAGCGCCAGACGCTCGATCAGTTTTCGTTCCCAGACAGGTTCTGCACTGGGGTCACGCTGCTTTTCCGGTTCGGACATTTTTAGCCAATAAAACAGATATTTACGCGGGTCGCCATATCATTCCGCCAGATTCTTCCAGCGTTACCGGCTCGAGACGGCTGCCGCGACAGGGTCCGCCGACGCAGTGCCCGGATTCAGGTGCATAGATCGCGCCGTGAGTGGAACACATCAAGTATAACTTTGTGTCGTCGAAGAACTCGCCGTGATTCCAGTCAAGCTCTATCGGCACATGGGCGCAGCGATTGATGTAGCCATGCACCTGCCCGCGAAATCTGACCGCGAATGCGGCTACGGCCTTGCCGCGCTGCTCGACCTCGAAGCGCACGCCGGGCCCGCCATCGACCAGTTCGGCCGACTCGCACACCGCTATGCGTGACATGCCAGCCACGCCGTCAGTTCATCGACGCTCGCACAATGTGCCTTCGGACGCACCGCCAGCAGTTCGTGCAGCGGATGAGCACCATAGGTCACCGCAACCGACTCGCAACCGGCGTGCCGCGCCATCAGCAGGTCGTGCGTCGTGTCGCCGATCACCAGCGTACGCGCCGGATCGAAGGACAGTTCATCCATCAGCTCGAGCACCATGTCCGGCGCCGGCTTGGATACCGATTCGTCGGCGCAGCGCGTCGCGGCAAACCGGCTGCCCAGTCCGGTGTGTCCGAGCGCACGGTCCAGCCCCGCCCGGCTCTTGCCGGTGGCGACCGCCAGGGTATGTCCGCGCATACCCAGACCGTCCAGCAGCGCGGGCACGCCATCGAACAGCGTCAATTCATGGTCGCGAGAAAGGTAGTGATGGCGGTAGCGCCCCGCCAGTTCCTGGTGGCGCGACGACGGCAATTCGGGCACCACTCGGGCAAGTGCGTCGACCAGGCCGAGCCCGATCACCGAACGCGCGGTGCGGTCGTCCGGCATATCCAGCCCGAGATCTTCGCAGGCACGCTGTATGGCGTGGACGATGGCGGCGGCGGAATCGAGCAGCGTGCCGTCCCAGTCGAAAACGATGAGGTCAAACTGTGCGGGCATGAGGATGTCAGTCGGGGTTTTCGGTCTGTTGAGTCGGATCGGCGTCTTTCCGTTCGAATTCGCGCATCTGCTGCTGATCGATGCGGCGAACGAAGCCGGCCAGATCGGCCGGCAGTGGCGCCGCAAGTTCCACCGGGTCGCCGGTCAGCGGATGTTTGAGCGCCAGACTGTGGGCATGCAGGAACATGCGCGGCAGGCCTTCCTTGCGCAAGGCCTTGTTCAGGGCGAAATCACCGTACTTTTCGTCGCCGACGATGGGAAAGCCACTGGCCGACAGGTGTACGCGTATCTGGTGCGTACGACCGGTCTTGATCCTGACGTCGAGCAGGCTGTAGCCCGGCCAGCGCACTTCGAGCCGGACGATGGAGTGGGCCGCCTTGCCTTCGCTGTCCACCGACACCCTACGCTCGCCGGATTCGGTCAGGTATTTGGTCAGTGCGAGCTTGATGTGCTGCTGCGGATTCATCCAGCGTCCGCTGACCAGGGCGAAATAGTGCTTTTCCATGCCGCCATCGCGGAACGCATCGTGCAGCGCCGTGAGCGCCGACCGCTTCTTCGCGATCAGCAGGATGCCGGACGTCTCGCGATCCAGCCGGTGCGCCAGTTCGAGCAGCCGTGCCTCAGGTCGGGCACGGCGCAGGCTCTCGATGACACCGAAACTGACGCCACTGCCGCCGTGCACTGCCATGCCTGCCGGCTTGTTCAGCGCAAGGAAGGCATCGTCTTCGTAGAGGATGTCGAAATCGCGCGACGGCACCGGCGCGGGTGCGCCCGGCTCGGCCAGACGCATCGGCGGGATACGCACCTCGTCACTTTCCGCCAGACGGTAGGTCTGATCGACCCGCTTGCTGTTGACCCGCACTTCGCCCGAACGCAGCACGCGATAGACGTGACTTTTCGGTACGCCCTTGCAGATGCGGATCAGGAAATTGTCGATGCGCTGGCCCGCTTCCTCGATGTCCACGACATGCCGCACTACTTTCGGAGCTTTACCCAACTCCTTCATTTCAAATATACTGCGTTGCGTTTTCGGTCTGATTGCGAGTTAGGCGCAGTCCGGAGCACATCCAGCCCGAAGTGGTGGACGCCGGTAACAATGTGTTCGGTGAAGTGCTTCATGCGGTCTTTCTTGGACAGACGAAAACCGGATCACGGGTTAATCCCGCTCACCCCAAGTAGCGAGTGTACTGAGTAGCGCGAGTACCGTACAGGCAGAATCCCCCAGGCAGCTGCGAGACCGCGGCTGCATTGAGAGTTGGCAAACCCCTCCACGTCCCCGTCCCGTCCTCATCGAGATAGAACCCGATTGCCGCCGAAACGATAGACGTTATTCATTTGACGAGCGGTTTGTCCTGCCCGTGTGCGGTGCGCGCGGGAGAAGTTGATGAAACGAATGCTCTTCAACGCGACGCAGGCAGAAGAACTGCGCGTTGCGATTGTTGATGGACAGAAACTTGTAGACCTCGACATCGAGTCATCCAGCAAGGAACAGCGAAAAAGCAATATATACAAGGCGGTCATCACCCGGATCGAACCCAGTCTCGAAGCCTGCTTCGTTGACTATGGTGCGGATCGCCATGGCTTCCTGCCGTTCAAGGAAGTCTCCAAGGTCTATTTCAAGGCTGATCTGGAGCCAGGCCGTGCCCGCATCCAAGACGCGCTGCACGTCGGCCAGGAACTGATCGTCCAGATCGACAAGGATGAACGCGGCAGCAAGGGCGCCGCGCTGACCACCTTCATTTCGCTGGCTGGCCGCTACCTGGTGCTGATGCCGAACAATCCGCGTGGCGGCGGCGTGTCGCGCCGGGTCGAGGGTGACGATCGCGCCGAGCTGCGCGAAACGATGGATCAGCTCGAAGTGCCCGCCGGCATGAGCCTGATCGCTCGCACCGCCGGCATCGGCCGCAACGCCGAAGAGCTGCAGTGGGACCTGAACTACCTGCTGCAGTTGTGGACCGCGATCGAAGGCGCAGCGCAATCGCAGACCGGCGCCTTCCTGATCTACCAGGAAGGCAGTCTCGTGATTCGCGCGATCCGCGATTACTTCCAGCCCGACATCGGCGAAATCCTGATCGACACCGACGAGGTGTACGACCAGGCCTACACCTTCATGGAACACGTGATGCCCGGCAACGTGGCGCGCGTGAAGCGCTACCGCGACGACGTGCCGCTGTTCTCGCGCTTCCAGATCGAGCACCAGATCGAATCCGCCTACTCGCGCCAGGTCACCCTGCCGTCGGGCGGTGCCATCGTGATCGACCACACCGAAGCGCTGGTGGCGGTGGACGTGAACTCCGGCCGCTCGACCAAGGGCAGCGACATCGAAGAAACCGCACTGCGCACCAACTGCGAAGCGGCCGACGAAATCGCCCGCCAGCTGCGCCTGCGCGATCTGGGCGGCCTGATCGTCATCGACTTCATCGACATGGAAAACCCGCGCGCCCAGCGCGAGGTGGAAACCCGTCTGCGCGACGCGCTGCATCACGACCGCGCCCGCGTACAGATGGGCAAGATCAGCCGCTTCGGCCTGCTCGAACTGTCACGCCAGCGGCTGCGTCCGGCGCTGGCCGAAACCAGCTACATCCCTTGCCCGCGCTGCAGCGGCACCGGCCACATCCGGTCCACCGAATCCGCCGCACTGCACATCCTGCGCATCCTCGAAGAAGAGGCGATGAAGGAAAACACCGGCGCCGTGCATACCCAGGTCCCGGTCGATGTCGCCACCTTCCTGCTGAACGAAAAGCGCGCCGACATCAACGCCATCGAGCTGCGTCACAAGGTCAACATCGTGTTGATCCCGAACAAGCACCTCGAAACGCCGGCGCACGAAATCATCCGTCTGCGCCACGACCAGCTGAATCTCGAAGGCATCGTCGCACCGTCCTACCAGATGGCCGTGAATCCGCTGGCCGAAAGCTATCAGCCGCCGTCGACCATTCCGGCCGACGAACGCCCGAAGCGCATGGAAGCGGCGATCAAGCACCTCACGCCGGACCAGCCGGCGCCGATGGTGGCCGACCCGGTACCGACCGCGCCGGTCGCCGCTGCGCCTGTTGCGCCACCGGCAGCCGCACCGCGTGGCCTGTTCGGCATGATCGCGTCGTGGTTCCGCGGTGCCGATCCGGCGCCTGCGCCCGTCGCAGTGCCGGTAGCCGAGCCGAAGCCGGCCGGAAATCGCGAGCGCAGTCCGCGCTCCGGCGATTCGGGCGGCCGCAGCCGCGGCCGACGGGAAGGTCGTGAGGGCCGCGAACCGCGCGAAGGTCGCGAGCCGTCGAATCGCGCAGAGGGCCGCAGCGACGGTCGCGGAGAAGCACGTCCGGAAGGCAGCCGCAGTGAGGGTCAGCGCAAGCCCCGTGAGCCGCGCACGCAGGATCAGGACAGCAACGTCGCCCAGGCCGAACGCGCCCCGCGCGAGCCGAAGCCGCCGCGCGAACCGCGCGAGCCGCGTGAACCGCGCGCCCAGCGTGAGCGGGCCGCCAACGATGCGCGCGAGCAGCAGCAGGTCGATCTGCCGCTGGGAGCCGATTCGACACAGCCGGAAAACGGCGTCCCCACTGATGGCGTCGAGGGTGCAGCACCGCGCAGCCGCCGCCGCCGCGGTGGTCGCCGCGAACGTGGAGAACGCCGTCCCGAAGGCGCTGAAGCCGGTGCCATCGGTGATGTCGCCGCCGTCGAGGGAGAGATCGAGGGCGTGACGACCGCTGCCAACGAAGCACCGGTCGATCTGACGGAGGCGCAGGCACCGCTGGCGCTGGCGGCCACCGAGCCCGTCGTCGAAGCACCCGTGTCCGAGCCGGCTGCCGCGCAGGATGCACCGGTCGACATCGTGGTCAGTGCCGAACCGGTGGTTGCGGTGATCGAGGAAGTGCCCGTGCAGGTCGAGGCGCCGGTGCAGGCCGAAGTCCCGGCCCCGGCCGTGATGACGGTTGCCGAAGCGGATGCGGTGGAGCAGATCAGCCCCGAGCCCGTTCAGGCTGCACCGGTCATCGACACACCGGCCGTGGCCGATGTGCCGGTTGTGCGTGCTGCGCCGCCGGTGGTGACCGACAGCGCCGAATCAACGCTGGTGCGTGCCATGGAAAGCATGGGTTCGTCACCAACCCAGGTTGCGCCGGCCCCCGTGGCCGCGCCGGTTGACCTGCAGACCTCGCTTGATGCCAGCGGCCTCGTCATGGTCGAAACACAGCCCGGCAGCAGCGCAGGTCAGGCGCCGATCGAGCCCGAACCGGTCCTGCTGGGGCGTCGGCGTCGCCAGGCTCCGGTGATCGCCAACGAGCCGATGCAACAGGTGGAAACGCGCGGCGAGTAATTTCGCGCGTCAAATCGTCCGCAAGGAATGGGGCCCGGTGCAAACCGGGCCCTTTTCATGGCGCCTGCAACGCGTTGCCGGGGCGGTTTTCCCGGGTCATGCAAACCGTTATCACCGACACTCGTCGCCTTTACAACATTCACAGAGGAGAGATTCACATGCGTTTCCTTGCTGCACTGATTGCCCTGATCGCCAGCACGCTGGTGTTCGCCCACGGCCCGTCGCGACTCAAGGCCAACGAAACCATCCTGCTGAAGGCCAGCCCGGACGTGGTGTGGGCCAAGGTGAAGGACTTCACCCAGTTGCAGGCCTGGCATCCGGCCATCGAGAGCAGTACCGCCACCGCCGGCAGCGAAGTGGGTTCTGTGCGCACGCTCAAGGTGAAGGGCGGCGGTGAAGTGATCGAAAAGCTGGAAAAGATTTCCGATGAAGAGCGCAGCCTGATCTACACCGCACAGGACGGCGGTGCGCTTCCGGTCACCAAGTACAAGTCCTGGCTGACGGTGAAGCCGGCTGCCGATGGCGGAAGCGAAGTGGAATGGCGTTCGGTGTTTTTCCGCGTCGACCAGGGAGACTACCCGGCTGCCGGCAAGGACGATGACACGGCAACCAGCACGATCAGGAAGGTCTATACGGACGGTCTGACGAACCTGAAGGCGCTGCTGGACAAGTAAGACTGTCAGGCATGGCGATGCGGGCGGCTTCGGCCGCCCGTTTTCATTTCAGTTGCTGCGCCAGATCACGGATCAATCCGTCGGCCGCATCCTCGATCAGGTCGAGCACGCGTTCGAAGCCGGCCGGCCCGCCGTAGTAGGGGTCGGGTACTTCGTCCTCGTCGAAGGATTCTGCGTGCTGCAGGAACAGTGCGAGCTTGTGCTGCACGGCCTCGGGGCAGTTGCGCTGCAGATTGCGCAGATTGTCGCGGTCCATCGCGTAGATGCGGTCGTAGCGGACGAAATCCTCCTCGGTGACACGCCGGGCACGGATGCGCGACAGGTCGACACCGCGCGCTGCCGCCGCCGCTTGTGCGCGCGGGTCGGTGCGGCTGCCGACATGATTCGCATGGGTGCCGGCGGAATCCAGTTCGACACGATCCGCGAGCCCCGCACTTTCGAGCCGCGCCCGCACGACGCCCTCGGCCGTCGGCGAGCGACAGATATTGCCCATGCAGCAGAACAGGATGCGCACTTCGGCAGTGTCCGGGCCCTCAGGGCTGCGCCGCAGCCAGCGCTCAAGCACAGCCGCCGCTCGCCGCAATATCCAGCCTGACAGGAATGCCGCCGACCGCTTCGTCGTCTACCCAGCTGCGCGCCGGCAGGTCGACAGGGTCGAAGGCGGTGTCGCCCTCGCCTACGTCGGTGCCCGGCTGCAGGCCGGCGAAATCGAACAGCTTCGAATCGGCCAGATGCGAAGGTACGACATTGCGCATCGCGGTCGCCATCGATTCGATGCGCCCGGGGTAGACCCGCGCCCACTCCTGCAGCATCGCCTTTACCTGCTTGCGCTGCGCGTTCTCCTGCGAGCCGCAGAGGTTGCACGGAATGATCGGGTAGGCCATCACGCGAGCAAAGCGCTCGATGTCGCGCTCGGTGCAGTAGGCCAGCGGCCGGATGACGATGTGACGACCGTCGTCGCTGACCAGCTTGGGCGGCATCGACTTGATCTTGCCGCCGAAGAACATGTTCAGGAACAGTGTTTCCAGCAGGTCGTCGCGGTGGTGGCCGAGCGCAATCTTGGTCGCGCCCATCTCGCCTGCGACGCGGTAGATGATGCCGCGGCGCAGTCGCGAGCACAGACCGCAGGTCGTCTTGCCCTCGGGAATCTTGTCCTTGACGATGCTGTAGGTGTCTTCGGTTTCGATCCGGTACTCGACGCCGATCGATTCGAAATAGGCCGGAAGGATGTGGTCCGGAAAGCCCGGCTGTTTCTGGTCGAGATTGAACGCGATCAGGCGGAAGCGCACTGGCGCGCGCTGCTGCAGGCCGCGCAGCAGTTCCAGCATCGTGTATGAATCCTTGCCGCCGGACATGCACACCATGATCACGTCGCCGTCCTCGATCATCGAATAATCGGCGATCGCCTGCCCGGTCGCGCGTTCGAGCCGCTTGCGGAACTTGAGGAAGGTGCTGGACGGCGGCGCCGCGTCTGGTGACGGCGGCACAGCGGAAAGAACTTGCGACATGGACACCCCGACTGCCGGTCTGGCACGCCGAGGCGTGCCGTCCGGCAACCCGATGTCGCCGGAACTGGCGCAGATTATATCGTGCGGGCCCGGCTGACCGCGTTCAAGACCCGTCAAAGGGCGCCGTAGAAGCTCGGTATCGAAACCTGATCCCGCACCGGAGACTCCCCCATGAGCACACAGAAATTCCGCCTTGTCACCCGCAGCGATTTTGACGGACTGGTCTGCGCCGTACTGCTGAACGAGCTGGACCTGATCGACGAAATCAAGTTCGTACACCCGAAGGACATGCAGGACGGAAAGATCGACATCACCGACCGCGACATCACGACCAACCTGCCCTATGTGGCCGGTGCCCACCTCGCGTTCGATCATCACCTGTCGGAAACGCTGCGCAACACCGGCGAGCGATCCAATCACATCATTCACGCCGATGCGCCGTCCGCTGCGCGCGTCGTGTACGACTACTACGGCGGCCCGACGGCGTTCCCGACCATCGCGATGGACATGATGGAGGCCGTGGACAAGGCCGATGCGGCGCAGTTTTCGCGCGACGAGATTCTCGACCCGAAAGGCTGGGTGCTGCTGAACTACCTGATGGACGCCCGCACCGGGCTGGGCCGCTTCCGCGATTTCCGCATCAGCAATTACGCGCTGATGATGGATCTGATCCAGTACTGCCGGAACCATACGATCACCGACATCCTGCAACTGCCCGACGTGCAGGAACGCGTCGAGCTTTACTTCGACCAGGCCGAAAAGGCGAAGGCGCAGATCCTGCGCTGCACCCGCCAGCACGGCAATCTCGCCGTGCTCGACCTGCGCAACGAGGAAACGATCTGGGCCACCAACCGCTTCATGATCTACGCGCTGTTCCCGGACACCAACATATCCATCCACATCATGTGGGGCGTGCAGAAGCAGAACACGGTGTTCGCCACCGGCAAATCCATCCTCGACCGGTCCAGCCGCACCAATGTCGGCGAACTGATGCTGACCTACGGCGGCGGCGGCCACCTGGCTGCCGGCACCTGCCAGGTCGACAATGCGCAAGCCGACAACACGCTGCGCGCGCTGATCGCGCGCATCAACGCCGACGGCTGACAGCGGCGCCTGGCTGGGCTAGGCTGATCATCGGGCGCGGTGGACCCGGACGGATGCATCCGCCGGAGGCCGCTGCACGTAGTAGCTGAATCACCCACCCGATCGCGTCGCCCGCTCCGGAGTCCACCATGAAGCGCCTGTCCCACCGTCTGACGCATGTCCTGTTCGTCGTCCTGCTGATGCTTTCACTGCCCGCGCAGGCGGGCGGCACGGGCAAATTCGATGCGGCCGAGGCGAAAGCGGTGCGCGCCGTTATCGAGGCGCAACTGGCGGCCTTCGCAGCCGACGACGGGCCGCGCGCCCTGTCCTACGCCTTCCCGGATATCCGCAAGCGCTTCCCGGCGCCGGAAGGTTTCCTTGAAATGGTTCGCAAGAGCTATCCGGTCGTGTACCGGCCGCGTTCGGTCGGCTTTCTCGAACCGGAGCTGGAGGACGACGAAGTGTTCCAGGCGGTCGAAATGTCCGATGCCGACGGCGTACTGTGGGTCGCGATCTACCGCATGGGACGTGTGGAAGATGGCAGCTGGCGCATCATGGGCTGTCGCGTCGTGCCGGGTGGCGGCAGCGCAATCTGAATCGACGGGACCGGCGCTGGCACATTTTTTTCGCATAGAATCGCGGCTCCGCTCTTCGCTTCCGGCATGTCGTGATGTCGCGTTTTTCAGTTCGCTCCGTTCCGCCCGCTTTACTGTCGGTTTTTTTCACGGTATTTGTCATTGTCCTGCTGTGCCTGCTGGGCGCCCGGCCCGCCTGGTCGCAGGCGGCCACGGCGCCTGAATTCGGGCGTCTGCCGGACAGTGCGCGCATCGTGCTGATGCCACTCGACGTCGAGTTGTTTTCGGTTGGCGCCGGTGGCGTCGCCGAGCCGCAGGCGCAATGGACCGATCAGGCCACGAAGCATCTGCGTGATTCGGTCCGGCGTCGTGAAGCATCGCTGGGCGTCACCCTGCACGAAGCCGACCTGAGCGACGATGACGCGGTCGCGCTGAATCACCTGCACGGTACGGTCGCCACGGCGATCGCACTGCATCACTACATCGTGCCCTATGCGTTGCCGACCAAGGAAAAGCGCCTTGATTGGCATATCGGCGCAGACACCGCGCGTCTGCGCGACGCCAGCGGCGCCGACTACGCCCTCTTCCTCTACATCCGCGACAGTTACGCCACCGCCGAACGCAAGGCGGCCATCGTGCTGGCTGCCATGCTGGGCGTGGCCATGCCGGGCGGCATCCAGACCGGCTACGCCTCGCTGGTCGATCTCCGGAGCGGCGACATCGTGTGGTTCAACCGCCTGCTGCGCGGCACCGGCGACCTGCGCGAAGCCGAACCTGCGGAAGAGTCGATCAGCGCCCTGCTCGACAAGTTTCCGCGCTGACATGCGACGTCGTGACCTGCTCTGCGGCGGCTGCGGCGGCGGCCTGCTGACGCTCTGGCCCGGCCGCATCGCAGCCGGCCCCAGCGGCACACCGCGCTTTGCGCGGCCGGATCTGGCGAGCGACGAAGGTGGCCTGTGGGCGCTGATGGACCGCGAGGAGGAACGGCTGCGCCGCTCGCGCTTCCTGCTCGGCGACGACGCGCTGCAGCGCTATGTGTCCGACATCGCCTGCCGGCTCGCAGGCGATCACTGTCCCGACATGCGGGTCTATCTGGTGCGCACGCCCTTCTTCAATGCCAGCATGGCACCCAACGGCATGATGCAGGTATGGAGCGGCCTGCTGCTGCGCGCCGCCAACGAAGCGCAGCTGGCGGCTGTGCTCGCGCACGAGGTCGGTCACTATCTCAAGCGGCACAGCCTGGAGCGTCTGCGCGACGCGCGCGCCAAGTCCGGTTTCGCACAGTTCCTGGGTCTTGCGCTCGGGGCGGCCGGTGCCGGCAGCATCGGTCAGGTGGCGCAGCTGGGTGTGCTGGCCAGTGTCTATTCGTTTTCGCGCGACCACGAGCGCGAAGCGGATGCGATAGGGCTGGAACTGATGCATCGAGCCGGTTACGACGCCGGCGAAGCGGCCAGTGTCTGGGCGCAGTTGATCGAGGAAAACGCCGGCGAAGACGGCGGCGGCACGCTGCTGTTCGCCACCCATCCGTCCGCCGACGAACGTCGCGACACGCTGAAGGCGGCTGCGATGGCACTCACCAGCGACGGCGCGCCCGGCGAGGTGCACGCCGAACGCTACCGTGCACACATCGCGCCGCTGCGGCTGCAGATGCTGCAGGACGAGTTGCGCCGGCGGGTGCCGGACAGTTCCCTGCGCCTGTTCGACCGCCTGATGACGCACCACGGACGCGACGGACAGCTGCTGTATGCGCGGGCCGAAGCACTGCGTACGCGCGCGCGAGATGACGATCTCGATCGGGCGCTCGCCGCGCTTGGCGAGGCCGACGGTCTGCCCGAGCTGCCGGCGGAAGCCGTGCGATTGCGTGGCCAGATACTGCGCAGCCGCAACGATGCCGACGGTGCGCGCAACGCGTTCCGGAATTACCTTGAACTTCGGCCCGACGCACCCGATGCGCCGATGATCCGCAGCTATATCGAGACCTCCGTACCATGAAACTGCGCTGTCTGCTTTGCCTCACCCTTCTGCTGACCGGCTGCGGCGGCCAGTTCAAGCGGGTCGAATCGGCCCCGGTACTGGTGCGCGGCAGCATGGAAGTGCAGGCCGGCGGTGACTGGAACCACTACACGCCCTACG
Organism: Methyloversatilis sp. XJ19-49; assembly: GCF_024580145.1. Lineage (GTDB taxonomy): Bacteria > Pseudomonadota > Gammaproteobacteria > Burkholderiales > Rhodocyclaceae > Methyloversatilis. The sequence continues at coordinate 337,627 of NZ_JANINI010000001.1, forward strand.
GTTCAAGACATCGCGAAATGTGGACCCAGCACGGTGTGCCGATCGATCTGCTGACGTTCTTCAGCGGTGTGGCCGATGGTGTGGCGCTGGACGACCTCGCGCCGCGCAACGCCAAACCACCGCTGTTCCGCAGCAGCATGTCGCCGGAAGACATGGTGGGTCTGGTGGAAACCATGCTGGCCGGCAATGGTGGCCAGTTCCAGTTGCAGTCGCTGGCGCCCGACACGGTGTCGGACAGTCCCGGTTTCCGCTTCGAGTATCTCTACACGGCGCGCAGCGAAGAGGTGGAACGCGCGGGTGTCGGCCGTGGTGCCGTCGTCAGCGACCGACTTTACCTGATGCTTTTCCACGCGCCGCGCGGTCGCTATTTTGATCGGGGCCGCCCGGGGGCAGAGCGCCTGATGGACAGCCTGCGCGTCGTGCCGCAGCGTTGATCGCTCGGTGAGCGTCAGACGGGCGACGCCACCGCGCGCAATCAAAATTCACCCGCCGGGCCGGACATGCGTAGTATTTTCCGGGACATGCCATTACCGCCGATACTCGCCAAACGGGCCTTCCTCGACCTGCTCCCCGACGCCATATGCGTCGTTGATGAACACGGCTGCTTCGTGTTCGTCAGCGCGTCCTGCGAACGCATATTCGGCTACACGCCGGAGGAAATGGTCGGCCGTGCGATGATTGATCTGGTGGCACCCGAAGATCGCGCGCGCACGCTGCAGGCGGCCGCCGACATCATGGCGGGCGAGCACATGCTGAATTTCGAGAACAGCTATGTGCGCAAGGACGGCCGGCGCGTGCATATCCTGTGGTCGGCCCGCTGGTGGGAATCCGACCGGCTTCGCATTGCGGTTGCGCGCGACATCACGGAGCGCAAGCGTGCCGACGCCACCCAGGCCGCGCTGTATGCGCTGTCCGAAGCAGCGCACGCAGCAAGCGACCTGCCGGCGTTGTGCGCGCGGATCCGACTGATCATCGACAGCCTGGTGCCGGCCAACAACTTCTTCGTCGCCACCATCGATAGCGACGGCGTGCTCAGCTTTCCCTGCAGTCTCGACGAACATCAAGCGGCTCCGCCGCATGCGCTGTGCAGCGAAGTGGTGCGGACCGGGCAGTCGCAGCTGCGTACGGCCGCCACACCCGACGCCTGCTGCTGGCTGGCCGTGCCGCTGAAGACCGAGCAGCGTACGACCGGTGCGCTGGTGCTCAAGAGCATGCCGGGCGAGGCCGGCTACACCGACCGCGACATGGCGCTGCTGCACTTTGTATCTACCCAGGTGGCGACCGCCATCGAACGCATGCAGTTGCTGGCACAGCTCAAGCGCATGGCCCAGTTCGATGAACTGACCGGCCTGCCCAACCGCGCGCTGCTGCGCGACCGCCTCGACACCGCGCTGTCGGCCGCGCGCCGCGAGCACGCTCACGTTGGCCTGCTCTATCTTGATCTCGACCGGTTCAAGGAAGTGAACGACACGCTGGGACACGCGACGGGCGATCAGCTGCTGCAGGAAACTGCGCAGCGGCTCAAGCGCTGTGTGCGCGATGCCGATACGGTGGCGCGCGTTGGCGGCGACGAATTCGTCGTGCTGCTGCCCGGCATTCCGCAGCCGGAAGACGCCCACGTGGTCGCTCTCAAGATTCGCAGCGCGCTCGGCCAGCCCGTTACGCTCGGCGGTCGTCACCTCACGGTGTTGCCCAGCATCGGCATCGCGGTCTATCCGGATCACGGCGAAGATGCGCTCGCCCTGCTGGAAGCCGCCGATCAGGCGATGTATCGCGCCAAGCACAGCGGCGACGACTGTCGCTGGGCAGGAACGGCAGGCGAGTACTAGTACGCGCCGTATTGGTCAGACGATGACGTAGCGGTTGCGACCGCGGTTCTTCGCCGTGTAGAGCGCCCTGTCGGTGCGCCGGAACAAGGCCTCAGGACAGTCGTCGGGCCGCACCGCCGTCACACCCGCGGGAAAGGTGTATGCCGGAAGCATCGTTGACGTGGATTCAGGTGCCTGCAGCCGGGTCAACAGCATGGCGACGCCCGAAATGGGCATATCGGGCATGATCAGCAGGAATTCCTCACCACCGATGCGTGCCGCCACATCGCTGGCGCGGATGCCGCTGCGCAGGCGCTCGGCGAAGTCGCGCAGCACCTGGTCGCCGACATCGTGACCGTACAGGTCATTGCAGGCCTTGAAATGATCGATATCGATCATGACCAGAATAAGCATCGTGTTCCCGGTGAGCGATGCCGCGACCGCCGCCTGCAGATGTTCGAACGCGTAACGCCTGTTGTACAGGCCGGTCAGCGCGTCGCGCTGGGATACATGCAGTGCGTGGTCGTAGTTCTGCTGCAGCACGACTTCGCGCTGTTTCAGGTCCGAAATGTCGCTGGCCAGCGTCAGCACGCCACCGCCCGCGTCAATGGTTTCGACCACCCACACCCAGCGCCCGTCGGTCAGATCGGATTCGAAGCTGCGTGTCGGCCGGCTTCGCCGGCGCAACTGCACTGCGGCCAGCCAGCCCTCGATGTCGTCCGTATTGATCAGCACGCCCTGCCGCGTCGCGTGGCAGTTGCGCATCATGTCTTCCCACCTCGGGTGGTCCGCCGCACGGACGTTGTAGCTCGACTCGAACCAGCGGTTCGCATAGCGCAGCACATCGTCGGCATCGAACCACGCGATGCCGGCTGCAGCATGCTCGAACAAGCCGCCCGGGTCGAGCGCGGCCGGCGCAGCGGCGGGTCTGGCGACTGAGCGGTTCATGAAGGCGGGAGGTGATCGGACGCACGCCTGCGCGGGGGCCGGACGCGTGACGGATCGGGCCAGGCGAGCGGGTCCACGATGGCAATCGAATCGAAAGCCGCCTTCGCGAACAACCAGCCCTGCATCAGCCGCACACCTGAATCGATCAGCACATCGCGCTCCGCCGCGGTTTCAACGCCTTCGGCGATGACCGTGATGCCCAGTTCCTCGCAGGTGCGCAACACGCCCCGCACGATGGCGCGGCTGGCGCGGCGCTGGTCGATGTTGCGGATCAGTTCCATGTCGATCTTGATGTAGTCCGGCTGGAACAGTGCAAGCAGGTTAAGCCCTGAATAGCCGGCCCCGAAATCATCGATCGCGGTCTTGAATCCGAAGCGCTGGTACTCAGTGAAGATCTCGCTCAGCCAGCGCGCATCGCCGACCCGCTCGCCTTCGGTTGCTTCGAACAGTATCTGTTCGACCGGAAAGTTGAAGTCGCGCGCCGCGTCGAGCGTCGCCCGGATGCACACTTCGGGCCGATAGATCGCATTGGGCAGAAAATTGATCGACAGCAGTTCGGACACGCCAAGGCGCGCTGCGCCTTCGATCGCCTTGCGGCGGCAGATCTGGTCAAACCAGTAGCGGTTCCTGTCATCCACCTTGTCGAGCACCGACGCCGCACCTTCGCCAGCCTGACCGCGGACCAGCGCCTCGTGCGCGAAGATGCTGCGATCACGTACATCCACGATCGGCTGATAGGCGAAGGCGATACTGAAGGAATGTTCAGCAGGCGTGCGGCAGCCCTCGCAGCCGGCGCCTTCCTGCCGGACCGGAAGTGAAAGGGTCATGGTCAGTCGATGGTTGCGGATTCAGACCTGTTCTAACGGCCCGGCCACCCCGAACTTGACCGGTGCAACCCGCGCAACAACCCCGCCAGCGCTCAGGACTGAACGGCCATTTCCGGCTGATCCATCAAGGCCTGCAGCGTGTGCCCGTCCTGCGTGCCGACAAAGCTGCATTCGGTACTGTGGCCATCGCAGCGACCGAGAATGGGGCAGCGACTGAACAGTTCAGCGGCCCAATCCACGAAAGCGCGCACCTTGGGCGACAGATGCCGGTTCTGCAGATAAACAACCGAAATCGGCATCGGTGAAGGCTGCCACTGCGGCAGCACCTCGCGCAGCGCACCTGACTGAAGGTGCGCATGCACCATGAAGCGGGGCGGCTGGATCACGCCGAAACCCTGCAGACCGCAGGCGACGTAGGCGTCGGCGTCGTTCACCGACACCTTGCCCGGCACTTTGACCTCGACCACCTTGCCATCGACGACGAAATCGAGATCGATTACGCGCCCGGTGCGACTGGAAAAGTAATGCACTGCGCGGTGGTCCTGCAGGTCGTCGAGCGAGCCCGGTGCGCCATGGTGCTCCAGATAGCCGGGCGCTGCGCAGGTGACCGTTTCCATCGTGCCGATGCGTCGCGCAACCAGCGTCGAGTCCTGCAGTTCGCCCACCCGGATGACGCAATCGACGCTTTCGCGCACCAGGTCGACCGGGCGGTCGCCCATGCCGATCACCAGTTCGATGTCCGGATAGCGGGTGTGGAACTCGCACAGGCGGGGGATCAGGAACAGCCGCCCGACCGGCGCCGGCACGTCGATGCGCAACCGGCCCTTCGGACCGCGCGACACCTCGCGGAACGACGCCTCGGTTTCTTCGATGTCGGCCAGGATGCGCGCACAGCGCTCGTAATAGGCCGCACCGTCGGGCGTCAGGCTGATCCGGCGCGTGGTGCGGTTGAGCAGCCGCACATGCAGCAGGTTCTCCAGGTTCTGCACCGCGGTGGTGACGGTGGCACGCGGCAGGCCGAGGCTGTCGGCGGCACGGGTGAAGCTGTTGGAATCCACAACGCGGGTGAATACCTGCATGGCCTGCAAGCGATCCATGACGCAACTCCGTCGGAAAAGGTCGTCGCCGACGACCAATTGTTCGTGACTGGCGAATAGTGTTAACGAATTATCGCTATTTATCCAGATAGCGCCAACACAGACAATCCGGTCACGCCTCGATTCCGGCCCCGCCGACAGGACTGACCGCATGCCCCCGCCGCACCACGACACCGCAAACGATCGTTCGCCCGCCCTGCCCTGGCGCAGCCTGGACATCGCCGGCCCGAATGGCCGCATCCCGCTGCGGCTCTACCGGCCCGCCCCCGACGTGCGGTTGCCGCTGGTGATCTACCTGCACGGCGGCGGCTTCGTCGCGGGTTCGCTCGACGACGCCGATGGCGCAGCCCGTTTCATCGCAGCCGGACTGCCCGCTGCGGTGCTGTCGGTCGGCTATGCGCTGGCCCCGGCCCATCCCTTTCCGGCAGCGCCGGAAGACGCGTACGCCGCAACCCTGTGGGCGGTGGAACACGCGGCCACCCTCGGTGCGGACCCGGAGCGCCTCGTTGCCGCGGGCGATGACGCCGGCGGCAATCTGGCCGCCAGCCTTGCATTGATGGCGCGCGACCGGCAGGACTTCCGCATCGCGGTGCAGGTGCTGATCGGGCCCATGCTCGACCCGAGCATGACGCGCGCGGGCGACGCGCAGCGGCTGCAGTCCGACCTCAGCGTCGCCGACTGCACCGACTGCTACCGCCAGTACCTGCCGCGGCTGTCGCAGCGCCTGCATCCCTATGCCGCGCCGCTTGAATCGTGCCGCCAGGCCGGTTTGCCGCCCGCCTACATCGCCACGGCTGAACACGACCTGCTGCACTGCGAAGCCGAAAAATATGGCGCGGCGCTGATATCCGCAGGTGTGCACACCCAGGTCGAACGCTTTGCCGGCGTGACACACGCCGGCCTGCTTGCCCATCCACCGGTACTCGCCGGCGCGATCCAGTTCATGCGCTGCCGGCTCGGCCGGTGCACGGACGTCTCGCCGGGTTCGAAAGATGACTGAATCCCCCTTGCATCCCGCTTCCATCCTTCCATGAGGTCAGCCATGTCCATCCTGAACCGCCGTCATACGCTCACCTTTCTCGCGGCCTCGCTGATCCTGATCGGCGGTGGCGCGGCCGTGCTGCACGCCCGGGCCGACGCGCCGGACGCCACGGCGACCGCCGCACCGCCCGCCACCGTGGTCGAGGTGGCTGAAGTGACCAGCCAGACCATCATCGACTGGCAGGACTATTCCGGGCGCCTCGAAGCGGTCGATCGCGTCGACATCCGGCCGCTGGTGTCGGGCACGCTGACCGCGGTGCACTTCCGCGACGGCGCTCGGGTGAACAAGGGTGACCTGCTGTTCACCATCGACCCGCGCCCTTATGCTGCCGAAGTCGAACGCGCGCAGGCCCAGCTTGCGGCGGCCGAAACGCGCGCGGCCTACACCGCCACCGACATGGCGCGCGGCCAGCGCCTGGCCGCCGACAACGCGATCGCGCAGCGCGACCTCGACGAAAAGCAGAATGCCGCGCGCGAAGCGGCCGCCCAGGTGCAGGCGGCGCAGGCGGCGCTGACCTCGGCCCGGCTCAATCTCGAATACACGCGCATCACGGCACCGGTGTCGGGCCGCATTTCGCGCGCCGAAGTGACGGTTGGCAACATCGTCGCCGCCGGCGCCGGCACCGTGCCGCTGACCACGCTGGTGTCGATGGACAAGGTCTATGCCGCATTCGACGTCGACGAAAAGAGCTTCCTGAAGTACGTCAATCCGGCGCGTGCCGCCGGCGGCGAGCCGGTCGCCGTGTTTCTCGGCCTGGCCGACGAAGACGGCCATTCGCGTCGCGGCCGCGTGTCGTCGGTGGATAACCGGCTCGACACCTCGTCCGGCACGATCCGCGTGCGCGCCGTGTTCGACAACGCCGACGGCCTGCTGCTGCCGGGGCTGTACGCACGCATCCGGCTCGGCGGCGGTGCGCCGCGCGAGGCGCTGCTGATCGACGAACGCGCCATCGGCACCGACCAGGACAAGCGCTTCGTGCTGGTGCTCGACCAGACCGACCGTACCGCCTACCGCGAAGTGCGGCTGGGCGCGCGCCAGAGCGGCCTGCGAATCGTCGAGAGCGGCCTGAGTGCCGGCGAACGCATCGTCGTCAATGGCCTGCAGCGCACCCGGCCGGGCGACACGGTGAGCCCGAAGACCGTGCCGATGAACCGCGAAGTGCTGGTCGGCACGCCCGCGCAGCCGTCCCCGCGCGCCCCGAACGTGAAGGCCTGAAACCATGAACATTTCCAGATTCTTCATCGACCGCCCGATCTTCGCCGGCGTGCTGTCGATGCTCATCCTGCTGGCCGGTGCGCTGTCGCTGTTCCAGCTGCCCATTTCCGAATACCCGGAAGTTGTGCCGCCGTCGGTCGTCGTGCGCGCGCAGTTCCCGGGCGCCAACCCCAAGGTGATCGCGGAAACCGTCGCCTCGCCGCTCGAAGAATCGATCAACGGCGTCGAACAGATGCTGTACATGCAGTCGCAGGCGAACAGCGACGGCAACCTGACGCTGACGGTCTATTTCCGTCTGGGCATGGACCCGGACAAGGCGCAGCAACTGGTGCAGAACCGCGTGTCGCAGGCACTGCCGCGACTGCCGGAAGACGTGCAGCGGCTGGGTGTAACGACGATCAAGAGCTCACCGACCATGACCATGGTGGTGCACCTGACGTCGCCGGACGACCGCTACGACATGACCTATCTGCGCAATTACGCGGTCATCAACGTGAAGGACCGGCTGGCGCGGCTTGAAGGTGTCGGCGAGGTCGGCCTGTTCGGCTCCGGCAACTACGCCATGCGCGTGTGGCTCGATCCGCAGAAGATTGCGCAGCGCGGCCTGACCGCCAGCGACGCGGTGCGCGCGATCCGCGAACAGAATGTGCAGGTCGCGGCCGGCGTCATCGGCGGTTCGCCCAGCGCACGCGACGTGCCGCTGCAACTGTCGATCAATGCGCAGGGCCGGCTGAAGACCGAAGCCGAATTCGCCGACATCATCCTGAAGTCGTCGCCCGACGGCGGCATCACGCGCCTGGGCGACGTGGCGCGCATCGAACTGGCGGCGTCAGAGTACGGGCTGCGTTCGCTGCTCGACAACAAGCCGGCGGTCGCCATCCCGATCTTCCAGTCGCCCGGCGCCAACGCGCTGGCCGTGTCGGACCGCGTGCGCGCAACCATGGAAGAACTGGCGGCCGACTTCCCGGCCTCGGTCGAATACCGCATCGTGTATGACCCCACGCAGTTCGTGCGAGCGTCGATCAAGGCGGTCATCGTCACGCTGCTCGAAGCGGTGGCGCTGGTCGTGCTCGTGGTCATCCTGTTCCTGCAGACCTGGCGCGCCTCCATCATTCCGCTGCTCGCGGTGCCGGTGTCCATCGTCGGCACCTTTGCGCTGATGCTGGGCTTCGGCTACTCGATCAACGCGCTGTCGCTGTTCGGCATGGTGCTGGTCATCGGCATCGTCGTTGACGACGCCATCGTCGTGGTCGAGAACGTCGAGCGCAACATCAGCGAAGGCCTGAGCCCGCGCGACGCGACCTACCGCGCGATGCAGGAAGTCAGCGGACCCATCATCGCCATCGCGCTCACGCTGGTCGCGGTATTCGTGCCACTGGCCTTCATGACCGGCCTGACCGGCCAGTTCTACAAGCAGTTCGCGATGACCATCGCCATTTCGACGGTGATTTCCGCCTTCAACTCGCTGACGCTGTCGCCAGCGCTGGCCGCGCTGCTGCTCAAGGGTCACGACGCGAAACCGGACGCGCTCACGCGCATCATGAACCGCCTGTTCGGTCGCTTCTTCGCTGCCTTCAACCGCGTGTTCAGCCGTGCGTCGGACCGCTATTCACGCGGCGTTTCGGGCGTGATCTCGCGCAAGGCATCGGCGATGGGTGTATATGGCGTGCTGCTCGCGGCCACGGTCGGCCTGTCGTATCTGGTACCCGGCGGCTTCGTGCCGGCGCAGGACAAGCAGTACCTGATCAGCTTCGCGCAGCTGCCGTCAGGCGCCTCGCTCGACCGCACCGAAGACGTGATCCGCCGCATGGGCGACATCGCACTGGCGCAGCCCGGCGTGGAAAACGCGGTCGCCTTCCCCGGCCTGTCGATCAACGGCTTCACCAACAGTTCGAGCGCCGGCATCGTGTTCGCCACGCTCAAACCGTTCGACGAGCGGAGAAGCGAGGACTTGTCGGCCGGCGCCATCGCCGCCTCGCTGAACCAGAAGTTCGCCGCGATCCAGGACGCCTACATCGCTGTGTTCCCGCCGCCACCGGTCATGGGGCTGGGCACGCTGGGCGGCTTCAAGCTGCAGCTGCAGGACCGCGGATCGCTCGGCTACGCCGAACTGGACGCTGCCGCGCAGGCTTTCGTCGCCGCGGCGGCGAAGGCACCCGAACTGGGTCCGACCTTCTCCAGCTACCAGATCAACGTGCCGCAGCTCGACGTCGATCTCGACCGGGCGCGCGCCAAGCAACTCGGTGTGCCGATCACCGACGTGTTCGACACCATGCAGATCTATCTCGGCTCGCTGTACGTGAACGACTTCAACCGATTCGGCCGCGTGTATCAGGTCAGGGCGCAGGCCGACGCGCCGTTCCGCGCCCAGGCCGAGGACATCCTGCAGCTCAAGACGCGCAATGCCAACGGCGACATGGTGCCGCTGTCATCGCTGGTCACCGTCAGGCCGTCGTTCGGCCCGGAAATGGTGGTGCGCTACAACGGCTACACCGCGGCCGACATCAACGGCGGGCCGGCGCCCGGCTATTCGTCGGACCAGGCGCAGGCGGCGGCCGAGCGCATCGCGGCCGAAACACTGCCGCGCGGCGTCAAGTTCGAATGGACCGACCTGACCTATCAGAAGATTCTGGCCGGCAACGCCGGCGTATGGATCTTCCCGATCAGCGTGCTGCTGGTGTTCCTGGTGCTCGCCGCGCAGTACGAAAGCCTGACGCTGCCGCTGGCCGTCATCCTGATCGTGCCGATGAGCATTCTGGCGGCGCTGACCGGCGTCTGGCTGACCGCGGGCGACAACAACATCTTCACGCAGATCGGACTGATGGTGCTGGTCGGGTTGTCGGCGAAGAACGCCATCCTGATCGTCGAATTCGCGCGCGAACTGGAACTGCGCGGCCACGGCATCGTGCAGGCGGCGATCGACGCCAGCCGCATGCGCCTGCGCCCGATCCTGATGACCTCGATCGCCTTCATCATGGGTGTCGTGCCGCTGGTCACCTCGACCGGCGCCGGCTCGGAAATGCGTCATGCCATGGGCGTGGCGGTGTTCTCCGGCATGCTCGGCGTGACACTGTTCGGCCTGTTCCTGACGCCGGTGTTCTACGTGCTGCTGCGCTCGCTGAGCGGACGCCGGCTGACGCACGCCGGCCACACCCCTGGCACCGCTGCCGCGCTTGCGCCGCAGGCTGCCCACTGATCAACGGGAGATCTACGCATGAACTTCATTCCCCGAACCCGCGCGCCGGCGTTGCTGCTGGCCAGCCTGCTGCTGCTCGCCGGCTGCTCGGTCGTGCAACCCTACGAGCGCCCGACGGTCGACACACCGGCCGCATTCAAGGAAGCGGCACTGGGCAACGCCGACTGGAAACCGGCGCAGCCGTCCGAACAGAGTGCCCGCGGCGAGTGGTGGACGGTGTTCGGCGACGACACGCTGAACACCCTCCAGGCACAGGCGCTGGCCACGAATCAGGACCTGAAGGCCGCCGCTGCCCGGCTGGCGCAGTCTCGGGCGTTGCTGAAGGACGCCCGCTCGCTGCGCGCGCCGCAGGTGAGCGCGGGCTTCGGCCCGACCCGGCAGCGCGCCTCCCCCGCCTCGCGTGGCCTCCCGGATGACGGCGACGCCAGTTCGCTGACGCTGTGGCGCGCCCAGGCCACGGTGGGCTACGAGGTCGATCTGTTCGGCCGCGTCGCCGCCGGTATCGATGCCGCATCGGCCACGGCGCAGCAGCGCGAGGCACTGTTCCGCTCGGTGCAGCTCGCGCTGCAGGCCGACGTCGCCCAGGGCTATTTCCTGCTGCGCGAACTCGATGCCGAACAGGCGCTGTACGCCGGCACCGTGCAGTTGCGCAGCGACGCGCTGCGTCTGGTGCAGCGACGCTTCGACGAGGGCGACATCAGCGAACTGGATCTGGCGCGCGCCAAGACCGAACTGGCGTCGGCGCAGTCGGAATCGTTCGGCGTCGCCCGCCGACGCGCCAACGCCGAACATGCGCTGGCGCTGCTGCTCGGTCGCGCACCGGCCGATTTCAGCCTGCCGCCGAGCCCGCTGCAGCAGGTCAGCATCCAGGTGCCCGCCGGCCTGCCGTCGGCGCTGCTGGAACGCCGACCCGACATCGCCGCCGCCGAGCGCGCCATGGCGGCGGCCAATGCGCGGGTCGGCGTGGCGCAGACGGCGTGGTTCCCGCGGCTGAACCTGACCGGCGCGCTGGGTTACGAATCGTCCGACCTTGGCAACCTGTTCCAGTGGTCGAGCCGCAGCTTCCTGCTCGGTCCGCTGGTCGGCACGATGCTGTCGCTGCCCATTTTCGACGGCGGTGCGCGCGACGCCGGTCTGGAGCGCGCCCGTGCCGCCTGGCAGGAAGATGTCGCCAACTATCGGCAGACCGTGCTGAACGCCTTCCGGGAAGTCGAGGACAATCTGGCCGGACTGCGCATACTGGCGGACCAGACGCGCACCCAGGACGAAGCGGTGCGGGCGGCGACGCGCGCGGCGCAGCTCTCGCAGATCCAGTACCGCGAAGGGTCGGTCAGCTTTCTCGACGTGATCGACGCCGACCGCAGCGTGCTGCTGCAGCGGCGCGTCGCGTCGCAGCTCGAAGGCGAACGCGCGCGCGCCGCCGTCGGTCTCATCCGTGCGCTCGGCGGCGGCTGGGACCACCCGGCCGAAGCCATCAACACATCCGACGCAGGGCCGGTTCAGCCCCTGCAAGCTCGACATCATTGAGGAGATCCATCATGACCGTTACCCGCAAAGTCGCCTTCATCACCGGCGCCAACCGCGGCCTGGGCCTGGAAACTGCACGCGGCCTGGGCCAGCTCGGCATCGAAGTGGTGCTCGGCGTGCGCAATGCCGAACGCGCGGAAGAAGCCATCGCCGCGCTGCGCGCCGACGGCATCACCGCCAGCGCGATCGCGTTCGACGCGAAGAAGCCGGCCACCTACCAGAATGCCTATGACCACATCGCGCACCACTACGGCCAGCTCGACATCCTGGTGAACAACGCCGGCATCGCGCTGGAAGACCTGTTCGCACCGAACGCGAGCAGCGTGACGCCGGCCGTGCTGCGCGAAACCTTCGACGTCAATTTCTTCGCCGTGGTCGAACTGACGCAGTTGCTGCTGCCGCTGATCCGGCTGTCGCCGGAAGGCCGCATCGTCAACCTGTCGAGCATTCTCGGCTCCCTCACGCTGCAGAGCGACCCGAAGTCGCCGATCGCAGCCGCCAAGGCCTTTGCCTACAACGCCTCGAAAACCGCGCTGAACGCCTTCACCGTCCACCTGGCGGACGAACTGCGCGCCACGCCGATCAAGGTCAATTCGGCACATCCGGGCTGGGTGAAGACCGACATGGGCGGCGAGAACGCGCCGATTGAAGTGTCCGAAGGCGGCCGCACCAGCGTGCTGCTGGCCACCCTGCCCGCCGACGGTCCGACCGGCACCTTCACGCACGTCGGCGAAACGCTGCCTTGGTGAGGCAGATGCAAGATGCAAGACGCAAGATTCAAGGGCAAGGCTCAACGCTCGATGGATCCAACTGCTTGCATCTTGAATCTTGCATCTTGAATCTCGATCGAAGGGAGTGATGATGACGATTTCCATGTATGAAACTTCGATACCCGTTTTCGTGCGGGTGCTCCGGAACATGTCCGACGTGCTCGCGAAGGGGGCGGCAGATGCCGCGACCCGGAAGATCGACGAGTCGGTCTTCGTCAACGCGCGACTCGCACCCGACATGTTCGCGCTGGCGCGTCAGGTGCAGATCGCGACCGACATCGTGAAAGGGGGCGCGGCGCGTCTGGCCGGTGCCGAGGTGCCGCGCTGGGAAGACAATGAAGCGAGCTTCGCCGAACTGCAGGCACGCATCGCCAAGGCCGTCGACTTCGTGCAGGGCTTCGGCGCCGCGCAGATCGACGGCAGCGAGGAACGCGACATCACGTTCCGGCTGGCCGGTCAGGATGCGCACTTCAAGGGCCTGCGCTATCTGCTCGATTTCGTGCTGCCCAATCTGTATTTTCACGCCACGACCACCTACGCCATCCTGCGCCACAACGGCGTCGCGGTCGGCAAGATGGACTTTCTCGGCGCTGCGGCGCTGGGCGATGCGCCGCGCGCCTGAGACTGCAGCGTTGAAATGACGGCGGCGCGTCCCCAGCTTCTGCGAACCCCAACCGGCGAAACGGGCCAGACGTGCCGCTGCTCCTCTTCATCCTGCTGACGCTGATTCCGGCGGTCTGGCTGCTCGCCGAACCGCTGCGCATCGAATCGCGCCGCCGCTGGCAGCGCGGCCGGCCGTTCCCGCCGGCCTGGCGGGCCATCCTGCGCCAGCGCGTGCCGCAGGTCCGGCTGCTGCCGGCCGACCTGCAGATTCAGCTCAAGAAGCACATCCAGGTATTCGTCGCCGAAAAGACCTTCGTCGGCTGCGACGGACTGGACGTGACCGACGACATGCGGGTGACCATCGCCGCCCAGGCCTGCCTGCTGCTGCTGAACCGGCGCAGCGGCTACTTTCCGGCGCTGCGCGAAATCCTCATCTATCCGTCGGCGTTCGCCGTTCGGCGCCTGACCACCGACGCCGCCGGCGTCGTGCATGACGGGCGCGCGGTCCATCTGGGCGAGTCATCGGCGCGCGGGCATGTCGTGCTGTCGTGGGACGACGTCGTGCGCGGCGCGGCCGATGCGGCCGACGGCCACAACGTCGTCATCCATGAATTCGCGCATCAACTGGATCAGGAGAACGGCGACGCCAACGGTGCCCCGCCGATGGTCGGCCGCCACCGCGTCGAGCGCTGGACGCGCGTGTTCGACGCTGCCTACGGCCAGCTGCACCATCAGCTGCGGGGCCAAACTGCGCCTGCGCTCGATCCGTATGGCGCGAGCAGTCCAGCCGAATTCTTTGCCGTGGCGTCGGAATCGTTTTTCGAGCGGCCGCAGCACCTCGCCGAAGCCTTTCCGGAGCTGTTCGGCGAGCTGAGCCGCTACTACCGGGTCAATCCGCTCAGCTGGTGATGATGGCGTTGCGGCCTACAGCAGCCGCCCGTCATGCAGCGCGCTGGCCACCAGCACGGCGGTGACGCCGATGCCGTCGAGCGCGCGCAGGTCCTCGCGGTTGCGCACACCGCCGGCGGCGATGACGTCCACGTCCGTACGCATCGACTGCAGCGTGCGGATCAGCTGCAACGCCGGGCCGTCTTCGGCACCGACCCGCCCGAGTTCCATCGCGAGCACCCGGGCCGGCCATTCGACCGGGTCGTAGGACCAGTCCGGGCCGAGCGGCACGCCGCGCCGGTAGTCGAGCGACAGCACGGTGTCGATGCGCGCGTTGCGGAATTTGCGCAATGCGCCATAGCTGCGCATCGATTCGGTGCCGAACACCGGCGTCACGCCGGCCGCACGATGCAGCGCAAGCGCAGGCGTGGCATCGACATAACCGCCGTCCACCCACCACTCGACATCGGGGTAACGCGCTGCCAGTTCGGCGATCAGCGTCGTGTGGTCAGCCCTGGCAGCGGTTTCGCTGCCGTCCTTGCGATCGCCCTTGCCTTTGGCTGGCCCGGCGACCGGTGCGCGGATGGCATCGATGTCAGCCACATAGACCTGGCGCGCACCGGTCGCCTCGATCAGCGCCTGCGCCACGTCGTGCGGGTCGCAGCCATCGACCAGTGAAGACTGCAGCGGCTGGTAAGCTTGCCGGTCGCCGCGGCGCGCATGCACGACCTGGCCGTTCATCAGATCGATGACGGGAATGATTTGAGGCACCACGAATCCTTATATGAAGCGTCGAATTTTCGTGTTCGAGTTTATCACCGGCGGCGGACTGGCCGGCCAGCCCCGGCTGCCGCCCTCGCTGCTGCGCGAAGGCCGTCTGATGCGCGATGCGCTCCTGCGCGACGCGGCCGCGCTGCCCGATGTCGACATCATCCTGCTGCATGACGCTCGCCTGCCGCCACCCGACTTCCCCGCACATCTGATCGCAGTCAACGACGGCGACGCCTTCGATGCCGGCTTCGATGCGTCGTTCGACCGCGCGCTGGAGGCCGCCGACGCGGTGCTCATCGTCGCGCCGGAAAGCGACGGTGCGCTCGCTGCACTGACGTCCCGGGTCACGAGCGCCGGCAAGACGCTGCTCGGCTGCGACACCGACGCCTGTCGCATCGGCTCGTCAAAGTCGCTGACCGCCCGCTGTCTGGCCTCGGCCGATATCCCGGTGCTGCCGCACTACACCGATGCCGCCGCGCTGCCGGCACTGCCCGGTCGCTGGGTCGTCAAACCGGATGACGGCGCCAGCTGTGACGGCCTGCGGCTTGTCGACAGCGTGCATCAGGCCGCGCAGGCACTGCGCCCGGGTTTCGTGGCACAGCCCTGGGTCGCCGGCGAGGCGCGCAGCCTGAATCTGCTGTGCGCGCGTGGCGAAGCGGTGCTGCTGTCGATCAACCACCAGCACCTCGCCATCGATGGCGACCAGGTAGCGCTCGCCGCATTGGTCGTCGGTGAGGTGCCGATCGACGACACATACAAGGCGTTGGGCCGGCGCATCGCTGCCGCCCTGCCCGGCCTGCTCGGTCATGTCGGCGTCGACGTGCTGCACACCGCCGACGGCCCGGTCGTGGTCGAACTGAATCCCCGCCTGAGCACATCCGCCTGCGCACTGCACGACACGCTGGACTGCAATCTGCTCGCGGCCACACTGACCGTGGCCGACGGCGGCCCGCTGTGGCGTCCGGCCGGCGCGGCGCGGCCGCAGCGCATCGATCTGACGGAGGCTGTCGATGTCGCCTGACCACGCAGTCACCGGCTGGGACATCGGCGGCGCGCACGTGAAGGCGGCGCGCGTCGAGCACGGCCGGGTCACCGGCGTCGTGCAGGTCGCCTGCCCGCTGTGGCAGGGACTGGACAGGCTGGACGCAGCCGTCGTGCAGGCACGTGCTGCACTCGGTGACAGCGGCCACCACGCCATCACGATGACCGGCGAAATGGTGGACCTGTTCGATTCGCGTGCCGCCGGTGTGGTGGCCATCGTCGAACGGCTCACCGCAGCGCTTCCCGGCGAACTGCGACTGTATGCCGGACGCAGCGGCTGGGTCGCGCCGGCCGCCGCCCGCTCTAACGCCGACGACATCGCCTCGGCCAACTGGCTGGCGACCGCCGCCTGGGTCGCGACCCGCTGCCCGCAGGCGCTGCTGGCCGACATCGGCAGCACCACGAGCGACCTCATCGTGATCGACCGCGGGGTGGCCAGCGCCAGCCGCAGCGACGCCGACCGGCTGATCAGCGGTGAGCTGGTGTATGCCGGCCTGGTCCGCACGCCGCTGATGGCGCT
Source organism: Methyloversatilis sp. XJ19-49 (assembly GCF_024580145.1). GTDB lineage: Bacteria > Pseudomonadota > Gammaproteobacteria > Burkholderiales > Rhodocyclaceae > Methyloversatilis. The sequence continues at coordinate 353,880 of NZ_JANINI010000001.1, forward strand.
GGCCCCGGCCGTCGATTTCCGCGACCGGCGGCACCGCGTGATGGCCGAACACTTCGCGACCACCGCCGACATCTGGCGCCTGCTCGGCAAGTTGCCGGAACACGCCGATCAGTATCCGGCGGCCGACGGCGGCGCCAAGACGCCGGAAGCCAGCGCCCGACGCCTCGCCCGCATGATCGGCCGCGATGTCTGCGAAGGATCGATGGACGACTGGCGCACACTGGCTGCCGCCTTCGCCGACGCCCAGCTTGCGACGCTGATCGACGCCAGCCGCGCACTGCCCGGCATTGCGGCCCTGTCCGCCGACGCACCGGTGGTGTGCGCCGGCGCCGGCTGCATGATCGCCGCCCGCCTTGCCGACGCGCTCGATCGACGCGCGGTCACGCTCGCCAGCCTGCTGGCCGACTGCGCCCCGACCTGCCTTGACGACGCCACCACCTGCGCCCCTGCCGTCGCCACGGCGCTGCTGGCGGAGACTGCGCGATGAAGGCGTCAGGCCATGCCGCGTTGGCGCCATTCGAGTCGGAGCGGCCCCTGTGGGAGCGTGCCCTGTGGGAGCGGCGATCCACTGCTGGCCCTGCATGGCCAGCCGGCTCTGCGGGCGGCGAGCAGTGCTCGCCGAAACCCCCGCGCTGCCCTCGCCGCGATACGCACTCTGCAACGCGACCATCGCGGCACGATCGCGGCGAGGCCGCCGCTCCCACAGGTGTTTCGGCGAGTACCGAACACCGCCCGCAGAGCCAGCCGGCCATGCAGTGCCGGCAGTGGATCGCCGCTCCCACAGTCCACAGCGACACTCGTCACGCCTTCGGCTCAAGCCCGAAGCTGCACGCCCCAGACCCGCACAGCCCTTTGCGGGCGGCGACCGTGGCTGACTCGCCATGAACGCCCCGCTCGTCATCAAGCTCGGCGGCAGCCTGCTGAGTGACCCCACGGACGGTCGGCTTCAGCGCTGGTGCGACTGGCTGGCGGGTGCGGGCGCCGGGCGCAGCATCGTCGTGGCCGGTGGCGGTCCGTTTGCCGATGCGGTCCGGGCGAGTCAGGCCCGCTGGGGCTTTCCGGATGATGTCGCACACCGCATGGCGCTGCGCGCGATGGACCAGTACGCGCTGCTGCTCGCCGGCTCCCGCCCCGGTTTCGTCGCCACCGACGAGATCGCGCGGATGACCGGTCTGTGCGCGGCCGGCCGGACGCCGGTGTGGATGCCCGCGCGCGAACTCGACACCCGGCTCGACCTGCCGCGCGACTGGCGTGTCACCTCCGACAGCCTCGCCGCGTGGCTCACGTGCCAGCTTCGCCTGCCGCGCGTGCTGCTCGTGAAGTCGTGCGAGATTCCGGAGGCGCCTCTGGCCGAACTGGCCCGGCGCGGCATCGTCGATACCTGGCTGCCGACTTTCGCGGAAGATCACGGCATCGAGGTCCACCTCGTTCAGGCGGACGGCCCGCTACCCGTGTAGGCCGCTTTCGGGGGAGCTGTCCCTGTGGGAGCTGTCCCTGTGGGAGCTGTCCCTGTGGGAGCTGTCCCTGTGGGAGCTGTCCCTGTGGGAGATTCTATGTCTGAGCACAAGTGTTTTTGTGCTCCCTGGGTTGGTATTGAGAGCCGGTTTTCATGAGAGAGAACGCGACGCGAGCGATCTTTCTTGCCAGGGCGACAAGGGCCTGGGTGCAGGAGAAGCCGCGGGCGATGCAGGCTTGATAGAAGGGTTTCCAGGTTGCTGATCGGCTGGCGGCCATTGCGGCGTTGTGCAGGAGTCGGCGCACCTCCGGGTCGCCCTTTCTGCTCAGGGTGCCGCGTGCGTTCTGGGTGCCCGATTGGCGCACGCACACATCGAGTCCGAGATAGGCGATGAAGGCGTCTGCACTGGTAAAGGCGCCCCGATGGAAGGTCGCGCACAAGGCGGCTGCGCTCAGCGGACCGACGCCTTCGATACCCTGGCAGCGGCGGTGATCGTCGATCCAGTCGCTGGCTTTGAGCTTCTCCACGATCTGGGCCTGAATCTGCTGGGCGAGCCGGTCGGCCTTGGCCAGCAAGGCGCGCACTTCGCGCGTGAAGCCGGGCAGATCGGACAGGCTCTGGCGCAAGATGACGGCGGTTCGGACCAGAGTGGCGCGACGACGCAGCAGTTGCTGCACGCGCTGCGTGGCCTCGGGCGGCAATGTGTAGGGGTGCAGGCGATGCCCTTCGGAGGCGATGTAGCGGGCGATGAGCCGGGCGTCGATCGGATCGGTCTTGGCCCGCACGCGTGTGGCGTCGCGGTAACGCGAGAGGCGGTAGCCGTCGATCAGGTAGAGCGGGTGCCCGGCCTTGATGACGGCGTCACGCAGCGCGTGGTGATAGGTGCCGGTGGCCTCGCAGCCGATGTGCAGCGGGCAGCTGGGCAAGGCGCGCAGCCAGGCCCGGATGGCGAGAGGGGTATTGTCGATGCGCTGCACCGGGCCGCGTTCGCCCAGTGCGATATCGAGGCGGGCTTTGGATACGTCGATGCCGATGTGAATCGGCGCAGGCTGACTTGTCATGAACAGGCTCTCCCGACTAAGGTTTAGGGGCTTGTCGGGACTCACCAGGCAATCGCTTGCAGGATATGGTCGATCAGGGCCGGCGAGGGCCGCGTCGATGGATTCCTCATGGGTGCTCGATGGTGAGGGGCGGGACGATATCTCCCACGGTCTGTGCAAAAGCCAGAAGCGGCGTTGGTCCCTCCACCCCGACAAGTTCTCACTACAACTCGCCGAGGCAGAACATACAAGCGGCGGCCTCGCCGCGATACGCACTCTGCTCAACGATTGTCGAGGCACAATCGCGGCGAGGCCGCCGCTCCCACATGTGCACGTTGCACTGCGACCATCGCAGCACTGATCGCGGCGAGGCCGCCGCTCCCACAGGGGGCCTCTCCCACAGGCCGGCTCACCCACAGTCGCGCTCACCGTCACTCCGGCGAGAAACTGGAATCGTCGAGGTCACGCCCGTGTGCGCTGACCTTCATGACCCGCGTCCATCGGCGGAGCCATTGTCTGCCGCCGCGCCGCACAGCGCGGCGAATTCGCGTTCGATGTCCGGCAGCAGCTCGGCGAAACGCTCGCGTACCGGCTCGGGGCGCTGGCTCACATGGCACACCGGGTCACCGTACAGTTCGGTTGCGCCGCCAGCCAGTACGTTGGCAAGGAACACGATGTCGGCGACGGTGCGCAGAGAAACAGGGGAGGTGCGCGGCTGTTCGTGGTCGCGCATCGCATCGATCAGCAACACCGGCAGGCCGAGCGATTGCAGCAGTGCCTCGCCGATCGTTTCATGCCATTCCAGAATGAGTGCCTCCACGCCGCCCTGGTCTTCAGCGACCCCGGGCTGACGGGCCAGCCGATCCAACAGGTAGAAGGCGCCGATGTCGTGCAGCAGCGCCGCGGTCATCGCCTCGTCAGGATCAAGCGATGTCAGGCGCTGCGCCATCACGTACGCTGCGGCGGCGGTGCGCAGCGTGTGCAGCCACAGACGGCGCGACAGCGCATCGACGTGGGTCAGCTGACGCGCGCAACCGATCTGACGACCCGACAGCATGCTCGCGATGTGCCGGCTGCGCTCGCCGCCCAGCTGTGCGATCGCATCACGCAGGCTGGTTACCGGCACTGCCGGCCGCAGGCGGTTGGCGCGGCGCAGTACCCGAGCGCACAGCAGCGGATCGACGCGCACCGCACCGGCGAGCTGCTGCAGCGTCGCATCCGGTGAGCGCAACGTCTGGCGCACGCGCAGCAGCGCATCGAAGCAGATCGGAAAGATGACGGCCGGCCGCAGTTCGCGTGCGATGTCGGCAAGCAGATCGAACGCGTGAGTCGCCCCCGGCAGCGCATCGGCGCTGCCGGGGGCCGCAGTCGGTGCGGCGAGCGCAGCTGACAGGGCGGGCGTTGCAGCTCGGCTCACATCAGTCTCCAGGCAGTCGACGATCACGGGCAGGAAAGACCGCCTGAGTGGGCGAATCATCCGGGTTGGTGGATCCCTCAACGCTTGACTACACACCAACGACGTACACGGATGCAGCAGACTGCTGCGGCATCAGCCGGACAAGGATGCCTGAAACGGTGACGTCCTCCTCAACAGAATCATGCGCCACACCGCGGGCGGGCGGGCGCGAAAAATCACGTCTGCCCCTGAACGCTTCCGGAATTCGAGGAGTGCGACCGCGTATCGATTCCCGCTTCGGTCCGTCCGCTCGTACGGTGCACACCGGCCATGCCGGTGGCCGGATCACATCGTGGCGCCAACTATTCACGGTAACTTTTTGTCGCTGCGCGCGCCGCCGCCCGGTTGATCCGGCATTCTGGCGCGCCCATCCACCGTGAATCACCCGAACCCGACGTGCCGAACACTCTGGATGCATTGCGCAGCCGCCCCGACTGGCGGGTCTTCCTGCTTCTGCCGTTGCTGCACTTCGCCAGCGTCAAGCTGACCTTCTCGACCGCGCTGTCACCCGAGAATGAGGTGGTCATGTGGCTGCCGAACGCAGTGTTGCTCGCTGCGCTGCTGCACTACCGCGGCGATCGTGCGATCACGCTCGCGCTGCTCGCGCTGGGTTCCGATGTGCTCGCCAACCTGTCGGTATTCCCGCCACTGCAGGCGGTGCTGCTGAGCCTGTGCAATCTGGCCGAAGTCACGGTCACCTATCTGTTGATGCGCCGACTCGGTGCTTCGCCCGGGCTTGAGCGCATCGGCGATTTCGGCCGCTTCCTGCTCGCCGGACCCCTGCTCGGCGCGCTTGGCTGCGCGTTGCTGGCCAGCGCAGTGCTCGTGTTCACGCGTGAAAACGTGAGCGCAAGTTACTCGACACTCGTGTTGCTGTGGTGGTTCGGCGACGCACTGGGCCTGCTGATCTGGACGCCGCTGCTGCTCGCACTGCTGCAACCCGAACGCGACCCGCCGGCGTTGGACTGGCGTGATACGGCGGTCTTCGTATTCACCGGTCTGCTGGCCGGCACGATCTTCCTGCAGGAACACGCTGCCGATCCGGATACCCGGCTGGCGCTGACGCCGCACCTGCTTCTGCTGCCGGTGCTCTACATCGCCGCGCGCTGCGGCCGGCGGCTGACCGCATTGACCGTGGCGTTGATTGCACTGACCGCCGCGTGGTCGCAGACCACCGGATTCCGTCCGTTCGGCGATGCGACGCCGCACGAAATGATCCTGCGCGCGCAGGAGTACATCCTGACGCTGAGCATCATCGGCATGGGGCTGGTCATCCTGCTGGGCGAACAGCGCGCGCTGGCGCACGAGCTGGAAGACAAGGTGAACGAGCGCACCCGGGCGCTGGAAGCGTCGAACCGCCGGCTGGCCGAGCTGAGCGCCACCGACAGCCTGACCGGCGTGGCCAACCGGCGCTGCTTCGACACCACGCTGGCGCTGGAATGGGCGCGGGCGCGGCGCAATGAAGAGCCACTGGCGCTGTGCATGCTCGATGTCGACCTGTTCAAGGACTACAACGACCACTACGGCCATCAGGCCGGCGACGATTGCCTGCGTCAGGTGGCCGAGTTGATCGGTCTGCATGTGCGACGTTCGACCGATCTGGTCGCCCGCTACGGTGGCGAGGAATTCGCCTTCATCAGTCCGGGCGTCGATGAGGCGCACGCACTCGCCACGGCGCAGTCGCTGTGTGCAGCGCTGCGCGCGCGCGCGCTGCCACACCAACGCTCGCCCTTTTCCGTGCTGACGGCAAGCATCGGAGTGGCCGTCATCGTACCGGGTGAGGACGACACACCGGACGCGCTGGTGCGCCGGGCCGATGCAGCGCTTTACGAGGCCAAGCGGCGAGGCCGCAACCAGGTCGTTCTGGCGGGCGCGCCTGTGCTGCCAGCGGCCTGACCGACTTGGGCCCACCCGGAACGCGCCCGCATCGGCCCGGCAGTCCTAATACCAAAGTCGTAATTTTCCTTGTCGAGTGGCCTTACATCGATGTCAGGGCAATCAACACAAGCAATGGAAAATCATGCACTTGGCCGCTGGGTATGCTTTTTGCGTTCCGCTAATCAAAAATGCTCCGCCCACAGGGAGGAGGTCAGACTTTCAGGAGATCCGCAATGTTTGTCCGTCGCACGCTCGCCGTGCTCGGCCTGCTGTCGCAGGCACTGATCGTCGCGCCATCGAGTGCCGCGCCGGTCAACTGGGTGGACTGGACCAGCGGCACCGCCGGCGCCAGCGGCTCGGCCACCGGCGTGCTGAACATCGGCGAATCGACGGTCGATGTCGATTATGTCGGCGAAATCGCCTTCATCCAGACCGCGGGCGGCGACAACTACTGGAAGCCCTCTTCGCCCTATGTCAGCGCATTGGTCGACAACGCCCCGGGCACGACGGACATCATCGCGCTGTCGCGGGCCACATCGAAAACGCTGACCTTTTCGGAACCGGTACAGGACCTGTTCTTCGCCGTGGTCAGCCTGAACGGCAACGGCTACCGGTTCGACCAGGATTTCGAGGTGGTCGGTTTCGGGGCGGGCTACTGGGGCAACGGCACGCTGACCCGCGTCGATCTGGGCGGCGGCCAGTTCCAGCTGAACGGCAGCGGCGAACCGCATGGCGTCATCCGTTTCACCGGCGCTGTCAGTTCGATCACCTGGACCAGCCTGACCAATGAGTACTGGAACGGCTTTACCGTGGGCACCTATGGCATTGCACCGCCGCCGGTACCGGAGCCCGAAACCTGGGTGCTGATGCTGGCCGGTCTGGGCATCGCCCTGCTGGCGGGTCTGCGCCGCCGCTGATCCGCAGGTGACGCGCGCGGGCTGCCCGCGCTTGGCGCGACCTCCTGGCAACCTCGTTGCGGCACAGCCGGCGCAACAACCTTCCCGCTCGCGTTCCGTTCATCCGGCGCTGCCGCGCCCGATCCGTCCGCAGCAGCGCGCGTGATCCGCTATCCTGTCGCGCCAACCGGTGCCACCTGCGCTTGCAGAACGGCCGCCGGCCTTCCCCCCGCATCCGAAGCAGCAGAGGCCTTTCCGTGATCGAAGAGTTCCAGAGTTATCTGCTGTTCTTCCTCGGCGCCTGGTGGATCGCGCTGATCGCGCTGGTCGCCGGCGCGTTCGGTGGCCGTCATTCGCAGCGTCTGGTGGCCAGCCCGCTGGTCATGCTCATCATCTTCATCCAGGTCTGGATCGTCGTCGCGCTGGCCAAACTGGCGTTCGGCTATGTCGGCTATCTGATGGAACTGGGCAAGAACGTGCAGGCCATCTATCCGGAATTCGTCATGCCGCTCGCCGCCGGCATCTATCTGGCGCGCCAGCTGCTGCGGCTGGACGCCCAGAAGCACGGACGGCTGCGTGCCGACACCGGTCTGCCGCCGCCGCGACGGCGCATGCGTCGGCCCTACTGACAGGTCAGCCAGCGCGGGTTCACCGCAGGCGCACGACGTGGTCCAGTTCGCCCTTCTTCACCTCCACCACCGCGTCGAGCGACTTCAGCATGTCGCTGAAATCGGTGTAGCCGTGGTCCTTGACGTCGAACGTGGCGTCGAGCCGCTTGATCATCGGCCAGATCGACGCCTTGTTCACCCACGGTTCGCCCTGGGCACCGGACAGCAGACGCACGGCGCGTCGCAGGAGGTCGGCCGCCGGATCCGAAGGCTGCACCGCGCTCGCGTCGGCCGGCGATGCCTCGTCGGACGGGCTCTTGCCGATCAGGTTCTCGTAGTAGCGGAACTCGTGACAGCTTTTCGCCCAGTGGCGATTGGTGGCCTTGCGCGTGCCGACGCCGATCAACGTGCGCCCGGCCGCCTTGATTTTCTGTGCGACCGGCATGAAATCGCTGTCGCCACCGACGATGATGACGGTCCCGATGTGACCGAAGCGGCTGATGTCTTCGGTCGCATCCAGACACAGCTTGATGTCGGCGCCGTTCTTGGCTGACGCACCCGGCGGAAACAGCTGGATCAGTTCCACCGCGCTCTGCAGCAGCACGTCGCGGTAGCGGCCGAAGTACTGCCAGTTGCAGTAGGCGCGATTGATCGCGATCGGTCCGAACGATGCACCGAGGCCGACGATGGCATCAATGTCGACCAGCGGTTCCTGCACCTTGAAGCGGGAATCCGGCTTGGCGTAATGACCTTCGCCATAACGGTCTTCGACAAGACTGGCGTGCAGGTTCTCGAAATCCCAATATAGGGCGACCGACCGGTTCGGTTCGCTGTCACTGCGGCTCAATGTGTGCTCCCTGCGTGCTCTGATGGGGCCGACATGATGCCTGCCGCCGCGCGTACGCGCGGGAAAAAGGTGGGCGGACTGGCCCGGCCGCCCCCTTTGAAGTAGTCTTTTCGGATACTTGGTGATTCCGGGGGCAGTGCCTGACGAAGGCGCTGCCTTTTTGTTTTGGGGCACCATCATCGAACGCCGGACCGTGCGTTCGTTCATCCGAACATCCGTCCATCATGAGGTGACCCGCATGCAGCATTCGCCCCCCATCACCGTATCCAGCCTCGATACCGCGCGCCTTTACCGTCTGCTGGACCGCGAGGCCTGCCGGCATCAGCCGGGCGCCGACGCCCTGCGCGATGAACTGGATCGCGCCACAACGGTGGCACCGTCCGACATGCCGCCGGGCGTCGTGACGATGAATTCCACGGTGCGCTTCATCGATGACTCGAACGGCGCCATCTTCGAGCTCAAGCTCGTGTATCCGGAATCCAGCGGCGTCTCCGGCACGGTGTCAGTGCTGGCGCCGATCGGCAGTGCGTTGCTCGGCCTGTCGGTCGGCCAGGCCATCCCGTGGCAGGTGCCGGGCGGGCGGCAGATCTCGGTGCGCGTGCTCGATGTGCTGATGCAGCCCGAAGCGATGGGCGATTACGTCAGCTGAACGCAGGCGCGCCGCAAAGAAAAAGGCCGGCACATGTGCCGGCCTTTTTTGTCAGCGTCGCCGGTTCAGCTGCGACGGTAGGCGATGGCGCCGATCAGGCCGAGACCGGCGATCAGCAGCGCCCAGGTTTCAGGTTCCGGCACCACGGCCACGCCGCTGAAGCTCACTTCCGACACCGAAAACGCGTTGTCGCCGCTGACGGCATAGATGCGGGCGTAGCGCGCAACCGTGGTCGGGAAGTCGATGGTCGCCTGGTATTCCGGATCACCCGCCACGCTGGAAATGATTTCGCTGCCGAAATTCGACTGGCCCTCGAATGCGAGGTTGGTGAACAGCGTGTTCCACGCCGATCCATCGAGCGACACCTGAACCTGGTAGAAATCGTTGTGATCGACGCCGATGAGCACGTCGCTCAGCGTGTAGAGCTGACCGAAGTCGAAATCGAGCGTGACGCCGCTGCTGCCGACCTGATTGAACCAGGACACCGCATCCGTCTGGTACGGCGTGCCTTCCGGCGCGATGTAGCCATCGAACAGGATGGACAGATCGGCACCATCGATCAGGACGAGACCGTTGTTCGACGCCGACACCGGCGTGACGGGCGATGCCGCGAACGCGACCGGGGTTGCGATCAGCGAAGCCGCGATCAGCAGGGACTTGAGCAGGGAAGTCATGAATATCCTTCTTTATGTAGGGGGTGCTGAAATGTTACAAGCAAGTTGCAAACCACTTTTACAAGCCATTGATTGAAATGGACTTGACTCAGCCGCAACGCCACGCTGTCAATTTTCTCGACGCGCCGGTCGGCTTGATCAGAACGCGCGCGCCAGATCCATGCCCGCATAAAGGCCTGACACCTCGTCGGCGTAGCCATTGAACATCAGCGTGTCGCGCTTGAGCAGTTCGCCCAGACGACGCTCGCGGCGCTGGTCGTAGCGCTCGCGGCTGACCTGCGGATTCACGTTGGAATAGAAACCGAAATCGTGCGGTGCCGAGCGATTCCATGACGTCAGCGGTTGCTCGTCGATGAACCGGATGCGCACGATGGACTTCGCACTCTTGAAGCCGTATTTCCACGGCACGGCCAGCCTCAGCGGCGCGCCGTTCTGCTTCGGCAGCAGGTCGCCGTACAGGCCGACGACCAGCAGCGTCAGCGGGTGCATCGCCTCGTCCAGGCGCAGTCCTTCGATGTAGGGAAACACCAGCGGATTGAAGATGGGCGACGACATGAGCCTTGCGTCGTGAAAGGATTCGAATTCGACGTACTTCGCGCTGCCCAGTGGCTCGACCTGCTTCAGCAGCGCCGACAGCGGAAAGCCGACCCAGGGCACGACCATCGACCAGCCTTCGACGCAGCGCAGGCGGTAGATGCGCTCTTCCAGCGGCGCGAGCTTCATGATCCGGTCGATGTCCAGCGTGCGCGGCGTACGCACCAGGCCTTCGATGCTCACCGTCCAGGGACGCACCGGCAGCTTGTGCGCATAGACCGCCGGGTCCTGCTTGCTGGTCCCGAATTCGTAGAAATTGTTGTAGCCGGTGACGTGTTCGAGCGGCGTCGGCCGATCGGTGATCGAATGAGGACTGCGCTGCAGCGGGCCCAGTCCGGACGCCGCGTACAGCGCCCCCGGCGCGGTCCACGCGCCGAGCAAGGCGCCACCGGCGCGCAGCGCGTCGCGGCGCGCCTCGAACACGCTGCGCGGAGTGATGTCCGATGGCGGGATCCGGATGTGCGGGGGTTTCTGCATGCAATGACGGCGGGCGGGTAATGCTGCGACAGACCGGCGCGGTGCCGCGATCCTTACGGATCGATCGGCGACCACTGCAGCGGCAGACCGCCCGGTACGCGCAGCGCACCGGTCACCGCGATCCTGAGCAGGCGCTGCGCCCCGCGATGGGCAGCCAGTGCGTCGGCCAGTGCTTCTTCTTTCTCCACGATGTGCGTGCGTCCGTTCACCTGCAGCAGGTCGCCGCTGTCGAAATCGATGAACAGCAGACCGGCGCGCGGCTCGAGCAGCAGATTGCCCAATGTGTTGAAGAAGAAGTTGCCGGCATAGTCGGGCAAGGTCAGCAGGTCATCCGGGCCGACCGTGACGAAGCCCGGATCACCGCCGCGATGCGACACATCGACGCCGGCCGCGTGCGCGCTCGCGATGAACAGCGTGTCGGCGCGCCTGATCAGCGCGCGCGCCGCGTCGTCGAGCGCCGGCAGCGGCTGCGCCGGTGCAGGCGGCGCGTCGTCACCGAAGAAAAAGGCTTCGCGCGTGCGGATGTATTTCGGGCAGTTGCCGAAGCTCTGCTCCACCTCGACATCGAAACCGGCCGCGCTTGCCCGGGCCACCGATCCATTCATCCTGTTGCGCCGCCGCGTGTGCGGCTGGATGCCGAGCAGTCCGAGCGGCGCGCCGACGCGCACGTGCGCGGCCAGCGGGCTGCCCGCCGGCGCCGGCGCAGCGACGCGCAGCGTGTGCGGATCGGGCGACTGCACGAAGCCCGGCGGGCCGGACAGCACCGAGGCCCAGGGCTGTCCGTCGGCGTCGACGCTGCCGACAACGAGAAACGGCAGCTGCGCGAAGAAGTCGCGATGCTGATCCGGCATGTGGTCGCGGATGGCGCGCGGGCCGATTTCGGCCATGCGCGCCTGCATGCCGGCCTGCGCCTGCAGCGCGCGCTCGCCGTCGTGGAAGGGATCGCGGGGGGTGTCCATGGCGATCAGGCGCGCAGGCCGACAGGGCTGACCGGCATCGCGACGAAGCCGGGCAGCGCCTCGACGCGCGCCAGCCAGGCAAGCACGTTCGGGTAGTCGTCGAGCGACACATTGCCTTCCGGCGCATGGGCGACATAGGTGTAGACCGCGACGTCCGCCAGTGTCGGCGTCGTGCCTGCCAGCCAGTCCTGCGTGACGAGTTCGCCGTCCATCACGGCGAGCAGGCGGTGTGCGCGGGCGATCACCTCCTGCGTGTCGAACTGGGCGCGGAACAGCGTCACCAGCCGCGCGGCGGCCGGACCGAAAGCGACCAGACCGGCCGCGACCGTGAGCCAGCGCTGCACCCGCGCCTGGCCGGCCGGGTCCAGCGGCAGCCAGCGGCCGGGCGCGTAACGTTGCGCCAGATAGACGAGGATGGCATTCGAATCGGCGATCACCGTTGCGCCATCCTCGATCACCGGCACCTGGCCGAAACTGTTCTTCTGCAGAAAGGCCGGCGTCTTCTGTTCTGCGCCCGCCAGGTCGACCTGGCGGAATTCGTACGGCAGACCCAGCAGTCCGAGCAACAGCTCGGCGCGGTGGCTGTGGCCGGACAGCTTGAAGCCGTGCAGCACGATGGGGGCATCAGGACGGTGGATGGCGGTCAGGGACATGGCGTACTCCTCGGTTGGGTTTCGTGCCGCCGAAGGGCGACGCAACACACTATCCACGATCCAGTTCAGGCAATAAATGAGCAATATCGGATAACACTGCTCCACTTATCGCAGTAATATCCGGCATGGACACACTCAGGGCGATGCGCGCCTTCGTCAACATTGCGGAGCAGGGCAGCCTGACTGCCGCCGCGCGGGCACTCGACAGTTCGCTGCCGGCCGTCGTGCGCACGCTGGCCGCACTCGAGGCGCATCTGGGTGTGCGACTGATGAACCGCACGACGCGCCGCATCGCGCTGACCGACGAAGGCCGCAGCTATCTCGAAAGTTGCCGTCAGGTGCTGTCGGCCGTGCAGGACGCGGAAGAGGCGCTGAAGGAAGGGGCGGCCGAGCCGTCGGGACCGATCACGCTGACCGCGCCGGTGCAGTTCGGCCTGATGCATGTGGCGCCTGTCGTCACCCGCTTCGCGCTGCAGTATCCGCAGGTGAAGCTGCGCGTGCTGCTGCACGACCGCGTGGTCAATATGCTGGAAGAAGGCATCGACGTCGGCGTGCGCATCGGTACGCTGGACGATTCCAGCCTGATCGCACGACCGCTCGGCGCCATCCGGCGCGTGGTGGTCGCCAGCCCGGGCCTGATCGCCGCACACGGCGAGCCCGCACATCCGGACGCCCTGCGCGGCGTACCCTGCGTGCGCTTCACCGGCGCGTCGAGCCTGGCGTGGAGCTTTCACATCAACGGTCGCGCCGTCGCGGTACCGGTCGCCGGCAACCTCGAGTTCAACCACATCGCACCGGCGGTCGACGCCTGTGCCGCCGGCGCCGGTTTCGGCCTATTCCTGAGCTACCAGGTCAGGCCCTACCTCGCACGGGGTACACTGCGCATTGTGCTGCGCGAATTCGAGCCGCCACCGCGGCCGGTTCACATCGTGTACCCGCATGCACGCCTGCTGCCAGGCCGCACCCGGCTGCTGGTGGACTGGCTGGCGCGCGAACTGGGTGACGACAGCGGCGCATTCGCGCCGGATCAGGCGTGAAATACGCATGACCCGGTGCGCGCTGCACAATGTCTGAACTTGTCGGCCCGGCACCGCGTCACAGACGCGGTCATAGCCGGGGCAAGCGGATGAAGCTGCCATCACCCCCGGACAACCGGCAGCTCTTACAACACCCGCATCCGCCGGAGTAAAAACGAAAAACATGCAAGCCCATCAGGACACCCTTTTCCTGCGCACGCCCCGCCTCGATGCGACCGACCCGGACGCGCTGCGCAGCACGTTGCGCGATTACTTTCACGCCACCTTCAGCCGCTACGAACAGCTGTTCGAGGTACTGACCTGTGACGAGGCCTACTACCGGAAACCGATTTCGCTGCGCCATCCGCTCATCTTCTATCTCGGCCATACCGCAACGTTCTTCATCAACAAGCTGCTGCTTGCCGGTCTGATCGACGAGCGCATCAACCCGCGCTTCGAATCGATGTTCGCGGTCGGCGTCGATGAAATGAGCTGGGACGATCTGAACGAGTCGAATTACGACTGGCCGAGCGTGCAGGCGGTGCGCGACTACCGCAACGCGGTGCGTGGCGTGGTGGACCGCGTCATCCACACGGCGCCGCTCGCCCCGCCGATCGGCTGGAGCCATCCGTGGTGGGTCGTCATCATGGGCATCGAGCACGAGCGCATCCATCTCGAAACCTCATCGGTACTGATCCGGCAGAGCCGGCTCGATTACGTGCGCCCGCACCCGGCCTGGGAGCCCTGCCGCGACGTCAGCGATGCACCGGACAACGCGCTGCACCCGGTCGCTGCCGGCGTCACACAACTGGGCCGGCGGCGCGATGACCCGATCTACGGCTGGGACAACGAATACGCGCAGCGTGAAGTCGCGGTCGATGCCTTCCAGGCCAGTCGTTTCGTCGTCAGCAACCGCGAATTCCTCGAGTTCGTCGACGATGGTGGCTACGCGAACGAAGCCTGGTGGGAGGACGAAGGTCGTGCCTGGCGCGCCTGGCGCACCGGCGATGGTCACCAGACCGCGCACCCGGAGTTCTGGGTCCGCACGGCCGATGGCTGGCATCTGCGGCTCATGCTCGAACAGGTGCCGATGCCATGGAACTGGCCGGTGGAAACGAATTACCACGAAGCCAAGGCCTTCTGTAACTGGAAGGCCGCGCGCAGCGGCGCGTCGGTCCGGCTGCCGACCGAAGACGAGTGGTACCGCCTGCATGACGCGGCGGGCGTGACCGAGGTACCGGAGAACGGCGCCGCGAGCGCCAACATCCACCTCGATCACTGGGCATCGTCCTGTCCGGTCGATCGTTTTGCCCACGGCGACTTCTTCGACGTGGTCGGCAATGTGTGGCAATGGACTGAAACGCCGATCTACCCGTTCGCCGGCTTCGATGTGCACCCGACGTATGATGATTTTTCGACACCGACCTTCGACGCGCGCCACAACCTGATCAAGGGTGGCTCGTGGATTTCCTGCGGCAACGAGGCGACGCGCGCATCGCGCTATGCCTTCCGCCGCCATTTCTTCCAGCATGCGGGGTTCCGATACGTGGTGAGCGATACACCGGCCACAGCGCCGAACGTCTATTACGAAAGCGACCGGCAGTTGTCCGAGTACGCCGAATTCCATTACGGCGACGAGTACTTCGGCGTGCCCAACTTCCCGAAGGCGCTGGCGCAGATCGCCATCGAAGCCATGGGCGGTCGCCCGGCCCGCCGCGCGCTCGATCTGGGCTGCGCCACCGGCCGATCCACCTTTGAACTGGCACGTCACTTCGAACACATCACCGGCGTCGATTTTTCGGCCCGCTTCATCAACGCCGGCGTCCATCTGGCCGAACAGGGCGAACTGCGCTACACCTTGCCGGACGAAGGTGAACTGGTGTCGTACAAGACCCGCCGCCTGGCCGACATGGATCTGGACGCGGTGCGCGGGCGGGTCGACTTCCAGCAGGGCGACGCCTGCAACCTCAAATCGGTGCTGACCGGCTATGACTTCATGCTGGCCGCCAACCTGATCGACCGGCTGTACGATCCGGCCGCCTTCCTGAAGTCGGTGCATGAACGCCTCAATGTCGGTGGCGTGCTGATGATCAGCTCGCCCTACACCTGGCTCGAAGAGCACACGAAACGCGAAGACTGGCTGGGCGGATTCAAGAAGGATGGCGAAAGCTGGACCACGCTCGATGGCATGAAGCTCATCCTGGGCGAGCACTTCCGTCCGCTCGGCGCGCCGCGCGACGTGCCTTTCGTCATCCGCGAAACGCGTCGCAAGCACCAGCACACGGTGGCCGAGGTCACGCTGTGGGAACGCGTGCGCTGAACGGGACGACCGATGTGAGCGTCGATTTCGACCGCCTCATCGCGCGCGACGGCACGGCCAGCGTCAAGCACGACGGGCGCGCCAGCTACTTCGGTACGACGGCCGTGACCCCGCTCTGGGTGGCCGACATGGATTTCGCGGCGCCGCCCGCCGTGCTCGATGCGCTGGCGGCGCGCGCCGCGCACCCGGTGTTCGGCTACTCGCTCTACCCGGACGGTGCCTTCGATGCGCTGACCGGCTGGCTCGGAGCGCGGCACCGCTGGTCGGTCGCGCGGGAATCGGTGCTGATGTGCCCGGGCGTCGTGCCCACGCTGTACGCGGCGGTTCAGGCGTTCGCCGCCGAGGGTGAAGGCGTCATCGTGCAGCCGCCGGTGTACCCGCCCTTCTTCTCGGCCATCCGCGACACCGGCCGGCGCGTGATCGAAAACCCGCTGATCGAGCGCGACGGCCGCTGGACCCTCGATCTCGATCAACTCGAGCGCTGCGCCGCCGACGGCGCGAAACTGCTGCTGCTGTGCTCGCCGCACAACCCGGTCGGCCGCGTGTGGTCGCACGACGAGCTGGACGGCATGCTGGCCGTGGCGCGCCGCCACGGACTGGTCGTGCTGGCCGACGAAATCCACCACGACCTGATCTACCCGGGCCACACGCACATTCCGCTGGCCACATTGGCGCAGCCGGGCGACCGCATCGTCACCACGGTGGCGCCGAGCAAGACCTTCAACATTCCGGGCCTGGGCCTGTCGGCGCTGATCGCGGACGACGCCGAGCGGCGCGCGATCGAAAACGTCTTCGGGCGCCTGCACGTCAGCGCGTCCAACCCGTTCAGCGTCGCCGCATTCGAAGCCGCCTACCGCGACGGCGGCCCGTGGCTAGATGCGCTGATGACCTATCTGGCCGGCACGCGCGACGCCGTCATGCAGTTCGCCGCACAGCGCCTGCCCGGCATACGCGCCGTGCAGCCGGAAGGCACCTACCTGATCTGGCTGGACTGCCGCGCACTGGGGCTGAACGACCGCGCACTGCGCGAGTTTTTCGTCGACGGCGCACAGGTCGGCATGAACCCCGGCATCACCTTCGGCACCGGCGGCAGCGGTTTCATGCGGCTCAACCTCGGTTCGCCCCGTGCAGTCATTCTCGACGCGCTGGGGCGGATCGAGCAGGCGTTGTCACGGCGCTGAGCGACCCTTCGGGGGCAAGGGAGCGGCTGCCTGTGTTGGACCTGCCCTGTGGAAGAGGCCATATGGGCGCTGCGACGGTTTTTGTGGGAGCGGCGGCCTCGCCGCGATCGGCGCGTTGATCAACGATCATCGCGGCATCCATCGCGGCGAGGCCGCC
>NZ_JANINI010000001.1:371082-371416 GCF_024580145.1 Methyloversatilis sp. XJ19-49
GGTCGGCATGGACCCCGGCGTGGCCTTCGGCACCGGCGGCAGCGGTTTCATGCGGCTCAACTTCGGTTCGCCCCGTGCAGTCATTGTCGATGCGCTGGGGCGGATCGAGCAGGCGTTGTCACAGCGCTGAGCGGCCCTTCCGGGAGCGAGGGAGCGGCTGCCTGTGTTGGACCTGCCCTGTGGGAGAGGCCATGTTGGAGAGGCCACATGGCAGCTGCGACGGTTTTTGTGGGAGCGGCGGCCTCGCCGCGATCGGCGCGTTGATCAACGATCATCGCGGCATCAATCGCGGCAAGGCCGCCGCTCCCACAGCTCGGCCTGAACCCCGGCATCA
>NZ_JANINI010000001.1:371428-445708 GCF_024580145.1 Methyloversatilis sp. XJ19-49
GGCGGCCTCGCCGCGATCGGCGCGTTGATCAACGATCATCGCGGCATCAATCGCGGCAAGGCCGCCGCTCCCTCAGCCGCTCCCTCAGCCGCTCCCTCAGTGGCTCCCTCAATGGCTCCCACAGCCACTCCCACAACCGCTCCCACAGCGACTCCCGCCGCGGCGGGCGCCTCCATTCACTTCAGCCCTGTGCCGCGATGCTGCGCCGGAACATCAGCAGCGACGCGACGAAGAAGGCGGCGGCGATGGCGGCCATCGCCAGCAGGCTGGGCCACACCACGTCCAGACCGGCGCCGCGGTAGAGCACCGCCTGGGCCAGGCTGACGAAATGCGTGGTGGGGGCGAACAGCATGATGTTCTGCACCGCCTCCGGCATGCTTTCGCGCGGTGTCATGCCGCCCGAGAGCAGTTCCAGCGGCAGCACCACGAGAATCATCATCAGGCCGAGCTGAGGCATGTTGCGCGACAGCGTGCCGATGAAGATGCCGAGCGAGGTGGTGGCCAGAAGCTGTACCAGCGTGCCGGCCATGAACAGCGGAATCGAACCGGCGATCGGCACGTCGAGCACCCGGCCGACCACGAAATACAGCGACAGTCCGACCGCGATCCACACCACCAGCGCCATCGACCACACCTTGGCCAGCATGATTTCGAAGGCGCCGAGCGGCATCACCAGCAGGTGTTCCAGCGTGCCGTGCTCGCGCTCGCGGATCAGCGCCGCGCCGGTCAGGATGACCGACAGCATGGTCACGTTGTTGATGATTTCCATCACGCTGCCGAACCATGAACTGGTCATGTTCGGATTGAACATGACCGTCGGCGCCAGCGTGATCGGCGCTGCCGCCTCGCTGCGCCGGTGCTGCACGAACTCGCCCACTTCGCCCAGCACGATGTTCTGGATGTAGCCGGCGCCGATGAAGGCCTGGCTGACGCGCATCGCATCGATGTTCACCTGGATCACCGGCTGCTGCCCGGCGAGCACGTCGCGCTCGAAATCGGGCGGGATGTTCAGCACGAAGGTGTAGATGCCGGCATCCAGCCCGGCGTCGACCTGTGATTCCGTGATCATGTCAGGCGGCTTGAAGTACGGCCCGTAGAACGACCCTGCGATGCGCGACGAAAGCACCGACTGGTCTTCGTCGACGATGGCGATCGGCGCGTTGTGCAACTCCTGCGAGGTCGCCGTCGACGCCGTGTAGATGCCGCCGCTGAACGCCCACACGATCATGATCAGCAGCACCTTGTCGTTCCACAGGCTCAGCAGTTCCTTCATGCCGAGTCGCCAGGCATTGAGCAGGCGCACCTTCATCACCGCTCCTGCTTCTTCAGCAGCAGCACGCTGAGCAGCGTCAGCACCGGCACGAAGGCGAGCATCGCGA
The DNA here is from genome assembly GCF_024580145.1 of Methyloversatilis sp. XJ19-49. Lineage (GTDB taxonomy): Bacteria > Pseudomonadota > Gammaproteobacteria > Burkholderiales > Rhodocyclaceae > Methyloversatilis. Next base: position 372,808 of record NZ_JANINI010000001.1, read on the forward strand.
GAAAGTCCATGTAGACCTCGCGCAGGCCGAGCGCCTTGGTGAACAGGCCGCGACTGATGTTCAGGAAGTAGGTCGCCGGAAAGAAGGTGCCTATCGTGCGCCCTGCCCCTTCCAGCGACGACACCGGATGGGTGAGGCCGGAGAAGGTGACGGTGGCGAGCATGGTGACCACGGCGGTGGCGGCCAGCGCGGCGATCTGCGTGCGCGCGAAGGACGACATCAGCAGGCCGATGCCGGTGGTCGTCGTCACGAATATGAGCGCCGCCAGGCTCAGCGTGACCAGGCTGCCCTTGAGCGGCACCCCGAACACGTACACGGCCAGCGCGACCAGCCCGTAGAAGCTGATCATGCTGACGCCGATGTAGGGCAGTTGCTTGCCGAGCAGGAATTCCAGCCGGGTCACCGGCGTGGCGTACAGATTGGTGATCGACCCCAGCTCTTTCTCGCGCACCACGCCGACCGCCATCAGGATGGCCGGAATGAAGGTGAGCAGCAGCGGAATCACCGCCGGCACCATGGCATAGACGCTCTTGAAGTCCTGGTTGTAGCGGTAGCGCATGTCGAGCCGCGCCGGCGCCTCCTGCACCGCGCCGACCTGCCGGCGGGCCGCCTGCTGCAGGAAGTCGGCATGCAGGCCCTGCACGTAGCCCAGCGTCGTTTCGGCACGGAACGGCATGGCGCCATCGACCCAGACACCGATTTCCACCGCCTGTCCGCGGCGCAGGTCGCGTCCGAAATCGGGCGGGATTTCGAGCGCCACGCTCAGTTCGCCGGCCTTCATGCGCTGGTCGAGTTCGGCGCTGCCGGCCAGCGGCGGCTGTTCGAGGAAGTAGCGCGAGCCGGCCATGTTTTCCACATAGGCACGGCTTTCCGGCGACTGGTCGCGGTCGAGCACGGCGAATTTCAGGTCCTCGACATCCATCGAAATGCCGTAGCCGAGTATCAGCACGAGAATGACCGAGCCGAGCAGCGCGAACGTGAGCCGCACCGGATCGCGCACCACTTCCAGCCACTCGCGGCGCGCGTAGGCGAACAGGCGCATCAGGCTGAAGGCGCGGCGTTCGGTGCCCGCCGCGCGGGCGGCGACGGCCTCGCCCGCCGCTGCGGCAGGCCGGTCCGCCTCGCCGGTGGCTTCTTCGAGACAGGCGATGAAGGCGTCTTCGAGCGACGCCGCATGGCGCTCGGCGATCAGTGCCGCCGGGCTGCCGCTGGCCAGCACGCGGCCGGCATGCATCAGCGATATCCGGTCGCAGCGTTCGCCTTCGTTCATGAAGTGGGTCGACACGAAGATGGTCACGCCGTCCTTGCGCGACAGATCGATCAGCAGGCGCCAGAAACCGTCGCGGGCGACCGGATCGACACCCGAGGTCGGTTCGTCGAGGATGAGCATTTCCGGCTTGTGGATGACCGCGACCGCCAGCGACAGGCGCTGGCGGATGCCCAGCGGCAGGCCGGCGGCCTGCGCGTCGACGTAGCCCGCCAGTCCGAAGCGATCGACCATTTCCTGCACGCGCGGCGCCACGTCCGCCGCCGGCAGGTGGAACAGCTGGGCGTGCAGCACCAGGTTCTGGCGCACGCTCAGTTCGCCGTACAGCGAAAAGCCCTGGGTCATGAAGCCGACGCGGCGGCGCGTGTCGAGATCGCCGGCATCGACTTCATGGCCGAACAGCAGCGCCCTGCCCGAGGTGGGCGGCAACAGCCCGGTGAGCATTTTCATGGTCGTCGTCTTGCCGCAGCCGTTCGACCCGAGGAAGCCGAAGATTTCCCCGCGACCGATTTCGAAATCGACATGATCGACCGCAGTGAAATCGCCGAACTGCATGGTGAGCCCTTCGGCGACGATGGCCGGGCCGTCGCCCTGCACGACGCGCGGCGGCACGACCAGCGCGGCGTGGCCGCGGCGTTTGTCCGGCGGCAGCAGTTCGATGAAGGCGGCGTCGAGATCCGTCGTGCCGGTGCGCGCCAGCAGGTCGGCCGGACTGCCGGTGGCCAGCACGCGGCCGTCGTCCATCGCCACCAGCCAGTCGAAGCGCTCCGCCTCGGCCATGTAGGCGCTGGACACCAGCACGCTCATGCCCGGACGACGCGCGCGCATGCGGTCGATCAGTTGCCAGAACTGGCGGCGCGACAGCGGATCGACGCCGGTGGTCGGCTCGTCGAGTATCAGCAGGTCGGGGTCGTGGATCAGCGCGCAGCACAGGCCGAGCTTCTGCTTCATGCCGCCGGACAGCTTGCCCGCCGGCCGGTCGCGGAAGGGCGTGAGCCCGGTGCTGTCGAGCAGTTCGGCGATGCGCGTCGCGCGTTCGTCCGATGACTGGCCGAACAGGCGGCCGAAGAAGTCGACGTTTTCGAACACCGACAGCGTCATGTAGAGGTTCTTGCCCAGCCCCTGCGGCATGTAGGCGATGCGCGGGCATACCGCTTCCCGATGAGCGCGGCTGCCCATGTCGCCGCCCAGCGTTTCGACCGTGCCCTGCTGGATCACGCGCACGCCGGCGACCAGCGCCATCAGGCTGGACTTGCCGACGCCGTCCGGTCCGATCAGGCCGACCATGCAGGCCGACGGAATGTCCAGATCGATCGCGTCGAGCGCCACCGTATCGCCATAGCGCAGGCCCACGCCGGCCAGCCGGGCGACGCCGGTTCCGGTCATGGCTGAACGGGCAAGGTCACCGGGGGCGGCACCGTCGCCGGCCACGGCGCATCGGCGTCCAGCCTCACCCAGGCCACGCCGGGCAGACCGGTCTTGACCTGCTTGGCGTACGCCCGAAGCAGTTCGGGCGGAATCTTCACGCGCACGCGGAACATCAGCTTTTCGCGCTCGGTGCGCGTCTCCACCGACTTCGGCGTGAATTGCGCCTGCGGCGACACGAAGCTCACGCTGGCCGGAATCGAAATGTCGGGCCGCACGTCGAGCACGATGCGCGCCTCGCTGCCGATCGCCACGCGCCCGGCCTGCGAAGTCGGCAGGAACAGCGTCAGGTAGACGTCGGTGATGTCGAGCAGCGTCAGCACCTTGCCACCGGCGGGCAGCACCTCGCCCGGCTCGGCGAGCCGGTACAGCACGCGGCCATCGGCCGGCGCGACCAGCACCGCGTCCTGCAGGTCCACGCGCATGCGCTCGACCCGCGCCTGCGCGGCCTCGACCGCCGCCGCCGCCTGCGCCACCGCCGCACGGGCCACCTCGATCGACGACTGCGCGCCCTGCAACTGCGACACAGCGGCTCGCGTCACTTCTTGCGCCGTCTGTTTCGCGGTGCGGTCGACGTCGAGCTTCTGCGCAGAAATGAACCCCTTGTCGACCAGCTGCTGCGTGCGTTCGATGTCCTTTTCGGCCAGCGCCATCTGGCCCTGCCGCTGCGCCACCACCGCGCCGGCGGTGGCGACGTCGCTGCGCCGCTGGGCGACCGCCGCGATCGCCGCCACATGCGCCGCCTTCGCCTGCGCGACCTGGGCTTCGGCCATGTGCAGTTCCGCCTCGAGTGCGCGCACATCCATGCCGGCAAGGGTCTGCCCGGCGCTCACATCATCGCCTTCGCGCACCGTCACGCTGGCCAGGCGCCCGCCCGTCTTGCTGGCGACATCGATTTCGGTCGCTTCGATGCGACCGTTGCCCGAGGCGAAGGCGTCGATCGGCGGTGGCGACTGGAAGTGCTTCCACGCGAAGAAGGCTGCGATGGCCAGCAGCACGATGGCGATCGGCACAAGCCAGGGGCGTGAACGGGGTTCTGACATTCGGGCGGTCCGGAAACAAGCGAGGGATCAATACAGGCGGCCGGCGTACGGCCTCGCCGCCCATAGTGCGCGTCTCCGACGCGCGTGTATTGACCTTCGGCAAGCCGGCGCGACGAATCGGGCGTCAGCCCGGCAGCGACAGCACGAACAACAGGATGATGAGCAGCGGGTAAGGGAAGGCCACCGTCGGCTTCAGCGCACTCTTCGCGTACTCCATCAACAGCCCCGCCGCGCCCGGGCGCGTCGCCTGCCACTCGGTGTGCAACTGGCAGGCCGCGTACTCCGACGCCCCGTCGGCGATGAGCGTTTCCACTTTCAGCAATCGCTGACCCAGGCGCCCCTGCACCGTGCGCAGCATCGCTTCGATCACCCAGACGATGACCATCAGCGGCGCCGCCAGTTCGAACGGAAAACCGAACAGCGCGGCACCCGCGGTCAGCGCCACCGCCACGACCTTGATCCCGACCGCGCAACGCTCATGGCGCTCGTGGTCCTGCTGCAGCGTGGACCATTCGGTCTGGAGGGGTGACAAGGTGGAAGCGTTCATATGTGCGGCGGCGAGACCGGAAAGAAGCAGGAAAGGCCGCAATCTATCCGCTGACAGCGCGGCATGCCGAGGCATGCGTCAAGCTTCTGCTTCGAAAAGCAGCGAAGCATGTGACTACCATGGCCACGGCCCCCTACCCTGGCCGCACAGGTGCGAAAGGGAGAAGTCGCCCGAAAGACCGTGCGCAGTGGTGCGCACCCAACCGCCTCACCACTCGGATGAATGACTGATGGAACAGACACTGTGGACATGCTCCACTTGCCTGACATATAAGGGGTGAGGTTTTTTGTGTTCGTTTTAAAGGTAGTTGTCCGGCACACTACGCCCCAACCAACTGAAAACAAACGAAGTCCCCCATGAGAATCCTTTGTGTTTATCCGGCACCGTCCATAGTTATGGCGCAAAACTGCGCCCGAAACACAGTTAGCCATGGCAATCCTGCGCTCTGCCGTCCCCTTCTTTGCTGAGACGGAACCACGCGCCCTGTCCGAGGCTGAGCGCTCGGTTGTCGAACGCCTAGCTACTTCTCTCGACGAAAGGTACAAATCCCAATTGCCGAGCCTTGTCGTAGTCGGGCGTTGCGGTTGTGGGCGGTGCCCGACAATCTTCTTTCGTCCGCACACCGAAGGCGTTCGAGAGCGCGATCTCGTCTCGTTTTCCGGGCGAGATTCGACTGGTGGCCTTGTGGCCGCGGTACTGCTTGAGAACCAAGGCACCTTGTCGCAACTGGAGTTTTACTCCATTGATGGGCACGACCCATGGTTCATTCCGGAGGCAAAGTCACTTGCGCCGTATTAGCAAAGCCATGGCTAACCCTGCAGTCGAGCGGACCTGCGCGAAAAGCCGCGCAGGCCGCTCACTTCCACGTTAGATTTTCACAAGATACGTATGTACAACTTACTCGTCACGTCCGCTCAAGATGCTTGGGATTCACCGTTCTATCAATTCGACAGAAGCCGGTTCTTAGAGTACACAACTGAAAAAATCGTATCTGCTTACAAAGGCCTTAGCGAAAAGCAAATTGAATCAATCAAAAGCCTTCCATGCCTATTTGCGTATGAAGGTTACATGGGCGGCGTAAAAATTGGAAAGATAACCTCAATCAAAGAGCGTGGCAGGGGCATCCTGATTGAGTATGAATTTTTTACACTACCGGATTCAATTGACCCAAGCAAACTAGAGGAAATATCGCCACTTCTTGATATCCGAGAGTGGGAAATGAATCGAACGCACTGGGCAATAAAAGAAGAGAATCTTTTCGATCGACTCAAGGCCGCTGGAGTTATTGATCGCGATTTTCAGGAGTGGCAGCCAAAGCCCTCCCCTGCGGGAAGGCATAGCGACTCTAAAGCACAATCCTCTCGCGTCACAACGGTTCAAGGATTCATTGGGAAAGTTCTATCCGAAAAGGCCAAGGATGGAATCGAAGTCTTCTACAGGGGGCACTCTGACAAGAAAAAATATATGCTCGAACCGTCTTTGTTTCGAAAGGACGAAAGTGGGAACTATATGTATCTACACAACGAGCACATACTTTACAGGGAGCTCATAATATCCAATTCTATGGATTTCTCGGCTGATGACTACACCCTTGATAGATTAGTGCGTATGCAGCATTACTCGCTGCCCACGCGACTTTTGGATATCACTTCAAATCCACTCATCGCACTCTACTTTGCATGCAAATCAAAATTTGGCAAAAGAGTGGATGGAAAATATATAGACGAGGAGGAAGGAGAGGTAATTTTATTCACACTGAAGCGAGATCAGGTGAAATATTTCGACTCGGATACCGCGAGTTGCATAGCAAATTTAGCAAGGTTGCCGAAGTCTGAAAAAAATAATATAGACACGTCGATCACAGACGAGAGCAAATTCAATGAGCAACCCGCCATCAAACGGCTCACTCACTTTATTCGTGAAGAAAAGCCATTTTTTGAACAAAAAATTATCCCTGCGCACCTGCAAAAGATAATTTGCGTTAAGAGCAAAAAGAGCAACGACCGAATTCACTCGCAATCCGGTGCATTTCTTCTTTTTGGCCTTGATGCAATTCTGGATGAGAAAGGTACGCCGGAAATTAATGTTTCTCGAATTTCTGTTACCAACAAGGTGGCCATCTTGGAGGAGCTTGACTTGCTGAACATAAATGAGAGCACAGTATTCCCATACATCGAGAACTCAGCAAAATATGTTGCGCAGAGATATGCTTTCCATCCGCCAGAAAAAATCTAACTGTTTGGTCAGGCTGACGCCAAGAGCTGCGCTTTGGGTTCCCTCCAGTCGCTTTGCTCCTTGCGGCGCAGCTTACCGCTGGCGTTAGCCCGCAACAGGAACACACAATGAGCGCTGAACAGCACCCAGAAAAAGTGCAACAGGAAATCCAATATCAATCCGTTTCGGATTTCCTCGAGTCCTGTCCACCAAACCAACTAACACATATCTCGGATCTGTCCGAGTACAAACATGTGTCGAACGTTGGATATACGGATGTAATGCGAACGCCGGAAATCCAATTGCATTGCGGAAGCGATTCATGCAACGGCGTCCGCTTTTTCCGTTGCGCTTCCGGGTACGGAAAACGTCTGAAAGAGGACTTCGAATTTATCTATGTCACGTATCGTTGCTCGAACTGCCAAGATAACGAGAAAACCTTCGCACTCGCGGTAAAGCTCGACGAAGATGCTAAGCCGACAGGAGAGTTGTGCAAATTCGGAGAACTACCACCGTTTGGCCCGCCCACCCCTCCCAAGCTCATCAAGCTTATCGGCCCCGATAGAGACGACTTCCTCAAGGGGCGCAGGTGTGAGAACCAAGGTTTAGGTATAGGCGCCTTCATTTACTACAGACGGGTGGTCGAAAATCAGAAGAATCGAATTTTGACTGAGATTGTAAAAGTGTCTGAGAAACTCTCAGCGCCTGCCGAAAAGATCGCAACACTCAAGAAGGCGATTGAGGAAACACAATTTAGCAATGCCCTCAATATGGCAAAAGACGTCATTCCTGAGAGCCTATTGATTAACGGCCACAGCCCGATTCAGTTACTCCATAGTGCATTGAGTGAGGGCGTCCACGCGCTTTCAGATGAGCAATGCCTCGAGTTGGCGGGCAGCATTCGTATAGTTCTGAGCGAGCTTTCTGAACGACTGTCTCAGGCGCTGAAAGACGAAGCCGAATTGGCCAAGGCATTATCGACACTTATGAACTTTAAGAAAGAAAAATGACAATAGGGGACAGACCACGAATAACATCTTAGTTTTCAAAATCGTGGTCTGTCCCCGATTGTCCGCGATTGTCCGTGGCATCCTGCTTGGAGAGCCGGAAAAGTCAATCATCAAGCGGCTTGAGAATGAAGGCTGGTGAGAGGTGGAAAACATAAACAAAAACAGAAAAATAGGGGACAGACCACGTTTTCAACGCGTTTTCAACGCGCAAACAATAGGGGACGTACCACGGATACATTTCAGTTTTCAAAATCGTGGTCTGTCCCCTATTGTCCTAAAGCATTATTTAATCCTTCAACCAGTGGTGCAAAGGCATTTAATGCCACAGTTCTCCTTCGGGAGATTGAAGGCTGGATTGATAGGAAAAAGCTAAGCATCTCCAAGAAAAGTGGCGCGAGGTGGGGCGTCCTTGTTCACGGCAACAGAGTGCTTGCAGCTGTTGTTTTCAAGCGAGTCGGCCCCCAGAAACTATCTCAGCCGATATCAGACTTCAATTCTTCTATTAGCTCTTTTGACCTGGATTCTGTTTGCGAAGATGTGTATAAAAAAATGGTTTCCTCTATAGAAACGCATTATCCTGGAAAATTTCTTGCTGTGTTATTCAAAAACCCAAGTATGAGCAAAAATGTATTTGACAGCGCTGCTACATAAGAAACCAATAGCCAACAACGAATAACTAACAGCTAATTAATGGGGCGGACGCCAATTTTTCCAAATATTGAAACCTCGGCTCGTTCTCTGTTTGCGTAGTTTGAATACAGAACCTCGCCAAAGCCCTTTACCTTGAACGGGGTGATAGGGGACAGACCACGGTTTGAATTTCTCAAGACACACGGAAATTCTCGTCTGTCCCCATTTTTCGCAACTGGGATATTTCATATGAATGATGCATCTGTTGCTGGTTCGCTGCCGCTTAGAGTTTGGTTCGCCCGACACTTCATTGCAGTGTGCGCTGTTGTCTTCACAGCCGAATACTTTCAAGCGGGTCGAGAATTCCCGTCCCCTTGGTTCTTCCTCGGTCAGATTGGAGGACTCTTGATAGCTAGCATCGCAGTTGCGTGCGTTTTCACTCTTTTTTTGAATACACGAGACTTGAGATCGCTTACGCGAAGAACTTCCTCAATTCTTTGGGTGCTGACCGTGCTGTTTGTTGTTGGTAGCGTCACATCCACCTGAGAACAATGGAGTAATAGGGGACAGACCATGGTTTATATTTAACAATAGGGGACAGACCACGATTTTCCGTCAACGGGGTCAGACTCCATTTATTCAGCGGGTCTGTCACTGCCACAGCTCACCCGCCACTGAACCACGAAACCCGGCCCGCTTCGCAGGACCGGGTTTCGCACAGCCTTACTTGCGGACGAAATCCAGCAGATCCTGATTCAGCCGATCCTTGTGCGTGTCGGTGATGCCGTGCGGCGCACCCGGATAGACGATCAGTTCGGCGTTGCGGATCAGCGCGGCCGACGCCTTGCCGGACAGGTCGATCGGCACGAGCTGGTCATCGTCGCCGTGGATCACCAGCGTGGGCACGTCGAACTTCTTCAGGTCGGCGCGGAAATCGGTGGCCGAGAACGCCGCGATCGAGTCGTAGGTGTTCTTGTGGCCTGCCTGCATGCCCTGCGCCCAGAAGGACTGGATCAGCCCCTGCGACGGCTGCGCACCCGGACGGTTGTAGCCGTAGAACGGACCCGATGCGATGTCCAGATAGAGCTGCGAGCGGTTCGCCTGCGAGCCCTTGCGGATGCCGTCGAACACTTCGATCGGCAAGCCGCCCGGGTTGTCGGCGGTCTTCAGCATCATCGGCGGCACCGAACTGACCAGCACCGCCTTCTTCACACGGGCCGTACCGTGACGGCCGATGTAGCGCGCCACTTCGCCGCCACCGGTCGAGAAGCCGACCAGGGTAACGTCCTTCAGATCAAGCGCCTTGATGACGGCGGCCAGATCGTCGGCGTAGTGGTCCATGTCGTTGCCGTCCCACGGCTGGCTGGAGCGGCCGTGGCCGCGCCGGTCGTGGGCGACCACCCGGTAGCCCTGCGACGCGAGGAACAGCATCTGCGATTCCCAGCTGTCGGAACTGAGCGGCCAGCCGTGGCTGAAGGTGACGACCGGGCCGTTCTTCGGTCCCCAGTCTTTGTAGTAAAGCTGCACGCCGTCGCGTGTGGTGACGTAGCTTTCGGTCTTCTTGACCACGGCAGCGGCGCGGGTCGCGGCCTTGACGGGCTCGGCGGCATGGGTCGGTGCTGCGAGGGCAGCGGCCAGCACGGTCAGTGCGAGGGCTTGGCGAATGGCTTTCATGATGGTTTCCTTTCTGTGTCGGGGACGATGTCGGTTCGGGAAGTTCAGTCGGCGATGACCAGGGTCACGTCGATGTTGCCGCGGGTGGCGTTCGAGTACGGGCACACGATGTGCGCCTTCTGGACCAGCGCTTCGACCTGTTCGCGCGGCAGGCCGGGCACGGCGATGGTCAGCTCGACCTCGATGCCGAAGCCGGTCGGGATGGCGCCGATGCCGACGCGGCCGGTGATCTGCGTGTCGGCCGGCAGCGCGACCTTGTTCTGGCCGGCGACGAACTTCAGCGCGCCGAGGAAGCAGGCCGAATAGCCGGCGGCGAACAGTTGCTCGGGATTGGTGCCGGCACCGCCGGCGCCGCCCAGTTCGCGCGGGGTCGACAACTGCAGGTCGAGCACGCCGTCTGACGATACGGCGCGGCCTTCGCGGCCTCCGGTGGCAGTGGCCTGGGCGGTGTAGAGGACTTTTTCGATGGACATGGCTGACTCCTGTGCATGGGGTGAATGAGGCAATGCCGGTTGGCAGAACGAACTTTGCGCTGGAGTTCGATACCAAACGCAACGTATAGTCCTGAAAACTTCACCTGGAGTATCGAAGCCCACCATGACCGACAGACTCGAAGCCTTGCTGGCGCACTTTTCGGTCAGCGCGCGCGTGTTCAACACCGGCGCGCTGTGCGGCCTCACCGAACTGGACGCCGGTGACAGCGGCCGCATGCACCTGATCCGCGCCGGAGAAGCCGACGTGCATCATGCGGGCGGCATCGAGCGCGTGACCCGGCCCAGCCTGCTGCTGTTTCCGCGACCGCTTGCCTACCGTTTCGTCACCGACCCGACACGCGGCGCCGACTTTGCGTGCGCGCGGATGCACTTCTCCGGCGGCGCCGCCAATCCGATCGCCGCGGCGCTGCCGGATTTCACCTGCCTGGCGCTGGACGACATCCTCGGTGCGGGACCGGTGCTGGATCTGCTGTTCGACGAGGCTTCAAATCAGTACTGCGGCCGTCAGGCGGTGCTGGATCGATTGTTCGAAGTGCTGCTGGTGCAGGTGCTCAGACACCTGATGGAAGCGGGTCAGACCGGCGCGGGCATGCTGGCCGGACTGTCGCATCCGCGCCTGCGCCTTGCGCTGGTGGCAATGCACGAGAAACCGGCGCAGGACTGGTCGCTGGAGGCGCTCGCCGCGCGTGCCGGCATGTCGCGCAGCGTTTTTGCGAATGCGTTTCGCGACACCGTGGGCTGCACGCCGGGTGCCTACCTGCAGCGCTGGCGCATCGGCCTGGCCGAGCAGGCACTGCGTCGGGGGCGAACGCTGGCGCTGATCGCCGATGAAGTCGGTTATGGAGGAGAAGCCGCGCTGTCGCGTGCCTTCAAGGCACAGACCGGGCTGTCACCGCGGCAATGGCGCGAGGCGCACAAGCGGTGAAGAAGGGGGTGGGAGATGCGTCGGCGCATGTCCTGATGCGGCATTCGCGACGCACCAAAGAAAAAAGCGGGCAATGCCCGCTTTTTCTTGTCGCAACGCCGTGTTCAGCGGTTGGCGATGTACATCGTGATTTCAAAGCCAAAACGCAGGTCGGTCGCCTTCGGGGTTTGCCAGTTCATGTGTGTCTCCTCGATGATTTCGCTTCGCTTCACAGCAACGCGCTGTGCATGGATTGAATACTGCGCCGACCGCCGGCGCGTCACCTCGGGCCGGTCACGAAAGAAGGCTCAGGATTTTCATGAGAGCAAGGCGCGGAAGTCGTCCGGCAGCACGCAGGTCTGCAGGCTGCGCTGCGTGAACAGGAAGCGCCCGTCGCACACGAAGCCCAGTTCTTCCCAGTCGACCGCATCGTTGAGCAGGCTCGCGGCCCGCGCGATGTCGAGCGCTGGCGAGCGCGCGAACAGCGCGAGCACGGCGCCGTCGTAATGCGGGCAGTCATGCAGGAAGAACGGACGCGGCTTGCGCGTCTTGCCATTGACGTAGATGCGCGCAGCGTCCGAGCGGTGATGCACCCTGCCCCAGCGCCACCAGTTGTGCTCGCCGAACGGCCGCACGCGGCGCGCGAGCAATCGGGCCTTGTGCTGTTCCAGCCAGTCGTTGCGCACATCGAAGAAGGCGCGCCGCGTGCGGCCGGTGTCGACGGTGCTTGAACAGACGAATTCCATATTGCCTTCGGGATGCACGAACACGTCGTCGGCACCAGACACGGCGCCCACGCGCACGTCGAACAGTGCCGACAGCGGCACGCCGTAGTCGCCGCGCAGGAACATGAGCTGCCCCTGTTCGCAATGAAAGCGCCGGCCGTCGTGCATGCGTCGGTCCGCGCGTCCCTTTTCGAAGCGGAACACCGCGCAGTTCGGCACATAGGCGCCGAACACCCGGGCGTCGCCGGTTTCGATGAAGTCGGTGATGCTGCCCTGCTCGAACAGCCAGGCATTCAGCCGACGGGCGGCGGTCAGCTTGGTGAATTCGCGCGGCACGATGAAGATGAGTTCGCCGCCCGGATTCAGGTGGCGCACGCACTTCTCGATGAAGAACAGGTACAGGTTGCTGCGCAGGTCGAACAGCTCACTGGCCAGCCGGGCGCGCGTCGCCGGCAGGATGTCCTGGTGCCGCACATAGGGCGGATTGCCGATGATGGTGTCGAAGCGCTCGGCGGTCGGATAGTCGAAGAAATCCATGACCTGCGCGCCGGCAGGCGCCACCGACGGATCGAGCTCGATGGCGGTGCAATTGGGCAGGCGTGACGAGAACGCGCCGTCGCCCGCCGAAGGTTCGAGCACCCGCCCGGCGTTGCGACGCAGCGCGAGCATCTGCGCCACGACATCGTCGCGGGTGAACACCTGCCCGTACTGTTCCACCCGATGGTTGCGGTCGTCCATGGCGCGATTGTCACATGGCCGGTGTCGTGCAGGCATGCATGGGCTAACATCGACGCCCGACCGAATCGCCCGACCACGCGCCGCCCATGCTGCATCCTCCGATTGAACCGTACGACACCGGCTGGCTTGACGTCGGGCATGGCCATCGCCTGTACTACGAACAATGCGGCAATCCGGACGGCCTGCCCGCACTGTATGTACACGGCGGCCCGGGTTCGGCCTGCTCGCCGCGCCAGCGCCGCTTCTTCCATCCGGAGCGCGACCGCGTCGTGCTGTTCGACCAGCGTGGCTGCGGCCGCAGCACACCGGGCGGCGACATCGCCCACAACCACACCGATGCACTGGTGGCCGACATCGAGGCGCTGCGCGCCCATCTGGGCATCGAACGCTGGCTGGTGTTCGGCGGCTCCTGGGGCTCGACGCTGGCTGCGGTGTGGGCGGCACGCCAGCGTGCGGCGTGCAGCGGGCTCATCCTGCGCGGTGTGTTTCTCGCCGGGCGCGCAGATCTCGACTGGTTTTTCCACGGCGCGGCGGCACTGGCCCCCGAGGCGCACGGCGCGCTGATGCAGGCGGTGCCGGCGCGCTGGCGCGACCGCATCGTCGTGTGGCTCGACCGCGCACTGTCGTCGGGCGATGCGGCGCGCGTCGATCACGCCGTGCTGGCCTGGCGCAACTGGGAATATGCCCTCGGCAGCTGGCCGCACACCGGACTGCCTGCCGCGCCCACCGACGACGAATGGCCGGCGCTGCGCAACCGCTACCGCGTGCAGGCGCATTACCTCGCCCACCGCTGCTTTCTCGGCGAAGCGAAGGTGCTCGATGCCATCGCGCATCTGCACGGGCTGCCGGTGGCCATCGTGCATGGCAGCCACGATCTGGTGTGCCGGCCGCAGAACGCATGGCGCGCGCACCACACCGCGCACGGCAGCAAACTGGCCTGGGCGCAGGGGGCCGGACACGACCCCTTCCATCCAGCCAGCGCGGCGCTGCTGGTGTCGGCGGTCGATGCCCATGCGCGCGATGGCGACTTCGCGAACTGGCCGGGAGCATCCGCATGAGCCTGCGCCTGAAGCTCAATCTGCTGATCGCGCTGGTCATCCTGACCTTCACCAGCACGATGCTGACGCTGGAACTGATGGGCACGCGACGCGCTGTCAGCGAAGAGATCGAGGCGGCGAACCGGGTAGCCACGCAACTGCTGTCGCGCGTCACGCTGGTCTATGCCAATACCGGGTCGCCCGCCCTGGTCGACTTCCTGCACCGGCTGGGACGCGTGCGCGCAACCGAAATCCGCCTGGTCGACGGCAGCGGCACCGAACTGTATGCGTCGCCGCCGTCGCCCTACAAGGCGGGGCGCGAAGCGCCGGACTGGTATTCGAACGCCATCCTGCCGCGCAAGCCGCGACAGGAGATCACGCTCGTGGACGATGCGAAACTGGTGGTCGAGGCCGACGCGTCGCGCGCCATTCTCGACGGCTGGGACGAAGCCGTGCATCTGCTGATCGCGGGCACGATCGCGCTGGTATTGGGCAATGCGCTGGTGTTCTGGCTGGTCGGGCGCGCGACGCGGCCGTTCAACCGCATCGTTCGCGGGCTGGAACAGATGCGCGCCGGCGACTACCACACGCGGCTCGAAGAGCTGCCCGGACGCGAGGCGGGCTCGATGGCGCAGGCGTTCAACCGCATGGCGCAGTCGATCGAAGACAACATGACGGCGCGGCAGGAAGCGCTCGAGGCGCGCAGCCATCTGGAAGAGAACCGCGAACTGACGCAATTCATCCAGAGCCGCATCGAGGAGGAGCGACGCGACATCGCGCGCGAGCTGCACGACGAAATGGGTCAGGCGGTCACGGCAATCAAGAGCATGGGCCTGTCGATCGCACGCCGCGATGCACAGAGCGACCCGCGCAGCGCCGAGGCGGCGCAGCTCATCGTCGACACGGCCGATCACCTGTACGACGTCATGCACAGCATCATTCCGCGCCTGCGCCCGCTGGCCCTCGACAATCTCGGGCTGGAAGACGCGCTGGACGATCTGGTCGCCGAGTGGCGGCGCCACCATCCGCACATGCTGTTCGAACTGCAGATGTCCGATCTGCCGGACGCGCCGGGCGATTCGTTCAAGCTGGCGGCCTACCGCATCGTGCAGGAAGCCGTGACCAATGCGCTGAAACACGCCAGTGCAGGGAAAATCATGATTTCGCTGCGGGGTACTGAACAGTTCCTGCATCTGACAGTCGAGGATGACGGGAGCGGGCTGACCGAAGGCTGGGCGCACAAGCGCGGACATCACGGCGTGCGCGGCATGCGCGAACGCGCGCAGGCGCTCGGCGGCGAACTGGACGTGACGGCGCGTGACGGCGGCGGCACGCAGGTCGTGGCCCGGCTGCCACTCGAATAAGACAGGGGAGACAAAAAACGATGGGCCCGATCAAGGTAATGCTGGTCGATGACCATGCAGTGGTGCGCATGGGCTTCAAGCTGCTGCTGGCCGCGTGCGAGGACATCGAGGTGGTCGGCGAGGCGGACAGCGGCGAAACCGCCTATGTGCGCTACGCCGAACTGAAGCCGGATGTGGTGGTGATGGACCTGTCGATGCCCGGCATGGGCGGCATCGAGGCGGTGCGCCGCCTGACGGCGCGCGACAAGGGCGTCCGCATCCTGGCGCTGTCGGCGCATGAAGATACGGCGCATCCCAAGCGCGTGCTCAAGGCGGGCGCCACGGGCTATCTGTCGAAGCGCGGTGCGCCCGAAGCGCTGATCGACGCGGTGCGCACGGTGGCGTCCGGACGCATGTATCTGGACGCCGAAATCGCACAGAAGCTGGCGATGCAGGACGTGACCGGCGCACAGAACCCGGTCGAGGCGCTGTCGGAACGCGAATTCGAAGTGTTCATCCACCTCGCGCGCGGCCAGTCGGTGAACCAGATCGCGGAAACCCTGCATCTGTCGACCTCGACCATCGGCACCCATCTGTACAACGTGAAGCAGAAGCTCGGCGCTTCCAACCAGGCCGAGCTGACACTGATCGCGCTGCGCAACGGGCTGATCGAAGCCTGAATCCGGCCCGCCGCGGCAACCGCACCACAACGGGGCACTCTGCCTCACGGTGCAGCGTCCGCTGCACCGTTTTCCCGCCCGTACCGAGTGGCAATCTGCAACGTCCGAGGGTTGAGCGTCGCAGACTTCAACGCTCCAGCGGGGCGATCGTCATCCTTTGTCCGACACGTCAATCATGCGGCAGCGCACAAAACCGGCTGCACTGCGCCCTGTGACGTCGTCTCTGCCACAAAGACCGTGTTTACAGGACCCGGACGTGAGTGCCCTCGCGCACAGACACGAGGACTTGGCACGATTTACGCTTAGTGTTGTGCACCGCACCACGGTTAAAAAACCCACAAGGTTCCACCACATGTTCCGTTAGTCCATTCATCGCCGCCGGCCTTCATCCAGTGCCGGACGGCTGCAAGGAGAATCATCATGCGCATCCCCGGATTGCTGTTGATGCTGTTGTTTGCCACCGGCGCCCAGGCGAGCGCCGAGCGCTACATACAGCTTTCGATGCACATGGTGAAAATCCTTGCCGCGGCCCCGGACGGCCGCATCAACAGCGGCACCGGCGTGCAGCTCGACGCGAAACATGTGATCACCAACTGCCACGTCGTCGGCCGCGCGCAGAACGTCATCGTCGCGCGCGGCAGCACCGGCGTGCCGGCGCAGGCGCGCTCGGTCGATACGCGGCACGACCTGTGTCTGCTGAGCATTGCCCAGCCGATGGCGCGTCCGGTCGAGGTGTCGTCGTCGCGCACACTGAAGATCGGCGACGAAGTCCATGCCATGGGATTTTCCGGCGGCAAGGCGCTGTCGATGAGCGTCGGGCAGGTGACCGCACTGCACGAGATGGACAACGCCGTGGTGATCGAAACCGACGCCCAGTTCCAGCAAGGCGCATCCGGTGGCGCACTGTTCGACGCCGAAGGCCGTCTGGTCGGCGTGCTGACCTTCTTCATCCCGGGCATGAAGCGCCATTTCGCGGTGCCGACCGAATGGATGCAGGCCGGGCTGGACAATGCACAGGACGTCGAATTGCCGGTCGCCGCCACGACGCCGCCCTTCTGGGCCGCAGCCGAAGCGGACAAGCCGTTCTTCCTGCGCGCCATCCAGCACGAAAACGATCAGGAATGGGACCGCCTGCAGGCCGTCACCCAGGAATGGGTCGAAGCCGAGCCGCGCAATGGTGCGGCGATCGAAGCCGCGGTGCGCGCCAGCCGTCTGCCGCCGCGCTGACTGCAGAAAAAAGGCCGGCCCGGAAATCCGGGCCGGCCTTTTACTCACTGCAGATGTTCAGCGTACAGCGGGAACGACCGGCACCTGCGCAACCTGCACGACGGCCTGCTGCACCACCGGCGTCACCGACGGCTGTGCGCCGACGACCGCACCAGTGGCCGACGGCAGCAGCGGCACGATCAGCAGCGCGACGATGTTGATGATCTTGATCAGCGGATTGACCGCCGGACCGGCCGTGTCCTTGTACGGATCGCCGACCGTGTCGCCGGTCACCGCGGCCTTGTGCGCTTCGGAACCCTTGCCGCCGAAGTGACCGTCCTCGATGTACTTCTTCGCGTTGTCCCACGCACCGCCGCCGGTGGTCATGGAAATCGCGACGAACAGGCCGGTCACGATGGTGCCCATCAGGAGGCCGCCGAGCGCCTGCACGCCGGCTTCCGGCCCCATCAGGAACGCCATGCCGAAGGCCACGATGACCGGCACCAGCACCGGCAGCAGCGACGGGATCATCATTTCCTTGATCGCCGCCACGGTCAGCATGTCGACCGCCTTCGAGTAATCCGGCTTGGCCGTGCCTTCCATGATGCCGGGGATTTCCTTGAACTGGCGGCGCACTTCGACCACCACCGCGCCGGCCGAACGGCCCACCGCCTCCATCGCCATGGCACCGAACAGGTAGGGGATCAGGCCACCGATGAACAGGCCGATGATGACCGCCGGGTTGGCCAGGTCGAAGGTGACGCTGTGACCGACCGCTTCGAGCGCGTGCGTGTAGTCGGCAAACAGCACCAGTGCGGCCAGACCGGCGGAGCCGATGGCATAGCCCTTGGTGACGGCCTTGGTCGTGTTGCCCACGGCATCCAGCGGATCGGTCACTGCACGCACCGAAGCGGGCAGATCCGACATTTCCGCAATGCCGCCGGCGTTGTCGGTGATCGGACCGTAGGCATCGAGTGCCACGATGATGCCGGACATGCTGAGCATGGACGTCGCCGCGATGGCAATGCCGTACAGACCGCCCAGCGTGTAGGCCGCCCAGATCGCGGCGCACACCGACAGCACCGGCCAGGCGCACGACTTCATCGACACGCCGAGGCCGGCGATGATGTTGGTGCCGTGACCGGTGGTCGACGCTTCGGCGATGTGGCGCACCGGCTTGAACTCGGTACTGGTGTAGTACTCGGTGATCACCACCATCAGGCCGGTCAGCGCCAGACCCACCAGTGCCGCAAGGTAGAGCCGCATCTGCGCGCCACCGTCGATGCCCATGACGGCATTCAGCGCGTCGTCGGGAATCAGCGCGGTGGTCAGCGGATAGAAGGCGATGGTCGCCAGCACGCCCGCCACGATCAGGCCGCGGTACAGCGCGCCCATGATCTTCTGGCCCGGTTTCGCCTTGACGAAGATGCAGCCGATGATGGACGCAATGATCGAAAAGCCGCCCAGCGCCAGCGGGTAGATGACCGCCGCTTCGGCATTGGACTTGAGCAGCAGCGAGCCGAGCAGCATGGTGGCAACGATGGTCACCGCATAGGTTTCGAACAGGTCGGCCGCCATGCCTGCGCAGTCGCCGACGTTGTCGCCCACGTTGTCGGCGATCACCGCCGGGTTGCGCGGGTCGTCTTCCGGGATGCCGGCTTCGACCTTGCCCACCAGGTCGGCGCCGACGTCTGCACCCTTGGTGAAGATGCCGCCGCCGAGGCGCGCGAAGATCGAAATGAGCGACGAACCGAAGCCCAGGCCGATCAGCGGATGGATGATCTGATCGATCGTCGCGTCATGCGCGGCGGAGCCTTTCAGGATCGCGTAATAGCCTGCCACCCCCAGCAGACCCATGCCGACCACCAGCATGCCGGTGATGGCGCCGCCGCGGAAGGCGACGTCGAACGCTTCTGAAATGCCCTTGCGCGCGGCTTCCGCCGTACGCACGTTGGCGCGCACGGACACGTTCATGCCGATGTAGCCGGCCGCCCCCGACAGCACCGCGCCGATGACGAAACCGGCGGCGGTCGACGTGCCGAGCGTGAGCCACAGGACCACGGTGAGGATGACGCCGACGATGGCAATCGTTCGGTACTGCCGGTTCAGATAGGCCTGGGCGCCCACCTGCACTGCATCGGCAATTTCGCGCATGCGCTCATTGCCGCTGGGTTGAGCAAGAATCCACTTGCTGGATACGGCGCCATACGCGATGGCAACCACCGAACACACGAGTGCGAATATCAGACCGGACGACAACATCACCCCTCCCCCCTTGTTTTACTGCGCCAGATGGACACCCCGCGTGAGCAGGACATCCGAAAGCTGCAGCGATCTTGTGGATCGCCGGGCGCCGCCTCCCCGGCTGCTGCCCTGGTAAATCGGCAGCCCGCCGGAAAGCGGACTGCAACAAGCGGTTGCACGTGGTCTGTGTCAGCCTCCGAACGCGGGCAGCACGGCCGCCACACTTTCGTTCTTCAGACTCACGTAGGCCGGCAGGCCGTCGACATAGGGCGGATAGTCCTCGCCCGCAATCAGCGGCTGCAGGTATCTCCGGCAGGCATCGGTAATGCCGAAGCCGTCGTCGGAAATGAAATCTCGCGGCATCATCTTTTCGTGGTTGGCGACATCCGCCAGCTGCGCGACGCCGATTTCCCATTGGTAGGGACTGTCGGCGGTACGCACGATGGCAGGCATCACGGCATTGCGTCCTTCGAGCGCCAGCTCGACTGCACGGCGACCCAGCGCGTGCGCCTGGGCGGCATCGGTCGCCGATGCGATGTGGCGGCCGCTGCGCTGCAGGTAGTCGGGCAGCGCCCAGTGATACTTGTGACCGAGTTGCGCCTTGATCAATTCGGCCACCTGCTGGCCGACGCCACCCAGCTGGGCATGACCGAACGCATCGCGCGTGCCCGATTCGGCCAGCAGCTTGCCGTCGGGCCCACGCAGGCCTTCCGACACCGCGATGGCGCAGAACTGGTGTTCGCGCACGCAGGCATCGACGCGCGCCATGAAGGCGGCCTGATCAAAGGGGATTTCGGGGAACAGCAGCAGGTGCGGCGCATCGCCCGCATTGCGCGCAGCCAGTCCGGCTGCCGCGGTGATCCAGCCGGCGTGCCGGCCCATCACTTCCATGACGAATATCTTCGTCGAGGTACGCGCCATCGACGCCACATCGAGACCGGCTTCCATCATCGACACGGCGACGTATTTCGCCACCGAACCGAAGCCGGGGCAATTGTCGGTACCGACCAGATCGTTATCGACCGTCTTCGGCACACCGACGCACACCAGCGGGTAGTTCAGACGCTCGGCGATCTGCGACACCTTCCATGCGGTGTCCATCGAGTCGTTGCCGCCGTTGTACAGGAAGTAGCGGATGTCATGCGCGCGGAACACATCGATCAGCCGCTCGTAATGGGCGCGGCTTTCGTCCAGCCCCTTCAGCTTGTAGCGGCACGAACCGAAGGCGCCGCCCGGCGTATGGCGCAGGGCGGCGATGGCTGCATCGCTTTCGAACGACGTGTCGATCAGGTCTTCATGCAGTGCGCCGAGGATGCCGTTGCGTCCGGCAAACACCTTGCCGATGCGACCGCCCTGCTCGCGTGCCGCCTGGATGACACCGCAGGCGGTGGCGTTGATGACCGCGGTGACGCCGCCGGACTGCGCGTAGAACAGGTTTGCGGCCATCAGTGTCAGCGCAGTGCCTCGAGTGCGCGCTTCATCACCTCGTCGACCGGACCGACGCCCGAGATGGCGCGGTACTGCGGTGCGCCCGGTTCGCCGCGCTGTGCCCAGCCGGAGTAGTAATCGACCAGCGGACGGGTCTGCGAGTGATACACCTCGAGACGCTTCTTCACCACTTCTTCGCGGTCGTCGTCGCGCTGAACCAGCGGCTCGCCGGTCACGTCATCGATGCCCTCCACCTTGGGCGGATTGAACACGACGTGATAGGTGCGGCCCGATGCCAGATGCGCACGGCGGCCGCTCATGCGGGTGATGATGTCCGAATCGGGTACCTGGATCTCCAGCACGAAGTCGATCGCCACCTTGGCCTGCTTCATCGCGTCGGCCTGCGGAATCGTGCGCGGGAAGCCGTCGAACATGTAGCCGGCCTTGCAGTCGTCGGCCAGCAGACGGTCCTTGACCAGTCCGATGATGAGGTCGTCCGACACCAGGCCGCCGGCATCCATCACCTTCTTGGCTTCGATGCCGAGCGGGGTGCCGGCCTTCACCGCGGCACGCAGCATGTCACCGGTCGAAATCTGCGGAATGCTGAAGCGTTCCTTGATGAAGGTGGCCTGAGTACCTTTGCCGGCGCCCGGCGGGCCCAGAAGAATGAGGCGCATGTCCGCTCCTGATGTGGTGTTGTTGTCGGGGTTGATGTGATGTCCGGATTATTCTTCTGCAGGCCGCACCGGCTACGTTACCGTCCGATGTCAGCGGGCGCGAACTTACCGCCAATGCGCGGCGCGGTCAAACCGCAGTGCGTCACGCAATGCCGTTCGCGAACAGCACACGCATGCGCGCCAGATCGTCTTCGGTATCTACACCGGCGTGCGGCATGGCGACATTGCCGACAACGCGGATGCGGTGCCCGTGCCACAGCGCGCGCAGCTGTTCCAGCGCCTCGCACTGCTCGGCTGCCGCCGGCGAGAGACGGGCGTTCTTCTGCAGGAAGCGTACCCGGTAGGCGTAGATGCCGATGTGGCGCTGCGCATGCAGACCGGGCGGCAGCGCGTCGCGCGTGACGGCAAAGTCGTCGCGCGCCCACGGGATCGGTGCGCGCGAAAAGTACATCGCGCGGCCCTGCGCATCGCACACCACCTTCACCACGCCGGGACTGAAGAAATCAGCCGCCTCCGTGATGGCGCTGCTGGCGGTCGCGATCGACGATTCCGGATCCTGATCGAGCGCCAGCGCGACGGCACGGATCAGCTCCGGATCGATCAGCGGCTCGTCGCCCTGCACATTGACCACCACGCTCGCAGGCGACCAGCCCAGTTGCTCCGCGACTTCAGCGATGCGGTCGGTACCGGTCGGGTGGTCAGCGCGTGTCATCACCGCCTGGAAACCGTGGGCGCTGACCGCGGCGGCGATGCCTTCATGATCGGTCGCCACCACCAGCGCGTCGGCGCCGCTGCGCGCTGCCTGCTGCGCGACACGCACGACCATCGGCAGGCCACCGATGTCGAGCAGGGGCTTGCCGGGCAGGCGGGTCGAGGCGAACCGGGCGGGAATCACCACCTTGAACATGATGAGCGCCTCAGATGGACGTTGCACCGCGACCCGGCGTCGCGTCGCGCAATGCAGCCACTTCGTCCTCGGTCATTTCGCGCGCTTCGTCTTCCAGCATGACCGGAATGCCGTCGCGGATCGGGTAGGCCAGGCGGCTCGCCTTGCACTGCAGCTCGTTGCGTGCACGGTCAAGCACCAGTGGTCCCTTGGTGACCGGGCAGACGAGAATCTCAAGTAGTCGGGGGTCCATGCTTCAGCTCCGCAAGGCGGTCGGATACCCGGCCCGCCAGATCAGGATCGAGGTGTGCCTCGACCGGCAATACCCACACAGGGGTGTCCGACAATCCGTGACATTTTACCGCGTCCTTCTCGGTCAGCAGCAAGGCATCGCAGTCCTGAAAAATCAGGTCCCGAGCCGAATACGCGTGATGATCCGGAAACGGATGCGCAACGAACACCAGCCCGAGCGTGCGCAGGTGGTCGAAGAAGCGCGCCGGCTCGCCGATGCCGGCCACGGCATGCAGGCGCAGACCCTGAAGGTCGGCGACACCTGCACTGTCGCCGGGATGGCCGAGCCGGTGAAAGCGTTCTCCGCGCAGACGCATCGAAAAGCGCGGCGGGCCGGCCAGCGGGGTATCCGGCGTGCCGTTGAGCACCTGCGCAAACACCGATGCCAGACGCGACGGCGACTCGCGCAGCGGGCCGGCCGGCAGGTGAAATCCGTTCATGACGCCGCGCCGGTCGAATACCGCGATCTCGATGTCGCGCGCCAGCGCGTAATGCTGCAGGCCATCGTCGCACAGCACGACGTCGCACTGCGGATGGCGCGCGAGTGCCGCGCGGGCGACCTCCGCACGGCGACGTCCGACCCATACCGGCACGCCGCTGCGACGCGCCAGCAACAGGGCTTCGTCGCCGCACAGCGCAGGGTCATCCTCCGCCGCGACCTCGCGCACCCCTTGCACGGTCCCGCCGTAGCCGCGCGACACGATGACCGGACGGTGGCCGCGCGCGGTCAGCGCGCGCGCCAGATAGAGGGTAAGAGGGGTTTTGCCGGCACCGCCGGCGATGATGTTGCCGATGACCACCACAGGGACCGGCAGCCGGTCGGCACGCAACACGCCCGAGCGATAACCGGCACGGCGCAGTGTGGTGACCAGCCGGTACAGCAGCGACAGCGGCCACAGGAGCCAGGCCAGCCAACCGCGCCGTTGCCAGGCTTCGGGCAGCGCCCGCGCTGCACTCATCGACCGGCCGGCGCGTCGGACTGGGTGGCGAAGGAAATGCCGGCGATGCCTGCCTTCTGTGCGGCCTGCATGACATCGATCGACGACTGCAGCCGTGCGTCGCGGTCGGACGAAATGATCACCACCGGATCTTCCTTGCCCGACGCAGCGCCCGCCAGCGCACTGCGCAGCCGCTCGATGTCACCTGCCGGCACCGGCTGACGATCGACAAGGATATCGCCGCGTGCGGTGATCATCACATTGATCTCGCGGGCAACCGGCTCGGCTTCCGGCGCCTGCGCGCTGGGCAGCGTGATCTCGAGGCCGGCCGTCTTCGAGTACGTCGTGGTCACCATCAGGAAGATGAGGATGACCAGCAGCACGTCGATCAGCGGAATCAGGTTGATTTCCAGCTCTTCGCGCCCGCGTCCGCGTCGGAAATTCATCTGGGCGCCCTACTTTGCCGAACGCTCGCCGTGTACGACCTCGACCAGCTTGATCGCAAGCTGCTCCATCTCGACCACGAAGTCATCGACCAGACCGCGAAAGTAGCGGTGGAAGATCAGTGCAGGTATCGCCACCAGCAGACCGAAGCCGGTGTTGTAGAGCGCGATCGAAATACCGCTCGCGAGCTGTTGCGGATTGCTGCCGGTCGCCGTCTGCGATCCGAAGATTTCGATCATGCCGACGACCGTCCCGAACAGTCCCATCAGCGGCGCGGCTGCGGCGATCGTGCCCAGCGTCGTCAGATAGCGCTCGAGGTGATGCACCACCGAACGCCCTTCTTCCTCGATTGCTTCCTTCATGATTTCGCGCGGGTTGCGCACGTTGCGCAGACCGGCCGCCAGCACGCGGCCGAGCGGCGAGTGGGCGGCAACGCGGCGTATCATGTCGGCGTTCGGCAGACCGCCCTTGAGATCGGCCAGCACGGAATCGAGTAGCGCCGGTGGCACCACCTTGCTGCGTCGCAGGCTCGCCAGACGTTCGAAAATCAGCGCCAGGGCAATGATGGACGCCGCGATCAGCGGCCAGATGGGCCAGCCGGCCGCCCGGATGATGTCAAACACGTGCGCTCCCCTCGTCAGCAAGCGGCGAACTGTAGCCTGCGACACCAGTCGGGGCAACCCTGACCCGATGTCGTTGCGCACCGCAGCATGCCGCCGGACGGGGTTATCCACAGAACTTGTGGATAACCGTGTGGGTAGCGGCCGGACGACAGCGGGAAATCGCGGCTGGTACAGGCGTTTTTCTTGCAACGATCAAAAATTAAGCTTCGATGACAACGTGGTGAACGATGGTCACTGAATCACCGATGCCGGCCGGACCCGGCATGCCGGTATCCGAACTGGTACGACGCGCCCGGCTGACGCTGGAGCGCAGCTTTCCGGTGCTTTGGGTCAGCGGCGAGCTGTCGGGCGTGACGCGCGCTGCGTCGGGGCACCTCTACTTTTCGCTGAAGGACGAACTGGCTCAGGTGCGCTGCGTCATGTTCCGCAACCGCAGCCAGCTGCTGCCGTTCGAAGTGCGCGCCGGCCTGCGCGTCGAGGTGCGCGCCCAGGTATCGCTGTACGAGGCGCGCGGCGACTTCCAGCTGACCGTCGATGCAATGCGGCCGGCCGGCCAGGGTGCGCTGCACGACGCCTTTCTGCGGCTGAAGGCAAAGCTGGAACAGGAAGGCCTGTTCGACGCTGCGCGCAAGCGGCCGCTGCCGGCGCTGCCCGCCCGGCTGGCTGTGGTCACCTCAGCGTCGGGTGCAGCACTGCGCGACGTGCTGATCACGCTGGCGCGGCGCGCCCGCCATATCGAGGTGACCGTACTGCCCTGTCTCGTGCAGGGTGCCGATGCGCCGCCGCAGATCGCCGCCGCCGTCACGCGGGCCGGGCGCCTCGGCTGCGACGCCCTGCTGCTGGTGCGCGGCGGTGGATCGGCGGAAGACCTTGCCGCCTTCAACGACGAGGCTGTGGCACGCGCCATCGCAGCCAGCCCGGTTCCGGTCGTCACGGGCATCGGGCACGAAACGGATTTTTCGATTGCCGACTTCGTGGCGGACATCCGGGCCGCCACGCCGACCGCCGCCGCCGAACTGGTCAGCGCCGGCCATGTCGAGGCGGCTGCGCGGCTGGTCGGACTCGCACTTCGGCTCGCCCGGGCCATGCGCGCCCGCGTGGAGCGGCGCTCCCAGCGGCTGGATGACCTGTCGTCGCGGCTGCACGCGCCGGCACGACAGCTGGCGCGGGCGGGCGAACGGCTGCATGCGCTGCACGCGCGCATGCGCCGCGCCCGCGATGTCGGCCTGGCTCAGCAGCGCCGTCAAGCCGATGCCCTGGCCCAACGCCTGCACGACAGACGCCCCGATCTCGCGCGTCGTCAGGTCGCACTGCTGCGGCTGACCGAACGTCTGCGAACCTCGGCGCGATGGCTGCTTGAAACCGCGCGCCACCGCAGCGGTCTCAATGCAGCCCAACTGGCACAACTCGATCCGGCGGCGGTGCTGGCGCGCGGTTTTTCCATCGTGCGTGACGGCGAAGGCCGCATCGTGCGCGACGCGACGACGCTTTCGGCCGGACAGGCGATTGAACTGCAGTTCGCACGCGGCAGGGCCGGCGTGACGGTCGATCGCGTCAGCGCACCGGCCGCCACGGACGAAACACCCAGCACTTGAGGGGCCTTTGTGCCTGCACGCTTTGCCTTGTGCTCGGACTTGGGCAACCCTAAACTCGCATACCTGACTTTGAACCGACACGACTGGGAGACACCATGGAACACACGCTGCCCCCGCTGCCTTATGCGCTCGACGCTCTGGCCCCGCACATTTCCCGCGAAACCCTTGAATTCCACTACGGCAAGCACCACCAGACCTATGCCACCAACCTGAACAACCTGATCAAGGGCACCGAGTTCGAAAACCTCGATCTGGAAGCCATCGTCAAGAAGGCTCCGGCCGGC
This sequence comes from Methyloversatilis sp. XJ19-49, assembly GCF_024580145.1. Lineage (GTDB taxonomy): Bacteria > Pseudomonadota > Gammaproteobacteria > Burkholderiales > Rhodocyclaceae > Methyloversatilis. The sequence continues at coordinate 399,155 of NZ_JANINI010000001.1, forward strand.
GGCGTGTTCAACAATTCGGCGCAGGTGTGGAATCACAGCTTCTTCTGGAGCAGCATGAAGCCTGCAGGCGGCGGCGCACCGACCGGCGCGCTGGCGGCAGCGATCGATGCCAAGTGGGGCAGCTTCGACGAATTCAAGAAGGCATTCAAGGCGTCGGCGGTCGGCAATTTCGGCTCCGGCTGGACCTGGCTGGTCAGAAAGCCGGATGGCTCGCTGGACATCGTCAACACCAGTGGTGCCGGCACGCCGCTCAATTCCGACGCGAAGCCGCTGCTGACGCTCGACGTGTGGGAACACGCCTACTACATCGACTACCGCAATCGCCGTCCGGACTTCGTCGATACCTTCCTCGCCAGTCTCGCCAACTGGGACTTCGCGGCGAAGAACTTCGCGGCCTGATCGCCCGCCGGGGTGCTCGCTCCGGCTGACTGCTCAGGCCTGCAAAAAAAGCGCCGACCTGAGCGGAGACAATGTGTCGCTACCTGTGGCATATCTACTGGAGCGACTTGTTCCTGTGCAGCACACTTGCGCCCGGGAATTAAGGGAGCGCGTTTTTCATGAAGGTCGTCATTCTTGCCGGTGGCCTCGGCACACGTTTGTCCGAAGAAACCCAGACCAAGCCAAAGCCCATGGTCGAGGTGGGCGGAAAGCCCATGCTGTGGCACATCATGAACATCTACGCCAGTCAGGGTTTCGACGAGTTCATTGTCGCCCTTGGCTATCGCGGCGAGAGCATAAAGGAATACTTTCTCAACTTCTACGCCATCAACAGCGATCTTTCGATTGATCTGAGTTCGGGTACGACCACCATCCACGATGGCGACCGCCCGAAATGGAAGATCCATCTGGTGGACACCGGATTGAACACGCAGACGGGTGGTCGTCTCAGGCGCCTGCGCTCGTGGCTGAAGGACGAAGATGAATTCATGTTCACCTATGGCGACGGTGTGGCGGACATCGACCTGAACAAGTTGCTGGCCTTCCACCGCGAACACGGCAAGCTGGCCACCGTGACAACCGTCAAGCCACCGGCACGCTTCGGCCGCATCGGCTTCGAAGGCGACCGTATTGACGAATTCTATGAAAAGCCGGAAGAAGCGGAAGGCTGGATCAATGGCGGCTTCTTCGTGCTGTCGCCCGAAGCGATTGACCGGATCGACGGTGACGATACCCCGTGGGAGCGCGATCCGCTTCTGCGACTTGCCGCAGAGAAGCAGATGATGGGCTTCCGTCACTTCGGCTTCTGGTCCTGCATGGATACGCTGCGTGAAAAGACGCTGCTCGAGGACCTCTGGGCGGATGGCAACGCGCCCTGGCGCACATGGTGAGCACTTCAGCGCAGCCGCCTTCATTACTGCTGATCGGCGCGGGCCGTTTCGGGCGAGAACACCTCCGGGAATGGAAGGCGCTCGAAGCCGACGGACGCGTGCGCATCCTCGGCATTGTCGTTTCATCGGCGGATAGCAGGGATCGCCTGTCCGCTGAAGCCGGGTGCGCCGTCTTTGCTTCACTGGCGGAAGGACTTGCGCTTGCCCCGGATCTGGTCGATGTCTGCACACCGTCTGCGCTTCATGCATCAATGGTGCGAGAAGCGCTTGAATGCGCTGACGTATTCGTCGAAAAGCCGCTCGCCGCATCTTCCGCCGAGGCAGCTGAACTGTGCGCAACGGCGCGTGCGAATGGCCGCACACTGGCGGTCGGGCACATCTATCGTCACCATCCGCTGGCGCGGGCGCTGGCCGACGAAGTGGCAACACGCGGTGTGCCGCGCGACATGCAACTCACTTTTACCAACCCGCTGGCGACGCACCGCGACGGCGAAGAGCCGTTCTTCGAGTGGATACACGCCTTCGATCTTTTCGATCTGCTCGCTGACTCTCCCGCATCGACCATAACTGCGTGGCAGCAGGGCTTTCATGCCGAAGCAAGCCTGCGATCTTCGAGCGGTCTGTCGGCCCGCCTGAGCATTGGATGGCGCGGCATCGAACCGGTGCGAACGTTGACTCTCGCCTGGCCAGAGTGCCGCCTGCACTGCGACTTCCGCGACAACATCCTCACAACGACCACCCGCGGACGCACGGACAAACTATTCTTCGGACCTGCAGGCGGCGTGTTGCGCCGGCAGTTCGAGGCGTGGCTCGACGCCCGGGCAGGCAAGGCGGGTCTGCAGCCTTCCCTGTCGCACGTAGTCGCCGTGGTCGAACTCGCCGAGCGCGCCCGCTCGCAAGCGCTGTCGCGTGGCAAGCAAATCGGCTCGGCAGGACACGCACGCCCTCGCGTAGCCGTCATCGGCGGTGGCGTTTTCGGCGCCACCTGCGCGGTCGAACTTGCTGCCGAATGCGAGGTGACGCTGTTTGAAAGACACCCCGCGCTACTGACTGAAGCGTCCTACCTCAATCAATGGCGCCACCATTCGGGTTTCCACTATCCGCGCAGCATCGAAACGATGCTGGAAGTGCAGGACGCCAAGGCGGATTTCGAATCAGCCTACGACGATTCCGTGCTGCGCGATATCGCCGCTTACTACGCCGTATCGTCACTGGGTCACGAAATCAGTGCCGAACGCTACATCGCAACCTGTCGTGCCTGCGGACTGTCATTTACCGAAGTGTCGCCTCCGCAGGACATCGTCGACCCATCGCGTGTCAGCGTCTGCCTGCTCACCGACGAGGCGGTGGTCGATATCGGACGCCTGTCGCAGCGACTGCTCGACGCACTCCATGCCTCGCCCCGCATAGACCTGCGACTGGGCACCGAAATTGTCGCCGGTCGCATGCTTGCCGACGGCCGCAAGGCCTTCGATTACCGTGAAGGCGCACTGACTGGCAGCGCCGAATTCGACTATGTGGTCAACGCGACCTACGCAAACACCAATCTCATCGCGCAATGGTTCGGCTTCCCGGTACGGCCCATGCGTTTCGATCTGCTGGAGATGGCGGTGTACCAGATTCCCGGTGCTCGCCGTTTCATGATGACCCTGCTCGACGCGCCCTTCACCAGCCTCACCAGCATCGGGCGCGACGGTTACTTCATGCTCTCGCACATCCAGCAGTCCATCCTGGCGAGTCAGGTCACCGCCAACGGCCTGCCACCGGAATGGAACGACTACCCCAGCAACCGCGACAACCTGCTGCGACACGGACTGCGCTATCTTCCGCTGCTTGCAGACGCTCGCTACGTGGAATCAAGGGTCGGCGTCCGGACTGTCGAAGCCTACAGCGAAGACTTCGACGGGCGCCCGACCGTCGTCACACCGCACGGGTTCGGCTGCTGGTCGGTACTCGGCGGGAAGATCATCACCGCAGTAAGCAATGCGCGGGAGATTGCGGCACACATCGCTCGCGAATCGGCGAGCCGTTGACGTTTCAAACAAGGGAGCAGCACTCATGCAGCAAAAGAGGCGCCAGTTGTTGTCCGGCATCGGGGCCGTCATCGGCCAGTCCGTCATCGGCTCGGCCTGCTCGACCGGCAGCGGGCGGGCGCTGGCAGGCGCTCCGCCGGATTCGTCCGGCGCCTCACTGACCGTAAATGTCGATGACGCCCTGCGCCCGCTCAATCCGCTGGTGCTGGGCAACAATATGGACTGGCCGCATTCGGCCCAGGGCTTCCTGAAGGAAAACGGCACCACCCCGGTACCGGCCTACCTCGAACTTGGCGACAGGCTGGCTCCGACGGCCCTGCGCTACCCCGGCGGCACCAATTCCGATTTCTACCATTGGCGCAACGGCATCGGTCCTTACGATCAGCGCAAACTCACCAAGACGCTCGAAGGCAAGGAGGAGCGCATCGGGCTGGGCACGGACGAGTATCTGGCGCTGTGCAAGCGCTGGGGGTCGGAGCCGCTGATCACCATCAATCTGGCAACCGGTACGGCTGAGGAAGCCGCCGACTGGGTACGTCATACCAATCGCCGGGACAGCGACCTGCCCAGAGTGCGCTACTGGGAAATCGGCAACGAACCCTACCTCGCCTCGCACTTCAAGGAAGCCGGCATGACGCCGGCCGAATACGCGACCCGTGCCAACGCGGCAATCCGCGCAATGAAGGTCGTCGACCCTTCGATTCAGACTGGCATCGTGCTGCGGAACGACACACTGGGCGGCGTCGAATCAACACCGTTCAAGGGATACATCGATACCGTCCTCAAGGGCATGCAGGCACCGTTCGAGTTCGCCTGTCTGCACAGCAGCTATTTCCCGGTGACCTTCGAAAAGAAGGAAAGCGAGCTTGAGTTGTTCACCGCCACCATGGCCGGCGTGCACATCATGCAGGAGGACATGCAGGCGACCCGCGCGAAGCTGCGCCAGTACCACCCGAACCGCAAGGTGCAACTCGCCTTCACCGAGCACAATGCGCTTTATTCCATGGACATTCTCCGCTGGGGGCTGGCCAGCATTTTCCTGTCGAAAACCGACCGCTACATCGAAAGTCTGGCCGGTGCGCTGTTCACCGCCGACTGCCTTCGCGTGTACAGCCAGACCGACGATCTGCTGATGGCAAATTTCTGGTCGCTGTGTGGCAACTGGTGGTACGGGGCGATCAGTCACGAGGGCAAGCCGCGGCCGCAATTCCACGTGCTCGAAGCCTATCGGGATCTGGTGCGCGGCTCACTGCTGCGCACTGAAGCGACCGGCATTGCGACCATGGCCACCGCACGCTCTGGTTTTGTTCCTGCCCAGGCGGCGATTCCGTCGATCGAATCGCATGCCGTGCGTGACGGCAAGACGGTACGCGTGGCCATCATCAACAAGCATCCGGACAAAGTGCAGACACTGGACATCCGGTTGCCCGGCGTCAGCAAGGCGAAAGTGACGGCACGCGAATTGAGCGCCCGCAGCTACTTCAAGGAGGCGGTCGCGTGGACCGACCGCAACGTCGAACTGCGCGATGGGCGCATTGACCTCGCGCTCGGCCGACACAGCTTCACCGTACTGACCGTTCAGTTGAGCTGACGGCAGTCCGCCCTGCTCTACCAGCGCTCGCCCGCCCTCGCCTGTTCATACAGGCGTACATAATTCGCGGCCATCACGGCATCGGAGAACCGTGCTTCGGCGTCGGCTCGGCACGCCACCGGGTCGATTTCACCAAGGCGTTCGAACGCCTCGGCCAGATCGCCGACACCGTTGCACAGAAATCCGGTCTCTCCGTGCCTGACCTGCTCCGGCACGCCGCCCGCGGACAGCGCGATCACAGGCGTGGCGCTGGCCAGCGCCTCCAGCACGACAAACGGAAAGCAGTCGAACCAGCGTGGGGTCTGCACCAGCGCTGACGCTTCGAGCAAATGCGCCTCGGTGCCTCTGATTTCGCCGATGTAGCGCGCACGCCGGTTCAGCGCGAGCAAGGGACGAATGATCCAGTTGAAATAGCGTGGGTTCTCGACGTTGCCGGCCAGAACCAGTTCGCTGCCCGACTTCATGGAGGCAAGCAGTGCCAGATGCTGTGCCTTGAAACGCGCGATCTTGGCAATGTGGATAGGCGGCGCGGTCTTGACCGTACGGCAAGGCCAGTCGTGCAGCGGCAGACCGTAGTGCACATGACGTGTGGCCCCGCCGATCAAGCGCGCATGTGCATCGCTGCAGGCAACGAGATTGTCACGCTGATAGCCTGGGGCCGGCGGAATGCAGGTCGATACGACGAAGGGAAACTGCTCCGGATGTCGCTTCACGTAGAGGTTCTGGAAGCTCCAGTCATGGATGACATCCACTTTCTCGCTTTCGAGAAAGGTCTTCATCGCCTCGTACAGCGGCTCTTCCGACAACAGGTCGCCCTCGCCCTTAACCGCGGTCCAGGCGCGCTCGGGATCGTAGGCGTCGACGTGCACAGTGCGCCCTGAGCACCAACTGCGTGGCGGCGCCATCAGGATCACATCGTGGCCGGCACGTGCCAGCGCCTCGGTCAGGTAATGGACGACACGCTGGATGCCGCCATACCCGACCGGAGGCGTCGAGTTATAGACGGTCGATACGACGAGGATTTTCATGAATATTGCATCGACCCAGCGCAACGTGGCGCAAGGTGAAGGAAAAGAATGGCGGCATTGATGTTAGCAGCGGACCAGGGCAGGGGAACTCATCGACGAGCGCCGTGCGCGCACGGCTTCACGAAGTCGCCGTACGCCCTGAGAAATGTCGAATTTTTTTACAAATTCTTGCCACATTTTTTCGTGCGCGTCGCAAGCCGATGATTTTCAAACTATTGCAATCTCGGCGTGAAAATTGCTAGGGATTCGCGAAATCAAACCATCAGGCACCTGTGGAGGCTCCCGCCATGTTTTCCCGTCTTCTGCACTACATCGCCGCACTTCTGATTTGCACCAGTCTGGTCGGGCTGGCCAATGCAGCACCGATCGGAAGTTCCTTCTTCGTCGCTGGCGGAAACTTCCCGTACGATTTCGCGCCCACCGGCAACATGACGTTCAACGCCAGCGGTGATCCGGGTGTCGAGATTGCGCCCGGCAGTTCCGGCAGCCTGCTGGTCGCCGAGCAGTTCCTTGCCGGGGCCGGCGCGAATGGCGGCGACGTACTTGCCTTCCAGTTCACCTTCACCGACTTTCCCGCCCCGGGCCTTTTCGGGTTCCTGATTGGCGGCCTTGACATCGGCGGCACCCAGTTCCAGTTGCTCGGTGCACAGATGAGCATTGACTTCGGCGTGTCCAGCCTCGGCGACACCGACGTCAGTTCGCTGGTAGATGCCTTCTACCTCGACGGCGCGAACTTCCTGTTCGAGGCGCCGATCGGCTGGGCCGATGTGTTTGCATCAACCTCCCCCACCGCTCAGCTTCCGACGCAGATCGTGACGACCTTCCTGGCGGAAATCCGCGTCGTACCGGAACCTTCGACCCTGGCGCTGTTCGCCATCGCCGGACTGGCTTTCGGTTGTGCCCGCATCCGCGGCAAGCGCTGAAAGTCCCGCCCGTCATATCCTGTCAGCCGCTGGCTGGGACCGGAGCAACGCAGCTCCGGTTTCACTTCGGCTGTCCGTCAAGTCCACCCTGGCAACTGCACAGCATGTGCCATGCCTTTCCGGAATTTTCACGTGAGCTCCAACGCCCAGAACTTTTGGAAGGACCGTTCGGTACTCGTCACCGGTTGCACCGGTTTCCTCGGCTCCGCACTGACCACCGAGCTGGTAGCCCGAGGCGCAAGCGTCGTCGGCCTGATCCGCGACCACGTGCCGTTCAGCGACCTCGCTCGCAATGGCACGCTGAACCGTATCAACGTCGTGCGCGGCGATTTGTCGGACCTGTCGGTGCTGGCACGCGCCTATGGTGAGTACGAGGTCGACACTGTGTTCCATCTGGCGGCCCAGGCCATCGTCGGCGTCGCCAACCGTAATCCGGTCGCCACCTTCGAAGCGAATATCGAAGGTACCTGGAATATTCTTGAAGCCGCCCGCCAGGTTGGTACGGTCAAGCGCATGGTGGTCGCTTCCAGCGACAAGGCCTACGGCGATCACGACGTGCTGCCCTACGACGAAAGCTGCGCACTGCAAGGCCGTCATCCCTACGACGTGTCGAAGAGCTGTGCCGACCTGATCACGCTGAGCTATCACCATACCTACGGGCTGCCGGTCAGCATCACCCGGTGCGGCAATCTGTTTGGTGGCGGCGACCTCAATTTCAACCGCATCGTGCCGGGTACCATACGTACGGTGCTCGAAGGCAAGCGCCCGGTCATCCGCAGCGACGGCTCTCCGCTGCGCGACTACATCTATGTCCATGACGCGGTTGCGGCCTACCTGTGTCTGTCGGAGGCCATGGACCGGCCGGAAGTGTGCGGACAGGCCTTCAATTTCGGCACCTCCCGACCGCTTTCGGTACTCGATATCACGCAAGCCATCCTTCGTCTGATGCAGCGCGAAGACCTTGCGCCCGACGTACGCAATGAAGCGTCAGGCGAAATCCTTCATCAATACCTGTCGTCGGACAAGGCGCGCAAGCTGCTGAACTGGGAACCTGTGGCTTCGATCGACGGCGGCCTGAACAACACGATCGCCTGGTATCGCGACTTCCTGTCGAGCACCAACATCCGCTGAGCCAGACACATGGCTCGCATCATGATCGGGATACCGACGCGCAACCGGCCGGACATGGTGCGCGACGCCGTGTTGAGCGTGCAGCGGCAGACGATGGACGATTTCGTGCTCGTCGTCAGCGAAAACCCGACCCGACCCGAAATATCGGCCGACATTTCGGCCTGGATAGCCAGCCTTGGCGATCCGCGGATCCGCTATGTGCTGCAGCCGATCGACGGCGGCGAATACGGTCAGGCGCGCGCGCTGTTTGCGCAGTGCGATGCGCCCTTCTTCTGCATGCTGCACGACGACGACATGATGGATGCGGACTACATTGAAGCGGCGCTCAATGTACTCGAAGCACACGACGACATCGCCATGTTCGGCGGCAGTCAGTACCTGATTGATCGCGAAGGAACGAAGCAGGACGCGCTCACGGAAGACTACACGCGCTACCAGGGGCGCGATCGTTTTGCAGAGGGGCGGATGGACAGCTTTCTCGAACCGCTGCTGCAACATGGGCTGTTTTCGATTTCGGGCGCCGTTTTCAGATCATCAGTGGTTGCCGAGACCGGCGTCGGCGACCCCGACATGGGGGGCATCTATCCCTTCGAGTTCAATATGTTCCTGCGCGTTGCCGAGCGCGGTTTTGCTGCGTGGTACAGCCCGGTCAAACGCATTGCCTACCGTTGGCACGACACCTCGATGCGCCACTCCGATGGCTCGATCCTGACCCGCTACATGGTCGAAGCGCTGGTCGAGCTGCTGGAACGCCGCCGCTTCGAAGGCCGGGCAGAACAACTGCGCCGGCGTCTCCTTGCCTACAACAGACGCAACCTCGGCTACATCCTGCTCGTGGCTGGCGAGCGTGACGCCGCACTGCGAAGCCTGCGTCGCGCAATTGGCTTGCATCCGAGCGGGCTGGGCTTGTGGGCATGGTGGTTGCGTGCGCAGTTCCGGCCACGGCAGGTCGCCAGCACCTGGGCACCGAAAGTCAACCTGACGCCACCGCAGCCGAGCTGGCAGGAAGCAATTCCCCACAGCGCCGGTTGATGGTGGCGCTTCGTGTCAGCGCGGCATCGCGTGGCCAGCCGCCCGCAACACCTGGCGCTGCAGCCTCGCTCGCGCGCTGCGCGGCTCGATGAGATAACGGTAAGCCGGTATCTGAATCGGCGAATAGGCGCGTTTGGCCAACGCCAGACCAGGATGGTCCTGCACACTCTGAGCGCCGAGATCAAAGTGTGTTGCCCCGAGCGCGCCTTCTGCCACGAGTAGATCGTAATACAACAATGTACCGGGCAGACCCTTGCAGGCGGCTGCATCGAAGCCCGACACGAAACCGTGCGATATCGTGGTTCCGAGACAGACGCCCCCCCCGACGACCTGCCCTCCCCATCTCGCCACATAGGTTCGCGACAGCCCGGCTGCCTGCAACGCCTGCAACAGGGGCAATGGCGGCACTTCGTACTTGCGCCCGCCATCCGTCACCCGCAGCAGCAATGCATGCAACGCCGTCAGGTCATCCGCCGACGCCGAACAGGCGCTGGTGAGTCCTTCCCGCAAGGCATGCCGTATCCCCTTGCGAGCGCGCGACTCCATGCGCTCAAATATGGCATCTGCTCCGCCGCTCAGATCCACCAGCATCGACATCAGGTCCGGTGATGAAATGCAGCGTACTCCCGGCACTTGCACGGCGAAATTGCTCATGACATCAAAATACCCAACAGGTGCTTCGAGCAAGGCCTTGCACCAGTCATCGCCACACACCTCGGGATTCCAGACCTTGGCGCGAAGGGCTCCCAGCCCTGGCAATGGACGCCCCAGTGCATTCACACCCGACCATACCTCACGCCGCCAGTCGTAATGAGCGGCGAGCAGATCGAGAAAGCGCGGGTCCTGGTAGACCATCCACGGTGCAAGTCGCGCCTGCGGCGCCGGACATGCCAAGACGGGTTCGTTCATCGCGCTTCCAGTACCGAGCGATAGGCCGCAAGCATCGCATCGCCGTGATGCACATCGGTGCACATCGATTCAACCTGAGCACGGGCCCCCTGCCCGAGTTGACGGCACAGTACGTCGTCATCCCACAGCCGACGCATCTTCGCCGCCAGGTCCTGCACATTGCCCGGTTCAAAATGCAGCCCACTTACGCCATCGCGGGTAGTCTCGGCCAACGCACCGATGCGCGAGGCCAGCACCGGTACACCATGGCTCATCGATTCGGCCACGACGATGCCGAAGGTTTCGAACCAGATGCTGGGCATGACGAAGCAGCGTGCTCCGCGATAAAACGCCGCCAGGTCATGCTTGTCTTTCGTGACTACAAAATGCGTGCGCGCATCTTCACGGTAGTTCTTGTAGTGCAGCGCGTCTCCGGCCACGCCTATCGGCACGTCTGCAAGGCGTGCCGCCTCGAGCGCAATCTCGATGCCCTTTTCCTCGACGAAGCGGCCGGCAAAGGCAACATATCTTCCCTGAACCGGATCAACGGTATCGGGTGGAATGTCGATCACGCAAGGCACCACCGCAGTACGGTTGGCAGGCACGGCGCAGTGCGCGACAAGCCATTCCGCAGCAAAGCGGGTCGGCGTGATGTACAGCCCGACATGCTTCGAGAACAATCCGAAGTGACGCGCCACCATATTGCGTACGCCAAAAGCGACGCTCTCCGCCAGACTGCCGCGACAGTTCTGCACGATGCAGCGATAGTCCCGTCCGCCAACACAGCCCGTGCAAACCTCCCCTTGGTAAAAGTGATTGTGCGTCGGGCAACTGAGCCGATAGTCGTAGACGCTCATCACGACAGGGATGCCGCGGCAACTGCAGGCCGGCAGTACCCAGGGAGAAATCAGCGGATACAACTCGTGCACGTGCACGATGTCGGGTCTGAATGCGTCGAGCCGTGCGGCAAATTCGCGCACCGCCGAATGCGCATAGATGCCACTGGCGAAGGCGCCCACCTTGCCGGCAAGATTCTGCGGAATGTCCCGGCTGTCGCGTTCGAAGGCCTCGATGTCGACGCCAGCGTCGCGCAGCACGCGCATCGTCGCACGCGTGGCGTTGTCGGCCCCGCCCCCGCCGCGATGCAGGTTGTAGGCGTGAAGTACTTTCATATCCTGTTTTTCGTGGCCGGTTCTCACCGGCTGCAGTCATCTTCAGATGAACTGATAATCGACCTCGTGCAGCAGCGTCACACCGACCATCGTGAAGTGCTCGGTCATCGCAACACCGTCGTCGGTATGGTGAATCTGCCACAGACCGTCGTAACCGGCATACTCGATGGAGGCGTCCGGGCCATATCCCTCGAACATCAGCAGGTCGCCGTACAGCGCATACCAGCCTTCGAAATCGAGTACGGCACCGTGCTCCTCACCCTGACGGAACAGAAACACGTCGTCGCCCGCACCCCCGAACATCAGATCGTAGCCCTGACCGCCTTCAAGGATGTCATTGCCGGCGCCACCATCCATGTAGTCGTCGCCGTCACCACCGAGCAGGTAGTCATTGCCGCCCAATCCGAACAGCACATCCTCGCCACCGTTGCCCTGCAGCGAGTTGGTTGCTCCATTGCCTTGAAGGTAGTTGTCGCTGTCATTGCCTGCCACCCCGGCCACAGCATCCCCGATCAGGATGACGTTCTCAACGAAGTCCGGCAGGGCGTAATCGGCGCTCGTGAACACGGTGTCGGTACCGCTGTCGGGAAACTCCAGCACGCGATCGTCGATGTCGTCGATGAGGTAAATATCGTCGCCACGCCCACCAATCATCACATCCGCACCTTCTCCACCATCCAGCGTGTCGTTTCCGTCCTTGCCGATCAGAACATCCGTCTCTCCCATGCCGAAGAGGAAATCGTCGTCATCCGTTCCGGTCATCAGATCGATTCGCTCATCGCCCGTCAACTGCGTGCCTTCGAGAAGGTTCACATCGCCGATCACGTCGGCATCGCCGTTCTGCTTCAGCGCGTTCCATTCATTGATGTCGCTGCCCGTTTCGCCGGGTCCCCAAAGTTCATCGGGATTGAAGCCCCAGCGATAGAAATCCCCGCCATCTGCGTTGTAGTAGTGATTGGCGCCGATGTTGCGCGGAAGAAAAATGGTGGGCGCATCGATCATGATGCTGGTGATGTTGCTGGCACCCGATCCCGTATGCGTCCCTGAGGACGCAATCACGTTACCGTAGATCGTGTAGTTCCGGATCTGGTCGACCTCGTCGACAGAAAATGAACCGACGAAAAGTTCGGTCGGCCGTGCAAAATTGTTGTGCGCCTCGGACTGCATGTTGTCGAACACGTAGTTGTCGTAAAAGCTGAAGTCCGAAGAACGGAAGGCAACGAAACCCTGACCGCCGTTTCCGTACAGCACGTTGCCATAAACGTCGTTGAATTTTGCCCAGTGGTCGAGTTCGATGCCATTGCCGTCCGGTCCGAACACCTCGTAGGTACCGAACACCACGTTGTTGCGGACCGTGTTGTAGCGCGCCGCGTCCTCCTCGGCCGTCGCCGAATAGACGTGGATGCCCGAGGTGCCGATGTTGTTCGCGCCGTTGTAGGCCACCTCGTTGGACTCGACGATCACATAGTTGGCGTGAAGTTCGACGCCATGATCACCGTTGCTGAGGATGCTGTTGCGGGCGATCACGGTTTCCTCGCCCGGCGCACCGCCGGCGAGCGTGATCGCCACGCCATGACTGACGTGATTGTGAATCACGTTGCCTTCCACCCGGTTCGCCGTACCGGCGCCATTGGTAATCCAGACGCCCAGTTCGGAATGGCTGATCTCGTTGTCGACCACTGAAATGTGAGTCGATCCATTGACGATGTTCACCGCGCCATGTTCGGCACCGGTCACATGCAGGCCCTGCAGCGTCGCCCAAGAGGCATTGTCAAACGTGACACTGCCGGTGACGATCGGCCGGCCGAGATTGGCGACGTCGCCGTAACTGCCAATGGTCACGGGTGCGCCGCTGTCGGCCTGCACCGTCACGGAAAAGGATTCATTGATCGTGGTGCCGGCCTTTTGCAGGTAGTCGGTACCCGGATTCCACTCCACGCTGTACCAGGAATTGAACGGACTCTGCAGCGAGCCGTTACCGCCGTCGGTCGCATTCGGATCGATGTACACCTTGGTGCGGTCCGCAATGCGGATCACGCCGTTTACCTCGATCTGTTCAACATTGCGCACGTCGAGGTCGAGATTGACAAAGGAAAACAGTACGCCGGTATCGCTCGCCGCATCGAAGTGACGGCTCGAAAACGCGGCCAGCGCATCGATCTCGGCCTGAAGGGCGCGATCGGCCATCTGTTCGTCGGTAAGTGTCAGGCGCAGCGTGTCGAGACCGGTACCGCCGTCGTAGAGGTCACGCCCGGCGGCGAGCGCCTGGCCGTCGTGCAGCAGCACATCGTCTCCCGCACCGGCATAGGCCTGATCCGCGCCGGCTTCGCCATCCATCGTGTCGTTTCCGGCCCCGCCCGACATCTGGTCGTTGCCGTCGCCACCGTACATGAGGTCGTCGCCATCGCCGCCCTGCACGCGGTCGTCGCCACCACCACCGTGGAGCAAGTCATTGTCGCCCTCACCAAACAGATCGTCGCCGTCATCACCTCCGCGCAGCGTGTCGGCGCCACCGCCGCCGAACAACAGATCGGCACCAGCATCGCCATCCAGCACATCATCGCCTTCGCGACCGAACAACTGGTCGTTGCCGCCGCCACCCACCAGCGTATCGATGCCCATACCACCGTCCAGCGTATCCCCGCCATCGCCGCCGTCAAGGTGGTCATCGTCGGCCTGACCGTACATCTCGTCTGCGCCCTCGCCACCGCGCAGGATGTCTCGGCCCTCGCCTCCGAAAAGAGCGTCGCCCTCGCCGCCGCCGTCGAGTTCGTCATCGCCGTCGTCGCCAAACAGCACGTCGATACCGGTGCCGCCAAGCAGGATGTCATGCCCGCTTCCGCCCACGATCATGTCATTGCCAGCACCGCCATTCAGACTGTCATTGCCGACTCCGCCATCCAGCGTATCGTCGTCGTCGTCGCCGGCCAGAACGTCGTCGCCAGCCTCACCATAAAGTGTGTCCGCACCACCTTCACCCTGCATCGTGTCGTTGTCGGCCCCGCCGAACAGCAAGTCGGCTCCGGCTCCACCGTACAGGGTATCGATTCCGATACCGCCGCTCAGCAGGTCCGGAGCATCGCCCCCGTGCAAAATGTCGTTGCCAGACTGCCCGTAGAGGTAGTCGGTGCCGCCGCCGCCGCGTATCGTGTCGTCGTCGTCACCGCCATCCAGCACGTCATCGCCGTCGCCGCCATCCAGATCGTCGGCGCCGGCTTCGCCGAACAGTTCGTCCGCACCGTCGTCACCTGACAGCGTGTCGACGCCAGTGCCTCCCGACAGGCGGTCGTTGCCGAACCCGCCGAACATCAGGTCATCGCCGGCCTCGCCATACATCAGGTCGCCGTCCGCGCCGCCATCCATCGTGTCAGCGCCGGCCCCACCGGCAAGCACATCACTGCCGTCGCCACCGTTCAGCGTGTCATTGCCCTCGCCGCCATCCAGCGTGTCCGCGCCCAAGCCACCGTCCAGCAGGTCGGCGCCGAGCTGTCCGTAGAGCACGTCGTTGCCTTCGCCGCCGTTCACGACATCGTCGCCATCACCGGCCAGTACGGTATCGTCGCCTTCGAGCGCATCGATCTGCTCACCAGCGGCCGTCCCGAACAGGAGGTCCGCCGCGGAGGTGCCGGCGATGGTGGCCGTCAGTGCGGCGAGAAGGATCTTGTCATCGGTCACTTCTGACGTAGGGACGTCGCTCATGATTCGGTACTCCGCGCAGCGAGAATTGGGATCTGCAGGCGTCAGAAACGCCCAAGTTCATCGAGAACGATCGAATTGTGTTCCGGTTGGCCGACGGCCAGAAGGGCATAGTTGTGAAACACGAACTGATCGACGTTTGGCAGCACCAGTCCGCGCGAACGCAGGCGGGCACGCAGGGTGGCCGGATCGGTCGGACAGTTGAACAGGATGAAGTTGGTCTGGCTGGGCTGCACGGCGATATCAAGGGCGGTCAACCCCGCCGAGAGCTGCTCGCGGCCTTCGACGTTGGCGCGATAGACGCGGTCGCGAAAAGCCTGATCGGCCAGTACCTCCGGAGCGATGCGTGCGGCAGGCGCGCTGATCGAAAACGGCACCTCGGCTCGCGCCAGCAGCCGGACAAGCTCCGGCCGTGCGACGGCGTATCCGAGCCGCATTCCCGACAAGCCGAAGAATTTCGAAAAAGTGCGCAGCAGGACGACCGACGCGGCGCAGCTGTCGAGCGCTTGCGCTAGAGACGGACGCATCGCCGGCTCGGCGTACTGAAGATAAGCCTCGTCGACCACCAGCACCACATGTGCCGGCACCTTCCGGATGAATGCTTCCAGCGCCGAGGGTTCCAGCATCGCACCCGTCGGGTTGCACGGATTGCACAGGTAAACAAGGCGCGTGCGCGGCGTGACGGCGGCCAACAGCCCCGCGAGATCGTGCATCAATCCCCCGCTGCGCAGGTCGCCCCGCATGGAGACCTCGCTCGGAATTAGCTGCCAGCGCTGCGCGAAGGCATGAAAGAAGGACCACGTCGGCTTGGTGATGACGATACTGTCGCCCGGCGCGCAGAACAACCGCAGCATGCGGTCGATCAACTCACTGCTGCCTGGCGCTATCGCTATGCAGGCCGACTCGACGCCGACCTCAGCCGCGATCGCCGCCTTGAGTTCGGCATAGGTCGGATCCGGGTAGGCATACAGATCACGCCTGTCGAGCGACGATTCGAGAGCACCGCGGGCCGATGGATAGAAACCCTGTGCATTCTCCAATAGGTGCATGTAGGCGCCCTCCGCCTGCCCCGCCGCCGCGTCACGGAAAGTCTCCGGCAGTATGTCGATCGCGCCGCCACCGGCGAGCACACCAGGAATACGCACTGCGGCCAGCTTCGATGCGGAAACCACCTGCTCGTGAAAGGCCCGACCATTGACCTCGGCGGCAGGTGCCGTAGCTGCCCAGAGAAAAGCGGGTAACAGAACCTCGGCATCTTCCATGAGTGCGAAGGTGGCCGCATCGTAGTAACCCTTCGTCATATCCGTCCGCACGGAGCGCGGGCGCAGCGAGGTGATGCTCAGCAAGCCGCTGTCGTCGTCGATCGCAAAAGCGCGGCCGAGCGCCTCGAGTCCATCCTTGCTCACGCCATAGCCGGCGAGGCCCGGTGCGGCGTGCCCGACGATGCCCGAGGATACGTTCACTACACGCAGCGCCCGCCCGTCCATGCGTGCCTGCGCGTGCGCTGCAGCCACGCAGAAGGCTGCCGACAGCACGTTGCCACGCAACACCCGCGTCCAGTCGGTATCGGTATAACGCCCGGCAGCTGTTGCATGCGGACCGGTCACCGCGGCGTTGTTGATCAGCACGTCGATGCAACCGAAACGCGCGCGCGCTTCCCGGACCAGCGCCTGTGCACCTGCTTCGGTGGAAACATCGGCTTCGATCGCATGAACGCGTGCCGCATCGGCGGACAGCGCCTGCAGCGCAGCGTCAAGCCGCCCGCGATGGCGGCCATTGAGCACGACACGCGCGCCCGCATCGAGAAAGCCGCGCGCCAGCGCAAGCCCGATACCGCTCGACGAACCGGTAATGATGACAACGCGGCCGGCGATGTCCTCCGCAACCTGCTGCATGGGAGGGGCTGCCACGGGGAGCGGTCCGGCCGGCGGGAAAAGCTTGTTCAGTACCTTCCGGCCAATGATCTGCAGACGTGCTGCGGACCGTCTGAGTTTGCGCATGACGCCTATCTTCCCTGCTGTTCAAATCGTGATGGATGATACAAGGGGGTTCCGGCAAACCTTTATATAATCAGCCTCGCAGTGTTGCGCGGTGCACGAAGCAGTGTCCGCTTGCATTGTTCCGTAGCCGTTTCGGCCGATGCAACACAATGAACCGTCACGGCCGCGTGTTCACAAACTGCCGATCACATTCCCCAATGGATAACATTACGAGCCTGCTGAGGGCACTGCCAGGGTCGTGTCTCGACGCGGTCCTGCGTTGTATCGCCCGCGTCGTCGCTCTACTGCCTGGTTTGGCCTGTGCGGTACTCGCTGGCTGCGTGTCGAACGGCCCCACCGTCGAGGACGGCCCGGACGGCCGCGTCAACATCACCGAAGAAGGACGGGCGAATCCGGAAGCGATCCGCGACCGCATCTTCCACGACATGACGCGCGGTCTGTCAGCCTACCGCCTGATAGCCGGCGACGTACTCGAAGTGCTTTACCTGAGCAGCAACAGGCCGCAGCCGATGGAATACGTGCTGGGCGTTGGCGACCGCTTGCGCATTGAGTTCCACTACACTGGCGAGGCGCCGCGTGAATTGCTGATCCGTCCCGATGGCCGCATCACGGTACCCCTCAAGGGCGATGTACTGGCCGCCGGGCGTACCTCGATGCAGCTTGCGCAAGAACTCGAGGCGGTCTACGCCGACACGTTCCGCGATCCGCGCATCTCGGTCATCGTCGAACAGTACACGTCGAAGATAGAGGATTTGCGCGTGTCGCTCACAAATCTGCAACGCGGCCGCTCGCAAAAGGCCACTATCGCACCCGATGGTTCGGTCTATCTGCCCTACCTGCCATCGATACGTGTCGCGGGCATGACGCAGGACGAAGCACGCAACGCGATCAACGCGGAGTACGCCAAGGCGTTCAGCAACCTTGAGGTGTCGGTGCTGCTCGAAACCGCGACCGGCAACCGGGTGTTCGTGTTCGGCGAGGTGGCGCGGCCGGGAGTCGTGCAACTGACCGGTACGATGACCGCGATGCAGGCTGTCGCCAGTGCGGGCGGTCACCTGCCGACCGGGTCGCTGTCTGACATCCGCGTGCTGTACTGGAAGCCGGGCGAGACGGAACCGCGCCTGCGCACCATCAACATCGCACGCGCCTTCAACGACCGGCGCGCAGACGAGGACCTAGTGCTGCCGCCGAACAGCAGCATCTACGTGCCACCGACCAGCATCACGCTCGCCAATCGCGCGGTGGACCAGTTCCTGCGCCAGCTCTTCCTGTTCAACGGGGTGGGTATCGGCTTCCAGAGGGAGTTCTGACGTGAGACAGATCGGTCGAGTCTCGCTGAGGGACCTGCTCTACATATTGTTCCGTGACAAGTGGCGCATCCTTGTCGCGGTATTCACTGCCTTTGTCGCCACATCCATCTATCTGGCCTTCGAGCATTCGATCTACGTCGCCGAATCCCGGGTACTCATCCGCGTCGGCAAGGAGAAGTTGTCCGGCCTTGAGCCCTACGCCAAGGACAGCTACAACATCCTTTTTCAGGAACGTGGTCAGGACATCCACAACGGAATCGAGTTGCTGAACGACGAGACGCTTTCTTATCGCGTGTTCGAGAAGCTGCGCCCTTATCTGCAGCCGGAGCCTCGCCCGGAAGGATGGCTCAAGCGCCTGAAATACGAAGCAAAGGAACTGGTGACATCGATCAAGAAGGTGCTCTACGAGCCTCTGTTCTGGTTCGGTCTGAAGACGCGCCTCAGCGACGAGGAAATGATGGTACGCGCGCTTCGCGCTTCCTTGGCAGTTGAAGCGATCGAGGACACGGACATCCTGAAAGTGAGCTTCGGCTGGCCCGATCCGCAGTTTGCGGCGCTGGCATTGAATACCTACACCAGCGAGTTCGTCGCTCAGCACATTCGTGTCCACCAGAACTCGACCTCCGAGGATTTCTACATTCAGCAGATCGCGCAGAAGCGCCGTGCCCTCGACGAGGCGGAAAGTACGCTGACCGCCTTCCGCACCGAACACGGCATCGGCAATCTCGACCTGCAGAAGGAACTGCTGCTCAAGGACATCACCGAACTGGAATCGCGCCTGCGTGAGTCCACGTTGCAGCACGAGGAGTACGTGGCCCTGCTGGATGGCGTGCAGCGGGCGCGCAGGACGGGTGAAGAATGGATACAGACACCGGACTTCGTGCAGCGGACCACGCTCGACCTTTCGTCACTGGACAAGCAGTACTACGAACTGGTCGCCCAGCGCTCGCTGCTTGCAACGACGCACTCGAAGGAATCGCGCGAGCTTGCACAACTGCGCGAGCGCGTCGCATCGCTGCGCCTGCAGAAGGCGGAGAGTCTGATCACCTTCTTCCGTCTGAACAGTGAGGCAATCGGCCAGCAGATGGCCTCGCTGCAGAAGAAGCTCGACACGCTCCACCAGCGCCTGACCGAATACAACGCATACGGCCTGCAGCTCGCAGAGCTCACGCGCGCGCAGATGTTGAACGAGCAAAGCTATCTCGCCTATCGCAAGAAGGCAGAGGAACTTCGTATTTCCGACGAACTTAACGCGGAGAAGATCTCCGGCGTACGCGTCATCAGCGATGCGCGACCGCCGGTCGAACCCGCTGCCCCGCGCCGTCTTCTCATCCTCGGCATCGCCCTGCTGGTCGGTCTGTTCCTCGGTGTGGGCTACTCCGCGATCAGCGAGTACTTCGACGACACCTTCCGCAGTGCCGACGACGTGCGGCGCATACTCGGTGCCGACCTGATGCTGACGGTGCCCCACCACGATGCCGGGAGCCGTAGATGAACCTCACCGACAGCGTCACCGATTTCCGCCTGCCCGGAGCGGTGCGCGAGCAGCTGCTGCAGTCACGCATCTTCCCCGACCTGCTGGTCGATGATGCACCGCGTACTCTTGCTGTCTGCGCATGCAACGCTGGTGCCGGCACCACCACGGTCGCGCTCAACCTCGCACTGATGCTTGCGGCTCGCAACGGCGAACAGGTGTCTCTCATCGACGCCAACTTCCGCTCGCCCGGACTGTCAGTCGGTCAGTCCGAGGAGGCGGGTTTCAGCGCCTTTGCCGCTGGCAGGGTCTCGTTCAACGATGCATTCGTCAGAGGCCCGGACGGCGTACGCCTGATGCCGCGCGGCCGCTGCGAAGACCCGCTGGCCGTGATGCGCGAGGGTGCGCAACGGCTGGCCGACGCCCCGCATCCGGCCGCCATGCGCACACTGATCGACCTGCCTCCGCTGCTCGCACACCCCGACGCGCTGATGCTTGCGCGCGCCGCCGACGGCGTGCTGCTGGTGCTGGAGGCTGAGGAAACTCGCTGGCCCGTTGCCCGCGAAGCACGTCAGCGAATCGAGGCTGCAGGCCTGCGCATCGCTGGCGCGGTCCTCAACAAGAAGCGACACTACGTGCCGGGCTGGCTCTACCGACTGCTCTGAGCGGCGAATGCGCCCGAGCGTCGATACCTCCTGGCTGACCGACAGCGCACCGCTTCCTCGGCGGCGCCTGATCGAACTGGCGATCGCTGCCCTGCTCGGCCTGCTTGCTGCAGCCCTTGCCGCCAAGCTCGGCGGATCGAGCAACAAGGTGATCGCCGTCGTGCTGTTCGGCATCCTCGCGGCCCCGATCCTGCTGTGGTTCCGCGATCCGCAGTTGCTGGCAACGCTCGCCGTCGCTGGACTGGCGTTCACGATTCCGCTCAACCTCGACTTCAACCTGTTCTACCGACCGCATGTGGGCGGCGCGCCCAGCATCACCGTCAATCTGACGTTGCTCATGCTGATGGCGTTCTACGTACTATGGATCTACCGCATGACAGTCGGCCTGCAACCTGTGGTGCTCACGCTGCACAAGCCGATTGCATGGACGGGCGCCTCGCTGCTTGTCGTGCCGCTGTTCTCGCTCGTCAATGCAAGCGACGCCAGCCTGGTGTGGCTGGAGTGGTTTCGCCTGCTGTGCATGGTGGCAGCGATGTTCGCGCTGATGAGCCTGCAGAGCGAGCGCCTGCTGCGCCTGTGGATCACCATCCTGTCGGTACAGGTATTCATACAGGCTTGTCTGGCTGCTGCACAGTATGGACTCAGGCGCTCGCTTGGTCTCGGCATCTTCGGCGAGGAGGCTCTGGTCCAGCAGGACATCGGCCATGTGGTGAACCGTGCAACCGGCACGGTGGGTCACCCGAACGTGCTCAGCTATTTCTTCGAAATCCTGCTGCCTGTCATGCTGGCACTGGCGCTGGCACGACAGCCGGTGCATCGCCGGCTGTGGTTCGGCCTGGTGTTCGTCGCCGGCATCGGCGGCATCCTGACCACGCTCTCGCGCGGCAGCTGGTTGACGCTCCCGATATCGCTCGGCATCGTTTTCCTGATGACCTATGGTCACCGCATCGTCCGCGTCAAGGCGGCCGCGACCGCCTTCCTGCTGGGCTGCGGCCTGCTGGTCGCGCTCTACTTTGCCTATCCGACGATCGAGAAGCGCTTCACGCACACCGACTACAAGAGCGCCGGCTCGCGCATGCCGTTGAACCGCGCCGCCTGGTCCATCATCGAACAGTTCCCGGTGGTCGGCGTCGGCCTCAACAACTTCGCCGAGAACTTCAAGCGTTACGACAAGACAGGCTACTCGCGCATCTTCCGCGGCTACCGACACGTGGTGCACAACCTGCATCTGTGGATCTGGACCGAAACCGGCACGCTCGGCCTGCTCGCCTATCTGGCGCCCTTCTTCGTCACGATCTGGGTAGGCTGGCGACATGCACCGCACGCGCCGCCGGTGCCGCGCGCCATCATGGTGGGCATCGCGGCCGGCCTGCTGGCGCATCTGATGCACGGCATGGTCGACCCCGGCTTCCGCGTGTCGCTGACCGTGTCGTTCCTCATTTTCACTTCGATGGGCGTGGTCGGGGCTCTCGCCATGCGTTATCCGGTCAGGCCACGGCGGTGAGTGAACATCTTCCCGCCGTCAGCGTGGTCATCGTGACCTGGAACTGCGCCGCGCTGGTCGATGCCTGCATGCGTTCGCTGCAGCAGCATGCCGGCGTTGTCGAGTACGAGGTGATCGTCGTCGATAACGCCTCTGCCGACGGCACCGCTGCACACGTGGCAAAGACCTGGCCGGCTGCACGACTGATCGCCAACGGCGAGAACACCGGCTTCGCGCGCGCCAGCAACCAGGGCATCGCGGCGGCCCGTCACGAACTGGTCTGCCTGCTCAACCCGGACACCGAACTGATCGAAGCCGACACGCTGCAGCGCATGGTGCAACGCATGACGGACCATCCGGACATCGCGATGAGCGGCGTACGCCTCGTCTTCGCCGACCGCAGCCATCAGGTCGGTGACGGCGGGCACCTGCCCAGCGTCGCGGCTGTGCTCGCTCACGCGACCTTGCTCACGCGCCTGTCGCCACGACGCTTCCGTGGCCTGTTCCTGCAGGACGGCTGCGCCCGCCCGCCATTCGAAGCGGTAGGTTGGGTATGCGGTGCCTGCACCCTGGTCCGCAAGTCCGCCGTGGCGAGAGCCGGCGGACTGGACGAGTCCTATTTCATGTACGGCGAAGACATCGAATGGGGCTGCCGCTTCAACCGCCTCGGCGAGCGTGTGGCCTACCTGCCCGACATCACCATCGTCCATCACCAGGGCGGTACCCAGAAGAACACGGGCCTGCCGCCGACGCGCTGGATAGACGGCATGGCCCGCATGTTCCATGACCATCACGACGGCCGGCACTGGACGCTGTTCCGCTACGCGCTCGCCGCCGGCTTCGGCCTGCGCGCCCTGCTCTATGCCTTGCGCGGCGATTCCGGCTCGCGCGGGGCCGAAATGCGCGCCTATGCCCGTCACATGTTTGCCCTGAAACGCCCGGACAGCCCATGAACTGCATGACCGACAAGCCCGTGGCCCACCAGCCGCTGCGTATCGCCCTGATGGGCAGCCGCGGCATTCCGGCCACCTACAGCGGCTTCGAAACCTTCTACGAACAGCTGGCGGTGCGGCTTGCCGCGCGCGGACACGTGGTCACCGTCTACAACCGCCGCCACCACTTCAAGACTCACCTGCCCGACTACAAGGGCGTACGCATCGTCACTTTGCCGTCCATCCCGTCCAAACATCTGGACACGCTCACCCACAGCTTCCTGTCGATGCTGCATGCGCTGTGGTCCGGCAACGACGTGTTCTATCTGGTCATCGTCGGCAACAGCCCTTTGGTGTGGCTGGCCCACCTGTTCGGCAAGAAGGTCATCCTGAACGTCGATGGCGCAGATTTCGCGCGCGACAAATGGACCGGATTCGCGAAGCGCTACCTGCAGTGGACCGAGCGCATCGCTGCAAAATCGGCTGACGTCGTGATTGCCGACTCGACGGTGATCGAGCGGCGCTATCGGGAGCTGTTCGGCCGCGACACGCTGTACATCCCGTACGGCGCGAATCCGCAGCCGCGCAGCGAGCGGCACTACGCCAGCGACGTGCTCGCGCGATTCGGCCTGACCGCCGGCGACTACCTCCTGTTCGTGAGCCGCATGACGCCGGAGAACCGGGCCCACATCCTGGTCGAGGCGCACCGCCGTTCGGGCAGTCGCCGCAAGCTGGTGCTGGTCGGGGACGCGCCTTATGTCGACGACTACAAGCGCGAAGTGCAGGCCGCCTGCGCGGCGTCAGGCAACTGCATCATGACCGGCTACCTGTTCGGCGACGACTACCGCCAGATCAGCAGTCACTGCAGCTACTACGTGCTGCCGGCCGGCATCGACGGCACGCGGCCGGTACTGCTCGACCAGATGGCCTTCGGCAACTGCGTGGTGGTGCGCGACACGCCGGCGAACATGGAGGTGATCGGTGATGCCGGGCTAAGTTTTTCCGACGCCGACGACGTCGAAAGTCTGGCAGCCGTCATCCGTCGGCTGGACGCCGATCAGTCGGAAGTCGAGGCGATGCGCGGGCGAGCCCTGGAACGGGTCGCCGGGCGCTATTCGTGGGACCGCATCACCGACCAGTACGAAGCGCTGTTCAGGTCGATGCAGCCTGGCGCCTGAGTCGCCGGGCTTCCAGCAGGCCGCGCAGGCCAGCCACCGGAAGCAGCTCGAAAAACAGCACCAGCGCAGCGTAGGCGACGAGCGCGATCACCACGGCGGGCAGCCATCCGATCAACGGCACTGCTGCAAAGAGCACCAGCGCCAGCGCCAGCGAGGCAGCCGCGATGCTGACCATGGGTCGCAAGGGATAGAGGTTGCCGAAGCGTGTCAGCATGTAGTACTGCGACACCGCCATCATCGACAATTGTCCGCATACTGCGGCAATTGCTGCGCCGGTCGTGCCGTAGCGCGGAATCAGCCACAGATTGAGTGCGATGTTCACCGCCGCCGCCAGCGCGGCGTTCCAGTAGCCGTGCGCCACCTCGCCGATCGCGAGATTGATGCTGGATCCGATCAGCGTGACGACGATGAGCACGAAGCTCCAGACCAGGATCAACAGCGGCGCGACCGCGGGCAGATATTCCGCGCCCAGTATCAGCGCGATCACCGGTTCGGCTGCGTACGGCGCCACCACGGCAACAGGCAGCGCGCACACCAGTGCAGCCTGGATGATCACCTTGCAGCGTTCGATCGACGCAGCGCGGTCGCGCGCGATCTCGACCGTCAGAATGGGAATGAGTGGCGTCACCACGGTGATGGCAGCAAAGATCGCCACATCAAGGATGCGGTAGGCCGCGCTGTACTGTCCGACCGCACCCGGCCCGAGGAAGTGTTCGAGCATGAACACGTCGGCGCGCGAAATGACCGACGTGAACAGCGCGCTCACGCCAAGCGGGGCGGCCACCACCAGAAGCGATCGCAGCACACCGATGTCCGGTCTCAGATCAGGCTTGACCAGCCGGAGCATCAGTACGAATGCCACCACTGCATAGACCAGATTGCTCAGCACGAAACCGGCCGTCAGCATCGCGACGCTGATGTCGGGCCGTAGCATTACCACTCCAGCCAACGCCAGCTGTGCGATACCGAACACCGCGTTCGACCAGAGCGAAAGCCATGGCCGCTCGTACACTTGGTAAATGGGCTCGAAAAAGCGTGACGCCAGCACCGGCAGGCCTGCAGTGGCGACCAGCAAGGCAACCTGAACGCCATTCGGTCGCACGATCGCCACGATGACCCCGACCAGCATCACCACCATCAGCAACGCGCCACGCATCAGCATGAAGTTGCCCAGTTGCCTGGCGCGCTCAGCACCCGAGTGCAGCGAAAGCAACCGTGCAAGGAATGCCGTCGTCCCCATGTCGGCGAGGGCCACCCCTATGGTGACGAAGGCGAGCACATAGCTGAACTCGCCAAAGAAGCTCGCCCCCATCTGCCGTGCGACCACCAGCAACAACACCAGATTGGCGAATATCGACAGAACCCTGGCGATACCCTGGGCAAGCACATTTACGGCCAGTTGCGCTGCGATTGGATTTCTCATGGCTGATCTGCTGCCTGCGACATCGGCCCGACCGCTACCGGCACCGCACGGACAGGTTTCGTTCAGGCGCTGGTGGTACGCAGCGTGCGCTCGAAATAGGCGATCGTGTCGCTTAATCCCTGACTTATGGTCACCTTGGGCGTCCAGTCAAGAGTGCGCTGCGCGATCGTGATGTCGGGGCGCCGCCTGACCGGATCATTGACAGGCAAGGGAAGAAATTCGATCGTGGAAGAGGAACCTGTCATGTCGATGACCTGTTGCGCCAGTTCAAGCACGGTCTGCTCTGTCGGGTTACCCAGGTTGATCGGTCCGGACACTTCGTCACCGGTGGCCATCATGCGCACGAATGCTTCGACCATGTCGCTCACGTGGCAGAACGAGCGCGTCTGAGAGCCGTCGCCGTAGACGGTGATGGTTTCATTGCGCAGCGCCTGAACGATGAAATTCGACACCACGCGGCCATCGTCCTGCTGCATGCGGGAGCCATAAGTATTGAAAATGCGCCCGACCTTGATGCGCAGACCGTGCTGGCGGTGATAGTCGAAGAACAGCGTTTCGGCGCAGCGCTTGCCCTCGTCGTAACAGGCACGCGGTCCGATCGGGTTCACGCGCCCCCAGTAAGCCTCTTGTTGCGGATGGACTTCCGGGTCGCCATACACCTCGCTGGTCGATGCCTGAAAGATCTTAGCCTTCGTACGGCGCGCCAGCCCGAGCATGTTGATCGCACCGTGCACATTGGTCTTCACAGTCTGCACCGGATCGAACTGATAGCTCACCGGCGAAGCCGGACAGGCCAGGTTGTATATTTCATCGACCTCGATGTAGAGCGGAAAGGTAATGTCGTGACGCAACAGTTCGAAGCGCGGGTTGGGCAGCAGATGCTCGACGTTTTCCTTCGCGCCGGTGAAGAAATTGTCGACGCACACCACGTTGTTGCCGTCCGCCAGCAGCCGCTCGCACAGATGGGAACCGAGAAACCCCGACCCGCCGGTCACCATGACAACCTTGCGCTTGCTCACTGTTGTGTCCTCTTTGTTTGATGAACGCGCCCCACTCTGGCAGCGCCTCCCGGAATGCGGAAATCCGCCTAATAGGCGTTCGGATCGTTGAACGCCTTGGTGAAAGTGGCCAGAAGAATTCGTGTGTCCAGCTTCAACGACCAGTTGTTGATGTAGTCGAGGTCATAGCGGATCCGCCCCTCCATCTTTTCCGGCGTGTCGGTCTCGCCGCGATAGCCGTTGATCTGCGCCCAGCCGGTGATGCCCGGCTTGACCTTGTGCCGCAACATGTAGCCATCGATGAGCTTTCGCTGGCACTCGTTCAGCGCGACCGGATGCGGTCGCGGACCGACGATTGACATCGTGCCCTGCAGCACATTGATGAACTGCGGCAGTTCGTCCAGTGACGTACGACGCAGAAAGGCCCCAAGCAGGGTGACTCGTGCATCGCCTTTGCGCGCCTGGGTAAAGCGGTTTGCACCGTCCTCGCAGACGGTCATGGAACGGAATTTCCAGATTTCGAACTCCCGTCCGCCAAGGCCATATCGCTTCTGCCGGAAAATGACCGGCCCGGACGACGTGAGCTTGATCGCGATGGCAATGACGAGCATGGGCAACGCGATGCCGGTCAGGATGATGCTGCCGACGACGAGGTCGAACACCCGCTTGGAAGCCGCGTCGATACCGTGATGCGGCGTGTCGATCAGACCGATCATGGGCAGTCCGCTGAGGTTTTCCATACGCGGGCGCAGCAGGCCTAGGGCGGAGAAATCCGGGACGTAGTAAACGGTGACCGTACTGTCATGCAACTGATCAAGCAGATCGCGGATGCGCAGTTCGGAGCGCAGCGGCAGCGTGATGTAGATGATGTCCAGTTCGCCGGCGCGCGCCCGCGTCACCAGTTCTTCGAAGTTGCCATGCAGCCGCAGCGAAGCGGAGCGGCGATCGCCTTCGGCCGCAATCCGGTCATCGTAAAATCCGCCGAGCCTCAGCCCCATCCATGACGTGTGTTCGATGACGTGGGCGATGCGGGTGGCCGTGTCGTTGGCACCGGCGATCGCCGCGACGCGAAAATTTCCACCGCGCAGACGCACCATGCGCAGGCCGACGCGAACCGTGCCCCGCGTCGCCAGCATACCGAAGGCAGTGAAGCCGGCCCATTGCGGAATGACCAGTACCCCGCCGTCCAGCGGGCCGGAAGCAAGCACATAACTGGCGAGGCTGACGATGCCGATCGACGCTGCCCAGCACACGCCGGCACGCCCGAGTTCGCCACGCAGCGGCGATACGCGCCATGAACGATACAACGGCCAGATGCCGGCAAAAATGGTGAACAGCGCGACGGCAAGAAGCGAAGCAACGGTATGCAGCCCGTTCCACTGGACGCCGGCGTGGTAGAGCACCATCCAGAGCCCGCCGACAATCCATGACGCATCGATTACGCGGAACAGGTCCACCATGGTGGCACTGTGCGTATGCACCCATCCCTGATGGCGGGATGTCACCGGCCTCGGCAGGCTGGTCACGGTCGCGCCCCGGCCAATCGTGGAATCTTGCTGTGTTCAGCCATCAGACACTCACTCCGGACTTCTTGGTGACCAGTGCCATCACCCACGGATTCAGGCCGGTTCCGAGTGCTCGCGCCGGAATGTGTCCGATATAGCCCTGCACCAGCGGACGCAGGACTGCCGGCACCCGTCCGCAGGACAGAAAGCCCGAAATCGACTGCGGCTCGACCGAATACGGCAGGCCATCGAGGTAGCAATCGATATCCTCATAGGCCCAAAGGAAGTTTTCGCCCCAAGTCTTGTGCACCGAGACGTGCAAACGTGCCGACAGCCATTTTTCAAGTGCCGAAGCACGGCTGTCCAGATCATGTGCGACATCGACCGGGAAACGCCTGTTCGGCCCACCGATCAACGCGGCACCTCCCGGGCGTACGACGCGGAAAACCTCTCGCAACCATGCTCGACGCAAGGCGCGATAGTCGGGCAGGCGGTCGGAATGGCCGTTGGACGTACCGACGTGCTCGATCACTCCCAGCGTGTAGGCAAAATCAATCGAGTTGTCGGCAAAGGGCAGCCGGAACGTGGCCGGATCCACTACACACATGCGCTCGTAAGGCAGGTCCAGACGCGCCCAATGGCGATGCAGATCGGGCAGATCGACGCCGTAGGCGTCGTAGCCAAGATCGAGAAAGGTCTTCACCATTGCACCGACACCACAACCGACATCGAGCAGTGTCCGCGCACCGCGCGACTGCACGATGGGCTGCAGGTAGTCGACGGTCTTCCGGACGTTGACCGCCTCCTGGTCCGCGGCGTATTCGTCAGTCGTGACCTCGGGCGCCAGCGATGCATCTCCGGCGATCATGCTCCCGTAACCGCCGATCACACCACAGATTCGAGACAGGTCGAAACCGGCTCCGGCAGATATGGGCTGGGCATCACTCACTGGCGTCTCCTGTCAGGCCTTGAGGGTTTGTCGAACTGCGCGGATCACGTCGGCAATATCGCAGTCCGTCAACTTGGCTGATATGGGCAGGCTCACGATCTGGCGACCGACACGCGCCGCATTCGGATATTGATCCGGCGTCCAGCCGAAGCGCTCCTGGTAGTAGGGGTGTTCGGGAATGCTCAGGTAGTGCACGCCGACCCCGATGTTGTGTCGGGTCATGGCATCAAGGAAGGCATCGCGGCTCAGACCGCCCGTGCGTTCGTCATCGACCATCACCGTGTAGAGGTGCATCGCGTGCCGCGTGTCGGGTTCCGGCGCTGCCGGCAGGCCAAGCGGCAAGTCTGCGAACGCAGCGTCGTACTGCGCCCAGATCTCGGCTCGTCGCGCCAGATAGCGCTCGATGCGATCGAGCTGGTGCAGGCCGATGGCCGCCTGCATGTCGGTCATGTTGTACTTGAAGCCGGCCTCGACCACCTGATAGTGCTTGTAGCCCTCGTCGCCGAAGCGTTTCCACGCATCCTTGCTCATGCCATGCAGGCCGAGCACCTTGATGCGCGCAGCGTCCGCCTCGTTGCGTGCCAGCACCATGCCGCCCTCGCCCGTCACGATGTTTTTCGTGACGTAGAAGCTCAAACAACCGAAATCGCCGAAGGTACCCGCCGGCCGGCCCTGGAAAGTCGTTTCGATTGCGTGTGCGCAGTCCTCGATCATCTTCAGGCCGTGCTTTTCCGCCAGCCCAGACAATTGATCCATACGACACGGACGACCAGCGAAATGGACCGGCACGAGCGCACTGGTGCGAGGCGTGATCGCTGCCTCGACCGCTTGCGGGTCTATGTTGAGCGACACAGGATCAATATCTGCAAGTACCGGCGTGGCGCCCGCATGAATGATCGCGTTCACGGTCGCGCAGAAGGTCATCGGAGTCGTGATGACTTCGTCGCCAGGCTGAACTCCGGAGGCAAGCAGCGACAGGTGGAGTGCGGCCGTGCACGAATTGAGTGCAACTGCGTGCGGACTGCCCTTATAAAGTGCAATAGCCTGTTCGAAACGTGCCGTCTGCGGACCGGTACCCAGCCAGCCGCTCTGCATCGTCGCGACCACAGCCGCGATCTCCGCATCCTCGATGGCAGGCGCGCCAAACACGAGAAAGCGGTCCTTGCTGCGTATGGGTTCGAAGTCTGTCATTCTCGTATGCTGCCAAGCCATGCGTAAGCAAATATGTTCTTGTCACCCAAGGCTATTGATGGCCCCGAATGCTGTAAAGCAATATCCCGGCCCGCATGTGATGGAGTGCCGACCGTCCAGGCATCAACCTTAGAGCAGTTTTACGAGGCGTGAAAACCGGCGCACCCGATAATGCCTCAGCGCGGGTGGCTGCCTTCGGACGGCGGCACGGCGAGACGGAAAGAAACATTTCCTCACTGTTTGCAGCCCCAGGCTTGCGAACCATTTACTGACGTGCTCGACTTCCATACGACGACAAACGCAAGGAGAACAGAAAATGTCCAACTGGAGAACCGCCGGGCCGAACGAGGCCTTCACACCGGATGAAATCGACGCGCGCCTGAAGGGCGAGCTGCCGAAGTGGTACTACGAGGACGGCTGGATACGCCGCAAGTACAAGACCAGCGGCTGGAAGGGCACGCTGATGGTCGTGAACACGGTCGGTCATCTGGCCGAAGCGGCCTTCCACCACCCGGATCTCGCGGTGTCCTACGCCTTCGTGATCGTCAAGCTGATGAACCACGAAGCCAAGGGCGTGACCGAGCGCGACTTCCAGCTGGCGAAGAAGATCGAAGAGGTCGTCATGTGGCAGCCGGCGCTGGCTGAAGGCTCTGCCCTGGCCGGCACGCCGGACGACCCGCGCTTCAAGTACATCAAGTACGACTGAGTGAGCGGACCGGAACGCCGCGTCGAGCACCATGGTGCGATCGCCGATCTCGACGCGGCCCAGTGGGACGCGCTGACCGGCGGCCACGCCACGCTGTCGCACGCGCTGCTGGACGCCTTCGAAAGTTCGGGCTGCGTCACCGAAGAATCCGGCTGGCAGCCGGACCACCTGTCCGTCCACCAGGGCGGGCAGCTGATCGCGGCCCTGCCCGGTTACCGCAAGCTGCACAGCTATGGCGAGTACGTGTTCGACTGGTCATGGGCCGAGGCGCTTGAACGGACCGGGCGCCCCTACTACCCGAAGCTGCTCAGTGCCATTCCATTCACGCCGGTGCCGGGCCCCAGGCTGCTGGCACGCGACACGGCGGCGCGCACCGCGCTGCTCGACGCCTGGCTGGACCATGCGCGTGACAGCGGCGTGTCGTCCGCCCACCTGCTGTTTCCGGATGCCGACTCGCTCGCCGCGCTGCAGCACCCGTCGCTGCTGCTGCGTCAGTCGGTGCAGTTCCACTGGACCAACGCGGGCTACGACAGCTACGAAACCTTCCTGTCATCGCTGGCGCGCGACAAGCGGAAGAAGATCCGTCAGGAGCGGCGCCGTGTGGCCGATGCAGGCGTATCGCTGCGGCGCATCGACGGATCGGACATCCGCGACGCCGAGCTCGCACTGTTCTTCAAGTGCTACAGCAATACCTATCGCGTGCGCGGTCAGCGCCCGTATCTGAACTTCCGCTTTTTCGAACTGCTGCGCGAACGTGTGCCGCACGCGCTGATGCTGGTCGTGGCCACTGCAGGCGGGCACGACATCGCCTGCGCACTGAACCTGCGCGACGACCGGCGGCTGTACGGGCGTTACTGGGGCGAGCTCGAACATCTGCCCTGCCTGCACTTCGAGGCCTGCTACCACCAAGGCATCGAATATGCGATCGAGCGCAAGCTCGAGGTGTTCGAAGGCGGCGCCCAGGGCGAACACAAGATGGCGCGTGGTTTCGTGCCGGAAACGACCTGGTCGGCGCACTGGCTGCGCGATGCCGATTTTGCCGACGCCGTGGCGCGCTATCTCGAGCGGGAACGCGCCGGCATGGCGATGCACATCGACGAACTGGAAGAGCGCACGCCTTACCGGCGGGCGGTTCAGGCGCTGACGACATCAAATCGCGGACCGGGCGCGCTTGATGTCATCAGTCCATGAGCGAGCGCCTGAAGCTCAGAACGCCGGCTTGTCGGCGGCTTTCTGGTAGGCCTCGACGCCCGACATGATTTCGCGCTTGGCGTCTTCGATGTCGCCCCAGCCCTGAACCTTGACGAACTTGCCAGGTTCCAGATCCTTGTAGTGCTCGAAGAAGTGGGAAATCTGGTCCAGCAGGATCTGCGGCAGGTCACGCGGGCTCTGTACCGAGCGGTACATCGGCGTGAGCTTGTCCACCGGCACGGCCAGCAGCTTGGCATCTTCACCCGCTTCGTCGACCATTTTCAGCATGCCGATCGGACGGCAGCGCACCACCACGCCCGGCGGCAGCGCGAACTGCGCCAGCACGAGCACATCGACCGGGTCGCCGTCACCGGCGATGGTGTGCGGGATGTAGCCGTAATTGCACGGGTAGTGCATCGCGGTCGACATGAAGCGATCAACGAAGACGGCACCCGACTCCTTGTCCACTTCGTACTTGACCGGGTCCGAATGCATCGGGATTTCGATGACCACGTTGAAATCGTTGGGCAGATCCTTGCCCGACGGAACTCGTTCCAGACCCATGTCTCGCTCCTTTTGAAAAGCCCGCGATTATAGCGATTGTTGCGGCGCAACAGAAGATGTGTCCCGCGACACGATGTCCAGTGTCACATGGGCCAGCGTCGCCATGCTGCCCAGTTCCTCGCGCAGACGATCGGCATCCAGGCCCGGCGCGGCAGCGAGCGTGAGCAGCAGCGCATGGCGCCCGGGGGCAAGCAGCCACAGGTGCAGGTCGAGCGCGCGAACGCCGTGCCTTGCAAGGCAGTCGTGGATGTCGTGCAGCAAATGGCTGTCGATCTGACGGTCGAGCAGCACACCGGCACTGTCGCCGGCCAGTCGCCAGGCCCAGCGCAGGATGAGCACGCCGCCGAGCGCCGCCATGACCGGGTCGAGCCAGGCAATGCCGGCCCACTTGCCGGCGATCAGCGCCACGATGGCGGCGACTGATGTGATCGCGTCGGCCAGCACGTGAACATAGGCGGCACGCAGATTCTGGTCGGCGTGCCCGTTCGCATGTTCGTGCGCGTGCTCGTCGCCGTCGTGGTCATGCTCGTGACCGTGCAACAGCCAGGCGCTGAGCAGATTGACGATCAACCCCAGCACAGCGACCGCGAGCGCTTCGTCGTAATGGATGTCTTGCGGCGCCTGCAGACGCGACGCCGCCTCGTACAGCATGGCCAGCGCGACGCCTGCGAGCAGCAGGCTGGACGAATAGGCCGCCAGATAGGACACCTTGCCCGGGCCGAAGCTGTAATGCGCCTGCCCGGCATGCCTGCGCATATACACGTACGCAAATGCGCTGATGCCCATTGCTGCCACGTGTGTCGCCATGTGCCAACCGTCGGCCAGCAGCGCCATCGATCCCGTCAGATGGCCGGCGACGATTTCCGTCAGCATGGCGATCGCACTCAGCCACAGCACATGGCCGACCGCCTTTTCAGCTTGACGTTGCGACCGCAGGAAGTCGGGCTGACGTACCGGGCAGGACGGCGCTTGCGTGTCCTGTTCGTCGCGTGAAGGTGTGTTCATCTGGCGATTGTAGGGTGCGACGCTGACGCTGTGACGTCACGCTGCCGCAAAGTCAGCCCGCGGAGACCAGCATGCCGTACGAACCCCCTGGCCGCTGGTGTCGACAACCCGCGCAGCGAACACTTGACAGCGGCTCGGCCTTCTGTATTAATACGAACCATTCTCATTACTATTTGTTTGTTGGCAAATGAATACGCCTGCACCGCTGCTGCCGCAGACACCCGCCAACGCTCCCGCTGCGTCACCCACTCCGTCGCCGACGCTTGATTCGGCGCAGTTGCTGGGGGGCCGCAAACAGGTCGCCATCAATCACGGTGGCGAACTTTACTCATTGCGCCTCACGCGCAATGGCAAATTGATACTCACCAAATAGAGTCGCCATGTACATCTGTCTGTGCGAACCGGTCACCGACCGGGATATCAAGGCTGCGGTCAGCACCGGTTGCCGCAACGTGCGTGACGTCGCCGGACAGCTCGGCTGCTGCCGGGATTGCGGCAAGTGCGTGCGCGCCGCAAAGGAAGTGATCGACGCTGCCCGGGCTGATCTGCGGGCACTCGTCGTGCATGCGCCGCTGGCGTCCGGTTGCGCCGCCTGAAATTGATGCTGTGCAACACAAGCGTTCGTGTGGCCTAGAATGCGATCAGGCGTCACGCCAGTGACACCGCCTGAACAGGAGACGGCACATGAAGGGCGACAAGAAGGTTCTGCAGTATCTGAACAAGCAGCTGGTGAATGAACTGACGGCGATCAACCAGTATTTCCTGCACGCGAAGATGTACAAGAGCTGGGGCCTGAAGCAGCTCGGCGACCATGAGCACCACGAGTCGATCGAGGAGATGAAGCATGCGGACGCGTTGATCGAACGCATCCTGCTGCTCGAAGGCCTGCCCAACCTGCAGGACCTGCACAAGCTGCTGATCGGCGAGAACGTGCCGGAAATGCTCGGCTGTGACCTGAAGATCGAGCACATCTCGCATACGACGCTGAAGGAAGCGATCGCCTGCTGCGAATCCGCGGGCGACTATGTCTCGCGCGACCTGTTCCGTTCGATCCTGGCGGACACCGAAGAACATATCGACTGGCTGGAAACCCAGATTGACCTGATCGACAAGATGGGACTGCAGAATTACACGCAGGCCGCGATGGGAGAGATCGGCAGCTGAGCTGCCGGTCGGGGCAGGACCGGCAATCGGGTGCCGGCCGTCCCCTCACCGTCACGACCATGGCCCTCACCCGAAGTTGAAGTAGCACGGATGTTCCTTCCCATACTGCCTGCCGTGACGTTTCCCGCCCACCCGTCGATGCACCCCGTCCACCGGTTGTCACCGGTATGGGCGCGATGAGCAGCGCAGCGCTGGCGGGCGGAGCCGGAACCCTGCCGCCTCATCTGCCGCCCGCCTTCCGCTTTCCGGCGCCGCCCGAGCGCCCACCGGGCCGGTGGACCGGTCTGCCCGACGCAGGCGCGCCGGCGCGCATCTTTTCGCTCGGCACGGTACTGTTGCTGCATGGCCTTGCGCTGTTCTGGCTGATGCATGTCCAGCTGCCGCTGCCCAGTGCGCCCGCCACCCTCATGCTGGCCACACTGATTGCGCCCGAACCGCTGCCGATGGCAGACATCGAGCCGGTGCGCGAGCAGCCGAAGGTGGAGCCCGAGCTGCCGAAGCAGGTCACCAAACCGGTGCCCCGACGCAAGGAAGTCGTCTTGC
This sequence comes from Methyloversatilis sp. XJ19-49, assembly GCF_024580145.1. Taxonomy (GTDB): domain Bacteria; phylum Pseudomonadota; class Gammaproteobacteria; order Burkholderiales; family Rhodocyclaceae; genus Methyloversatilis. Next base: position 434,258 of record NZ_JANINI010000001.1, read on the forward strand.
CGAAGCTGACTGCGGTTGCCGATGCACCCAGCGCGGAAAGCAGGCCGGTACAGGAGCCTGCGCCGCCGGAGCCGGTTGCGATCGACGCCGTCCCCGCAACCGCGCCGGAGCCTGCCACGGTCACGGCAGCTCCTGTCGCCGCGCCGCCACCAACACTGGAACCGCCGCGCTTCGATGCCGCCTACCTGTCGAACCCGAAACCGGCCTACCCGATGCTGTCGCGCCGTGCCGGCGAAGAAGGTCGGGTGATGCTGCGGGTGATGGTGGAGGCAAACGGCATGCCGTCCCAGGTCGATATCGAAAAGTCGAGCGGATTCCCCCGACTCGACGAGGCCGCGCTGGATGCCGTGCGCAATTGGAAGTTCGTGCCGGCACGGCGCGGTACCGAAGCGGTCGCCGAGTCGGTCATGGTCCCGCTCAGCTTCAGGCTGCCGCGATGATTTGACCGGCGTGACTGCTGGCGTACACTGCGCAGCGATCCTTTTTTGCACTATGGCTTTGATCTGGCTTCACATGGAGAGTCTTGATGAATGAATCACTGGGTTTTGCGCACTTCCTGTCGAATGCGGATGCTGTCGCAATCACCATCGTCGTGCTGATGGCGCTCGCGTCAATCGGCACCTGGTTCCTGATCGTGCTCAAGGGCATCGTTGCGCTGCGCCAGCGCAGTGCCAGCAGCCAGTTCATGGATCGCTTCTGGAACGCCTCGTCGCTGGAAGACGTGGCGCGCGACATGCGGTCCAACGGCGTCACCGATCCGTTCTCGCATCTGGTGCATGAGGGTTTCAGCGCCGTCGAAACGCTGCGCAATGGCAAGGCGGGCGCGCGCGGCCTGATCGCCACCGGCAGTGCCGACGAATTCCTGACCCGTGCGCTGAAGCGTTCGATCGAGCGCGACCGCAGCCGCATGGAGTACGGCCAGACCTTCCTTGCGTCGGTCGCGTCCAGCGCGCCGTTCATCGGTCTGCTCGGCACCGTATGGGGCATCTACCACGCGCTGCTGGCGATCGGCATGTCCGGTCAGGGCACGCTGGACAAGGTGGCGGGCCCGGTCGGCGAGGCGCTGATCATGACCGCCATCGGTCTGGCCACCGCCATCCCGGCGGCGCTGGCATTCAACTTCTTTGCACGTTCGACGCGCAACGTGATGGCCGAACTGAACAGCTTCGCGCACGACGTGTTCGTCATGCTGTCCACCGGCATCAAGGACGTCGGCACGAATGACCCGAAAGCCACCGGCGACCGCGTGCTGTCACTGGTCGAGCACGGCCGCGACGCTGCGCGTCCGGCGCACTGAGCGGGAGCAGACAGATGGCCTTCGCAAGCTTCGAACAGGACGACGACGGACCGATGGCGGAAATCAACATGATTCCGTTGATCGACGTGATGCTGGTGCTGCTGATCATCTTCATGGTGACAGCGCCGCTCTTGACCCATGCGGTGAAGGTCGATCTGCCAAAAGAATCGACCGCCGCCAACGAACTGCCGCCGGAGAACATCCAGATCGCGATCGGCGCCGACGAGCAGCTGTTCTGGTCGGGCGAGAAGATCGACAAGGAAACGCTGAAGGTGAAACTGCAGGAAGCGGCCGCGCGCGACAAGAGCGCGGAGATCCAGCTGCGTGCCGACCAGAACGTACCCTACCGCTCGGTGGCCCACGTCATGAGCGAGGCGGCACGGCTCGGGCTGACCCGCATCGGCTTCGTGACGGATCCTTCCAGCGCGAAGTAAGGCGCCTCGGCTCCTGAAGAAACCGCCCTGACCGGCGGTTTTTTTTCGTCGCGACCATCCGTCTACCGACACATTCCTTCACCGCTTGCACGCACAGCGACGCTTGACACGCCAAATCCCGCGTGTTTGAATGCGAATCATTCCTATTCATAACTGAGTGGGACATGCGCCAGCCTGCTGCCCCGGCAGCCATCCGCCAGCCACCCCGTGCCCCGCACGCCCAGACCGCCGGTGGATGCAGGTATGACGACCGAACACAGTCCCACTGGCGACGCCAGTCCGAACATGCTGGCGGCTGCCACGCTGTTCGTCATGACCCGGTTTGCGGAACGCCCGTGCCCGGAAGTTGCGCAGATGGTGATCCGCCATCTCGAAGTCGTCGCCGAGGACGAGCGCGCCGATCCGCTGATGCGTGAGGTGTGCGACGCGCTCATCGGCCGCTGGAGCCTGCATGCCGTCGGCGATGCAGGCCTGCGCGCCGCTCACTGATCCGGAGAACCCCCAAGATGTCCCGCTACACCGGCCCCCGCCTGCGCGTGCTGCGCGCACTGGGCACCGACCTGCCCGGTCTGACCCGGAAGCACATCGAAAACCGCACCTCGCCGCCCGGCCAGCATGGCGCGCGCCCGAACCGCCGCAAGTCGGAATTCGGCGCCCAGCTGATGGAAAAGCAGAAGCTGCGCTACAACTACGGTCTCAACGAAACCCAGCTGCGCAGCGTGTTCCGCGAAGCCGAACGCTCGAAGCTGCCGACCGGCGAGAAGCTCGTCGAACTGCTGGAGCGACGGATCGACAGCATCGTGTTCCGCGGCGGTCTGGCGCCGACGATTCCGGCGGCCCGCCAGCTGGTGCGCCACAAGCACGTGCTGCTCAACGGTCGGCGGGTGAACATTCCGTCGATCCGGCTGCGTGTCGGCGACACCATCACGCTGACCGACAAGGGCCGCACCGTCCAGAGCGTGGTCGATGCGCTGCAGACACCGTCGCTCGAGCGGGCTGACTGGCTCGTCTTCGACGCGGCGACGCTGAGCCTGCGCCTCGCCCATCTTCCACCGGGCGATGCCACACCCTTTGCGTTCGAAGCACAGAAGGTGGTCGAGTTCTACGCCCTGCGCGTCTGATCACGCAACGCTAAGCGGTCGATCGGGTGCCCTGCCCCGATCCGCCTGCTGTTGCCTTCCCGCGGCTGCCTGATCCTGGCCGTTGCTTTTTCTTCGCGGCTGTTTTTCCACCGCTGCTGTCTTTCCACTTTTCCCCCGCCCGCGCTGCGGCCGGGGCTGCCAGCCAGATCCGCTCACGCGATCCAGCCAGTCAGGCTTCTTCAGGAGACGCTGACATGTCGCTGTTCGCATCACTGATCTGCATCGCCGGTTCGCTTCACTGCCCTGCCGCAACCAGGCGCGTTTCCTGTCAATGGCCGCGCAACCGCGCCGGCTCCACGCCTTCAACCCGCTTCGAGAGGTCAACCATGATCACGTCACATCTGCCCAGCGCAGCCCTCACCACAGCCGCCGTGCTGTCCTTTGCCTTCGCCGGTCAGGCAGTCGCCGCCACCGCGCACGAATCCTTCAGCTCACCCGCCGATTCGGTCGCCAGCGACGGTTTCAACAACCTGACGGCGGGCCGCATCACAGCCGCACAACTGACCGCGGGCCTGGTTGCCAACGTCAACGGCAGCGCCGGCGACACGATCTTCCGCAAGATGTCGGGTGGCGCCTACCCGGCATCGGCCGGCCTGTACCAGTTCAGCGGTGCCGGCTCGACCTTCGAAATGGCGGTTGCCGACGCCGCCGACGGCCTGACCAGCATCGTGTTCCAGAGCTACATCAACATCAGCCGCGGCGCCAATGGGGTCGACGGGCTGTTCGATACCGGTTACGCGCCCCGCCTGAGCTACAACAACGGCACGCAGTTCCTGACCGCGTCGCTGATCGAGACGGAAAACCTCAGCTACACCGACTTCTTCACCGGTCAGGTCGTGGCGTCCGACCCGAACAACCCGAACCACGCCACCTTCACGTGGAATCTCGCGGCGCTGGGCGTCACCGTGCCGGTCAACAGCTTCCGCATCACCTTCGGCACCGACACCCACTCGCAGACCGAAGCCTTCCAGCTGGACCAGCTGGTCGCGGCACCGGTGCCGGAACCGGAAACCTGGGCCCTGATGCTGGGCGGCCTCGGGCTGATCACGCTGAGCGCACGTCGCCGCATCAACAAGGGCTGATTGCCGCCCGCCGCCGGACGATCAGGTCCGGCGGTCCACACTGCGGTGCGCGTTGCGCACCGCATCCGTTGCAGACTTCCCGTGACACCCCAGCCCTCCACAGCCGCAAGGCGCCCTCTCCGCCGCTCCGCCTGCTGGCCTGCAGCCGGACTGTGCGCGTTTGCCTGTCTCGCCGCCTCGGCGGCCTGTGCGCAAGACACGCACACGCCTGACCGCGTCACGCCGGTGCAGGACGCTCGAACGCTTGCACCTCCGGGGCCACCACCCGGCGCGCAGGACGTCGGCGAAGCGATCGACACCGACACGACCGTGCTGCCCGAAGTCGAGGTGACCGACGAACGCGAGCTGCAGCGCCCGGTCGAGATCGACTTGCCGCCGGACCGCCCGGTCACGGTCATCAATGCCGCCGCCATCGAGCGGCGCCAGGCCAGCACCATCTTCGACATCCTGAAGGACATCCCCGGCGTGTCGGTCGATGGCGGACCGCGCGCCAGCGGCATGAAATTCAATCTGCGCGGTTTCTCCGACAACGAGGACGTGCTGTTCAAGGTCGACGGCGCGGTCAAGGGCTTCGAGAAGTACCGCTTCGGCAGCGGCGTGTTCATCGAGCCGGAATTGCTGAAGGCGCTGCAGGTCGAGCGCGGCCCGTCGGTCACCGCCGGGTCGGGCGCCTTGGGCGGCACGGTGTCGGCCACCACCAGATCGGCGTCCGATTTCCTGAAGCCGGGACAGCCCTTCGGCAGCGAAGTGAAGTACGGCTACAACTGGAACAGCCGCGAACGGCTGCGCATGGTGACCGTCTATGGCCGGCCGAATGCCCACCTCGACCTCATCGTGTCGGTCGCCCGGCGCGATTCCGATGACTTCCGCCTGCCCGACGGCGAGCGCCTCGACCTGACCGCCACTTCGTCGGAAAGCCGCTTCGTCAAGGCGAGCGTCTACGCCACCGACGATCTTGTGATCGAACTGAGCCAGACGCGCTACACAGGCGGGCCTGAGCGCGCACCGTACGACGCGACGGCGAGCGGCTCCGGCGGCTTCGGCATCGTCCAGCGCAGCATCGACGACACCACGACCAATCTGTCGCTGCGCTATCTGCCACCCGATTCCTGGATCGCACTGCGCGGCACGCTGGCCTACGAAACGACCGAACTGGCCGACCTGCACCGGATCGGCCAGAGCCGCATCTGCGTGTCACCGTCACCACTGCTGCCGGCCGCCTTCCGGGTCGACCGCTGCAACGACGACTGGCGCTATGCCATCTGGACCGGTGAGCTGTTCAACGATCTGCGCTACACGCTGGGCGAGCTTCGCGGGGTGCTGACCGTGGGTTACCAGGGCATCCGCAACAGCCGCGACATCGTGCGCGTGACGTCGAACGCCAACACAAATGCAAACAACCATCCCGGCGGTTTCAACGAAGCACAACCGCCCGGCGACAAGGTGTCCGACGCGCTGATCGTCGAGAACGCGATGACCTACGGCGCATTCACGCTGACGCCGGGCGCGCGCATCGACCGCTACCACGTGAGCGCCGAAGGCCAGACACGCACCAACATGATTGCCGCCGGCCAGTCGCCCGACCTGCGCTTCGTCAAGGTGTCGCCGGCGCTGGCGCTGACCTGGCGCATTCCGGCCAGCGATGTGTCGCTGACCGCCCGCTACAACGAAGCCTTCCGGCCGCCGCTGGTCGACGAGTATTTCGCGCGCGGCGGTTTCGCCAGCCGCTGCGCGAAAACCACCGGCAATCCGCTGGCGCCCGGCAATCTGGTCAGCGACGCGAATCCGCTCTACGACCCATCGGGCATCGGCCTTCCGTACGACCCGTCGCTCGATCTGGCGCCGGGCAACGAAATCTGCGGCGGTCTCTATCGGCCGCAGGAATCGTCCAGCCACGAACTGACGATCGCCTGGTCGCCGCAGCCGGCGAGCGCCGCCGACGGGCGCTGGCAGGCGCGCGCGACCTGGTACGACATCCATACCCGCCATCTGCTGCAATCGATCTCGAACGTGGGCGGCCGGGTCGCCCAACCGGGTCGGGAATGGCGCACCGGCACCGAACTGGAAGTGTCCTACGACGGCCTGCGCAGCTTCGCCACGCTCGCCTGGTCGCAGATCGACGGCCGCATCACGAACCCGGTCGCCGGCACCGATTACGCGATCTACGGCGTACCGGGCGACACGCTGAGCGCCAGTGCCGGTGTGCGCGGCTTCGACGGACGCATCGAAGCCGGTCTGCGCATGCGCGACATCGGCGAACGGCGCGCCAGTGCAGGCACCGAACCTACGGTGTGCTCGCGCCCGGGCACGCTGTTCATCGAAGGCGTCGGACGCATCGGCACCCAGTTCGGTGCGCGCGTGTTCGACCTGTTCGCCAGCTGGCGCGTCACCCCGGATGCCTTGCTGCGGCTCAACATCGACAACCTGACCGACGAGGTGTACTGCCTGCAGGACGGCTTCGCCGGCGCGGTCGGCGTGCAGGCACCGGGCCGCAGCGCGAAGCTGTCGCTGACGCTGCGCTTCTGAACGTGCCGATGGCTTTTCGGGGCACAAACCGGAACTGTTTTTCATATTCCGACTGCCGTGCGAGGCTGACAGAATCCGCACGCGCACCGACATTTCATCTGGCTGACGTTTCAGCCATGGACAGTCCGATGCACCGTTACTGGACACCCGCGCAAACGGCCAGCCGGAGAATTGCGCAGTTTTCCTTTGCCGCCCGTATCCTGCAGCGCATCGCCTGATATGGCGCGGGATTTGCTGATCAGCCGTTGTGTACGCAGGTCTGCAATTGCGACGCACACGAACCATTACACATGATCCACACGTCGCGCCACGACATCCGCACATGCCACATTCATCCGATCCCGAATGCTCGCTCCACCGTACCGGTCATCTTCGGGCTGTCTCGCTGACCGCCAGCGTTGATGCCGTCATGCTCATCATCCGGCTGTCCGCGCGCTACGGCCCGCTGATGTTCCGCCATGGTGCGATGGCGGAAAGCGTGCAGCCGCTGTGCCGGCCCATCGGCTCGATCGCGCTCGGCGAGTCCGACGTCAAGCTGGGCGAAATCGCCGGCTGCGAATACTGGATCGACGCATCCACCTTTGCGCGGTTGGAGCAAGGTGCCTATCTGCTCGATGTCCTCAACCCCTCGGTCACGCCGCACGGCACACCCGCACTGACCGACCGTTTCGTGTTGCGTCCGCAGGCAGGCTGACGCCCCGCACTGCGCGCGAGCAGCCCAAGCCCGCTTCCCCTGAAGCGCGGTCCGCTTGACACCGAACTGAGAATCATTATTATTTGAGTCGGTTCAACACAGCGCGGTCCAGCCGCGCCGGACATTCCGGTCACCATGCATGACGCCATGCCAGGTCTGAACGCTTCGTCGTCGGACGCCCTGAAATCCCGCCTTTCCGGTCTGCTCGACGAGTTGATCCGGCATGACGGCTTCGGGTCGCTCAGCGTGGAGGTACGCCTGCTCAAGCGCGGGCAGAAGGAAGTGATCATCGACTGCGGCAAGCAGTACCGCTACGTGATCGATTTCGCCGCCGGCTGAACCGGAACCGTTCGTGCAGCATCGTCCGGCGGCGCGGGGCCGCGGACTCACATCATCAGAAACAACACCTGAGCAGTCGCCTTCGCGGGGAAGGGATGCATGGCTCTGAACGAGGCCCATCATGTCTTTCCGTCGTCTGTGCTCGACCGGCGCGCTGTGCGTGCTGTCTTCTTCCGCTTTCGCCGCCGGTGCGGTCTGGGATACCCCGCTCGCCGGCTTCGACGGCAATGGCGCCAGCTCAGCCAGCCCCTGGGCCAGCGCTTCCGTCTATGCCGAATGGAATGCATTCGACAGCACCAGCCTTGACGCCACGCCGGACATCGCCGGCAGCGGCTCGCTGAGCCAGACCCATCCGGCGGCCGGATCCTTTCTGACCGGCAGCGGCAATCTGTACAGCAGTGGCGGCGCCGCGAACTTCATCGTCGATCTTGCCGCCCCGGCCGCCGGCACCTACGACGTATGGCTGCGCGTCGCCACCCAGGGCACCGCGGCCAATGACATCGCAACGCTCAATGGCGTCGCCGCCAGCAAGGTCGTGTCGTTCAGCGCCACGCTGGGCGGCTTCGGTGGCAGCGAGGAAGAAGCCTGGTGGCGCTGGACGGTCACCGACCCGCTCGCCCTGCAGTTCGCCTTCGCCAGCCCGGCCGCCCACCTGAGCCTCGACCAGCTGGCCGTGCTCGCGGCACCGGTGCCCGAACCCGCCACCTGGCTGTCGCTGCTGGCCGGCCTCGGCCTGCTCGGCGTCATCGCCCGCCGCCGCGCCTGACGCGCCGCCCCGCCCACCCCGAGCCGGAGACTTCCATGACCCGCATTGCCGATCCCGAAAGCCTGTACCACACCTTCCACGCCCTGAAAGCCGAACGGCGCCTGCGCAACCGCGATGCCGCGGCGGCTCTCGGCATCAGCGAAGGAGAAGCCATTGCCTGCGGCGTCGGCCGCGATTCCATACGCCTGCACGGCCCGTTCGACGCGCTGTTCCAGCGCATGCCGGAACTGGGCGAAGTCATGGTGCTGACCCGCAACGAAGCCGCGGTGCATGAAAAGACCGGCAGCTTCGAACAGATGTCCGGCAACGCCCATGTCGGACTGGCGCTGGGCAGCGTGATCGACCTGCGCATCTTTTACGGTCAATGGACTCATGGCTATGCCGTGACCGACGAAACGCCGCGCGGCACCTCGCTCAGCTTCCAGTTCTACGACCGCCACGGCGACGCCGTGCACAAGGTGTTCTCGCGCGCCGGCACGAAGCTCGACGCCTGGCACGCACTGGTGGCGGCCTGCACCGCCGAAGACCAGCAGGCAGGCGAACAGGTCGAACTGCGCAGCACGGAACCGGACGCGGAAACGCCACTGGCCGCGATCGACACCGACGCCTTCCGTCGCGACTGGCTGGCCATGCAGGACACGCACGACTTCTTCCCGCTGCTGCGCCGTCACAAGGTGTCGCGCAGACAGGCCATGCAGCTGGCACCGGACGGCCATGCCGAACGGCTGGACAACGTCCTGTCGCGCCCGCTGCTCGAACAGGCGGCAGCGCAGTCGGTGTCCATCATGTGCTTCGTCGGCAACCCCGGCATGATCCAGATCCACACCGGGCCGGTGCATCGCATCGAAGTCATGGGCAACTGGCTGAACGTGCTCGACCCCGGATTCAACCTGCACCTGCGGCACGATCTGGTGGCGGAAACCTGGCTGGTGCGCAAGCCGACTTCCGATGGCATCGTCACCTCGGTCGAATTGCTCGACGCCCGCGGCGAAACGATTGCGCTGTTCTTCGGCGAGCGCAAACCGGGCAAGCCGGAACGCGAGGACTGGCGTGCGCTGGTGCGTCAGGTCCGCCCGTCGACCGACCGCGTCGCCGCATGAAGCGTCTTGCCCTGCTGAGCGTTCTGGCCGCGCTGTGCGGCCCGGCGCTGGCCGACAGTGCGCAGCGTCTGGTCACGGTCGGCGGTGCGGTCACCGAAATCGTCTATGCGCTCGGCGCGGGCGCCCGCGTGGTCGCGACCGACACCACGAGCACCTGGCCGGAGGCGGCACAGGCACTGCCCCGTGTCGGCTATCAGCGTGCGCTGGCGGCCGAAGGCGTGTTGTCGATGCGCCCGACGCTGCTGATCGCCACCGCCGACGCCGGCCCGCCGGTCGCGCTGACCCAGTTGCAGGTTGCCGGCGTACGCGTGCTGCAGCTCGACGCCGGCCACCGTGCCGATCAGGTCGGCAGCGCCATCCGCACCATCGCCGCGTCGCTCGCGCTGGACGACGCCGGGCATGCACTGGCGGAGCGCTTCGACGCCGACTGGGCGGCGGCGCGGCAACAGGTCGCTGCCTTGCCGGGGCGTCCGCGTGCCCTGTTCATTCTCGATCATGGCGGTGCCAGTCCGATGGTCGCCGGCGACGGCACGGCCGCCGCAGCCATGATCGACTATGCAGGCGCCGCCAACGTCATGGCCGGCCGCTTCAACGGCTACCGCCCGCTGACGCTGGAAGCAGCGCTGGCGGCGGCACCCGACATCATCGTCACGACCGACGAGGCGATCGCCAGCGCCGGCGGCCGCGCCGCCTTCCTCGCCCGACCCGGTCTGGCCGCCCTGCCCGCCGCGCGTGCCGGCCGGCTGGTGACGCTGGACGCGCTGCGCCTGCTCGGCTTCGGGCCGCGTCTTCCGGCTGCGGTGCTCGATCTGGCGCAGCGGATGCGCACGCCATGAACCTGCGCAGTGTCGAGTTGCCGCGCTTCGGCCCGCCGGTCAGCCTGACGCTCTGGCTGCTGGCGGCCGCGCTGATCGGCGCCGTCGTCCATGCGCTGGCCAGTGGTGCGGTGGATCTGCCGGCCGCCACCGTCGTCAGCGCGCTGCTCGGGCAGCAGGTCGGGTCGGATGCCGATCTGGTGATCTGGACGCTGCGTCTGCCGCGCGTGCTGCTCGGCGTGATCGCCGGCGCCGGCATGGGCATCGCCGGTGCCGCCATGCAGGGCCTGATGCGCAACCCGCTCGCCGACCCCGGTCTGGTCGGCGTCAGCAGCGGCGCCGCACTGGCTGCGGCCGCCGTGGTCATCCTTGGCGAGCGCGCCATGAGCACGGGGGGCTGGGCCGCCAGTGCGCTGCTGCCGCTGACCGCCTTCGCCGGTGCCGCGCTGACCACGGCGCTGGTCTATGCCGCCTCGCGCCGCAATGGCCGCAGTTCGGTCACGCTGATGCTGCTGTCGGGCATCGCCATCAACGCACTCGCCATGTCGGGCATCGGTTTGCTGCTGTTCATGGGCAGCGACGCCCAGGTCAGGCAATTCACGTTCTGGACGCTGGGCAGCCTGGCCGGCGCGACCTGGCCGGGTGTCATCGCAGCCGCCGTTGCGGTCGGCGCCGCACTCGCGCTCCTGCTGCGCAAGGCCGGGCCGCTCGATGCGCTGGCGCTGGGCGAAGCACAGGCGGCGCATCTGGGCGTGGCGGTCGGTACGCTGAACCGCGCCTGTGTGGTGCTGATCGCGCTGTCGGTCGGTGCCACCACCGCGCTGACCGGCACCATCGGTTTCATCGGACTGATTGCCCCCCATCTGGCGCGGCGCCTCGCCGGACCGTCGCATCACCTGCTGCTGCCGGCCAGTGCGCTGGCCGGCGCCCTGCTGGTCGTGCTGGCCGACAGTGCCGCACGCACCTGGGTCAGTCCGGCGGAACTGCCGATCGGCGTGCTGACCGCGCTGTTCGGTGCGCCCTTCTTCATGCTGCTGCTGCGCCGGCGCGCCGCGCAGGAACACTGACATGCTGAGCGCCCGCCACCTCTGCGTCATGGCCGGTCAGCGCAGGCTGATCGACGACGTGTCGATCGACGTGCGACCCGGCGAAATGCTGGCCCTGATCGGCCCGAATGGCGCCGGCAAGACCACGCTGCTGCGTGCGCTGTCCGGCGACATCGACGCCGCCTGCGATGCGGTGTCGTGGGGGGGGGG
>NZ_JANINI010000001.1:445802-563985 GCF_024580145.1 Methyloversatilis sp. XJ19-49
CGGGCGCCCGTTGCGCCACATTCCTGCAGCCGAGCTGGCCACGCTGCGCGCGGTGCACGCCCAGCACCAGCGCAGCGATCTCGACTACACCGCGCAGCAGGTGGTCGCCCTCGGCCGCTTCCCGCATCACGGCGGCCGGCCGGGTGCCGACGACCGCGCCATCGCGCGTGCCGCGATGGCGCTGACCGGCTGCGAGGTGATGGCCGATCGGCTGTGCAGCACATTGTCCGGCGGCGAGCAGGCGCGCGTGCATCTGGCGCGCGCACTGGCACAGATCTGGCGCGGCACGCCCGGCGAACATTTCCTGCTGCTCGATGAACCGGTCGCCGCCCTGGACATCGCCTGGCAGCACCGCGTGCTGGCCTGCGCGCGCGATCGCGCGCACAGCCGCATGACCGGCGTGCTGGCCATCGTGCACGACCTCAATTTCGCCGCCCGTTATGCCGACCGTCTGGTATTGCTGGCCGACGGCCGCATCCGGGCCGACGGTGCGCCGTTCGAAGTGCTGCAGTCGGCCGCGCTGGCGGACGCCTTCGGACTCGATTGCCGCGTCTGGATCGACCCGCAGACCTCACGCCCGCTGCTGATGGCCGAGCCGGCCGCCTGACGCGCACTCAGCGGCGTGACGCGCGCCCCGGGCACTGACGGCAGCCATGGCAGCCGTCATCTCCTCCATCGCCGGCCGAGTCTGCATCCGGATTGCTTTCCGACTCGGCAGGCGGACTCAGCCGCGCCCGGGCGACGCGCATCACCTTCCACGCGGCCAGACCGACGATCACCAGCGCCAGCAGATCGGTCACGGAAAGGATCATGGGCAGCAGGCCAGCGCGATGCGGTAGGTGACGAACGAGGCCGCATACGCCAGCGCGAACAGATAGCCGGCCATCAGGAGCGGCGCGCTCCAGCCGCCGGTTTCGCGCCGTACCGTGGCGAGCGTGGACAGGCACTGCGGCGCGAACACATACCAGGCGAGCAGCGACAGCGCGGTCGGCAGACTCCAGCCGGCGACGATCAACGGCACCAGGGCCTGCGCGGTATCGTCGGCCGTGGCCGACAGCGCATAGACGGTGCCGAGCGCACTGACGGCGACTTCACGCGCCGCCATGCCGGGCACCAGCGCCACCGCGATCTGCCAGTTGAAGCCGATCGGCTCGAACAGCGGCAGCAGGAAATGGCCGAGCCGGCCCGCGAAGCTGTATTCGATCGGCGCACCTGCGAAGTCAGCCGGCGCGCCCGGAAAGCTGGCCAGAAACCACAGCAGCACGGTGAGCGCGAGAATGATGCCGCCAACCCGCTGCAGGAATATGAGCACGCGCTGCCACAGGCCGATCGCCAGATTGCGCAGCGACGGCCAGTGGTAGTCCGGCAGTTCCATCAGCAGCGTGTGCTGCCGGTCTTTCGAGCCAAGCCGCTTGAGCAGCCAGGCCACCAACACGGCCGACACGATGCCCGCGAGATAGAGCGCGAACAGCACCAGCCCCTGCAGTTCGAGTCCGCCGGCCACGCGGCGCGCCGGAATGAAGGCGCCGATCAGCAGCGCATACACCGGCAGCCGGGCGGAGCAGGTCATCAGCGGCGCAATCATGATGGTCACCCAGCGGTCACGCGGATTCTGGATGGTGCGCGTGGCCATGATGCCGGGAATGGCGCAGGCAAAGCTCGACAGCAACGGAATGAAGGCTCGCCCGGACAAGCCGACACCGCCCATCAGCCGATCGAGCAGGAAGGCGGCGCGCGGCAGGTAGCCGGACTCCTCCAGCACCAGGATGAAGAAGAACAGGATGACGATCTGCGGCAGGAACACCAGCACGCCGCCCAGTCCGGCAATCAGTCCGTCGGCCAGCAGGCTGCGCAGCAGGCCGTCCGGCAGCACACGGCCGACGGCATCGCCGAGGAGTGCCGTGGCCGATTCGATCCAGCCCATCGGCGCTTCGGCCCACGCGAACACGGCCTGGAAGATCAGGAACAGCAGCGCGAACAGCAGCAGCGGACCGACCAGTGGATGCAGCAGCACACGGTCGGCGCGATCGGTGAAGGCGTGCGCCGGCACGCGATCGAGGCCCAGCGTCGTCAGGATGTCCTTCACCTGCCGGTAGTCATCAGCCACGCTGCCGGCGGAGGCTGCGGGCGGCGCCGAAGGCAGCGCCGCATCGAGCAAGCTGAACAGCGCATCGGCACCGCCGCCGCGTACCGCGACGGTCGATACGACCGGGACGCCAAGTGCGCGCGACAGCGCCTCGACATCGACATCGACACCGCGCGCCCGTGCGATGTCGGTCATGTTGAGCACGACGACCAGCGGCAGACCGAGCCGTCGCAGGCCCAGCACGAGCCGGAGCTGGCGCGCCAGCTGGGTCGCATCGACCACCGCCAGCACCAGATCGGGGCGACGCTCACCCGGCAGCCGGCCGGCGAGCACATCGCAGGTCACCTGTTCATCCGGTGAATTCGGCGCCAGGCTGTAGGTGCCGGGCAGGTCGAGCACCGCCAGGCGTCTGCCGGCCGGCGTACGCAGCCAGCCTTCCTTGCGCTCGACCGTGACGCCGGCGTAATTGGCCACCTTCTGGTGACTGCCGGTCAGCAGATTGAACAGCGCCGTCTTGCCGCAATTCGGATTTCCCACCAGCGCCAGCATGGGCGGTGCCAGGCGGCTACTGTCGATGGGCAGTGCGCTCATCACGCACCGTGCCTGGCGGCGACGCGTACGCAGGCGGCTTCGATGCGGCGCAGTGCAAAGGTCGATGCGCCGATGCGCACGGCCAGCGGCTCGCCCCCCGGTTGCCCCCGGCGCAGCACGCACACCGGTTCTCCCTCCATGAAGCCCAGCTCGCGCAGGCGCGTCTGCAGATCCGGCAGTCCGGCACGGTCGTCCAGACCGATCACCACCATCGGCGCGCCGGTCTCGGCATCGCTCAGGCGCAGTTCATTCTCAGGCAGGGTCATTCAGGGCATCCGGATCCGGGCGCAGACGACATGCGCAGGTTGCACAGTGTGCGGCGAAGCGCACCATTCTGGCGCGTTTCGGGCGCCCCCTGGCGAATGACGCAAACGGGAGACCCGGATGGATGGCGGCCGCGCCGCCGACGCCGATCGGTGAAGTGTTGCGCTCACGCACCAGATGATTACAACGCTAATTGTAACAAGAATCATTCTCGATTATAGTCCGCTCCGCGTCGCTGCCGGGTGTTTTCACCGGACAGACCGCGGACCAGCCAGCCCCTCTGCAAGCCAGTCCCGACAACTTCACTCCAGGACTGACTCAGATGACCCGCACTCCCCCGCAGCAGCCGCTGTCGCTGGCGGCCGCCATGCTGATGGCGCTGTCGACCGGCAATGTCGCCCAGGCACAACAGACGACCCCCGTACTGCCAGAAGTTCAGGTAAGCGACACGCGTGAACGCCCGAATTCGCCAAACAACGGATACCAGTCGGGCATCGTCCGCTCGGCCAGGACGAATCAGCTGTCCAAGGACATTCCGCAGGCGATCACCACCGTGACCGAACAGCTCATGCTGGACAGCAACTCCGACACGATGAAGAACGCGCTGCGCCATGTGGCCGGCCTCACCTTCAATTCGGGCGAAGGCGGCCGCATCGGCGACAACATCATGCTGCGCGGCTTCTATTCCTTCGGCGACCTCTATCTGGACGGCATCCGCGACGTCGCCCAGTACAACCGCGAAGTGTTTCACGTCGAGCAGATCGATGTGCTGCGCGGCTCGGCCGCGATGCTGTTCGGCCGCGGTCAGGCCGGCGGCGTCATCAACCGCGTCAGCAAGCAGCCGGGGCTGGTCGATCGCACCGAAGTGTCGGCCACAGTCGGCAGCTACGAGTACGGTCGTGTCACGGCGGATGTGAACAAGGTGCTCGGTGAAAACATGGCATTTCGCATCAGCGCGATGAAGACCGATGCCGAAAGCTCGCGCAATGGCGTCGAATCGGACCGCGAAGGCATCGCGCCGACGCTGCGCTGGGGTATCGGCACCGCCAACGAATTCTCGATCGGTCACCTCTACTACACGACGAAGAACGTGCCCGACTACGGCGTACCTTTCGTCGCCCGTCCGGGCACCCTCACCCGCTCGCAGGTCACCCGCTCGCCACTCGATGTTTCGGCCAGCCGCTTCTACGGCACGTCGTCCGATTACGAGCAGAACGACACCAACATCACCACCGGCATCTGGACGCACCGTTTTTCGTCCGACACCGAACTGCGCACCGTTGCCCGCTACGCGGACTACAAGCGCGATCTTTGGGGCGTTGCGCCACGCCTCGCCGGCGGCACGACCACCGCCACACTGAACGACGCCACAGTCATCAACCGCGGTCGTCAGGCGCGCGGCGGAGAGGAAAACACCTACACGCTGCAGAGCGACCTGACGACAAAGTTCGAGCTGGCAGGCATGAAGCACGAAGCCCTTCTCGGACTCGAACTGCTGCGCGAAAAGGCGAATCGCTGGTCTTACACCTCGGTCAACGTCACCGCGCCTGCCACGACGGTCGGCAACCCCGACCCGGATGTGGCGGTGCCGGCCGCCTACGGCAACCGCGTCCGGTTCAATCCTGCGGGTTATGAAGGCGACTCCATCGGCGTCTATGCGCAGGACCAGATCGAATTCATTCCGAACTGGAAGCTGTTGCTCGGACTGCGTCATGACCACATGGACGCCGATTACCACACGTTGAATTCGACGACGCTGGCGTCGACCGCCTTCAACCTGAAGTACAGCGAATGGAGCTATCGCAGCGGCCTGCTGTTCCAGCCGAGCGATGTCGAAACCTACTACTTTGCGTGGAGCGATTCGTTCAACCCGACGGCCGACCTGTACCAGCTGAACAACGGCATCCGCTATGACGCCGAGCGCAGCCGCACGGTGGAACTGGGCACCAAGTGGGAACTGCTCGACGGTGCGCTGTCGCTGCGTACCGCGCTGTACCGCGCCACCAAGTTCAACGAACGCAACACCGACCTCGAACAGGCGAACACCGCCGTGCTGTCGAAGGAGCGCCACACCGACGGCTTCGAGATCGAGGCGGCCGGCCGCATCACGCCGCAGTGGGACGTGTTTGGCGGCATTGCATTGATGCGGGCGGAAATCGACGAAGTGTTCGCGGCGAACAACCCGAACATCCTGGGCCTGCGCCCGCGCAACACACCGCGCTATACCGGCAATCTGTGGACCACCTACCGCATCACCCCAGCCTGGCGTGTCGGCGGCGGCATCGAGGCCAAGGGCAACCGTCTTGCCTACGGCACCGGCGGCACCGCCCCGGTCGCCATCGCACAAGCGCCGAGCTTCGTGCGCGCCGACCTGATGCTGGCCTACGAACAGCGGCGCTACGATGTTCGTCTGAACGTGCTCAACGTCTTCAACAAGCGCTATTACGAGGCGCTGTACGAAAACGGCGGCTTCGCCGTGCCGGGCACCGAACGTGCCATTCAGCTGACGGTTGCCGTGAGGTACTGAGCTGCCGGGAACAGTGAAGCCGGGGCGGTGGTCTGCGGACTGCCGGCCCGGCTTTTTTTCGTTCAGCGACCGCTCAACCTGCGCCAGCCCGCCAGCGTCCGTTCAACCAACGCCCATCCGGAGCCGCTCTCGCACAATCCATAGCGGAATGGCAGGCTGTCGCGCCCGGGTGTCTCGAAGCGCAGGTCGCGAAAGCTGACGCAGGCGCCATCTGCTGAGCCACCGACACTGTCAAGCACCGGAAACATCGCAAACCAGCGGAAGACCGCGAAGTCCGGCGCTGACCAGACGGCGCGCACCTGTTCCCGCAGTTCGCCCTGTCCGCCATTTCCGAAACGTTCGCGCACCTGCCACTGCGCCATCGCCACCGGCCGGTAATGCGACGAGAAGCGACGGATGAGGTTGTCGTCCGGCCCGGCTTCCAGGGTTTCAGTGCGCCGTGTATTGATGTGTGCGATGTGGAAGCGCTCGCCGTCGTCGATCACCGCGGTCCAGTTGAAAGGCGAAGCCGGACGGGGAATCGCGTCGATCGCGACCGCGGCGATGCCCTGCTCCGCAGCATGGCGCCGCGCGGCGTCGATGGCTTCCGACTTTCCGACTGCGCCGACGCCGATCCATGCGCACACCGCCACCAGCCCGAATGCGGCCGGTGCGCGGCTGCGCCGCCACAGCGCGCTCGCGGCCAGACCGGCAATCAGCAGCCCGGTCAGCGGCAGATCGATGATGAAGGTGGTGCCCCAGCCGAAACGTCGGTCGGAGAAGGGGGCCAGAATCATCGTGCCGAACTGCGTGATCAGGTCGCCCAGAATGTGGATGCCGATGCCGGCACACACCACGGCGTAGAAGGACCGCCAGTCGATGCCCGGCGCGCGCATTTTCGGCACCCGCGCAAGCAGCCAGGCGATCAGCAGCCCCCACAGCGGCAGCAGCACGATGGAGTGGGTCACACCGCGATGGCCGCGCAGATAGGTGAGCTCCGACACATAGCCGAGCACGAAATCGAGATCGGGAAAGGTCGCGGCCGCGGCGCCGGCGACGACCATCTGCCACGGTTTCGGCCCCCGATGTGCCGGGTCGGGCGGGCGGGCAATCAAGCGTCCGAGCAGTGCGCCGGACAGGGCGTGCGTGAGCGTATCCAAGAGTCGTCCTGAACAGGAGGTGATGTGGCGGACCGGCGAAAGTTCTGTCCGGGCAGGAATGCGGACTGCCGGTGGACGGTTATCGGCGCATATCGTTTCCGGTCTGGCGCAGTGCACAACCGGCGGACGTATAATGCCTCCCCGAACCTCTACACGGCTTGTTGATGGAATCCGCCACCGCGCTCATCGATTTGCAAGCTTCGCGCGAACCTACCCGACTGCGCGAAATACCGTACAACTACACCTCGCTGTCCGATCGCGAAATCGTCATCCGGCTGCTGGGGGCGCCCCTGTGGGACACCCTGGCCAGCCTGCGCGGCGAACGTCTGACCGGCCGCTCCGCGCGCATGCTGTACGAGGTGCTGGGCGACATCTGGGTCGTGCAGCGCAACCCGTATCTCGAAGACGACCTGCTCGACAATCCGAAGCGGCAGGCTGCGCTGGTCGGTGCAATGCACCATCGACTGGGCGAAATCGAACAGCGCCGCCAGCGCAGCGGTGATGCGGCAGCGCTGGAACGCGATCGCAAGGTGGGCGAGTTGCTGGTGGCCGCGCGCGCCGCAGTGGACGCCTTCGCGGCGCATTTCGCCACCGTGCGCGAACTGCGCCGGCGCATCGTCAAGGTGCTCGGCCGCCACACGCGCGAAGCGAACATCGCCTTCGACGGTCTGGCCCGCGTGTCGCACGTGACCGACGCCACCGACTGGCGGGTCGAATATCCGATGGTCGTGCTGTATCCGGATACCGAAGATGAAATCGCGCCGCTGGTACGTGGCTGCATCGAACTCGGGCTGACCATCATCCCGCGCGGCGGCGGCACGGGCTACACCGGCAGCGCGGTGCCGCTGACCGCGACGTCGGCGGTCATCAACACCGAAAAGCTGATCGATATCGGAGCGGTCGAATCGACCGTACTTCCCGGTCTGGCTACGCCCTACGCCACCATCCGCACCGGCGCCGGCGTGGTCACGCGACGCGTGATGGACGCAGCGGAACACGCCGGACTGGTATTCGCCTGCGATCCGACATCGGCCGACGCCTCGTGCATCGGCGGCAACATCGCGACCAATGCGGGCGGCAAGAAGGCCGTTCTGTGGGGTACCGCGCTCGACAACCTCGCGAGCTGGCGCATGGTCGATGCCGATGGCTTTCCGCTCGAAGTGACGCGGCTCGATCACAACCTCGGGAAGATCCATGACGCGGCGCGCGTGCGCTTCGCCATCCAGCACTTCGAGGCGGACGGCAGAACGCCGCGCGGCGACGCCGAAACGCTCGAAGTGCCGGGCGCGCGCTTTCGCAAGGAAGGGCTGGGCAAGGACGTCACCGACAAATTCCTGTCCGGCCTGCCCGGTGTGCAGAAGGAAGGGTGCGACGGCCTGATCACCAGCGCGCGCTGGATCCTGCACAAGCTGCCGCCGGTCACCCGCACCGTCTGTCTGGAATTCTTCGGTCAGGTGCGCGAGGCGGTGCCGGCGATCGTCGAAATCAAGGATTACCTCGACGCCCTGCCCAAGGCCGGCAAGGCGCGCGTGCTGCTCGCCGGCCTGGAACACCTGGACGAGCGCTACGTGCGCGCGGTCGGCTATGCGACCAAGGCGCGCCGACACGGCCGGCCGAAGATGGTGCTGATCGGCGACATCGTCGGCGACGACGAAACGACGGTCATGGCCGCCGCGTCGGAAGTCGTGCGCCTGTGCAATCAGCGTGGTGCCGAAGGCTTCATCGCGGTGTCGGCCGAATCGCGCAAGACCTTCTGGCTCGACCGCGCTCGCACCGCTGCCATCGCACGCCACACCAACGCGTTCAAGATCAACGAAGACGTCGTGATTCCGCTGCCGCGCATGGGTGACTACTGCGACGGCATCGAACGCATCAACATCGAACTGTCGATCGCCAGCAAGCTGCGCTTCTGCGATGCGCTGGTGACGCTGCTGCGCGGCGAGCTGCCGCTGCACGCGGGTGATGCCAACATCGACGCCGACCAGCTGCTCGGCGACCGCCGCACGCAGGCGCTGCAGCAGGTGGCCGCGGTGCGCGGACGCTGGCAGTGGCTGCGCGACAACCTCGACATGCCGCTGGAGCGGGCCGAAGCGATCATTCTTTCGCTCGGCGTCGAAGTCGGTCCGCTGCTCAACCGGGCGGCGTCGCCGACGCTGTTCCACCGGCTGCAGGACTATTCGGTGCGCGTGTCGTGGAAGCGCGAATTGAAGCCGCTGCTGGAAGAGATTTTCGACGGTGCGATGTACCGGCCCATCCTGGAACGCATCGAGGCGGAGCAGAAAGCGGTGCTGCGCAGCCGGGTGTTCGTCGCGCTGCACATGCATGCCGGCGACGGCAATGTGCACACCAACATCCCGGTGAATTCCGACAACTACGACATGCTGCAGGAAGCCAATGCGGCGGTCGCCCGCATCATGGCGCTGGCGCGTTCGCTCGGCGGCGTCATTTCGGGCGAGCACGGCATCGGCATCACCAAGCTGGAATTCCTGACCGACGACGAACTGGCACCCTTCATCGACTACAAGCGGCGCGTCGATCCGGATGGCCATTTCAACGCCGGCAAACTGCTGCCCGGCGGCGACCTCACACGCGCCTACACGCCGTCATTCTCGCTGCTCGGCACCGAATCGCTGATCATGGAAATGAGCGACGTCGGCCAGATCGCCACGTCGATCAAGGACTGCCTGCGCTGCGGCAAGTGCAAGCCGGTGTGTTCGACCCATGTGCCGCGCGCCAACCTGCTGTACTCGCCGCGCAACAAGATTCTCGCCACCTCGCTGCTGATCGAAGCCTTCCTGTATGAGGAACAGACGCGGCGCGGCGTGTCGCTACGTCACTTCGACGAATTCAGCGACGTCGCCGACCACTGCACCGTGTGTCACAAGTGCGCCAATCCCTGTCCGGTCGACATCGACTTCGGCGACGTGTCGATCGCCATGCGCAACGCCTTGCGCAAGCAGGGCAAGCGCAAGTTCAATCCGGGCACGGCCGCGTCGATGGCCTTCCTGAACGCCACCGATCCGGCCACCATCAAGGCGCTGCGCGTGGCGATGATGGGCGTCGGCTACAAGGCGCAGCGACTCGGCCACACGGTCGGCAAGGCGCTCGGCCTGATCGACCGGCAGACGAAGAATCCGCCGCCGACACTCGGTCGACCGCCGATCAAGGCGCAGGTGATCCACTTCATCAACAAGCCGATGCCGGGCAAGTTGCCGAAACGCACCTCGCGCGCGCTGCTCGACATCGAGGACGCGGCCATCGTGCCGGTCATCCGAAATCCGAAGCGTGCGTCGGAAGAGCAGGAAGCGGTGTTCTACTTCCCGGGCTGCGGTTCGGAGCGGCTGTTTTCGCAGGTCGGGCTGGCCACACAGGCCATGCTCTACCACGTCGGTGCGCAGACCGTGCTGCCGCCGGGCTATCTGTGCTGCGGCTATCCGCAGACCGCCGGCGGCGAAGCCGAAAAGGGCCAGCAGATCAGCACGTCGAATCGCGTGCTGTTCCACCGTGTGGCCAACACGCTGAATTATCTCGACATCAAGACGGTCATCGTGTCCTGCGGCACCTGCATGGATCAGTTGCAGAAGTACGAATTCGACAAGATCTTCCCCGGCTGCCGGCTGCTCGACATCCATGAATACCTGATGGAAAAGGGCCTGAAGCTCGAAGGCGTCGAAGGCGTGCGCTACATGTATCACGACCCCTGCCACACGCCGATGAAGACGCATGCGCCACTGAAGGTGGTCAATCAGCTCATCGGTACGGCGGACGGTTCGAAGGTGACGCTGAACGACCGCTGCTGCGGCGAGAGCGGCACGCTGGCGGTCAGCCGGCCGGACATTTCCACCCAGGTGCGCTTCCGCAAGGAAGAAGAGATGCGCAAGGGTGCAGACGTGCAGCGCGCGGACGGTTTCAAGGGGGACGTGAAGATCCTGACGTCCTGCCCGTCCTGCCTGCAGGGCCTGTCACGCTACGACAACGACAGCGGCACGCAGGCCGACTACATCGTGGTCGAGATGGCGCGCCACCTGCTCGGCGCCGACTGGGCGGAGCGCTACATCGAGCAGGCCAACAACGGCGGCATCGAGCGCGTGCTGCTGTAACGCCGCCGGTCGGCCGTCACCGGCGTCGCGCCGGTGACGCGTCGCGCCGGTTCAGGTCCTGCATGAAGGCTTCCAGCGCCTGTTCGTCGCGCGGGCCGGCGGGCGCCATTTCGAGCTTCATGGTGCCGCTGCCCCCCGGCTGATCGGCAGAACAGACGCGGTGGGCGAGCATGCCGCCATGCCGTTCCGGGCGCCCTTCTCGATCCAGGTAGATGTTCTGCACGCGGTAGGCTTCGCGCTCGGAACGCAGCGTGGCGACGCAGTCCTGCTGATACGCGGCGCCCGTGTGGCGCGCTTCGAGCACATGGACAAACTCGTGCACCAGAAAGGAATTGTCGGCCGCGTCCTGCAGGTCGAGATCGGAACTCATCAGCACCTGATGACGTTCGCGATCGTAAAGCGCGACCAGCTTCTCGCAGTCCGACGGCGCGTCCGGGCAGACTTCCTCGACCAGCGCCGCGGGCGTCAGCAGCCTCAGCAGCGGTCGATCCGGTTCGGCTATCGCCGGGTAGCCCGAGAGGGCTGCCGCCACGCTGAAGAGGTGGGCGATGATTGCGCTGTCAACCATGTGTGCATCCTTCGGGGCTCGCGGGGTGCCCGATGCGGGCAGTCAGCGCCATGTGTGGAAAGATATCCGCGCAATTCGACAGCGCCGCGAGAAATCGTTCCGCTCCGCACGAACTCGG
Source organism: Methyloversatilis sp. XJ19-49 (assembly GCF_024580145.1). Classification (GTDB taxonomy): domain Bacteria; phylum Pseudomonadota; class Gammaproteobacteria; order Burkholderiales; family Rhodocyclaceae; genus Methyloversatilis. Next base: position 457,196 of record NZ_JANINI010000001.1, read on the forward strand.
GCACGGCGCCCGTGTCGGAATGTGCGGTCATTGCCAGAATGCGCCATCCAGCCCGTCCCTCACACACCCCGCACCGGAGTCCGTCATGCCTTCACCTTCCCTGAAGCTCGTCTGCCTGCTGTCCTTCGGCCTGCTTGCCGCGCAGACCGCCCTGGCCGTCCCGGCCGATGCCGAGCGCGCAGCATCGCCGGTGCCGCAGCTCACCGGTGCATGGAGCTGGACAGATCCGGCGCAGTGCAGCGAAACGTACGAGTACCGCCTGGACGGCAGCGGTTCGGTGCAGAGTGGCGAAGAGCGCAGCGAAATGGCCTATGTATTCGATCCGAAGGGATCGGACACGGGCTTCTACAAGCTGGAGGCAACCATCCTGAAGGACCACGGCGGCACCGACTGCGCCGGCTCGAAGGAGGACGACACGAACCGGCTCTATACCGTTTACGTGAAGTTCAACCCCGAAGGCGACCAGCACATCGTGTGTGTGGCGCCGGAGGTGAAGCAATGCTTCGGGCCGCTGCGCCGCACCGGCGCAGCGCGCTGACGCTCAGCGCAGCAGCAGGTCGACGCGGTCGAACTCTTCCGGCGTGGCGACCAGCTTGACGACTTCACGCAGGTCGGCCTGATCGATGAAGTGATGCGCGCGACGCGCCACGATGTCACGCCGCACGACACCGCCGAATCCGATTACCGTCGCACCGGCGTCGCCGGCTTCCAGATCGGTGATGCCGTCGCCCACCATGACGACGCTGTCCACCTCGCCCAGCACCGCCCTGCACACTTCGGCCTTGCCGCCGCTGCGCGCCAGCGGAGATGAGCGGTCGAAGCCGGCATAGGCACCGGCGTCGTCGAACTGCAGGTCGACCGCATGCACGCGCTCGTCCGGTACGCCGAGGTGGCGCGCCAGCGCCAGCACCGCCTGCCGGATGCCGCCACTGACCACATGCACCTGCCAGCCCAGCGCACGCAGTGCGGCGACCGCCTTGCACGCACCCGCCACCCGCGTATCGATGTAGCGCTGGCCGAGCGCCTCGATGGCCGCAGCGTCCGGCCGTATCAGATCAAGCCGCGCCGCGTAGGCGTCTTCGAGTTTCAGCCGGCCGTCCATCGCCGCGGTGGTCAGCGGCACGACCTGATCGACCACGCCGGCCTGTTCGGCCAGCACGTCGATGCCTTCAATCGTCGACAGCGTGCTGTCGCAGTCGAACAGGATGGCGCGGTTCATTCGGAGGATTCCTGCTTCACGGTTTCATAGGCCCAATCCAGCCAGGGCGTCAGGGCGACGACATCGGCGGCGTCAACGGTGGCGCCGCACCAGATGCGGAAGCCGGGTGGCGCATCGCGGTAGGCCGCAACGTCGAAGGCGGCCTCTTCCTGCTCGAGCAGCGCGCACATGCGGCGCACCCGCGCCCACTGCGTAGCCTGTGGCTGCGCGGTGAACCACGGATCGACAATCTTCAGACAGACCGAAGTATTCGAGCGGGTCGCCGGGTCCTCGGCCAGGAAGGCCGCCCAGTGACTGCGATCGATCCAGCGCGCGAGCACGTCGAAGCTGGCCATGCTGCGCGCAATCAGGCCGGGCAGACCGCCGATGGACACCGCCCAGCGCAGCGCATCGATCTGGTCCTCGACACACAGCATCGACGGCGTATTGATCGTGCTGCCGGCAAACAGGTCTTCGATCAGGCCCGCCTTGTTGGTCATTCGGAACAGCTTCGGCAGCGGCCATGCAGGTGCATGGCGTTCGAGCCGTTCAACGGCGCGCGGGCTGAGCACGATCATGCCGTGCGCGGCCTCGCCGCCGAGCACCTTCTGCCATGACCAGGTGGTCACGTCGAGTTTCGGCCACGGCAATTCCATCGCGAAGGCGGCCGACGTGGCATCGCAGATCGACAGGCCGCTGCGGTCGTCGGCGATCCAGTCACCGTCCGGCACGCGCACACCGCCCGTCGTGCCGTTCCAGGTAAACACCACATCGTGCGTCCAGCTGACGGCGCTCAGGTCAGGCAGGCAGCCGAACGGCGCTGCAAAAATGCGGGCACCGGCCAGTTTGAGCACACTGTCGACGTCGATCACCCAACTGTGACCGAAGGTCTCCCAGGCAAGACAATCGACGTCGCGCTCGCCGAGCAGCGACCAAAGCGCCATTTCGACCGCCCCGGTATCCGAGCCTGGCACGATGGCAATACGGTAGTCATCGGGCACGCCGAGCACAGCGCGGCTGAGGTCGATGACCGCTTTCAGCCTGGCCAGGCCCTGCGGTGCGCGGTGCGATCGGCCGATGAATGCGTCGCCCAGCGCCGCCAGCGTCCAGCCGGGGCGCTTCACGCACGGTCCGGAAGAAAAAGACGGCCGCAACGGACGGATCAGGGGCTTATCGGCGGTCATGGCGTGACGGTAACTGTTCATTGAATGAAAAACCGGCACCGACACGTGAGCCGGCCCGGTGCCTGGATGCGCCGGACGCGCGCAAATCGCGGCGAAGTATAGCGGCAGCGATGCTGTGGCGCAGAACGGACCGGGCAGGCGCAACGTGCAATGCCGACGGCGTGTGCGAGCATGCGCTGCATGCAGGGGCCTGGTGCGCCTCAAGGTGCGCCGGAAGGCCGGTTGTAACAATAATTGGCATTCCCGGAGGCCTGCATGAAAAAGGCTGTGACAGGTGTCATGCCTGTCGGCAGACACATAACCTAGGTTGTATTACATAATCGCTCTGAAACGCAGTCATGGCGCAGTAACGCATGCGTCCGATGCTGCAGGACTTCGCTCTATCCGGACATCACAATCATGAAAATCACACTTTCGACCTTGCTGGCGACGGCCTTGGCGGCACCGCTTGCCGCCTTCGCCGTCGACCTGGCCCCTGCACTGCCTGGAAGCTATGGCACGGGTGGCGGCTCGGATGCGCTGTTCGTCAAGATCGATGACAACTGGCAGGGCAGCACCGTGCTGTGGGATGAAGCCACGCAGACTTTCGGCAGCGGGCAACCGGTCTCCACCTTCGCATGGGGCACCGGCATATGGGGCATCTCCGACTGGCATGCGCTGATCGACCAGCCGGTCGGACAGTCCGCTGTCATCGAGCGCTGGACCGGTATCGCGAGCCAGGTGAATTTCGGCAACGCGCTCTACAACGACATGTATTCGTCCCAGTGGGGCAGCACATTGCCGCTGCCGCTGAGCGAGTCAGAGACCAACTGGCTGTCGCGCTTCGACGGCTACATCCGCATCACGGAGAAGAGCCACTACAACTTCGGCGTACTGTATGACGACGGCTTCTTCTTCAACCTGTACGGCGCTGATGGCGCGATGCTGTCGCTGGTCAAGGACGGCGTGAACCCGCGTGACCGACTCGGCTTCGAACAGGACATCCTGCTCGACGTCGGCCTGTACCGCTTCCAGCTTGGCGCCTACAACCGGCTGGAAGCCGGTGTCGTCGACCTGCGCTGGTCGCGCGAGGGCGCCACCGACTGGACGCTAGTGCCGACCGAAAACCTGCTCAGCCTGACACAGCCGCTGCCGGTACCCGAGCCGGCGACCTGGTGGATGCTGCTGGGCGGGCTGGGTCTGATTGCCGTTGCCGCCCGGCGACGTGCCTGATGCGCCGTGAGCCGCTGCGCGGCGCGGGTCAGCGACTGATGCATGTCGTCGTCGTCGCCGCTGGGTGGTTCCTGTTCGGCTGGGCCTGGCTGCTGGTCGGTCGCGACCTGCCTGACTACGGCGTACTGGCCTGGATGATCGTTGCCACACTGATCATCAGCCCGGCGGTGACGCTGTACTGGGTGCTGCACAATCTGGCGATTTTCAAGCTCAAGGGCCCCCGGCGCCAGTTGCCGGACACGAAGGCCGAATACCTGCACGACTGGGCCGGGCGCCCGGTGGTGGCCGACTGGGACATGCTCCGCACCGCGCCCATCACCGTGATCGGCATCGTCGATTCCCGAAAGCTGTACCGCTGTCTCGCGCCGCGCAGCGTCGATCCAGGAGTGTCGCGACTGTTCGGCAAGGGCTGACCCGCAGTCATGCAAGCGCTTGAAGGCCTGCTGATCAGCTTTCAGTACACCGGGACCTATTCGGTGGCGCTGTTCTTCTTTGCTGCCTACCCCATCATTTCCAGCCTGGTGTGGATCACCACCTCGCTGTTCTTCGTGTTCCGCTGGGAACGTGACGAGCCGGGAGCGGCGGCGCCCGACCGCAGCTTCGCCCCCCCGGTCAGCATCCTCATTCCGGCGCACAACGAAGATGCGGTGATCGCGCGCTCGCTGGTCGCGGTGTGCGCCGTCGATTATCCGGACTACGAAATCGTGGTTGTGAATGACGGCTCCAGCGACGGCACGGTGCGCCAGGTGCTGCCCTTCGTGCAGACGGGCCGGGTGCGCCTGATCGACAAGCGCATCAACGAGGGCAAGGCGATGGCGCTGAACGACGCGCTGCCGATGCTGCGCGGCGACATCGTGCTCATCATGGATGCCGATGCGGAGCCCGAGCCCGACATCCTGTGGCATCTGGTCCCGCACTTCCAGAGTGCCCGCGTCGCTGCGGTCACCGGCAACCCGCGGGTGCGCAACGCCGACAACTTCCTGAGCCGGCTGCAGGCGATCGAATTCACGTCCATCGTCAGCCTGCTGCGGCGCTCGCAGCGCATCTGGGGCCGCATCGTGACGGTGTCGGGTGTGGTGGCCGCCTTCCGCAAGAGCGCCGTGCAGTCGGTCGGCGGCTTTTCACCCGACATGCCGACCGAAGACATCGAACTGACCTGGAAGCTGCAGCGCCACTTTCACGACATCCGCTACGAGCCGCACGCCATCGTATGGATGACCGTGCCGACGCACTTCCGGGCGCTGTTCCGGCAGCGGCTGCGCTGGGCACGCGGCCTGATGCAGGTGCTGCGCCGCCATCGCGACGTCATCCTGCACTGGCGTTACCGCCGCATGTGGCCGATGTTGATCGAATCGGTGCTGTCGATCTGCTGGGCCATCGTATTCGTCGCGATGACTGCCCTGTGGATCGCGTCGTGGGCGATCGGCTTCCCGCCGGTCGGCGCTTCCCCATTGCCCAATCTGTGGGGCATGGCGATCGCTACCCTGTGCCTGATACAGCTCGCCCTCGGTACGCTGATCGACCACCGGTATGACCGTGGAATCTGGCGCTACTTTCCGTATGCCGTGTTCTATCCGCTTGTTTACTGGGCCTTCCTTGCGATCACCACCTGCATGTCGCTGCACCACCTGTTTGTTGCGCCTGCGCGACAGTCGATCACGTGGAACACGCCGCGCACCGGGCGCGAGGCCTGATACTTTTGTTATACGACTCGCCCGCAACATCCCGCTCCATGACGCGCGCACTGCCTGCCCTGACGCTCGCCCTGACCCTGATGCTTTTGCTGACCGCAGCAAAGCCCGCCGTCGCCGCTCACCCGCAGCGGGAGGAAGCGCGCAGGCTGGTCGACGCGCGCGAGTACGCACCGGCGATCGAGCTCTACCGCGGGCTGGTGAGCCAGTTTCCGGAAGACACCGATCTGCTCATCGAAGCTGCCAGGGTCGAAGGATTTGCCGACCGGAACGAGGCCGCCGCCGACCTGTATGAACGCGCCCTGCGCGTGGCACCCGCCCGGCAGGCTGACATCCTCCCTTCACTCGCCTGGCAGTCGCTCTGGGCGGGTCGCTTCGAACGCGCCGCAGCGCTGTTCCAGCAGCGGATGAATGGCTGGTCCGATGCAGCCTCGGTCAGCGACAGCCGGCGCGGCCTGATCGAATCCCTGCTCGGTCTGGCACGTTCGCGCACCGAAGCGCAGGACTACGCCGGTGCGCTCGACATCTATGCACGACTGGCACAGGTCGACCGCGCGGATGCAGCACGCACGGCGGAGGTCGCGCGCGTGCTGGGTTATGCCGACCGCAACGCCGAGTCGGCACTCGCCTGGCGACAGGCGCTTCAACTGGCGCCGGAGCGGCGTGCCGACTGGTTGCTGCCGCTGGCCTGGCAGACCTTGTGGTCAGGCGATGCCGCAGGGGCCCGTACGCTGTTCTCGGAAGCGCACGCCGAAGGAATCGGCTTGCCTGAAACCTGGCGCGGCCTCGCGCAGGCCTGCACAGCGCTGGACCGTCACCCCTGTGCGGCCGAGGCGTGGCGCAAGCTGCTCGCCGCCCGGCCGGACGACCGCACGGCGCAACGCGGCCTGGCGCGCGCCTTGCTGTGGTCGGACGATCCGGCCGGTGCGAGCGCGATCTACGCCGCCCTGCTGCAGACCGATCCGGACGACGCCGATGCACAGCTCGGTCTGGCGCAGGCGGAGAACTTCTCAGGTCGGCATCGCGCCGCAGTTGGTGAGTTCGACCGGCTGGGCACCTCTGCGGATCCCGGTCTGAACGTCGCCAGGGCGCGCGCACTGTACTGGGCCGGATACGCCGACGAGGCGATGCCGCTGCTGGCCGACATCACCGACGAAGGCGCACTGTGGCTGCGCGATTACCGCATCCGGCGCGATACGCAGCACTACGCTTCGGCCGGCATCGACTGGTCGGACGACGCCGACCGGTTGCGCATCGTCACGCCATTCGCGCTGGCCGGCTGGCGACGTTCGCCGACAGAACTGTTCGAGGTCGGCGTGCGTCTGCCGCAGATCAGCGGCTACGAAACCGGAACACGTTCGCCGCGCCGCACGGTCAGCGGCAGCGAAATCAGCGCAACCTGGGGATTGCGTCTGGGCGAGGTGCGAGGCAGCCGCGGCACGCTGTGGCCCAGCTTCACGCTCGGCCGACGCGATTACGACGGCTGGCAGAGCACCGTATGGCGAGCGCGCCTGCGCTACGTCCCCGCGGATCTGTGGCGCATCGACGCAGAAACCGGCAGCGGCATCATCGACACCATCAGCGCACTGCGCAACGAAGTGAGTTTCCGCGACGTGTCGATCGGTGCGACCTATACGCCTGCGCCGCGCTGGAGCTTCGCCGGCAGCGTCGCGCGGCTCGAATTCGACGACGACAACCAGCGCACCCGCATCGCCTGGCGCGGCGACTACGCGCTGTGGACGCGTCCGCAGATCCGGCTGGGCATCGAAGGTAACCGGTTCGAAAACAGCCGGCCGTGGGACGTCAACCGTGCCAATCGCGGTTACTACAACCCGGACCGCTACCTCGAATACCGGGCCTTCATGTCGATCTACGACGACGTCCGCCCGTGGAGCTATTACGCCAAGGCTGCGTTCGGTCGCTACGACGAGACCGATGGCGACGGCAACGGCGCGTCCGGTCGCAACTACCTGCTCGAAGGCTGGGTCGCCTACGACCTTGGGCCCGGCTGGCAACTGCGCGCCGCAGCCGGCATTTCCGACAGCGAGGCCGGATCGCCGGGCGGCGGCAGTGGCTACTGGCGCCGTTTCGGCAGCATCACACTGAACGCCTGGTTCTGACCCGCCCCGGCCCGATCGGAACGCGAGGTTCGCGTGTTCTACTGGATCGCAAGGATGGCAGCACGCGTTCGTCAGTGGGCCGCTGCCTCGCCCGGTGTCGAATGACGCTCACCCAGAGATCGAATCACCGACGACCAGCACGTCGCAGTCGGACTCCGACAGTACATGTCGGGTCACGCTGCCCAGCAGCATTTCCTTGATGCGGTTGCGACCGTGCTTGCCAAGCGCGATCAGATCGCAGTGCTCCTGCTGCTGCACCTCGCGGATCAGCGAGCACGCATCACCATGGCGAACGATGCTGCGCGATTGGTCGGCAATGCCGGCGCTTGCCTGCAGTGCCTCCATCTGCTGGAAAGCCGAGCTGCGCTCGGCAATCCGCAGCGCATGTATTGCCGCGTCGTCGATGCCTGCGTAGCGCAGCTTGCCTTCGAACGGCAGTTCGAAGCCGTGCAGCAATATGATCTCAGCGTGCGGAGCGAATGCGCGAACAGCCTGCAGCGACGGCTCCGACGCCATCGAGAAATCAACCGGCACGAGCACGCGCCGGTACGCTGCATGAGGCTGCTGGCGTACCACCAGCACCGGCCTCTTCATCACGCCGAGCATGCGCTCTGCCGTTGAGCCCAGCATCACGTGGCGCATGAAACCCTCACCGCGCGCGCCCACCACCAGCAGATCGGCATCGAGCTGATCGGTCTGGTCAACGATTTCCTGCACGACCGCACCGGTCAATACGCGCACTGCGGCGGATACTCCGTGCGTCTGCCCCAGTTCGTCGGCGAGCTCACGCAGTGTTTTGCAGGCATCATCGACGATGCGCTGTTCGACCGTCGGCGCGCCGGTGCCGAGCATTTCATGCAACGCCGCCATCACGCCGATGCTCACTGCATGCATCAGGGTCAGCTGCGCGCCCGTTTCCGAAGCGAGCTGAAATGCGCGTGCAAGCGCCTCCCGGGCCGGCGCCGACAGATCGGTTGCCGCGAGAATGTTACGGATTGGCTTCATGTCGCTCCTCCCTCTTGCGTATCAGATCGAACAGGTGGTCCACAACGTAGTCCACCGCGTTGCGGAACGGATACAGCACGATCGGAGCACCCGCGCGCTTGAGCTGCTCACCCTGCACATCATCACGGGCCACGATCGCCACCTCACCGGGAAAGTTGCGCGACCTCAGCGCCGCCAGCCACTCGCGGTTCGACTCGAAGTCAGGCAGGGTACTGATGGCCCACTGGACCATATCGAGCGGCAGGCTGTCGAGGAAGTGCGGATCCTGGGCATCGCCGAAATCCACCTGCACTCCGCGCCCGCGCAGCTCGATCACAACTTCCGGATCGAAATCGATGCCGCGCACGGTCAAGCCGGCGTCGGCAAGCTGCATTGCGAGCCGTTTGCCGTAGCGCCCAAGCCCGAACACCATCACGTCGGTCGCACCGGAACGCTCGACCCCGCTCTCCACCGTCTCCTCGCGGTGCGGATGCATGCGCTCGAACATCGACAGCCAGGGCGACAGCCTCTCGAACAGCGGCTGTGAATGAATGATCATGTAAGTGGACAGCGCAATGGTGACGAGTCCGACCAGCGTCGTCAGCCCCAGCGCCTCGCGGCCGATGTGGCCCAGCGTAATGCCCATGGCAACGAACACGATGGAGAATTCGCTGATCTGCGCGACGGTCAGGCCGGCGAGAAAGCCCGTGCGCTTGCGATAGCCCATATACCCCATGATGGCCATCACGATCAGCGGGTTGCCGATCAGAACGAAGGCGCTGAGCACAATCGCCGGCACGACTTCATCACTCAGCGTCGACAGATCGAGTCGGGCGCCGAGATCGATGAAGAAGAACAGCAGCAGGAAGTCACGCACGCCGGTCAGGCGGGCGCTCATGGCTTCACGGTAAGGGGTCGACGCCAGCGAAAAACCCGCCACGAAGGCGCCGGCTTCCTTCGAGAAGCCGGCCCCTTCGCCCAGTGCGGCAAGGCCGGTTCCCCAGGCAATCGCAAACAGCAGCAGCAGTTCCTGCGAGCGGGCCATGGTGCGCACCAGCGGCGGCAGGATGTAGCGCATCAGCACGAAGATGAGCAGCGCGGCGCCCGACACCCGCGCGAGCAGCGACAGAACGACTTCCATGGCGCCCGCATCGCCCGCGCCGCGCAGTGCACTCATCGCCATCATGGCAAGCACGACGGCAATGTCCTGCACGATCAGGAAACCGACCGCGATGCGTCCGTGCAGCGAATCGAGCTCGTGCTTGTCGGACAGCAGCTTGACTATGATGATGGTGCTGGAGAAGGTCAGCGCTACCGCGACATAAAGCGCTTCCATCGCGCCCCGGCCGAGCAGCAGCACCAGGACGAAACCGAACAGTATCGTGAAGCACAGCTGGCCCAGACCGGTTGCCAGTGCAACGGGTCCGATGCGCCGGACATGCGAAAGATCCAGCTTGAGTCCGACCACGAACAGCAGCACCGCGACGCCGATCTGCGCCAGCAGGTCGATCTGGTCATGCGCCTGGACAAAGCCGAATGCCGCCGGCCCGGCCAGTATGCCGACCACGATGTAGGCGATCAGCACCGGCTGGCGCAGACGAACGGCCAGCGCACCGGCGGCCGTGGTCATGCCGAGCAGCAGTGCCATTTCGGAGAACACGCCGGTCTGCATGCCTTCAGTCACCATGAAGCGCTCTTCTCACTATCCTTGCCTTCCTGCCGATTCCGCATCCTGCACAGGGGATCGCCGACGGAAACGGCCGCCGTCGGCCCGCCGCGACGACGCATGCATGCCGCCTACTCTGCAATCAGGTGCATCCGGCTTTCATCCGGACTCATCGCATCGTCATTCATTTCGATCCGGTGCAGCAGTTGCAGCACCTTCCCGGCCTGCTCCGCAGCAAGACGCATCGCGCGCGCCCGCTCCAGCAGTGCATCCATGCGCGCGATGTCCAGTGCGTCGGCAGCGGCGGCACGCAGAATTGCGTCCTTCAGGGCGGCATACGCGGCAACGAGCGCATCGGGCAACACTGCGGCAGCGGGCAGACCTGGCGCATCCCCGGCCGGCAGCACCGACTCGATCCAATCGCGAACGTGCGTGCGAAATCGCGTCTCGCAGCTCACCACGTCATCCGGAAGCGGTCCCGAAGGAACCGGTTCAGCCATCAGGGATGCCATACGGGCGACCGTTTCGTAGTACCGCAACTCGCGCAGGACGCGCGGCAGGCGCTCACCGCTGGCGGCACTCATCGTACTGCGGTGGATGCTGACGACGAATCCGGCGACTGCCCGCGTGAGCCGGTCGAACGAATCACGCTGATGGGCGATCGACGCGGGTGCAGCGCCATCCCCCTGCCCATCGCGCCGACCCGGCGCGCCTCCAGCGCCAGTGCATCCAGTGCCAGCGTAGGCACCGAAAGCACGTTCGCGTCGAGGTGCTGCGGACGTCCGGCGTCTTCGTCTGGAGTAACGAAGCGCGCCGACAGGGCTCGCTCCAGCCGCATGGACAGGGGCCACATCAGCAGCACGCCGAGCACATTGAACGTCGTGTGAAACGTCGCGAGAACGGTGGTCGCCGTCGGCTCGAGTTCCAGCACCTCCGTCATCCACGCGACCAGCGCAAGCAAGACCGGCAGGCTCAGCAGCGCAACAAGCGCGGTGATCAGATTGAACGCCACGTGTGCGGCGGCCGTGCGTCGGGCATTCGGTGTTGCACCCAGCGCAGCGATGATCGCCGTGACGGTGGTGCCGAGGTTGACACCTATCACGCCAGCGGCGGCCACCGACAAGGGCACCACGCCACCGGCCACTGCGGTCAGCACGACGGCCATGGCGGCACTCGACGACTGCATGAGCGTGGTCAATACGATGCCCACGAGCACCGCCGACAGCACGCTGCCTGCTCCGCCGCCCGCCCAGGCGTCGAAACTGACAGCGCTTCCGATCCCTCCGAATGCCTCCCGCAGCACATCGATGCCCAGGAACAGCGCACCGAAGCCGGCGATCGTCATGCCGATCGCCCCGCGGCGCGACCCTTCGCCGGTCAGACGCAGCAGCATGCCGACACCGATGAGCGGCAACGCGAACAGCTCGATAGGCATCTTGAAGCCGACCAAGGCCACCAGCCAACCGGTCATCGTGGTGCCCACATTGCTGCCGAAGATCACCCACATCGACTGACCGAGTGTCAGCAGGCCCGCATTGACGAAGCCGATGGTGGCGACCGTCACCGCACTCGACGATTGCACCAGACCGGTCACCAGCACGCCGGACAGCAGTGCGCGCAGCCGGGTGCGTGTCCATTCGGCCAAGATGCGCTCCAGCGCGGGGCCGGCTGCCAGTTTGAGTCCGTCCGTCATGAACCCCATGCCGAGCAGGAACAGGCCGAGCCCGCCAAGAAGGTGAAAGAGCGATTCCATGAGGTCAGCCGCTCTGCCGCCCGCGGCGTGCCCAGGAGCGCACCGCCAGTTTCTCGAGTTCGATGATGACCATCAGCAGTGCGCCGAACACCAGGACCGGCCACCAGTCGTTCGTCTGCGGCGGCGCAGTGCCGAAAAGCATCTGCGCCGCCGGCAGATAGTTGAACAGCCCCTGCAGCACCAGCAGCACCAGAATCGCGAGCAGCACATAACGGTTGCCCGTGACCCCTTCGAAAGTCAGCGAGCTTGCGGTGAGGTGGCGCACATTGAACAGATACACGATCTCGCCGAACACCAGCGTATTCACGACGACCGTGCGCGCCAGTTCGAGCGATCCACCCTCATCGAGGATTCGCAGGAACAGGAACAGACCGCCGGTCACCAGCAGCAGCGACACGAACACGATGCGCCACAGCAGGAAACGGGTCAGCAGCGGTTCATCCGGATCTCTCGGCGGGCGGCGCATGATGTCCGCTTCCGGTGTTTCGAATGCGAGCGCGAGCGACAGGGTGACGGCGGTCACCATGTTCACCCACAGGATCTGCGCCGGCGTGATCGGCAGCGTCAGGCCGAGCAGGATGGCCGCGACCAGGATGCCGGCTTCGCCGCCGCCGGTCGGCAGGATGAAGATGACCGACTTGCGGATATTGTCGAACACTGTGCGGCCCTCTTCCACCGCGGCGGCAATCGACGCGAAATTGTCGTCGGCCAGCACCATCTCTGCCGCCTCCTTGGCGGCTTCCGTACCCTTGTCACCCATGGCCACGCCGACATCTGCGCGCTTCAGGGCAGGCGCGTCATTGACGCCGTCGCCGGTCATCGCCACGACGTCGCCGTTCGCCTGCAGCGCCTGAACGATGCGCAGCTTGTGTTCCGGGCTGGCACGGGCAAATATTTCGGTGCCACCGACCGCGGCGCGCAGTTGGCCGTCATCCATCTGTTCGATCTGCGGGCCGGAGAGCACGCGCACCGTGTCGCCCAGACCCAGCTGTTCGCCGATCGCACGGGCCGTGACGGCATGATCGCCGGTGATCATTCGCACGGCGATGCCGGCACCGCGACAGCGCGCCACCGCGGCGACGGCCTCCTCGCGCGGCGGATCCGCGAGCCCGAGCAGCGCAAGCAATGTGAAGCCGCCCGATTCGACATCGGCAAATGTCAGCGTGCGCACCGACGCATCCATCGGCTTGACGGCCAGCGCGATCAGGCGCATGCCCTCGCCTGCAATGGCTTCGCTGCAGGCATGCCAGTAGCCCGGATGTAGCGGCTTGGCATCGCCGTCCTCGCGTTGTTCGCGGCAAAGTTCGAACACGCGCTCGGGCGCGCCCTTCAGCAGCATGAAGGCATGCCCCTGATGATCGTGATGCAGGGTCGCCATGAATCGGTGTTCCGATTCGAACGGAATGGTGTCGATGCGCGGCAGCCTGTCCGATTCGCGGCGCGCATCAAGGCCGGACTTGAGTGCCAGCGTGATCAGCGCACCTTCGGTCGGATCGCCTGCAAGTACCCATCTGCCCTCCCCATCCGGGTTCAGCGCGGCGTCATTGCAGAGCAGCGCGGTGCGGCCGATCTCGACCAGTTCGGGACAGTCGGTCAGTTCGCATTCGCCGTCGCCGCGCGCAAACCCGCCTTGCGGCGCGTAGCCCGCACCACTCACCCGGAAGGTGTCGCGCGCCGTGACCACACGCTGCACAGTCATTTCATTGCGCGTCAGCGTGCCCGTCTTGTCCGAACAGATGACCGTGACCGATCCCAGCGCCTCGACCGCCGGCAGGCGCCGGATGATGGCGTGACGCTTCGCCATGCGCTGGACGCCGATGGCCAGCGTGACGGTCATGATCGCGGGCAGCCCCTCCGGAATGGCCGCCACGGCCAGACCGACCGCGGCGAGAAACATGTCCGCCACCGAATAGTCACGGACGAGTATGCCGAAGCCGAAGGCCAGTGCGGCAACCCCGAGGATGGTCCAGGTCAGCCATGCACTGAAGGCTGCCATCCTGCGCGTCAGCGGTGTGGCCAGTTCCTGCACACCCGCGAGAAGCGTGCTGATGTGGCCGATCTGGGTACTTGCGCCGGTCGCGACGACAACCCCCGTCCCCTGACCATAGGTCACCAGCGTGCCCGAAAAAGCCATCGATCGGCGATCGCCGAGCGCCGCGTCATCCGCGCACACCTCGGTGTGCTTGTCGACCGCCACCGACTCACCGGTCAGCGCAGACTCGTCGATGCGCAGGTTGCGCCCGTCGAGCAGTCTCAGATCGGCGGGAACCCGGTCGCCGGACGCGAGAAACACGATGTCGCCGCGGACCAGTTCCGCGGCGGGCAGATCGATCCGGCGACCGCCGCGCAGCACCTGCGCGCGCGGCGAAAGCATCTTCCGGATGGCATCGAGCGCTGCTTCGGCCTTGCCCTCCTGCAGAAAGCCGATCAATGCATTGATGAGCACCACGCCGGCAATGATTGCGCTGTCCAGCAGGTGCCCGAGCAGCGTCGTCACCACGGCAGCACCGATCAGCACACGGATGAGCACATTTTCGAACTGGGCAAGCAGGCGTTGCACAACACTGCGCCCGGCCGGCACGGGCAGGCTGTTGGCGCCATCGGCCGCGAGTCGGCGCGCCGCCTCGTCGGTTGTCAGTCCGGCCTCGCGCGCGCCGCCGACCGAAGTCAGGGTGGCTGCGCCGGTGAGCGCGTGCCAGTTTTCCGGCCGCGCAGGCGTGTCTGTCGGCTGCCGCATTTCAAGGCTCCTTCGGGTTCAACCTGAAAACCTTTTGACCGCTTGCCATTCCGCTAAAAGCCCTGCGCATCAAGGAGATCGGCGCTTCTTGCTTGCTTGCCGTCCAGGCGACACCGCTTCGACCTCGCGCGCACTGCCGGCGGGGTGCCCGGCTGCGTTGCTCGTCCTTGCAGGGTGCCATCCTGCCGCGTCCTCGCGCCTTGCCGTACGCCCCGCCAACCATGCCCACGAAGCCGATCAACTGAGGTTTTCAGGTTCAACACAATGCTAACCGCGCTGCGCGACGATTTAATTCGCGCGCTCAGCAAATGCAGGCAAGCTTGAGGGCGATCAAGAAAAGCTGAAAACCCGGAGGGATCAGGGAACAAACAGGGCGTCGGCGTACGCCCGATGGACGTCAGTGTGTGCCTGTCAGCGGCAGGTTGAGCAGCAGATTCTGCGGCTTCATCTGAACCAGACCGTTTTCATCCATGGCCAGTGCCAGCCAGACCGGACGCGCCGCACCGTCACGGCGCAGTTCGGCGCGCATGTCACGCGCATCGAGGAAGTCGAGGCGGAACAGCGCGACGATGCGCGACAGGCGGTCGGGCGCCAGTTCACCGCCTTCGTACAGCGTGTTGAGCAGGTCCATCGCTTCGCGGTCAAGTCCGATGTGCCAGGCCCAGTGTTCGTCGCGGATGTCCTGCTGCGGCGTGATGCGGACGGCAGCACCGTAGAAGTGGGCGATCCAGCGTTCCATCACGCGACACAGCGCGTCCAGCGCAGGTTGGCCGTAATTCAGCGGCAGCACGGCGCGGCGCCCGGCGCGCGCATACAGTTCGGCGGCGTTGCCGGCATCGAGCACGTCGAGCTCGGCCGCACGCGGAATCGCCCCGGCCTGCCGGATCAGGCGGCCGATGTTGCCGAAGCCGCCGGTTTCGGCATAGTCGCCCAAAGTTTCCGCGTCGGCCATCAGGATGCGGCCCGCGTGCGGTGTCGCCCGCTGGCTGCGGAAGAACAGTTCGGCGGCGCGCCACATCAGCGCGCCGTCATTGCCGGTGCAGTCTTCGAGCAGGCCGTGCAGGATGAGCTGGGTGAGCTGCGGCACGAACAGTGGCGCGATGCCGCTCAGACCGTCGAGAAACAGTTCCAGCCACGCCGATTCGATGTCCGGCCGGGCGAGCACGCGGTCGCGGAAGGCGATGAAGGCGAACCAGTTGTCGCGCGCGTCCGCGTCGGCAATCGAAGCGATTTCGGCGTGATCAACGATGCGCGCCGGCGCATCGTGCAGGCTGGAATGCAGCGCGCGCTCGGCGTCGCAGCTGTCCGCCACGAGCGCCAGTTCGGGCCTGGCCAGCCAGTCGCGCAGCAGCGCGTCCGTCACGACCAGACGCCCGGCTGCGTTGCGCCTGACCCGCCCGAAGGCCGAGTCAGGCCACCAACCCGCCGCCGTCATCAGCCGCGTACGAGCAGTTCGCCGCGTCCGCCAACCGCCATGTCGCCCATGTAGCGACGCACCGTGCACGCACCGGCGTCGAGCGTGCCGAACGGTCCGGGCAGCCCTTTCCAGCTCGCGTACAGCAGACTCAGGAAACCGAGCCGGTGCGCACCGCAATCGACGACGGTGGGCAGCATCTGCGCCGGCAGCGCGTTGAGGATCAGCGTGCCGCGCTTCATGCCGTACGCCGGATAGGCGCCCAGCGCGCCGGCTACCGCAATGGTGCCGGCGATCATGCGGGTGCCGCAGTAGTCGCCCGCATTGCCGCCGACCAGTATCTGGCCGCGCCGCATGCGGTCGCCCAGACGATCGCCGGCATGGCCACCGACCAGCAGCAGGCCGCCGGCCATGCCTTTCATCTCGCCAGGAATGGCACCGCCAGCCGATTCGCCGACGTCGCCGGCGATGTCGATGCGACCGCCCTTCATGCCGGTCGCGCAGAAGGCCCCAGCCGAACCGGAGACGGTGATCGTGCCGCCCAGCAGTCCCTGGCCGACGTAAGGCCCGGCGTCGCCGGCGACGGTGACGTGGCCGGACTTCATGCCGGCGCCGATGCGTTCGAGCTTGCTGCAGTCACCGCGGAACACGATGTCGGTCGCGTCGTCGCCGGCGATGTCGAACAGCTCGTCCGCGCGCACGACGCGCTTGCCGACGTTCAATACGATGGCTGCGATGTCGGACGCCGCCTGGCCGGCCAGTGCGGCAGGATTCAGCATGCCGACATCGACGCGCTGGGCCGGTGCGCTGCGCAGCGTGAATGTCAGGGCGCTCATTTCAGGATCTCCCGCAGGTGGTACTGGAACTGGCCGAGCTTGCCGCCGTAGTTTCCGGCCGACAGGCGGCGGATGCCGCCGGCGGCACCGATCCGGCACACCGCGCGCATGCCGACCTCCATCGCCTTTTTCACCGACGCGTCGGTCAGGCCGTCGATGACGATTTCGAGTACCGCGCCGATGCGCTCATCGAGTTCGGATTTGGTCGCGCCGCGCAGCGTCGGGCAGAAGGCGTCATTGGTCGAGGCCGACAGCGCCTTGTACTTGGAGCCCACCTTGGAGCCGGAACGCACGACGCCGCCCGGAAAGGGCATGACGATTTCGCGCAGCTTGCGCATGTCGACGATGGCCGCCTCGCACGCTTCGAGTGCCTGGACCTGGGTATCTGCGAGCACCAGGAAGTTGCCGCCGCCGACCGCCTTCACCATGCGCGCCGTGTCCTGCACGAGGAACTCGCCATCCATCACCGGAATGCGCCAATAGCGCTTGCCGGCGATCTGCTTCGAAGTCTGGAAGCCGTCGCCGAAATAGCGCAGCGTCTTGCCCAGCGGCACCGGGTCGCCTTCGTCCAGCCCGGCGAAGATGGCGCTGGTCGGGCTGGTCAGCACGCACTGGCCGACCCGCCGCTCGATCTGCTTGATCAGTTCCTTGCTCGACACGGCAAACAGCAGCACCGATACGCCCGGACGGCCGTCCGGCGTTTCGTCCGGCGACATCATGCGTTCGATGCCCGCCTCGGCGCCGCAGGCGATGACCGAAGTCGCGAATCCGGTCAGTGCATTGGCCGAATGCAGGGCCCAGGTTTCGTTGTAGGCCGTGATGATGAGGCGGATGCCCCGCATGCCGAATGCTTCGGCAAAGGTGTCGTCGATTGCTACGCCATTGATGATCATCGGTTCAACCCCGCTTCCGGCAGGCATGGGCGATCAGCTTCGAGCCGCCACCGCACTCGCACAGTTCGTCGTCACTGATCTTGAAATTGTTCATGCGCACCGAATGGAAACGTTCGAAATAGGGTTTGATCTTCTTTTCGATGCCGATGTCGAATTCGGGCTTCACGGCATGCGTGCCGCCGCGCACGACCTTGACGATGCGGCCGTCACGCACCACCAGTTCGCCGTCCTTGAACACCAGTTCCGGCTTCTCGAACATGCGCTCGCGGTCGGCATCTTCCTTGTAGACCACGATGTCGGCCGCCGCACCCGGTGCCAGGTGACCGCGATCGGCGAGGCCGATCAGCTTCGCCGGACCGGCGCGCGTCATGATCGCGATCTCGTACAGCGAATATTCGCGATCGAGTCCCGCCAGGTTGCTCATCGCGCGCGCATCCGGGTTGATCGTGTCGAGCATCGCGTTTCGGAAGCTGCGGTCCATCAGCAGCTTGATCAGGTGCGGATAGGTCGTGAACGGCGCGCCGTTCGGATGGTCGGTGGTCAGGAAGATGCGCCACGGGTCATCGACCATCAGGAAGATCTCCAGGCCGATGGCCCACTGCAGCGCATTGACGAAGTTCTGGTCCTTGTACTTGAACGGCACCACACCGCAGCCGGCGTCGCACTCGATGTCCATGATTACCGACTTCTTCGGCGAGCCGTGACCGGCGTTGCGGTACTGCACCATGTTGTCGCCGGACGCGGTCACCGTCTGGCCGAACAGGATCTGACCGACGTCGGCCGACACGTTCTTCTTCTGGTTGATCGCCTCGGCAATGCGGGCCGCAGCACTCGAAAACTTGCGCTCGCCCTCGGTGCCGTAGCTGTGGAACTGGATGTGCGTCAGGTGGACCGGCAGGCCTTCGGCCGCGTCCATCGTGCCCAGCGTGGTGTCCACATTGCCCGGCACGCCCAGATTGCTGGCATGCACGTGCAGCGGCTTGGCCACGCCGAGATCATGTACGGCACGCGACAGTACCTTCACGATCTCGCGCGGCGTGATGCCGTAGAAGGCGTTCTGCTCGTCGAGGTCGAGCTTGCGCTGGTTGAACTTGAAGGCGGAAATCGCACCCGGGTTCACCACCTTGATGCCGACCGTCTGCGTCGCGTGCAGCGTCCACGCCACGTAATCGTTGATCGCCTGCTGGTCTTCCTTCGCCGCCAGCATGCGCAGCAGGAAATCATCGCTGCCGAGCATGGCGTAGCCGCCGGTGTCCAGCATCGGCGTGTCGCCCATTTCCATGTGGGCCTGGCGCGCGTTGATCGGCAGCAGCGCCGGCTCGAACGCTGCGGTGTAGCCCATTTCGGCGTAACGGTAGCCGGCCGCCAGGGTGCCGGGCGCGGCGTGACCGCAGCTGGAACGCGTCAGTTCGGTGCGCTCGACCGGATCACCGCGATGGTCTTCCGGCAACATTTCGCGCGCGATGTTCACCTTGCCGCCACCGATGTGGCTGTGCATGTCGATCGCGCCCGACATGACGATGCGGCCGGAAATGTTGTACTCGGCGCTGATCCTGTCATTCGCGTCCGGCGCGGCGATCAGCCGGCCATCGCGGATGTAGAGGTCGCGTACCTGATCATCGACGCCATTTGCCGGATCGATCACCCGGCCGCCGGTCAGCTTGATGACGTTCACGACTGAACCTCCTTCAAACGGGTGGCGATGGCGACCGCCACCTCGCCGGCCGCCGGCAGCGCGCTCCTGCGCAGGGCCTGCAGCGGCAGCGTCACGACCTTGTCGGTACGCACGAAATGACCGGTGTGATGCATGCCAGGCGTCGCGACAGGAATGTAGACCTGCGGCTCTGCGGCCAGCTTCAGCGACGGCGGTGCGATAACGATGGTGGGCACGCCGGTGGCCGGCGGCGACTGCAGGTCGTTCAGACTGGACAGCCACACCAGCGCATCCGCTTCACCGTTCGCGAGCAGGCGGTCGATGCCGTTGTGCAGCGGGTCGAACTTCGGTGCGCCGCTGGCATAACTGGTACGCATCGGATAACCGGTCTGCCAGGTATGCACGGCGCCCATCGACAGGTCGCCGTCATTGCCGGCCAGCGGCAGGCTGTTGCAGCGGGTGGTCACATTGAGCCGACGCACCAGCGACACGATGGCGCCGACATTCAGGTCGAGCTGCGACACCTCGAATGCCGGTCCGGCCCACACGACCACGCTGTACCGTGCGCCAAGCAGCGCATCGGCCAGTGCCTGCCAGCGCGCCAGCGCAATGCCCAGCGGGGCATCGCCGGCCACCGGTTGCTGCGCCACCAGCGCGTTGAGCACCGACAGCGCTTCGGGCATGCGGCCGGGCTCGAAGTCGAACACGTCGGGCCCACGCCCGTCCGGCGAGTGGCCCGGCTGCGTATCCAGACCGCCGCCGAGATAGACGATGCGCCGGCTGGCCGGCTGCAGGTCGAACATCGTTTCCTTCACCCACACGCAGCGTTCGAAGAAGCGTGGCTGCGCGCTGACCGCATCGGTGCCGACCAGCAGGATCAGGTCGGCGCGATTCTTCACTTCGGCCAGCGTGGTGTTGATGCCGCCGCCGTCCTGGACCACGCGACTGGCGCGCCAGCCGAATTCGTTGTTCATGTGGTCGATGACGCCGCCGGCGCGATCGACCAGTTCCATCGCACCGCGTGCGCCACTCACATCGAGCGCCATGCCGCCGAACACCGGCTGGGCCGACGCGGCGAGCAGACGAGCCGCTTCGGCGCAGGCTTCGTCCAGCGTGGCCGGACGGCCGGCGATGCGCGGCGTCGCGGCAGTCGAACCGGCGCCCAGGCGGGCAAATCCGCTGACAGCCCGATCGCAGCCATGGGCCACCACCGCCAATGCAGCGCCGGCGGTATCGACGCTCAGGTCGTCGCAGGCATGGCCGCACAGCGGACAGGCCACCTCGGTGACGACAGTCGAAGTCGCTTCATGGGTCATGAATCATCCGTTTCATCAGTTGGGTCACACTCAGCACTCGCCACGATACAACATGCAAAAAGCGGGTGCGGACTGACGTTCGGGTGCCGCAGTGCAGCATCGAAGTCACGACGAAGGGGTGAGATCAGTCTGTTTCACATGCGATACAGCACGATCCGAAAACGACGTCACCCGGCAGCACCAAACTCCGCCGCTGGGCCACATCATTCAAGCCTTCCCTGCGCTGCAGGCGAATTTGGGATAATCGATGCCTCTTCGGACCACGATTGACGCGATGAACTCCAGACACGCAACCGCCGCCGCCCTGACCGTCCGGGCCCCCGCGCGTCTGCACCTGGGCTTTATCGACCTCGATGGCAGCATGGGGCGGCGCTTCGGCAGCGTCGGTCTGACGCTTAACGGGCTGAACACGGTGGTCGAGATCGAGCCTTCCGAGACGCTCCAGGTGACCGGCCACGACGCCGAACGCGCCCATCGCTACGCCCACGATCTGAGCACGCGCTTCGACCTGCCGCCGGCGCGCATCACGCTGACCGAGGCCATTCCGTCGCATTCGGGTCTGGGCTCAGGCACCCAGCTCGCCCTCGCGGTCGGCATGGCACTGGCCCGGTTGTACGGACTCAATCTGGATTCACGCGAAGTCGCCAGCCTGCTCGACCGGGGTGCCCGCTCCGGCATCGGCATCGGCAGTTTCGATGGTGGCGGCTTCATCGTCGATGGCGGTCGCGGCGCGGTCGATGCACCGCCCCCGATCATCGCGCAGATGCGCTTTCCGGCCGCCTGGCGCATGGTGCTGATTTTCGATCACGCATGCCGCGGCCTGCACGGCAGCGCCGAGAAGGAGGCGTTCCGCGTGCTGCCGCCCTATGCGCCGGGCGTGGCCGACCGGCTCAGCCGGCTGGTGCTGATGCGCGCATTGCCGGCGCTGGCCGAGGAAGACATCGACCTGTTCGGCGCCGCGATCAACGAACTGCAGCATTGCGTCGGCGATTATTTCTCGCCGGCACAGGGTGGCCGCTACACCAGCAAGCGGGTTGGCGAGGTCGCGCTGACCCTGCAGGAACTGGGCGCAGCCTGCATTGGCCAAAGTTCGTGGGGGCCGACCGGCTTTGCGCTGGCCGCATCGGAGGCCGATGCGCAGGCCATGGTCCGGGCGGTGCGCGAACGCTACGCGGATGCAGCCGGACTCGACTTGATGATTTGTGCTGCGCGCAACGAAGGCGCGCAGTGGTCATCGCGACAGACTTCAATTGCTGCCTCAACCAGCCGTGAATAGGTACCGGGCACATCTGTTGCCCACGCAAGCACGCACCTGACAACGACGTAACCAGAGTACGCAGCCTTCGGGCGGAAAGAGTGAGACAGACCATGGAAAACCCCTACATCCTTCACATGTTCAGCCCGACCAACAACATCAGCCCGTTCGACGTGAACATGGCGTGTGATGCGGGCTACCAGGTTCTGATGCCGTATTCCGGCGTCGGCCTTGACCAGATCTACGGCCTGACGCAGGACGCAATCTTTTCGCGCGGCCCCAATGGCGTGAAGCGCACCGGTCTGTTCATCGGTGGCCGCGACATCGGTCTGGCGGCCGACATGCTCGATGCCTGCCGCAATGCGATGGTGCCGCCGTTCGAAGTGTCGGTGTTCGCCGACCCCAGTGGCGCCTTCACCACCGCCGCTGCGCTGGTCGCCTGTGTCGAACGCCAGCTGCGCAAGGCGCACAACACCGAACTCGAAGGCAAGACCGTGCTGGTCCTCGGCGGAACGGGCCCGGTGGGTACCGCCGCGGCCGTACTCGCCTCTAGCGCCGGCGCCAAGGTGCTGGTCGGCAGCCATTCGAGCGCCATGCGCGCCCGCGTCGCATCCGAAGTGGTGAATACCCGCTACGGTTCGTCGGTGCTGCCGGTCGAGGCAGGTTCGAATGAACAGAAGGAAAACCTGATGCCGCAGGCCAACATCATCCTGTGTACGGCGAAGGCCGGCATCCAGGTGCTGAGCAAGGCGCAGCTGATGTCCGCGACCTCGCTGCTGGTGGCTGCCGACGTCAACGCGGTGCCGCCTGCCGGCGTCGAAGGTCTGGGCGTGATGGACGACGGCAAGCCGCTGGAAGCCGGTTCCGGCAAGGCGGTCGGCATCGGCGCACTGGCCATCGGCAACGTGAAGTACCTGTGCCAGCGCGGATTGTTCCAGCGCATGATCAATACCGACAAGCCGGTCTATCTCGACTTCCGCGACGCCTTCGCCACCGCCCGCGAACTGGTGGCCTGACCGTAACGGGCAGGAAAGCACGCCGGTGCCGCACTGGCTCATCGTGTCGGGCAGCGCACGCGCGCTGGCGCACTCATGCGTCGCGGCAGGCTGGACCTGCGATGTGATCGATCCGTTCGCCGACACCGACACACGGGCGCTGGCCCGACATACCGTCAGGGCGGATTTTCGCGACGGCGCCTTCGATGACGACTTGCCTGCGCTGATCGCCGGACTGGCAGAAGACTGCGACGGCATCGTCGCCGGATCGGGCTTCGAACGGCGGCCTGATCTGCTTTCCGCGCTGGACCTCGCACTTCACGCATCAGCCCCGCGCATCGGCAACGCTGCGGCGACCGTACAGCGCTGCAAGGCGCCGGATTCGCTGGCCGCGGGCCTGCAGCAGGCGGGCGTGCGCTTTGCGGCGATGCGCAGTGAAGGTCGGGCGCCCGAGGGCTGGCTGATGAAACAGACCGGTGCCTGCGGCGGCGCACATGTGCGCCCGACGCGCGGCGGCGAAGCGATACCGGCGGGCTGGCACGCGCAGGCACACGCGGCGGGCGTTCCCGCTTCGGTGCTGTTCCTCGCCGATGGCCATCGCGGTCGCATCATCGGCGTCAGCCGGCAGTTTCCAGGGGCGATTGCCGGGCCGTACGCCTGGTGCGAAGCGGTGAGTGACCTGCCGCTGGACGACGCGCAGCTGACCGCACTGGAACGCGATGTCGACGCCATCGTGCAGGCGTTCGGACTGCACGGACTGAACGGTGCCGATCTGGTGCTGCAGGGCGGCCGTCACGTGCTGCTGGAAATCAACCCGCGGCCGACTGCGACACTCGCGCTGTACGAAGACCGGGTTGAAGGCGGCCTGTTCGCAGCCCATGTTGCCGCCTGTGCCGGGCGACTGAACGATGTGGTGCTGTCACCGTCGCGCACGCTGCGCGGCCTCCGCGTGGTCTATGCGCCCCACGACCTGGTCATCGGCGACGGCGTCCGGTGGCCCGGCGGCTGCACCGATCTGCCGGCTGCCGGCAGCCTGGTCGCAAAGGCAACACCGGTCTGCACAGCCCACGCGGTGGGCCATGATGAAACCAGCGTTCGCACGCAGTTGCAGCAACGCCAGGAAGAAGTGCTGTACCGGATCGCTCCGTCCGCCGGAGCGGTCGCAACAGACCATAACAACGATCTTGTATTCCCGAGGAGAAGCGCATGAGCACTGCAGAACACGGACCGGTCCTGACCGGCGCCCAGCCCAGCGTGGGCCGCTACGTCATGGATCTGGTCGAGGGCCTGGTACGCGACGCCGACGCGCTGCGCATCAAGGTTGATGCCCTGCCCGGCGGCGGCCGCGTCATCGACGCCGGCATCCACTGCCACGGCGGCATCGAAGCCGGTCGCCGCATCACCGAAATCTGCATGGGCGGTCTGGGCACCGCCACCTTCAACACCCGCGATGCGCACTGGCCACTGACCATCAACGTGCATTCGACCCATCCGGTCGTCGCCTGCCTGGCCAGCCAGTACGCCGGCTGGAGCCTGTCGCACGGCGAAGGCAAGGATGCGTTTCATGCGCTTGGGTCCGGGCCGGGCCGTGCGCTGGCCGTCAAGGAGCCGCTGTTCGCGGAACTGGGCTACAAGGACGACGCGAAGCACGCCGTGCTGGTGCTGGAAGTCGATCGTCAGCCGCCGGCCGAGGTGCTGGCCAAGATCCGCCGCGACTGCGCTGTCGCCGACGACGCCGTGACGCTGATCCTGACGCCGACGCGCAGCCTGGCCGGTACGGTGCAGGTGGTCGGCCGCGTACTCGAAGTCGCGCTGCACAAGGTGCATGCGCTGGGCTTCCCGCTGACCCAGGTGGTCGACGGGTCCGCCAGCGCGCCGGTCGCACCGCCGGCGCCCGACTTCCTCAATGCCATGGGTCGCACCAACGACGCCATCCTGTTCGGCGGCGTGGCACAGCTCTATGTGGACAGTGACGACGATTCGGCTGCCGA
The DNA here is from genome assembly GCF_024580145.1 of Methyloversatilis sp. XJ19-49. Classification (GTDB taxonomy): domain Bacteria; phylum Pseudomonadota; class Gammaproteobacteria; order Burkholderiales; family Rhodocyclaceae; genus Methyloversatilis. The sequence continues at coordinate 482,095 of NZ_JANINI010000001.1, forward strand.
TCTGGCGCAGAAACTGCCGTCTTCCTCGTCGCGCGACTATGGCCGACCGTTCGCCGAGGTGTTCAAGGAAGTGAAGTACGACTTCTACAAGATCGACCCGATGCTGTTCGCCCCGGCGCGCGTCATCGTCAGCAATCTGCGCACCGGCAGGAGCTTCCGTGCCGGCCAGATCAATGCCGAACTGCTCGGCCGTTCGTTCGGCGAAGGCAAGTAAGCGCCATGGGTGCGCAGCAGGCCGACATCGCCATCGTGACCGACGAGCCGGGCTGGCACGGCAAGCGCCTGGTCGAGGCCTTCCGGGCGCGCGGCCTGCTGGCGCGCTATGTCAGTCTGGGCGAGTGCCACATCGACCTGCAGCGCGGCGTGTCGGGTGTCGTCATGCCCGGCTTCGAGCAGACGTTGCCGCAGGCCGTATTCGTGCGCGGCGTGGCCGGCGGCACGCTGCAGCAGGTGGTGTTGCGCATGGATTTCCTGCACTACCTGGGCGAGCTGGGCATTCCGGTCTACAACCACGCCCGCGCCATCGAAAAGAGCGTGGACAAGGCGATGACCAGCGTGCTGCTGCACCACGCCGGCATTCCGACGCCGCCCACCTGGGTGGCCGAGAGCGAAAGCGAGGCGCGCGCGGTGCTGATGCGCGAATTCGCCGCCGGTCACGACGTGCTGGTCAAGCCGCTGTTCGGCTCGCAGGGCGAAGGCATCGTGCGCCTGACGGCCGGCGATGCGCTGCCCGACGCGGAAAACGTCGGCCACGTCTGGTACATGCAGCGCTACAGCGCCCGCTCGCGCGACGCACTGGGCGAGTGGAGCGACTGGCGCATCATGGTGATCGACGGCAAGCCGGTCGCCGGCATGCTGCGCAAGGGCCGCAGCTGGCTGAACAACGTGTCGCAGGGCGGACGCTGCGAAGCCATTCCGCCCGACGAGGCACTGACCCGGCTGGCGGTCGATGCGGCCCGCGCCACCGGCATGGACTACGCCGGCGTCGACATCCTGCGCGACGACCACGGCCGGCTCACCGTACTTGAAGTCAACAGCATTCCGGCCTGGAAGGGTCTGCAGGGCGTCACCGGCATGAACATCGCGCAGGCGCTGGCGGACGACCTGCTGCGCCGCTGCCCGGCAGCGGGCGAGATCGCATGCTGATGACGCTGCCGCCCGACACCGGCCGGATCGCGCCTCAGGCGGCGCTGGAAAACGCCTTTCTGACTGCGTGCAGGCTCGACATCGAGGCGCTGAAGCCGGGCAACGTCGGCCGTCATGGCGACGGTCACCGCATGCAGGTGGTCGATTTCCTCGCCAGCGCGGAGGCGGCCGCCGGGCCGATCTGTCGCGCGGACGCGACAGTCGGCGAACGCATCGAAGAAGCGATGCGCGCCACCTGGCAGGCGGTCGGATGCAACACCAATCTGGGCATCGTACTGGGCTGCGCGCCGATCGCCCATGCTGCACTGCACCGCCAGCCTGACGAGGACTTGTCGGCGTCGCTGCAGCGTACGTTATCCGGCCTGACTGTCACCGACGCGTCACACGCGTATGAGGCAATCCGTCTGGCGCAGCCTGCCGGACTGGGTCGGCGCGACGATCACGACGTGGCGGGCGATGCGCGGATCACGCTGCTGCAGGCCATGCAGATCGCCGCGCACCGCGACAGCATCGCCGCGCTGTACGCATGGCGCTACGAATTGGTCCTCCGCCACCTGTTGCCGATCCATCTGGCGGCGCGTGATCGATGGTGCAGTGAAGCATGGGCAGCGGCCAGAGTGTTCATGTTCTGTCTCGCATTGATTCCCGACACCCACATCATGCGCAAACATGGTCCGGAAACGGCGCTAATGGTGCGCAACACGGCGATACGCCTGCTGGACAGGTTTGAACGGGCGGATGATCCGGTTATGATGCAAGACACGCTGAGGGAATGGGATGAACGTCTTAAAACGGCGGGTATCAATCCCGGAACGAGCGCAGACCTGACGGTTGTGACAGCCTTCCTGGCCGGCGCGCTGGAAATTGCCGGCGCATGACGGCGCCAGGATGCAACCAAAAGCAAGAAAGCATCACAAAGGCACCAGAAACGCACCGCAACGAAGTTTTTATCCTGTGTTTCGTACCCCGGAACGCGGGCTACCACAGGGGGTAAACCCCTATAACTTGCCTAGTAATGAGGAGATTCGATATGGCGAAGATTAATGGTCTGTGTGTTGGTGAATCCCTGGTTGGTGACGGCAATGAAGTCGCTCACATCGACCTGATCATGGGCCCGCGTGGCAGCGCTGCAGAAGCCGCTTTCGCCAACGCCCTGGTCAACAACAAGGACGGTTTCACGTCCCTGCTGGCCGTCGTTGCACCGAACCTGCTGTGCAAGCCGGCAACGGTCATGTTCAACAAGGTCACCATCAAGGGCGCCAAGCAGGCTGTCCAGATGTTTGGCCCGGCACAGCGCGGCGTCGCGATGGCCGTTGCCGACAGCGTCGCTGACGGCACGATCCCGGCTGACGAAGCCGACAACCTGTTCATCTGCGTCGGCGTGTTCATCCACTGGATGGCCGAAGACGACGCAAAGATCCAGGACTTCAACTACCGCGCGGTCAAGGAATCGATCGCTCGCGCCGTTGCCGGTACCCCGACCGCTGCTGAAGTGGTTGCCAAGAAGGGTTCGGCCACGCACCCGTTCGCCGCAAACTAAGCCTCACGGCTTAGTTGCGAAAAACGCCCCCGGCCAGACGGCCGGGGGCGTTTTTTTTGTCCGGTGCGCAAGCGCGTTCGTCAATTCGCTCGACCGCAACGTGGAGGCTACACTGCGGCGCAGAGACCACCCGCAGCTCGGCCATTCCAACGAAGGGAGCATCATGATCGATCTCTACACCGCGGCCACACCCAACGGCCACAAGGTTTCCATCGCACTGGAGGAACTTGCGCTGCCCTACACGGTACATGCGCTGTCGCTGTCGGCGCGCGACCAGAAGGAACCGTGGTTCCTCGCGATCAATCCGAACGGTCGAATCCCGGCCATCATCGATCGCGCGGAGGACGACTTTGCGGTATTCGAATCCGGCGCCATCCTGATCTATCTGGCGGAAAAAACCGGCCGCCTGATGCCGTCGGACATGAAGGGCCGCTCGCGCGTGCTGCAGTGGCTGATGTTCCAGATGGGCGGCGTCGGCCCGATGATGGGTCAGGCAAACGTGTTCTTCCGCTACTTCCCGGAGAAGCTGCAACCGGTCATCGACCGCTATCAAGGCGAGTCGATGCGGCTGTTCCGCGTGCTCGACGGTCATCTGAAGGAACACGAATTCCTGGCCGGTGACTACTCAATCGCCGACATCGCGAACTGGGCGTGGGTGCGCACTTATCCGTGGTCGGGCCTGAACATCGACGAGTTGCAGCACCTGAAGCGCTGGCTTGATGTCATCGACGCGCGGCCCGCCGCGCAACGCGGTGTGGTGATTCCGCCCTCCGACATCGATCTGTCAAAGCCAGAGGGTGACAAGGCGGACGCCTTTGTCCAGGGCGCACGGAACATGGTCGAAACCGGGAAATCCAGGAAGGACGGGGTCTGACCGACCGCTAGAGGTGCCCGGCGGACACCTGGGCCTCTGGTATCCGCCGTCATGCCCCCACGTCAGGCGAAGGTGTCGTCGAACAGGCGTTCGGCCCACTTGAACATTTGCTCGAAGTTCTTCGTTGAGTGCCGTTCCGCTTCGCCGAAGGACGCATCGACGCGCTTCATCAGCCCGCTGCCGGCGTCGTAGGCGAACACCGCGTTCAACCACGAGGCCGTCGTGTAGGTGATGGGACTGTAACAGGCCGAATTGAGCACCAGGCTGGACAGCCTCGCCGGCTCATCGATCGGCCAGCCGTTGAGCATGCGCACGACCGCGTCAGCGCACACCTTGGCTTCGCAGTTGGCGATGTGGCCGGCCTTCGGCAGCCCCGTGCCCTGGGCATCACCGATGACGTGAATATTGGGGGCGACCGCCGATTCGAATGACAGCGGATCGACGCCGGCCCAGCGCCCACCGACATTTGCCAGCCCGAGGTGATGCACGAGCGGTGCCGCGGTATTGCGCGGAATGTGGTTGAGCACATCGCAGCGGTACGCAATCTCGCTGGCGCCATTGCGAACCCACGCCACGCGCCGGCTGCCTTCGAAGCTCACCCGCACCACCTCCGCGTTCGGCACATATTCAAGCCGGCCGGCGTACAGCACATTGAAGGCGTTCAGGAATGCCGAAGGCTCCGCCTGGATGACCGGGTTGGCGTCAAGCACGACGATTTTCGAGCGCGGCTTCTTGCGCTTCAGATAATCCGCGATGACACAGGCCCGCTCATAGGGGCCGGGCGGGCAGCGATACGGTGCTTTCGGGATCGTCAGGATAACGGTAGTGCCGTTCGCCATCTTCATCAGCTGGTCGCGCAGCGTGAGCGTCTGGCTGCCGGCGATCCACGCATGCGGCACCATCGCCTGCAGGGCCGGCGTGCCCAGACCGGGTACCGGGTCAAAGCCGATACCGGGCGCAACGATGAGGCGATCGAAGGCCAGGGTCGAACCGCTGGCCAGATCGAGTTTCCCGGCGACTGGATCAGCGGCGACCGCCCGGTCGCGCACCAGTTCGACGCCGTAGCGCTGATGCAGCATCGAGTGATTGAAACCCAGCGCCGCATATTTGACGCGATCGTTCAGCACGAGATTGCTGAGGATGCACGACACGTGCGTTGCATCGGGCTCGACCAGACTGACCGACACACCGGGGCCGCCCCACTGCGCAACGTACTTGGCTGCGGTCGCGCCAGCGAAACCACCGCCAACCACCACGACCCGCGAGGTCGCGGCACGCGCGTGACGCACATGACCCAGCAAGGGCAATGCGGTTGCTCCGGAGGCTGCCTTGAGAAAGGTTCTGCGATTGAAATTCATGGACATGTTCTCCCTCAACGACGCGTGGTCGGCGACACGCGCCGACCGCTGGCCGACTTCGCCTTGGCTCTATGCTCCGACTCGTCTTCGTCGTCATCACCGCTGCGACCGCTGACCGGCGAACCGGCATTGACGGCAAACCACTGCGCGATGCGCTGGATCTGATCGTCGTCGTAGCCGCGTGCCTGCAGGTGCATGATGTTCTTGGCGCCAGACTTGGCGCGCATCTCGATCATTTCTTCGGCGATTTCGGCAGCGGTCTCACCGGTCAGTCGGTCGAATCCGCCCCGACCGGTGCGATCGGCGGCGTGACAACCGAGGCATTGCGACGCCAGGAGCCTGTCGTCCTCGGGTGCAGCCAGCGCAAGCGCTGACCATGCACACAGCGCAAGCGCCACACTTTTTCCCATCTTCTGCATTGCGTCTCTCCTCGGTTGGAACAAGGGAAACGGTCTCACGCAGCTAAAGACCCTTCATTAATTAGGGGTTATCGCAAGATTAAATCTTGTCCAGATGAGGCCGCTGAAGAAAACGGCAGCACCTTGTCGTGCTTCCGCGCACCGGCGGGTGTGTCGATGTGAGCTCAAGGCTTCCGCACGCGCGCTACGCAAACAAACGTCAAAGCCGCGCCGATCCAGCAGGACCGGCGCGTCTGCGGGTTCAGACGCAGGCCCACGCAACCGTTACAGGCTCAGCCACGCACAAGAACGTGCTGGCGCGGATTCCCCGGGCACCTGTCCGAGGCCGAACCCAAGCGGGGCGACCATGAGCCAGGCCAGTCGCAGCAAAAACACACGCACTGCAAAGCACCCGGCGCACGACCGCAACAAGCCGATCCTTCCTGCGGACGGTGGCGGGCGCCATCCCGATGCCCAGACGACGATAGCCATGCGCAACGTGGCACCGGACGACTATGTGGCCGATGTAATCGCCACGGCTAGCCGCGAACATCTGATCATCGTCACCAACGGCCAGCGATTCGCGCTGTGTTCGGTGATTCCCGCCGGTTGGCGGTCATTCGGGCCGCTCGAGTACGCACCACCCCCGGTGCGCTGAACCGCTGCGACGGATCAGCGTGCGGCCGACGATAGACGAGGCTTGGAGCGGCTCGCCTCTTCTCTAGCCGGGTGGCGCGGCGCCCGGCGTATTGCCCGCATCCGGTCTGCCGGTGCCCCCAGCGCCGCCGTTGCGCGCCACCATGTGCCGCGCCACCGTTTCATACAGCGGCTGGCTGAAGATGCGCGATACCCCCGATGACAGCAGCGATACCGCCATCAGGCCGATCACCACCGAATAGCCGTCGACCATTTCCATCACGATGATGAAGGAGGTGATCGGCGACTGGGTCACCGCGGCGAGAAAGCCGGCCATGCACAGCACCAGCAGCATGCCCGGCGCGTCCTGCTGGCCGATCAGCGGCGCGAGATCGTGACCGATGCCGGCACCGATCGCCAGGCTGGGCGCAAAGATGCCGCCCGGCAGACCGGACAGGTAGGCGATCAGCGTGGCGAGGAATTTGGCCGGGCCGTAGTACCACTCGAGCGACGTGTCGCCTTCGAGCAGCGCACGGGTTTCGCCATAGCCGCTGCCGAAGCTGCTGCCGCCGGTGACGTAGCCGAGTGAGGCGACCAGCACGCCGCAGGCGGCGGCAAATCGGATCGGATGGTCGCGTCGATAATCCGCCATCCGTCCCTTCCACGACGTGGAACTGATGATGAGCATGCGCGAGAACAGGCCGCCCGCGACGCCGCACACCAGCGCGGTGATCGCCACGGCAAGCGCCATTTCGCGGTCGGTACCGGCGATGGCGATCTGGCCGAAGTAACTCGCCTTGCCGAGAAAGGCCTGCGACACGATGCCGGCCAGCACGATGGCAGTGATGATGAGACCGCTCATGCGCGACTCGACATTGCGCGAAAGCGTTTCAATGGCGAACACAATGCCCGCCAGCGGTGTGTTGAAGGCCGCAGCAATGCCGGCGGCGCCGCCGGCAACCAGCATGTGGGTGCGCGGAATGTGCAGACCGCCCGGCAACAGACGGTGCAACGCATTGAGCATCGATGCACCGATCTGCACGGTCGGACCTTCGCGGCCAAGCGAAAACCCGCTGCCGACGGCCGCTGTGCCGATGACGATCTTGCCGACAATGATGCGCAGCGACAGCAGCGGCTTCCAGCTGCGGTCTTCCGGTCGTGACATTTCGGCGATGGTCTGTGGAATGCCGCTGCCCTCGGCACCCGGAAACCAGCGCCGCGTCGCCCACACGCACAGCGCGCCGCCGAGCGGCGTCAGCAGGAACGGCCACCACGGATTCTCGCTTGCCATGGCACGGAAGTAATGAATGGCCAGGTCGGACAACTGCGCGAAGCCGACCGCCAGCATGCCCACCACGACCGCACCGCCCCACAGCACGAGACGGCCGAGCCATACCTTGAAATAGGCCTGATTGCGCCGGCGCAGGGTCGGCGACTTGAAATCGAACCAGGCAAGCCGCAGTCGGTTACGCCAGGCAGACAGCGAATACTTGTGACGCATCGATACTTTCCGTATGCAGATATGGCGCAGTATGCCGTCGAAGATGATTGCAGGACGCAAGATGCATGCCGCCAGCCGCGATGCCCGCATGCAGACTGTAACCGTGTTCAGGCGGCCGTTTGCCTGGGAAAATCATTGAAAACCGCGCAGGCGATGCCGCTTGATGCACCATACAGGGGCATTAGAACCCGCCTGTGCGGCCGCCCATGGAGATGCCCCGATGAAACCCACTGCCCGCGGCATCGCGGTCGCCCCCCATCACCTGGCCAGCGAATCGGCGCGCGACGTACTGCGCGAAGGCGGCAACGCGATCGAAGCCATGATCGCCGCGGCCGCGACGATCGCCGTCGTCTATCCGCACATGAACGCGCTTGGCGGCGACGGCTTCTGGCTGATCGCCGAACCGGGCCAGCCGCCGCGCGCGATCGACGCCTGCGGCGCCGCGGCGGTGATCGCCAGTCGTACCTGGTACGCCGACCACGACGTCCGCAACCGCCTGCCGACAAGAGGTCCGCTGGCCGCACTGACGATGGCCGGCACGGTGTCGGGCTGGCAGCTGGCGCTTGAAGCGGCGGCTCAGGCGGGTGGGTGCCTCCCGCTGTCGCGCCTGCTGCGCGATGCCGAACACCATGCGCGGACCGGCACGCCGGTTTCGCGCAGCCTGGCACGCGGCCTGCGCGCGAAGCAGGACGAACTGCGCCATCAGCCCGGCTTCGCCGCACATTTCATGCCGGACAAAACGGTACCGCAGGCCGGCGACGTGCTGTGCCAGCCACGTCTGGCCGACACGCTCGCCCAGCTGGCGCGCGCCGGGCTCGAAGATTTCTACCGCGGCGACCTGGCGCGCCGCATGGCCTCCGCGTTGGGAGCCGCCGGCAGCCCGTTGCGGCTGTCCGACTTCCTGACGCATCGCGCGCAATGGCGCACGCCGTTGAAGCTCGCGCACAGCCTTGGCCATGTTTACAACACACCACCACCCACCCAGGGTCTGCTGTCGCTGCTGATACTCGGTCAGCTCGACCGTCTCGGGCTCGACGGACTGCATGGCCAGTCTGCCGAATTCATCCATCGCGTGGTCGAGGCGACGCGCCAGGCCTTCGTGATCCGCGACCGTCACCTGACCGATCCGGCGCGCATGCGCACAGACGCGCAGTCGCTGCTGTCGGACGACTGCCTCGACATGCTGGCCGACAGCATCGACTTGCAGCGCGCCGGTGGCTGGGTCAGCGGCGCGCCGGGCGATACGGTGTGGCTGGGTGTGGTCGACGCCGAAGGCCGCGCTGTGAGCTTCATCCAGAGCATCTACCACGAGTTCGGAAGTGGCGTGATCGCCGGCGACACCGGCGTGCTGTGGCAGAACCGCGGCATCAGCTTTTCGCTGGCGACCGGCGCGCTCAACGCACTGGAACCCTGTCGCAAGCCGTTCCATACGCTCAACCCGCCGATCGCCCAGCTGACTGACGGGCGCACGGTCGTCTATGGTTCGATGGGTGGCGACGGACAGCCGCAGTTCCAGGCCGCCGTGCTGCTGCGCCACCTGCTGTTCGGCGACGACGTGACGGCCGCTGTCGCGGCGCCGCGCTGGTTGCTCGGCCGTACCTGGGGCTCGGACAGCGACACCCTCAAACTGGAGTCGCGCTTTGCGCCCGAAGTGTTCGACGCGCTGCGCCAGCGGGGTCATGTGGTCGAGTCGCTGCTCGAGTTCGACGAAAGCGCCGGCCATGCCGGCCTCATCGTTCGCCACGCCGACGGCCGCATCGAAGGTGCCGCCGATCCGCGCTCGGACGGTTCGGTCGAGTACGCCTGAGGCGGCAGAGCACACCCGCGAGCGCCCGGCCTCGCCACCGCTGCGCCTGCTTCCGCCGCATCGAACCGCAAGCCGGCGGGAACCCATGGCCCAGCCATTCGATTGAAAACGTTCGCAATTCGACCGCGCACGGTGAATGCATCGGAATGTCGTTAACCCCTACTTAATGCAGGGTTTTTGTCCGCGTACGACGATTGCTCCACGTCTGCAGACTCGCGCCACGCGCGCTGCCGACGCCAACCAATCAAACACAAGGATAAAAACGTGAACAAGAGGTCATCCCACAACACCCGCTGGATCGCTGCGGCACTGCTCGCCGGCAGTACCGGCGCGGCCATTGCCAGCCCCAACTTCTACGGCAGCCTGAGCAACTTCGACGTCTACAACGACACCGGTTCGGAAACCCATGGCTTCGAGATCGAACTTCATGGGGTGTCCGGTTCGGACGTGACCTACACATTCGGCGGCGACTACAACCGCTACGGCAGTCCGCGTATCGACACCTTCGCCGGCGGCATCTTCGTGCGCTATCTCAGTGCCTACGATATTGCCAATGGCGCTTTCATGACCGCGACGCCCGTCCCAACGAGCTTTTCGCCGACCGACGGCCACAGCTGCTGGTCGGGCGGAGGTGCCGGCTACGCGGGCAGCGGCTGCGAGCACTTCGGTCTGGGTCTCAACAAGAACGCGACCAGCACCACCTACCGCTGGCTCAAGGGTGATGCGGCAACCGGACAGATCACGCCGGTCGGCGGCAATGTGCTGATCGCTGCACCGGTCTGGCAGGTCATCGATCCGGCGCCGGCCGATCCGGGTCAGCCGGCCGCCGTGCCCATCGTGCAGGCGGTGATTGCGCCGGAACCCGCGGAGAACCACGAACAGTATGGCGAAGCGCAGTGGGTCAAGGTCTACACGACCGAAATCGAGCGCGAGGTGGAACTTGAAGAGTTGCTGAGCGACAACGAAGTCGTGCCGCGCGAACAGTCGGAAACCGAAATCGAATGGGTGCTGTTCCAGGCGAAGCCGGAAGGCAAGGACGACGGCGAAGGCGACGAACTGCTGCTGGAAAAACCGCTCGCCGGCGACCTGGGCGGCAAGAAATCGATCATCCGGCGCTACGAGTTCTATGAATATCTCGGCGCCTACAATCCCGAGGATCACGAAGCCCAGCCGTTCGACGAAGCAGATCCGGAGGGTGCCGGCGAGGTCGGCCGTTACATCGGTGCGCAGATGGCGGCGGCCAATCTCGCTGCGGCACCGGTGCCCGAGCCATCGATCTGGCTGTCGATGTTGGGCGGGCTGGCAGTCGTCGGGCTGCTGCGTCGCCGCCCGAGGTAATGATGCCGCGCCCGGTCCGATGACACGAGCGCGCCGCACAGGACACGTAAGGACGACGTATCGACACCGGTCATCTGCGCATACTCATTGCCGGAGACCGTCCATGTCGCTGCGTCTTGTCCTGCCTGGCCTGCTGGCTGCCGCGCTTCCTCCTTTCGTGCTCGCACAGAGCGCACCACCCTGCCAGGCCACCCGCAGCTGGGTACCGGTGGTCGAGCTCTACACGTCGCAGGGCTGCAGCAGTTGCCCGCCGGCCGACGACTGGCTGCGTTCGCTGAAACAGGCGGCCGACGCGCAGCTCATCGTGCCGCTGGCCTTCCATGTCGATTACTGGGATTACCTGGGCTGGCGTGACCCGTACTCGTCCGGCGCCCATTCGGCACGACAGCGCCGGCTGGCACGCGCCGAGGGGGGCAGCGTGGTCTATACGCCGCAGGTCAGGCTGGCTGGAGACGACTTCCGCGGCTGGCGTTCGGCCGACACGGTGCGTTCGATGCTGGCGCGCAAGTCGCCGGAACCGGCCGCCGACGTGATGCTTTCGCTCGATCTGCGCGGCAATGTGCTCAAGGTCGATGCGCGCACCACGCTGCCGGGCGCCACGGTGGGTTACGTCGCCGTGTACGAGCGCATGCTGGCGTCGAAGATTTCAGGTGGCGAGAACGCGGGGCGTACCTTGCAGCACGACTTCGTCGTGCGCACCCTGATCGGCCCGTTCACGCCGGACGCACAGGGGCGTTTCAATCTCATGCGCGATATTGCGCTCGACCCGGCCTGGAAGCGCACCGATCTTGGCGTGGCACTGGTGCAGGCCGACGCCGACTCCGGCGCTGCGCTGCTCGGCGCTTCCCTGGCGCTGTGCAACGCGCCAGGGTCAGCGCGCTGATTTCCAGCGCGCCACACCGATGAGCGCCTGAAACAGCGCCTCGACCGACGCCGCCGACATCGTGTAGGGATCGAATTCCGGGCGCGGGCAATACTTCAGGAACAGCGCCCGGTTCTCGGCGGTGTAGCCGACGTACCCCATGCCCCAGTCGGTGAAGTCGCGCTGCGCGATTTCCTTGAGCCCCACCAGAAGCGGATCGCGGTGCCGCGCATCGGCCACGATGCGGTGATAGGCCGCATTCACCTGATCGCGGCCGCCTTCCAGGCATTGCAGGAACACGCTGCCGGTGTAGCACAGGGCGCCGGTGATGCCGTCCCGCGCATTGTTCGCCTGCGACACCTGCAGGATATGTTCGATGTCGCCCGGCCCGACGTCGGGCTGGACGCGGCTTGCGTAGATCAGTCGGACCAGCATGGTTCTCTCCTAGGCTCCACCGCCATTCAATCACGGTCGCCCTGGCGCTGCGACAAGAGATTGTGCAGCGCGGCGCCCGCAGCCGGTCGACCGGTAGAATGGTGGCCTTATTCCGTTGTCTGTCTCACATGTCCATCCAGTGGTTCCCCGGTCACATGACCGCCGCGCGCAAGCACGCGACCGACGCGATGAAGTCGGTCGACGTGGTGGTCGAGGTGCTCGACGCACGTCTGCCCGACGCGAGCAGCAATCCGCTGATCCACGCCATCCGCACGCATCGCAACCGGCCGTGCCTGAAACTGCTGAACAAGGCCGATCTGGCCGACCCGGAAGCGACGGCGGCCTGGCTGAAGCATTTCAACGCCCAGCCGAACACGAAGGCAGTCTCGATTTCGGCACGCAAGCCGGGCGACGCGAAGCGCATCGAACAGCTGGCGCAATCGCTCGCACCGCATCGTGACGACAACCTCAAACCGCTGCGCCTCATCATCATGGGCATCCCGAACGTCGGCAAGTCGACGCTGATGAATGCGCTGGTGAAGAAGCATGTCGCCGCGACCGGCGACGAGCCGGCGATCACCAAGAGCATCCAGCGCATCCACCTGACGCCGCGGCTCACGCTGTACGACACGCCGGGCCTGATGTGGCCGAAGATCGAGCATGAAAGCGACGGCCTGATGCTGGCGGCCAGCCATGCCATCGGCCGCAACGCCATCATCGACGAAGAGGTGGCGACCTTTCTCGGCAACCTGCTGCAGGCGAAGTATCCGGCACTGATGACCGCCCGCTACGGCTGCACGCCGGACATGGACGGCGTGTCGGTCATCCAGCACATCGCCGCGCGGCGCGGCTACCGCATCAAGGGCGGCGCGCCGGATTACGAGAAGGCGTCGTTCACCCTGCTGCAGGACTACCGCGACGGCGCCATCGGCCGCGTCAGCCTCGAAACCCCGGAATCGCGCGCCCGGATGCTGGTCGCCGACCGTGCAGCCAAGGCAGAGAAGGCGAAGCAGAAGGCGCCGGACGACGACACCACGTCGGCGGACTGACGGGAACGGGGCCTGCGAAGGGAACTGCAGGGTTCAGGGCTGTGCTCCTGGACTGTGCTCCTGGGCTGTGCTCCTGGGCTGTGCTCCTGGGCTGTGCTCCTGGGCTGTGCTCCTGGGCTGTGCTCCTGGGCTGTGCTCCTGGGCTGTGCTCCTGGGCTGTGCTCCTGGGCTGTGCTCCGGGGCTGTGCTCCTGGGCTGTGCTCCTGGGCTGTGCGCCTGGGCTGTGCTCCTGGGCTGTGCTCCTGGGCGGTGCTCCGGGGCTGTGCTCCTGGGCTGTGCTCCTGGGCTGTGCGCCTGGGCTGTGCTCCTGGGCTGTGCTCCTGGGCGGTGCTCCGGGGCTGTGCTCCTGGGCTGTGCTCCTGGGCTGTGGGAGCGGCGGCCTCGCCGCGATACGCACGCTGCACAACGACCATCGCGGCACTGATCGCGGCGAGGCCGCCGCTCCCACAGCCGCTCCCACAGGCCGCTGCTCCCACAGGGGCCGCTCCCACAGGGCGCACTGCATTGACTGTGGTCGCAGCAGCAGGAAGGGCTGCGGCGAGCGAACGCCGGAAGGTGCCGATGTCAGTCCAGCGACTCGTCCAGCGTCGCGACTGCCCCCTGACACACGACATGCGCCAGTCCGGCACACTGGCTCAGCACATGGTCGGCGTAGAAGCGGGCGCTGACGATCTTGGCGCGATGGAAGTCTGCGTCGTCGCTGCCGCCGGCCAGATGACGATGCGACAGCAGCGCCGCACGCGCCATCTGCCAGCCGCCGGCGGCGCGGCCGAACAGCCCGAGCAGCGGTACGGCCCCAGCCAGCACGGCACGCATATCGCTGCGGAAGTGTCCGACCACGAAGCCCACGCCGCGCTCCAGCGCCTGCGCCGCGTCGCGCAGGGCGGCTGCGATCACGGCCAGCGCCGCGTCACCGGTCGCGTCCAGCGCAGCGCACTGCGCATGCATGTCGGCGATCACCGCGCGGGCGGCGCTGCCGCCGTCACGCGCGATCTTGCGGCCGACCAGATCGTTGGCCTGGATGGCCGTCGTACCTTCGTAGATCGTGGTGATGCGTGCGTCGCGCAGGTACTGCGCGGCACCGGTTTCCTCGACGTAGCCCATGCCGCCATGCACCTGCACGCCCAGTGAGGCGATGTCGTTGGCGGTTTCGGTGCTCCAGCCCTTGACCAGCGGAATCATCAGTTCGACGAAACCCTGCGCGCGCGAACGCGCCTCCGGGTCGGGGTCATGTTCGGCGCGGTCCAGCGACGCCGCCGTCACGGCGGCCAGCGCGCGCATCGCCTCGACCTGCGACTTCATCAGCATGAGCATGCGACGCACATCCGGGTGGCGGATGATGGCGACGCGCTCGCCCGACTTCACGCCCGCTTCGGTACCCTGCACCCGCTCGCGCGCATAGTCCATCGCGCGCTGCAGCGCGCGCTCGGCGACCGCGATGCCCTGCAGGCCGACCGCGTAACGCGCGGCATTCATCATGATGAACATGTATTCGATGCCGCGATTCTCGTCGCCGCACAGCCAGCCGACCGCGCCACCGTCGTCGCCGTAGGCCATGACACAGGTCGGACTGGCATGGATGCCCAGTTTGTGCTCCAGCGACACGCAGCGCACGTCGTTGCGCGCGCCCGGCCTGCCGTCGGCGTCGGGAACGAACTTGGGCACGATGAACAGCGAAATACCCTTGACCCCATCAGGTGCGCCCGGCGTGCGTGCCAGTACCAGATGCACGATGTTGTCGGCCAGTTCGTGTTCGCCGAAGGTGATGTAGATCTTCTGGCCGAACACACGGTAGCTGCCGTCTGCCTGCGGCTCGGCGCGGGTGCGCACGGCGGCAAGGTCGGAGCCGGCCTGCGGCTCGGTCAGGTTCATGGTGCCGGTCCATTCGCCGCTCACCATCCGGTCCAGATACAGGTGCTTCTGTTCATCCGAACCACACAGCGACAGCGCTTCGATGGCGCCGGCGGTCAGCAGCGGGCACAGCGAAAATGCCATGTTCGCGCCCATCACCATTTCCTGGATCATCGCGACCACCACATGCGGCATGCCCGCTCCGCCGTGTGCCGGGTCGCAGCCCATGCCGTTCCAGCCGTTCTCCGCGTACTGCCGGTAGGCGTCGTTGAAGCCCTCCGGCAGCGTCACGCGGCCATCGGCGCCCAGCGTGGCGCCGGCGCGATCGCCGATCCAGTTCAGCGGCGACAGGACTTCGGAGGTGAAGCGCGCGGCCTCGTCGAGCACGGCATCGACCACGTCGGGGCTCGAATCCTCCAGCCCGGGCAGCGCCACCACTTCGGCCAGCGCGGCCAGTTCCAGCGCGAAACGCATGTCGCGCAGCGGGGCAATGTATTCACTCATGGCTCACTCCTCCGGGGCGCTGCCGGCCCGTTGATGCTGCGCTGCGGATCGCCGCGGCGAAAGACGCTACCACGACGCGACAGCGACACTGGCGACCTCCGGGAGACTGTCAGGCGCAGGCTACCCCAGCTCCGCAACCAGTTTCGGCACCAGTTCGAACAGGTCGCCGACCAGGCCGTAGTCGGCGACCTGGAAGATCGGCGCGTCGGCGTCCTTGTTGATGGCGACGATCACCTTCGATTCCTTCATGCCGGCCAGGTGCTGGATGGCACCCGAAAGACCGACGGCAATATAGAGATCGGGGGCGACGATCTTGCCGGTCTGACCGACCTGGTAATCGTTCGGCGCATAGCCCGAATCGACCGCGGCACGGCTGGCACCGAGCGCCGCACCGAGTTTGTCGGCCAGCGGTTCGAGCACGCTGTGGTAGGCCTCACCGCTGCCGAGCCCGCGTCCGCCGGACACGACGACGCGTGCCGAGCCGAGTTCGGGGCGCACCGACTTAGACAGTTCCTGCGACACGAAAGTCGCCAGCCCGGTCGCTGCCGGTGGCTGGATGGCTTCGACTGCCGCGCTGCCGCCGGCAGCCGGCGCCGGATCGAATGCGGTCGCCCGCACCGTGATGACCTTGGTCGCGTCGCGGCTCTGCACCGTGGCCAGCGCATTGCCGGCGTAGATCGGGCGCACGAAGGTGTCTGCCGACTCGACCGCTACGATGTCCGACACCTGAGCGACGTCGAGCAGCGCCGCGACGCGCGGCATGAAGTTCTTGCCGAAGCTGCTGGCCGGCGCCAGCAGGTGGGTGTACCCGGCCGCCAGCGTCAGCACCAGCGCGGCCACGTCTTCCGCCAGCGCGTGTTCGAACTGCGGCGCGTCGGCCACCAGCACCTTCGTAACGCCAGCGACCGCCGCCGCGGCGCTCGCTGCGGCGGCGCAGCCCCGGCCGGCGACCAGTACGGTGATGTCGCCACCGATCCTGGAGGCGGCGGCAATCGTGTTCAGCGTCGCCGGACGCAGCGCGGCGTTGTCGTGTTCGGCAATGACCAGAATGTTCATGTCAGGGATTCCTCAGCGCAGCACTTTGGCTTCATTGCGAAGCTTCGCCACCAGTTCGGCAACGTCGGCCACTTTCACGCCGGCCTGCCGCTTCGGCGGTTCGGCAACGCTCAGCGTCGTCAGGCGCGGCTTCACGTCCACGCCCAGTTCGTCGGGCGTCAGCGTATCGAGCGGCTTCTTCTTCGCCTTCATGATGTTGGGCAGGCTGGCATAGCGCGGCTCGTTCAGGCGCAGGTCGGTGCTGATCAGCGCCGGCAGCGCGACGCTGACCGTCTCCAGCCCGCCGTCGATCTCGCGCGTGACCACGGCGCGACCGTCGGCCAGTTGCACCTTCGATGCGAAGGTCGCCTGTCCCCAGCCGAGCAGCGCGGCCAGCATCTGACCGGTCTGGTTGGCGTCGTCGTCGATGGCCTGCTTGCCGCAGAAGATCAACTGCGGCGCCTCGCGCTTCGCCACCGCGGCAAGCAGCTTGGCCACCGCGAGCGGCTGCAGTTCGACCTCGGTACCGACCAGGATGGCGCGGTCGGCGCCGATCGCCATCGCGGCACGCAAGGTGTCCTGGCAAGCAGAAGTCCCGCAGGACACGACAACCACCTCGCTCACCGTACCGGCCTCGCGCAGCCGCACCGCCTCTTCCACCGCGATTTCGTCGAACGGATTCATCGACATCTTCACATTGGCGGTTTCCACGCCGCTGCCATCGGCTGCCACGCGGATCTTCACGTTGTAATCGATCACCCGTTTGACCGGAACCAGTGCTTTCATCGTTCGCGCCTCCTGCGCCGATAGGTGCTGCCGCGTCCATACGGATGCGTATGTCCAGTTCCGTACGCTACCGTATGCCTGAATCCATGGTCAATACCCGAATGCGGAATAGCCTTATGCCGGAATCCGAAACGCTCGTGCCGCGGCCGCAGACAGACCGCGACACCTGGCTGCACGCAGCCACCCAGACCCTGGCGGACAGTGGCGTCGACGGCGTCAAGGTCGAAAGCCTCGCGCGTCAGCTCGGGCTGACCAAGGGCAGCTTCTACTGGCACTTCAAGGACCGGCGCGCGCTGCTCGACGCCCTGCTCGACCACTGGCGAACAGGCCGCATCGACGACATCACGCAGCGCACGCAATGTGCGCCCGGCCACGAGATCGCGCAACTTCACCACGTGATCGACACCTACAGCCTGGCCCGAAACCAGCGCGGCATGCGCGTGGAACTCGCGATCCGCGACTGGGCGCGCCACGACGCTGCAGCGCAGTCGGTGATCGACGCCGTCGACGCGGTGCGGCTGGACTGCGCCACCGCACTGTTCGCCGCCGCCGGCCACGGCGCCGATGAAGCCGCCAGCCGCAGCCTGCTGCTGTACGCGTATGTGTTCGGCCTCGGCATGATGGACGGCGAACGCGAGGCGCTGCGTCCGGCCGCCTCGCGCACCTTCATCGCGCGCCTGATTACCGGCGGATGAGTGTTGGCGCACTGAAATACGCGCCGGACTGCGCAATGATGCGCGTCACCCTCGCGGCTGCCGACGGATAATTGCCGCGCTGCCGCATGGCACCCGATGCACCGTGCCGCCCCCGAATCCAGAGAAAGGAAAACAGATGTCCTTCCCCGCACCCGAAATTTTCAAGGCCTACGACATCCGCGGCATCGTCGACAAGACGCTGACCGCGGAGGCGGTTCGCGCAATCGGCCACGCGCTTGGCTCCGAAGCCGTCAAGCGCGGCCAGCGCACCATCGCGGTCGGCCGTGACGGCCGGCTGTCGGGGCCCGAACTGGCTGGCGCACTGGCCGCCGGCATTAATGCCGCCGGTGTCGACGTGCTGGACATCGGCTGCGTGCCGACACCGCTTTCTTACTTCGCCGCCTTCGATCTGGGCACCGACAGCGCGGTCAGCGTGACCGGCAGTCACAACCCGCCCGACTACAACGGGCTGAAAATGGTGCTCGGCGGCCAGACGCTGTACGGCGACATGATCCAGGACCTGCGCCGGCGCATCATCGAGAACGATCTGGTGCATGGCGTGGGCACCACCCGCCATGCCGACGTGCGCGATGCCTACATCGCCCGCGTGACGTCCGACGTGAAGCTCAAGCGGCCGATGAAGATCGTCATCGACTGCGGCAACGGCGTAGCCGGCGACATCGGCCCGAAGCTGTTCGAAGCCCTGGGCTGCCAGGTGACGCCGCTGTTCTGCGAGGTCGATGGCCACTTCCCGAACCACCATCCGGATCCGTCGAAGCCGGAAAACCTGGAAGACCTGATCCGCGTGCTGGCCGCGGGTGACGCCGAAATCGGTCTCGCCTTCGACGGCGACGGCGACCGTCTGGGCGTGGTCACGCGCGACGGCGAAATCATCTACCCCGATCGTCAGCTGATGCTGTTCGCCGCCGACGTGCTGTCGCGCCAGCCCGGTGCGCAGATCGTTTATGACGTCAAATGCACGCGTCTGCTCGCACCCTGGGTGCGCGAACACGGCGGCGAGCCAATCATGTGGAACACCGGTCACGCGCTGATCAAGGCCAAGCTCAAGCAGAGCGGCGCCGCGCTGGCCGGCGAAATGAGCGGCCACATGTTCTTCAAGGAACGCTGGTTCGGTTTCGACGACGGCCTGTACGCGGCCGCCCGACTGCTGGAAATCCTGTCCGCGTCGCCGGACGGCAACGCCGTGCTGAAGGCACTGCCGACCGCGATTTCGACGCCTGAGCTCAACCTCAAGATGAACGAGGGCGAACCGCATGCATTGATCGCCGAAATGCAGCAGTCGGCGGTGTTCGACGGCGCGCGCGAGATCATCAAGATCGACGGCCTGCGCGTCGAGTACGCCGATGGTTTCGGCCTGATGCGCGCCTCGAACACCACGCCGGTCGTCGTGCTGCGCTTCGAAGCCGACACCGATGCCGCGCTGGCCCGCATCCAGTCCGATTTCCGCAGCGTGTTGCTGCGCGCACGGCCGGACCTGAAGTTGCCGTTCTGAGTCGGTTGCAGCACCGTCGGCCGGTCGTGCGGATCGGTCGACGGTGCTGCAACCGGATGCAATCGGTGACACATTTCGTGTCGTGTGCAAAATAAGAGCTCAAGACCCTCAATCTTGAGTCCGGCATGCCGAAACCGGTACATGCCGAATAACAACACCTCCACTTCCATCTTCGTCGGGCGCCAGCCCATCCTCGACAGGAAGGGCGCCTTGTACGCCTACGAACTGCTGTTCCGCTCGGGCCAGATGGATCATG
This sequence comes from Methyloversatilis sp. XJ19-49, assembly GCF_024580145.1. Classification (GTDB taxonomy): domain Bacteria; phylum Pseudomonadota; class Gammaproteobacteria; order Burkholderiales; family Rhodocyclaceae; genus Methyloversatilis. The sequence continues at coordinate 501,679 of NZ_JANINI010000001.1, forward strand.
CGGAATTCAGCAGCGACATGAGTGCAACCGCCCGCGTGATCACCACGGTGTTCAACGAACTGGGTCTGGAAAATTCGCTCGGCAACGCCTTCGGCTTCATCAACGTCAGCGAAGAAATGCTGATGTCCGAAGCGATCGAGTTGCTGCCGCCGGACAAGATCGTCATCGAACTGCTGGAAACGATCCCGCCGACGCCAGTGGTCATCGAGCGCGCGCGGGACCTGGTGGCCAAGGGCTTCCGTCTGGCGCTCGACGACGTGCTCAGCCTGGAAGACGACTTCCGGCCGCTCATCGAAATCGCATCCTTCGTCAAGATCGACCTGATGGGCGTTGATCCGGACATGCTGCCAGGCATCGTCAACAGCTTCAAACCCTACAAGGCGAAACTTCTGGCCGAAAAGGTCGACAGCGCCGAACAGGCCCAGCGCTGCAACGAACTCGGCTTTGCCTACTTCCAGGGTTACTTCTTCGCCCGCCCCAGCGTGCTGAGCACACGCGCACTGAAATCGAGTGAAACGACGCTGCTGCGACTGCTCGGCCTGGTCATGGGCGACGCGGAAACGATCGAAATGGAACCGCTGATCAAGCAGGAGCCGGCACTGCTGGTGAACCTGATGCGGGTTTCGAACTCGATCGGCAATGGCGGCCGCCAGATTTCGTCCGCGCGCGAGGCCATCACGCTGCTCGGGCGCACGCAGTTGCAGCGCTGGCTGCAATTGTTGCTGTTCTGCCCGCAAGGCAGCGAGCAGGCCGGCGGCCCGCTGCTTGCAATGGTGGCCACCCGCGCCCGCACCATGGAGCTGCTGGCGGAAAGGTGCGACAGCCGTGATTGCGACCCGGAATGCGCCTTTCTGACTGGCATCCTTTCGCTGCTGCCGGCGCTGCTCGGCGTGCGGATGGACGAAATTCTGAAGACCCTGACGGTGGCATCCTCAATCCAGGATGCCCTGAATGATGGCTCGGGCAACCTCGGCGCACTGCTTACGCTGATGCGCAACTGGGAGAACAACGCGCTGCACGAGTTCGCGCTCACGCTCAGTCGATTGCCGGCGCTCGGTCTGAGCGATTTCACGAACGCGACCTCCGAATCCATGACCTGGGCGGCAACGCTCGGCCAATAACCAGAACGCACAAAGGACGATTGCATGAACGCAATGGAACGCATCTTCAGTGCCACCGCGCAGCTCCCGGTCATTCCACGGGTGGTGCAGAAGATGATCGACACGCTGAAACATGAAGATGCCGATCTGCAGCCGTTGATCGCCGATATCCGGCTCGACCCGGTCATCAGCGCGCGCGTGCTGCGCATTGCCAATTCGGGCTTCTACGGCAGCCGCCGCACGGTGGGCTCGATCGACGATGCAGTCCGCCTGGTCGGTACGCGCGTGCTGCGCACACTGGTCATTTCGGCCGGGGTCAGCAGCGCATTTCCGAAGGTACCGGGTGTTGACCTGAAGGACTTCTGGCGCCACGCATTGATGACCGCCAGCGCCAACGCACTGCTGGCGCGCCATGCCGGCGAAAATGCCGACAACGCCTACGTCGCCGGCCTGATGCACCGGCTGGGCCAGCTGATGATCCACATCGCATTTCCGCGCATGGCCGAGGAAATCGCAAGTGACTGTCATGGATTCAGCGTCAGCGAGCGCGCGGCCGTTGAGCACCTGAAGCTGCATACCAACCACTGCGAAGTGGGCGCCGAACTGGCGGCGCGCTGGAACTTTCCCGATGACGTCGCCCTGGCCATGCAGTACTACTGCCAGCCGCATCACGACAGCGCCACGCGCCTCGCGCGACTGACCAATGTCGCCGCCCAGATCGCGACGGAAATCGATGACGACGTCAAGCCCGAGGACATCGCCGGGCATCTGAACCGCAGCATCACCGACCTGTGCGGCCTGGACCGCACGGCCATCCTGCCCGACATCGAGTACTGCGCGGAACACGCGGCGGAAGCGGAACTGGCACTTTGACCGATTGCCGGCCGATGCAGACCGCCGGCCGGCCGATTCAGCGCATCTTCGGATTCAGCGTGCCGCGGTTGTAGTCCTTGTCGCCGGGCATCAGCACGCGGGTGCCGAACCAGCCGCCCTGCGCGCCTTCCGGCCGAAGGTGGTTTTCCGGGTAGGTGTCGGCGATCTTCTTCGCCTCGGCCTGCTTCGCCTGATCGACGAACTTCCAGCGCCCGTCCGGCATCAGCTGCACCTTCTCGCCGGTTGCGGTGGTCGCCTCGATCATCGTGCCTTCGCCGGCCTGCACGAGCCCGCCGGCGACGAGCGCCAGCGCCATGAACATCATCCGTTTCATCACAGCCTGCCCTCCACCCAGTTCGCGACACCGGCCAGTGCCGCCGCGAGGTTTTCCGGCTGCGTGCCGCCGGCCTGCGCCATGTCCGGCTTGCCACCGCCCTTGCCGCCGACCTGTGCCGCAACGAAATTGACCAGTTCGCCGGCCTTCACCTTCGCCGTCAGGTCCGGCGTGACGCCGGCGATCAGACTCACCTTGCCGTCGTTGACCGCGGCCAGCACGATGGCAGCCGAACCGAGCTTGTCGCGCAGCTTGTCCAGCGTTTCGCGCAACGCCGGCACATCGGCGCCTTCCATCACCGCCGCCAGCACCTTCGCACTGCCGATGGTCACGGCCTGCGCCGCCAGATCGTCGCCCTGGCTCGATGCCAGCTTGCTCTTCAGCCGGACCAGCTCCTTCTCCAGCACCCGCACGTGATCCAGCGTCTGCGCAATCTTGGCCGGCAGTTCAGCCGGCGGCGCCTTGAAAGCCGCAGCCGCCTGCGCGACCAGCCGGTCCTGTCCCTGCACGAAGCCGACGGCGTTTTCGCCGGTGATGGCCTCGACCCGGCGCACGCCTGCCGCGACGCCCGCTTCGACCGTGATCTTGAACAGTCCGATGTCGCCGGTGCGCGCCACGTGGGTGCCGCCACACAGTTCGCGCGATGAGCCGATGTCGAGCACGCGCACCTCGTCGCCGTACTTTTCGCCGAACAACATCATCGCGCCGGTCTTCTGCGCGTCCTCGATCGACATCACACGCGCCTGCGTTGCCGCATTGGCGAGGATTTCCGCGTTGACGATGCGCTCGACGCGGGCGATCTGGTCGTCGGTCATGGGCGCGTGATGCACGAAGTCGAAGCGCGTCTTGTCGGCATCGACCAGCGAACCCTTCTGCGCCACATGTTCTCCGAGTACCTCGCGCAACGCCTTGTGCATCAGGTGCGTGACCGAGTGGTTGCGCGCGGTGGCGGCGCGGGCGCGCACATCGACGCGCGCGCTGACCGTGTCGCCGACTGCCAGACGGCCGGTGCCAACCACGCCGTGATGGCCGAACACCGCCGCCTGGATCTTCAGCGTGTCCTCGACGTTGAAGATGCCCTGCGCGCCGCGCAGCTCGCCGCGGTCACCGACCTGACCGCCGGATTCGGCATAGAAAGGCGTGTCGTCGAGCACCACGACGCCCAGTTCGCCCTCGTGCAGCGACTCGACCGGCGCGCCATCGCGGTAAAGCGCCAGCACCCTGCCCTGTGCATCCAGCTTGTCATAGCCGTGGAAGGCGGTCGCCGCGCCGTCGTATTCGAGCGCGGTGGCCATGCGAAACTTGCCGGCGGCGCGCGCCTGGTCCTTCTGACGAGCCATTGCGGCGTCAAAGCCGGCCTGATCGACGGTGACGGAACGCTCACGGCAGATGTCTGCCGTCAGGTCGAGCGGGAAGCCGTAGGTGTCGTGCAGCTTGAACGCGGTTTCGCCATCCAGTGCGGTGCCCTCGGGCAGCGCGCTCAGCGCCGATTCGAGGATGGACATGCCGTTTTCGATGGTCGCGAAGAAGCGCTCTTCCTCCTGCCGCAGCACGTCCATCACCTTCTGCTGCGCCGCGGCCAGATCCGGATAGGCGCTGCCCATCTGCGCCACCAGGTCCGGCACCATGCGGTGGAAAAACGCGGCGCGCGCGCCGAGCTTGTAGCCGTGACGGATGGCGCGGCGGATGATGCGGCGCAGCACGTAGCCGCGCCCCTCGTTGCCCGGGATGACGCCATCGGCGATCAGGAAGGAACAGGCGCGGATGTGGTCGGCCAGCACCTTCAACGACGGATTGTCGAGATCGGCGGTGTGCGTTTCGCGCGCGGCGGCGGCGATCAGCACGACGAACAGGTCGATTTCGTAATTGCTGTGCACATGCTGCAGCACGGCAGCGATGCGCTCCAGCCCCATGCCGGTGTCGACACTGGGCTTGGGCAGCGGATGCAGCACGCCGGCTTCATCGCGGTTGTACTGCATGAACACGTTGTTCCAGATTTCGATGTAGCGGTCGCCGTCTTCATCAGGGGACCCCGGCGGGCCGCCCGGAATGTCTTCACCGTGGTCGTAGAAGATTTCCGTGCACGGGCCGCACGGGCCGGTGTCGCCCATCATCCAGAAGTTGTCGGACGCGTAGCGCGCGCCCTTGTTGTCGCCGATGCGTACGATGCGCTCGACCGGCACGCCGATCCGGTCGCGCCAGATCGCATAGGCTTCGTCGTCCTCGGCGTACACCGTGACCCACAGCTTGTCCGCCGGCAGCTTGAACACTCCGGTCAGCAGTTCCCACGCGTAATCGATGGCGTCCTGCTTGAAATAGTCGCCGAAGCTGAAGTTGCCCAGCATTTCGAAGAAGGTGTGGTGGCGCGCGGTATAGCCGACGTTCTCCAGGTCGTTGTGCTTGCCGCCGGCGCGCACACATTTCTGCGACGTGGTCGCGCGGTTGTAGCTGCGCTTGTCGAAGCCGAGGAACACGTCCTTGAACTGGTTCATGCCGGCGTTGGTGAACAGCAGCGTCGGGTCTTCGTGCGGCACGAGCGAACTGGACGCCACGATCTGGTGGCCCTTGGACGCGAAGAAATTCAGGAAGGCGGAGCGGATGTCGGCGCTGGTCATGGTCGGCAATGGGGAATCAGGAGAGCGCTAAACTGCGCGAAACAGCCGCAGATTCTAGCATTCCGCCCGCAGCGCCCGATGGCTGCGCTGCCGTGGATACGACAGGCGGACAAGGAGAAGACATGCGCTACATCCTCGCCCTCGATCAGGGCACGACCAGCTCGCGCGCGCTGCTGTTCGACACCGACAGCCGCATCGTTGCGATGGCGCAGCGCGAACTGCCGCAGCACTACCCGCAGCCCGGCTGGGTGGAACACGACGCCCGGCGCATCTGGACCGATACCGTCGACTGCGTGAAGGAGGCGCTGATGCGCGCCGCGCTTGCGCCGACCGACATCGCCGCAATCGGCATCACCAATCAGCGCGAAACCGTCGTGCTGTGGGACCGCACGACCGGCGAGCCGCTGGGCCCGGTCATCGTCTGGCAGGACCGGCGCACGGCGGAGGTCTGCGCCCGCCTCAAGGACGACGGCGACGAGGACGCGGTGCGCGCGAAGACCGGCCTGGTGCTGGACCCCTACTTTTCGGCCAGCAAGATTGCCTGGCTGCTCGACCACCTGCCCGGCGCCCGCGAACGCGCGCTGCGCGGCGAACTGGCCTGCGGCACGATGGACAGCTGGCTGGTGTGGCAGCTCACCGACGGGCGCACGCATCTGACCGACCTCACGAACGCCAGCCGCACCCAGCTGCTGGACATCCACACCGGCCAGTGGGACGACGGCCTGCTCGAACTGTTCGCGATTCCGCGTGTGCTGCTGCCGCGCGTGGTGCCGTCCAGCGGTGTCCTGGCGGAAACCGGCGCTGCGCTGTTCGGCCGCGCGCTGCCGATTACCGGCATCGCCGGCGACCAGCAGGCGGCACTTTACGGGCAGGGCTGCACGGCGCAGGGGCTGGCCAAGAATACCTACGGCACCGGCTGTTTCATGCTCATGCATACCGGTGAACAGGCCATCGCGTCGCGCCACGGTCTGCTGACCACCTGTGCGGCGCAGACGTCGGCGCGCATCGAATACGCGCTCGAAGGCAGCGTGTTCGTGACCGGGGCGCTGGTGCAGTGGCTGCGCGACGGGCTGGGGCTGATCGCCCGCTCGGGCGACATCGAGGCGCTCGCGGGCAGCGTGCCGGACAGCGCCGGCGTCACCCTCGTGCCGGCCTTCACCGGCCTGGGCGCACCGCACTGGTCGGCCGAAGCGCGCGGCGCAATCTATGGCCTGACGCGCGGCACCACACGCGCCCACATCGCGCGCGCCGCGCTCGAAGCCATCGCGCTGCAGACGCTGGATGTGATGCGGGCGATGGAAGCCGATGCCGGTGCGTCGCTGCGAGAACTGCGCGTCGATGGCGGCGGCACGGTCAATACCCTGCTGATGCAGATGCAGGCCGACCTGCTCGGCTGCGCGGTGCGCGTGGCGCCGGCGGCCGAAACCACGGCACTCGGTGCAGCGCGGCTGGCGGCGCTGGGCGCAGGCATCGCGATGCAGACGGCAGCCGACGACGGTCGGCTTTACCTGCCGTCGGGCGCGTCAGGCGCCGCGCTGATCGCACAATGGCGGGCCGCGCTGCATGCCACGCTGGATCATGTGCAGCAGCGCTGAGGCAGGTCGAGCATGTCGGTAAACAGACCGGCCACACCGGCCGCAATCAGCTCACGGGCACGCGCAGCGTCATTCACCGTATAGCACAGCAGCGGCACGCCTGTTTCGCGCACCACCCGGAGTTGCTGAACATCGAGCGCCGACTGGTCGCAGTGCACCGACAGCGCGCCGTGCGCGCGCACTTGGGCCGCCCAGTCTTCGGGCAGCCGTTCGAACAGCAGGCCGCGCGGAAGATCGGGCGCCGACTCGCGCGCCGACTCGAGGGCGTCCATCGAGAACGAGGACAGCAGCGGCGGCCGTACGCCGGCAGGCCAGCGCGCCGCGACCGCGTGCGCGACGACTTCGCCGGTGCGACGATCGAAGCCGGTGGCCGGCTTGATTTCGATGTTGGCGGTGATGTCCAGCGCGAGCAGGCAATCGAGCGCCTGATCCAGCGTCGGAATGCGTTCTCCGGCGAAGGTCGGGCCGTGCCAGCGCCCGGCATCGAGTTGCCGCAGCGCGTTGGCGTTGTGTGCGCTGACATTGCCCACGCCGTCCGTCGTGCGCTCCAGCGTTTCGTCATGAATCAGCAGCGGCACGTCATCGCGGCTCAGCATGACGTCGAACTCGACCATGCCGAAGCCGGCTGCCGCGCCGGTGCGGATCGCGGCGAGCGTGTTTTCCGGTGCCGCCGAGCCACCGCCGCGATGGGCGATCCACAGCGGATAGGACCAGGGCGACCGCCTGGACGTCATCGGGTCGGCTTCAGGCGGGATCGAGCAACTCGCGCGCCTGACGCGCGATGTCGTCGTCGGTCAGCCAGGCGATGGCGGTCAGCATGTCCACCGAGGTGCCGGCAGCGACGCCTTCGCGCACCCACTTCTCGATCGCCTTGACGCGCGCCGCGTCGTCGAGCGCGAGCAGCCGGCGCAACGGTTCACCGACCGTCGCGTCCGCGCGCGCCGAGCGGATCAGCAGGACGAGTTGATCGACTTCACACATGGACCTGCCCTCAGCACCGCTGTGTCGAGCACAGCCTTGGCCGGCTTGCGGTCGGCCCACAGCTCTTCCAGTTCTTCATCGAGTACCGCACGCACGCGCGGGTTGCTGGCGGCGATGCTGGTCTGTTCGTCCTTCTCACCGGCCCGACCCGCGAGCTGGCGCAGTGCCACCCGGGCAACGCTGTCCGCGGTCGGTGCATCAACAGGACTGATGGCCACCATGCCGGCGCGGTTCAGCGGAATGAAGCCGGTGGCCAGCGACCACTGGGCCTGGCGGTCCGGATCGAGCAGGAAGGTGACAAAGCGCGCGATGGTGCGCGTTTCCTCGGCGCCGCGACCGGCGCTCACCCACAGGCTGGCACCATCGGCGAGCGTATGGCGCGGCGCGTTGCGGATGTCTTCATGAAAGGGCAGCGCCGCGACACCGACGTCGAATTTGGCGTCGCGCTTGATCTGCGGCCAGGCCGAGGAGCGTGCAGTCAGCACCTGACACTGGCCGCCGGCGAACATCGGGACCGCCTCGTCGCCGCGCCCGAAAATGTGCAGATAGCGGCTCTTGTACCACGACGACATCATGGCCAGATGCTTCACCTGCACGAGGCCGTTGATGGCGAGCGCTTCTCCGGTCTTGCCCTGCTTGCGCGCGAACGGCTCGTTGTGCCAGGCGCTGATGTTGTCCACGTGGATCTGGGTCGGGCGAGCACTGGTGTAGGGGCAGGCATAGCCGCCATCGCGCAGGGTGCCGAGCGCTTCCTGCAGCGAGAACCAGTGGGTCGGCGGCACGTTCGGGTCGAGCCCGACCCGGCTGAAGGCGTCGCGGTTGTAGAACATGACCGGCGTCGTGAGGCCGATCGGCAGCGCATTCAGGCGGCCCTTCGCGCCATTCAGATACGGAGGCATCGGCGCGGGGATGACGGCGTGGGCGAATTTTTCCTTCGCGGTCGTCATCACCTGGTGCAGCGGAATGTAGCGCGGCTTGCCGTCAAGGAAGCGCTGGCGCGCGCCGTCGTCGAGCACCAGCATGGCGGGCAGTCCTGGCACCGCCGCGTCCGCGTCTTCCCAGTTGCGAGTGCTGAGCACGATCTTCTGTTTGGCTTTGCCGCCCGCATTGAAGTCGTCCACCAACGCCTGCAGCGCGACCGCGGCGGCTTCGTCCAGACCGTGCGCCAGTTCGACTTCGGTGGCTTCCTTCGGCGCGGCGGCCTTGCCGCTGGCCTTCGAGCTGGCCTTGGCGGCGGGTTTGCTTGCCTTGGCGCTGGCAGCCGGCTTGGGCGTTGCCGTATTGGCGCCCGCCGACATCGGCGCGAACATGACGCTGGCCGCGATCAACGCGGCTAACGGCTTGATGTACATCCGTAAATCTCCTCTGTGCAACATTGCAGGCCGCCCGGTCACGGCGCCGGGTTGGTGTAGCGCAGATGCAGCGCGTCGATGGCTTCGTTCAGCGCGTTCGACAGCGTTACGGTCCATGCATCGATATTTTCCCGCAACTGAGTGCGCGTGGTCACACCGATCAGGGTACTCGCCACGGCATGGCGCCGATAGCAGAACGCAAGCGCCAGCTGGGTCGGCGTAAGTCCGTGTTCGTGCGCCAGCAGGGCGTAGGCACGCGAAGCCGGCGCCACATTTTCCTTGAAGTAGCGCTGGCCGAACTGCGGAAATTCATTGATTCGACCTGCCGCGTCGGCGCGTTCGGCGTACTTGCCGGTCAGGTGGCCGAAGCCGAGCGGCGAGTACGCCAGCAGCGACACCTGCTCGCGCGTACATACCTCGGACAGGCCGACATCGAAGGTACGGTTCATCAGGTGGTAGGCGTTCTGGATGCTCACCACGCGCGGCAGACCTTCGTCGGCCAGGCGCAGGCAGGTCATCAGGCCCCACGGCGTTTCGTTCGACACGCCGACATGGCGGATCTTGCCTTCCTCGATCAGCCGGCCGAGCGCTTCGAGCTGGCTGCGCAGCGATTCCGCCTCGCGCTCGCCGCCCGGGTCATATTCATACTGGCCGAACATCGGCACATTGCGCGCCGGCCAGTGGATCTGGTAGAGGTCGATGTAGTCGGTGCGCAGTCGCGCGAGCGATCCTTCAACGGCCTGCCGGATATTGCTTTCATCCAGCGCCAGCGGCCCGCCGCGTATCCATTCGATGCCGCGTGCCGGGCCGGCCACCTTGGTCGCGACGATGACCGACTCGCGCGGCCGGCGCGCAAGCCAGCTGCCGACGATGCGTTCGGTGTCGCCGAAGGTTTCCGCGCGCGCCGGGACGGGGTACATTTCGGCCGCATCGAGAAAGTCGATGCCGGCCTCGAAGGCTTCGTCCATGATGGCGTGGGCAGTGCGCTCGTCGACCTGCTGACCGAAGGTCATCGTGCCCAGGCCGATGGCCGGGACTTCAAGCGTCGAGCGGCCGAGACGCCGGCGCGCGATATCCTTCGTGCCGACGGCCTTCATTCCGGTAACTTTCGTAAGATTCATGCGGCGGACCGGATTGCGTTCCCAAGAGCGCGACATGTATCACAGACCGGTCGGCCCGGCACGGATTCACCCTGAACGGACACACCTTGAAAACAAATCCCCTCGGCCTGCTGCTGTATTGCCGTGCCGGCTTCGAGCGCGAATGCGCGCAGGAGATCATGGATCGCTGCGGCGACGCCGGCCAGATGATCGAACCGCAGGCCCAGGCCGGCAGTGGCTACGTGGAGGCATTTGCCGATGCGCGCGCGCTGAGCGCCTTGATGCGCAAGCTGAGCTGGCAGGACCTCACGTTCGCACGCCAGCTGGTGTGGGCGGGCCGTACCGTCGAAGGCATGACCCCGCGCGACCGCGTCACGCCGGTGGTCGAAGCCGCTCTCGAACTGGCACCGGGGTTCAGCGACTTCCTGATCGAAACACCGGACACCGACAACGTAAAAGCGCTGTCCGGCCTCAGCCGCAAGCTGGAAGGCTTCATGAGTCAGGCGCTTGAAACGGCCAACGCCTTCAGCGACGACCGGGAAGCACCACGCCTGCACATCTTCTTCACTGCAGCTGACCGCGCCACCGTGGCGCTGTCCTGGCCGGGCCGGCGCAGCGAGTGGCCAGGCGGCATTCCGCGCCTGCGCATGCCGCGCGAGGCGCCATCGCGCTCGACGCTAAAGCTGGCCGAAGCGTTTCACAGCCTGCTGACCGAAGACGAACAGGAAAGGCTGATCAAGCCCGGCATGAGCGCCGTCGACCTCGGTGCCGCACCGGGAGGCTGGACCTGGCACCTCGTGTCGCGCCATTTCGAAGTGACTGCGGTCGACAATGGGCCGATGAAGCCCGAATTGCTCGAAACCGGCCAGGTACGGCACAAGAAGGAAGACGGCTTCCGCTTTGTGCCGCGCAAGCCGGTCGACTGGCTGGTGTGCGACATGGTCGAACAGCCACGCCGCGTCGCCGCACTGGTCGCGCGTTGGGTCGCGCAGGGTCTGTGCCAGCACGCCATCTTCAACCTGAAGCTGCCGATGAAGCGGCGCTATGAAGAACTGCAGCTGTGTTCCGACCTGATCGCCGAAGCGCTGGAGTCGGTCGACAAGAAACACGAACTGCGTTTCCGCCAGCTCTACCACGACCGCGAGGAAGTCACCGGTTACCTGGGCGTGCCGGGCAAGTCCGCATCCGCGCGTCGCCGGCACGGCTGAGCGGCGCGCCTGCTGAGCGGTGTTCCTGTTGTGGGAGCGGCGATCCACTGCCGGCCCTGCATGGCCGGCCGGCTCTGCGGGCGGCGAGCAGTGCTCGCCGAAACCCCCGCGCCGCCCTCGCCGCGATCGGCGCGTTGATCAACGATCATCGCGGCATCCATCGCGGCGAGGCCGCCGCTCCCCCAGGCCGCCGCTCCCACAGGCCGCCGCTCCCACAGGCCGCCGCTCCCACAGGCCGCCGCTCCCAGAGGGCCGACACTTACACTGAGGTCGCCCCTCCCAGGCTGCCGTATGTCGAATCCGCGTCACGCGGGGCGAAACCGTGCACTGTGCGATAATGCACGCGCAGTCGCCTCGCCGGTCATGGCGCGGCCCGGAGTTTCCGATCCGGCCGGATTGCCCGGCCAGATCCTCCACTTCTCCCGCCCAGGCGCCTGCGCCCCGGGCTCGATTCCCGCGCCAATCTTACGTTGGCGCGCACTCGCGCCGGGTTTTCCGGAACCGATTTCCCCAGCCTGAACCGGCATGCCAGGCGGAAGTCCTTACACAAAGAGCTTCGCATACATGTCGTTTGAAGAACTCGGGCTCATCCCCGAATTGCTGCGCGCTGTCGCAGACACTGGCTACACCGTGCCGACCCCCATTCAGGCCCAGGCCATTCCCATCGTGCTGGCGGGCCGTGACGTCATGGGCGGCGCCCAGACCGGTACCGGCAAGACCGCCAGTTTCACGCTGCCACTGCTGCAGCGCCTTGCCCCGCACGCCAGCAGCTCGCCATCGCCCGCCCGCCACCCGGTACGCGCGCTGATCGTCTGCCCGACGCGCGAACTGGCGATGCAGGTGCACGAAAGCGTGCGCACCTACTCGAAGCACCTGCCGCTGCGCTCGGTGTGCATCTACGGCGGCGTGGACATGAAGGCGCAGGTGAAGGAGTTGCGCGAAGGCCGCGAGATCGTCGTCGCCACGCCGGGTCGCCTGCTCGATCATGTCGAAGGCAAGAGCATCGCGCTCGGGCAGGTGCAGATGCTGGTGCTGGACGAAGCCGACCGCATGCTGGACATGGGTTTCATCCCGGACATCAAGCGCATCCTTGCGCTGCTGCCCGCACAGCGGCAGAGCCTGCTGTTCTCGGCCACCTTCTCGGAAGAGATCAAGAAGCTTGCGCAGGCCATGTTGCGAGACCCGCAACTGATCGAAGTCGCGCGCCGCAATGCCACGGCCGAAACCGTCACGCACAAGGTGCATGCCTGCGCGACCGACGACAAGCGTGCGCTGCTGACGCACCTGCTGACTCAGCCCGACTACGTGTCGCGTCAGGCGCTGGTGTTCGTCAACACGAAATTCGGCGCCAGCCGGCTCGCCGTACACCTGATCCGTCAGGGTGTGGCGGCGGACGCCATCCACGGCGACAAGAGCCAGCAGCAGCGCACCGAGGCGCTGGAAGCGTTCAAGAGCGGTGCTGTGCGCGTACTGGTTGCGACCGATGTCGCGGCGCGCGGTCTCGACATCGAGGACCTGCCCTTCGTCATCAATTTCGAGTTGCCGCACAACGCGGAAGATTATGTACATCGGATCGGCCGCACCGGGCGCGCCGGGCGCAGCGGCGAAGCCATTTCGCTGATGGCGCCGGAAGAGCGCGGTCGCGTGGCCGACATCGAAAAGCTGATCCGCAAGGAAATCGAGCCGGCGACGCCGGAAGGCTTCGACCCCGGCCGCGCCCGGCAGCGCGAAGCGCGCGAATCGGGTCCGCGCGAGGGACGTGGTGGCGAGCGCCCGCGGGAGCGCCCCGTCAGCAGCGGTGATCGGCCGGAACGGCCCGAAGGCGCAGTCCGCCGCGGCCGGTCGTCGCCCGGCGACACCGGGCGTGCGCCGCGCAGTTCGCGTTCATCGGCCAGTCAGGTTGCGGCAGACGGTTTCGACTTCAGCAAGCCTTACGAATCACTGCCTTCCGGTGATGGCCCGACCGCAACGGCCGATGGCACCGCAGGCGGCGCTCGGCGTGGCAAGCGACAGGTTGCCGCATTGCTGGGCGGCAACGGCAAGCGCTGAACACCGGGGCCGCCTTGCCCCGGCAAACCAACGAGTACGCAAGCCGGAAGAATTCATTCGACGAATACTTCGTCGGGATGGCGTTTGCGCCGCGCACAGCGCTGACGCGCCGTGGGCAGCGGTGACCGAACCCCGGATAAAACGGGGCGTCACCCGGCTCACGCCGGGACATACACTCTGGCGGACGTTCGATATCTGTACGAACGATTTGTAAAAATCGGTTGAAATCCGGACGGGTCAGCCGCTTGTGCGACCGTGACCGGACGTTGTCCGGCGCGAACGCAACCGTCCGCCTCGTTTCGTTACCCACGCCGCATCTGCACCCCGCCAGAAGACCTACCCGCCGCAGGGCCTTTATCCGCGCGCCTCAGGGAAGGCATCACTTCTTCAGCGCTTTGCCACGCCTGCCGGAAAGGCCACCCATCGGGGGAGTCCGAGCCGGACTTTTGGCGCAAACCCGATAAATGGCATGCGTTTTGCAACACTTGGGCGTCGCTCGTTGCGACGAAAAATCCGACAGTCAGACGACTGATCCAAATTCGAGGAGACCATCCATGAAAAGAACTGCTCTTGCAGCGCTCGCCCTCACTGCCTGCGCGCACAGCACCCTTGCGTATGCCGGTGTGACGGATGCCGACATCGTGAACGACGCCAAGACCACCGGTAACGTTCTTTCGTGGGGCATGGGAACCGAAGGCCAGCGTTTCAGCCCGCTCAAGCAGATCACTCCGAAGAACGTGAAGCGCCTGGTGCCTGCCTGGTCGTACTCGTACGGCGGCGAGAAGCAGCGCGGTCAGGAAGCGCAACCGCTGGTCATCGATGGCAAGATGTTCATCACCGCCTCGTACTCACGCGTATTCGCGCTCGATGCCAAGACCGGCAAACGCCTGTGGACCTACGAACACCGCCTGCCCGAAGGCATCATGCCCTGCTGCGACGTGATCAACCGCGGCGCTGCGGCGTTCGACAACCTGATCATCTACGCAACGCTCGATGCACAGCTCATAGCACTCGACCAGAGCACCGGCAAGGTCGTGTGGAAGGAAAAGATCGACGACTACCAGGCCGGCTATTCGTCCTCGGCAGCGCCCATCATCGCCGGCGGTCTGCTGCTGACCGGCGTATCCGGCGGCGAGTTCGGCATCATCGGCCGCGTCGAGGCACGTGACCCGAAGACCGGCAAGATGGTGTGGATGCGCCCGACCATCGAAGGTCACATGGGCTACAGGTACGACGCCGACGGCAACAAGACCGAAGCCGGCATCAGCGGCACGACCAATGCGACGTGGCCTGGCGACCTGTGGAAGGTCGGCGGCGCGGCTACGTGGCTCGGCGGCACCTACGACGCGAAGACCGGCCTCGCCTATTTCGGCACCGGCAACCCGGCGCCGTGGAACAGCCACCTGCGTCCCGGCGACAACCTGTACTCGTGCTCCACCGTTGCGATCGACGTCAAGACCGGCGAGATCAAGTGGCACTTCCAGAGCACGCCGAACGACGGCTGGGACTACGACGGCGTAAACGAATTCGTCACCTTCGACATGGGTGGCAAGCGTATGGGCGGCAAGGCCGACCGCAACGGCTTCTTCTATGTGCTGGATGCCAACACCGGCAAGTTCGAGCGCGGCTTCCCGTTCGTGAAGGCGTTGAACTGGGCCAAGGGCCTGGATGAGAACGGTCGGCCGATCTATGACCCGGCAAACCGTCCGGGTGACCCGACCGCCAGTGGCGATGGCAAGAAGGGCAATGCCGTTTTCGCCACACCATCCTTCCTCGGCGGCAAGAACCAGATGCCGATGGCCTACAGCCCGGACACCGGTCTCTTCTACGTGCCGTCCAATGAATGGGGCATGGAAATCTGGAACGAGCCGATCACCTACAAGAAGGGTGCGGCCTACCTGGGTGCCGGCTTCACGATCAAGACGCTTGACGCCAAGGACATCGGCGGCGACTACATCGGCGCGCTGCGTGCCGTCGATCCGAAGACCGGCAAGATCGTGTGGGAAGTACGCAACAACGCTCCGCTGTGGGGCGGCGCGATGGTGACCCGCGGCGGTCTGGTGTTCTGGGGCACGCCCGAGGGTTACCTGAAGGCGGCCGACGCCAAGACCGGCAAGGAAGTGTGGTCCTTCCAGGTCGGCACCGGCATCGTCGCCCCCCCGATCACCTGGGACCAGGACGGCGAACAGTACGTTGCCGTGACGGCCGGCTGGGGCGGCGCAGTGCCGCTGTGGGGCGGTGACGTGGCCAAGAAAGTTGCGTACCTGAACCAGGGTGGCTCGATGTGGGTGTTCAAGCTGCTGAAGGATTGATCAAGAAGATCTGAAGACTCCTCCTTGCGCCCCGTTGTTGGGGCGACCGTAACCGGCGCCTTCTGGCGCCGGTTTTTTCTTTCCTGTCCGGTTTGTCGGCGCGCCTGCTGACCTGGCTGCCCGACAGAGCACTCCGTGCAACGTCCGCTGACGCCTGAGGGCGGCAAACCGGTTGTTGCAACCGATATCGGTCCGCCGTGCAAAAATGCGGGCTCGCGGGAAAACATCCCCGCACACACAATACCTCTGGAGACCAGGAATGAAGAACAGATTCACCGCGCTGATGCTGTGCGCCGTCGTGTGGCTGGGCGGCTTCGCCGGCAGCGCATGGGCGCAGGGCCGCGACCTCGACGAAGTTATCAAGAGCGGCCAGATCAAGGTTGCGCTGTACAAGGAGTTCGCCCCGTTCTCCGACATAAGTGCAGGCGGCATTGACGTTGACCTCGCCAAACTGCTGGCCGACCGGCTTGGCGTGAAGCTCGAAATCCTGTGGTTCTCGGCCGATGAAAACATGGACGATGACCTGCGCAACATGGTGTGGCGCGGTACCGTGCTCGGCTACGGCCCGGCCGATGTCATGCTGCATGTGCCCATCGACGCGACCTACACGGCGCGCAACGACAAGGCCATGTTCTTAGCACCGTACTACCGCGAAAAGTTCGCCATCGCCCGCAATGTCGAGAAGATCGACAAGCTCGAATCGCTCGATGTCTTCCGCACCCAGCGCATCGGCGTCGAAGTTGAAACCTACCCTGACACGGTGCTGCTGTCGGCGGACGGCGGCGCCTACCGCAACAACATCGGCCACTACAAATCGGCCGGCGAAGCGCTGGCAGCGATGAAGAACGGCGAAGTCAGTGCCGTGATGGGCATGCAGAGCGAGATGGAAGCAGGCATTGCCGGTACCAGCGGCTACGCGATTGGCGACGTGCCGCTGCCGCTGGTCAATCGCCGTCAGTGGGTCATCGGCCTCGCGGTGAAGGCAGGCAACGAAAAGCTGGCCCAGTCGCTGCAGGCCGCGATGAACAGCATTGCCGAAAAGGGCGAACTGAAGGACATCTTCAAGCGCCACGGCGTCGAGTACCGCGCACCCTGATGCCCCTGCGTCGACCGACAGAAAAAAGCCCCGGATTTCCGGGGCTTTTTTTGTTCAACCTGCTGTCGGGTTGAAGTCCTGGCTCAGCTGTGCTTGTAGTGCTTGCGCAAGGGCTTCACCACTTCCCACATCGACTTCATGCCTTTCGGGAACACCACGAAGTCGCCGGCCTTGATCACCACCTTTTCGCCGCCCTGCGGCGTGACATGGATTTCGCCCTCGAGCAGATAGGCGCTTTCGGTCATGCCGAAATCGAGCGGAAACTTCGATACTTCCTTTTCCCAGATTTCCCAGCTCGACACGCCGAGTTGCTTGAGCTTGTCTTCCGACGGGTTGTGTTCAACGATGATTTGAGACATGGTCATTCCCGGGTTGGTGATTGAAATAACAGCAAAAAAGACACGAGCGAAACTCAGGGAAATTGAGTTTTCCGGACAATCCGTGGCCCGCCTGAATGGATATAGCCGGACGCCGCGTGATCGGTACGCGACGCATCGTCACCACCGCTGCCGCACGTGTCAAGGCAGCCCCGGGCCGGATCGCAGAAACGAACCACATCGCTACGGCGCAACAGGGCATCCCATGCGCGAATTCCCGCGAACGGAACAGGTCGGGACTTCATTCCGCCGATCGCGCAGCGCAACGACAATCGACCTGCCTGGCGCGGACAACGTTCGCAAGCTGGCCGACGGTGGGAGCTGTTCCTGTGGGAGCTGTTCCTGTGGGAGCTGTTCCTGTGGGAGCTGTTCCTGTGGGAGCTGTTCCTGTGGGAGCTGTTCCTGTGGGAGCGGCGGCCTCGCCGCGATACGCACGCTGCACAACGATGGCCGCGGCACGATCGCGACGAGGCCGCCGCTCCCACAGGGGGCTGCACCGATCGCGGCGAGGCGGCCGGTGCCTCTCACGGCACCGGGGGTCAGCGCAAGGCTCGGGCATCGGCCGCCGGATCGAGCACGAACCTCACGCTGTGATGGCGTCCCTCGCCGTCCATCACGGTCAGCCGGTGTTCGCCGGGGTCGTCGAGCAGCAGTTTGCCACCGCCATTCGGCATCACCCTTCGTCCATCGAGCAGCCAATACACCGTGCCGTGCACACCGCGTACCGCAAGCTGCAACGACACATGGCGCTGATTTGGCGCGGGGCGCAGGCGCAAGCCATCGGTGAGGCCGACGATACGCAGCGTGGCGGCCGGTGCAGTATCGGCCGGCGCGCAGCCCGGTTGCCAGTCGGGCAGGCGCTGGTCGGCCGGCTGCCAGCCTGCGAGCCACGGTTGCAACAGCACCGGCCAGCGGGCGAACTCCTGCATTTGCCCATTGCCACAGCCCGACACCGTGCGCAGACCGCTGGTCGGATCGATCCACGCTGTCTGCCGCAGGCTGCTGCCGTCGATACGATCGGGTCGCGTCGGCGGTACGGCACCGGCGAGTGACCAGGCGCTGCGACGGCGATGGCACAGTGGCGCCAGCATGTCGGCGGCCGCAGTGCCCAGCGGCCAGCAAATGTCGATCGACTGCACCGACGCGGGCCGGTCGCGCGAAACAGGCGCTGCGCGCGGCAGCGCAGCGGCGATGTCCTTCAGCAGCGGCGCGGCTGCATTGGCACCGAAGAAGCCGGGATTGGGCGTACCGTCGGGTCGGCCTATCCATACGCCCAATGCATGGCGGCCGGCCACGCCGACCGCCCACGCGTCGCGAAAGCCGAAGCTGGTGCCGGTTTTCCAGGCCAGCGGCGCATCGCCACCGCCTTCGATGAAGGGGCGATCCGGGTGACCGCCGCCTTCCAGAATGTCACGCACGATCCACGCTGCGCCCTCACTCATCAGGCGCGATTCGACGCGCGGTGCATCCGGTGTGAGGCGAGGCGTGCCGGCGAGGCCGCCGGCAGCCAGCGCGCGGTAGGCGCCGACCAGTTCTTCCAGCGTGACTCCGGCGCCGCCCAGGATGAGGCTCAGGTTGGGCTGCTCTCCGGTCGCGATGCGCAGCTTGATGCCGCCCGTGGCGAGCCGCGCGGCGAAGCGCGACGGCGTGATCTGGTCCAGCAGGTCGACTGCCGGCACATTGAGAGAGCGCTGCAGCGCTTCGGCGGCGCTGACCGGCCCCGAAAAATCAGCCTGGAAATTACCCGGCTGATAGCCGCCGAAGGCCTGCGGCGCATCGATCAGCAGGCTTTCGGAGTGAATGAGGCCATCATCCAGCGCCATCGCATACAGGAAGGGCTTCAAAGTCGAGCCGGGCGAGCGCACGCCACGCACCATGTCAACGTGGGCGCTTCGCCCCGCATCGCTGAAATCGGCCGAGCCGGCATAGGCGCGCACCTCCAGTGTGTCGACATCCATCACCAGCGCTGCGATCGACACCTTCGGCGGCAGCACCGAGGCGCGGTCGGCCAGCAGGCGCTCGACCGTGGCCTGCAGTTCGCGGTCCAGCGTGCTGGCGACGCGGGTCAGGCCGCGTCGGTCCGACCGGCGCACCTGCCCGCGCAGACGTTCGGCCGCCAGCGGCGCCAGCCATCCGCCCTGCAGGCGCTGTGCGATGACCGGTTCGATGCGCGCGTCGGCCACCAGCTCGGGTGTCCAGATGCCGAAGCTGGCCAGCCGGGTCAGCACGCGATCGCGCGCGACCTGCGCCACCTGCGGCGCGCGGTCCGGACGCAGGCGGCTGGGCGCACGCGGCAGGGTGGCAAGCAGCGCCGCTTCGGCATGGCTGAGATCTCGCGAGGGCTTGCCCAGGTAGGCGCGACTGGCCATCTCGACGCCTTCGACGATGCCACCCATTGGCGCATGATTCAGATACAGCGTGAGGATGTCGTCCTTTGACAGCCGCCATTCGAGCTGCAGCGCGCGCGCCATCTGGCGCAGCTTGCCGCGCGGCGTGCGCGGCATGGGTTCGAGAATGCGCGCGACCTGCATGGTGAGCGTGGAGCCGCCGGACACGATGCGCCCGCTGTCCGCCCACTGCCAAGCGGCACGCGCCAGCGCGGCCGGATTGACGCCCGGATGCCAGCGGAACCAGCGGTCTTCATAGCCCAGTAACGCCTCGACATAGCGAGGCGACACGTCGGCCAGCGTGACCGGATAGCGCCACGCGCCATCCGCACCCGGCCAGGCGCGCAGCGGGCTACCGTCGCGCGCCAGCACGATGAGACCGTCGTCCCGGCCGGGCAGCGGCGGCGGAAACAGGCAATCGAGCAGCCACAGCGCGCCGAAAAACAGCAATGCAACAAGGAGGACGCGACTGAACAGGCGCCCGCTGCGTGGCGCCGCCGGATCGCTGACAGCCGGCACGGACACTCAGCGCAAGCGCAGCGCGGCGCCGTTTCCAGGCGTAGGCGGCGGTGCCGGGTGGTGCATGTCGGCGTCTGTAGCAAGCCCGTCGATGCAACCATCGATATCGACAACGTCGACCACCTCGATCGCCTCGACCGCGCGCGCATACAGCCAGCAGGCGGTGGCGACCACGGCCACGGCGATCCACATGCCGAAAGGGTTGCGGCCGTCGCGCCGTCGCTGCGGGGGTGGGGGTGGCTGCCGATGCACGGACTGCTCGCCAGCGGGTGACGCCTCGTCCCGGGCCGAAGGACGTGGCACGTCCGGGATGTCGCTGATCGGATTGGCTTCCCAGCGTTCGATGACTGCCCGCCCCGCGCCAAAGTGGTGATCATCCACCATCAGCCGGATCAGGCCCGCAGCCGGCAGTTCTCCCATGCCGCCCTGCAGGAACTCACCGTGGATCACCGCGGGCACGCCTTCCTGTGCCAGCAGATCCCTCAGCAGATGGGCTTCCACAAGGCTGGCCGCTTCGTAAAGGGTTTTCATCGTGATCGGTGCACAGAGGATGAATGAAATGAAGGGTACATCACCGCCGCGGGCAGATCATGTTGCAGCGCTCACAGCGCGTCCGCAGAGCGGTCATCAAGGATCCGGCCTCACATACTGCGCGCTCAAGCCGCGGTCGGTCGCGGTGAGGTCGATCGAGATCCGCAATGAACTCACTGCGTCGTCCGAAGACGTCCATGTCAGGTGATCACCGCCGAGCACGCAGTCATGTGCGCGATCGAGGCTTGCCGGCAGCGCGCGGAAATAGCCGCTGGCGCCCGCCTGATTGCTGACGGTGACGAGGTCGCGCGGCAAGGGCGCCGGCAGATCGACACCGCCGCCGCTACGCCAGCGCGGCACGAAGTCCGCCGCCGGCGGCAGCACGACCGGACCGGCAGGCTGGAACTCGGTCAGCGCGGCACCGGAGGCGTCACGCCAGTGCAGCCTGAGCCGCGGCAGCGCGGTGCCTGGCCGCCATGCGAAATGCAGATCTGCGCCGTTGCGGCACATGTAGGCATGCATCTGTGTCGCGGTGTCCGCCCAGTGACCGCCCGACATCGCTTCGACGCGCTCGACCGTCACACCCGCCGGCGCCCGCAGCGATTGAACGAGGAGGTCACCGGTGCCGCCGCCGACGGCAGCCAGCCGGAAGCGGACCACCGGCCGCACGTCATGCGGCAGCGGCCGCTGATCGGTTGCGGCCACGCGGGCGCCGTCGATCAGGCGAACCAGATGGAAGTAAGGCATCTGCAGCGCGCTGACGATGCCGACCGGCAGCAACAGCATCAGCAGACCGCTGACCGCCAGCCATGCACTTTCACCGCGACCCAGCCGCGGTGAGGCGAGCCACCCGGCCAGCCCGTGCAGACCGAACCACATCAGTGGCGCCAGCGTGAACAGTGCGACGTAGAACACCGCCAGGCTTTCCATGCCAGACACTGCGCGCGCGGCGAACAGTACGGCGGCCACGGTCAGGGCGAGGATGGGCAAGGAACACAGGCGCACGAACAGCGCTCCGCCGCCCTTGCCACGCGCCCGGAACATGCGCTGTTCGATCACGATCAGTACGCCGACGGCGATCAGCAGCGCCAGCAGCACGCCGCCCCAGAAGATCAGACCGAAGGTACCGAGCGTATCGGGGAAGCGCGCGAGGGAGGCGAACATGGCGCGTGCTCGGTGCGACAGCCTTCAGCGGACGCGCCGCACATTCAGGCCCGGCGAGGCAAGGTCCTGGAAACTGGTGGTCAGCACCTCGGCCAGCCGGTCTTCGGCCAGCCCGCGCGGGAAGGACACGTCATAGTCACGATGACGCATGCCGGGGCCCAGCCGGTAGGCGACCCACGCCCCCGACTCCTCGCAAACTTCGACCTCGAATCGTCCGTAGACTTCGAAAACCATGTGCGTAACCCGTAGATTGACGCCTGAAAATCCGGATACCCCGTCCAGGGAGGACCGGATGCGTGGCCGCAGACCAGAAAGCGGTTCTCGTGGCGACATCATTCACGAGAAATCGGGCCCCGACCGTGATGCAGCGCGGGCGGAGCGCTCCACGCGAATAAATGTTTGCTTCGCCGTGCCAACCTGCTCACCGACTGCTCAAGCCGGATCGTTGCGCAGTCGTAAAAGCGGACAGGATGCCGTCGGCTGCAAGTCTGTGTCACCGGCTGACTGGTTCCGCGACTGCGTACAAGGATAACGCCAACATGACGAGCGACAAGGCCACCGAACAAACCTATGTTGCGCTTCTGCAAAACTGGATCGCAAGTCTGCGCAAGCGCTTCAAACTCAGCCCGTCGTGGACGGCCGCAATCGACAGGCTGGAGCGCCGTCTGGCCGAGCGCCCGCAATCGGTCACCGCACTCGATGTGGGCCGCCTGTTCCAGCCGCTCGAAAAGCATCGCGCCGTGACCGAGCAGACCCCCGGGGCGGACCGCGCGCTGCAATACCTGATCGAGTCGGGCCGCCTGGGCGCGATCGACAAGGCATCGGACGAGCTCTATGCGTGGTTCCGCAAACACTACCTGTGGGCTACCGGCAGCATGTCGATCAACGTCAGCGAGTTGAACACCCACACCTCGGACGAAGCGATCCGCCAGTACTTCAATGCAGGTTGAACCTCAGAAGCTCAGTTGATCGACGCCGTGGGCAGGGTTGGCAGGGTGTGCGGCAAAGCGCGAGGACGCTGCAGTATGTCTCTCTGCACGGACGGGCCATTCGGCCCTGCGCATGGCGGCGAAGCGCCCTCACGCGGAGGGTGAGGGCCGGGCGAAGCAGGAAACTCGCAAGCGCACGCTCCCCCATCAGCATTTCCAGCGATCAACCGAGGTTTTCAGGTCGAAGCGCCGCATCAGCTGATGCGACGATAGCCGCCGGGCACACCGGCTGGCGACAACACCCATTGCCAGAGCTGGATGTCGCGTGCGCGGAACGCACCGGCACACGACAGCAGGTAATAGCGCCACATGCGGCGAAAGCGCTCGCCGAGCCCGTCGGCCCATTGCGGCAAGGCGGCTTCGAAATTGGCATGCCAGGCCATCAGCGTGCGGTCGTAGTCGGCACCGAAGTTGTGCAGATCTTCCACCACGAACAGGTCATCGAGTGCATGGCCGATCTGGCCGACCGCGGGCAGGTCGCCGTTGGGGAAGATGTAGCGGTCTATCCAGGGGTCGGTGGCGCCACGCTGCGTGTTCTTGCCTATCGTGTGCAACAGCAGCAGGCCGTCCGGATGCAGGCAGCGCCGCGCCACCTGCATGAAGGTACGGAAGTTCTTGCGCCCGACATGCTCGAACATGCCGATGCTGGCCACCCGGTCGAACGCTTCATCGACTTCGCGGTAGTCCTGCAGCCGGAATTCCACCGGCAGGCCGGCGTAGCGTGCGCGCGCCCACTCCACCTGTTCGCGCGACACGGTCACGCCGACACATTCCACCCCGTAGTGCTCGGCCGCGTAGCCGATCAGGCTGCCCCAGCCGCAGCCGATATCGAGCAGACGCATGCCTGGTTGGAGCTTGAGCTTGCGGCACACCAGATCGAGTTTGGCATCCTGCGCAGCCGCGAGGTCATCGGCGTCCTTCCAGTAGGCGCAGGTATAGGTCATGCGCGGGTCGAGCATGGCCGCGTAGAAATCGTTGCCCAGATCGTAGTGACGCTCGCCGACCTGCCAGGCGCGGCGCCGCGTCTGGCGGTTGAACAGGTGCGCGCTGAGCGCGTGCATGACGATGCGCGCCGGCTGCACGCGCTCGCCCAGACGTGCCCGCAGCAGCCGGGCGAAGAATTCGTCGAGACGGTCGGCGTCCCATTCGCCATCCATGTAGCTTTCGCCCAACCCGAGGCTGCCCTGCGCGAGCAGGCGCGCCGGCAGGTCGGGCGAATGAATGCGCATGTCCCACGGTTCCGGTCCGTCCACTTCGATGCCGGCCTGGGCGAGCAGCCCGGACAGCACGCGGAATTTCGACGAATGGGCGACGTCCTGCGGCGGCCCCCTGAAAAGTGCTTCGCGCAGCATGGCGACACCTCCCGGACTTCGAATCACGATTCCAGACCGGATTCAGGCTAGCGCGCGGCGCTTGGCGCGGATCGGGAAATCCGCGCCATCGCCGCTCAGGAAAATCTCGAAATGTTCAGCCGCCCAGGCTTTCGAGAAACTGCACCGCCACGTCTTCGCTGCGCGTGCGGCGCATCGGCGGCAGGCTGCGCCAGATGGTCTTGCCGTAGTGCTTGTCGATCAGGCGCGGGTCGCATACCACAAGCACACCGTGGTCGTGCTCGTCGCGGATCAACCGGCCGGCGCCCTGCTTCATGCTGATCACGGCATGCGGCAACTGGTAATCCATGAAGGCGTTGCGGCCTTCGCGCTTCATGTGTTCGATGCGCGCCGACAGCACCGGGTCGTCCGGCGGTGCGAACGGCAGCTTGTCGATGATGACCAGCTGCAGCGCGTCGCCGCGCACATCCACACCTTCCCAGAAGCTCTGGCTGGCGACCAGCACCGCGTTGCCGGCTGCGCGGTGCCGCTCGAGCAGCTCGCTGCGCGTGGCCTGACCCTGCATCAGCAGCGGGCGCTCAGGATCGTAGGCCGACAGCTTGTCCTCGATCAGTTCGTGGATGCGCTTCATCGCGCGCAGCGAGGTGCACAGCACGAACACGCCGCCGCGGCAGGCCTTGATCAGCGGCCAGGCGGTACGTGCCACTGCTTCGGCGTAGGTGGGCGCCGACGGCTCCGGCATGTTTTCGGGCGCATACAGCAGCGCCTGCTCGCCGTAGTTGAAGGGGCTGCCCCATAGCGCCGTCTCGGCGCCGGCGAGGCCCAGTTCGCCGCAGTAATGCCCGAAATCGCCGCCGACCGCCAGCGTGGCCGACGTGAATATCCACGCCCGCGGGTTGTCTTCCATCTGGCGCCGGAAAATGTCGGCCACCGACAGCGGCGTGGCGTTCAGCGCGAGCGCCTGCGTATACACCTCGGCCCAGCGCACGCGGTCGGGCTGGTCAGGCTTCTGCCAGCGTTCGATGCGCGCCACCAGATCGAGCGAGCGCTGCCAGCACTTTTCCAGCCCCTCGCTGCGCCCGGCCTGGGTTTCGAGCACGCCGGCCAGCTCGCGCAAGGCGTCCAGCACGGTGGCCAGCGCCGGCGCGAACGCGGCTCGCTCGTCGATCTGCGCCGCCGACAGCCGCACATTCTCTTCGCGGAACACCAGTCGCAGATCGCGCGCCGTCTTGGCCATGCGCTCGGCGGCTTCCGGCAATTGTTTGAAATCCTTGGCGTTGATGACCGCCTCGGCACGCGTGTCGCGCGCCAGTTCCAGCAGCTGCGAAGTCGATACCGACTCGCCGAAGAACAGGCTGGCGGTTTCCGCCAGCTGATGCGCTTCGTCGAACACCACCGCATTGCAGGCCGGCAGCAGTTCGGCCACGCCCTCGTCACGCAGCATCAGGTCGGCGAAGAACAGGTGGTGATTGACCACCACCACGTCCGCCTCCATCGCTTCCCGCCGCGCCGCGGTCACGAAGCACTCCTTCGCGTTCGGGCAGTCCTGGCCGAGGCAATTGTCGCGCGTCGAAGTGGCCATCTGCCAGGCGCCCGACTCTTCCGGCACCTCGGTGCACTGCGCCTTGTCGCCGCTGCTCGTCACCTTGGCCCAGCGCGCGATGGCCTGCAGATGCCCGGCCTCTTCGCGCGAGCCGAGCCTGCCGTCGTGCAGTGACCGTTCGAGGTGGTAGTGGCACAGATAGTTGGCGCGCCCCTTCAGCAGCGCGATGGTCACCGGCACGCCGAGCGCGCCGCGCACCGTCGGCAGGTCGCGCTGGAACAGCTGGTCCTGCAGCGTCTTGGTGCCGGTCGACACGATCACCTTGGTGCCGGACAGCAGCGCCGGCACGAGATAGGCGTAGGTCTTGCCCGTCCCGGTACCCGCCTCGACCACCAGCACGCCGCGCTGTTCGATCGCCGCCGCCACCCGCTCGGCCATTTCCGTCTGCTGCGCGCGCGGAGTGAAACCTTCGATCACCCGGGCTAGCGGACCGTCGACAGCAAAGGTGGTGGGAATGTCGGACACGAAGAGGTGATCGGAAGGAGGTTGCCCGAAGTGTACAGCACGCCCCGGCGCTGACCTGCATGGCGGGGCAGATTTCTCGCCCGGAAATTCCGTTTGGCATATTCAGGCACCACTCGACTCGATGATAAGACGATGATCGACTGTGCCCCAATCAGCCCACTGCATCCTTCAAGCGCAACTTCATCGCAGGGTTGCGGGGTCATCTTCTCGATCCCCTCGGCATGGAACCGACGCTGAATCGCCCTCATCCACCGGGCGATTTGTGGCTTGGGAATCAAGCCTTCTCATCGAGATCGAAAGCAAGGTCGTCCACGGCGCCACCGCAGGACCCGGTCAGGCCGGATTGTCGTGATTGGCGCCATTGCGTGCGTCGCCAACCCGACACGGACGCGGACTGTTCAGAGTCGTTTCAGCCCTTCTCCGAAAGTAATGACTTCGTAGACCTGAGCGTACTTGAGCGCAGCGTCGACGATGGTATCGACCTTTTCGGCCGTATCCATCTTCTTCATTCTCGTCTTGTCGAGATACAGGAAATCGATCAGCTCGTTGTAGACCGAGGTGTCGTCGATCGGCAGCACATAGACCGATACGCCGTCGAACTCGATCTGGTAGCGCGATGCGCGATCGAGGTCGGACACATAGATGAAGTACTTGCCGCCCGCCTTGATGGTGTGACCCAGAGCCGCGATCAATGCAGGCAGTGCTTTGAAGGACGGCAGCGAACCAGCGAGAAACGAAAGGGTTGCTTCGCCGTTGTCCGCTGCGGCAATCGTCTCCTTGAGCGATACGAGCGGTTCGGTCGTCAGGGTGATTTCACCGCGGAAGCCGAAACGGCCGGGAAGGTGCGTGGGCCCTTTGAGTGCAGGCTTCTGCAGGCGACTTTCAGCTTCAAGACGCTGAAACGCAAGAGATTCGGTGGTAGCAGTCATGTTGTGTCCTGTTGATCCCGTCGGCGGGCTGGAGTGCCATTGCGAGGAAGTTCTTTCGGGGGCGAAAGCGGTGGAAGGACAAAGGAGCCTGCCTCGATAAACATGTTCGAGCAGGTCTCCAGGCAAAGGAGCGCGACTGGTCCTGCATTGCGCAAGACGCGATGGAATCAGCGGTTGATCGACGTGATGCGGACAGGATTGCCCGGACCTGCCGTCGCCATGTGCGGCACTCCCTCAACACGGACGAAGCACTTATCGAGCCATGCAGACCAGGCCGCCAGTTCGCAGTGCCGCATGTCCGGCGCCACCGCCCGCGGGCCACACTGATGTTCCTTCAAGTGGCGTGCGTAGTTGTACAGATCGCGGCGATTGAACCAGAGCAATAGCAGACCGTTGGTTTCGGGGAAGCCGCTGTACGACGATGCCGTGCCCTGTCGTTTCCCGTGCGGCGTCGCGGGGAAGCAGGCGACGGGTCGGCCGGGCAGTCGATCGCTAATGCGCAGCGGTTGAGCTGCTGAGCGGCTGGCGTCGCCCACTGGCGAGCACCGCGCTCGCGTCGGCAGCCGGCAGCGGACGGCTGAACAGGTAGCCCTGCATGACCTGGCAGCGATGTTCCTGCAGGAAGGCAAGCTGCGGCATCGTTTCGACGCCCTCGGCGACGACTTCCATGCGCAGCGCGTGGGCCATGGCGAGGATGGACGCGCAGATTGCGGCATCGTCCGGGTCGTCGGAAATGTCGCGCACGAAGGAGCGGTCGATCTTGATCACGTCCAGCGGAAAGCGCTTCAGGTAGGCAAGGCTGGAATAACCGGTACCGAAGTCGTCGACCGCGATCGAGACGCCCATATCCTTGATCTGGCGCAGCACGCGCACCGACTTTCCAGCGTCCTGCATGAGCAGTGATTCGGTGATTTCGACTTCCAGATTGCCCGGACCGAGGCCGCTGTCCCGCAGCGCAGTCGTGACCGTTTCCACCAGGTCGCTGCCGGCAAACTGGCGGGCTGACAGGTTTACCGCCATGCGCAGGTGCGGGCCGAATTCGTTGACCCAAATGCGCGCCTGGGTACAGGCCTGGCGCAATACCCAGGTACCTATCGGCACGATGAGGCCGGTCTCTTCGGCCAGCGGTATGAATTCCAGCGGCGACAGCAGGCCGCGGCTCGGGTGGCGCCAGCGCACCAGCGCCTCGAAGCCGGCGATGCGTCCGTCTTGCGTCAGATCGACTTTCGGCTGGTAGTGCAGTTCGAATTCGTCATTGGCCAGCGCGGCGCGCAGCTCGCGCTCCAGTTCGAGCCGGTTGTTGGCCGCGCCCCCCTCTTCCGGGTTGTAGAAGCGCAGCGTATTGCGCCCTTCCTTCTTCGCCCGGTACATCGCGAGGTCGGCGTGCTTCAGCAACGTACCCGCGTCGTCGCCGTCGGTCGGATACAGCGCCACGCCCATGCTGGCGGTGCAGTAGATCGGATGACCGAGCAGTTCGACCGGCGGCTCGATGGCGCGCATCAGGTTGCGGCATACCATTTCGGCGTCGGCAGCGCAGTGCAGGTCGGGCAGCACGATGACGAACTCATCGCCGCCCTGGCGGGCCAGCGTGTCGCTCGCGCGCAGGGCGAGCGACAGGCGCTCGGTGATCTGGCGCAGCAGTTCGTCGCCGGCGTCGTGACCCATGCTGTCGTTGATCACCTTGAAACGGTCGATGTCGACGAACAGCACGGCCAGCATGGTTTCGCCGTCGGCCTGGCGGATCAGCGCCCGGTTGAGGCGGTCGCTCAGCATGGCGCGGTTGGGCAGGCCGGTCAGGGCATCGAAGTTGGCCGCCTGATAAAGCTTGGCTTCGCTGAACTTGTGCTCGGTCACGTCGCGGGCAATGCCGTCCACACGCACGCGCGTACCGGATTCGTTGCACACCACGCGCGCGCGGTCGTGTATCCAGCGCACCTCGCCATCGGGTCGCACGATACGGTACTCGCTCGCCAGACTGCCGACCTTCGACACTTCCTTCAGCGAATGGCGCATGCGCTCGCGGTCGTCCGGGTGCACCATGTCGAGCCAGTCGATGCGGCCGTCGAGGAATGCCTCCGCCGGTACGCCGTAGATATTGACTGCGGCCGGATTGAGATAGACCAGTCGCTGCGTTCTGAGCTCGATCGACCAGATGATGTCTTCCAGCGTGGCGAGGATGCTCTGCAGGCGCAGTTCGCTCTCGCGCAGCACGGCAGTCGCCGCCAGCTGCTCGCGTCGCGCTGCCGCCTTCTTCAACTCCCGATCGATGACAGGCGGCAGGCGTTGCAGGTTCTTCTTCAGCAGGTAATCCTGCGCGCCGGCCCGCATCGCCTCGACTGCGATGTCTTCGCCGATGCCGCCCGACACGATGATCAGCGGCAGGTCGGGGTCAAAGCGCTTGACGATATTCAGCGCGTCCAGGCCATTGAAGGTCGGCAGCAGGTAGTCGCTGATGACAATGTCCCACCCCCCTTGCACCAGCGCATCGCGCAGCGCGCCCGGCGTGTCGACGCACAACGACGTGACGTCGTAGCCACCGGCCCTCAGGCGGACGAGCAGCACGCACAGGTCAACCGGATTGTCTTCGACGATCAGCGCGCGCAGGGCGACCTTGACCGCAGGAGAGGCTGATTGCTCGCGAGCTGCCATGTCGCTGGGGGTGTCCTGCATTGGGTGTGGTCTCCTCGATGTCCTCATGTGCCGATCGGGACGTGGTTGAATATCGGCCGCAACGCGGGCTCACTTGAGAAGCACGCTGCTCCAGGCCACTTCGGCGCGCGTTGATCAGCGAGTCGACACGCAAGGACACACGGCCGTCAGCGTCACGTCGGTGGCGATGAGGCATCAGCGCCATCCCGATGAACACCATGCCGGAGTGTTCGGGTATCGACCGGCTTTCAGGCTCTGCATCGGGACGATGTCTGACATCAGCACGAGCCTTTGCACCCGTCATGACCTTGAATACCATTCGCGTGCGAAGCGGATCCGGCCGAACCGTCATGACCCACTGCCCCGCTTTCACCAGCGAGCGCATCCGGCTCGTGCGTGCGGCCGGCTGGCTGCGCCAACCCTGCAGTTCTGCCAGCGCCGCAGAAAAACTTATAATGCATTTCTTATTCAGAGGCCATTGCTGCCGCGGACTGCAGTGACGGACGCGCACGCGCGACGCCGCTGGGTAAATTTCTTGTAATCTTGCACCCTGCAGGGTGTCCGGGCCACAACGCGAACAAGTCCGCAGCCGCTGCAGCCCACTTGATTCAAGCGATGACGCACCGGTTCCGCCCGAAGCACTCGATGAAGATTTGCCTGCCGGCGTCAAGTCTGCGCAGCAGCGGCCTTTTCCATTTCGCATTGCGCCCGCTGCTTGTCGTGGCGCTCTGTTTCGGAACCTGCAGTGCGACATTCGCCGACACGCTGCGCTACGGTGGCGACCGCGACTTCCAGCCCTTCGAGTTCATCGACGAGAACGGCCAGCCACAAGGTTTCCAGATCGAACTGGTCGCCGAACTGGCGCGCATTGCCGGGCTCGATATCGTCCTGCGGCTGGACGACTGGTCAGCCATCGAGGCCGATTTCCGGGCCGGCCGACTGGATCTGATTGCAATGTCGCGCACGCGCAGCCGCGAGCAGTGGGCAGCGTTTGCCACCGCGCATGCCACGCCCGCCATGTCCATCTATCACCGTCGCAACACCGATACACCGGTTTCGATGGCCGACCTGGCACGCGGCACGATTGCCGTGCCCGACAGCGAACCGATGCGCGATACCCGGGCCAACTTCTTCCCCGGCGAGCAGTACCGCTTCCTGAACGTTTCCGATCACGCGGCCGCGCTCGCGGCATTGCGCGACGGCGCAGCCGAGTTCGCACTGATGCCGCGCGCCTATGGCGACAAGCTGCTCGCGAGCGGTCAGTACGACGTGGTGATGGCGAGTGACTTCACGCTGCGGCTGCAGGACTACGGCTTCGCGGTGGCGCCGGAGAATGAGGCGCTGCGCGAGGTGTTGAATGATGCGCTGAAGGTACTCGAACGCTCCGGCCAGCTCGACGCAATGCGCATGAAGTGGCTCAGCAGCCATCGCGCGGCAGCCGATCTAAGCATGCTCGAGGCGCGTGTGGTCACCCAGCGCATGGACCTGATGCTGCTCGGCGCAGGGGCGGCTGTCTTACTGGGCTGGCTGGCGCTGCGGCTGCGCCGCCGTGTGGAGCAGATCGCGCGCGAACGCATCCGTCGCGCCGAAGCGGAACAGGCGCTGCAGCGGGCCGAAGACCGGCTGGCATGTGCCTTCACCCATCATCCCGACGCCATGCTGATCAGCGAGTACCTCAGCGGCCGCGTGCTTGATGTCAATGACGCACTGTGCAGGCTGGCGGGCGCCGAGGCGGACACGCTCATCGGCCAGCCGATCGACGCGCTGCCGGCGCTCGTCGATCCGGATGGACTGCGCGCCCTGCGCGAACTGATGCGTGCAGACGGCGAAGTGAGCAGCACGCCGGTGCGCCTGCGCAGCGCCGACGGCGACCTGCGCGCCTGTCTGGTGTCATCCGAGGAATTTCAATCGGACGGCGTACGCGCGGTGTTTTCCATCATCCGCGACGTCACCGACCTGCTGCGCGACAGCGATGCACTGCGTGCCGCCTACGATGCGCTGACCGAATCGGCGCACCGGCAGGCCGAAGCGCTGGGTCAGGCCCGGGTGGCGCTGGCCGGCACCCAAAGTGAGATGCAAGCACTGACCGCCTCGATCTCGCACGACCTGCGCGGGCCGCTGCGCATCATCCGCGGTTTCTCCCGCATGCTGCGTGACGATCTGCAGGCCGGCAACTTCGACAAGGTGCTGCGGCATGCCGAACGCATCGAGAATGTCGCGCGTCGCATGGACGACATCGTCGAAGCGCTGACCCGGCTAGCCGGCGCCTCCCGGCACCCGCTCGAACCGGTACGCATCGACATGGCGGCCAGCGCGGCCAGCGCGTGGGCGCTGCTGACCGATATGGGCGAGACCGGAAGCACCACACTGCGCATCGGCGAGCTGCCATTCGCCACCGGCGACGAAGCGATGCTGGCCCAGGTATGGCAGAACCTGCTCGGCAACGCCTGCAAATACTCGGCGAAGACGGAGGATCCGCGCGTGGCCATCGACGCCTTCGTCGAGGACGGACGTCAGTGGTACCGGGTGACCGACAACGGCGCCGGATTCGACATGGCTTACGCACGGCATCTGTTCGAGCCCTTCCGCCGTCTGCATCTGGCAAGCGAATACGCCGGTTCCGGCGTCGGGCTGAGCATCGTGCAGCGCATCGTTCGCCTCCATGGCGGTGACATCCGGGCACGCGGCAGCGTCGGCGTCGGTGCGGTATTCGAATTCACGCTGGAGCAGCCCGCCATCGAAACCGGAGGTCCGGCTGCGCCAACAGGCTGAGTCGCACACATCGCGCGCGCTCCCCGCTGTTGCCCGCCTCCATTCATTGCCCGGGGTCATGTCCTCATGATCGATATCCTGAAACACACCTTCCGTCTCGCAGTCCCCTTCTGGCGCATGTCGCCCGGGCGTCACCGGTACTGGCTGCTCGCGCTGATCCTGATCGCACTGGTGGCCGCCAGCACGGGGCTCAACGTGTGGCTGAACGAGCTGCAGAAGGACTTCTACGATGCGCTGCAGAAGCTCGATGCACCGGGCTTCAACCGCAGCATCACACTTTTTTTCGGCGCCGTTGCCATTCTGGTGGCGGTCACAACGCTGCTCGGCTACCTCGAACAGGCCCTGGAAATCCGCTGGCGGCGCAGCCTGACCGATTCCATGATGCGGCGCTGGTTGCAGGACGACACCTTCTACCGCATGGAACGCGACACGCAGTGCGACAACCCGGACCAGCGGCTGTCGCAGGACATCAGCGAATACGTGAAGCTGATGATCAGTCTCGGCCTCGGTTTCATCGCCAATCTGGGCACGCTCGGGTCGATGGGCTGGATCCTGTGGCAGAGCGCCGGACCGATGACTTTCGATGTCGGCGGCGCGGCGGTGACCATTCCCGGTTACCTGTTCTGGCTGGCCATCGGCTGGGGCATATTGCAGACCGTGGTGACACATGTTGCCGGCCACCGCCTGGCCAGCCTCACCGTGGCGCAACAGACCTGCGAGGCCGATTTCCGCTTTGCGCTGGGCAGGGTGCGCGATTCGGCAGAGCAGATCGCGCTGTACCGCGGCCAAGCGGTCGAGCAGACGCGGCTGCAGCAGCTGTTCGGCGAAATCCGCCGCAACTGGGCACTGCTGATGCGGCACAACGTCTATCTGAACCTGACCACCACGACGTTTTCGGTCATCGCGGTGCTGGTGCCCATCATCGCCGTATCGCCCAAGGTGCTCACCGGTGAGCTGTCGCTGGGCACGCTGATGCAGGACATCGCCGCCTTCGCCGCCACGACCTCGGCGGTAGCCTGGTTCGCGCTGTCCTACCGCGACCTGTTCCAGCTGTCGGCGCGGGTGCGTCGTCTGACGACCATGGAGGCGGTCATGGCGCAACGACCTGCCGGGGGCATCGCACTCGAACGCGAGCCAGCCAGTCGGACGATCACCGGCGAGTCGGTCGAGCTCGGCCTGCCGTCGGGACGCCTGCTGTCGGCCATCCGCGCGTTCGCCTTCGCGCCCGGCGAACGATGGCTGGTACGCGGACCTTCGGGTGTCGGCAAGAGCACGCTGCTGCGCGCCATCGCCGGGCTGTGGCCCTTCGGCAGCGGACGCATCACGCTGCCGGACGCGGCGCGCATCATGTTCATGCCGCAGAAGAACTATCTGGCCGACGGTCCGCTGAAAGACACACTGGCCTATCCGGCGTCGACCGACAGCGTCGACCACGCGGCCATGGCTCAGGCACTGATCGACTGTCGCCTGCCCCATCTGGTGGCGCGGCTCGACGAATCGGCGCGCTGGAGCCACCAGCTTTCACCCGGCGAGCAGCAACGGCTGGCGTTTGCCCGGGCGCTGCTGTACCAGCCGGACATCCTGTTCATGGACGAGTCGTCGAGCGCGCTCGACAATGCGACCGAAGCGCAGATGTACCAGCTGATCGTCGAACGCCTGCCAGGCTGTACCGTGGTCAGCGTGGCGCATCGAACCACCCTGGAAGTGTTCCACGACAACTTTCTGAACATCGAGCCGCCGGGCCCGTCCGGCGCAAAGGCCTGACACTTGACTGAACAGATTGAATCCGGCGGCGACGGCCGCATACTGAGCCACTTCGACGGCGGCGTTGCCATCGTGACGATGTCGCGCCCGGCGCGGCGCAACGCCTACAGCACGGCGATGATGCGCGCGCTGCGGCTGGCAGTCGGCGCGGTGCTGTCCGATCCGGCCTGCGAACTGCTCGTGCTGCGCGGCGATGGCGCCACTTTCAGCGCCGGCGGCGACGTGCATGAATTCGCGCAAGGTCTGGCGCTCGAACCGGCAGCGCGGCAGGCGTCGTTCGAGGCGCTGGTCGCTGAACAGGTCAATCCGGTCATCCTTGCGCTGCGCGCGGCGCACCAGCCGGTGATCGCCGCAGTGCGCGGCGACTGTGTCGGCTATGGCCTGTCGCTGATGCTGGCCTCCGACTTCGCCCTGGCCGCCGAAGATGCGCTGTTCAGCACCGCCGGCATCGCGCTGGCCCAGCCGGGGGCTGGCGGGCAGTCCGCCTTCCTGAGCCGCGCGCTGGGCGAACGACGCGCGCGCGAGTTGATGTGGAGCGCGCGCCGCTTCGACGCGCACGAAGCGAAGGCGCTCGGTCTGGTCGAACGCGTCGTGCCGGTAGCCGATTTCGAGGCAGCCCTTGCCGACGAAGTGACCCGTCTCGCCCGCGGCCCGCGCCATGCGTACGCCGAGATCAAGCACCTGCTGAACGCCGCCGCCGACGGCGCAGCAGGTCAGCCGCTGGCCGCTCAGCTGGCGGCCGAGGCGGCAGCCTTCGGGCGCAGCGCAGCCAGCGCCGACTTTGCCGAAGCCGTCCAGGCCTTCGTGGCACGGCGCAGGCCGCAGTTCGGACGGGGCGCATGAAATCGGCATGCCTGTATTCATCGTGAAACTCGGCAGCCCGCGCCTGCCCGGCGAGGGACTGCGGCTGGGCACCGTGCGGCGGCCGCCGCGCGGCGTGCGGACGGCCGAGCTCGCTGCGCGCGATTGGTACGACCTGTGGTTTCCGGTGCTGGCGCCGTCCGCGGACACGCTCAAACAGTGGAAAACCGACCCGTCGCCCGCGCACTGGCCGGCGTTCTCGAAGCGTTACCTCGCCGAAATGGACGCACCGGACGCGCGGCACACCATCGCGCTGCTGGCGGCGCTGTCGCACCGGACCGACTTTTCAGTCGGTTGCTACTGCGCCGACGAGGCGCACTGCCACCGCTCTCTGCTGCGCACGCTGCTGGCCGATGCCGGCGCCCGGATGGGGTGAAGCGGCGGGAACAGTCGCCCGTATCCGTGGTCCGGACGCAGGGCGTTACACTGCGACCCGCATCCTCAACATTGTTTCTGGAGATACACCATGGGTCTGTTCGATTCGATCGCAGGTCAGGTTGCCGGTGCGCTGTCCGGCCAGGGTGACGCACAGGGTTCCGGCCTGCTGCAGCTGTTGATGGGCCTGATCAACAATCCACAGACGGGCGGCCTGCAGGGGCTGATCGCCGCCTTTCAGGAAAAGGGGCTGGGCGACCTGGTGTCGTCCTGGGTCGGCACCGGGCAGAACCTGCCGATTTCGCCCGAACAGCTGCAGTCGGTACTCGGCAGCGGTCAGATCGGCCAGATTGCGCAGCAGCTCGGGCTGTCGTCGCAGGAAGTGTCGGGCCAGCTGAGCGCGCTGCTGCCGCAGGTGATCGACGGCATCACACCGAATGGTCGAATACCGGAAGGTGACGCCATGCAGAACGCCCTCGGCATGCTGAGCGGCCTGCTCAAATAGGGCGGGTGGTCACGCATGTTAAAGCTGATCGGCGTCGCACTCGCGATCTACACGGTGTACGCCTTCGTGAAAGGCGAGGTGTATGCGCGTTCCTTCGTGATGGGCCGCAAGGTCACACGGTTGGAAGATGAAAACTACTTCCTGACCGTCATCGCGATCTACGGGCTGCTGAGCGTCGGGTTGATGACTTTCCTTTGAACCTGAAAACCTCAACGGACCGCTTGAAATGCAGATGGTGGACAGTACTGTTGCGACTTTCCTGCTTCGCCCGGCCAACCGTGCACGTGGCGCCGATCAACTGAAGTTTTCGGGTTGATCGGTGCGCACGGTCGGGTTTTGCCGCCATAACCGACCACGCAGGGCGCCTGCAGCTTGAGTGCTGCGCTGCACTAACGGATAATTCAGCGGTTTCGCGGTGCACCGTGTGCCGCGGCGTGCAGTAAAACTCTGGCGAACCTTCGCCCCGTCATGACGAGTTACCTCTATCTGCTGCTGGGTGCCGCGCTGGTCAATAACGTGGTGTTCGTGCGCATTCTCGGCCTGTGCCCTTTCATGGGCGTGTCGAAGAAGCTGGAAACCGCGGTGGGCATGGGTCTGGCGACGATGTTCGTGCTGACGCTGGCGTGCGGCACCAGCTATCTGATCGACACCTTCCTTCTGAAGCCCTTCGACCTCGGCTATCTGTCGACGCTGAGCTTCATTGTGGTGATCGCCGCCATCGTGCAGCTGACCGAACTGGTGATACAGAAAACCAGCCCGCTGCTGCATCAGGTGCTGGGCATCTACCTGCCGCTGATCACCACCAATTGCGCCGTGCTCGGCGTGCCGCTGCTCAATGCCTCGATGGCGCATGACCTGCTCGAATCGCTGCTGTTCGGCTTCGCGTCGGCCGCCGGCTTCGTGCTGGCGCTGGTGCTGTTCGCCAGCATCCGCGAGCGGCTCGACGGTGCCGACATTCCCGCGCCGTTCCGCGGCAACGCCATCGCGATGATCACGGCCGGCCTGATGAGCCTCGCCTTCATGGGTTTTGCAGGGCTGGATTCGTGATCACGGCGCTGATCGTCATGGCAGGTCTGGCGCTGGTGCTCGGTGCGACGCTGGGCGCGGCATCGGTGCTGTTCAAGACACAGGGCGACCCGCTGGTCGACAAGATCGATGCCATCCTGCCGCAGACGCAGTGCGGCCAGTGCGGCTACCCCGGCTGCAAGCCCTACGCCACCGCGATCGCCGGCGGCGACGCCGACATCAACCAGTGCCCGCCGGGCGGCGACGAGGGCGTGCGCAAGCTGGCCGATCTGCTGGGCCGCGAGTACAAGCCGCTGAATGCCGAACACGGCATCGAAAAGCCGAAGTCTGTTGCGGTCATCGACGAGGCGACCTGCATCGGCTGCACCCTGTGCATCCAGGCCTGCCCGGTGGACGCCATTGTCGGCGCGGCCAAGCAGATGCACACCATCGTCGCCGACCTGTGCACCGGCTGCGAACTGTGCGTGCCGCCCTGCCCTGCCGACTGCATCGACATGGTGCCGGTGGCCGAAACGGTCGACAACTGGAAGTGGCGCTACCCGGTGTTCGAACTGAAGGTGCAGCCGGCAACACTGCCGGCGAAGGAAGCGGCCTGACATGCTGAGCAAGCTCTTTTCGTTCAACGGCGGCGTCAAGCCCGACCCGAACAAGTCGCTGTCGACGCGCGAACCGATCGCCCGCCTGGCGCTGCCGCCGCAGCTCGTCATTCCGCTGCACCAGCACATCGGCGGCACGCCGCGACCGCTGGTGAGCGTGGGCGACAAGGTGCTGCGCGGGCAGCGCATCGGTGCGGCCGACGGCAATGTATCGAGCGCGGTGCATGCGCCCACGTCAGGCCACGTGGTTGCCATCGAGCCACGGCCCATGCCGCATGCGTCGGGCCTGTCGTCACCGGCCGTGGTGATCGAACCCGACGGGCAGGACATCGCCATCGAACGCGAGCCCTTCGACTGGCACGCCGCCGCGCCGGGTGAAATCCGCGATTTCCTGCGCGATGCCGGCGTGGTGGGTCTGGGCGGTGCGGTGTTTCCAAGCCATCTCAAGCTCAATCCCGGCAAGTCTGGTCACACCGACACGCTGGTGATCAACGGTGCGGAGTGCGAGCCCTTCATCACCTGCGACGACATGCTGATGCGTGCCGAGCCCGGAAACATCCTGCGCGGCGCACTGATCATGCAGCGCATGCTGGCGGCGAAGCAGGTACTGGTGGCGCTGGAGGACAACAAGCCGGAAGCCGCTGTCGCACTGAAGGCCGCTGCACAGGCGCTGGGCCACGCCTCGCTCGAAGTCGTCGTTGTACCGACGCGCTACCCGGCCGGCGGCGCCAAGCAGCTGATCCGCGTGCTGACCGGCATCGAAGTGCCGCATGGCAGCCGTTCGACCGATTTCGGCGTGCAGTGCTTCAACGTCGCCACCGCGCTGGCCGTGTGGCGCGCGCTGGAGCACGGCGAGCCACTGACCCGGCGCATCGTCACCGTGACCGGCAATGTCGAGCGCCCGCGCAACTTCGACGTCGCCATCGGCACACCGATCTCGCACCTGTTCGCCGCAGCCGGCCTCAAGCCCGACACCGACAAGCTCATCATGGGCGGCCCGATGATGGGCATCCCGCTGCCGAATATCGACGCACCGGTGGTCAAGGCCACCAATTGCCTGCTCGCCTCGTCGCCGACACTGTTCGCTCCGCCGGAACCTGAATTGCCCTGCATACGCTGTGGCGAGTGCGCGCGCGCCTGTCCGGCCGACCTGCAACCGTTCGAGCTGTATTGGCATTCGCGGGCGCGCAATTTCGGGCGCGCACAGGAATACAAGCTGTTCGACTGCATCGAATGCGGCTGCTGCGCCTACGTGTGCCCGTCGCACATCCCTCTGGTTGATTACTACCGCTACGCCAAGAGTGAAATCTGGGCGCGCGAACGCGACAAGGATGCTGCCGATTCGGCGCGCGAGCGTTTCGAATTCCGCAACTGGCGCGCCGACCGCGAAAAGGAAGAGAAGGCCGCCAAGCTGGCCGCACGCAATGCCGCCAAGCCGGCTGTCAAGCCGACCGATGGCGCAGGCGACGCTGCAACGGCCGCCGACGACCCGAAGAAAGCGCTGATCGAAGCAGCCATGGCGCGCGCCAGGGCACAGAAGGAGGCGGTCGCCGCGAAGAACACCGACGCGTTGACGCCGGCCCAGCAGGCGCAGATCGACGTGGCAGAGGAACGCCGCAAGCGCGCGTCGGCACTGAGCGGGAGCGACGCGCCCGCCGAGTGAGCCAGGCCATGCCCCCCCCCACGAGCCACCCCATGAGCTGACCCGCGACTGCCCCGGGCAGTACCCACCCGACGGCCCCGCCGACCACCACGGACTCCGATGTATAACTCGCCCTATCTCCGCCAGAACACCAGCGTGCGCCGCGTCATGGTGACCGTGCTCGTTGCCATGCTGCCGGCCATCGCCCTGCAGGTGTGGCTGTTCGGCATCGGCCTGCTGCTGCAGATCGCGATCGCCAGCGCCACTGCGCTGGCCTGCGAAGCCGCCATGCTGTCGCTGCGCCGCCGCCCGGTGGCACGCGCACTCGGCGACGGCAGCGCGCTGGTCACCGCCTGGCTGATCGCCGTCTGCCTGCCGCCGCTGCTGCCCTGGTGGATGATCGTCATCGGCACGTCGTTCGCGATCGTCATCGGCAAGCACCTCTACGGTGGCCTCGGCCAGAACCCGTTCAACCCGGCCATGCTGGCCTATTGCGTGCTGATCATCAGCTTTCCGGCACTGATGTCGCAGTGGCCCGGACTGCAGGGCAGCGACGCCGCCACACAGCTCGACTGGGTGCTCGGCGGCGAGCGCGTGCTCGACGCGGTCACCGGCGCCACACCGCTGGATGCGCTGCGCACCGGGCTGCTCGGCAACGCCGATGTCTCCGCCGTGATGCAGTCAGCGGCTTTCGGTCACTTGGGCGGCGCCGGCTGGGAATGGGTCGCACTGGCCTGGGGCGCGGGCGGCCTGCTGCTGCTCGCGCTGCGCATCATCACCTGGCACATTCCGGTCGCGTTCCTCGGCGCCATGTCGCTGGTGTCCGGCGTGGCCTGGCTGATCGATCCGTCGCACCACGCCAGCCCGGCCTTCCACCTGCTGGCCGGCGGCACGATGCTGGGTGCCTTCTTCATCGCGACCGATCCGGTGTCGGGCGCGACGACACCGCGCGGGAAGCTGATCTTCGCGGCGGGCATCGCGCTCATCGCCTGGCTCATCCGTGCCTTCGGCGCCTACCCGGACGGCATTGCCTTCGCGGTGCTGCTGCTGAACATCTGCGTGCCGCTGATCGACATCAAGACCCAGCCGCCCGTGTTCGGCCACAAGGTCGAGCCACCGGAAGGCGGCACACGATGAGCGACGCGGAGCGTGACACCCCGGCGGCGACACCGGCCGCCGATCCGGCATCGGCCGAGGCGTTGCCCAGCGCACTGACAGCGCACGAACTGACACCACCCGCCAGTGCAGCCGGCACCGCCGCGCGATCGGCCCTGCTGCTCGGCACCTTCACGCTCATCTTCACCGCGCTGATGGCGCTTACCTTCGAAGCCACGCGCGAGCCGATCCGCGCATCGGTCGAAGCGCGCCGGCTCGAGCTGATCGCCCAAGTTCTGCCGCAGGGCGACTACGACAACGCGCTGCTGACCGACATCGTGCAGTTGCCGTCACTGCCCGCGCTGGGCATTGCCGGGCCGGTCACGCTGCACCGCGCGCGACGCGGCGCCGATCCGGTCGCGCTGGTGTTCGAGGCGCAGGCGCCCGACGGCTACAGCGGCGCGATCCGCCTGCTGATCGCGCTGCGTGCCGATGGCACACTGGGCGGCGTGCGGGTCGTTGCGCACAAGGAAACACCCGGCCTGGGCGACTACATCGACCCGGCCAAGGACCGCGCCACGCCGAAGTGGATCGCCCAGTTCGTCGGCCGCGACACCGCGCAGGCGGGCAGCTGGACGGTGCGCAAGGACGGTGGCGACTTCGCCTACATGACGGGTGCGACGATTTCGCCGCGCGCCGTGATCCGCGCCACGGGGCGGGGGGGGGGGGGGGGGCGCCCCCCCCCCCCCCCCNGCCGCGACACCGCGCAGGCGGGCAGCTGGACGGTGCGCAAGGACGGTGGCGACTTCGCCTACATGACGGGTGCGACGATTTCGCCGCGCGCCGTGATCCGCGCCACGGGGCGCGCCGTGGCGGCGATCGCCCCGGCGCGCGAGGTGCTGTTCGGCCTGCCGACCGGCGCCGACGCGGGCAAGGTGCTTGCGAAGAAAGACTTGCCGCTGCCGGGCGCCGAAAATGCGGACAAGAACGAATGACGACACGCGCGATCGACCGGGTTCCTGACCGGCCTTCATACTGCTCCAGGCAGCCTTTTCAGCGACAGTCCGCGGTGCATGAAAGGATGTGCTAACAATGAATCTCGAAGAACGTACCGCTTACGGCGACATCGGTCGCAAGGGCCTGTGGGAGAACAACACCGCGCTGGTGCAGCTGCTCGGCCTGTGTCCGCTGCTGGCGATCAGCAATACGTTGGTCAATGCGGTCAGCCTTTCACTGGCCACCGTGCTGGTGATGGCGCTGGCCAGCGGCGCCGTGGCGGCGCTGCGCACGCTGATTCCTTACGAAATCCGCATCCCGGTGTTCATTCTGATCATCGCCGCGCTGGTCACCTGCCTCGACCTCGCGTTCAACGCCTGGCTGCACGAGCTGTATCTGGTGCTGGGCATCTTCATTCCGCTGATCGTCACCAACTGCATCGTGCTGGCGCGGGTGGAGGCCTTTGCGGCGAAGAATTCTCCGCTGGCCGCCGCGTGGGATGGTGCGGCGATGGGCGTCGGCCTGCTGTGGGTGCTGGCGCTGCTGGGCGGCGCACGCGAACTGATCGGCGCGGGCACGCTGTTTGCCGGTATCGACATGATCATTCCGGGCGCGCAGGCATTCAGGCTGCTCGGTGATGACTACCACGGCCTGTTGATCGCCATCCTGCCGCCCGGTGCTTTCATCCTGCTCGGACTGCTGATCGCTGCGCGCAACGCATGGGTGGCGCGCGCCGCGGCCGCCCGTCCGGCGGCACCGCACGCGCCGGCGGACGCGGCGTCTGCCTGATGGGCGCGCGGGTCAGCAAGCTCGCGCGCGCCGACATCCAGACGATGTTCGAGCGCTGGCGCGCCGCCAACCCGCATCCGAAAAGCGATCTCGAGTACGGCTCGCCGTTTCAGCTGCTGGTCGCCGTGGTGCTGTCGGCGCAGGCGACCGACAAGGGCGTGAATGTCGCCACGCGCCGGCTGTTTCCCGTGGCGCCGACGCCGGAAGCCATGGTCAGCCTGGGTGTCGCCGGAGTCGAGGACATCATCAAGACCATCGGCCTGTTCCGCGCCAAGGCGAAGAACGTCGTGTCACTGTCGCACCAGCTGCTGGAGAAGCATGGCGGCGAAGTACCGAACGACCGCGCCGCGCTCGAAG
This sequence comes from Methyloversatilis sp. XJ19-49, assembly GCF_024580145.1. GTDB lineage: Bacteria > Pseudomonadota > Gammaproteobacteria > Burkholderiales > Rhodocyclaceae > Methyloversatilis. The sequence goes on from NZ_JANINI010000001.1 coordinate 544,016, forward strand.
CGCTGCCCGGCGTCGGCCGCAAGACAGCCAATGTGGTGCTGAACATCGTGTTCGGCGAGCCGACCATGGCGGTCGATACGCACATCTTCCGCATTTCGAACCGCATCGGCCTCGCGCCCGGCAAGGACGTCGTCGCGGTCGAACAGGCGCTGCTCAAGGTGGTCCCGAAGGAATTCATGGACCACGCCCACCACTGGCTCATCCTGCACGGCCGCTATACCTGCACCGCTCGCAAGCCGCTGTGCGGCCAGTGCAACATCACCGACCTGTGCCGCTTCCGGGACAAGAACATCGCCGGGTGACAACCCGGCAGGGCCGCCCTGTGGGAGCGCCGCTCCCACAGCCCACCACTCCAACAGGCCGCTGCTCCAAAAGGCGCGCCATTAGAGATTGCGGTAGGGTGCGATCAGCCCTGCAGGAAACGCATCGCGAATTCTTCGCCGGGCAGCGGCTTGCTGAACAGATACCCCTGCCACGCATCGCACTCGCGCTCCTTCAGGAACGCNACGCATCGCGAATTCTTCGCCGGGCAGCGGCTTGCTGAACAGATACCCCTGCCACGCATCGCACTCGCGCTCCTTCAGGAACGCCAGCTGTTCAGGCGTTTCGACGCCTTCCGCCACCACACGCATTTTCAGCGTGTGCGCCATGGCGATGATGGTGGCGGCAATTTCCATGTCATTGCGGTCGTGCGGGATGTCGCGCACGAAGCTCTGGTCGATCTTCAGCACGTCGATCGGAAAACGCTTCAGATAGGCCAGTGACGAATAGCCGGTGCCGAAATCATCGATCGACAAGGCAATGCCGAGCGCCTTGAGTTCGCGCAGCCGCATTTCGGTCGCGGCCTGTTCGCCGGCCAGCATCGATTCGGTCAGTTCGAATTCGAGCCAGTCCGGGCCGACACCGAACTCCTCCATCAACGCGGCCACGCGCTGGGCGAGATCGGCCTGCTGCAGTTGGCGGGCCGACAGGTTGACCGCCACCGTCAGGGCATGGCCGGCGTCGCGCCAGGCGCGCACCTGGGCACAGGCCGTGCGCAATACCCACTCACCGATCGGCACGATCAGACCGGTTTCCTCCGCCACCGGTATGAAGCGCGCCGGTGAAATGACGCCCTCTTCCGGATCGATCCAGCGCACCAGCGCTTCGGCGCCGGTCAGCCGGCCGCTGGTCATGTCGATCTGCGGCTGATAATGCAGGTTGAATTCGCCACGCTCCAGCGCGCGGCGCAGCCGCGTGTCCAGATGCAGCCGGTCCTGCGCAGCGCGGCTCATGGCTTCGGTGTAGAAGCGGAACGCGCCGCGCCCGGCTTCCTTGGCCTGGTACATCGCCACATCGGAATGCTGGATCAGCTCCGTCACGGTGCGGCCGTCGTCCGGAAACACTGAAATGCCGATGCTCGCGCCGATGTAGATTTCGCGTCCCTGGCTCAGGCTGAACGGCGCCGTCAGCAGGTCGATCAGCATCTGCGCGACGATGGCGGCGTCTTCCGGCACCGTCATTTCCTCGATCAGCAGCACGAATTCGTCGCCGCCGAGCCGGGCCAGCGTGTCGACCTCGCGCAGCCGGCTGCGCAGCCGCTTCGCAATCGCGGCCAGGAGTTCGTCGCCAGCTGGATGACCCAGGCTGTCGTTCACGTTCTTGAAACGGTCCAGATCGATGAACAGCAGCGCGAGATGGCAGCGGCTGCGGGCGGCGCGTTCGATGGCATGCTGGATGCGCGATTGCATCAACAGGCGGTTCGGCAGATCGGTCAGCGGATCGTGGTGGGCCAGGTAGTCGAGTTTCGCTTCGGAGCGCTTGAGCTGGCTGATGTCGGTCATGACCGCAACGTAGTGACTGGGCTTGCCGACTTCGTTGCGCACCGTACTGATGGTGAGCAGCTGCTGGTAGAGCTCGCCACTCTTGCGCCGGTTCCACACTTCGCCCTGCCAGTTGCCGCTACCCAGTACAGCCGACCACATGGCCTCGTAGAACCGCTCGTCGTGGCGTCCCGACTTCAGCATGCGCGGCGTCTGGCCTATGGCTTCGAACTCGCTGTAACCACTGATGCTGGAAAACGCGCGATTGACGGCGACGATCTGCGCTTCGAGATCGGTGATGAATATGCCGTCACGCGTACTTTCAAACACGGCGCCAGCCTGCCTGAGTGCGGTCGCTGCGCGGACTTTCTGCACGGCCAGCCCGGTGATGCGGCTGAAATCGTTGATCAGCTCCAGTTGCGCAGCGTCCGGCAGGCAGGGCGTGTCGTGATAGAGCGCAAAGGTACCGAGCACGCGCCCGTCCTTGTCCTTGTAGGGTACCGACCAGCAGGCACTGAAGCCACCCAGGCGCGCCAGATCGACGTAAGACGCCCAGCAAGGGTGCTCGAAAACATTCTCGACCAGAACGGTTTCGCCCGACCAGGCAGACGTGCCGCAGGAGCCTACGCCCGGACCCGGCAGCACGCCTTCGATCGCCTGCAGATAGCGCTCGGGCAGCGAAGGGGCAGCGCCGTTCACAAGACGGCCGTTCACTTCATGCAGCAGCTGGATCGATACGCGCGTCGACGGTTCGATCGCCTGCATGCGCAGCGCGATCGCTTCGAGAATGGCGGACAGCGGTTCGGCGGCAACGATGCGGTCAAGCACTTCGGCACGTGCCTCGCCGATCAGTGCGGCGCGCTTGTCGGCACTGATATCGGTCCACGAACCCACGAATTCAGCGCCCGGATCGCCGCTCTGGCCGACCCGGCGCAGTTCGTCGCGCACCCAGATTTCGCTGCCGTCACGCCGTTTGAAGCGGTAGTCGAGGCTGAGCTGTCCGTCCAGCAAGAGGCCTTCGGAGCGCGCCAGCGCGGTATCGCGGTCCTGCGCATTCAGGCCGGCCTGCCACCAGCCGGGCGCCAGTACTTCGGCCACCGTATAGCCAAGGATGCGGGTCACGTTTTCACTGACCCATGACGACTGGTACTCGCCGTCCTGCTCGCGCAGGCTGTACACGATGGTCGGACTGGCCGCGAGCAGTTGCGACATCCGCTGGTTGGTGGCATTGAGACGTTCGCTCTCAAGCACCAGTTCGGCCCGGCGATGGACTTTCTCCAGCGTGGCCGGCAGTTCGAACAGATAGCCTGGATGCTTGACCAGATAGTCGTCGACACCCAGATGCAGGGCGCTGGATGCCAGCTGCTCGCTGTCCTGACCCGCCAGCATGACGATGGGGAGGGGCAGGTGGCGCTCGCTGCGGATCAGCTTCACGAGGTCGAGCCCGGTCGTTTCATCGGGCAGCGCGTCGATCAGCAATACGTCGAAAGTCGCTTCGGCTTCCGGGCCCACTTGCAGCCGGTTGATCACCGCATCGGTGCCACCGATACTTTCCAGCCGGATCTGCGGCGCGTGCTTGAGGAGGTGACCGCGCATCAGTTCCACATCTTCAAGGCTCGATTCGGCGCACAACACGCGGATCGGCCGGTCGCACCGCGCCGACATCGAACGATGCCGCCGCAGGGCAGCGTCAAGCACGCGCGGCAACCGTTCGAGGTAGGAGCCGGATTTGATAAGGTAGTCGTCCGCACCCGCCTTCAGCGCGGCAATCGCCGAACTGCCGTCGCCCGACCCGGTCAGCACCACCACCGCGACCGGCAGGGCGCGTTCCCTGACGTAAGCCAGCAACTCCAGTCCGCTGCCATCGGGCAGTTTCAGATCGGTCAGCAGCAGGTCGACGCCCGCCCGGGCGAGACGCTGACGTGCATCCTCGAGCGTGGGCACGATTTCGATGTCAAGTGCGCTGCCGCTGCGGCAAAGCGCGCGCTGCGTCAGATCGGCATCAAACTCCGAATCTTCTGCGTAGAGGATGCGCATCAGATCGGCGGCTGGTTCAGTTCGAACCAGTATCGTCCGATCTGGCCCGTCGCTTCGACGAAACGATCAAAATCCACCGGCTTGACGATGAAGGAATTGACGCCCAGCGAATAGGCATCAAGCAGGTCACGCTGTTCCGCCGACGAACTCAGCATCACCACCGGAATGCTCCGATGTACCGGATGGCGCTTCAGCTGGCGTAGCACCTCGAAACCATTGACGCCCGGCAGGTTGATGTCGAGCAGGATCAGCGCGGGCGGCGGCTCGCCCTGGTCCCAGCTGTGCATGAAATCGAGCGCCGTTTCGCCGTCGCGCGCCACATGCACCGGTCCGGCCAGCGGGTCGCGCGCAAAGGCGCGACAGGTCAGATCGATGTCGACCGGATTGTCTTCGACCAGCAGGATGGGCGGGGCCGCTGACGGCTGGCGGGTGGCGGGATTCATGCCGGAAACTCCAGATGGAAGGTGGCGCCCTCGCCCGGCGCACTTTCTGCCCAGACGCGGCCATCCATACGCTGCATGGCCTTGCGCACCAGTGCAAGCCCGACGCCGGTGCCCGAGAAGTCTTCGTTGCGGTGCAAGCGCTGGAAGATCTCGAATATCCGTTCGTGGTACTTCATGTCGAAACCGATGCCGTTGTCGCGGATGCTCAGATATGCGCGCCCGTCCCGTACAGCCGCGTGCAGGGTGACGACGGGCGGATGGGCATCGCGACTGAACTTCAACGCATTGTCCAGCAGGTTGCGAAGCACCATTTCGACTCCCTGATGATCGGCACGTACGGTAATGGGCGGTACCTCACCCACGATCTGCACCGACGCCGCTGTGATTTCGTCGCTGCGACGGTGCAGCACATTGCGCATGACCTCGCCCAGATCGACCCGGCTCGCTTCAAGCGAGCGCCGCTCCATGCGCGAGTAGGCCAGCAGGTCCTCGATCAGGGCATGCATCTGGCGTGTGCCGTTCCGGATATTGGCGAGGAAGCGCTGCCCCTGTTCGTCCAGACGGTCACCGTAATCCTCCAGCAGGATCTTGCTGTAGCCATCGATGCCGCGCAAGGGCGCCTTCAGGTCATGCGACACGGCGTACGAAAAGGATTCCAGTTCCTTCATCGCATCGGACAGCGCCTGCGTGCGCTCGGCGACGCGCTGTTCGAGGTCACGGTTGAGCTCGCGCAGAGTGTCCTGCGTTTCTCGGAATTCGGTGATGTCGCGTGCGATGCCGAGCACACCGACCAGCGTGCCGCCGGCATCGTGCATCGGCGTCTTGATGGTCTGCAGCAGCATCCGCTCACCGGTGTCCCGCATCGTCACCCATTCTTCATTGACGCTTTTCTGGCCGGTGCGCATCGCGCGTTCGTCATGGCTGCGGAAGAAGTCGGCCTCTTCCTGGCTGAAAAAGTCGTAATCGGTCCGGCCGAGCAGTTCGGCTTCGGTCCTGCCGCACAGGCGTTCGAACTGCCTGTTGCAAGACAGGAAAACGCCCTCCGGAGACTTGAGCCACACCAGGTCGGGCAGCGTGGCAAACAGCGTCCGCAGATGGGTACGCTCCTGCTCGACCGCACGCTCGGCATTCCGGCGCGCGGTGATGTCGACGTCCATGCAGACCATGATCGGATCCTTGTCCAGCCCGGGGATGCTGAACAGCGTCGCTTCGATCCAGCGCGGCGAACCGTCGCGATGCCTGACCAGATACTCCGACGGTCCGATGGACTGTCCGCTCTGCGCGATCTGCGCCAGCGAACCGACAAACAGATCGGCTTCCTCGCGCGTATGCATGAGGATATCGACGCGGCGCCCGATCACTTCGTCGGGAAGCCAGCCGTACAGCCGGGTGGACCCGCCATTCCAGTAAAGAACGCAACCGGCCGCGTCGAACCACTGCACCGCCACATTCGGCGCTTGTTCGAGCGTGGCGCGCAGGCGCTCCTCGGATGCGCGCAAGGCCTGCTCGGCTTCGAACTGGTGCGTGACGTCGAGCAGCGTGCCGACGTACTTGACCACTCCGCCGGCATCGTCGGTGACCATCTGCACGCTGGGCTGCAGGTGGCGCACGGGCCCAATATCCGGCGAGGTGCGATGGAGATACAGGGGTACTTCGGTCGCTCCCTGTGCGAGCAGACCCATCACATGCCCCAGATGATCACGATCGTCGGGGTGCAGCAGATTCATGTATCGCTCGGGCTCGGGAACGCCATCGGCCGGATCGAGACCGAAAAACGCGTACATCTGTTCCGACCACCAGCCTCCGCCGGTCGCTCTGTGAAACTCCCAGCTCCCCAGGCCGGCTATTCGCTCCGCTGCACTCAGGCGGTTCCGCTCGAGCTTGAGAGCCTGTTCCGCCTCGCGCCGTGCCGTGATGTCCTGGATCACTGCGAGGTGGTAGTCCGGTTCGGCACCAGGCGCCCATAGCGGCGACACGCTCAGCGCGACCCAGATGACGCGGCCATCCTTGTGGAACACCCGCTTTTCAATCGAAAACTCGAGGATCTCGCCTTTTTTTAGCGAGTCGAGCAACGCCAGATTGCCCGGTAGATCCTCCGGATGCGTGACGCGCATGAAATCCAGGCTGCGCATTTCAGCTTCGTCATAGCCCATGATTTCGCGGTATTTGTGGTTCACCGACATGAAGTGGCCGAGACGGCTGTCGATGCGCGCCACGCCCACGCCCACCTGTTCGTACATCGCTCGGAACAGCCGCTCGCTGTCCTGCAACGCAGCGTGCTGCGCCTGCAGCCGCACCGCCATATCGTTGAATGCACAGCCGATTTCAGCAAGTTCGTCGCGCCCGCCAAGGTCGACGCGGGTATCGAGCCGGCCCTGTCCGAACGCCCGTGCCGCGTTGGTCAGCTGCGCAGCGCGACGGAACCAGATCAGGTGCAGGAACAGCGACAGCAGCAAGGACCAGCACAGGATCAGCACCGCATGCCGCCACAGTTCGACGCGGCTGGCATGCAGGCGCTGACTGAACGGCTGGGTCAGGTCCGAACGCACGAAAAGCTGGTGGCCGCCTTCAAGAGCCATGAGGCCAGTCAGCGCGGTACGCGAGGCATGCACCTGCACCAGCAGCGAGTTGTCGGGCGCGCGCGGCGCATCCAGCAGGGCCGCACCACCCCGCGTGTCGGCTGCGAGGACGTCGGACAGCGACTGCCCCAGATCGGCGCGCGCGAGCGAGCCGACGATCCGGCCACCGGGCGCGATCAGATAGGCATGCGTCAGGTGGGGACGCAAGGCCAGTTCTGCCACGGAACGACGCAGTTTCAATGGCCGGTTCTGCAGGATGAGCTGGTCCAGATTCGACTGCTCGATGCCCAGCCGCTCGACCAGCAACTGCTTCTGTTCCTGTTCCACGCGCAGGCGGTAGTCGGCCCGCTGCAGCATGTGATCGACGCCCACCATCACCAACGCCACCAAGGTGATGAGCAGCGGCACCAGCGTGCGCGCAGGCAGGCGCAGCGTCATGGCCGCGGCCTCGCCGCCAGAACATCCGCCGCAACATGGCCGTCAAACAACTTTGTCCAGTCGGGTTCGGCCATGACGCGCTGACTGGCCTTCAGGTCGGCCACGAGCTGTCCAAGCGCGAGCATGTCGGCGTCAGGCACTGCATCCAGGAGCACCTTACTGTCTTCCAGCGTCAGCATGCGCACATTCTCGAGTGCACGGAGGTAGGACACAGTGTCCAGATCGGTGCCGGCTGCCAGCGTGCGCGCCGCCTCCTGCGGCTGCGCCACCAACGCGAGGCGACCATCCTCGAAGGCGCGCAGCAGGGCACGTACCTGGGCTGGCCGGGCGCCCAGCGCGTCGCTGCGAATCACCAGCACGTCGACCACTTCGCCCGGCATGTCGGCACTGTCGAGCAGCACGCGGTAGCCGGCTGCCACGAGGCTGGACACGACCGGCTCGAAGGTGATGACTGCATCAACACGGCCTCGTGTCAGTGCGACTTCGTGCTCGACCAACGGCAGCCTGAAAAGCGACACGGCATCGCGCTGCAGGCCACCTGCTTCGAGCAGGCGTTGCAACATCACATCAGCCAGTGCGCTGTTCTCCATACCGATGCGCGCGCCCTTCAGCGCCGCAGCGCTCGCGAAGCCGGGCTTGGCGACCACCGCGTCGGCCCCCTTCGACAGACTGAGAATGGCCACCACCTTGATATCCACGCCCGAACCTGCCAGCTCGATCGCTTCGGCCAACGTCAGACCGGCCGCTTCGAGCAGCCCGTTGCGCAATTGCCGAGCGCTTTCGCTGCTCGATTCGAGTTCGACGATGCGCAGGTCGGCCGGATCGGTGAGGCCCCGCTCGCGCGCCAGAACGAGCGGGTCATAGCCCAGCCAGGGGTTGACGCCGACCCGCAACGGCAGTTCCGGCGGGTCACTGCACGCCGCAAGGGCCAGACAGGCCGCCAGCAGAATGATGGATCGGGACACTACGCAAAGGCGCATTTCGGATCGGGCAGTTTGCTGGCCAGGAAGAGAGGGGTGGCTTACAAATTCTTACGTCGGACGGATCACAGTGTGCCGCGTTTCCTGAAATTTTCCACTCAGGCCGGATTGCGTTGGCTCAATTTCTTCGCGGTCAGCAATGCGGCGTCGTAGTCGAACGCAGACAACTCACGCTGCAGACGCCGTCCGGGCTCGCCCAGTGCATCGATCACCGACGACGACTCCCGCGCCAGCACACGGGCGCGCGTGTCCCCTGCTTCAAGCAAGGGCAGCAGACTTTCCAGCAGGCAGCGCAGCGCCTGCGGATCGGGGGCAGCGGGCGATTCGACCGTGGCGGACGGCGCACCGCGTGGTACGCGCGCATCGAGCCAGCGCAGCAACATGGCGTAGAAATCGACCGGTTCGACCGGTTTGGAAATGAAGTCATCCATGCCTGCATCGGCACAGGTGCGCCGATCTTCATCGAAGGCATTGGCGGTCATGGCGAGAATGGGCACAGCGCTCCAGCCGGGCAACCGGCGCAGGCGGCGCGTTGCCTCGACGCCGTCCATGCGCGGCATCTGCATGTCCATCAGCACCAGGTCGTAGCGCATATCGCGAGCGCGCTCCAAAGCCTCGACGCCGTCCTCGGCGATGTCGGCGACGAGGCCGGCTTCCTCCAGCAAGGCGAGCGCCACCTCGCGATTGATGGGGTTGTCTTCGACCAGCAGGATGCGTGCGTCGGCATACCGGGTGCGCAAGCTGACCGCCGCGTCGTCCGGGCTCTCGCTGACGGCGCGCGCTGCGGTCTGTCCGTCATGCAGCGCCAGCCGGGCGGTAAACCAGAAGGTACTTCCGTGGCCCGGTTCGCTGGTCGCGCCGGCGTCGCCTCCCATCAGTCGGGCCAGCTGGCGGGTGATCGCAAGACCGAGACCGGTGCCGCCGTAGCGGCGGGTGGTGGATGCGTCGGCCTGCTCGAAGGTGCGAAAAAGGCGCCCGAGCTCTGCCGGTGCAACGCCTACACCGGTGTCGCTGACCTCGAACCGGATCATCACCGTGCCGTCGACCTGTTCGTCGCCCTCATCCACCCGGTGTGCGGTCAACGTGATGCCGCCGTGCTCGGTGAATTTCACCGCATTGCTGAGGTAATTGAGCAAGGCCTGCCGCAGGCGGATCACGTCGCCGACGAGCAGCGGTGGCATGTCTTCACTGCTGACATGCAGGTACAGACCGCGTTCGAGCGCACGTTCGAGCAGCATGGACCGCATCTGGTCGAGCAGCGAATCGATGCTGAATTCCACTGCTTCGAGCTTGAGTTTGTCGGCGTCCATCTTCGACAGGTCGAGCACATCGTCGATGATGTGGCGCAAGTGGCCGGCCGCATCCTCGATCTTGGTCAGCCGCTCGCGCTGTACGGCATCGAGCCCGGAACGCGACAGCAGGTGGGCCAGCCCGACGATGGCGTTCATCGGCGTGCGGATTTCATGGCTCATGTTGGCGAAGAACAGGCTCTTCGAGCGGTTGGCCGCCTCGGCGGCCTCCTTTGCGAGCGCCAGTTCCGACGTGCGGCTGAGCACCAGTTCTTCCAGCCGGTTGCGGTGGCGCTGCAGCTCTTCCTCCATGCGCTTGCGTTCGGAAATATCCTGGGTGACCGTCACGTAGTGACTGATGTGGCCGTCCGGCTGACGGATCGGCGTCATGCCCAGGTATTCCAGCGCTTCCCGTCCATCGGTGCGACGCACCGTGAATTCCCCTTTCCAGGCGCGCCCCTCGTCGAGCGCCAGCCGCATGGCGTGGCTCGGGTGCGCGTCATCCTGGTCGGACGGCATGTACAGCGAACGCAGGTCGCATCCGATCAACTCGCTGCGCCCCAGCCCGGACAGTTTCAGGTAGGCGTCATTGACATAGGTGACACGCCCGGACGAATCGGTGATGACGATGCCGGCAGGATTCTGCTCGACCGCCTGCGACAGCATGTGGATCGACTGCTCGGCCCGCTTGCGGTCGGTCACGTCCTGCAGCGTGCCGCGCAGGCGCACCACCCGGCTGCCGTCGCTGACCGGGGAACCGACCGCTCGCACCCACTTTCGGCGGCCGGTCGCGCTGGTCATTTCCAGTTCGAGATCGTAGGGCTGCGCCGCGTCGATGGCCGACCGGATGGCCGCGTCGAGGCGGCGGCGATGTTCGCCGTCGAAACGTTCGAGCCCGCTCGCCAGCGTCGCGTCGTCGCCCGGTGCGATGTCGTGGATGCGCATGACCTCGTCGGTCGAGCTGACGCGACCACTCGCCACGTCCAGTGACCAGGCGCCGATGTGCGCCATTTCGCCCATTTCGCGCAGCAGTTCTTCCCTCTCCTTCAGGGCACTGGCTACCGCCGTGCGCTCGGTGATGTCGGCCAGGATGCAGTGCGTGCAGACGAACTTTCCGTCAAGGTCCCGCTGGATGCGACCGACCAGCCAGACGACGACTTCAAGACCATCGCGATGCTGCAGCCGGATCTCGCGTTGCACCTGCCCCTTCTGCAGGAAGCTGGCGAAGCACGACGGGAAGTGATCACGCGCAGCAGGCATCCACACTTCGCCGAACGGGCGACCGATCAGTTGTTCCGGCGCATAGCCGATCAGTTCGCACAGCACAGGGTTTACGCCAAGGAAGCGGCCCTGCTCATCGAGCGACTGGTAGGCGACCGGCGAGTGTTCGAACAACGAGCGGAAACGCGCCTCGCTTTCGCGCAGGGCGGCTTCCGCCCGGATGCGATCGGTGATGTCGCGCGCCACGCCATACAGCCCGATCACGCGGCCTTCGGCGTCATGCATCGGCCCCTTGGTACTGAGGAAGACACGTTCACCATCGGCAGTGACCAGCCTTTCCTCGAAGCGGATGACCTGGTTCTCCTGCAGCACTCGGCGGTCGTTCTCCATCACCTGTTGCGCTTCGGCCGGCGGATGCACCGAGCGGTCATCGCGGCCGAGCACGGCATCTTCGGTGGTCTTCAGCAGGCGGCAGGATTCGGGATTGAACAGCAGGTAGCGCCCCTCGGTGTCCTTGGCGAACATCGGGTCGGACGAACTGCTGACGAAGGAATCAAGCAATGAAGTTGCCTGCCTGCGCTCGGCCTGCAGACGCATTTCGCGTTCAAGAACCTCCATCGTCCGGCTGACCTGGCGGCGCATCAGCAGATACAGCGCCACGGCAGTGACAGTGACGAACAACCATCCCTTGAGAATGCTCAGACGGGTTCGCGCTGCGCCTTCCGGCGTGACCATTTCGAGCGCCTGATCGGACAGCAGTATCCACAGCCCGGAAACGATCAGATAGCCGAGCACGACGTTGAGCACGCCGCGCCGGCCGCGCTGGCGGGCCAGCGCGAGATCCTGCCGCACCTGCTGCTCAGTGGCTGTCTGCATGATGCTGCGCGATGTCGATGAAGTCGTCGTAACGATCAATGAAGGCATCCACCACGTCCGGATCGAAGTGAATACCGCGTCCCGCGAGGATTTCGCACTTCACCTGTTCGGCCGGGAAGGACGCCTTGTAAACGCGACGCGTGCTCAGGGCATCGAACACGTCAGCCAGCGCCATCAGGCGGGCCGACACCGGGATCGCGTCGCCGGCCAGCGCATCCGGGTAGCCGCTTCCGTCCCAGTGCTCGTGATGCCAGTGCGCGATCTCCTTGGCCAGCGACAGAAAGCCGACCCGTTCGTCGCCGCCTGACCCGGTGCTTTCGGATTCGGCCCGCTCGATCGCCTGCGCACCGAGCAGGGCGTGGGTTTTCATCACCGTCCATTCCGCGTCGTCAAGCTTGCCCCGCTTGTGCAGGATGGCGTCCGGGATGCCCACCTTGCCGATGTCGTGCAGCGGCGCGGACCGCACCAGCAGCTCGATGTAGGCCGGCGTCAGTGTGGATGCGAAGCGCGGATGCGTGGCGAGCTGTTCGGCCAGCACGCGCACGTAGATCTGCGTGCGCAGGATGTGCGCGCCGGTCTCCTGGTCGCGCGTTTCAGCGAGTTCTGCCAGGGCACGGATGCTGACCGCCTGGATGCGGTCGTTCTCCGCCATCCGCCGCGCGACCTCCTGCTCCAGCCAGGTGTTCTGGTCACGCAGCACGTCGCGCGCCATCCTGGCCTGAAGCTGGGTACGCACGCGCGCCAGCACGACCAATGGCTTGAGCGGCTTGGCGATGTAGTCGACCGCCCCGCGCGCCAGCCCGGCTTCTTCGTCGCCGGCGCCGGCAAGCGCCGTGACGAAAATGACCGGGATGTCGCGCGTTGCCGGGTCGGCACGCAGCGCATCGAGCACGGCGTAGCCATCCATGCCGGGCATCATGACGTCGAGCAGGATCAATGACGGCGCCTCCGCGTCCTTCGCAAGCCGCAGCGCCGAGCGCCCGTTGTTCGCCGCCTTCACGCAATACCCCGCTGCACGCAGAAGACCATCCAGCACTTCTAGGTTTTCCGGCATGTCATCGACGATCAGTATGCTCGTCGCGTCCGGCGCACCTGTTTCGCTCATGTGACACGTAAGGATTTGACGGGCCGACTAGCTTGCACCGCGAAGATGCCGGTACGCAACCCGAAATCCGCCAGGAAACCCGCAGTTTTCGATTGTTTCAAGAAGCGGTCGCCCGACTGGCCTCAAATGGCAGCGCCCTGCGCGGGCCGGTCCAGGCTGACGGATGCAAGCCTGTCGGGACGTTTTACAGCGGACCGCTCGATTACAGCCAGTCGTGGGGCGCGGTCGATGGCTTCAATACCCGCGCGCTGAGCATCCTGCTGCCTCAGGCGTATGCGCTGTCGGGCGACGCCGGCCCTGCTGACCCACACCGCCGTCACGGCGCCGATCCCGGAACCCGGTACCTGGGCGATGCTGCCGGCAGGACTGAAGACGATGTGGGCTACCGGCGCGTGGGGCGCACGGCCGCGGCCCACCTCACGCATGGCTTAGCGCCAGAACCGGGGCGTCGCACACAGGCCGCAGTCACATTTCGCGTTGAACGACAGCGGACGCTTTCGCACGGCGGCGTCACCGCTTCAGCGCCTGTAACGAGCGCTCAGTGCGCCGTCCAGCCGCCATCCACCGGCAGCACAGCGCCGGTGATCGAGGCAGCATCGTCGCTGCACAGGAAGCACGTCAGCGCAGCCACCTGCTCGACCGTCACGAACTTCCTGGTCGGCTGGGCGGCCAGCAGCACGTCGCGGACGACGGCCTCGGCCGTGATGCCGCGTGCCCTGGCGGTGTCCGGGATCTGCGCGTCGATCAGCGGGGTCCGCACGTAACCCGGGGCGACTGCATTGACGGTGATCCCCGCTTCGGCCACTTCGAGCGCCACCGACTTGGTGAGCCCGGCCACGCCGTGCTTGGCCGCGACATAGGCCGATTTGTAGGGACTGGCCACCAGCGCATGGGCGGAAGCGATATTGACGATGCGGCCGAAGCCCCGGCGCTTCATGGCCGGCAGCGCAAGCCGCGTGGTGTGGAAGATGGCCGTCAGGTTGATCGCGAGAATCGCATCCCACTGTTCGACCGGAAACTCGTCCACCGGCGCCACATGCTGGACGCCCGCATTGTTGATCAGCAGGTCGATGCAGCCGAACTCCGCCAGCGCCCCGGCCATCATGGCCTCGATCGCTTCGGGCCGGCGCATGTCTGCACCGTCGTAGCCGACCCGGACGCCGTGGCGTTCGGCCAGTTCGTCCTTCAGACGGACCATGGCGGCCGGATCGCCGAAGCCATGGAGGATCACGTTGGCGCCCTGCGCGGCCAGGCCGTGAGCGATGCCCAGGCCGATGCCCGAAGTGGAGCCGGTGACGAGTGCGGTCTTGTCTTTCAGCATGGTGTCGGTGTCCCGGTGAGGTGAAAGAGACGTGTGCCGGTCAGGCGATGTCCAAGACTACGCTGCCACGTGCATTAGTGTATCCGGCAAGACTCCGACTTCAGTGGGCTCAGCCGTCATGCCCTTGAAGTGCGCCTCGAGGGTCAGCGCGGAATCCGCAGGCGCGCGAGGCGCCAGCAGGATTTCGACCAGCCGTCGGGCCCGGTCGGTGTGGCGTTGATCCCCTTGATAAAGCCAGGTGTTCATCGAGGTCTCCCGGCAGGGTGATGTGGCTGGTCAAATGCAGTCGCCCGCCAGGCACCCGCGCTCGCGTCCCCCGGCCCGGATCGACGCCTTCCGGCGGCACGTGCGACAGCCACGCATGCCGAGGCGCTCGGCCAGCGCAAGGAACACCTGATTGGCCCGCTCGGGCGCGGAGCAGACGAGGACGTCAGCTTTTGGCGCAGCAAAGGGATAGCGGATACAGGGGCAAGGTCAGGTACCCATCGCCTGCGCCATTCGATATCCCGCTTCCGATCGCTCTGCCGCGCAGACTTCTAGCGGGCCAAGGCACGTGCAACTGCGATGGACGTGAGCGGGTTGTGCTGCCCGAAATACATGGGCGGCACCACCAGCGACGGCTTGACGAACTTCTTCACCGCGTGCATCGCCCCCAGCACGCTGTACTCCGTGGTGAACACGATGCCGTCGGGAATCTCCACAAACTGCCCTAGGAGCGCGAAGTTCCCTGAACCCTCCGGAACCACCTCAGGCCGGTCGCCCCTGGCTCTGCCAAGAAACTGGCTGGTGCCGTAGGGCAGCATGCAGGGTATGCAGGTAGAGGTATCGAGGATTTCGTTCTTCTCCTCCTCGTCCCGGTCGAACTGCAGATGAGCCAGCAATTCCTCCAACATCTCGCGACCCGTGCACTCGGCCATGGTCTTCTTCACGAACGTACCGATGTGGTCGTAACCCAGCGCCGTCACCCAGATCACGCAGGTATCGCGGGGCTGGCCGGGGAACAGGGGCTGGCGATACGTGTGCAGGTGCAGGATCCACGGAGAGGCTGTGATGGGCAGCGGGCTCTGACGACCCATCTGACGCTCCACCAGCCACTCGAACTTGCGCTGGAACAATCCGCCGCGGAAGGTGACGGTGAATGTCATCATCGTGGACTGCGAAATGTCGCGCAGGAACTGGTCGGGGCGGCCTAAGTCGGGCTGCCTCGCGGCAATCTTCTTCCACAGCGTCCACGCTCCGCCAAGGTTCCGGTCATCGACCGCGGGCGTGTCCACCGGACGGTCATGGGCGCCGAAAGAGGCGTTGCTGACGATGGAACCGATGGTCAGGAAGACGAGGTCGGTGTCACCCACCGGGATGCAGGGTTCGGGATTGCCGCTCCCGGTCTCGAGGTGGATTCGCTCGATCCACCTCTTCTTGCCGCTGGCGTCGACCTTGAAGTCGATGTCCGACATCCGGCAGTTGTAGTGGATATTCACGCCCGTCTTCTGCATGAAGCGCAGGGCGGGCAGGATGAAGGAGTGGAAGTTGGTATGGCGGGTCCGCTCCAGTGCAATCATCGTATTCATGTTGGGCATCTCGTGAAAGAAGAGGCGCATGTAGCGCTTCATCTCCACCGCTGAATGCCACGGCTGAAAGGCAAAAAGTGCCCGCCACATGTACCAGTAATTGCTGGTGAAAAAGGTGTCTCCGAAGATGTCGGTAATCTTTGCACCGTCTGGAATCAGGAACTCGGGTGTGGCAAGGAGTCTTGCCATCTTCAATTTTTCAGCCGTGTTCAGACCCAGCTGATATCCGGAGTCCTTCTCACCGTGTTCATGCAGAAGGCGAACAACCGTGTGGACCCTGCATTCTTCAAGGTTTTTCCGATGATCTTCCAGGCACGATTCATGATCGTTGTACGGAATGATGGACCACAGTTCTTTGGTGCAGGCATATACCCTGTCTTCAAACATGCGACTGCCCTGCATGAAGTAAGCGGGTTGGTCGCCTACCATCATCTCCGAGGCATCGCAGCTCCCTCCAACAAGGTGCTTGTCACCCATCTGCTCGAAGATGTGGATATTGGCTGGGTTGAAGTCTGCCTTCCGGATCAGATACATCGCAGCGGCGATGGAACCCAGGCCAAGACCATTGAGATAGACGTTGACGGAAGAATCGCCTCTGTTCTGCATTTTGTTGTGCTCCTCCTTTATTGCGCTATCGGTGAAATTCAAAAGGCCGATGTCGAGGAAGTGTGCTCAATCGCCGGTGACGAGCCCGAATTCGCGCAGCAGTGCACCTATCTGGGTCTCGTCAAGTTTGTTCATCAGCATGTTGCGCAGGAACGCTGGCCCCGGAATGTCGATCTCCTTGCCATCGCGCAGACGGCCGGTCGCGGACAGGAGCATACGAATGTCGTAGGTAGAGCCGAACACTTCCGGCACGCCGCGCTCGACCTCGAGCAGTGTGTAGACGGCCTCCATCGGCGTTCGTACGGAGTACTCGGTGGTGAAGATGCAGTCGCGCTCCCTGGATTCCGCGAACTGTCCGATGAAGGCGAAATTGACAGCGCCCTCAGGCACTACATCCGGGCGATCACCGGCCTGGCGTGGCATGAAGAAGGCGGTCACGTACGGCATCATCACCGGCACGGTTGTCGCACCCGTTGCGGCCAGTTCGGGGATGTCCTCGACCGGCACGCCCAGGTGGTAGAGCCATTCCTGCGTGATCTCCTCGCCGCTGCAGTCCTGCATCGGCTTCTTCACGTAATCGCCGGGTTTCTCGACGAACAGCGCGTATACCCAAACCACTATCTGGTCCCTGGGTTGCTGCTTGAAGTGCGGCTGCCGATTGACCGTCCAACTGAGCAGCCACGATGAATCCTTCGCGGTCACGATGCCGCCAGTCACCACCTTGCCGCTGAACGGGTCACGCCTGGCAATCTTCTGGATGTATTTCGGGATGCGCTGATCGAGCGTGGTGACGGTGGCCGACTCCCACTTGGTCTCGGGGATGTGCGAGCCGAAGACATTCGGGTGCCCGAACGCCGGATCCTTTGCGGCGATGCGCCGCCAAAGCTCCCATGCCGGCGCAGGCCCCAGGTTGAGATTCGCCGGTGTGTGGTGGTCACCGTTGTCGGAGTTCTCGGTGAGCGAGCCGATGGTCATGAACACCAGGTCGTCGCGGCCAAGATCGACTCCGCCTTCGACGCCGAGCCTGCGCCAGTGGATGCGGGTGGCCTGTTTGCGTCCGGGTGCGATGTCGAAATCGACATCGGTCACCTCGGTCCCGTACTGGAACACCACGCCATGATCCAGCAGCCACTTCACCAGTGGCAGCACCAGCGACTCGTACTGGTTGTACTTGGTGAACTTCAGCGTGGAGAAGTCCGGCATACCTCTGATCTGGTGGATGAATCGATGCAGGTACCGCTTCATCTCCAGCGCCGAGTGCCACTCCTCGAAGGCAAACATCGTGCGCCAGTAAAGCCAGAAATTGCTGCTCAGGAATTCCTTCCCGAATACCTCGTTGATGCGCGTGTTCTCCATCTCCGCACGGGTGGCGAGGAAGAACTTGATGATCTCCCGCTGCGCCTGCTCACTGAGCGTGAACAGGCCATCGGTATGTGCGTCCTCGCCGCGATTCACGGTGGCGCGCTGCAAGGAGGAGTTGGGATCGTCCTTGTCGAGCCAATAGAATTCGTCGAGCACGCTGGCACCGTCGATCTCCAGCGACGGGATCGAGCGATACAGGTCCCACAGGCATTCGAAGTGTTCTTCCATCTCGCGACCGCCGCGGATCACGAAGCCCTTCTCCGGCTCCTTGATGCCGTCCAGCGCACCGCCTGGCAACTGTTGCTGCTCCAGGATGGTGATCCGGTTACCCGGCATCTGGCCGTCGCGGATCAGGAAGGCCGCACCGGCCAGCGCCGCCAGGCCCGCACCGACGAACCAGGCGGTCTTGCTTTCGACGCCCGGGGGTTTGCGCGGGCGAACGAACGCCTCGTAGTTGCCGCTGCTGTAGTACATGGGAATTCCCTTGGTTGGCATTGCAGAGACAGAGGCGTTGCCCGGCGTCGACTGCGCGCGAGCGATGGCACCAGCGCGATGCCAGGACGTCGTGGCGAAGTGCAAGTCGTTCCGGTTACGACGATTCTCCGAAGCTTCGGAGCACACCTGCGTGGTCGTCTGTTCGGTGCCGTACGTCATCCCCCGTGCGTGAGCTCAAGCTCAGGCCACAGAGGCAAACGGGGTCCCGGCGCCGACGGTGACCGCCGTCTCGACCGCACCCGGAAAGCGACGCGCCACATGCCGTCCCGCACCCGTGCGTCTGCCAACCCGAGCGGAGAGCGCACCCGGATCCGCCAGACAGGTCAACGACGACAGAGACACCCAGAGAATCGGATGCACTGGCATCTGCCATGGAGACGACGGCAATCGGCAGCATTGCGCCCACCGGGAAGCGGGTCACCGACACGATCGCGGCCCGAGTCGGACGCGCCGCGATCGTGTCGCTGAACTCCGACTCGACGTGGGCATGCGCACATGGGACATCAATTTGCCGGCCAGCGGCCGGACCGGACCCCGGTCGACATCGACACCCGCCGGCTCGCGTTGCTCGCGCACCATGTCCTGCTTCAACTCTTCGCGCTCCTGTCCACGTCGGCGTTCTCGGCGTCCGCCCGGGAATGCACGGAAGCGAACTCACCCGCCACCCTCGACATGGCACCCGCGATCAACCTTCAGAAACGGTCAACAGGATCGTTCGATGCCCTGTGCCCGTTGCGGCCTCGCTGCGCACGAGGCTGACGGTCGACCCGATGCGGTCGCCATGGCGGTGTTCGGCTTACGCGCGAGGACGCAGCGAGTTCGTGGTCGATGTCAGTGCCGCAACGGCCAGTCTGCGCAAATCACGTAAAGCCCGGGTTCGGCCGACTTCAAGTCCGACTGCAGAACGGTCATGTCCGCGTCGATATTGGCCCTGGAATTGGCGGCACCGGCTGTTATCTCGACCCTGGCGACCGCGGCCTCGCCCTTGGCAATCCGCCGGTCAGCCGCGAGCACAAACCCCTCGCTTCTTGCGGTGTCGGTGGCATCCGCGGAAGGCCCCTTGCGCGGGTGCTCAGTCGCGCCTGGCTGCACCCGCTTGACCCCGTCATCCTTGACTTGCAGGACCAGGCTCGCCACGTCGTGGGGGCCGGTGCGGTTGCTGGTTCCGGTGCCGAAAAATCCGCCAGCGCAGACAATCACGCATGACAATTCGCTACCGGGTGAGATGATCAGATCTTCCATGAGGTCGACCTTCTAACCGGCATCGTTGTGGATGGACTCATCATCAGAGTCTTGTTGACGTTCCAGCCCATGGCGAGTCGCGTCGACTCGATGATGTTGTCGCCGACCGTCGTGGTTCCACCGGAACCCTGCACCGCGACAGGGGCCATGGTGCGCAGCGCGCGCCAAAGACTTTGAGCGCCGAAGAGGCGAGGTTCGAGCGGTTCTTCTTTCCGCCGCCGCTGTCCCATGCATCGACGCCTGCTCTGGCGGCCGATCGAAGGTAGCAGTCCCGAGCCTGTTGCGGGACTTTCCGCTCGGCATTGCGGTGCTCGACAGCGCGATGTTCGGGCTCGGACTCGCGGGCTACGGCAGTTTTGCCGGCAGTTCGGGGGATGTCGAAGGCGCACGACAGCAATCTACCCGCCACATCAACATATCAGGCCCGTTTTTTGGTCGACCTCGAACGTCCGCGATAGACGAAACTCATTCCCACTCGATGGTCGCCGGCGGCTTGCCCGAGATGTCATACACCACCCGATTGATGCCGCGCACCTCGTTGATGATGCGGTTGCTGGTGCGGCCGAGCAGGCTGTGCGGCAGCTCGGCCCAGTGGGCGGTCATGAA
>NZ_JANINI010000010.1:0-2948 GCF_024580145.1 Methyloversatilis sp. XJ19-49
GCCGCTCCCACAGGGCCGGAGCCCATCGCGGCGAGGCCGCCGCTCCCACAGGGCCGGAGCCCATCGCGGCGAGGCCGCCGCTCCCACAGGGCCGGAGCCCATCGCGGCGGGGCCGCCGCTCCCACAGGGCCGGAGCCCATCGCGGCGGGGCCGCCGCTCCCACAGGGCCGGAGCTCATCGCGGCGAGGCCGCCGATCCCACAGAACAGCTCCCACAAGGACCGCTCCCGCAGGCCGTGTGCGACCGGTCACTCCGGTTACAATGTTGCCATGCAACAAAACCCTCCTGCTTCCGACCTGCGTCCTGCCGGTCCGCCATAGCGTCCTCGCACTGCTGCTGGCGCCCCGATTGCGAGCGCCGTGTCCGTTCCCCCCGATAGTCGTGCCGCCCCGCCTCATGCGGGCGTGTGCTCCCGTCCCGTGCAGGCGGAACGCAAAAAATTCAGGATTCAACATGTCCATCAAAACACTGCGCCAGGACTGGCTGTCCAATGTGCGCAACGATCTGCTGGCCGGCCTCGTGGTCGCGCTGGCGCTCATTCCCGAGGCGATCGCCTTTTCCATCATTGCCGGCGTTGATCCGAAGATCGGGCTGTATGCCTCCTTCTGCATCGCCACCGTGATCGCCTTCGTCGGCGGCCGGCCGGGCATGATTTCGGCCGCCACCGGCGCGATGGCATTGGTCATGGTGTTGCTGGTGAAGGATCACGGGCTGCAGTATCTGCTGGCCGCCACGCTGCTCACCGGCGTGTTGCAGATCGCGGCCGGTGTGTTCCGGCTGGGAGCCCTGATGCGCTTCGTGTCGCGCTCGGTCATCACCGGCTTCGTCAATGCGCTGGCCATTCTCATCTTCATGGCGCAACTGCCGGAGCTGACCGGCGTCGGCTGGCAGGTGTATGCGATGACGGCCGCCGGGCTGGGCATCATCTACCTGTTCCCCTATGTGACGAAGGCGGTGCCGTCGCCGCTGGTCACCATCGTCGTGCTGACCGCGGTGGCCATCGCGCTCGATCTGGACATCCGCACCGTGGGCGACATGGGTGAGTTGCCGGACAGCCTGCCGGTGTTCCTCATTCCCGACATTCCGCTGAACTTCGAAACGCTGCGCATCATCTTTCCGTACGCGTTGACGCTGGCCGTCGTCGGCCTGCTGGAATCGATGATGACCGCCTCCATCGTCGACGACCTGACCGATACCACCAGCAACAAGAACCGCGAATGCGTGGGGCAGGGCGTGGCGAACATCGCCAGCGGCTTCATCGGCGGCATGGCGGGCTGCGCGATGATCGGCCAGTCGGTCATCAACGTGAAATCAGGCGGCCGCGGCCGGCTGTCCACGCTGACCGCCGGAGTGGTGCTGCTCATGCTTGTGGTCTTTGCCGGCGAGTGGGTGGCGCGCATTCCGATGGCCGCGCTGGTGGCGGTGATGATCATGGTGTCCATCGGCACCTTCAGCTGGAGCTCGCTGCGCAACCTGCGCGAGCACCCGGCCAGTTCCAGCGTCGTCATGCTGGCGACCACGGTCATGACCGTGCTGACGCACGATCTCGCGCAGGGTGTGCTGGTCGGTGTGCTGCTGTCCGGCTTCTTCTTCGCGCACAAGGTCGGCCGCATCCTGCACATCACGTCGCAGACCGGCGACGAGGGGCGTCAGCGCACCTACCGCGTCAGTGGCCAGGTGTTCTTCGCTTCCGCCGACCGCTTCGTGGCCGCCTTCGACTACCGCGAAGTGATCGACCGCGTGCGCATCGACGTCAGTCGTGCGCACTTCTGGGACATCACCGCGATCAGCGCGCTCGACAAGGTGGTGATCAAGTTCCGCCGCGAAGGCACCGAGGTCGAGGTGATCGGCATGAACGAAGCCAGCGCCACGCTTGTGGACCGGTTCGCCGTGCATGACAAGGATGGCGCCGACATGCTGATGGGCGGCCACTGATCATGAACATGGACAACAAGGTGCTCGCCTGCGTCGACCAGTCGCCCTGGGCCGACCATGTCGCCGACTACGCCGCCTGGGCCGCGCAGCGGCTCGACGCGCCGCTCGAATTCCTGCACGTGATCGACCGCCATCCGGAGCGCGGCTCGGGCAAGGACCACAGCGGCAGCATAGGCGTCGACGCGCAGGAAGCTCTGCTGACCGAACTGAGCGAACAGGACGCCGTCTTTGCCCGCACCGCTCGCGAGCAGGGACGCGTGTTCCTGAACCGGCTGCGCGAGCGCGCAACCGGCGCGGGCGCCGGCTGCATCGACACCCGGCAGCGCTATGGCGAACTGGAGGAGACGCTGGTCGAGCAGCAGCACGACGTGCGCCTGCTGGTGATCGGCCGGCGCGGTGAATCTGCCGCGACCACGCAGCGTGACCTCGGCCGCAATGTCGAGCGTGTGGTGCGCGCGCTGACCCGCCCCATCCTCACCGTCACCGATGCCTTCCGCGCGCCGAAGAAGGTGCTCGTGGCGTACGACGGCGGCGGCATCACCCGGCGCGGCATCGACATGCTGGCTGCCAGTCCGCTGTTGCGCGGGCTGGACGTACATGTGCTGATGTCCGGTCCGGAGCGTCCGGGGGCACCGAAAGACATCGAACAGGCCTGTGCCACGCTGAACGCCGGTGGCCTGAACGCGAGCGGCCGCATCATCCCCGGCGACCCGGAACAGGTGATTTCACACTACGCTTCGAACGAGGAGATGGACCTGCTGGTGATGGGTGCCTGGAGCCACTCGCCGCTGCGCAGCCTGCTGTTCGGCAGCAAGACTTCCGACCTGTTGCGCTCGGCGCGCCTGCCGGTGCTGCTGTTGCGCTGATCAAGCCGAAGGGGGGCGGCCTGTGAGCGGTGACCTGAGAGCGGTGACCTGAGAGCGGTGACCTGTGGGAGCGGCGGCCTCGCCGCGATCGGCGCGTTGATCAGCGATCATCGCGGTTTCGATCGCGGCGAGGCCGCCGCTCCCACA
>NZ_JANINI010000010.1:3274-189162 GCF_024580145.1 Methyloversatilis sp. XJ19-49
CAGCCGCTCCCACAGCCGCTCCCACAGCCGCTCCCACAGCCGCTCCCACAGCCGCTCCCACAGCCCTCATCCCGCCGGCTCAGCGCAACAACACTTTGCCGACTCCGGCAGCGACGTCCGGATGGTGGCGCAGGCGGCGGCTTGTGCTCAGCGGATGCCGTCGGTCGACAACGCTTCGCGGCAGTGCTGCGGCAGGACCATGTTGCGCGACGGATCGTCGATGGCGGTGGCGCGGATGAACGGGGCTTGCGACAGCACGCCGCCGAAAATCGTGGCGAAGGCGACGTCGGCGGCGTCGCGGCCGGTGCCCAGGCGTACCAGGCCCATCGGGATGGCGGTGCCGGACGGATCGAAGATGTACCAGCGGTCGCCCAGATACACCTCGACGTAGGCGTGGAAGTCCGGCGGACCGAGTACCGGGTCGGCGCCGTAGTCGGTGCCGGTCACGAAGCGGGCCGGAATGTTGATGGCGCGGCACAGCGCGATCATCAGGTGGGCGAAATCGCGGCAGATGCCGACGCGCTCGATCACGGTGTCGACGGCGGAGGTGCTCGAATTCGAGCTGTTCGACGTGAATGCGACGTGGCTCAGCACCCAGTCGCGGATCGCCTGCACGCGGCTGTGACCTTGCCACATGGTGCCGAATTCGCGCGTGGCAAGCCGGATCAGCCGGTCGGACTGGCAGTAGCGGCTGGGGTAGATGTAGCCCATCACTTCGGGCGGCAGGCGGTGCACCGGCACTTCGGCCAGTTGCGCCGGCTCTGCCCAGTGATGTACCAGATCGACCGTCGCCTGGTATGAAACGGTGAGCGGTCCGGGCTCGGCGCGCAGCCGCATGTAGCGGTTGCCGGTCAGCGGATCGACGTGGATGTGCGGCTCGATCGGCTGGCTCAGCGTCAGGACTTCGCCCGACACGGTCTGGCTGGCGGTTTGCGCGACATGGATGTTGAAGACGAAGTCGGCGCCCTGGAAGTCGATCTGGTAGTTCAGTTCAATCTGCAATTCGATGCGGATCATGGTGCGGGCTCCGCGGGGTAGGGTCGCGTGCGCGACCCGGGAGGTTGTCGGAAAAGGGTTGCCGGAAAGGGTGGGACGCGGCGATTTGCCGGCAGCGGATATGTCTCAGCGCCGCCAAGAGCGAAGCATGACGCGTGCCACTGCAGGATTCAGTGCGCTGGCGAACAGTGCCCTTGATGACACGGGCACTTCCGCCCCGGCCGGCTATGCGTGCCGGCGTACATACCCCGGCCCGTTCCCGGCCCACAGTCCTCGTTTGCCCAACGAGGAAAGACAACAACATGAACACCAGGAACATGAAGACCGATGCGCAACTGCTGGCCGATGTGCAGGCCGAACTGAAATGGGACCCGTCGATCAAGGCCGACGACGTGAGCGTGAAGGTCAAGGACGGCGTCGTGACGCTGGGCGGCCACACGGCGACCTTTGCCGACAAGTGGCACGCCGGGTGCGCCGCTCAGCGCGTGTCGGGCGTGGCGTCGCTGGTGTCCGCCATCAAGGTCGAACTGGCAAAGGGCGAAGGCCGCGATGACACCGAAGTCGCCCGCAACGCCGAAATTGCGCTGTACTGGATGGCCGGTCTGCCGAAGGGTTCAGTCAAGGTCAAGGTCGACAACGGCATGATGACGCTGCACGGCGATGTGGTCTGGGCGTACCAGATCGACGCTGCCAATGCGGCGGTGAGTCGACTGCAGGGCGTGACCGATGTCAGCAACAAGCTGGTGCTCACGCCGCGGTCGTGCAACGCCACGGTGCAGTCGGACATCGCCGCCGCACTGAAGCGTTGCGCAACGGCCGGTGCCAAGCCGATCGACGTTGCTGTCACGGGTTCGCAGGCCACGCTGACCGGTCAGGTGGCGAGCGCGCCGGAACGCGATCTGGCGCGCCGCGCTGCCTGGAGCGCAGTCGGCGTGAACAAGGTGGTCGACCACATCATCATCGCCGCCTGAGCCGCATGAAGCCGCTGCGCACGGCGGCTTCATGCGGCAGCGCCCCATGGCTGTCCGGTCCGGTCTCTCGTTGAAGGCGCCGCCTCCGCAGGATGTCGGGGCCTGCGCTTTCGTCATGCCTGCTGATCCACTGCTTTGCGTGTCACCTTGAAAAAATCCTTGCTGGTCATCAACGCCGGTTCATCGAGCATCCGCTTCGCGCAGTTCGACCTGGCTTGCGGCGCACAGCCTGTTCGCGGCATGCAGGGCCACATCGAAGGTCTCGGTCGCACGCCGCAGCTGGTCGTCCATGACCGGCAGGGCGGCTGCGTGATGGAGCGAGCGCTCCAGCCGACCGGCAATCCGGCGGCCGACCACGCCAGCGCGCTGGCCGCACTGTTCGACTGCATCGCCGGACCCGAATGGCCGGACGGCCCGCATGCGGTCGCGCATCGCATCGTGCATGGCGGACCGGCCTTCGCGCGTCCCATGCGCGTCACGCCCGATGTGCTGGCGCAGTTGCAGCAATTCGTGCAGCTGGCACCGCTGCACCAGCCGCACGGCCTGGCCGCGCTGAGCGCCGCAGCGGCACGCTGGCCCGACGTGCCGCAGATCGCCTGCTTCGACACCGCCTTCCACGCCACCCGGTCGCCTGTCGAGCAGGCCTACGCACTGCCGCAGCCGCTGCGCGACGCCGGCGTCCGGCGCTACGGGTTTCACGGCCTTTCGTACGACCACATCGCCGGCGTGCTGCCGCTGCATCTGGGGGCACTGGCCAGTGGGCGCGTCGTGGTGGCGCACCTGGGCAACGGTGCCAGCCTGTGCGCGCTGCGCGGCCGCAGGAGCGTGGCGACCACCATGGGCATGACGCCGCTCGACGGTCTGGTGATGGGTACGCGCTGCGGACGCATCGATCCGGGCGCCGTACTGCATCTGATAAACGGGCTTGGCATGACGCCGGATGAGGTCCAGACCCTGCTGTACGAGCACTCGGGACTGCTCGGCACCTCCGGCATTTCGGGCGACATGCGGGTGCTCGAAGCCAGCCCCGAGCCGGCGGCCCGTTTCGCCATCGATCTGTATGTCCATGCGATCACGCGCGAACTGGGCAGCATGGTCGCGCTGCTCGGCGGCCTCGATGCGCTGGTGTTCACCGCCGGCATCGGCGAGCACAGTGCGCAGATCCGCGAACGCGTGTGCCGCGACGCGGCCTGGCTCGGCATCGAGCTGTCGGCCGGCGCCAACGACGCGGGCGAGACGCGCATCAGCACGCCGCGCAGTCGCGCATCGGCCTGGGTCATTCCAACCAACGAGGCGCGGCTGATCGCCCAGCAGGCCGCCGCGCTGCTGCAGATCTGAACGCCCGCGCAGCGCACCGATGCGGGTGCGTCAGCGCACAGACCGTCCGGCGCCACCCGCGCACGCTGCACCGGACGAGCGCTGCCGGCGACATCTGGCCCGGCAGGCGGAAGTGATCCAAGGGGAGCCTGCATGACGGCACTAAAGCACGTGCGCGACGCCGGCCAGAGTCTCTGGCTGGACAGCATCAGCCGCAGCCTGATCGATGACGGTCGGCTGGCGCGCTACATCGACCAGTACGCCATCACGGGACTGACGTCGAATCCGGCCATCTTCGACGCCGCACTGGGTGAGGGTGGCGCCTACGACGAAGACATCCGCGCCGGTACGCGCGATGGTCTGTCCGGCGAAGCATTGTTCGCCGGTCTGGCGCTGGCCGACCTGAGGCGCGCGGCGGCGCTGCTGCGCCCCTGTTTCGACGCCAGCGGTCATGCCGACGGCTGGGTATCGATGGAGGTGTCGCCGCTGCTCGCTGCCGACAGTGCAGCCACTGTCGCCGCCGCGCGGCAGATCCATGCCGACGCCGCGTGCGTCAATCTGCTGGTGAAGATTCCGGGCACGCCTGAAGGCTTGCAGGCGATCGAGCACACGGTATTCGCCGGCATTCCGGTCAACGTGACGCTGCTGTTTTCGCGCGAGCAGTATCTGGCCGCCAATGACGCCTGCCTGCGCGGCATCGAGCGGCGCATTGCGGCCGGGCTCGATCCGAAGGTCGCCACCGTGGCATCGCTGTTCGTCAGTCGCTGGGATGTGGCGGCCAACAGCGTGATTTCGGTGTCGCTGCAGAACCGGCTCGGCATTGCGGTTGCCCGCCAGGTGTGGCGCAGCAGTGTCGCCACGCAGGCGTCGCCGCGCTGGCAGGCGGCGCTGGCGGGCGGTGCCCTGCCGCAGCGCCTGCTGTGGGCGAGCACCGGCAGCAAGGATCCGGCCGTGTCCGACACCCTGTATGTCGATGCGCTGATCGCACCCGGCAGCATCAACACCTTGCCCGAAGCCACCTTGCTGGCGTTCGCCGATCACGGCCGGCCGCAGCCGGTCATGCCGGACGACGGCGGCGACTGCGACGCTGTGATCGCGCGCATCGATGCTGCAGGCGTGAAGGTTGCACTGCTGGCAGACCGGCTGCAGCGCGACGGCGTGGGCGCGTTCGCGAAGGCCTGGCGGCAGTTGCTCAAGCGCATCGAAAGCCGAAGCCACCTCACGCCCACGGTGGCCGTATCGTGAGCGCCGCGCTGTTGCACCGCGCACCGCGCGAGGAAATGCTGGTCCGCATGAATGCCTGGTGGCGTGCCGCCAACTACCTGTCGGTCGGGCAGATCTATCTGCGTGCCAACCCGCTGCTCGAGGTGCCGCTGACGCGCGACCACATCAAGCCGCGCCTGCTCGGCCACTGGGGCACCACGCCCGGCCTGAACTTTCTTTACGTACACCTGAACCGGCTGATCAAGGAGCACGACCTCGACCTGATCAACATCATCGGTCCGGGGCACGGCGGGCCGGCGCTGGTCGCGTCGACCTATATGGAAGGCTCATACAGCGAAACCTATCCGGCGATCACGCAGGACCGCGCCGGCATGCAGGCGCTGTTTCGCCAGTTTTCCTGGCCGGGCGGCATTCCCAGCCATGTCGCACCGGAAACGCCCGGTTCGATCCACGAGGGCGGCGAGCTGGGCTACTCGCTGGCGCACGCCTATGGCGCGGCGTTCGACAATCCCGGGCTGATCGTCGCCTGCGTCATCGGCGATGGCGAGGCGGAAACCGGCGCGCTGGCCGCGAGCTGGCACTCGAACAAATTCCTGAACCCGGCACGCGACGGCGCAGTGCTGCCCATCCTGCACCTGAATGGCTACAAGCTTGCCAATCCCGCGCTGCTGGCGCGCATCGGTCGCGATGAACTGACCGACCTGCTGCGCGGTAACGGGTACGCGCCGCACTTCGTGTCGGGCGATGACCCGATGACGATGCACCGCCAGATGGCGGACACGATGGACGCCATGCTGGCGGACATCCGCGCCATCCAGAGCGCCGCGCGCGCCGTCGATGCGCCGCCGCCGCCGCCGCGCCCCCGCTGGCCGATGCTGGTGTTCGAGTCGCCCAAGGGCTGGACCGGCCCGGCCGAGGTCGACGGGCTGCCGGTCGAAGGGACCTGGCGCGCGCATCAGGTGCCGATCACCGATTTCAGCCAGCCGGAACACGTTCGCCAGCTCGAAGGCTGGCTGCTCAGCTACCGGCCGGAAGAGTTGTTCGATCACTCCGGCACCTTGTACCGCGAGATTGCCAGTCTTGCGCCGTCCGGCGCGCGTCGCATGGGCGCCAACCCGCATGCCAACGGCGGCCAGCTGCGGGTGCCGCTGCGCATGCCGCCCTGGCGCGACTTTGCCGTCGCACTGGAAGCGCCCGGCGCGGTCGAGGCCAGTGCCACCCGTGTGCTGGGCAGCTTTCTCGCCGAAGTGATGACCATGAATCTGTCGGCGCGCAACTTCCGCGTGTTCGGGCCGGACGAAACCGCGTCGAACCGCCTGGGCGCGGTGATCGACGTGACCGGCAAGGCCTGGATGGCCGGGCAGGAACCGGTCGATGTCGACCTGTCGGCCGATGGGCGGGTGATGGACGTGCTGAGCGAACACCTGTGCGAAGGCTGGCTGGAAGGCTATCTGCTGACCGGTCGCCACGGCCTGTTTTCGTGCTACGAAGCGTTCATCCACATCATCGATTCGATGTTCAACCAGCACGCCAAGTGGTTGAAGGTGTGCAACGATCTTCCGTGGCGGGCGCCGATCGCCTCCCTCAACTATCTGCTGACGTCGCACGTCTGGCGGCAGGACCACAACGGCTTCACCCACCAGGACCCGGGCTTCATCGACCTCGTTGCGAACAAGAATCCGGACGTCGTGCGCATCTACCTCGCACCCGACGCCAACTGCCTGCTGTCGATCGCCGATCACTGCCTGCGCAGCCGCAACCAGATCAATCTGATGATTGCCGGCAAGCAGCCGGAATGGCAGTGGCTCGACGTCGACGCGGCTGCGACGCACTGCGCCGTCGGCGCCGGCATCTGGCACTGGGCAGGCACCGAGCGCGGCGAAGAGGCGCTCGAACCCGATGTGGTGATGGCCTGCGCGGGCGACGTGCCGACGCTGGAAACGCTCGCCGCCGTGATGCTGCTGCGCGAGTACGTGCCCGGCATCCGCATCCGCGTCGTCAATGTGGTCGATCTGATGGCGCTGCAGCCGTCGTCGGAGCATCCGCACGGCCTGAGCGATACGGCGTTCGACGCACTCTTCACGTGCGATGCGCCCATCGTGTTCGCCTTCCATGGCTATCCGTGGCTGATCCACCGTCTGACCTACCGGCGAACCAACCACAGCAAGCTGCACGTGCGCGGTTACAAGGAAGAGGGCACGACCACGACACCGTTCGACATGGTGGTGCTGAACCACATGGACCGCTACCAGCTCGCGCTCGACGCGATCTGCCGCATTCCGCGGCTGGCCGATCAGGTGGATGAGGCCAGGGCAAGGCATCGCGCCAGCGTTGCCGCCCACAAGGCGTGGATCGCCGAGCACGGCGAAGACCTGCCGGAAATCCGCGACTGGCGCTGGCTGGCCGCGCCGCCCGATGTTCCGCTCAGGTTGCCTTGAGGGCCGGCAGCAGCCGGTCGTACTCGGCTTTCACGACGGCGTAGCACTCGCAGGTGCGCCGTTCGAGCCCGGCGCGGTCGAGCACCGTGATGTGGCCGCGCCGGTAGCTGATCAGGCCGCATTCCTGCAGCCGGCCGGCGGCTTCGGTCACGCCTTCGCGGCGCACGCCGAGCATGTTGGCGATCAGTTCCTGCGTCATGACCAGCTCGTTGGTCGGCAGCCGGTCGAGGCTCAGCAGCAGCCAGCGGCACAGTTGCTGGTCCAGCGTGTGATGGCGGTTGCACACGGCGGTCTGCGCCATCTGCGTGATCAGTGCCTGCGTATAGCGCAGCAGCAGGTGCAGCACCGGTCCGGCGCGGTTGAACTCCACCATCATCAGGTTGGACTTCAATCGATACCCTTCGCCGGCGCTCTGCACCACGGCGCGGCTGGTGGTCGATTCGCCGCCCATGAACAGCGACACGCCGACCAGGCCTTCCTTGCCGACGACGGCAATTTCGGCCGATGCGCCATCTTCCATCACGTAGAGCAGCGACACGATGGCCGTGACCGGAAAGTACACATGGCTGAGTCGGGTACCCGACTCATACAGCACCTTGCCCAGCGGCATGTCCACCGGCTCCAGGTTCGGAAGCCAGCGGTCCCATTCGGCATCGGGCAGCGCGGCCAGCAATTCGTTGGTGCGGGCGAACACAGCAGGAGGTTTCATTTGCATCTTCAGCGGTCTCGTGTGTGGGCCCCGATCGGGTCTCGATCAAGGTCGGTCAAGGTGGGGCAGAGAGCCTGTTCGAACCGCATTACACGGATGACGCGAAAGGCGCTGAAGCCTCCAACAACATGCGGTCGGAGCGCCGAAGTGCCCCGAAAGTATAGGCCACATCTCCTGTCCTGCGCCTGCCGGGGGTGCGACACCGTACAGACCCTGCGGGGCCACCTGTCCATCATGCGATGCATTGCTTCTGACCCTGTTGCCACGGCGAACATGCCGGGGCGACCGACCTGACGGAGGTTATCCCGATGCAGCCGAGTCAACTTGTCGCCTTGCATGCCGCCCAGTCGCACGAAGCGGAGGTGCCGACATTCGACCCCGAGCTGCTTCGCAAGCACCGCATCAGGGTTCGCCGGCTGATCCGCCGCATCAAGGCGGGCTATGGCGACCCGAAAGACGAGCCCCGCACCGGGCCCGACCGCGCAGCACAGCAGCACACACCAGAGGAGACGACCATGAGCTACCAGGACAGGGACAAGCACGGCATGTACAAGGGCGAAGGCGCAGCACCGGGACCGCTCATGCGCCACGGCCCCGGGCCCGGCCTCATGGGGGCTGACACACTGATGGGCAACGACGTGTTCAACAAGGACGGCGAAGACCTCGGCGACATCCAGGAGATCATGCTCGACATGCGCAACGGCAAGGTCAGTTACGCCGTGATGTCGTTCGGCGGGTTTCTCGGCATTGGCGACAAGCTGTTTGCCGTACCGTGGAATGCGCTGACGCTCGACACCGAAAACAAGCGCTTCACGCTCGACGTGGCGAAGGAGCGACTCGAAGGTGCGCCCGGCTTCAACCAGGACTGCTGGCCCGACATGGCCGACCAGTCGTGGGCGCAGCAGATCCACGACTACTACGGCACCCGTCCGTATTCGGACGACTCGAAGCTCTGAACGCGGCAGCCACATGGCTGCACACGGGGCCGGGACTGGCGCTGCCTGTCCCGGCCCCGTCTTCATCGAGCCATGTGGCGTCGGCGGCATCGACCCTTACACCGCCACTCCCTGCAGCAGGTCGGCAAGTTCGTCGGCGTGCTCCTCTTCTACGGCCAGTATCGATTCGAGCATGCGACGCGTGGTCGGGTCCTGCTCGCCCAGATGGAGGATGAATTCGCGATAGCTGTCGATGGCGATGCGCTCGGCGACCAGATTTTCGCGAATCATTTCGGCCAGCGTGCCGCCTTCGACGTATTCGGCGTGACTGCGCGCGGTCAGTGTATCGGGCGAGAAATCGGGCGAGCCGCCCAATTGCACGATGCGTGCAGCCAGTTCGTCCGCATGGCCCTGTTCTTCCTTCGAATGCGTCAGGAACTCGCCGGCGACCGACTGCGAGTGAATGCCGCTCGCCATGAAGTGATGGCGGCGGTAGCGCAGCACACACACCAGTTCGGTGGCCAGCGCTTCGTTCAACAGTTTGAGCACCTGCGTGCGATCGGCGTCATAGCCGGCGGTGACGGCGCCATCCTCGACATGCTTGCGGGCGCGCTCGCGCAGGGCGGCAACATCTGACAGCTTTGATTCGGTGTTCATGGCGTTCCTCGGCGAAAGTCTGGGACAGCGGGTGGGCAGTACAAAGCGGGAGGTTGGAGGTCGTTGTCCGAGCGGGCCCACCCGGGCGGGTGGTGGCCGGACATCGCCCCACTCTGGCGTGACGAAACCGCCCGGTCCGTGCGGTGGACCACTTAGCGCGCCTGTCGCCGTCCACGTTCGCCACCGCACAGACGGTCCCGGCTGCCGAGAGCTCAATAGGCCTTGTGGCGGGATGCCCCGGAAAAGTGAGCCTCGCACCCCGTTTCTTCCATGGCTTCGCGCTGCAACCCCGTCAGAGGCCGGGGGGCACCGTCATCGAGGAGGAGTTGTCATGCTGCATTACGCCATCGTGTTCTTCGTCATCGCCCTGATCGCCGCGCTGTTCGGCTTCGGCGGCATCGCCGCCAGTGCCGCCGGCATCGCGAAAATACTGTTCTTCGTCTTCATCGTGCTTGCCGTTGCAAGTTTCGTGTTCGGTCTTGTCCGTCGTGGATGAGGCGTTTGCGGGCCGCTGGCCACCCCTGATCAGAGAAAGCAGGCACACCATGAATGATCGCAACAAGAATGACCGTCAAGACGGTTTCGGCGCTGCGCCCGACAACTTTGCGGAGGCCATGGCGCACACCGCCGGGGAGGTGATTCGCTCGTCGAACCAGATCGCCCATCAGACGCTGGACCAACTGGCCGACCGCGTGGACAGCGCCCGCCTGCAGGTTGCGCCGGTGTTCGACCGGCTGGCGCACCGCGCCGACGAGATGAAGTACCGCGGTGTGGCGGCGGTACGCGACGGTTCGCAGCGACTGCGTTACCAGGCAGTGCGCGCCACCGACTCGACGCTGGGTTACGTCCGCCAGAAGCCGGTCAGGTCCCTGCTGTTTGCCGCCGCGCTGGGCGCCGCGGCAACGCTGCTGCTGTCAATCGTCGGACGCGCCGGAAGGCCGCGCGACTGAAACGTCGATCGCCGCGTCCGGCAACAGTGACCGAGCAGCCGTCAGCGCTGCGCCCGGTCGAATCTTCACATCGCTTCACGTCCCGGGAGATCGCATGCCTGCCAATACATTCTCTTCCGCCAGCCCGGACCCGACCTGCCTGAACGATCATCTCAGCCAGTGCGTCGTGGCACTCGGGCCGATGCATCGCATGCGCTGTGCAGCCGAGGCCGTCGATGCCTTCCTGGCGCCGCGTTTCGTCAGTCTGCTGCTGGTGATGTCGGCCCTGCTGCTCGCCGGCCTGTCGCTGTAAGAACGGCCCAGGGCTCCAATGACGATGTCTACATGACCCGGGCGCGACTGCGCCGGCAGATACCCGACGCAGGCGCCGAGGCGCTCGCACTGATCGATCCGTCACGCGGCGTGATCGAGTCACCGATCCGCGGCGAGCTGTTCAGCGCCGAACGTTTCCGGCAACACGGCCGCAGTCTGGGCGAAGCGCAGACCGCGCGGCTCAAGGCGCCGCGCTCGACCGCCTTCTTCCCGCGCCTGCACGACAACATGAAGGTGCTGCGCGAGGCGCAGCACTACATCGGCCTGCAGGAACGGATCGGCCATCACGTCAGCCCGGCCGGTGAATGGCTGCTGGACAACTTCCATCTGGTGGCCGCCCAGATCAAGGCCGTGCACGATGGTCTGCCGCGGCGGTACTTCCGCGACCTGCCGGTGCTGGTCGGCGATCATCTGGCCGGCCTGCCGCGTGTCTATGGCGTCGCCTGGGCCTTCGTCGCGCACACCGACAGCGCCTTCAACGACGATCTGCTGATCGAATTCCTGAATGCCTACCAGCAGACCAGCGAACTGAACCTCGGCGAACTGTGGGCCCTGCCGACAACGCTGCGCGTGGTGCTGATCGAAAACCTGCGCCGCCTGTCGGAGCGCGTGGCGGCCGACAAGGCGGCTCGCGAACTGGCCAATCTGTGGTGCGACGGGCTGGAACGCGAGGCGACCGGCCGCGCGGGCAGCCACGCACGCATGATCGATGCCGATGCGATGTTCGGCCTGATGCAGGCGCGTCGTGTCGGTACCGTATTTGCACTGCAGGTGATGCAGCGGCTGCATTCCGATTCCGGATCGCGCTCCGCAGCCGGGCTGCGCGGCCGCGAATCGGTGCGCGAAGCGCTGGCGCGCGCGCTGCCCGATCCGGCCAGCGCGCAGGCCAGGCAGCAGGCCGACGAAGCGGCCGACAACCTGAGCGTCAGCAATGCCATCGGTTCGCTGCGCATGCTGGGTGACGCCGACTGGCGCGCGCTGATTGCGCAGACCAGCATGCTGATGCAGCTGATGCTGGCTTCAGCGACCTTCCGCGCCGAGCGCGACGACACGCAGGACGCCACGCTGCATGCCATCGAGCGGCTGGCGCGCACGAGCGGCCACAGCGAACTGGCGGTTGCGGAGCGGCTGCTCGAGCATATGCGTGTTCCGGTCAATGATCCGGAGCTCGACCCGTCGTCGCCGATCGAATCGCCGAGCTTCTGGCTGCGCGGCGGGGGAAGCGCAGCGATGCACCGGACGCTGGGCCTGCGTCCGGCCGTTCTGTCCGGCTTCGGCGAACTGCGCAACCGGTACGCTGTTCCGGTCTATCTCGCCTTGCTGGGTTTTGGCACCGTGCTGCTTGCGCTGGGGTTCATGCAGCATGCCGTGGCACCGTCCGTCACCGCTCCGATATGGGCGATGCTGGCCGTGCTGGCACTGCTGCCGGCGAGCGAAGCGGTGATCGCCGTGCTCAACCGGCTCATCAGCGAATGGGTGCCGCCGCGTCGCCTGCCGCGGCTTGCGCTGCTTGCCGGCATTCCACCCACGCTGCGCGTGCTGGTCGTCATACCGGCCATGCTGTCGTCGGCCACCGCCATCCGCGCGCTGGCGCGCCAGCTCGAACGCCACCATCTGGCGAACTGCGAGCCGTACGCGCAGTTCGCGCTGCTCACCGATTTCAGCGATTCGAAGGTCGCGCACGACGGACCGGACGCCGCACTGCTGGCGAGCGCCGTCACCGAAATCGACCGGCTCGAAGCGCTGTATCCGCCCGACGCCGTCGATGAGGGGCCGTCGCAGCGGCGCTTCCTGCTGCTGCATCGCGACCGGCGCTGGTCGGACAGCGAACAGTGCTGGATGGGCTGGGAACGCAAGCGCGGCAAGCTCGAACAGCTGATCGACCTGCTGGCGGGCGGACTGTCAGGTTTCGTCGATCTGGGGGCGCGCTCGAAACCGGCGCTCGACACGCCCTTCGTCGTCACGCTCGACAGCGACACGCTGCTGCCGCCGGGCGCATTGCGCGAACTGGTCGGGGTGGCGGCGCATCCGCTGAACCGTCCGCGGGTCGATGCCGCGCGCGGCCGCGTGGTGGCCGGCTACGCGGTGCTGCAGCCGCGCATCGTCACGCCGCTGCCGTCGCCGCTGCATGCCACGCCCTTCCACAGCCTGTTCGCCGGGCGCTGCGGTGTCGATCCGTACAGCGCTGAAACGTCCGAGCTGTATCAGGACCTGTTCGACGAAGGCACGTTCACCGGCAAGGGGCTGTTTCATGTCAAGGCGATGCAGGCCGTGCTGTCAGGGCGATTGCCCGAAGGCCAGGTACTCAGTCACGACCTGATCGAAGGGTCGATCGCGCGTTGCGGCGGTGTCAGCGACATCACGCTGATCGAGGACGCGCCGATGCATGCCGACGTCGCGGCCTCGCGCGTGCACCGCTGGACGCGCGGCGACTGGCAGCTGTGGCCGCTGCTGTGGCAGGCGCGCCGCTTCGACCTGAATGCCATCAATCGCTGGAAGATGATCGACAACCTGCGCCGTTCGCTGGTCGCGCCGTTTTCGGTCGTGCTGCTGCTGGTCGCACTGGGCAGCGATCTGCTGTCGCCCTGGGGCGTGCTCGCGCTGATGGCCGCTGCGTTCGGCGGCGGCCCGCTGCTCGGCGCACTGGCCGGTATGGCCCCGGCGCGCGATGACCTTGCGCTGCGTCACTTCTATCATCAGGGGTTGGTCGATATCGGTCGCGCGCTCGGCGGCATGCTGTGGAATCTGGCGCTGCTGCTGCGCAACGCGCTGCACCTGGGCGACGCCATCGTGCGCGCGCTGTGGCGCACGGCAGTCAGCCGCAGGCGCCTGCTGCAATGGACCACCGCAGCCGATGCGCAGTCGGCGGCACGGCACAGCCTGACCGGATTGTGGCGCGTGCATTGGCCGGTCAGTGCACTCGCGGTCGGTGTGTTCGCGCTGCTCGGGTGGCGCGGTACTTCGTCGCCCTGGCTGGCGCTGTCGGTGTGCGCGCTGTGGGCCGCCACACCGCTGTGGGTCGCGCTGGCCAGCCGCGAATCGGCGCACCGGCATCGCTACAGGCTGGCCGCCGGCGATCGCGCCTACCTGCTCGATGTGGCGCGCCACACCTGGCGGCTGTTCGAGCGCCATGTCGGACCGGCCAGCAATTGGCTGCCGCCTGACAATGTGCAGACCGTGCCGTACATGATGGTCGCGCAGCGCACCTCGCCGACGAATATCGGCCTCTATCTGCTGTCGACCGCCTGCGCGCGGCGTTTCGGCTGGATCAGCACGCTCGAACTGCTGACCCGCTGCGAACGGACGCTGGCCATGCTGGCCGCGCTGCCGCGACATCGCGGCCACTTCCTTAACTGGTACGACACGCAGACGCTCGCGCCGCTGGCGCCGGCCTATGTGTCGGTGGTCGACAGCGGCAATCTGTGCGGCCACCTGATCGCGCTGGCCGGTGCCTGCGACGCGCTGGCGACGCAACCGGCAGACGACGCCGACCGCGCATGCAACGCACCGCTGCGCCTGATCGCACTGGCGGCACAGTGCCGCCGGCTGGCGCTTGAAGCGGAATTCGCCTTCATGTACGACGAGCGCCGGCGCCTGTTCCACATCGGCTATCTGGTCGAGGAACAGACGCTGGACAAGAGCTATTACGACCTGCTCGCCTCGGAGGCGCGGCTGGCCAGCCTGTGGGCGATTGCCAAGGGCGACGTGCCGGTCAAGCACTGGGCCGCACTCGGGCGGCCGTTCTTCGCGACCGGCAGCGAAGCGGGCCTGCGCTCATGGTCGGGTTCGATGTTCGAATACCTGATGCCTTCGCTGGTGCTCGACGAATTGCCCGGCAGTGCGCTGGCCAGCGCCGCGCAGGCGGCGGTGCGTGAGCACCGGGCGTTCGGACGCACCCACGGCGTGCCGTGGGGCCTGTCGGAATCGGCCTATGCCGCGAGCGACCACACGCTGGCCTACCAGTATTCGCCGCAGGGCGTGCCGCGACTGGCGCTGCGCCGCACGCCGGCCGACGAAATCGTCGTCGCGCCCTATGCGACGGCGCTGGCGGCCATGTTCGAACCGGCCGCCGCGCTGGAAAACCTGCGCCGCATGGAAGGCATGAACGCCCGCCGCGACATGGGGTTCGCCGAGGCGCTGGACTTCGTGGCCGACCGCCAGACCGACGGCAGCGCGTTCACGGTGGTCAGCACCTTCATGGCCCACCATCAGGGCATGACCATCGTCGCCCTGGCCAACCTGCTGCTTGACGGTGCGCCCCGGCGCTGGTGCATGGCCGAGCCGCGCATCGACGCCGTCGCGTCGCTGCTGCAGGAGCGCGTGCCGCGCGAGGTGTCGCGACTGCTCGCGCCGCCGCCGGCGCCGACCCGCAACGACCGGCGCGATGCCTTGCCCGGCGTCACCCGTCTGGTCAGTCCGGGGGCGTCGGCGCTGCAGCCGACGCACCTGCTGTCGAATGGTCGGTATTCGGTCGCGCTGCGCGCCAACGGTGCCGGCTGGAGCCGCTTCGGCACGGCCGACGTGTCGCGCTGGCGCGACGACGCGCTGCGCGACGTCTATGGCACCTTCTTCTATCTCCGGCGCACGCCGGACGCCGCACCGGTGTCGATCACCCAGCATCCTGCGGCCGACCCGCGGGCCGACTACAGTGCCACCTTCCACAGTGACCGCGTCTGTCTCGACGCACAGTGGGCCGACCTGCGCACGCGCTGCACCGTATGGGTCAGCCCGGAGGACGACGTCGAGTTGCGCCGCATCGAACTGTGGAACACCTCGTCGGAGCCGATCGAAGTCGAACTGATGTCGATGTTCGAAGTGTCGTTGTCCGACGCGCGGGCCGACGAAATGCATCCGGCCTTCGCCAAGCTGTTCGTCCAGGCGACCTGGGATGAAGCCAGCCGTGCCGCCTACTTTTCGCGCAAGCCGCGGCTGTCGACCGAAAGCGGACTGCACGCAGTTCATTTCATTGCGCACGCCGACCCGCACCTGACATCGGTCACGGTGCAGACCGACCGCGCGCGCTGGCTCGGCCGCCATTGCGACGCCGCGCATCCGCGGGCGGACTACGGCAAGGCGGCGGAGCCGTCGACCGCCCCGCATGCACCGGAACAGGACTGCGTGACCGGGCTCGACCCGCTGGCTTCGCTGTCGATGCACCTGAGACTGCCGGCGCACGGCATGGCTTCGCTCACCGTCGGCACCGCCGCCGCGGACGCGCGCGACACGCTGCAGGCGCTGGTCGAGCGCTACCGGCAGGACGCCATGGTCGAACGTTCATCGTTGATGTCCGGCACGTTTGCGAGCATCCGGCTGCGCGAAATGCGGGTCAATGCCGACGATCGCGCCGCCATCCAGTTGCTGACGACGACACTCGCATTGCTGATGTCACGTCCGGTACCGCTCGAAGCCCCCGTGGGTGGCGCGCTGCACGACCGGCGCGCGCTGTGGCGGCTCGGCATGTCGGGCGACCGGCCGATCATCGTGGTGTGTGCCAGCGCCGTGCAGGGCATCCGCATGCTGAGATCGCTGTTCCAGGCGCTGCGCTGGTGGTCGTGGGGCGGACTGACCTGCGATCTGGTGGTGATGAACAGCGAGGCCCGCTCCTATCTGATGCCGTTGCAGGCCGAACTGGCCGCCCTGCGCGAGCGCTACGCGGCCGAGGTTGTCGCGACGGCGTCGGCACGTGCCTGCGGCCTGTATCTGGTGCATGCCGACGATCTGTCGCCGGCCGAGCGGGCTGCGCTGAATGCGCTGGCGCGCGCCAGCCTGCACGCCGACGGCCGGCCGCTGTCGCATCACGTGCAGGATCTGGTCGACTGGCATGACAGCGCCCTCGATGCGCGTGCCGACCAGCCGGCGACGGCACTGCCCGTCGTGCGTCACGGCGCCATCGGCCTGCCGCCGAAGGGTGCATTCGACGGTGCAAGCGGCGATTTCCGCTTCACCGTCACCGATGCGCATCGCACGCTGCGGCCGTGGATCAATGTGCTCGCCAATCCGGATTTCGGCAGCCAGGTGTCGGAAGCCGGCACCGGCTACTCCTGGGCCGGCAACAGCCGGCTGAACCAGCTCACCGGCTGGTCCAACGACCCGGTCGGCGATGCGGGCGGCGAAGCCTTTCATCTGCAGGACCTGCGCAGCGGCGACATCTGGAGCATAGGCGCCGGCGCTGCTGCCGCCGACGTGCCCTACCGCATCGAACACGGGCAGGGGCTGACGACCCTGCGTCACCGACGCGGCGACATCGAGGTGAAGGCGATCTGGTGCGTTGACCCGGAGCAGTCGGTCAAGCAGGTGCGCATCGTGCTGACCAATTGCGGTACCCGCGCACAGTCAATGCGGGTGATCGGTCAGTTCGAGTGGGTGATCGGCGCGCTGCGCACCGATCGCCAGTCGGTCCGCACGATGTTCGCGCGGCTGGCACCGGCCGACGCCTCGGCGCGGCCGATCGAGGCGCTGCTGGCCACGCAGTGCGATGGCCATGCCGGCTTCGGCAACAGTACCGCCTTCGTCGTGCTGCAGCGCGAGGGCGCCGACGGCAGACCGGGTGTCGCCACGCTGGCCGACTGGACCTGCGACCGGCGCGAACTGTTCGGCCCGGACGGCCGGCAAGTCGTGCCGGACCGGTTCGGCGCGCAGGACGCCCTCGGCGTCGATCCGTGCGCCGCGCTGTCGGCGACGGTCAGTCTGGCGCCGGGTGAGGCGTCCACCCACGTGTTCCTGCTCGGTCACGGGGACTCGCCGCGTGCCGCCGGCACGCTGGCGCGCGCTGCCGCGGAGCAGGGCGCCGTGCAGCGCGAACAGGCGGTGCGCGCAAGATGGGCCGGGCTGCTCGATGCCGTCACGGTGAGCAGCCCCGACCCGCTGTTCGATGTGCTGGTGAATCGCTGGCTGCCCTACCAGACGGTGGCCTGCCGCCTGTGGGCGCGTGCCGGCTTCTACCAGTCGGGCGGCGCCTTCGGCTTTCGAGACCAGCTGCAGGATGCGATGGCGCTGTGCGTCGCCGCGCCTGCGCTGCTGCGTGCCCAGCTGTTGCTGTCGGCGTCGCGCCAGTTTCCAGAAGGTGATGTACAGCACTGGTGGCATGCGCCGACCGGTGCCGGCGTGCGCACGCGATGTTCCGATGACCGCCTTTGGCTGCCGTTTGCCGCGGCCCGCTACATCGAGGTCACGGGCGATGTCGAGGTGTTCGACGAGCTGGTGCCGTTCCTCGAGGGTGACCCGATACCCGAAGGTGCTGAAGACGCCTACTACGTGCCGCGGGTCGGTACGCAGCCGGTGTCGCTGTACGAACACTGCGCACGGGCCATCGACTGCAGTCTCGCGGTCGGCACGCACGGGCTGCCGCTGATCGGCACCTGCGACTGGAATGACGGCATGAACCGGGTCGGTCATGAAGGACGCGGCGAGTCGGTCTGGCTGGGCTGGTTCCTGTGTCAGGTGGTGGCCCGCTTTTCCGTGCTTGCGCATGCCGAGGGCGAAACGGGCCGCGCCGAACGCTGGCAGCTGGCCGCTGCCGGCTGGCGCGATGCCCTGCACGGCGAGGCATGGGACGGCGAATGGTTCGTGCGTGCGTTTTTCGACGACGGTACGCCGCTCGGCTCGCGCCGCAACGAAGAATGCCGCATCGACCTCATCGCGCAAGCCTGGGGCGTGCTGTCCGGCGTCGCCACACCGGCGCAGCAGCAGGCTTCGATGGCAGCAGTCGGCCGCCTGCTGACCGACGATACCAATGGCCTGGTGCGACTGCTCGATCCGCCGCTGCAGCATGCCCGGCCCGATGCCGGCTACATCCAGGCCTATCCGCCCGGCGTGCGCGAGAACGGCGGCCAGTACGCACATGCCGCGGTCTGGGCACTGATGGCGCAGGCCGAACTCGGTGACGTCGACGCGGCCTGGCGCACCTTCACCGGGCTCAGTCCGGCCCACCGCTCGGACAACGAGGTGCGGGGCGTCGCCTATGGCATCGAGCCCTACGTGATGGCGGGCGACATCTACACCCAGCCACCGTATGCCGGGCGCGGCGGCTGGAGCTGGTACACCGGTTCGGCCGCCTGGATGCACCACGCTGCCATCGAATCGATCTGCGGCCTGCGGGTGCGTCAGAGCCGCCTGTGCGTGGTGCCTCGTCTGCCCAGCCACTGGCCCGCGGTGACGCTGACGGTGCTGCGCGCCGGTCGCCGGCACGAAATCACCGTGTGTGCGGCGGGTGCGCTGGCCGATATCGCCCGCGCGCGTGCAGCCGGCCTGCTGCCGCTGGCGGTCGGCGAATGGCTGGATCTGGCGTCTGCCGGCGAGCACAGTCGCCATCTGGTGATCGCTGCGGCGAATGTGACCGCGGCCGCCCGCTCGCCGGTACAGGCGGTCACGGCATGAAGGTGCCGCACGCGCTGGCCGTAGTGTGGCGGATCGCGCTGGCGACCCTGCGCCGCTACGACGACGCGCGCGGCGTGACGTACGGCGCGGCAGTGGCGTTCTACGCGGCGTTTGCGATTGCGCCGCTGATCGTCGTCGTGACCCGCGTCATGTTCTGGGTGCTCGGCGACGAAAGTGCGCAGGTGGCGCTGATCGACGCACTGTCCGGGCTGATCGGCCCGCGCGAAGCCGGTACCGTGTCCGACTTGCTGCAGCGTGCGAGCGAACGTTCGAACAACGACGGCAACGGCGCTTTGGGTCCCTGGCTGGCGCTCGGCGGCACGCTGATCGGTGCGACCGGCGTGTTCATCGAACTGCGCGCCGCGCTGCAGGCCATGCTGGGCGAAAAGGCCGTGCCGTTTTCCTGGCTCCGGCTGCTGCAGGTCAGGCTGCTGGCGCTGGGCATCGTGCTCGGCGGCGGCTTTCTGCTCGCGGTGGCGCTGGTCGCGCAGACCGCGGTGCTGCTGGCGATGCACAAGGTGACCAGCCACTGGCCGGTGCTGCTGCCGGTTGTGCTGCTGGTCGAAGCGGTGTTTTCGTTCGGTGTGATCGCGCTGCTGTTCGCCACGCTGCTGCGCTGGCTGCCGGACCATCGCATGCCCTGGCTGCACGCCGCGGTCGGCGCCTGCTTCGCTGCCATGCTGTTCATGCTGGGGCGCTACGGCATCGGGCTGTACATCGCGACCACCGCCACTGAATCGGCGCTGGGTGCAGCCGGCTCCTTTGCTGCGCTGCTGATCTGGTTCTACGGATCGAGCCAGATCTTCCTGCTGGGTGCCGCGCTGGCGGTGGAAGTCATACCGGCCGCGCCCGCGCGCGCGGCCGGGTCAGTCGCCACCCGCGGGCACTGAATGCATTCACCCATTCGGCCTGTCAGCCGCATGCTCGTCCTGCGGCAGGCTGATCGAAAACTGGCTGCCGAGTCCGGGACCGCCACTCGTGGCATGCAGGCTACCGCCCTGTGCTTCGACCAGATCGCGCAGCATGTGCAGAGCCATGCCGCGGCGGCGCTGAGACGGCAAATTCGGCTCCGCGGACGCGAAGATCGCGGGCAGTGCGTCGGGCGCGATGCCTGCGCCGTCGTCCGATACGGTGATCCGCACCCAGCCATCGACCGCGTCGACCGAAAGGCGTAATTCGCTGCCGTCGGCTGAATGACTGGATGCGTTGTCGAGCAGCCGGGCGATGATGCCGATCAGGCGCACAGCATGGCCCCGCGCAGGCGGCAATCCGGCCGGCCAGGACGTGACCAGACGCTGACGCCTGCCCTCGAGCGCGCGGCGTGCCTGGTCGGACGC
This sequence comes from Methyloversatilis sp. XJ19-49, assembly GCF_024580145.1. Taxonomy (GTDB): domain Bacteria; phylum Pseudomonadota; class Gammaproteobacteria; order Burkholderiales; family Rhodocyclaceae; genus Methyloversatilis. The sequence continues at coordinate 23,497 of NZ_JANINI010000010.1, forward strand.
TTGACCCAGCACCGTCATCAGATCGATCGACCGCCGTTCGAACATGACATCGGTGCCATCCGGCTGGGCCGCTGCCACCAGATCATCGACCAGCCTCGACATGCGGCGCACCTGGCGCTTGATGATGGCCGGCAGCCGTGCACGCAGCGCCTCGTCCTGCCGGGCGCGGCTGAACAATCCGGCTGCCGTGCGGATCGGGCGCAGCGGCTTGCGCAGGTTCCGGGCCACCATCGACAGGAAGCGGATCTGCTGCCAGCGCAGCTGGTTGGCCTGTTCGTCGAGTTCCTGCGCAGACATCAGCGCCAGCGTAAGGTTTTCGTTCGCCTCACGCAGGTTGCGCACATGCATTTCACGTTCGGCCAGAACGAATTCGCGATGCGACGTGGGCAGCGGCCGGACCGGGCCGACGCGCGGCGTCAGGCCGACGGCGCGCGCGATGTCTTCCCGGTGAAAGTCGAAGCAGCCGCCGCCTTCGCGTTTGGCGCGGTACATGGCAACGTCGGCGCGGTCGATCAACGTGCCGGCGTCGTCGCCATCGTCCGGAAACAGGGCGATGCCGATGCTGGCCGACAGGCGCAGCGCGATGTCTCCGACATGGCAGGGCTCACCCAGCGATGCCAGCATCTTGGCGGCGATCTGGGCGGCGTCGGACGCCTGGGTGACTTCAGCCAGCAGCACGAGGAATTCGTCGCCGCCGTAGCGGCTGACGGTGTCCGAGTCGCGCACCACGCTTTCGAGGCGCCGTGCGACCTGGCACAGCACGGCATCGCCGACCGGATGACCCAGTGTGTCGTTGATCGGCTTGAAATAGTCGAGATCGACGAACATCACCGCGATGTGCGTGCTGCGCCGCCGGGCCAGCATGATGGCGCTGTCCAGCCGGTCATTCATCAGGCCGCGGTTGGGCGTACCGGTCAGCGGATCGCGCTGGCCGCTTCGCGCCAGTTCGTCCAGCGTCAGTGTGGCGCTCTCGGCGATCGCTTCCGCCTGCAGCGCGGCAAGCACGAGATGTTCGTTCGCTTCGAGGAGGTCGGCGGCCTGTGTCGCACTGAAGGCATGCTTCAGTTCCTCGAGTTCGCGCTGCAGGCGCGTCAGTTCGTCTTTCAGCGCCAAGGTCTGCGCTTCGAACTGCGCGACGGTTGTGCCGGCTGCCGTGGGCGGCTCTTCGTCCGGCGGCCGGTTGATCATGATGACCTGAGCGCGCCGTGGCGAGTCAGTTTGCCGATCCCTGCATACCCGCGCCGTTCGCATCTTCCGGGTCGCGCCGTGCCGGCTGCCCGCCGAGCAGCCCGTCGTGGCCCGTGATCCGTTCGCCGATGCAGATGCCTTCATCGGCGATGGTGAACTGGCGCAGTTCGTTCGAGTGCGCGCTGCCGCGCACCTTCACCACGGCCATCACGCGCTTTAGCCGGCTGTCGACCTCTACGTAGCGCTGCACGATGATGGCGTCGGTCATGAAGGCTGTGCCATAAGGGCTGAAGCGCAGGTCGCTGTAGCGGTCTTCCAGCTCCGAGGTCATCAGTACGGTGACACCGGTGCTCGCCAGTGCCGACACCAGGCGGGACAGCGATTCGCGGAAATCGGCGCGGAAAGTCGGCGCCAGCGCCAGCTCGAAGCCGGACAGCGAATCGATGACGACCCGGCTCGCCTTGATGCGGTTGACTTCGGTGATCAGAAGACGGGCGATTTCGTCGACCGATACACCGGGTGCGCTGCTGTCGACCACGCCGATGCGGTCGGCCCGGATCAGCGGAGCAAGCGCTGCGCCCTGGGCCAGCCGCGGCCGCTGTTCGAAGGCGGCGATGACCGACGTCTCGCCCTGGCGCGCACCTTCGGTCAGAAAGGCGGTGGCCAGGGTGCTCTTGCCTGAGCCTGACGGGCCGGCGACCAGCAGCGAAAAGCCGCGTGGCAGGCCACCCCCCATCATTTCGTCCAGACCGGGCACGCCCATGCCTACGCGGGCAGCACCGGCCGCCGCGCGGTCGACGCGTGGTGTGCCGGACACCTGCGGCGGTGCGAACACCTGGATACCCGAACTTCTGATGCGGAAGGTGTGCAGGCCGGGCAGCGCAGGCTGGCCGCGCATCTTCATGATTTCCATCTTGCGCACCATCGAATTGCGTTCGACGCTCTGGCGCAGCCAGATCAGGCCGTCAGCGACGGTGAAGATCGGGTTCGGATCGCAGTCGCTGAAGTATTCGCCGATCAGGAAGGTGGTCGCCTGCCAGCTCGTCATCAGCACGCCGAGATTCTGGATGAAGTGCTGCAGCGTGATGAAGGACGTGCCTTCATTCTGGCTCGCCAGAATGACCGACCGGAAGGAGTCGACGAATACCAGTCCCGGGCCGCGCGCTTCCACCTCGGCCACGATGTGTTCGAGCACCTTGTCCAGATTGCCGCAGGCGACATCGTCGGCCAGATTCACGAAGCGGATCGACCGGTTCAGCTTGTCCAGTTCGAAGAAATCGAACTGCTGCTGATAGCGCAGCATCTTCAGCGGCGGCTCGCCCAGCACGGTGAAATAGATCGCCGGCCGCTCGGGCGTGGCCAGTGCGAACATGATCTGGTGCGCCAGCGTGGTCTTGCCGCAGCCCGGTGGGCCTGCGATCAGATTGCAGGAAAACTCCGGCAGCCCGCCGCCGAGCACTTCGTCGAGCCCTGGAACACCCGTCTTCAGACGATTGATGCTTGCTTTGCCGGTGGTCATTGCGAGGTGTCCTGCGCGGCGGAGCCGCTTGAATTGTTGTCGAGTGCCGGCCGCAGCAACCTCTCGGTCAGTGATGCACCGATGAGTGTCGACAGCAGAGTACGGAAATTTTCGAGCAGCGCGCCCTGTGCGGCGGTGGCTTCGGCTTCGGCCTGCAGCAGCAATGCACTGCGCAGCGAAACCAGCACATCCTGCCCGGCCGCGGCGTCACATACCGGAGCGAGCCAGGGATGGGTGTCACGCGTCAGGTAAAGGCTGCGCCTGACGAGCGCGGCCATGCCGCGCTGGCCGATGATGGGTGAAAGTCTTGCGTGCAGCGTCTGCCATTCGGCTACGGTCGCATCGATCCTGGATGAAGCCGGACATGGCGGGGTGGCGGCATCCGCCTGGTGAGATCCCGCATCCCGGACGTCTCGTGAGTCGCTTTGCATCGATGGTTCGGTAGTGGTTGGCTTGCGGCTGCCTGCCGATGGTACGCCCCGGGAACATTCTTCCGTTCGGCTTTTCGCACCGGCAGCACATGTGAGCTGGATACCTTGCGGCAGCCGACGGGCCCCCGGGCGCACCATCGCCTGCTTATTGACTGCTTGATACGCCACTCGGCGGCGGCCCGAAAACGATGTCCACGCGCCTGTTCATCTGCCGACCGGCGGCCGTGTCGTTGCCGGCCACCGGCTGATCTTCGCCGAATGCGCGCGTGCTCAACCTGTCGGACGCCACACCGAGCGTGACCAGCTCGGCCATGACCGCATTCGCCCGACGCCCGGACAGCGCGAGGTTGCTCGCGGCGGACCCGACGCTGTCGGTATAGCCCTCGATCATCGCGCTGCGTTGCGGGTTGCGCTTGAAGAAATCGGCCAGACGGATCATGTCGGCCGACCCGCTGGACAGCAGATCCGCCTTGCCGCTGTAAAACAGCACGCCGCCCAGCGTGACGACCATGCCGCGGTCGGTCTTCCTCGCGTTCAGGGCCGTCAGTTCCGCTTCCAGCGTTTCGACGCGCGACCGGCTCTGTTCCATGCTGGCCTGATCGCGCAGCGCGGACGATTCGGCCTCGGCAAGCTGCGTGCTCTTGACCTGGCTGCGTTGCTCGGAGGCGATCAGCTGGCGGCGTGTGTTGTCGGCTTCGGCAGTCCGTTCGGCCAGTCGCATGCGGTCGCGCTCGGCGGCCGCTCCTGCGGTCACCGCCTGAGCCGCGCGACCGGTCGCGGTTTCGCGGGCGATCAGGATGCGCTGGTCGGCCAGATAGGCGAGGTGATCGACGGTGTCCTTGCGTGTGCCCGCCGTCCAGGCCTGTTCGGCCTTGCTGACGGACGCTTCCGCGTCGCGCAGTTCATCGGCAGCCAGCGCGCTGACTTGCGGGTCGCTGCGCGCGGCGGCGACGCGTTCGCGTGACTGGTCGAGTGCACTGTTGCGCTCCGGCACGCTGCTGCAGGCGGCCAGCGAAGCGCCGAACAGGGCGATGCACAATGTGCGGATCTTGGCTTGGGGTGTCATCTGGGGCTCCTGATGCGCTGACCGTTCAGGTCAGCGAACGATCTTGCGGTTGATTTCTTCCTGCAGCACGCGGGCGGCGTTCTGCGACTCGGTGGCGCTGCGCTGCGAGCGCACCGACTGGGCATGCGCTTCGGCAACGTGAGCGTCGAGTTCGGCCTGCTCTGCCAGCTGGCCGGCGCGTTCGTAGTCCTTGTTCACCACTGCCTGGCGGGCACGGGTGAGCTTGCCGATGGCGATCTGCAGTTCGGCCGGGGCGTTTTCGCGGGTGCCGGCGCTGCTGGCCCGTTCGACTGCGGCTTCGGCGACGGCCATCTTTTCCGCCGGCAGCGGCGTCGAGGCGCAGGCGCCCAGCAACATGGCAGCCAGTGCCAGCGCCAGCAGGGGCCAGGTCGTCCGGGTCGCGGCTGGCAGTGAAGATGCGAGGCGGGGGTGCGGGGTGTACATGGTCATGGTGTTTCCCTGGGCAATGTGTCCATCGGCTGCTGCCGGGTGGCGGACCGTGGTGGTGAAGCTTCGACTGCAGCCTGAGCGCCAGCAGATCTGCTGTCTGTCTGTTTGCGCACATCCGTGCCGGCGCGCGCCGTGGTCCGGGGAGGTCGGAGTGCGGCAGCGCACAGACCGGATGAAGCCGGTCGCGCAAATTCCGGTTGCACTGGCGCCGCACGCCTGCGTTCCGGCCGTCCGTCGGAGCGGGGCCACCGTCGCGCCGCCCCGGGGACCGTCATGCAAACAAGCCCGCAGATCGAACAGACCCGGCGACGACGGGTGATCCGGCGTCTGCTGGACGAACTTGCGTCATGCGATCCGGATGACGACGCCTACGAGCGCAAGCTCGACCTGCTCGGCCGGCGCATCGCGCGCCGCGTTCCGCCGATGGCCGGATCGACGCCCGGCCACGCGACCGCCGCGCGTCCGCGTGTGGCCGGCCGACGGTCGCCTCAGGCGGTCTCTGGCTGGCAAGCCTTCTTGCGACGGCAGCAAGCGCGGCTGGCCGGACTGGGCGAGGCGATGATGAATCTGATCAGGGCGGCACCGACCGTTCGTGCAGCGGACAGCCTGCGTCGTCCTTCGGCCGTGCGACCGGACGCGCCCGCGGCCGATGGGTCGGGTGATCAGACCGCGCCGGATGGCCGGCGGGTCGGTCGGCTGATCGGCCGCTTCGGCGCCGGACCATCGGTCGAGGGCGCCGACTGTCATTACATGCTGTACGAACCCGCATTCCGTACCGCCGGCCCCTCGCCACTGCTGGTCATGCTGCATGGCTGCAATCAGGGGGGCACCGAGTTCGCCGCCGGCACGCGCATGAACGAGGTGGCGGAAGATTCGGGCGTTGTCGTGCTGTATCCGGAACAGTCAATGGGTGCCCATGCGCTGCGCTGCTGGAACTGGTACGCCTTGCAGGACGTGTCGAACAGCGCTGGAGACGCGGCCCTGATCGCTCGCCTGACGCGCCGGGTGATGCAGGACCAGGACATCGATCCGGCGCGCGTCTATATCGCCGGCATGTCGGCCGGCGGCGCGATGGCAGCGGTGCTGGCACGCGATTATCCGGGGCTGTTCGCCGCGCTGGGCGTGCATTCCGGCATCGCGGCCGGGCGCGCACACGATGCGCTGTCGGCCATGCGCATCATGGCGTCCGGGCCGGATGCGCTGCCGCAGGCCGTGCTGTCGCCGACCGAACACAGTGCGCTCCGGCTGCCGTGCATCGTCTTCCACGGCGACGCCGACACCACCGTGCACCCGTCGAACGCCGATGCGCTGTACGCCGCTTCGGGTCCGGACAGCGACGATGCGGCGCGCGGGCATGCGTCGTCCGAATCGACGCCTGCTGGCGAAGGGCAGCGCGGCTATACCCGTTCCGCCACGTTCGGCGCGTCGGGCGTGAGTCGGAGCGAGCGCTGGATCATTCACGGCGCCGGCCATGCATGGACCGGCGGCGACGGCTCGCAGCCCCATACCGATGCTTCGGGACCTGACGCATCGAGACAGATGATGCGATTCTTCCTGCAGCATCATCTGAACTCGAAAATTTCGTAGCGGATGTTGCCGGCCGGGATGCCGCTTTCATGCATCCGCGCACGGACTGCCTGCAACAAGCCTTTCGGACCGCAGAAGCTGATGTCTATCGTCGCCGGCGCGTGCGCGAAGACCAGGGCGTCGAGGGCGTGACCGAACGCCGGGTCGGCGCCACCCCCCTTGACCGGAAAGAAGGCCGCACCGCGTGCCTCCGCCTGCATGCGCAAGCTGTCGATCTCGGGAAAATCGCGGCCCGGGCTGCAGAAGTAGAACAGGCTCACCCGATCGAAGTGCTTGCCGTCGGCATCGGTCAGCCACGCGATGAAGGGTGATATGCCGACGCCGCCGCCGATCCATATTTCGCAGCGCGCGTCGGGCAGGCGCTCGAAACGCCCGAATGGCGCATACAGGTCGGCATGCATGCCGGTCCTTGCACGCGACACCAGTCGCTGCGTGTAGTCACCCAGAGCCCGGATGACGAACTGGATACGGCCATCCGGCCGGCTGCCGCCGGCGATGGTGAATGGGTGCGGTTCGCGCAGCCCGTCCTCGCTGAGCGACAGGAATGCGAACTGCCCGGCCTCGAAGCGGATCGGCTGCCCGAGAGGACAAAGTTCGAGGTGTATCGCCGAGGGGCCGTGCGCGACGGCCACGATCTCATATGCCGCGTGACGCGACATCAGCGGATACAGCAGAAGTTTGTAGACCGCAGCGGCCAGGCCGAGGCCGCACAGCGCCGCCAGCCAGACACCTGCCGGGCTGACCAGGGCGATCGGCGACTTGATGCTGACGGCGTGGAACACGACGACCAGCAGTGCCGGACCGGACAGCTTGTGCCACCACCGCCAGACGCTGTAGGGAATGTTCCGGTTCAGTGCCAGCAGGACCAGCAGCATCAGTGCAACGAAACCGGACTGTCGGGCCAGTCGCGCGACGGCCGGGTCGAGCGCGAGAACGGCCGCATTCGTCCAGCTGTCGCTGTCGGCCTTGAAAATGAGATGAACCGACGCGAACACCAGCGCCCAGATGCCAAGCCACTTGTGGGTGCGGTACACGCGGTCGAGGCCGCCGAAGGCGGATTCGACCCATTGCCAGCGTGCGCCCAGTAGCGCTGCAGCGGACATCAGCGCGAGCGCGGTGACACCGGCGCCCAGGCTGAATGCGCCGAGTGTCAGCCGGCTGTCGGCGGGCAGTTCCAGGGACACGAGAAGGAAGCTGACGACTGCCAGCGTGAAGATCAGGGCCCGGCTGTCGGGGATCATGGCTTTCCGTATTCAGGGTGAGGTGACCGGACGTGTGCCCGACGCAACGGTGTGCAGCGGCCGGCTCCGGAGATGCAGGCTTCATTTCAAGGCCTGGAGGGGACCGACGTCTGCTCGCTGACGCACAGACCCTTTGTGTGTCAGCAGACAGACAGCGTCGGTGTGACTGCATATCGTGGTGGTGCCGGACTGCACAGGTCCGGGTCCGTCCATGCAGTGGCCGCTCCGGCCCCGCCCGGGACGTGACGGCAGATCACGATAAGGGAACCCCCATGAACACACCCCGCACCCACGCGCTGGCGCTGGCCATCGGCCTTGCCTTCAGCACCGGCGCCATCGCCGAATCGCTGACCAAGGCCGAGCACAAGGCGGCCAAGGCGCAGATCTCATCGGACTACAAGGCTGCCAAGAAGGCCTGCGATTCGCTGTCCGGCAATGCCGAAGACATCTGCGAGGCAGAAGCGAAGGGCGCCGAAAAGATCGCCAAGGCCAATCTCGAAGCGAAGCGTGCGCCGTCCGCTACGTCGAATTACAACGTGCTCGTGGCACGCGCCGATGCAGCGTACATGGCATCGAAGGAACGTTGCGACGACCTCGCCGGCAACCGGAAGGATGTCTGCGCCGAGGAGGCCAAGGCCGCCCGTACAAGCGCCAAGGCCGATGCGACAGCGCAGTTGAAGATGTCGGAAAGCAATGCCGCAGCGGGTGAAGCGTCGAGTGACGCGCGCGTCAAGGCGGCCGAACAGAACGCCGAGACGCGCAAGGAAGCGAAGGAAGAAAAGGTCGACGCGCGCTATGACGTCGAGCAGGAGCAATGCGACAGCCTCGCGGGCGATGCGAAGGATCGTTGCATCGACGCGGCAAAGATGCGCGCCGGCAAGTAAGTCGGTCGCCCATGCAGCACCTCGCGGCCACCCGGCCGCGATATCCGGATACGAGGTCACACCATGAACACGAAATCAAATAGTGCAACGATTGCCATCAGCGCTGCATTGCTCATCGGGCTCAGCGCCTGCTCGGGCATGTCGGACCGTGATCGCAACACCGCCATCGGCGCGGGTGCGGGTGCGGTCGGCGGTGCAGTGCTGACCGGCGGCAGTGCGGTGGGTACCGTTGGCGGGGCTGCCGTCGGTGGTCTGATCGGACGCGAAATCAAGAAGTAGGCCGGCCATTGAGTGCTGGCTTGGTGCGGGGGGCCATGGGGCGCAACCGGAAGCGGCAGCGCCCCATGGCCCCTGTCGGGTACGCAGTTGAACGACGGAGTTTTCCATGAAGAAGAATGCGCAAAAGCTGGGTGCCGTGATGGTTGCCGGACTGTTTCTCGCGGTGTTGTCGGGTTGCCAGAAGGAAGGCCCGGCCGAAACCGCCGGCAAGAAGCTGGATGCTGCGGTGGGCAATACCTCGGACGCTATCGGTGATGCGACCGAGAAGGCGGGCGACAAGCTCGAAGAAGCCGGCGACAGCATCAAGGATGCGACACGCAGCGACGGGAAGTAAGGTCACGCCGCGAGCGCTGCGTTCGCTGCCGAACAGACGCTGTTCGCCGTGCGACACACACTTGTCATTGCGGGGTGAACCCTGCCTGCAGGTTCGCCAGCGCCCGGCGGGTCCGCCGGCCCTTCAATGCAGCGGTGAGATTCAGGGCTGCGCCCGCTTGCCGGCTGCGCCTTAATCAAGGAGGCACGATGAATACGGATTTCAATGGTGGTGACGCAGGCATCCAGGGCAAGAAGGATGCACTGGTGAGTGATGTAAAAGCGGTGGTGAGCGATGCCGATGCCCTGGTCAAGCAGGTGATCGACAGCACGGCGGGTGAAATTTCCGCGGCGCGCACGAAGATCGAGACGCGCCTGACCGATGCCCGCGCCGGCCTGGATCGCGCGGCGCATGCAGTGTCGGACAAGGTGCACCGCGCGGCGGACAACACGCGGGTCTATGTCAGCGAAAACCCTTGGAAGGCGATCGGCGTGGCCGCCGCCGCCGGACTGCTGGTGGCGCTGCTGATGCGTCGCCGCTGAACATCGCCGTCACGCGGAACGGCTGCGGGCGACCTGCCTGCAGCGCTCAACCTGTAGCTGGAAACCGAAAGGACATGAAATGAACTGGGATATCGCCGAAGGCAACTGGAAGCAATTCAAGGGCAAGGTCAAGTCGCAATGGGGCAAGCTGACCGATGACCAGCTCGACGTGATCGCCGGCAAGCGCATCGAACTGGCCGGCCGGATTCAGGAAGCGTACGGCATCACGAAGGACGAAGCCGAACAGCAGATCGAACAGTTCGAGAAGCTGAACGAAGACAGCACCCGAACGCCCGACAAGCTGCCTTGAAGCGTGCCTGCCCTCGTTGCGGGTCGGGGATATGTCGCATCCGGCGACGGTTCGTCGACCGCCTGATCAGTCGCTTCGTGGCGATACAGCGCTTTCGCTGCGAGTCGATACATTGTGTCTGGGAAGGCAACCTGCGGACCGCAGTGGTCGAACGCTCGGTCGCCGATCACTCTGCGACGCTCGGCAAGTGATTCCGGAAAGTACCGCCGTGCAGCTGCCTGACGGCGGTTCGTGTCTGTCGTGCGAACCCGTCGGACATCGGCTGCCGCGCACGATATTGCTGCTTGAGCCCGACCTTGCGCGAGCGGGTCGGATCCGGCTTGCGCTGATGGCGCTGGCCACATCACGCCTGCGCGTCGAATGGGCGGCCACATTGCCCGATGCGCTGCAACGCCTTGGCCGGGCGGAGATCGAGGCGGTATTGCTCGGCGGCCGTCCGTGTGATGGCGACGGCGCCGATACGCTGGACATCGTCCGTCAGGCGAGGCCGGATGTGCGGGTATGGCTGATGTGCCGGGCCGGTGTCGACGCTGCATCGGCGCTGCCGGGCACGTTCTGCCGGTTTGTCGAGGCGGAGCAACTGGAACGCCTGCCCGCCGAAATGGCGCTGACACCGTGATTTCTGTACGCCAGCGCACCGACGCTCAACTATGGCGAGCGCATGCTGCGAACGCTCCGGCCAGCGCGATGGTGCATGGCCGGACGTTTCCTGACAGACAGGGTCGCCAAGCGCTCGTCCCGTTCATCGAGCGCGTGCGTGCGATGTCCTGCCGAGCGACGTCAGGCGCTCGAACAGCCGTTTTCAAAGGAGTTTTCCATGCATGACATCAAACGATATCTGTCGGCCGCCTTTCTGGCCGTTGCCCTTGCTGGCGCCGTAGGCTGCGCTGCCACTTCCAAGCAGGAAGGTACCGGGGAGTATGTTGACGACAGCGTCATCACCACGAAGGTGAAGGCCGCCATCCTGAACGAAGCGACCTTGAAGGTCGCCGAGATCAACGTCGAAACCTTCAAGGGTGTCGTTCAGCTCAGCGGGTTCGTCAATTCCGCCGCCGACATCACGAAAGCGATCGAAGTGGCGCGCGCCGTGGGCGGCGTCAAGTCGGTCAAGAATGACATGCGCCTGAAGTAAGGCGCAGTCGTCCGCAGCACCCGAAGGCCCTTGCGCACATCGTGTGCAAGGGCCTTGTCACGTCTGCGGCACGAAACGTCAGATGCTGATCGCGCCACGTGTCCTGACCTTGCCGGTTGCCTTGTCGAGCAGCGCCTTCACCTCTTCCGGGGTCGGCAGCAGCGCCTTGAATTCGGGTGCCTGGAAGTAAAGATTGACGCGATGATTGCCGAACGGTTCAAGCGCGTCGCACGACACATAGTGCTGAGTGCCCTCCCGCGCGTCGGTGCGTTCGTCGATGAGGTCGAATTCGCCGGTTTCGCAATTGGCGTCGCCGACGCGGACGGACGAGAAGTAGGCCGGATCGTCCTTCATGATGAGGGCCGTCCAGGCGCTGAGTTGCGCGGGGGTGACCCGCTCGCCGAAGGTTTCTATCGTCAGTTGCAGACCCATGCGATCACCGCTGCGCCCGGCGAGGAAGGTGCAGATTTCAGTGTGGGTATCGACCGGCGCATCGGCCTGGCCCTTGTAGAGATTCAGCACGTCCGTCGCCGGGAGGCGCTCGATGCCGAAGCCCATCTCAGCCAGATCAGCGGTATCGACGAGGTCACATGGTGTCTGGCCGGTTTCGCCGGCCGATGCGGTATGGCAACCCGCGGCCACCATCATCGCGAAGCCGTATCGGCGTACTGACGTCGCATTCGAAGTCATGTTCCGTCCTCCCGGGGGCTCCAGAGTGAGGCGACGCGGATGTCCGTTTGCATGCCGGGTCGCGCTGCCGTCGCGGGCCCGCGAACGCGCACGGCAACGCTACCTTATCGTACATCCAATGTGCGCATGGCTGCGCACCCGGGTACCCGAGGCTCAGTCGAGCGCCAGCACGATGTTGCCGACCACCTGGCCCTGTTCGATCCGGGCGTGCGCGTCGGCGATCTGCGTCAGAGGCAGGCGTTCCGCGATGCGATGGATCACGCGGCCGGTGGCCAGCAGCCGGTTCAGGGTGTCGATCACCGCGCGGCGCTCGGCTTCGTCCAGCGTGTAGACGAGGATCACGCGCAGCGTGATGTTGCGGGCCGCCAGTGCGAAGAAGGGTAGTGAAAACTGCGGCGTTCCGCTGCCATAGACGATCCATTCGCCGCCCGGACGCAGCAGTCCGATGTCCATGACGGCGTTGGCGGCCACGTCAACTTCGACGATGCGGTCGACGCCACGGCCGCCCGTCGCAGCGGCCACTTGCGCGGCGACATCTTCGCTGCGGTAGTCGATGACCTGGTCGGCGCCCGCTTCGCGGGCAAGCGCGGCCTTGGCCGCGCTGCTGACGGTTGTGATGACTTGTCGCGCACCGAGCAGTTTTGCAAACTGCACGGCGTAGTGACCGACCGAGCCCGCACCGCCCGCCACCAGTACCGATTTGCCTGCCACGCCGCCGTGCGTGAGCAGTGCGTGCATCGCAGTGGTCGCCGGAATGCCCAGGCAGGCGCCGGCTTCGCCGCTGATCGGGTCAGCCAGGGCGATCGCCTGCGCCTGCGGCAGCGTGATGAATTGCGCTGCGGTACCGCAGGCGCGGCCCCAGGCCGCGTTCCACAGCCAGACTCGTTCGCCGATGCGCGCGGCACTGACGCCCGGTCCGACCGCGTCGACGATGCCCATGCCGTCGCTGTGCGGAATGATGCGCGGAAAGGGCATGCCGCCCGCCCGCAGGCCGGCACGCGCCTTGACGTCGGACGGGTTGACACCGGACCACTGCAGCCTGACCCGCAGCTCGCCCGCCGCCGGGACCGGATCGGGCAACTCTGCAACCTGCAGCACCTGATGGGCCGGGCCGGTCTGGTCGTAGAAGGCTGCGCGCATGGGAAATGTCCGGTCGGGCGCCGGCGCGTCAGTGACGCTTGCCGGTCAGGTGGGGGAATTCGATGTCCGAGCTGCCGCCGTCGAGGAGATCGGCGAGCAGACGGGCCGAGCCGCAGGCCAGCGTCCAGCCGAGCGAGCCGTGGCCGGTGTTGTACCAGAGCCCCGGTAGGCGGCTGCGGCCGATCAGCGGCACGTTGCCGGGCGTGCACGGGCGCAGTCCGGCCCACGCCTGCGCGGCATCGATATCGCCGGCGTCCGGGCACAGCGTGCGGGTCAGTCCGGTCAGCAGTCGCACGCGTTCGTCGTCCACGGTGACGGTGTGACCACCCAACTCGGCCAGACCCGCCACGCGGATGGTGTCGCCGAGACGGGACATCACGATGCGGTGCTCTTCATCGGTGATGCTGACGTGCGGCGCATTCGGACCGGCCGGAAAGGTGATCGAATAGCCCTTGATCGGATACAGCGCCGGGCGCGGGCCATGCTGTTCGACCAGCGCGCGCGTGTAGGTGCCCAGCGAACACACGATCTGGTCCGCGCACAACAACCCGCGCACGCCGCGCGCATCGCGGACAGCCACGCCGCGCACCCTGCCTTCGTGCATATCGAGGCTGTCGGCCGTGGTTTCGAAATGGAAAACAACACCGGCGTCGGCACAGCGCTGCGCCAGCTGGCGGGTGAAGGCACAGGCGTCGCCCGATTCGTCGTTCGGCGCGAACAGCCCGCCGATCAGGTTGCGCGTGCTCGACGCGAGCGCCGGTTCGATGTCGATGCAGCGCGCGGCATCGCAGACGTCGATCCGGATGCCGTGCTTTTGCAGGATGCGCGCGCGCTGCTGCGCCCGGGCCAGTTCCTTGCGGTTGAAGAACACATGCAGGATGCCGCTTTCGGCGTGAACGTATTCCAGTTGCAGGGTGCGCCGCAGCGCGCCGAGTTCGACCTGGCTGCGGATGGCCAGCCGTGCCAGCGCGTCGGTGTTGGCCCGCACGCGTCCGGGACGGCATTGCAGCAGGAACGCGGCCATCCAGCGCCACTGGCGATGGTTCACGGTCGGCGAAAAGCGCACCGGCGCGGTCGAACGGCCCATGCCGCGCAGGCCGATGCCGGGCGCCTGCGGCGTGGCCCAGGGGCCGGCGTGGCTGACCGAAATCTGGCCGCCATTGGCGAAGCTGGTTTCCATGGCCGGTTGCTTCTGACGGTCGACCACAGTGACGGAATGTCCCGCCTGGCGCAGATACCAGGCGGTGGTGATGCCGACGACGCCGGCACCTAGAACGAGTATGTGCATGCGGATCTGATTCTGAAGGACACCATCAGGACTGTTCTGACAGTCTGCAGGTTCCTTGTGTGAGCACCGACCGGCAACCAAAAACAGGGTCGAAACGGCAGTCGGCGTGAAATCCTGCGAGGCGTTTCATGGTGCTGTGCACGATAATCGATTTTCTGACCCTACGGAGCCGTACCCCATGTCCCGCATCACCCTCAGCCAGTTCCTGATCCAGCAACAGCGCGACGGCGAGCGCATCAGCGCGGAGTTGCGCTTTCTGGTCGAGGTGGTGGCACGTGCAGTCAAGGCGATCGGCAACGCGGTGGGCAAGGGCGGACTGACCAATTCGCTCGGGGAGGCCGGCGGCGAGAACGTGCAGGGCGAGGTGCAGAAGAAACTGGACGTGATCGCCAATGAAATCCTGCTCGAGGCGAATGAGTGGGGCGGTCACCTTGCCGCGATGGCGTCGGAGGAAATGGACGCGCCACACCAGATTCCGAACCGCTACCCCAAGGGCGAGTACCTGCTGCTGTTCGATCCGCTCGATGGCTCGTCGAACATCGATGTGAACATTTCGACCGGCACCATCTTTTCGGTGCTGCGCTGCCCGGATTTTGCCAATGGCGGTGCCGCAGCAGTGGATGAAAGTGCGTTTCTGCAGCCGGGTACGCGCCAGCTGGTGGCCGGCTATGCGGTGTATGGTTCGGCGACCCAGCTGGTGCTGACGCTGGGCGAGGGCGTGCATGCCTTCACGCTGGATCGCGAAACAGGCAGTTTCGTCATGACGACCGCCCACATGCGCATTCCGGACGATACAAAGGAATATGCGATCAATGCTTCGAATGCGCGTTCGTGGGAAGCGCCGGTGAAGCGCTACATCGACGAGCTGATCGCCGGCAAGACCGGCCCGCGCGGCAAGGACTACAACATGCGATGGGTCGGCTCTATGGTGGCCGACGTGCATCGCATCCTGACGCGCGGTG
Organism: Methyloversatilis sp. XJ19-49; assembly: GCF_024580145.1. Lineage (GTDB taxonomy): Bacteria > Pseudomonadota > Gammaproteobacteria > Burkholderiales > Rhodocyclaceae > Methyloversatilis. Next base: position 38,519 of record NZ_JANINI010000010.1, read on the forward strand.
GCATTTTCCTGTATCCGAAGGATACGAAAGACCCGACCAAGCCTGGCAAGCTGCGCCTGATGTATGAGGCGAACCCGATGGCGATGCTGATCGAGCAGGCCGGCGGAGCAGCGACGACCGGCTATCAGCGCATCCTCGACGTGCAGCCGGAAAAGCTGCATCAGCGGGTGCCGGTCATCCTGGGGTCGAAGAACGAAGTCGAGCGTGTGCTCGGCTATCACTCGGCCTGAAGTGCGGCCTGACGCGGCGCGGCGGCAAGCCGCCTGAGCATGCCGGCCGCCGCGACGCGACCGCTGGCCATGCTGGCAGTCAGCAGATAGCCGCCGGTCGGCGCTTCCCAATCGAGCATTTCACCGGCACAGAACACGCCGGGCAGTGCCTTGAGCATCAGGTCGGCGTCGAGCGACTCCAGCGTCACGCCGCCCGCGGTGCTGATGGCTTCGGCCACCGGCCGGGTGGCGGTCAGGCGCAGCGGAAGGGCTTTGAGTGTTGCCGCGATGCGCGCCGGATCGCTCAGTGCCGCCTTGTCAAGTACCTCGAACATCAATCCGGCTTTCGCCCCGCTGATGCCCAATCGTCCGGCCAGATGTGACGACAGCGAGCGCGCGCCGCGCGGGTGGGCGGCTTCGGCCAGCACGCGCGCCGGCTCGTGGGCCGGCAGCAGATCGAGTGCGATATCGACAAAGCCGTCGACGTCCAGCCGTTCGCGCAGCGCGGCAGACAGCGCATAGATCAGGCTGCCCTCCAGTCCGCTCGCGCTGATCAGGCATTCACCGCTGCGCGATATCGACCGGCCTGTCGCGTCGGTGAAGCCGATACGCACATTCTTCAGTGGCGCCCCTGAATGCCGCCGCGCGAAATGGGCGCTCCACGCAAGGTCGAAGCCGCAGTTCGCCGCACGCAGTGGCGACACCGCAATGCCACGGCTTTCGAGCAGTGTCGTCCAGCTGCCATCCGAACCCAGTTGCGGCCAGCTCGCACCCCCCAGCGCGAGCAGGGTGGCTGCTGCCGGTCTGGCGACATCGCCGTCCGGCGTGTGAAAGCACAGCCGACCCTCGTCGTCCCAGCCGGTCCAGCGGTGATGCATGTGGAAAAGCACGCCGGCCGCACGCAGACGTGTCAGCCAGGCGCGCAGCAGCGGCGCGGCCTTCAGGTCGCGCGGAAAGACGCGGCCGGAGGAACCGATGAAGGTGTCCACGCCCAGCCCGTGTGACCAGGCGCGCAGGGCGTCGGCGTCGAATCCGGCCAGCCAGCGCCCGACGTCGTCGCTGCGTTCGCGGAAGCGTTCGATGAACTGCGGCAGGGCTTCGCTGTGCGTGAGGTTGAGCCCGCCCTTGCCGGCGAGCAGGAACTTGCGACCGACCGAAGCCTTGCCGTCGAACAGGTCGACCCTGATGCCGGCGGACGACAGCACTTCGGCGGCCATCAGACCGGCCGGACCGCCGCCGACGATGGCGACTTCCAGCGCCGGCGGCAGACTGGCGTGCATCAGTTGGCTGACTGGATCAGGCGCATCTCGCTGCTGTCGGCGCGCAGCTTGTAGGGACTGGGTGGCACGACCGGTTCGGGCGGTGCGGCAAGGCGCTTCAGCGCTTCGTAGCGGTCATTCACGCGCGGCACATAGGCGCGCGTTTCCGCGTAAGGCGGCATGCCGCCGAACCGGCGGACCGCGCCGGCGCCGGCATTGTAGGCAGAAAGTGCCAGTTCGACGTCGCCGAAGTCGTCAAGCAGGTCGCGCAGGTGACGTGCGCTGGCGCGCAGGTTGTCGGCCGGCTTCAGGGCGTCGGTCACGCCATAGGCCCGTGCGGTCGCCGGCATCATCTGCGCCAGACCGAGCGCGCCCTTCGGAGACACGGCATGAGAATTGTAGGCGGATTCCGCCTGCACGACGGCATGCAGCAGTTCGGGGTCGATGCCGCCGGCCGTGGCCGCCTGTTCGATCTGCGCGGCGAAAGGCAGCCCGCTCAGTGCCTGCCGCCTGGCTTCCCGCAGTTCCACGTCGCTGAGCCGCAACAGTTCCGGCTGGAGCAGGCGATAGGTCGTGCCGTCGCCAAGGCTGAGCCGGTATTCCGAGCCGTTGGCCTGCGCCAGCAGCGGCAGGCCGGCAAGCAGAAGAACGATCCATCCGCGCGTCATGAACGCATGCCTCGGGCCACGATGTACCGTGCAAGCAGCACGGCGAGAACGATGCCGACACCATTCGCAAGCAGGTCGGCCAACTCGGCTTCGCGACCGGGCAGGGCGAGCTGGCGCCATTCGTCATACAACGCGATCGCGAATGCGAAGACGGCACAGCTGTAGAGCCAGCGTTGACCGACGGCGAGCCAGAGCGAAAAGGCGATGGTGCCGAAGGTGGCCATGTGGGCGAGCTTGTCCCATGGGCTGGGAATCAGCCCGACCGCCAGTTCGGTCTCGCCGAGTCTGACCAGACTGGCGATCATCAGGGTGGCGACGAGCATTGCAAGCCACTGGACGACCGGCGGGCGCTTCACGGCCTCAGTACGCATTGCGGTCCTTGAACACCACCGCAACGGTTTTGACGATGATCCACAGGTCAAGGCCGATCGACCAGTTGCGCAGGTATTCCAGGTCGAACTCGATGCGCTTCTGCATCTTGTCAACCGTTTCGGTTTCGCCGCGATAGCCGTTGACCTGCGCCCAGCCGGTGATGCCCGGCTTGACCTTGTGGCGGACCATGTAGCCCTTGATCAGCTTGCGGTAGGTTTCGTTGTGCGCCACGGCGTGCGGTCGCGGACCGACGATGCTCATCCGCCCCTGCACCACATTGAAGAACTGCGGCAGTTCGTCGAGCGAGGTGCGGCGCAGGAAGCCGCCGAAGGGCGTGATGCGCTGATCATTTCGCGTCGCCTGCTTCACCACCGCACCATCGTCCTGCACTGTCATCGAGCGGAACTTGTAGACCACGATCTCACGGCCGTCGAGACCGTAGCGGCGCTGCCGGAACAGCACCGGGCCGGGTGAGGTCATCTTCACGCCGATGGAGATCGCCAGCAGCAGCGGTGAAATGAGCAGCAGGATCAGGCACGAAAGCACCACATCGCTGCTGCGCTTCACCAGGCCGTTGATGCCGGTGAACGGCGTGTCGCACACCGCCACGACCGGCACGCCGGCCACGTAGTCCATGCGGCCCTGGATCAGGTCGGTCAGGAAGATGTCCGGTGCGAAGAACACGCTGGCCGTGGTGTCCTTCAGATCGTCGAGCAACGCGAGGATGCGCGGCTGGCTGGCCATCGGCAGCGCCAGATAGATCTGGTCGATGCGATGCGTCTTCACATAGGCGGCGAGTTCGCTCAGGCGCCCGAGCAGCGGATGCCCGTTGAGTTGCGTGATGCGCTCCGGCGACCGGTCATCGAAATAGCCAAGACAATGAATGCCGAGGAAGGGGTTGAAGGCAAACTGTTCGGCCAGCTGAACGCCGATGTCGTTGCAGCCGACGATGATGACCCGGGTCTGGTTCTCCACCTGCGCGGCAGACCGTTTCAGGTAGGCCCGTGCGGTGAAGTGGGCCACCAGCTGGGTCGCCGGCGCGGCCACGAGCCACGCCAGCACGACATCGATCGGAAAGTTTTCGATGTACTGGCTCGCGTAACCAAAGAACAGCAGGATGAACGAGATGAGCATCCAGTTGATGACGCACTGCCGGACGACGCGACGCGGCCGCATGCTGAGCAGCGACGAGCCCGGGAAGGACAGCGAGAACACGACCAGCGACAGCACGACGTAGCGCGCGTCGACGGTGTCGCCGAAATAGAGGGCGCATGCGATCAGCGAAAGGATGAGCGACAGCGGGTCGAGGAACATCTCGACCATTCCGGGAAGACTTAGCGGTGCCCGCAATACGGAAGTGTTACGCTCAAACTTGGCGAGCATTGAGATTGAAACCGATGTATTCAAACTTGGGGAGATCTTGGGAAGACGCGTCGCCGTAGAATAGCGGACGACCGTTGTCCGATTTTTACGATTTACGCGTCGGCAAGGAAAGCGTCACAGTCTGCAGCCATACTATTTTAGTGCAATGAACAATAACTTTTCGCTTCTTCCGCGCTCGCTGCAGTGCCTGCTGATCGTGATCTTCCCGCTGTGCGCGTCTGCCGGGGAGGGTGATGTATTCAGTCTCGTGACGTCCGCTGCATGGCAGTATCAGGACAACGTGTTCTATCTGCCGGACGGTCTGGAGCCGACGTCTTTCGGTTCGAACACGCCGCGCGGCGACCAAAGCTGGACCGCCACCCTCGGCTTCACTGCCGACAAGATGATCGGCCGCCAGCGCCTGACCGCGAGCGCCTCGCAATCGGCCGTGCGTTACAACGACCTGACGCTGCTCGACTACGAGGGCCAGAACATCGCCGCCGGCTGGCAGATGCAGGTCGGCAGCGATTTCTCGGGCAACCTGCGCTACACCAACCGCAAATCTCTGGGCGGCTTCGGCGACTTCCGTTCGACTGTGCTCGCCAAGAACATCATTGATGCGGAAACGCTGCGTTTCGACGGCGCGTACAAGATCGACGCCTACTGGTCGCTGTTCGGCGGCGTGGGCAAGGACACCCGGCGCAACAGCACGGCAATCCGGCGCCGCAACGACGTTGACATCGACCGGATGGAAGCCGGTGTGCGCTACACGACGCGCGGCGGCACGGCATTCGAGCTGCTGGGCCGGCGTACCGACGGCGACTATCCGCAGCGCCTGCCGATCTTCAACCAGACCAATTCGTACTCGCAGAAGGACATCGAGTTGCGTGTGCGCTGGCAGCCGGTCGGCCACTCGCGCTTGTCGGGCGCCATCGGCCAGTCGAAGCGGGAGCACGAAAATGTGCCGCAGCGCGATTACGACGATGTCTACGGCCGGGTCGGCTGGGAGTGGCAGCCAACCGGGCATACGGCCGTGAATTTCCAGGCCGAGCGGCAGATTTCGGCGCTCGATGACAACTTTTCCAGCTATTTCCGCACCACCACCTATTCCATCGCGCCGATCTGGCAGGCCACCGGCAAGCTCCGGGTAGATGGGCGGGCGCAATGGGTGGCACGCGACGGCGAAGGCGATACATTCTTCACCGCACTCGGGTTTGACGGCACGCCGCGTCAGGAAGATCTGACCACCTACAGTCTCGGCGCAACGTGGGCGATCGAGCGCAACCTGTCGGCCAATGTCGAAGTGCGCCGCGACGAGCGCGAGTCGAGCAACCAGTTCTTCCAGTACCGCGTGCGCAGCGTGTCCGCGTCGCTGCAGTACGTTTTCTGAACGCCCTTCAGTAGCGCAGCAGCGCCCGCGCGTCCCAGCCCTGCGCGGCAAGCCGGGCTGTGCCACCGAGATCGGGCAGGTCGATCAGGAAGCGGAAGGCGGCGACCTTGCCGCCCGCCTGGCCAATCAATTCACCGCAGGCCAGCGCCGTTCCGCCGGTGGCGATCAGGTCGTCGATCACCAGTACCCGCGCGCCCGGCTTCACCGCGCCGACCTGCATTTCCAGCCGGTCGCTGCCGTATTCCAGCGCGTAATCGATGCCGTGGTTCGGACCGGGAAGTTTCCCCGGCTTGCGTACCGGCAGCAGACCGCAGCCGAGCCGCTGCGCGACGGCGCCGCCGAGCAGGAATCCCCTTGCTTCGATGGCGGCGACCAGATCGATGCTGTGCGGCGCGACGCCTTCGGCCAGGGCCTCGAGTGCCAGCGAGAAACCGTGCGCATCGGCCAGCAGCGGCATCACGTCGCGGAACTGTATGCCGGGCGACGGGAAGTCGGGAATGGTGCGGATCAGCGCCTGCAGGTAGCGTGCGTCATCGATGTTCATCGGGTCGGTTCCTTTGCCGGTGGCAGATCGAGGCGGGCGCGCCGTTCGTCGCGCGGCAATGCGGCCAGCTCGCGCAAGGTCGCCCAGACCGCAGGCAGGTCGGGAGACGCATCGATCAGCCGCGTGAAGGCAGGCTTGGCCGCGCTGTACAGGCCGATCGACGCGAGGGTGGCATTGTTGATGTCCTGGGCGAACCAGCGGTCGTAGCCGCGAAAGCCACCCCAGTCGCGTTCGCGCACCGCGGCGTATTCATCGCCGAGCGCCCCGATCAGGCGCGCCTTTTCACGGCGTTTTTCGGCGTCGCTCGACGGCGACCGATAGACCTCATCGAGCGCTTCCCGGTACTTCAATACCAGTGCGGCGAAATCGGCGCGGATGCGCTGGTTGCGTTCGAAACCTGCGCGCAGTGCGTGCTTGCCCGGGCGCATCATCCAGCGTCGGACACCTTCCTCTTCCACCGCACTGGCAAAGGATTCGTTGAACTCGGTGTCGTCGCGCACATAGACGATCTGATGCGACAGCTCATGCACGATGAGCCGCACCAGTTCGATTTCCGGGTAGTGCATGAAGGTGTTCAGCAGCGGATCGTCGAACCAGCCGAGTGTGGAGTAGGCCGGTACGCCACCGACATGCACGTCAAGCCCTTCAGCGCGGCGTGCCTCGGCGTAGGCCCGCGCGTCGGCTTCGCCGAAGAAACCGCGGTAGCTGACGCAGCCCGCGATGGGGAAGCAGGACTGGGCCGGCTGCACCGACAGCGGATCGGCGGCAAACACGTTCCACACGACGTAGGGCCGACCCAGATCGGCGTAACGACGGTAGCTGCCATTGTCCGGCAGCGCCATTTCGCGGCTGGCCCAGTCGCGGATCTCGACCGCCAGCGCAAGCCTTTCGCGCAAGGTCTGCGGTGTGGCAGGGTCGGCACCGATCTGTCCGACCGGTCTGGCCAGTCGCCACAGTTCGAACTGTCCGCTGGCCGCCTGCCAGTAGTAGTGCGGCGAGAAACTGCCGTTGCAGCCGACGAACAGCGGCGTCAGGGCCAGCAGGAACAGGCGTCGCAACGCTGACTCAGCCCGCGTCACGGTCACCGGCGAACGGGTCTGCGTAGGCGGGCACCGGCACCGGTGTGGTGTCGGCCGGGCTCTCGTCGAGATTGACGGGTATCCAGCCGCGTACGCTGTTGATGAACCACATCTGTTGCGCACGGGCGAGATCGTCGCGCGTCAGCACCTGTTCGCGCAGCACGCCGCTGTCGACCAGATCGCGCCGCAAGGTGCCATCGAGCAGGCCGCTGGATACGGGGGGCGTCAGTTGTTCGCCATCGATATCGAGCACCAGATTGCCGCGTGTGAACTCGGTCAGTTCGCCGGCGTCGTTCCACAGCAGTACATCGAACGCGGAGCCGGCACAGTGCGAGAAGTGGGCGTCATAGACCGAGCGCCGGGTTGTCTTGTGATACAGAAAAGGTTCGGCGCGCGACACGGGTTCGACCGCCAGACGCACGCTGCAGGCACGCGTGTCGGCGCTGCCGGCGGCCGTGCTGTCGAGCCGCACGGCGCCATCGGCGCCATACAGCAGGCGCACGCGGAAGCGGCCCGTCGGGTGGCGCAGCGCATGGGCCTCGAGTGCCGCGCGGGCCGCATCGGGGGCGTCGAAGCCGAAGAAGCGCGCCGACGCGGCAAGCCGCGACAGGTGTCGTTCCAGCAGCCCGTACTGGCCGTCTTCAAGCAGCAAGGTTTCGAGCAGCTCGAAATCCCGCGCGGCCCGGGACAGGAAACGGCTCTTGGTGCGCACTTCCTCGTACTCGTCGGCCGCCACCGAATCCCATGTGATGCCGCCGCCCAGACCGCAGCACATGCGGCCGCTGGCCGCATCGAGCGTGACGGTGCGGATCGCGACGTTGAACCGGGCAGCACCGCCCGGCGCGATATGGCCGATCGCGCCGCAATAGACCTCGCGCGGTGTGGTTTCGAGGTCTGAAATGATGTCCATCGCCTTGAGCTTGGGCGCGCCGGTGATCGAACCGCACGGAAACAGCGCGGCGAACACATCCTCGAGCGTCACTTCAGGGCGCGTGCGCGCGGTGATGGTGGATGTCATCTGCAGCACGGTCGGGTAGTTCTCGATCGAGAACAGATGCGGCACCTGAACGCCGCCGGGCATCGACAGCCGCGACAGGTCGTTGCGCAGCAGGTCCACGATCATCAGGTTTTCGGCGCGGTTCTTTTCCGAGTCACGCAGCCAGCGCGCCAGTTCAGCGTCCTCGCGCGGCAACTGGCCGCGCCGTGCCGTGCCTTTCATCGGTCGAGTGGTGAGCACGCCGTCCTGCCAGGAAAAGAACAGTTCGGGCGAGGCTGACAGGATTCGGTGGCTGCCGATGTCGGCGTAAGCGCAGAAGTCAGCCTGCTGGGCGACGCGCAGACGCTCGTAGAAAGCCCGCGCATCGCCCTCGAACGAGGCCAGCGCGCGGATGGTGTAGTTCATCTGGTAGGCGTCGCCGCGCCGGATCGCGGCATGGATGGCCTCGATGCACTGTTCGTAGCGCTCGCGCGGGGTGTCCAGCGTCCACTCGGAAACCGAAAAGGCGGCGGGCGCATGGGGCGGCGCATCGAGCGGCGCCTCGTGCAGGCCGAACCACACCAGCGGCAATGTATTGCCCGGCAATACGCGGGCGGCGCGGTCGAACGCCGGGGCGGCCTCGTACGCCACGAAACCCGTCGCATGCAGACCGTCGCGCGCAGCCTGCGCAACCCGCTGCAGCGCCGGCCTGACGGCAGCGGGCGTTTCGGCACGCACGATCTCCACCGGGGGGCCGAACACCAGACGCCGGGGCAGCCGGCTGGGCGAGGCGAAATCCAGTATGAATGTCATGGGCAGGCGGGTGCGCTCGGGCGGTTTGAGGTCGTACGTGTCAGATGATGTGAGGTGCGATGTACAGCGCCACGACCCGCTTGCCGATCAGGGTGACGGACCCCTGCCGGCGCCGTGTACCGTCATCGCTGTATTCGAAGCCGTAGGTGCGCTGGATGCGCATCTGTCCGTTGTCGTCGCGTGCGAGCCACGCCTTGCGGATGGCCACCGTGTCGTCAAGCAGCTGCACGCCGTCGGCGTGGCAGGCGGCGCGGCTCGCCTCCATGCCGATTTCGCGGGCGCTGAGGCTGTCCAGCCACAACCATATCAAGCCTCCGATGACCAGCAAGGCACTGAGTTCAAAAACCGGCATGGTCGGTCAGGCCCGCGGTGCGGGCTGGCGCGCGATGTAGCGCGCGAGTTTGTGGTCGGCCTGCTGCGACAGCCGGGCGGCCAGCTGTTCGGGTGCCAGTCCCGGGTAAAGCCGGCTCAGAACCAGCAACATGCACAACAGCACGTCAGCCGCTTCGGCGATGGCAGCTTCCGGTTCCAGCGTCTTGTGCGGCTTGAAACCGCGCTCGACCAGCACGGCCTCGGCCAGTTCGCCGCATTCTTCGGTAAGTTTGCACAGCAGCATCAGCGGATCCATGCGTTCATGGGCCGCGAAAACCTGCAGGGCGCTGAGAAAGGAATCGGCTGGAATGGACATGGTGAAACCGGATGCGATATCAGCGCCGATTCTAGCCTGTGCCGCCACACCCGCCACACCTGCCTGATCGCGCACGCCGCGGGACCGAATGGCAACCGGCGCACGCGTCTGAACCTGAAACATTGTGCAAACACACATCCGGAGTCCGCTCCATTACGGAAACATTTCACGCAATGGCGCCGTAACACTGCGCGGGTACTGTTAATGCTTGAGGACTTGGGCTATCTTGGCAATCGACCTAAGTGTCACAAATCCGCAACAAATTTTTCGGGGACAACATGTCACACCACGCAGGTCGAGCACTCGTTCTTTCAATTCTGGCGACGGCAATGCTGGCGGCGTGCGGCGGAGAGAGCGGTGACAAGAAGGTCGCCACCCAGGTCGCAGCGAAGGTCAACAGCGGCGAAGTGTCGGTGCATCAGATCAATCAGGTCATGCAGCGCACCAATGTGAGCAGTCCCGAACAGGCCAAGGCAGCGAGCAGACAGGTGCTGGAACGGCTGATCGATCAGGAGTTGCTTGTCCAGCAGGCGATCGACAAGAAGCTCGACCGCGACCCGAAAACCCTGCAGGCGATCGAAGCCGCCAAGCGCGAAGTACTCTCCCGCGCCTATCTCGAACAGGTTTCAGCGGTCGCGCCCAAGCCGACCGAGTCCGAGATCAGCGCCTACTACGCCGAACATCCCGAACTGTTTTCCGAACGGCGCATCTTCAGCCTGCGCGAGCTTGCGATCCAGGCCGGCCCGGAATTCATGCCGAAGCTGCAGCAATACATGGCGGAACCGCGCAACATGCAGCAGGTTGCCGAGTGGCTGCGCTCCGAGAATGTACGCTTCACTGCCAATGCGGTGACCAAGCCGGCCGAGCAGCTGCCGCTGGAAATGGTCAAGAACATCCACAAGCTCAACGATGGCCAGGTCGGCATCGTACGGTCCGGAAACACGATACTGCTGCTTGAAGTGGCGGCGTCGCGCAGCGTGCCTGTCGACGAGAAGGCGGCGCAACCGGTGATCGAACAGTTCCTGTTCAACCAGCGCAAGACCGAAGTGGCGAAGGCCGAGGTCAAGAAGCTGCGTGACTCGGGCAAGATCGAGTACCTCGGTGAATTCAGTGCGCCAGCCGATGTGCCGGCGGCGCCCGCTGCGCCGGTATCGGCGACGGAAACGCCTTCGGCAGTGTCGCCGGAGGCTGGCACCGCGGTGGACAAGGGCCTGTCGGGTCTCAAGTAGGACGACGTCCGGCCGCGTTTTCCGGCCCTCCTGCGGAGGGCTTCAGTCACCTTCATCACCTGGATAGGTCCACCATGACGAAGTTTTTGCGCCTGCTGTGTGCATTCTGGTTCAGCGCACTCCTGCTGCCGATGGCCCATGCGGTCGATGCCCGTGAATATGCGCTGGGATCCGGCGACGTGGTCCGGGTGACCGTGTTCCAGAATCCCGATCTCACCGTCGAAACGCGGGTCACCGAGAACGGCAGCATCACCTATCCGCTGATCGGCGCGGTCAACGTCGGCGGCCTCACGCTTCCCGCAACCGAGAAGCTGATCGCCGACAAGCTGCGCGAAGGCGGCTTCGTGCTGAAGCCTCAGGTCAACGTGCTGGTGCTGCAGATCCGCGGCAATCAGGTTTCGGTGCTCGGACAGGTCAATCGCCCGGGGCGCTACCCGATCGAGATCGCCGGCACGACCGTAACCGACATCCTTGCGACCGCCGGTGGTGCGTCGGTCAATGGCGCAGACGTCGTCACGCTGGTCGGTACGCGCAATGACCAGCCGTTCCGCATGGAAATCGATGTGCCTTCGCTGTTTCAGCCGGACGGCATGAAGTCGGACATCGCCGTGCAGGGCGGTGACATGCTCTATGTGCATCGCGCGCCCGTGTTCTACATCTACGGCGAGGTGAATCGCCCCGGAGCCTATCGCCTTGAGCGGGGCATGTCGGTCATGCAGGCGCTTGCCCAGGGTGGCGGCATCACGCTGCGCGGTACCGACAAGCGTATCCGGCTGCATCGCCGCAACGCATCGGGCCAGGTTGATACGATGGAACCCGAAATGGCGTTGCCACTGCAGAGTGATGATGTCGTGTATGTGCGCGAAAGCCTTTTCTGATCGGACGAATTCATGACTTTTCAGCAGTTTCTTCTGATTCTTCGCGCACGGTGGCTGGTCGGGCTGGCCGTGCTTTTCGTGGTTGTTGCAACGACCGTGGCGGTGAGTCTCGTTCTGCCCAAGCAGTACGAGTCGGCGGCGTCGGTGCTGATCGACGTCAAGTCGCCGGACCCCATTCTCGGCGTCACGCTGCCGGGGCTGGTGTCGCCGGGTTACATGGCGACGCAGATCGACATCGTGACCTCGGACCGCGTTGCACAGCGCGTCGTGCGCGTGCTCGGTTTCGAAAAGAGTGCGCAGGCGGTCGAACAGTGGCGCGAGGCGACCGATGGCAGGGGCTCGATCGATGCCTACTTCGCCGAGCTGTTGAAAAAGAAGCTCGACGTGCGCCCGTCGCGTGAATCGAACGTGCTGTCGATCGCCTTTTCCGGTCAGGATCCGGCGTTCTCGGCGGCCGTGGCGAATGCTTTTGCCCAGGCCTACATCGATACCAATCTCGAACTGAAGATCGAGCCGGCCAAGCAGTACGCCGCATGGTTCTCCAGCCAGTCGAAGTCGTTGCGCGAAGAGCTCGAAAAGGCGCAGACCAAGCTGTCGGAGTTCCAGAAGGAAAGCGGCATCGTGAACACCGACGAGCGGCTCGACATAGAAAATGCCCGTCTGGCCGAACTTTCGAGCCAATACACGGCGATCCAGGCGCAGCGCAGCGACAGCGCGTCACGCCAGGCACAGGTCAGCCAGTCGCAGATCGAAACGCTGCCGGAAGTGCAGCAGAATTCGCTCATCATCGGGCTCAAGTCCGAGCTTGCGCGCGGCGAGGCGCGCATGACCGACGCCAGCCAGCGCTTCGGGCGCAATCACCCGGAATACCAGCGCGCACAGGGAGAGGTTGATTCTCTGCGTGCCAAGCTGGAAGCTGAAATGAAGAAGGTCGCCAGCACGCTGGGCACCAGCAACCGGGTGAACGTGCAGCGGGAAGCAGAGGTCAAGGCATCTCTGGCGGCGCAGAAGGACAAGGTTCTGGAACTGAAGAAGCAGCGTGACGATCTGGCGGTGCTCCAGCGCGAAGTCGAAAGTGCGCAGCGCGCCTACGATGCGGTGGCGCAGCGCTTCACGCAGACCAGCCTGGAAAGTCAGACCACGCAGACCAATATCGTCGTGCTGACGCCGGCCACGCCGCCGCTGGAACATTCCAGCCCGAACCTGCTGCTGAACACGCTGGTCGCCGTATTCCTCGGCGTACTGCTGGCTGTGGGCACCGTGCTGCTGCTCGAACTGCTCGACCAGCGCATCCGCGGTGACGATGACCTGCAGCAGCTTCTCGGGGTGCCCGTACTGGGTCTGATCTCGACCGCCAAATTCGGCAAGGGCGCCAAGCGCGCCCGCGCAGCCGCCGCCTGAAGGACACTCTGGAATGAATGCATCCACTTCCCTCGACACCGGCTCCGGCCGGGCCATCGGCGCCATCCTGATAGACGCCGGCCGGCTCAGCCCGGATGGTGCCGAACGCATCCTGCGCGCGCAGCGCGACGGTGGCCTGCGCTTTGGCGACGCGGCGATTTCACTCGGTCTGCTGAAGGAATCCGACATCCAGTTCGCGCTGTCGCGTCAGTTCGACTATCCCTTCCTGCAAGCCGGCGAAAGCAGTGTCAGCGACGAGGTTGTTGCGGCTTACCGTCCCTTCACGCACCAGGTCGAAGAGTTGCGCGCGCTGCGCAGCCAGCTGATGCTGCGCTGGTTCGATGCCGAAGCCGAGCGCAAGACGCTGGCCATCGTCAGCCCGGAACGCGGCGAAGGGCGCAGCTTCATCGCCGCCAATCTGGCCGTGGTCTTTTCGCAGCTCGGCGAGCGTACGCTGCTGATCGACGCCGACATGCGCAATCCGCGCCAGCACACGATGTTTTCCGTCAGCAACCGGCTCGGCCTGTCGGAAACGCTGGCCGGACGCGGTGGTCCGGAAGCCGTGCAGCGCGTGCCTGCGCTGCTTGACCTGTGCGTCATGCCGGCGGGTGCGGTGCCGCCGAATCCGCAGGAACTGCTGTCGCGACCGATGTTCAGCCAGCTGCTTGGCCAGCTGGCGAAGGATTTCGACGTGATCCTGATCGATACGCCAGCAGGCGCCGAATACGCCGATGCGCAGACCATCGCCGTGCGTGCCAGTGGCGCGCTGATGGTGGCGCGCAAGAACGTGAGCCGCGCGTCGCGCCTGCACCGTCTGGCTGACGAGCTGGTCACCGCGAGTGCCACCCTCGTGGGCTCGGTGATGAACGAGCCCTGCTGATGTACCCGGTCGAAAGGCTTTACCGTCCGTGAATCTACCGTCCATGTCCTCCCAGTCTTCGATGCGGCTCGGCCTGCATGCCCTCTCTGCGGGCTGGGCGCCATTCTGGATCGTCATCGCAGGCATGGCGGCCATGTACGGGCCGAGTTTCCACGACCTGTTCAACGGCATATGGGCCACCGACGAGAACGCGCACGGCCCGATCGTGCTCGCCGTTGCCCTCTGGCTGCTGTACACCAAGTGGAACGAAATCGCCGACAGCATCGAGTACGCACCGGCGCCAGCGCTGGGCTGGCCGGTACTGGTGTTTGCGCTGCTGCTCTACGCGCTGGGGCGTTCGCAGGACATTCTGATCTTCGAAATCGGCTCGCTGATTCCGTTGCTGGCCGGCCTGCTGCTGGTGTTCTTCGGCAAGTCTACGCTGCTCAGGCTGTGGTTTCCGCTGTTCTTCATGCTGTTCATGATTCCGCTGCCCGGTGTGCTGGTCGACACCATCACGCAGCCGATGAAGATGGCGGTGTCGTGGGCGGCCGAACATCTGCTGTACGCGCTGGGTTACCCGATCGCACGCACCGGCGTCATCCTCGTCATCGGCCAGTACCAGTTGCTGGTTGCTGATGCCTGCGCCGGTCTGCATTCGCTGTTCACGCTGGAAGCGCTCGGCCTGCTCTACCTCAATCTGGTGAAGCACGATTCGCTGAGCCGCAACATCACGCTGGCCATCCTGATCGTGCCGATCTCGTTCTGCGCCAACGTCATCCGGGTCATCGTGCTCACGCTGATCACGTACCACTTCGGCGACGAGGCTGGGCAGGGCTTCCTGCACGGCTTTGCCGGCATGGTGCTGTTCATCAGCGCGCTCATCCTGATCATCGGCGTCGATTCGATGCTGCGCTTCGGCGTGCGGGTGGCCGAGCCACGCGCCAGCTGAGACCGGGTCGGCGAAGTTCATGAGCGGTACCGATACCGATCTCGCGTTCATGAACGAAGCGCTCGCGCTCGCGCGCGAGGCCGGTGCGCTGGGTGAGGTACCGGTCGGTGCCGTCGTCGTGTGCGACGGCGAGATCGTCGGTCGTGGCTACAACCGCCCCATCATGGCGCACGACCCGACGGCGCACGCCGAAGTGATGGCGTTGCGGGCAGCCGGCCAGGCCCTTGGCAATTACCGCATGCCGGGCTGCACGCTTTACGTGACGCTCGAACCCTGTGCCATGTGCAGCGGCGCGATCCAGCATGCGCGCATCGCGCGCGTGGTGTTCGGTGCGCGCGATCTCAAGACCGGTGCCTGCGGCAGCGTGACCGACCTGTTTGCAGAAGCGCGTCTGAATCACCATGCGACGGTCGAATCCGGTCTGCTCGAAGCGGAATGCGGCCGTCTGCTCAGCGATTTCTTCGCCGCCCGCCGGCGTCGCACCGATACCGCCTGATGCGCCTGGCGCTCGACATTCCCACGCAGTGGATGCAGCTGTACGACGATCGTGATGTGCTGATCCGTCGCTACCGCGTGTCAACGGCGCGCAATGGCAGTGGTGAGCAGCGCGGCAGCTACTGCACACCGCGCGGACGCCACATCATCCGCGCGCGCATAGGTGGTGGTTCGCCGTCCAATACCGTTTTCGTGCGGCGCCGCCCGACCGGCGAATGCTGGTCGCCCGAGCTCGCGGCAAGTCATCCCGGCCGCGACTGGATTCTGACCCGCATCCTCTGGCTGTCCGGTTGCGAGCCGGGCTTCAACCGCCTGGGCGAGGTCGATACGATGCGCCGCTTCATCTATCTGCACGGCAGTCCGGATACGGCCGAAATGGGTGTGCCCGGGTCGATCGGCTGCGTACGCATGCGCAATCGCGACATCATCGAACTGTTCGAACTGGTGCCGGCAGGCACGCCGGTGGATATCCGCGATTGAGCGCTCTCACCGTCGTCGTCGGCGACTGGATGTCACTTGAGCCGGCACTCCGGACGGTGCGCGAGGCGGTGTTCATCCTTGAACAGGGCATTCCGGCCGAACTGGAGTGGGACGCCGATGACGCGACCAGCCGCCATGCACTGGCCTGCATCGACGGCGCGCCGGTGGCCTGCGGACGCCTGCTGCCGGACGGACACATCGGGCGCATGGCGGTGCGGGTGGCCTGGCGCGGTCAGGGCATCGGCCGGGCCATTCTCGATGCGCTGATCGACTCGGCGCAGCAGGTCGGCATGCCCTTGCTGCAACTGCACGCCCAGATCCACGCCACCGGATTCTACGAAAAGGCAGGTTTCACCGCCGAGGGGCCGCCGTTCGACGAAGTCGGCATCGCGCATCAGCGGATGGTGCGCGCCCTGATCAGTTGAGGCAGCGTTTCGTCTTCCAGCGGCTTCACGATGAAATCCTCGACCCGCGGGTAACCCAGTGCGCGCTCGCGTTCGTGGTCCAGCGGTGACGAACTGAGCATGCAGATGCGCGCGTCGCCCTTGTGCTCGTCGGGCAGCAGATGAAAGTGGTCGAGAAACTCGAAACCGTCCATGCGCGGCATGTTGATGTCGAGCAGCACGAGATCGACATCGTGACCCGGGTTGTCGGCAAACCACGCGAGCGCCTTCTCCGCCCACTCGAATACCTTCACGCGCAACGCCAGACCGGATCGTTCCAGCAGCAGGCCGTGAAAGAAATTGTCGGCTTCGCTGTCGTCGATCAGCATGATGGTGCGCAGCGATGGCCCGGTCATGCGGCAGCCATCCGTGACGGCGTGGTGGGCAGGCAGGCCGACAGGGGCAACGCGAGCACGAAACAGCTGCCGCGGCCTTCTTCCGACTCCACGTAAAGCCGCGCACCGTGCATGTCGGCAATGCGCCGGCTCAACGCAAGGCCCAGACCGGTGCCTTCGAACTCCGAACGCGCATGCAGGCGCTGGAACACGCCGAAAATCTTCTCGTGAAAGCCCTCTGCAATGCCGATGCCGTTGTCGATCACCCGGATGCGCAGCTCGTGTTCATCCGATTCGGAACAGATGCGGATGAACGGCGCCTCGCCCGGCCGCTTGAACTTCAGCGCATTGCTGACCAGGTTCTGCAGCAGCAGGCCGAGCAGGGTGCGGTCGCCGAGCACGGTAGGCAGCGGTGCGACATGCAGCGTGGCACCGGCTTTTTCGATCGCATCGGACAGTACCTGCCGGGTGTCTTCGATGCTCTCGTTCAGGTCCACGCGGTCAAGGCGTGCTTCGCTGTTGTCGATGCGTACGAAGGAAAGCAGGTCATTGACCAGCGTGCGCAGGCGTTCTCCGCCGCGCAGGATGAAATCGATGTAGCGGTCGATACGCTCGCTGTCCGCCTCATGCCGGTCGCGCGCCAGCAGCTTGGCGAAATTGAGGATGGAGTTGATCGGCTCGCGCAGGTCGTGTGAGGCGACGTGCACGAACTGCTGCAGCCCCATGTTGCTGCGCTCGAGTTCGTCCAGCGTCCGGCGCAGATGCTCTTCCGCTTCGAGCCGGTCCGTGATGTCTTCACCCATGCCGAGCAGACCGATGCCGACGCCGCGTTCATCGATCAGCCGCGTGGTGTGCCATGCCACCGTGCGGAACTGTCCGTCCGAGGTCATCACCCGACCGTGGAAACGACGCGAACTGTTGCTTCCGGCGTCGATCAGGCCGGTGAAGAACGCACGCGCAGCGGGACGTTCCGGCGCCGGGAAGCACAGGTCGAACCAGTCTTCGCCGCGCAGCGAGCTGCTCGGTCGGCGCAATACCTCGCCGGTGCGGCAGTTGGCGCGCTCGATCCGGCCAGTCAGATCGGTGACCACCATCATGTTGCCGGCGACGTCGAAATACAGTTCCGCCCGATCGCGCGCCTGCTGCAGTTCGCGCGTGCGCAGGGCAACCAGCGTCTGCATTTCCTCGTTGAAGCGCTGCAACTGCTGCTCGAACAGCGACTGGCGTGCGGTGGCTTCCTGCAGTGCAATCACCTTTTCGCGCAACCTGATCTGCGCGACGACCTGACGCGCCAGCACGTTGAGCGCGTCGCGCTGTGCAGCATCGAGTGTGCGCGGTACCACGTCCAGCACGCACAGGGTGCCGATCCGTTGTCCGGCGCCGATGTCGAGCGGAGCGCCGGCATAGAAACGCAAGCCCAGTGCCCCGGTCACCAGGGGATTGTCATGGAAGCGCTCGTCGTCCCGGGCATCTCCGACCACGAACACGTCGGAACCCAGGATGGCATGGGCGCAGAAGGCCACGTCGCGTGGTGTCTCGGAAGCGGTGACGCCAATGCGCGACTTGAACCATTGCCGATCCTTGTCGACCAGACTGATTATGGCCATTGGCGTGCCGCAGATGTGCGACGCCAGACGCGTCAGGTCATCGAACGACGGTTCGGCAGGCGTGTCGAGCAGCGCTGTGGCGTTCAGCGCGGCCAGTCGTTCTGCTTCTCCTGGGGGCAGGGGTGCGGCAATCATTGGGCAAGGACTTGAAGCGGGGACACGATCACGACAATGTGCATTTTCGACATTGTGAAGACAAAACTTGATTGCACACGCACGAATTGAGGCGTTACCCGCCTTCAACGGTGCAGATTGAAGCGCGATGCACCCTGATACCTGCCGCTGCAGCCATAGCGGCGCTCTTCGACACACAGGTGGCGATCGGTCAGTTGCAGCAGCGTGCCAGATCGTGTGCCGTACTCGTCGCCGCTGATGAAAACCGGCGACAGCCGCCGTTCCCACTCGATGCCGACGCCGGTGTCAGGCAGGTCGGCGTCGTCGGCCGGTGTAGCGTCGGCGAGCAGGGTGAAAGCCTTGTCAGTGAGCGAAGGGAACGCCGGCGCCTCGTCCGCCTCCGGTGCGCCCAGCATCCTTGAAAGGCCGTCGCGTGCCCGGATCAGCTTGGGCCAGGGCGTGCCCGGCAGATGATTGGACACGGCGTGCAGACCGGGTTCGAGTGTCCGGACGTCGAGCGCGCCGTCGCCCGGGTGACCGATCCATATCAGCGAGTGGCCATCGCACAGCAGCAGATTGAAGCCGTTGTAGTCGCCGCCGTCGCGACGCAGCGCGTCTGCGTAATCGGCCGCGCCGGCCCGGCCGGTCAGGAAACCGGACACCAGCAGGCCGCGCGAGCGGGCGTCCGGGCGCTGCGCGGACGGATCGCGGAAATTGGTCAGTGCAGCAAAGCGGCCATCACGGGTGACACCCATCCAGGTGCCGCCGGATTGCAGGTCGCGCCCGGCCAGAACGTCCGGCGCATCCGGCCAGAAGGCCAGCGGTGCCGTCGGCCGTCGATGAAATTCGTCGCGATTGGCAATGACCAGCAGCGGCATGTCGGGCCGCATTCGCCAGCCCAGCGCGATCAGGCACATGACGGAGATGTCCGGCGGCTCATCCGGGTGCGCGGAAGCGTTCGAGGTGGCGCCGGCTGCCTTCGGCCAGCAGTTCGTACAGCCCATGGCGGAACGCATGACTGCCGAGTTCAATCTCGAATTCGTACTGGTCGCCGACACCTTCGTAGCTTTCCATCCAGGTCGACGGGTCGTCGAGCCGGCGTCGCACCCGGCCCGCGATGCCGGTCGCCGCGTGCAGCGAGGCCTGCATGGTGGCCAGCGCCGCCAGCAGTTCGGCTTCGCGCCCGGCTTCAATGCGGTAATAGACGAAGTAGTCGATGCGCACGGTCATCACTCGCCCAGCGAGTAGGGCATCGGCAGCAGCGTCAGCGCGGCGCCATCCGGGCTGGCCAGCTTGACAGCGCCGGCGGTCGTGCTCGACATCTGGATCACGGCCAGCAGTTCACAGCCGCCATCCGGATGGGCGACCGCATCGACCACTTCGCCGCAGGCCTGATCGTTCGTGTCGGCGCCATACACCGGTGTACCGGCCGGCGGGGGCAGGCAGTCGGCCTGCGCGCGGTACATGCGTCGCTTGAGCTTGCCCAGATACTGGGTACGGGCGACGATTTCCTGCCCCGGATAGCAGCCCTTCTTGAAATTCACGCCGCCGGTCAGCTCGAAATTCACCATCTGCGGCACGAAGGACTCCTGCGTTTCGGGCCACACGCTGACGAGACCGTCGCGGATGTCGAAACGCCGCCAGACCGGGGTGCCGGCAGGCGTTGCGTGCGCCGACAGCGCGCGCCAGAGCGATGCGAGGCGTTCTGCCGGCAGCACGATTTCGAATCTGTCCTCGGCCAGCCTGAGCACCGTCACGTCGTCGGCGCTCGCCGCGGTCATGACGTCTGCAGGCACCGGCAGGCCGGCGGCATGCAGGGCGGCGACGGCGTTGCCGCCGGCCAGTCCGAGTGCCGGCCGCGCTGCGCTACTGTCCGAAAGCGTCACTTTCGAGCGCAGCACATACATCGACAGCTTCCTGCGCATCGGTTCGGCCAGCGCTGTCGGCAACTGCACGACCACGGCACTGCCCTCGCGCCAGATCGTGAATGCGGCCAGCAGGCGTCCCTTCGCACTGCAGAAGCCGGCGAGCCGCGCGGTGTCGGCCGGCAGGCCCTTGACGTCCTGCGTCAGCAGGTTGTGCAGGAAGGCCGAGGCGTCCTCGCCGTCGGCGTGCAGACGCGACAGGTGGCTCAGCGGAACGAGCACGGTGGCGTCGTGCGCCGCGCGCATTTCGGCGGCGGCATCCTGCATGGCCGGAAACTGGCCATCGTTGGCCACTGTGCCGGCCGGGAGAAGATCGGTGAAGGTCATGGTATGCGGAAACGGAAGTCAGACAGTTGATGCTGAAGGTCGGCGACCACGTCGGAGAGGTTAACATATGCGACCCGGCGTGCTGCGCCGCCCGCCAAACGCCTTTCCCGCATGATCCGTGTTCTCGTCCGTCTCGCCCTGCTTGCGCTGGTCGCCGCGCTTGCCGCCGTCGCTGCATTGGCCTGGTATGCCCAGCGTCCGCTGGTCTGGGACGGCGAGGCGGTCGAATTCACACTGCGCCCCGGAACGGCCCTGCGTCAGGCGACGCGTCAGATTGCCGCAGCCGGTGTGCCGGTCGAGCCGGCCCTGATGGGGCTGATCGGGCGGGTGGCCGTCGACGGCACGAAGCTGCAGGCCGGCAGCTATGCCTTTCGCAGCGGGCTGACGCCAGTCGAACTGCTCGAAATGATGACGCGCGGCGACGTGACGCTGCGCGAGGTGCGCCTGATCGAAGGCTGGACCTGGCGTCAGGCACGCGCGGCGCTGGCGGCGCACCCGGATCTGCTGCAGGAGGCGGCGGCGCTGGATGACGCGCAGCTGCTTGCCCGCATCGGCAGCGATGCGCCCTTCGCCGAAGGCTGGTTTTTCCCCGACACCTATCTGTTCGCCAGGGGCGACAGTGATCTTTCGGTGCTCAGACGTGCCCATCACGCGATGCAGGCCCAGCTTGCGCAGGCGTGGCAGAACCGCACGGCCGATCTGCCTTATCGCTCGCCGCAGGACGCGCTGATCATGGCGTCCATCATCGAAAAGGAAACCGGTACCGCCACCGACCGGCCGATGATCGCCTCGGTGTTCGTCAATCGGCTGCGCGTCGGCATGCCGCTGCAGACCGATCCGACCGTGATCTATGGTCTGGGCGAGCGCTTCGACGGCAATCTCACTCGCGCCCATCTGCGTGCAGACACGCCGTACAACACCTATACCCGGGGCGGCTTGCCGCCAACGCCGATCGCACTGCCCGGCCGGGCGGCGATCGATGCCGCCCTCAATCCGGCGCCCAGCCCCTACTATTACTTCGTCGCACGCGGCGACGGCAGCAGCGAGTTTTCGCGCACGCTGGCAGAACACAACCGAGCCGTCGACCGCTTTCAGCGTCGTCCGGCGAAGAGTGAGCGCAAATGAACGCAACCCGGATGAACGAAGGCGAGGCCGCCCTACAGATGCAGACACACCGTTTCATCACTTTCGAAGGCATGGATGGCGCCGGCAAGAGCACCCAGATCGTCCACGCGGCGGACTGGTTGCGCACGCGCGGCGATTCCGTGCTGCTGACCCGCGAGCCGGGCGGCACGCCACTGGGCGAATCGCTGCGCGCATTGCTGCTGCACGAAGCCATGCATGCCGATACCGAGGCCCTGCTGATGTTTGCTGCCCGTCGCGAACATCTGGCACAGGTGATCGAGCCCGCGCTGGCGCGTGGCGAGTGGGTGTTGTGTGACCGTTACACAGACGCCAGCTTCGCCTATCAGGGCGGCGGTCGGGGCATCGATGCGGCACGGCTCGGCGTGCTGGAACAGTGGGTCCAGCGCGGCCTGCAGCCGGGCCTGACGCTGCTGTTCGATCTGCCGTGCGAAGTTGCGGCGCAGCGTCTGGCGGCGAGTGGCGGCGACCCGGATCGATTCGAGCGCGAACAGGCCGACTTCTTCAACCGCGTACGGACTGCCTATCTTGAACGGGCCACCGCCGAGGCCGCGCGCATTCGCGTCATCGATGCTTCAACGAGCCCGGATATTGTTTCGATTCAACTTGAAGAAATACTTTCAAAGTACTGTAATTAAATGATTTACGATTGGTTGAAGCCACAGTGGAATCAGGTGCTCGCCGGCGCGGACCGCATGCCGCACGCGCTGTTGCTGGCCGGCCCGTCCGGTGTCGGCAAGCGCGAATTCGCCGAGGCGCTGGCTGCGCGCATGTTGTGCGAGCGCGCCCGAGGCGCTGAAATCGCCTGTGGTGCGTGTGCGTCCTGCGTGCTGATCACGACCGACAATCATCCTGACCTGCTGACGGTGCGCCCGGAAGCGCTCGACGACGAAGCCGGCGAGGGCGATGACGCAGAGGACGGCGAAGGCGGCAAGGCAAAGTCGAAACTGATCCGCATCGCGCAGGTGCGCGCCGTCATCGAACGGCTCGGCGTGGGATCGCACCAGGGGGGCTACCGCGTGGTGCTGCTGTATCCGGCTGAAGCCATGCTGTCCGAATCTGCCAATTCACTTCTCAAGGTACTTGAAGAACCACCGGTAAATACATTGTTTTTGTTGATTTCAGATCGACCAAGAAATCTGTTGCCGACGATACGCAGCCGAACCCGTCTGCTGCCCTTTCACCTGCCGCCGATCGACCAGTCGATGGCCTGGCTCAAGGCTCAGGGCATTGCGCAGGCGGCCGATGCGCTGGCGCTGTGTGCCGGGGCGCCGCTGCATGCACGCGATCTCGCCGCGTCAAAAGACGCTCAAATTCAAGGCCAGTTTGTCGATGATGTATCGAGGCTCGCCATCGACGCACCGCTGGACGTGGCGGCGCGCTGGGCCGGCTGGCTGCAGGGCCGCAAGAAGGGCGAGCCCGGGCTGACCGACCTGCCGACGCTGGTGACCTGGCTGCAGCGCTGGATGGCCGATCTGGTCATGCAGTCGACCGCCGGTGCGCCACGCGTCTTCGTGGCGCGTCAGGCGGCGTTGCAAGCGCTTGCACAACGCAGCGATGTCGCGACCGTGCTGCGTGGGTACAATGAATTGCTGAAAGTCCGGGCGCTGGCGCATCACCCGCTGAATGC
The DNA here is from genome assembly GCF_024580145.1 of Methyloversatilis sp. XJ19-49. Classification (GTDB taxonomy): domain Bacteria; phylum Pseudomonadota; class Gammaproteobacteria; order Burkholderiales; family Rhodocyclaceae; genus Methyloversatilis. Next base: position 61,697 of record NZ_JANINI010000010.1, read on the forward strand.
CCGGCTTTTCGTGGAAGACATGCTGCTGCGTTACGCCAGGTTGTTCCGGGCGCCACGCTGAGCGAAACTTGATGTACTTGATGTCAGCAGACCCCGGGACAACAGGAATGAGCGAACCGCAGGTCACGTCGGGCAACCGCCGCAGCGTACTGTCACTCGCCGTCAGTTCGAAATCGGTGCTGTACGCCGCCTACATGCCCTTCCTGAAGGGCGGCGGGATATTCCTGCCGACCAACCGCGTCTACAAGATAGGCGACGAGGTGTTCCTGCTGCTCCAGTTGATGGACGATCCGGCCAAGCTGCCGATCCAGGGCACCGTCGCGTGGGTGACACCGCCGGACGCGCAGGGAGGCAAGCAGCAGGGCATCGGCCTGCGCTTCGGTGAAGACGACAGCAGCAAGGCGGCCCGCGCCAAGATCGAATCCGTGATCGGCAGCCATCTGGCGTCCACGCGGCAGACGCACACGCTTTGACCGGGCCGCCCGGGCGTGATCCGGGCGACCCCAACGAATACGTTCTTTCCGGTTCTTCAATGTTCATCGATTCCCATTGCCACATCGACTTTCCCGACCTGGCCGTCCGCGAGGACGAACTGATCGCCAACATGCGTGCGCAGCAGGTCAGTCACGCGCTGTGCGTGTCGGTCAATATCGAACAGTGGCCGCGCGTCACCGCGATGGCAGGCCGGCACGACAATGTGTTCGCCTCGCTGGGCGTGCATCCGGACTATGAAGACGTGACCGAGCCGGATGTCGAGCAGCTGGTGAAGCTGTCCGACCACCCGCGCGTCGTGGCGATCGGCGAAACCGGGCTGGATTACTTCCGCCTGACCGGTGACCTCGAGTGGCAGCGCGCGCGCTTCCGCACCCACATCCGGGCCGCGCGCGAATGCGGCAAGCCGCTGATCATCCACACCCGATCGGCGGCTGAAGACACGCTGGCCATCATGCGCGAGGAAAAGGCGCACGAGGTCGGTGGCGTCATGCACTGTTTCACCGAATCGCTGGAGGTGGCCGAAGCGGCGATCGACATGGATTTCTGCATTTCCTTTTCCGGCATCGTCACGTTCAAGAACGCGCAGTCGCTGCGTGATGTGGCCAGAGCCATTCCGGCGCGCGCCATGCTGATCGAAACCGATTCGCCCTACCTCGCGCCGGTGCCCTACCGCGGCAAGATGAACGAGCCGTCCTTCGTGCCGCATGTGGCGGCCGAACTTGCGCGCGTGCGCGACATGTCGCTCGATGATGTCGCCCGCGTCACCAGCGACAACTTCTTCCGCGTGTTCAGCGATGCCGCGCGGCTGGCCGGTCGCCTCGGAGTGGCGGCATGAAGACACTGCGCATCGTGGTGCTGAGCACCTGCCTCGCGGCGACCAGCGGCGTACTGGGCGCCGCCTACGATGACCTGATCAATGCCGCCAATCTGGGCGACGCACGTACCGTGTCTGCCTTCGTGGATCGCGGGCTGGATGTGAATTCGGTCGATCCGCGCGGTGAAACGCTGCTGATCATCGCTTCGCGCGCGGGTCACCTCGATCTGGTCAAGGCACTGCTCGACCGACGCGCCAGACTCGAAGCCGTCAATGCGGTCGGCGAAACCGCACTTGCGGTGGCGGCATACAACGGTCACGCCGAAGTGGTCGACCTGCTGCTGGCGAAGGGCGCCGACCCGGTCAATACGCAGGGCTGGTCGGCCCTGCATTACGCCGCCATGCAGGGACACAGCGCGCCGCTGAAGGCGCTGATCGCCCGCGGCGCACCGGTCGATGCGCTGGCGCCGAATGGCGCGACCGCATTGATGCTGGCCGCGCGCAGCAACAACATCGACACCGTGCGCGTGCTGCTGGCGGCGCGTGCCGATGCCCGGGTGCGCGGGCGCGACGGCGAAACGGCGGTTGACTGGGCACTGAAGGTCGGCAATACCGACGCAGCGGCGCTGATCCGCAAGTCGATGGGGCCGTGATGGACGACGAACGCCAGTTGCCATCGCATTCGCCGCTCGGGCGCAGCTCCGACTATCCGGACCGCTACGACGCCGGCCTGCTGTTCCCGATGCAGCGCACCGCATCGCGCCAGTCGCTCGGTCTGTTGCAGGGCCAGCCGCTGCCGTTCTCCGGCATCGATCGCTGGCACGCGTGGGAAATATCCTGGCTGGACCCGCGTGGCAAACCGCAGGTGGCGATCGGGCGCTTCGACATTCCGGCCGACAGCCTGTGCATGGTCGAGTCCAAATCGCTGAAGCTCTACCTGAACAGCTACAACAACGAGCGCATGGTGTCGCGCGAAGCGGTGCGGGCGCTGATCGAAACCGATCTGTCGGCGGCCTGCCAGTCGGGTGTGATGGTCGAACTGCATGCGCTCGACGCCTTGCCGGCGCGGGTCGGGGAGCAGGGTAGCGCACTGCCGGGCGACTCGATCGATGCCCCGGAGCTGAGTTTCGACTGCTACCAGCCGGACCCCTCATTGCTGTCCGCGGGCGGTGATCCGGTCGAGGAGTGCCTGCGCTCCGACCTGCTGAAGACCAACTGCCCGGTCACGCTGCAGCCGGACTGGGCGACCCTGATGGTGCGTTATCGCGGCCCGCGCATCGATCGCGAAGGTCTGCTGCGCTATGTCGTGTCCTTCCGCAATCACGCCGATTTTCACGAACACTGCGTCGAGCGGATCTATATGGATCTGCTGCAGCGCTGCCGGCCCGAGCGTCTGACGGTTAACGCCTTCTACACGCGGCGTGGCGGGCTGGACATCAATCCCTGGCGCAGCAATTTCGAACAGCCGGACGGGCGCTTCGTCAAACTTGCCCGTCAGTGAGCCGTTCGCGCAGCGCGCTGACCGCCGCGCGGAATTCGGGCGCACCGCCGTAACTGGGGTGACGCGCCGGCAGCGCGTCGATGCCCATGTCGGCCAGGCTGGCCTGGCAGATGCGGCCGATCGCCAGTCGCGGCACGCCCGGAAAAAGCTCGAGGAACTGTTCCAGCAGGGGCCGCAGCGCGCGCCGCTCGGTCACGCTGGGGGCGCGATTGGTCAGCGGCTGGTCCGGCAGGTGAGGGTGATAGGCGACTGCATTCCACAGCACGAAGTCGCGCGCCTGCCAGCGTTGGTCGCGCATCGCGCCCCACACGATGCTGGCGGTGCGTTCCAGCATGCCGTCGCGGTTCTTCAATTGCGGCAGCTCGCGGCTGGTGCGCCGGAATCGCCCATCGAAATAGTCATCAAAGCAATCGGCGCCATGTCCGTCGGTACCGCGCGCCAGCACGTCGCGTTCGCTGGTCATCGCCATGCCGGAGAATTTGGCGCCGCTGTAACTGGGGGCCTCGGCGATCAGCAGCACGCGGGCGCGGCCCAGCCGGGCGGCCAGATAGCGATGCAGGTGGTCGGCACGGATCTGCGGGGCGTCCGGCGAGCAGTCGTGCACCGGGTCGTGGTCGCCCCACGGGTTGAACATCGTGCCCGGGTCGGGAATCAGCGCGCCGGCGACGACGGCGGTCACGAAATTGTCGAGATCGTTTGCGGACATCGAAGGTCTCACTGGCCGGACACGAAAGGCGCGCATTGTGCATGACAAGAACCCGCACGGAAAATTGAAAGCAGAAAGCACCCGATGAAAGCTGACCTGATGTTTGCCGCGCGCATGGCGCTGCGCGATTTCCGAGCCGGCGAGCTGCGCATCCTGCTGGTGGCGCTGCTGCTCGCGGTGGCCGCACTGACCTCGGTGTCCTTCTTCACGGATCGCGTTTCGCGTTCGGTGGTCAGCGAAGCCAACCAGCTGCTCGGCGGCGATCTGCTGGTCGCCTCGCGCGACCCGGTGCCGGACGCCTATGCCGACGAGGCGCGCTCGCGCGGTCTGCGCGCCGTCAATACGTGGAGCTTCACCAGCATGGCGTCGAGCGCCGATGGCGCCCAGCTGGTCGGCGTCAAGGTGGTGTCCGACGGTTACCCGCTGCGCGGCAAGCTGCGCACTGCACCGGCGCTCAATGCGCCGGACGCGGAAACCCGTTCGCTGCCCGCACCGGGTACCGTGTGGCTGGACGAACGCGCGACCAGCGCGCTGGGCGTGCGCACCGGCGACACCCTGACGCTGGGCCAGCTCACGCTGAAGGTGGCAGCGGTGCTCACGTTCGAGTCCGACCGCGGCGCCAGTTTCTTCGCCATCGTACCGCGACTCATGCTCAACGCCGCCGACCTGCCGGCCAGCGGGCTGATCCAGCCGGGCAGCCGCATCAGTTACCGGCTGCATCTGGCGGGTGAAGATGCCGTCGTGCGCAGCTATGCGTCATGGCTCAAGCCGACGCTGACGGCGGGCGAAAAGATCGAAACTGTCGATGAAGCCCAGCCCGAGGTGCGCGGCGCGCTCGACCGGGCGCAGAAATTCCTGCGTCTGGCTGCCATGCTGGCGGTGGTGTTCGCCGCGGTGGCGGTCGGCCTGTCGGCGCGTCGATACATGCAGCGGCATCTGGATGGCTGTGCGGTGATGCGCTGCCTGGGCGCCACGCAGGCGCGCCTGACCCGGCTTTTCCTGATCGAATTCGCGCTGGTCGGCATCGTGGCCTGTGCTGCCGGGTGTGCGGTCGGTTACGTGACCCAGTTCGGCGTCGAAGCGCTGCTGGCCGGGCTGTTTGTCACGAAGCTGCCGCAGCCGGGACCGCTGCCGCTGGTGTATGGCTTTGCAGTCGGCATGACGCTGATGCTGGGCTTCGTCTGGCCGCAGCTGCTGCGCCTTCGTCGTGTATCGACGCTGCGCGTGCTGCGCCGTGAATGGGACGAAACCGACCGCATTTCATGGGGTGCATACGGCTTCGGTCTGGCCTGCCTGTCGGCGTTGATCGTGCTGATGGCGGGTGATGTGACGCTGGGTCTGGTGGTGGTCGGCGGGTTCGTCATCGCCTGCGGGATCTATGCCGCAGTCGCCTGGCTCGCGCTGGCCGCCGTCGCGCGACTGCGCGGCGGTACCGCCGGCGGCTGGCGCTATGGCCTGGCCAGCCTGACCCGACGCCGCGCTGCGTCGGTCATGCAGATCGCCGCGCTCGGGTTGGGGCTGACCGCAGTCCTGCTGCTGGTGATCGTGCGCGGCGACCTGCTCGATGCGTGGCACAACCGGCTGCCGGCCGATGCGCCGAACCGCTTCATCCTGAACATCCAGACCGATCAGCTGACCGCGGTGCGGGAGGAATTCGCGCGCGCCGGCCTGACACCGCCGGAACTTCTGCCGATGGCGCGCGCCCGTCTGGCCGCCATCAACGGCAAGCCGGCGTCGCCCGACAACTACGACTCGATGCGTGCGCAGCGCCTGGTCGAGCGCGAATTCAACCTGTCGTGGTCGGACAGCTTCCAGGTCGGCAACCGCATCGTCGATGGCGCCTGGCGGGCCGACCAGCCGGGTTTTTCGGTCGAAGCCGGGCTGGCGACGGACCTGGGGTTGCGCGTGGGCGACCGGCTGGCCTTCGACATCGCGGGCCAGCGCGTCGAATCGACGATACACAGCCTGCGCGAGCTGGCCTGGGACTCGATGAACGTGAATTTCTTCGTCGTTGCCTCGCCCGGCGTGCTGGAGGACTTTCCGGCCAGTTACATCACATCCTTCCACCTGCCGGCGGCCTCGGCCGGCTTCACCAACGAGCTGGTGGCGCGCTTCCCGAACCTGACGGCGATCGACGTCGATGCCGTGGTGCGCCAGTTCCGCGCGCTGATGGACCAGTTGTCGGCGGCCGTCAGCGTGGTGTTCGGCTTCGCGCTGCTGGCCGGCGTGGTCGTGCTGTTCGCGGCCATCGAGGCGACGCATGACGAACGCCGCTTCGAACTGGCAGTGCTGCGCACGCTGGGCGCGCGCAACCGTCAGCTTCGGGCATCGCTGCTGACCGAATTCGCGCTGCTCGGCGCGCTGGCCGGCATGCTGGCCGCCGCGGGCGCGGTCGTGATGACGATGGTGCTGGCGCGCGAAGCCTTCCAGCTGCCTTATGTGCCGTCCATCGTCCAGCCGCTGGGCGGCATGCTGTTCAGCACGCTGGCCGTGGTCGGCGCCGGCATGCTGGGCCTGCGTGCGGCGCTGCGCGCACCGGCGCTGGCCAGCCTGCGCGCCGCCTGAGGCCGGTCAAAGCCAGAGCGGCGCCACGAAGGCGAAGAACGCGCCGATCGCGTACAGCGCAAGCGATGCCGAGTACACGCCGGCCGACAGCCGGCGTGCCCGCTGACAGGTGCGTGCGGCGACCGGGTCGGCCGGGCAGGGCAGCGAGCGGGCACGCCACTGCGCAAGGCCTGCCAGCAGCAGCGCCAATGCCGCCCCGCCGAATACCAGCGCCTTGTGTTCCGACAGCCAGATCAGCTGCGGTACGTGACCGGTCAGCGTAACCAGGCTGGCACCGGCGCCCAGCGTCACCAGCAGTGCCGGCAGCGCGCAACACACCAGGGTGGAGCTGCTGGTCAGCAGCGACAGCCAGCTCGCGCCGAGTGTGGCGCGCAGACTTTCCGCCGGCTCCATGTCAGCGCGCCTTCAGGCCGGCGCGCAGGCTGTCCAGCGTGTCGGGCACGCGCTCGATGCTTTTCACCAGATAGCCGGCGTCGGTGATCTGCTTGCGCAGCAGGTCGTCGGCAAGGTCCTGCCCGTCCTTGAGACTCAGTGCAACGATCTTGTGCTCCAGACTGACCAGCACGTCGTCGGTCGCGGCGTTGGAGCGCAGCTTCTTCTCGATGGCCGAGCCGCAGAAGGCGCAGACCAGACCGTCCACCTGCATCCGGATGGTCTGGGCCGCCCAGGTCTGACCGACGGACAGGGCGCACAGCGACAAGGCAGCAGCGAAGGTACGAATATTCATTTGATATCTCCTTGAATTCAAAACAGAAGCATGACGTTCACGAAGCCGTCACCACGATGCTGGCTGTTGACGCTGACACCGACGTCCACCCACCAGCGGCGCTGGAACACTCGTACCAGCGGAGTGATCTGGGTTGCGTCCGACAAGGTGCTGCGCCTTTCGGCCTGCAGGCCGAACCACAGCGCGATGTCTTCGTAGTCGGCGGCGTAGGGCGCCCACAGCGCCTGGGCGGTGGTGACCGCCTGGGTCTGGCTGCCGGCGTGGTACAGGTGGGTGGACAGCCGGGTGTAGATGCGCCGGGTTTCGTAGTCCATCCAGAAGCCGCCATGCACACCGCTGCGGCTGCCGCTGTCGGTGCCTGCCTCGTCGTAGGCGCTTCCGCGTGCGGCGAGCGGGCCACCATATATGTATGCATTGGCGATGCCGTCCCGGCCGTAGTGGCGATGCACCAGCCAGTTGGCCTGCAGCGTGGTGTAACGGCGTTCGATGCTTTCGTCGTCCGACAGGTAGCGCGACTGGCCGGCAGCCACCGACAGGTCGGCGCGGAAGCCGTGCGCCACTTCGGCCATCTGGGCGTCGGGTGACGCGGTGAACATGAACATCGTGATGTCGCGCGGAATGAAGAAACCCGCGTGCGCCTGGCCGGCGAGCGCACTGAGCGCAAGGGCGGCCAGCGTACGCGAGCGCAAGTCGCGCGCGGGCGAACCCGATGGATCGAGCATGATGAACTCCTGAACGTTGAACAACGGCTGCGACGCGCAGGCGTCGCGATCGGCGTGTTCAGCCCTGTCTGGGAGGACGTTCGGGAGGTAGTGGCGTATGCGACGACCGGTCGGGCGCGGGCTGTGCGCTGACCCGGTCGATCGCCGCCGGACAGTGTGTTGCGCCAGTCATCGGCAGCGCGATCGCTTGGGCAGCGGCGCACTGCGCACCGCACTGTCCATCATTCGGGCAGTCGTCCGACACGTCGACCGCACTGTGGCAATCATGGCCGGACATGGCGTCATCCATGGCGGCATCGAGCTGCACCTGCCCGGGCATCGCCGGATCGGCGAGTGCGCAACGAACCTGACACTGCAGCGCGAACGCCTGCAGCGGCACGGCGCCGACCAGGATCAGCAGGACCAGAGTCCGCATCCAGGGGCGCATCAGGTTGGACAATGCATTCATCGGCAAAAAGGTAACACGTCAACGACGTTGAAGACAGGTCGCGCGTGCGACGGTTCAACCGTGTCGCGGCGTCGCGCTGCGTCAGACCACCTGCGGCCAGTGCAGGTCGCCGCACAGCACGCGCAATTCGTCATCCCAATCGCGATAGGCGACCGATACGGTGACGCACAGCACGCCGGACGAGATCGACAGATAGGGACGGGTGACCTGCACCTTGCCCAGATTGTCGACCGCGCGTCTGAAGTAGGGCCGGCGTGACCAGCGGGCGTGGCGGTTGATCGACAGCGCGCGGTACTGGCTTTCTTCAGGGCCGGCGGAATGGGAAGGACGCACATTGCGGCCGACCTGACGGCCCTGCTCATCGAGCAGGAAGCAGCAGTCGGCGCGTTCGAGTTGCAGGAAGGCCTGACAGGCCTCGGCCATCGGCATGCCTTCTTCGAGCAGCACGGCGCAGCCGCCCATGGCGTGGATGTAGGGGCCGATCAATTCGCGGTAACGCTGGGCACCGTTGCCGCGCGTGGTGTTGAAGCGGTCCCACAGCGCATTGATCACCGGGCTCACTTCGCGCGTATCGACCGGCGCTGCGGCCGGCATGGCGAAGTAGAAGCCCTGCACGAAATCGATGTCCGAATCGAACGCGGCCAGCGCCTGTGCTTCGGTCTCGACGCCTTCCAGCAGCACCAGCGAGCCGGCTTCGTGGATCAGGCTGACGATCTGCGGCAACAGTCGACGGGCCGACGGGTCGTCCACCGACTTGATCGCGAACGATCGGTCGAGCTTGACGATTTCCGGCTGCAGCGACCAGATGCGGTCGAAATTCGAATGGCCGGCGCCAAAGTCGTCGAGCGCAATCATGCAGCCCATTTCGCGCAGGTATTCGACCGTGCGGGCAAAGCCGGCGTGTTCGGATACGGCCTGCTCCATCACTTCGATGACGATGCGGCGTGCATCGATGTCCGGGTGTTCGCACAACTCGGGCAGGAAGTCCGACAGGTCGCTGTCCGGGCCGCGCCGGAACACTTCCGGATGGATGTTCAGGAACAGCCAGCCGCCGTGCGTATCGTGGGCCGAATGGTTGTTCACGTGCAGATAGCGGCACAGCTGATCGAGATAGCGCAGGTCTTCGTAGCCCGACGTGCCGGCGATGACCCGTCCCGGTGCAACCGGGTTGAGGTCGGCGTCGGCTGCGCGCAGCAGGCCTTCGTGGCCGATGGCGCGACAGTGCGACAGGCTGAAGATGGGCTGGAAGTGACTGGTCAGCTTCAGACCCTTGTATCGCGCCGACACGCCACTGGCACTGTGGACGATGTCGGCTCCGCAGGGCGTTTCGGCCTCCGCTACCACTGCTAACGTTGCTTGGGCCATGAAGGACGCTCGAATGGAGAAGTTAAGTGGTGCTAACGGCAGCGCACCGCGCACTCTTGAATACGTGACCCCGTGATGGCATCAGCGCCCGCTGCTATCCTGCGCGTCGTTCATCCTTAGCAGTTGCCGCCCGCTTCCGTGTTCGAACTCCCTCGTCGTTCGCATTCCACATGCTGCCCGGACTGCCGCGTGGTGCATCCATGAACCCGGCCCTGCAACAGATCCTGCTGGCCGCGCCGCTGTTCGTCCTGGTGTTCGTCGGCTACGCCATCATGAAATGGGGTGGCTGGAACAAGGCCGGCGCCGATGCGCTGGCGAAATTCGTGTTCACCATTGCACTGCCGGCCATGCTGTTCCGCCTGATGAGCGGCTTCGCCAGTCTGCCGCCGGTCGATGCGCGCCTGCTGATTGCCTTTTTCGGTGCCTGCCTGATCGTGTTCGTGATCGGCCGTCTCGTGTCGGCACGACTGTTCGGTCTGGACGGCGTGTCGCAGTCGCTGTTCGCGCTGGGGGGCGTGTTTTCCAACAATGTGCTGCTCGGTCTGCCGCTGACGCATACGCTGCTCGGCGAGTCGGCTATGCCGTCGGCGGCGCTGGTGGTGGTGTTCAACGCCCTGATCCTGTGGACGCTGGTCACTGTTTCGGTGGAATGGGCGCGCCACGGTGCGCTGACCCTGTCCGGATTCGGCAAGACCGCACGCGGCGTGCTCACGAACCCGCTGGTGGCTGCGATTCTCGCCGGCACACTGTTCGGTCTGAGCGGACTGACGCTGCCCGGGCTGATCGATCAACCGCTGAAAATGCTGGCCGACGCCGCGCTGCCGCTGTCGCTGATTGCACTCGGCATGGGGCTGGCCGAATTCGGTGTGCGCTCGCACTGGCGGCAGAGCGCGTCGATCAGCGTGCTCAAGCTGGGTCTGCATCCGCTGATCGTCTGGGGACTGGCCGCGGCGCTGGGCCTGCCCGAAACGGAAACGCGCACCGTCGTGCTGCTCGCCTCGCTGTCGGTCGGGGCCAACGTCTATCTGATGTCGCGCCAGTTCCAGGTCATGCAGGGCCCGGTGGCCGGCAGCCTGCTGATGTCGACCGCACTGGCCGCCGTGACGACGCCTCTGATGCTCGCGCTGGTCAGCCTGTAGTCACCCACGCAGGTTTGGTCCGGTTGTCTGAGTCCTGCCCTGCGACAGCGGGATTTTTTATCGCTTCTTCGGGTCTGTGTCCTCAGCTGACACAGGTGACGCCCCGACATGACAGACCTCTTTTCCGATCCGCACTTTGCCGACGCCACCGGCGGCGTGGCCGACTTTCCGGCGACCGTCGCTGCTGCACTGGCACGCATCGACGCCATTCAGCCGGTGACGTACGCCCGCACGCGCAACCACATCGACGGTGCCGTGAGCCGCGTGTCGCCGTACCTGACGCACGGTTTCGTCGACGTGCCGCAGGTGATCGAACGCCTGTCTCAGCGCTGCACGCTGGCGCCGGAGGACAAGATCGTGTTCGAACTGGCGTGGCGCGAGTATTTTCACCACCTGTGGCGGCACTGGAGCGACGACATCTTCGAGTCGCGCCGCCCGCCACCTGCCCCGCACTATGCGCCAGCCATGCCGCAGGATGTCGTCGAAGGACGCACCGGTGTGCCGGTGATCGATCAGGCGGTGCGCACGCTGTACCGCACCGGTTATCTGCACAACCATGCCCGGATGTGGCTGGCCAGTTATGTCGTGCATCTGCGCAAGACCGACTGGCGCACCGGCGCGATGTGGATGTATCGCCACCTGCTCGATGGCGATCTCGCGTCCAATACGCTGTCCTGGCAGTGGGTGGCCGGCACGCTGACCGGAAAACCCTATCTTTTCAATGCGGAGAACGTCGAGCGCTACGCACCGCAGTGGGCCAGTCGCGATACGGTGCTCGATGCCGGATACGACGCGCTCGACCAGCTTGCCCGTCACCGCGGCGACTGCGGCCCGCACAGCCTGCGTGCCGGAGCGATCGGCGAGCCGCCGGTGGGTGCAGTGCTGGATCCCGACAACTGGTCGATGCCGCAGGATGGCGAAGTGTGGCTGATGCACCCCTGGTCGCTCGGCTGTCCGCCGCAGGGACGCGTGATCGGCTGGATCGAGCCGTCGTTTCACGAACGCTTTGCGTGGAACGAGGCGCGCTGGCAGTTCGTGCTGACCCGCATGCGGGAGGCCTGCGACGGCATCGTGGTCGGCGATGCGAAGACCCTGCATCGGCAGCTCGGCGGTGTGCGGTTGATGACCATGCAGACGCACAACCCGGGCTATCGCGAGGCGATCGCGGAAGCGGGCATGCTGGCCGAACCGGTGGCACGGCAGTTCGAAGACCCGCCGCGCGCCATGCCGTCGTTCACGCGCTTCTGGCAAAGCGTGGCGCCGAAGGCCGAGGTGGGCCGGCCCTGGCACCGCTGACACCGATGAATACCGTCCTGAATCCGCTGGCGCGCGCGCCGGCCCGGGTGCTGGGTCTGGCCGGGCTGATCCCGTTCGTCGGCCTGACGGTCGCGATGTATGTCGACGCCGCGCCACGCGGCTGGATTGCCCTGGCCCAGCTGGCCTATGCGGCCACCATCGTCAGTTTCATCGGTGCGCTGCACTGGGGACTGGCGATGCGTGATGCCACGCTCGACCGCGCCGCGCTGTGGCAGGCGCTGGGCTGGGGCGTGCTGCCCTCTCTGCTGGCCTGGCTGGCGCTGCTTGCGCCCCTCGGCACCGGCTTCTGGCTGCTGTGCGCCGCCGTGCCCGCCTGCTGGTGGATGGACGCGCGGCTCGCGCGCACGCTCACGCTCGAACCCTGGTACCTGCAGCTGCGCACGCTGCTCAGCGTCATCGTCACGATCTGCCTCGCCGCGTCGGCGCTGGCGTTGCCCTGAACCGGCGATGCAGGTCGCCTGGTTCAAGCGCGACCTGCGCATCACCGATCACGCGCCGCTGCGCGCGGCGGCGCTGGCGTTGCCCTGAACCGGCGATGCAGGTCGCCTGGTTCAAGCGCGACCTGCGCATCACCGATCACGCGCCGCTGCGCGCGGCGGCGCTGGCCGGCCCGGTGCTCGCCCTGTACGTCTATGAAGACGCACTGCTGGGTGCACCCGATGCCGACGCTCGCCACCTCGGCTTCCTGAACGAAGCACTCGATGACCTCGACGCCGCGCTCGCGGACATCGGCCTGCGTCTGCTTCGGCTGCGCGGCGCGCTGCCCGAGGTGTTCGATGCGCTGCATCGCCGCCACCGCATCGAAGGGCTGTGGAGCCATGAAGAGACCGGCAATGCGTCGAGCTTTGCCAGGGACCGCGCGGTGGCCGCTTGGTGCCGTGCCCAGGGGGTTCCGTGGCGCGAGTATCCCAATGGTGCGGTGGTCCGGCGTCTGCGCGATCGCGACGAGTGGTCCGCGCACTGGATGTCGGTCATGCGCCCGGCGCCAGCCGGTCCGCCGCCGCGCATCACGCCGGCGCGGGTGGCCGGCATGGTCAGTGTGGTGCCGCCGGACGCCGCGGCAGTCGGTCTGGTGTCGCGCGACATCGACGGGCGTCAGCGCGCGGGCAGGGCGCTGGCGCTGAACGAACTCGATCAGTTTCTCGATGAGCGCGTGCCGCGCTACCGGCGCGGCATGTCCAGTCCGCTGTCGGCCGGCGACGATTGTTCGCGCCTGTCGCCGCATCTGGCCTTGGGCATCGTGTCGCTGCGCGAGGTGGTGCATGCGGTGTGGCGCGCGCGGTCCGGCTGGCTGGCCCGTGCGCATGTTCCGCAGGGCGCGGCGGCGCTGGCCGGCCTGAAGTCGTTCGAAAGCCGGCTGCACTGGCACTGCCACTTCATGCAGAAGCTGGAATCCGAACCGGAGATCGAATTCCACCCGGTGAATCGTCTGTACGAAGGGCTGCGCGAGGCGGACTTTTCGGCTGCCCGCCACGCCGCGTGGTGCCGTGGCGAAACCGGCTATCCGTTCATCGATGCCTGCATGCGCTCTCTCGATGCGACCGGCTGGATCAATTTCCGCATGCGCGCCATGCTGATCGCGTTTTCGTCCTATCAGCTGTGGAACCACTGGCGCGAGCCGGCGCTGCATCTGGCACGCCTGTTCACCGACTACGAGCCGGGCATCCATTACCCACAGGTGCAGATGCAGTCCGGCGTGACCGGCATCAACACCCTGCGCATCTACAACCCGGTCAAGCAGCAGATCGATCAGGATCCGAAAGGCATTTTCGTTCGCCGCTGGCTGCCGGAACTGGCGCGTGTGCCGATCGAATTGCTGGCCGAACCGTGGCGCATGACGCCGGATGAGCAGATGCGGGCGGGTTGCGTGATCGGCCGCGACTATCCGGCGCCGGTGGTCGAGCACCTCGATGCTGCGCGCGCGGCGCGCGATGCGGTGTGGGCGGTTCGCCGCCTGCCGGAGGCCGGTGCCGAAGCACGCCGCGTGTTCGTGCAGCACGGCAGTCGCAACCCCGATCGCGAAGGTGTGCGTCGTCGTCGCAAGGCGAAGGCCGATGACGGCGGCCAGATGGGCTTCGGGTTCTAGGGCAAGTCACCCACCTGACTAGGCGTCGCCCAGTGCCTGCTGCAGATCCGCGATCAGGTCATCGGCGTCTTCGATGCCGATGGACAGCCGCAGCATCGCGTCCGGAATGCCGCGTCGAGCGCGTTCCTCCGGCGTGAGGCCATGATGGGTGGTGGTACACGGCTGGGTGACCAGACTTTCGACGCCGCCCAGGCTCGGCGCCAGCCTGATCAGGCGCAGGCGGTCGGCGACGCGGGTGGCTTCGCTGCCGTCGCCGCGCACGACGATGCTCAACATGCCGCCGAAGCCGTCCATCTGCGCCTTCGCCAGTCCGTGGCCCGGCGCATCAGGCAAGCCCGGGTAATGCACGCGCGCGATCTTCGGGTGATGCGCCATGGCCTCGGCCACCGCCTGCGCATTGGCATTGTGCTGACGCACACGCACGACCAGCGTGCGCAGGCTGCGCGACAGCAGCGCGGCGGTTTCCGGTGACGGCACGGTGCCGAGATTCTTGCGCCAGGCCCACATGGGTTCGAGCAGTGCCTTGCTGCCCATCAGCGCGCCGGCAGTGAGATCGCTGTGACCGCCCAGATATTTGGTCGCGCTGTGCATCACGAGGTCCGCGCCCAGTTCCAGCGGACGCTGGTTCACCGGCGAGGCGAAGGTGTTGTCGATGGCGACCAGCGCGCCGTGCGCATGCGCCTTGCCGGCCATGGCGCGGATATCGACGACGTCCAGCGTCGGATTCGTCGGCGTTTCGAAGAACACCAGCTTCACGCCGTCTGCGAGCAGGGCATCCAGCCTGTCACCCTCATTGCCCAGGATGCAGTGCGTGCGCAGCCCGAGGCCGGGCAACTGCTGGCCCAGCAGTTCCAGCGTGCCGCCATAGGCATCGCCGACGCAGACGATACCGTTGCGGCCGTGCGTCAGGAACAGCGTGCTCAGCGCCGCCATGCCGGAGGAGAACACCCACGAGGCCTCGGCCGACTCGAGACCGGCGAGCGTCTCCTCCAGCGCCTGGATGGTCGGGTTCAGCCCGTAACGCGTGTACAGCCCGCCGCGCGTGCGACCGTCGATCACGTCGAGCAGATCGGCCGTCGAATCGAAACCGAAGGTGGTGGTGTTGTAGATCGGCGGGTAGGGACTGCCCCAGGCGTCGTCGGCGGTGTGGCCGTGGATCGCGCGGGTGGCGAGGCGATGTTCTTCGGGTTTGCGCATGAGGACCTTCGAGGCTGCTGAAGTGGCCGAGAATACGCCGCCCGTCCCGCGTGTTCAGCCCAGACAGAAGAATTCGACCACATCGCTCGCCGCGCTGCGCGGAGAGCCGAAAGCGAGCCAGCCGTGGCCGTCGACGACCACTTCTTCGCGGGTCAGCGCAAATTCCTGCCGGCCTTCGATGGTGACGAAGGTGCCGTTGCTCGAGCGGTCGGTCAGCACGAAGCGGTCGCGCCTGAATTCGAGGTCGCAGTGCTGGCGCGACGCGCGCGCGTCCTTGATGCCGATGTCGACATCGATGTCGCGCCCCATGCGCAGCCGCGGGTGTTCATCGCCGAGCAGCCAGACGCGGCCGCCGTGGTAGACGCGCATTTCGACACGGCCGCTGCTCATCGTCAGGCCGCCGATCTGGGTGACGTGGTCGGAATGTTCGCAGCGCATCTCGCACAGTTCGACCGAGCGCGCGACGCCCTTGACGACGCGCGGCGGCAGCGGGCGGATCTTCGGCTGCCAGTGTTCGCTCAGCCGCACGGCAGCTTCGGTCGATACGATGGCGCGGCCGTGGCTGGCCAGTTCCGAAAGTCGGGCCGCTATATTCACCGACTCGCCATAGATGTCGTTGCCCGATTCGACCACCGGGCCGAAGTGAAAGCCCGTGCGCACGCCGAGTGAAAAGTGCTTGGCCAGCGGCAGACCGTCGATGTCGCGGTGAATGGCCAGCGTCGTTTCAGCAGCGTGGTCGCAGGCGCGGAAAATCGCCAGCAGACCGTCGCCGGTCATCTTTATGACGGTGCCGGAACTGCCGATCACCGAATCGCACATGGTGCGCAGGCAGCGGTCGATCAGCGCGAACGCGGCCGTGTCGCCCATGCGTTCGTAAAGCTGGGTGCTGCCGACCAGATCGGCAAACAGCACGGCACATTCACGGGTACGGGGCGGACTTGTCGGCATCTGGGGTCAGAAGAAACGTTGTCGCACCGCATCCGGCAGGGCCATGCCGGTGGCGTGGGCGCGTGCCAGCAACTCCCAGTAGTAGCGGTAGGACGCGCGATCGTGCAGCGTGTCGCGGTGGCGCGTCGGCCCCCAGCTAGCGTCCTGTGCCGCGCACAGGATGGCGATCGCGTCTTCGACTTCGCTGAAATCCGGTCGCATGGCGCTCAGGATAGGCTCGATCTGGTTCGGATGGATGCTCCACATGCGCATGAAGCCGAAATCGTGGCGCGCCCGTTCGGCGTCGCGCCGGATGTACTCGATGTCGCGGATTTCGGTGGTGACGTTGTGCGTAGGCACCACCCCGCACCCATGCGCCGCGGCGGCGATTTCGCACTTGGCGCGCACGATGATCGGGTGCTCGAACTGCTTCGGGCTTTTCATCGCGTCGCCCGGCAGCGCGCCATGATGGGCGCTGACGAAATCCATCAGCCCGAGATCGAGCGATTCGACGCGATCGAGGCGCGCGATGTCCCACACCTCGCGCAGCGCGCCGTGGCTTTCGATCAGCACATGCACCGGAATCGCGCGCTTCACGCCGGCCAGCGTTTCGCAGGTGCGCAGCCAGTCGAGCTGGGTGCGTACATCGTCGGCGGAGCGCGCCTTGGGCAGCGTGATGAAGGCCAGCCGGTCGCCGGCTTCGCCGACCAGAACATCCATGTCGGCTTTCCACTGCGCATGCGTGACATCGTGGATGCGCACGCCGATCCGCCCGAAAAGGTTGTCGGCATCATTGATGATGGACGCGCACAGCAGGCGGTGTGCGCCTTCGTTGCCGGCCGCGGCACCGTCCTCGCAATCGCAGGTGAGGTCGAACACCGGGCCCCGTTCGCCCTGCAGCGCGAGCGCCTTGCGCATCAGCTTTTCCGAGCCGGCGTAATGATCGACGGCCGGGAGGATGGGGAAGGCCCGCTCGCCCTGATAGAGGACGTCGCGTGGATGAACCGGCGCGGCTGAAGTCATGCGGGATGTCCGGGCAACAAAAAAGCGGCCACGTTACCGGGCCGCTTCTTCTGTTTCAAGCCTGACGGATCAGAGCAGGTCGGCGACGCCGGCGCGCTCCTCTTCCAGTTCGGCCAGCGTCTTGGCCACATAGGGCTTCGAGAACTCGTCGATTTCCAGGCCCTTGACGATGCTGTACTCGCCGTTGGCGCAGATGCACGGGAAGCCGAAGATCAGGCCTTCCGGAATGCCGTACGAACCATCCGACGGTACACCCATGGTCACCCAGTCACCATCCGAACCCAGATGCCAGTTGCGCATGTGGTCGATGGCCGCATTGGCGGCCGAGGCGGCCGACGACAGGCCGCGCGCCTCGATGATGGCGGCGCCGCGCTTGCCGACGGTCGGCAGGAAGGTCTTGGCGTTCCACTCCTGGTCGTTCACCAGCTGGGCCACGCTGTCGCCATTCGAGGTGGCGAAGCGGTAGTCGGCATACATCGTCGGGCTGTGGTTGCCCCACACGGCCATCTTCCTGAACGAAGCCACCGGACGGTTCAGCCTGGTTGCCAGCTGCGACAGCGCACGGTTGTGGTCCAGACGCAGCATGGCGGTGAAATTCTTCGCCGGCACGCGGCCACCCGCCTTGGCAGCGGTCTTCAGCGCGATGTAGGCGTTGGTGTTGCAGGGATTGCCGACCACCAGGATCTTGCAGGTCGGGGCGGCATGCGCGCCGATTGCGGCACCTTGCACGGTGAAGATCTTGGCGTTCTCGGTCAGCAGGTCCTTGCGTTCCATGCCGGGGCCGCGCGGGCGCGCGCCCACGAGCAGGGCAAAGTCGGCGTCCTTGAACGCGACGTTCGGGTCGTCGGTGGCCACCATGCCGGCGAGCAGCGGGAAGGCGCAGTCGTCCAGTTCCATCATCACGCCGGTGAGCGCCTTCTGGGCCTGCGGCAGGTCGAGCAGTTGAAGGATGACCGGCTGGTCCTTGCCGAGCATTTCGCCGCTGGCAATACGGAACAGCAGGGCGTAACCGATTTGACCGGCGGCGCCGGTCACCGCGACGCGGAGGGGCGTCTTTGACATGTGAGTCTCCTGGATGAGGATGGGAGTGGTGCGTAAAAGTGCGTTGTGCGCAGCAGGATTATGGCCGACCTGCGGTGCTTTGACACACAGCACAAGACAGACGTACCGGAGCGGAACCCGCCTGGTGTCCGGGTGCCTGTCAGCGCGGGAACGATTTATATCATATATAAGACATGAGACACCTTGTAGACGTGATGGGATTTCTGTGCTGAAATTGTTGCATGGCACAGGAATCCCCAACGTTCAGTCCGCTGTATCGCCAGATACGTGTGCTGCTGACCCAGGCGCTGCAAAGTGGCGAATGGCGTCCGGGTGAGTCGATACCGAGCGAAACCGAACTGGCGCAGCGCTTCAGCGTGAGTCAGGGTACGGTGCGCAAGGCCATCGACGAGATGGCGGCCGACAACCTGCTGGTACGCAAACAAGGCAAGGGGACCTTTGTTGCGACGCATCACGATCCACGTGCCTTCTTCCGTTTTCTTCGTCTTGCCCCGATCAACGGCGGCATCGAATCGTCGCAGAGCGTGCCGCTCGAGTGCTGGCGCGCCCGCGCGGGTCAGGAAGTGGCGCGTACGCTCGACGTCGAGGTAGGTTCGCAGATCATCATCGTGCGCCGTCTGCTCAAGTTCGCAGGCAAGCCGGTCGTGATAGACGAAATCTATCTGCGCGGAGACCTTTTTCCCGGGCTCAACCTCGATGTGCTCAAGGAACACCAGGGCTCCCTGTACTCCTTTTTCGAAACGCGCTTCGGCGTGCGCATGGTGCGTGCCGAAGAACGCCTGCGCGCAGTGCCGGCAGATCGCCAGAGCGCCGAATACCTCGAAGTGCAGGAAAACACGCCACTGCTGTCGGTCGAGCGCGTGGCCTACACCTACGACGACGAACCTGTCGAATGGCGGCGCGGCCTGTGCTCCACCGCCGACCATTACTACCTGAACACCCTGAGTTAGCGGACCCGGCGCAATCCCGTTTCCTGCCACACGATCATCCTAGGAGAGCGAGCCAGATGGCCAATACAGCCAGCAAGACCCGACCGAAACACCTGCAGCTGACCGCAATACGGCTGCCGATCCCGGGCATCGTGTCCATCCTGCACCGGGTCAGCGGTGCCGGACTGTTCCTCTGTCTGCCGCTTCTGCTGTGGCTGTTCGCCGCCAGTCTCGGCTCGCCGGAAACCTTCGATACCTTCAGCGCGGTGGTGGGCCACCCGCTTGCAAAGCTCCTTCTGCTGGGCCTGATGTGGGCCTATCTGCACCATTTCTGTGCCGGTATCCGTTTCCTGCTGCTCGACATGCACCAGGGACTGGAACTGGCTGCCGCGCGCAAAAGTTCTGTCGCAGTGCTGGTCGTGAGCTTGACGCTTACCGTGATTCTGGGGGTGAAACTGTGGTGACTCGGGTTGTTGTCGGTGCCCATTACGGGCTGAAGGACTGGCTGGGCCAGCGCATCACTGCGGTCGTGATGGCCGTATATACGTTGATCTTTGCAATTGGCGTGCTTTTCATGGGCGAATTGAACTACGACAACTGGCGTGGTCTGTTCGCCGGTGGGTTCATGCGTTTCGCGACCTTCCTGTTTTTTGCGTCACTGATGTATCACGCCTGGGTCGGCGTGCGCGACATCTACATGGACTACATCAAGCCCACCAGCGTGCGCCTCGTGCTGCATGCGGTGACCCTGCTGTTGCTGATCGGCTATCTGGGCTGGGCAGCGCAAGTTTTGTGGAGACTGTAAGTGAGCACACCCATACGCAAGTTTGACGCAGTGATCGTCGGCGCTGGTGGCGCCGGCCTGCGCGCCGCGATCCAGTTGTCGGAAGCCGGTCTGCGCACGGCCGTCCTGTCAAAGGTGTTTCCGACCCGTTCCCACACCGTGGCGGCGCAGGGCGGCGTGGCCGCCTCGCTCGGCAATTCCGAGGAAGACCACTGGCACTGGCACATGTACGACACAATCAAGGGATCCGACTGGCTCGGCGACCAGGATGCGATCGAATTCATGTGCCGCAAGGCCAACGAAGTCGTCATCGAGCTGGAACACTACGGCATGCCCTTCGACCGGACGGACAGCGGCAAGATCTATCAGCGCCCGTTCGGCGGTCACATGTCGAACTTCGGCGAAAAGCCGGTGCGCCGCTCCTGTGCGGCCGCCGACCGCACCGGCCACGCGATGCTGCATGCGATGTATCAGCGCAACGTCAAGGCCAACACCCAGTTCTTCATCGAATGGATGGCGCTCGACCTGATCCGCGATGAAGCGGGTGACGTCGTCGGCGTGACCGCAATGGAAATGGAATCCGGCGAGGTCTACATATTTCACGCCAAGGCGGTGCTGTTCGCCACGGGCGGCGCCGGTCGCATCTATTACAGCTCGACCAATGCCTTCATCAACACCGGTGACGGCGTGGGCATGGCGGCACGCGCCGGCATTCCGCTGGAGGACATGGAGTTCTGGCAATTCCACCCGACCGGCGTTGCCGGCGCGGGCGTGCTGATCACCGAAGGCGTGCGCGGCGAAGGCGGCATTCTGCGCAACGCCGATGGCGAGCGCTTCATGGAGCGCTATGCGCCGAACGCCAAGGATCTGGCCTCGCGTGACGTGGTATCGCGCGCCATGGTGACCGAAATCAACGAAGGTCGTGGCTGTGGTCCGAACAAGGATCACGTGATGCTGGATATCACTCACCTCGATCCGGCCACGATCATGAAGCGCCTGCCGGGCATCCGCGAAATCGGCATCCAGTTTGCCGGCGTCGACGCGATCAAGGAGCCGCTGCCGGTGGTGCCGACCTGTCACTACCAGATGGGCGGCATCCCGACCAATTACCACGGCGAAGTCGTCGTTCCGAAGAACGGCAACCCGAGCGAGCCGGTACCCGGTTTCTACGCGGCCGGCGAGTGCGCCTGCGCGTCGGTGCATGGCGCCAACCGACTGGGCACGAATTCGCTGCTCGATCTGCTGGTGTTCGGAAAGTCGTCCGGCGAGTCGATGGTCGAGTACATCAAGGCGCAGCCGGTGGCACACAAGCCGCTGCCGGCCAACGCGGCCGACTACTCGCTGTCGCGCCTTAACCGGCTCGAAACGCAGACCGGCGGCACCGCCGTCGGCGCGACCCGGCTGGCGATGCAGCGCACGATGCAGGCCCACTGTGGCGTGTTCCGCTTCAAGCACATGCTGGAGGAAGGTGTCAGCAAGATCACCGAGATCGAACAGCAGGTGGCCAACACCGAAATCAAGGACAAGTCCAAGGTATTCAATACCGCGCGTCTCGAAGCGCTCGAACTGGACAACCTGATCGAGGTCGCCAAGGCGACCATGGTGTCGGCCAATGCGCGTACCGAATCGCGCGGTGCCCACGTGCGTGACGATGCGATCGACAGCCCGGAGTTTCCGGACGGCCGCGACGACGCCAACTGGCTCAAGCACACGCTGTGGTACCGCGAGGGCAACAAGCTCGACTACAAGCCGGTGAACATGACGCCGCTGACCGTTGACACCATCGCGCTGAAGAAGCGCGCTTACTGAGGATCACAGGATGACCGCCCGTACTGTCGAATTCAGTATCTACCGCTACGACCCGGACCGCGACGAGAAGCCCTACATGCAGTCGATCTCGCTCGAGCTCGACGGCACCGAACGCAAGCTGCTCGATGCGCTGACCAAACTCAAGGATGTGGATGACACGCTGTCGTTCCGCCGCTCGTGCCGCGAAGGCGTGTGCGGCTCGGATGCGATGAACATCAACGGCAAGAACGGTCTGGCCTGTCTGACCGACATGGATTCGATCGCCACGCCCATCGTGCTGCGCCCGTTGCCGGGCCTGCCGGTGGTGCGCGACCTGATCGTCGACATGACCCAGTTCTTCAAGCAGTACCACTCGATCAAGCCCTACCTGATCAACCCGGAGCATCCGCCGGAGCGCGAGCGCCTGCAGTCGCCGGAAGATCGCGAGGAACTGAACGGCCTGTACGAGTGCATCCTGTGCGCATGCTGCTCGACATCCTGCCCGTCCTTCTGGTGGAATCCGGACAAGTTCGTCGGCCCGGCCGGTCTGCTTGCCGCCTACCGCTTCATCGCCGACACGCGCGACCAGGCGACCAGCGAACGTCTCGACAACCTTGAAGATCCGTATCGACTGTTCCGCTGCCATACCATCATGAATTGCGTCGATGTATGCCCGAAGGGATTGAACCCGACGCGCGCCATCGGCAAGATCAAGGACATGATGGTCCGCCGGGCCGTCTGAGCATGGACAGCGCGAACGATCAGCAGGTCAGCCCCGGTCGGCTGCTCTGGCATTGCCGACGCGGTTTGCTCGAGCTCGACCTGATCCTGCAGCGCTTCATCGAGCATCATCTTGAAAGCTTGACTACAGACCAGAGGGCAGAGTTGTTCGAACTGCTCCATTACGACGACATCACCTTGTTGGCGATTGTCAGCGGACGCGAGCAGTGCGAGGAGACGCGTCTGAAGGGGATGGTTGACCTGTTGCGTGCAGCGTGAGAGCGCAACGGAGTCGATCCGGGCCATTTTGAGGAAGTGAAGAGGTTAGACATGACAAATCAACGCACTGCTACGCTGACCATCGAAGGTCAGACCACCGAGTTCCCGATCATGAGCGGCGTCGCTGGCGCTGATGTGGTGGATATCCGTTCGATGTATGCCAAGACCGGTATGTTCACGTATGACACCGGTTACCTCTCCACCGCAAGCTGCAAGTCGACCATCACCTACATCGACGGCGACAAGGGCGAACTGTGGTATCGCGGTTACCCGATCGAACAGCTGGCCGAGCACTGCGACTTCCTCGACGTGTGTTTCCTGCTGAAGAACAGCGAACTGCCCAACGTCGAAGAAAAGGCCGAGTACGTCAGCCAGATCAAGCGTCATACGCTGCTGCACGAACAGCTGGCCCGCTTCTATGCCGGCTTCCGCCGTGACGCGCACCCGATGGCCATCATGGCCGGTGTGGTCGGCGCACTGTCCGCCTTCTACCATGACGGCATGGACATTTCCGACCAGGCGCATCGCGACATTTCGATCAACCGCCTGATCGCCAAGATGCCGACGATCGCCGCGATGGCGTACAAGTATTCGGTCGGCCAGCCCTTCATGTACCCGCGCAACGACCTGTGCTATGCCGGCAATTTCATGTACATGATGTTCGGCACGCCGTGCGAGGAGTACAAGCCGAATCCGGTGCTGGTCAAGGCTCTGGACCGCATCTTCACGCTGCACGCAGACCACGAGCAGAACGCCTCGACCTCGACCGTGCGTCTTGCCGGTTCGTCGGGCGCCAACCCGTATGCAGTGATCGCCGCCGGCATCGCCTGCCTGTGGGGTCCGGCGCATGGCGGTGCGAACGAAGCCTGCCTGCAGATGCTGGAAGAAATCGGCGACGTGTCGCGCGTGCCCGAGTACATCGCTCGCGCGAAGGACAAGAACGACAGCTTCAAGCTGATGGGCTTCGGACACCGCGTGTACAAGAACTTCGATCCGCGCGCCAAGCTGATGCGCCAGACCTGCCACGAAGTGCTGAACGAACTGGGCCTGCAGAACGACCGCCTGTTCAAGCTGGCGATGGAACTGGAACGCATCGCGCTGGAGGATGAGTACTTCATCGAGAAGAAGCTGTACCCGAATGTCGACTTCTACTCGGGCATCGTGCAGAAGGCGCTCGGCATTCCGACCTCGATGTTCACCTGCATTTTCGCGCTGGCGCGTACGGTCGGCTGGATCACGCAGTGGAACGAAATGATCACCGATCCGGAATACAAGATCGGTCGTCCGCGTCAGCTCTACGTCGGCCCGGCACGACGCGACATCAAGCCCTGATCGGAGCAGTTTGCGCAACACGCCCTGCGGTCATGCGGAGACCGCAGGGCGAATACGAACAACCGCATGCAGCAGGCCTTCTCGACGCCTACGAGACGCGAGGGTCCGGAGCACGACAGGTGCGCCGGGATCCGACCGCGTGGGCATCGCCATAACAAGCCCGGGCAACCCCGGGCGGGGGAGCGAGTCATGATGCAGATGTTGAGTCATTCCTACCTCTTCGGGGGCAATGCGCCCTTTGTCGAGGAACTGTACGAGTCCTATCTCGCCAATCCGGGTTCCGTACCGGATGCCTGGCGCAGCTACTTCGAATCCCTGCAACATCTGCCTGGCGCTGCTGCCGATGTGGCCCATGCTCCGGTCGTCGCGTCGTTTGCCGAACTGGCCAAGCGCGGTCCGACCCGTTCGGCCGGCCCGGCGGCCGACGACAAGCGTCAGGTCGGCGTGCTGCAGATGATCAACGCCTACCGCTTCCTCGGCAATCGCTGGGCGCAGCTCGATCCGCTCAAGCGCGCCGAACGGCCCGACATTTCCGAACTGGAGCCGTCGCACTACGGCTTCACCGAAGCCGATCTGGGCGACGTGTTCAGCACCGGTTCCTTCCGCTTCCCGCCGGATGACCGCGCCAGCCTGCGCGAAATCCTCGAAGCGGTGCGTCAGGTGTATTGCGGCAGCGTCGGCGCCGAATACATGTACATGACCGACATCGCCCACAAGCGCTGGATCCAGGCGCGGCTGGAGCCGATGCGCGGCAATTACGGCTACTCGGTCGAAGATCGCAAGCGCTTCCTGGAACGCGTGACGGCGGCCGAAACGATGGAGCGCTACCTGCATACCAAGTATGTCGGCCAGAAGCGCTTCTCGCTCGAAGGCGGCGAATCGACCATCGTCGCCATGGACGAACTGGTGCGTGTGGCAGCCGCGCAGGGCGCACAGGAAATCGTCATCGGCATGGCGCACCGCGGCCGGCTGAACGTGCTGGTGAATACGCTGGGCAAGGCGCCGTCGATGCTGTTCTCGGAATTCGAGGGCAAGGCGGCGTCCGACCTGTCGGCCGGCGACGTCAAGTACCACATGGGTTTCTCGTCCGACGTGAATACCCCGTCCGGCCCGGTGCACCTGACGCTGGCGTTCAACCCTTCGCACCTGGAAATCGTAAATCCGGTGGTGGTCGGTTCGGTGTATGCGCGCCAGCGCCGCCGTGGCGACAAGAGCGGCACCCAGGTAATTCCGGTCATCCTGCACGGCGACGCGGCCGTGGCCGGCCAGGGCGTCAATCAGGAAATGCTGAACTTCTCGCAGACGCGCGGCTACGGCGTGGGCGGCACGGTGCACATCATCGTGAACAACCAGATCGGTTTCACCACCTCCGATCCGCGTGACTACCGCTCGTCGCTGTACTGCACCGACATCTTCAAGATGGTCGAAGCGCCGATCTTCCACGTCAATGGCGACGATCCGGAGGCGGTGGCCTACGTGACGCGCATGGCGATGGAATTCCGCGCCGAATTCAAGAAGGATGTCGTGATCGACATCATCTGCTACCGCAAGCTCGGCCACAACGAGCAGGACGAGCCGATGGTGACCCAGCCGCTGATGTACAAGAAGATCGCGGCGCATCCGGGTGCGCGCAAGATCTACGCCGACCGGCTCATTTCGCAGGCGGTCATCGGCGAGCAGGAGCCCGAGCAGATGATTGCCGACTACCGGGCCGCGCTCGACGAAGGCCGGCTGGCGCAGGACCCGGTGCTGACCAATCACCAGCGTCGCTTTGCGGTCGACTGGACGCCGTTCCTGAAGCAGCCCTATACCGACGAGTGCGACACGCGCGTACCGAAGGACGAACTGGCGCGCCTGGGCAAGCGTCTGACGACCGTACCGGACGGCTTTGCGTTGCATTCGCGGGTACAGAAGATCATCGACGATCGCGCTGCCATGGCGCAGGGCAGCCAGCCGGTCGACTGGGGCATGGGTGAGAACCTTGCCTATGCGACGCTGCTGGTCGAAGGCTACGGCGTACGCGTCTCCGGCGAAGACGTCGGCCGCGGCACCTTCTTCCACCGCCATGCCGTGCTGCACGACCAGAGGCGCGAGAAGTGGGACAGCGGCAACTACATGCCGCTGCAGCATCTGCAGGAAGATCAGGCGCCGTGCGTGGTGATCGATTCGGTGCTGTCGGAAGAAGCCGTACTGGCGTTCGACTATGGCTACGCCACGACCGAACCGAACGAACTGGTCGTGTGGGAAGCGCAGTTCGGCGATTTCGCCAACGGTGCGCAGGTCGTGTTCGACCAGTTCATCGCTTCGGGCGAAGCGAAGTGGGGTCGCCTGTGCGGGCTCGCGATGATGCTGCCGCACGGCTTCGAAGGTCAGGGCCCGGAGCATTCGTCGGCGCGCATCGAGCGCTACATGCAGCTGTCGGCCGAGAACAACTGGCAGGTGACGATCCCGAGCACGCCGGCGCAGATATTCCACCTGCTGCGTCGCCAGATGCTGCGCAAGGTACGCAAGCCGCTGGTCATCATCACGCCGAAATCGCTGCTGCGTCACAAGGACGCCGTATCGTCGCTCGATGAGCTGGCCAACGGCCGCTTCCAGCCGGTCATTCCGGAAGTCGATGCGCTGGACGACAAGAAGGTCGAACGCATCATCATGTGCAGCGGCAAGATCTACTACGAACTTCTGGCGCACCGTCGTGCGAACGACATCAAGAACGTCGCCATCGTACGGCTTGAACAGCCCTATCCCTTCCCGTCTTCGGAGGTGACCGCGCAGGTTGCACGCTATCCGAAGGCGAAGGGCATCACCTGGGTCCAGGAAGAGCCGCGCAATCAGGGCATGTGGTACTGGCTCATTTCGCGTCAGCACCTGGGCAAGGCAGTGGGCGACATGAAGCTGGAACTGGTATCACGGCCTGCGGCGGCCTCGCCGGCGGTCGGCTATGCCGCCAAGCACCAGGCTCAGCAGAAGGCGGTCATCGAAGCAGCGTTCGCAGGAGTGGGGCGCTGAGACGCCCCCGACAGGGAGACAGGATCAAATGCTTATCGAAGTGAAGGTTCCGCAGCTGTCCGAATCGGTGGCCGAAGCCACACTGGTCAGCTGGCACAAACAGGTGGGTGACGCGGTCGCCCGTGATGAAAACCTGATAGACATCGAAACCGACAAGGTGGTGCTGGAAACCCCCGCGCCGGACGCCGGCGTACTGGTCGCCATCATCAAGCAGAACGGCGCCCTGGTCACCAGCGGCGAGCTGATCGCGCAGATCGACACCGAAGGCAAGGCAGTCGCGGCCGCACCGGCTGCGGCGGCAGCGCCTGCTGCAGCACCCGCCGCCGCCGCGGTTGCAACCGCCAGCGCGTCCTCGTCGGCGCCCGCCAGCCCGGCCGCACGCAAAATCATGGACGAACGCGGTCTGGCGGGTGGTGACGTGCAGGGCACCGGTCGCGGTGGTCGCATCACCAAGCCTGACGCCGTCGGCGCAGCAGTGCCCGCCCCGGCTCCGGCTCAGGCCCCGGCCGCGCCGCGTGCTGCTGCCGCGCCTGCTTCGGCTGCCGCGGCACTGCCGCAGCCGCCGGTTCCGGTCCGGCTCGAAGAGCTGCTGGCCGACCGGCCGCAGCAGCGTGTGCCGATGTCGCGCCTGCGCGCCCGCGTCGCCGAGCGCCTGCTGCAGTCGCAGGCGCAGAACGCCATCCTGACCACGTTCAACGAAGTGAACATGCAGCCGGTCATGGATCTGCGCAAGAAGTACGCCGAGAAGTTCGAGAAGACGCATGGCGTCAAACTCGGCTTCATGTCGTTCTTCGTGAAGGCGGCGCTGCAGGCGCTGCGCAAGTTCCCGCTGCTGAACGCATCGATTGACGGCAACGACATCGTCTATCACGGCTTCTTCGACATCGGCATCGCCGTCGGCAGCCCGCGTGGTCTGGTCGTGCCCATCCTGCGCGATGCCGACCAGATGAGCTTCGCCGACATCGAGATGAAGATCGCAGAATTCGGCCAGAAGGCGAAGGACGGCAAACTGTCGATGGAAGAGCTGACTGGCGGCACGTTCTCGATCTCGAACGGCGGCGTATTCGGCTCGATGCTGTCGACGCCCATCATCAACCCGCCGCAGTCGGCCATCCTGGGTGTGCATGCGACCAAGGACCGGCCGGTCGCCGAGAACGGCCAGGTGGTGATCCGCCCGATCAACTACCTCGCCATGTCCTACGACCACCGCATCATCGACGGTCGCGAGGCGGTGCTCGGTCTGGTGACGATGAAGGAAGCGCTGGAAGATCCGGCCCGCCTGTTGTTTGACGTGTAATTCCGGTTCAAGTGGCAAGGTCCAAGGTGCAAGGGGTTTGCCTTGTACCTTGGACCTTGAGGCTTGAACCTTCAAGTGGAGCAAATCCAGATGTCCAAGGAATTTGATGTCGTCGTGATCGGAGCCGGTCCCGGCGGATATGTCGCAGCGATTCGTGCCGCCCAGCTCGGCCTGAATGCCGCCTGCATCGAGTACAACAGTTACGCCGACCCAAAGGGCGAGGTGCGTCTCGGCGGCACCTGCCTGAACGTGGGCTGCATTCCGTCCAAGGCGCTGCTGCAGTCGTCGGAGCTGTTCGAGCAGGCCAATCACAGCTTCGTGATGCATGGCATTTCGGTTGATTCGCCGCGCATGGACGTCGGTGTGATGATGAAGCGCAAGAACAACATCGTCGATCAGCTGACCAGCGGCATCCGCGGCCTGTTCAAGAAGAACAAGGTGACGCTGCTGAGCGGTCTGGGCAGTTTCGCCGGCCGCGAGGAAGAAAAATGGAAGATCGCCGTGACGCGCAACGGTGAGACCGAACACGTGATGGCGAAGCACGTCATCGTGGCGACCGGCTCGCGTGCCCGCCATCTGCCGGACATTCCGGTCGACAACGAGGTGATCTGCGACAACGAGGGCGCGCTGGCGTTTGACGGTGCGCCGAAGCGTCTGGGCGTCATCGGCGCCGGCGTCATCGGGCTGGAACTGGGCAGTGTATGGAAGCGGCTCGGCGCCGAGGTGACCATCCTCGAAGCCGCACCGGACTTTCTTTCTGCAGCCGATGCGGCCATCACCAAGGAAGCCTGGAAAACCTTCACCGCGAAGCAGAAGCTCGGCATCAAGCTCGGCGTGAAGATCGGCAAGGTCGAACGCACGGCCGATGGCGTGCGCGTCGAGTACGAACTGAAGGACGAGCAGAAGGTGCTCGAGTGCGACCGCCTGATCGTGTCGGTCGGCCGCATCCCGAATACCGATGGCCTGAATGCCGATGCGGTCGGCCTGAAGGTGAGCGACCGCGGTTTCATCGAGGTCGATGAACAGTGCCGTACCAACCTTGCCAACGTGTGGGCGGTCGGTGACGTCGTGCCGGGCCCGATGCTGGCGCACAAGGGCATGGAAGAAGGCGTCATGGTGGCCGAATGCATCGCCGGCCAGAAGGGGCACGTCAATCACGACACCGTGCCCTGGGTCATCTACACCCACCCTGAAATCGCCTGGGTCGGCAAGACCGAGGCGCAGCTCAAGGCGGCCGGCATCGAATTCAAGGCGGGCCAGATTCCGTTCGCCGCGAATGGACGCGCGTTGGGGCAGGGTGACACCACCGGTTTCGTGCGCATGTACGCCTGCGCGGAAACCGATCGCATCCTCGGCGTGCACGTGATCGGCAACAATGCCTCGGAGCTGATCGCCGAGGCGGTCGTTGCGATGGAATTCGGTGCCTGCTCGGAAGACATCGCACGCATCTGTCATGCCCACCCCACGCTGTCGGAGGTCATGCACGAAGCTGCACTGGCCTGCGACAAGCGACCTTTGCACTTCTGACACCGGGCGATGCCGCACGAAATCCTTCAGGTGCCCGAACGGGGCATGATGGACGCCTTCGAGGCGGCACTCAGAACGCACGGCTACCAGGCTGACGCGTCGCAGCGCGCCGCCGCCGACAGGCTGCAGCAGCTCTATACCGAACTGCTCGGCTTCAAGGCGGCGCGCCGTACCCAGCTGCGCAAGCTGCTGTCGCGCGCACAACCGCCGCGTGGCGTCTATTTCTGGGGCGGCGTCGGACGCGGCAAGAGCTTCCTGATGGATTGCTTCTTTGACGCCGTTCCCTATCGGCGCAAGCGTCGTGTGCATTTCCACGCCTTCATGCAGCAGGTGCACGCGGCGCTCAAACAGCACAAGTCGGAGGCCGATCCGCTGGCCCGGGTGGCCGAAGAGCTTGCGCAGTCCGCCCGCTTGCTGTGTTTCGACGAATTCCACGTGTCCGACATCGCCGACGCGATGATTCTCGGCCGGCTGGTCGAGGCGCTGTTCGAGCGTGGCGTGGTGCTGGTCGCCACGTCCAACTATCCGCCCGACGGCCTTTACCCGAACGGGCTGCAGCGGCAGAACTTCCTGCCCACCATCGAACTGCTGAAGAAAAAGCTCGAAGTGTTCGAACTCGATGCCGGCATCGATTACCGGCTGCGTTCGCTCGAACGCATGGACATCTACATGGTGCCCAACGGTACCGACGCCGACCGCCGGCTGGAAGAGGACTTCCGCGAGCTGTGCGGCGAGCCATCGTCCGACGGCACGCTTGACATCCTCGGTCGCACGCTGAAAACGCATGCCTGTTCGCTGGGCGCGGTCTGGTTCGACTTCGAGGAAATCTGCGGCGGCCCGCGCTCGCAGAATGACTACCTCGAACTGGCTCGGCGCTTCCACTCTTTCGTACTGTCCGACGTGCCGAAGATGAGTCGCGAAAAGTCGAACGAGGCGCGTCGCTTCACCTGGCTTGTCGATGTACTGTATGACTTCCGGGTCAAGCTCATCCTGTCGGCCGAAGTCGAGGCGCACCTGCTTTATGTCGAAGGCCCGAATGCCAACGAATTCACCCGCACGGTCAGTCGCCTGATCGAAATGCGCACGCGCGAATACCTCGCGTCGCCGCACCGGGTGGATTTTGCCGGCGGCACTGCCGGCTCATAACCCTTATTGCAACGCCTGTGGCGGCGGGCTCCTTGTGGGATCTGCGGCCTGTGGGAGCGGCGGCCTCGCCGCGATACGCTCTCTGCACAACGATGGTCACGGCACCATCGCGGCGAGGCCGCCGCTCCCACAGGCCGCAGATCAACGCGGCGCGCGGGTGATGGGTCGTGGCGCTGCCGGAGGCGTTACGCGCTGCGCAGATGCAGGGCGCGGGCGATCAGGATGGCGCTGACGGGCATCAGCACGGCGATGGCGACCACGGTCAGCAGCAGTGATGTGAGGTCGCTGTAGTTGGCGGCGGTCACCACGGCACCGGTTGCCGGGTCCTTCACTTCGCGCGCCAGCGTGAAGATCTGATTCAGATACTTGGTACCGAGCTGGCTGGCCGACAGCGCCAGATTGGTGAACGACGCCATCACCGCGAAGAAGGTCGCCTTCAGATGGGCCGGTGCCGAATTGGCGATCCAGGCCAGCATCGGAATCATCGAAATCTGGCCCAGCGGCGATTCGAGAGCGGTATCGATCACCGCGATGAAGCGTGCATCCACGACGCCGCCGGTTACGCTCGCTGTCCATTCGTGCAGGCCCATGCTCATGCCCAGCGTGGGCAGCGACAGCACGAAGCTGGCTGCCGTGAGAAATCCGACGACGTACAGGATTGACCGCTCGGCCATGAAACGGCGGAACAGGAACATGCCGATCAGCGTCAGTGTGCTGGCGATCAGCGACAGTACCGAAAAGAATGCCTGATCGAAGCCGAGCACGTCGATCGACCACCACGATACGCCGGGCCCGGTGCCGGGCGTCGCGCGGAACATGAAGATGACCAGCGCAGTGCCGATCAGCGTGTTGCGCGCTGTCTCGTCCAGTTCGCGTGTGAGTTTCGCCATCAGGAAGGCGATGATGGTGAACGACCCGACGAAGATGATTTCCTGGTTCCACTTCAGGTTTGACAGCCCCATCGTCAGCGTGAACGCCACGAAGGCTGCGCTCCCGCCGATGATCCACCAGTTGGGTCGGGTATTTCCGTCCGGGTCGCGCAGCAGCGCGGCCGCTTCGGCGCGCGAAAGGCCGCGCGCCATGTGCGCCCGGATGTGGCGCATCCTGAGCAGCGCAGCGAAGGCGACACCGGCCACCGACACCGCCGGAATGACCAGCGCCATCAGATAGATGTCGCGATACAGCAGCACCTTTTCCGCTTCCGGCAGCGCTTCGGTGCCGGAAAACAGATACAGGTTCACCAGCGCCACCAGCACGCTGCCGCCGATGATGGCGACCCGGCCGAGCGTCTGCATCGTGGTGTGCATCAGCTTGAGGCGTTCGGGCGTGACCGGCGTGCCGTCTTCCTCGACATGCGGCACCGCCTCGACCGTCATTGCGTCGGCCACCGCGTCCTGCAGCACGTAGCCGATCGGGCTCAACAGCGCGCTCAGCACGAACCAGGTATTGATCGGCAGGATGGCCGCCATCGCATCGCGTTCGGCGATCAGGCCGGCCATGATCAGCAGGCTGGCGGCGATGATGCTGGCGCCCAGGTAGATCAGCAGGCTCTTGTAGCGCCACACCAGATCGACCAGATGGCCCATCGGAATCTTCAGCGCCCATGGAATGCCGACCCAGAAACCCAGTGCGGCGAGAAACTCCGCCGATAGACCGAGGTAGTCCTTGACGAAAAAGGTGCCGACGATGCCGGTCAGGCCCTGGATGCCGGCCGCCATGTAGACCATCAGCGGCGGCAGGTAGGAGAGGCGCATGTCGCGCCCGAGCGACAGGATGTTCAGGTCTATCCAGTGCAGCAGTCGGGATGTCATGTCTGTAATTATCGTTATGGCCGTGCCTGTGACCGGCAAGGATAGGGGGAATTCCGCGCCCGGCGTACTTTTGCGCGCACAAAACTCGGTATGCTGCAGCGTTGATATCCACGCCCCACCCAACGGAGTCCGACGTGCGCTTGTTTGGCCGCCATGATGCACACGAAGCGCCGCATCCGCTGCGCCAGATCAAGCTGTTTTCGACCCTGAGCCGGCGTGAAATGCCGGTGGTGCAGGCACTGCGCCACGAGCGCAGCTACCTCGCCGGCGAGGTGGTGTTCGACGAAGGCGACGACGGCGAGGCGATCTACGCCATCGTGTCGGGCGAGGTCGAAATCCTGCGCCATGACGGCGGGCGTCAGCAGCGTCTGGCACTGCTGGCGGCCGGCGAGGTGTTCGGCGAACTGGCACTGCTCGATCAGGCGCCGCGCGCAGCGCAGGCCCGTGCCACGGCGGACTGTGTGCTGGTCGTATTCTTTCGAGCCGACTTCATGAACCTGCTGGAAACCCATCCGAAGATCGCGTCGAAGATCGCACTGTCGCTGGCGCGCCACCTGGGCGGTCGGCTGCGTCAGGCCAACGCGGGGCAGCGGCAGGACGGTCATCTGTGAGCGCCGCGGCATGAGGCGGCTGCGACCGTCCGGTGCCGGGCCGCTGGCCTGGTGCGGCATCCTGCTCGCCACCACCCTGGCGCTCTATCTGTTCCAGCAGGTGCTGTGGCTGGTGCTGCCCTTCCTGTTCGGGCTCATCGCCTACTACTTTCTTGCGTACCCGATGCAGCGGCTGATGTTCGCCGGCCTGTCGCAGGAATCGGCGGCCAACATCACGGTGGGCGTGTTCGCGCTGCTGCTGGTCGGCGCCTTCGCATTCATGCTGCCGCGCTTTGCCGCGCAGGCGGTCGGCGTGCAGGAAACCGGCATGCGCTATCTGCAGGGCGGCCTGCTGCTGCTCGACCAGACCCTGCGTGCGCTGGAGCAGCAATCCCGTTTCATGCGCGATGCACATGTGGCCGACGCCGTGTCGTCCTACATTGCGGCGGCCGGCGAGGGCTTTGCGCAGAATCGCCTGCCGTCGCTGATGATGTCGGTCGCCGCCTGGCTGCCGTCCATGCTGCTCGCACCTTTCCTCGCCTATTTCTTCCTGCGCGACGGCCGCCGCTTCCAGCGCTTTCTTGCGCGCGCCGTGCCCAACGCCTATTTCGAGCGCACGCTGCATCTGCTGTACGAGGTCGACCGCACGACGCGCGCCTATTTCCAGGGGCTGGTGAAGCTGACCGTGCTCGATGCGGTCTGTCTGGCGGCCGGGCTGTGGGTCATCGGACTGTCGTCGCCGCTGACGCTCGGCATCATCACCGCGGTGCTGGCATGGATTTCATTCGTCGGCTCGGTCATTGGCTGCGCGCTGGTGGTCATGGTCGCCGCGACCGATTTTCCCGGTTCACCGTCGATTGCCTACGCGTCGATCGGCCTGTTCATCCTGGTGCGCCTGCTCGACGACTTCATCTTCATGCCGCTCACCATCGGCCGCAGCCTGCGCATGCATCCTCTGATCACCGTGCTGATGATTTTCGTCGGCGGTGCCGTGGCCGGCGTGGCCGGTCTGCTGCTGGTGCTGCCGGTGCTCGGCGTCATCATGGTGATCGGCGAAACGCTGAGCATCGTGGCGTCCGATCCGCGCCTGCGCGCCCGCCACGCGCATGCCCGCCGCCTGCGCTGGCAGGCGGTCACGCGCGACCTCTGATTGTGCAGGCATCTTCCGTCCCCCGATCCCGCTTGCTAGTATGACAATCGGGTTTATGGAGGCGCGACATGAAAAGGTATGCAACCAGACCGCTGGCAGAGGATGTGGCGACCGCCCGGGCTGACGGTTCGCCGGTCGCGCAGCTCAAGCACCTGCTCGACGTGCCGGCCGAAGCCTGCTTCCTCGGCTTCGCGCTGACCCACACCGGCACCGGCGATTATCTGTCCGTGGCACCCGATCGGCCGAACGCGGCGTTGTGCAGCTGGTCCGGCAGCCCTGATCGGGCGGTCTTCTTCCGAAACTGGTCCGATACGGTGCAGGCTGCGGCAGCCCGTCCCGAGGCCGACATCGTGCTCATCTTCGATGTCGGCGACGCGCTGCTGGTGTTTCCGGCGCGCTAGCGGCGGAAGCCGCCGGGATGGCATCGCAGTGCAGCCAAGCTCAGTGCGGTCTCATGTAGCCGTGCAGCCTGATTGTCGTGTCGCGCAGACGCTGCGCCAGCGTACAGGCCAGATTGGCATACAGCAGATTGGCAACCTGCGGGTGCTCACGTTGCAGAAGCTCCAGTCCGGTGCGTTCCAGCACCAGACACTCAACCGTCGTGTCGGCGATCGCATCGGCGGTGCGCGGCTGATTTTCGATCAACCCCATTTCCCCGACCACCAGACCAGCGCTCAGACAGGCGATGCGTATCCGCGGCGTGCCGGCATCGCCCGCGCGCAGAATGCTGACGCTGCCCGCCAGCAGCACATACATGGCATCGCTGGCGTCGCCGGCGTTGAACAGCACGTCTCCGCGCACATAAAGCCCTCGCCGCATCAGGCTTTCCAGCGTGGCGGCCTGGTCCTCGCTCATGCCCGTGCATACATCGAGATGACGCAGCTTCGTGGCCGAGTCGAGTCGGCGTGTTGCCATACCCGAGTCCAGCACCTGGTTTTCCGCCCATTCGAGCGCTGCATCGGCATTGGCGAACCATCGCTTGCGCGGCAGTACCTGTGCCAATCCGCTGCTGGCCAGAAAAGTTGCCCGCGCACCGGCCGGATCGAGGCCGGCCAGTGCGAGCCGCGTGTGACGGATACGCAGGCGCGTCGCCATGCGTGACAGCACCTGCGCGGCTGAGAGATCGATGTCGATCAGGCGGGAACAATCGAGCACGATGAAGCGCGCCTCGGCCAGGCGTGTTTCGATCACTTCTTCGAGTTCCTCGGCGGTGCCGAAAAACAGCAATCCCTCAAGCTCGACCAGCGCATAGCGCGTCGATTGGGACGCCAGCCTGATCTGCTGCCAGGCTGGCCTGACCTGCAGGCTGGACGCGACCGAACCGTCGGCGACGCGTCGCACGATGCTTTTGCTGTGATCGCGTGCGAAAAGGAACATGGCGCCCACCAGTCCGGCCGACACCGCCTCCAGCAGACCGACGAACGCCGC
Organism: Methyloversatilis sp. XJ19-49; assembly: GCF_024580145.1. Lineage (GTDB taxonomy): Bacteria > Pseudomonadota > Gammaproteobacteria > Burkholderiales > Rhodocyclaceae > Methyloversatilis. Next base: position 97,581 of record NZ_JANINI010000010.1, read on the forward strand.
CACCAGCGTGACCAGGGCGCTGACGGCCAGATTCGACATCAGCCGCCGTTCCGGGAGCGATCGGCCACGCAGGCAGTCACGTACCGCATCGACGCTCCAGCGATCGGCCACGCCGACGGACAGCAGCACCAGACCGGCGCCGATGGTCGAGTGCGGAAGCATGGCCAGCATGTCGAGGCCGAACAGCCACAGCAGCGCGATCAACAAGGCGTAGCACAGCGCCGGAACGCGGGTTCGGCCGCCCGCCGAATAGGCTGCATTGGCGCGCGACACCGCACCCGCGGCCGGCAGGCCGCCCGCCGCCGCGAGGGCGAGATTGGCGCCACCGATTGCAGCCAGTTCGCGTCGCGTGTCGTGCCGGCTGTGGGTCAACGTGTCGAGCCGGTTGGCAGCAAACAGGGTTTCCAGTGCCGACACCAGCGCGATGGCAACGCATGAGCCGCCAAGCACGCGCAGCCAGTCTCCCGGGCCGTGCAGCGCCAATGCATCGGGCAGGTGCAGCAGGTGGTCGAAACTGAGCCGGGTGTCGGCCAGCGCGCCCAGTGTCAGGCCCATCGCCATGCCGCGTGAAGCCAGTGCGTGATGCAGCAGTGCGCCGACACACAGCAGCACGGGCAGAAAAGGCCGCTCCGGCCAGCGTTGCTGCAGCACGACGCCAGGCAGCACGATGACTGCCGCCACCAGCGCCGGGCCGGGTGACAGATGCCAGGTGCCGCCCTGCATGAAAACCAGCTTCAACCCGCCGAGCAGCATCAGCAGCGCGACGCCGTTGAAGAACCCGGCCTGTACCGGATAGGGGATGTAACGCACGAAGCGGCCCCAGCCAGCGGCTGCGGTCGTCAGCTGCAGCAGGGCGGCGCCGGTCAGTGCCAGGCCCATCAGGATGAGTGCGCCGTCCTGATGCGGTATGCCGGGCAGCCAGTTGGCCTTGATCAGCGTATTTCCGATCAGGGCCGACACGATTAGCGCCAGCGCCGGTCGTGCACCGTGTATCTGTCCGACCCGGCTGCCCAGCGACAGGGCGACCAGCGTGCCCAGCATGCCCGCGAGCATGGCTGCGAGAATGCCGCGCCCTTCCATTGCCAGGCCCAGAGGCGCCATGGCGAGCAGGCCATAGCTGAGTTCGTTCGGGATGGATCCGGCCGCAACGGTCACGCCCGCGCCGATCTCCTTTCGCCAGATCCGGGCTCCGACCGGCTTTGATTCGTCTCGGATTGCGCTCGATGGCGGTGGCGTACTCATGTGAAGGATGCCGGTATTGTTGTTCTGGGCCACAGTCGGGCAGGCTCACGCCATTTGCCCTATTCCGGGCAAATAACCCACTACTTTCGCATTCGATTGTTTCACTTTCGCGTCAGCACGTCGTGCTGTTGCGATGTACATGCCGACGACCGCTGACGTCAGTGAAAGTCACGGCTGCGCGGCGTCAGCGCGCCGAGCAGTGGCGAGCGGTCGACCAGCCGGCGGGCGATCAGGTGGATCACCTCGCCTTCGCGCGACACCTGGCCGTAGATGCCGAGCAGTGTGGCGCCGAGCACTTCGCTGCGCTGCCGCTCCTGCAGGTCCTTGTGCACGATGATGTTGGCCAGCCCGGTTTCGTCTTCGACGGTGACGAACATGACGCCGCTGGCCGTACCGGGGCGCTGGCGGCAGGTGACGATGCCGGCGGCACGCGCCAGTGCGCGGTCGGGCAGGCGGCGCAATTCGGCCGCGGTGATGAAGCGCTGCGCGGCGAGCTGGCTGCGCAGCAGCGCCAGCGGATGGCGGCCGAGCGTGAAGCCCAGGCTGGCGTAGTCGGCCACGATGTCCTCGCCCTCGCGCGGAGCGGCCAGCGCCAGCACCTTCTCGCTCACCGGTGCGTCGCGCAGCAGCGCATCGGGCCGGCGCGCGGCGGCCTGCCAGTGTGCCTGATGGCGATTGCCGGCCAGTGACTGCAGTGCACCGCCGCTGGCCAGACAGCCGAGTTGCCGGCGGTCCAGCCGGGCGCGGCGGGTCAGTTCGTCGACATTCGACAACGGCGCCTGCGCACGCGCCGCCACGATGCGCCGCACGGCGTCCTGCGCCATCCCCTTGACCATGCGCAGGCCGAGGCGGACACCCGGTGCCGTGCCGTGCGGCGCCGCTTCAAGCACGCAGTCCCAGCTGCTGACCGACACATCGGCCGGCCTGATGTCGACGCCGTGCGTGCGGGCATCGGCGATCAGCTGCGCCGGCGCGTAGAAACCCATGGGCTGGCTGTTCAGCAGGCCGCACAGGAAGGCGGCCGGGTGATGGCATTTGAGCCAGGACGAGATGTACACCAGCAGCGCAAAGCTCGCGGCGTGCGATTCCGGAAAACCATAGCCGGAAAAGCCTTCGATCTGGCGGTAGATCTGCTCCGCGAATGCCGGCGTGTAGCCGTTCCCGAGCAGGCCGTCGGTCAGCTTCTGCTGGAATTTTTCCATCGTGCCGCGCTGCCGCCAGGCGGCCATCGAACGACGCATCTGGTCGGCTTCGCCGGCGGTGAAACCGGCGGCGACCATGGCCAGCTGCATCACCTGCTCCTGGAAGATGGGTACGCCCAATGTGCGTTCGAGCACCGGGCGCAGTGCGTCCGACGGATAGTCGATGCGCTCCGGCGGCAGGTGGCGGCGCGCCAGATAGGGATGCACCATGCCGCCCTGTATCGGCCCCGGCCGCACGATGGCGACCTGGATCACCAGATCGTAGTAGCGGCGCGGCCGCAGCCGCGGCAGCATGTTCATCTGTGCGCGCGACTCGACCTGGAACACGCCGGTCGACTCGCCGCGGCACAGCATGTCGTAGGTGGCCGGATCTTCGTGCGGAATGTCGGCCAGGGTGCGCGGAGCTTTTCGTGCCGCGGCAGGATCCCCGTCTTCGAACGCCGCCAGTGCGTCCAGCGACTTGCGGATGGCGGTCAGCATGCCCAGCGCCAGCACGTCCACCTTCATCAGGCCGAGCGCTTCGAGGTCGTCCTTGTCCCACTGGATGACGCAGCGCCCGGCCATGCGCGCGTTTTCGATCGGCACCAGCCTTGAGAGCCTGCCGCGCGCGATGACGAAGCCGCCGACGTGCTGCGACAGGTGGCGCGGCGCGCCGATCAGTTCGTTCGACAGTTCGAGCAGCAGCTGCACGCGCGGCGCTTCGGGCCGGAAGCCGGCTTCTAGCAGGCGGTCTTCGCGTACCCGGCCGCCGTCCCACCACATGTGGCCCTGGGTCAGGCGGTCAAGCGCATCGTCGGTGTAACCGAGCGCGCGGCCGACGTCGCGCAGTGCCGAGCGCGGCCGGTAGGTGGTCAGGCTGGCGGCGAGGGCCGCACGGTCGCGGCCGTACTTGCCATAGATGTACTGGATGACCTCTTCGCGCCGTTCGTGCTCGAAGTCGACGTCGATGTCCGGCGCCTCGTTGCGTTCGCGTGAAATGAAGCGGCCGAACAGCATGTTGGCGCGCCACGGGTCGACTTCGGTCACGCCGATGCAGTAGCACACGGCCGAATTCGCCGCCGAGCCGCGACCCTGGCACAGGATGCCCTGCGTGCGCGCCCAGGCGACGATGTCGTACACGGTCAGGAAGTAGGGCTCGTATTCAAGCTCGGCGATCAGCGCGAGTTCGATTTCGATCTGTGCGCGCATCTCCCGCGCCTTGCGCGCGAAGGTGATGTCGTCCAGCGTGACGATGCGGCGGATCTGCGCACAGCGCTCGACGTAGCCGCGCTCGGTCAGTTCGCGCAGCCAGGAGGTGGTGGTATGGCCGGGCGGCGCGATTTCCTCCGGGTATTCGTAGCGCAGTTCGGCGAGCGAGAAATGGCAGCATGCGGCCACCTTCAGCGTTTCGGCCCGCAGTGCTGCGGGGTATATGCCGGCCAGCTTGTGCGGCAGGCGCAGGTGGCGCTCGCCGTTGGCGTACAGCGCGTAGCCGCACTCGGCGAGCGTGCGCCCGAGCCGTATCGCAGTGATCGTGTCCTGCAGGCGGCGACGCTTGCGCACATGCATGTGCACGTCGCCGGCGGCGCACAGCGGCAGCCCGCTGGCGGCGCAGATGGCCTGCAGCCGGTGCAGCCGGATGGCGTCGTCCGGACCATGGTGCAGTTCGACGGCCAGCCAGGCAAGTTCCGCAAAGCGCTGCTTCAGCCAGCCGGCGTGCGCCGCCAGTGCAGCGTCCGTGTCGGGCAGGAAATCGCCGGGTACCAGCAGCGCGACGCAGCCGGGCAGGCCGCGGTCCAGATCGGCGCAGCTCAGGTGGTAGCGGCCTTTCTCCGCCCGCATGCGGCCGAGCGTGATCAGTTCCGACAGATTGCCGTAACCGTTGCGGTCGCAGGCCAGCAGGACCAGCTTCGGTCCGTCGGCCAGCTGCACTTCGCAGCCGATGATCAGCTTCATCCGCGGTTCGGGCAGATTGCGCCAGGCCAGGTGGGCGCGCGCGGCGCCAGCCAGTGAACATTCGTCGGTGATGGCCAGGGCGGCATAGCCCAGCTCCGCGGCGCGCGTCACCAGTTCGTCCGGTGCGGAGGCACCGCGCAGGAAGGTGAAGTGGCTCAGGCAATGCAGTTCGGCATAGTCGACGGGTGGGGCGGGCATGGTGCATCGGCACGGACGAATGGGTCGCACGAATATACTGTAATTCAATACAGTGGTCCGGGCGCGGCGCGTTGTACGCAGCGGTGTCGGTCGGACTGCGGTCAGGCACCTTGATGGTGCATATCCGGGCGCTGCCAGTGCATGACGGCTGGTGGCGCAGCGCCAGCCGTACGAGGCCCCGGCCAGGTCTTACCGCTGGCCGGCTGCAGCGACTTCCGCCAGCAGGCGGCGCGCTGCGAGGCGGTCCCCGACCCGGCCTGCCGGTCATCCGGAGCGACTGCGCGCGACCGTGCCGGATACCCGACGCGAACTGGACCGCTACTTGCTGAACACCGGTCAACGGTCTGGATTGCCGGCGCGTCAACAGCCTGGAAAAGGAAGTGTGTCGCGCGCTGGTCGGGCTGCCCGGAATGGGGAACTTAGAGGGCGTCGCGACATCGACTCAGCAGGTGTTCCGGCGTCGCGCGGCACAGGCGTTCAATCGGATCAGAATGGTGATTGCGGTGCTTATCGAACTTTGCACAAGCGCTGCCGTAGACCAAGCTGAAAGCAGGGCGAACGATAGTGCGCCGCCGGTCGCGCATGCCGGGCAACAGGTGTTTTGCAGGTCAACGGATTGTGGAGATCAACATGGACATCGTCAGTCATTTCGCCGCACGCTACGAACGCACGCGTGAGGAAGAGCTTTCGCTGGAAGAGTATCTGGCGGAGTGCAAACGTGACCCGCTGAGCTACGCCAGCGCGGCCGAGCGCATGCTGAAGGCGATCGGCGAACCGCAGACGGTCGATACGCGCAACGATCCGCGGCTGTCGCGGCTGTTTGCCAACAAGGTGATCAAGATCTATCCGGCCTTCGCCGAGTTCTACGGCATGGAAGACGCGATCGAGCAGGTCGTGAGCTACTTCCGCCACGCCGCCCAGGGGCTGGAAGAGAAGAAGCAGATCCTCTACCTGCTGGGGCCGGTCGGCGGCGGCAAGTCGTCGATTGCCGAGCGACTGAAGTCGCTGATGCAGGAAGTGCCGTTCTATGCGATCAAGGGTTCACCGGTGAATGATTCGCCGCTCGGACTGTTCGATGCGACCGAAGACGCTGCCATCCTGGAGAAGGAATACGGCATTCCGCGCCGTTACCTCAATCGCATCCTGTCGCCGTGGGCGGTCAAGCGGCTGGAGGAATTCGGCGGCGACATCCGCAAGTTCCGGGTGGTCAAGCGCTACCCGTCGGTGCTCAAGCAGGTCGGCATCGCCAAGACCGAGCCGGGCGACGAAAACAACCAGGACATTTCGAGCCTGGTCGGCAAGGTCGACATCCGCAAGCTGGAAACCTTCGCGCAGGATGATCCGGATGCCTACAGCTTTTCCGGCGGCCTGTGCCTGGCCAATCAGGGTCTGCTGGAATTCGTCGAAATGTTCAAGGCGCCGATCAAGGTGCTGCACCCGCTGCTGACCGCGACCCAGGAGGGCAACTTCAAGGGCACCGAAGGTTTCGGCGCCATCCCGTTCGATGGCGTGGTGCTCGCGCACTCGAACGAGAGCGAATGGAAGGCTTTCCGCAACAACAAGAACAACGAAGCCTTCCTCGACCGCATCTACATCGTCAAGGTGCCTTACTGCCTGCGCGTCAGCGAGGAAGTGAAGATCTACGAGAAGCTGCTGCGCGGCTCGTCGCTGGCCCAGGCCGTCTGCGCGCCGGGCACGCTGAAGATGATGGCGCAGTTCGCCACGCTGACCCGCCTGAAGGAGCCGGAAAACTCCAGTCTGTACTCGAAGATGCAGGTATACGACGGCGAAAACCTGAAGGACACGGATCCGCGCGCCAAGAGCTATCAGGAGTATCGCGACTACGCCGGGGTGGACGAAGGCATGAGCGGCGTGTCCACCCGTTTCGCGTTCAAGATCATTTCCAAGGTGTTCAACTTCGATTCGACCGAAGTCGCGGCGAACCCGGTGCATCTGATGTACGTGCTGGAACAGCAGATCGAGCGCGAGCAGTTTCCGCAGGATGTCGAGCAGAAGTACATATCGTTCATCAAGGAACACCTGTCGCCGCGCTACGCCGAATTCATCGGCAAGGAAATCCAGACTGCCTACCTGGAGAGCTACAGCGAGTACGGGCAGAACATTTTCGACCGCTACGTCACCTACGCCGACTACTGGATACAGGACAGCGAGTACCGCGATACCGACACCGGCGAGGTGTTCGACCGCGCGTCGCTGAACGCCGAACTGGAAAAGATCGAAAAGCCGGCCGGCATCAGCAACCCGAAGGATTTCCGCAACGAGATCGTTAATTTCGTGCTGCGTGCGCGGGCCAACAACGGTGGCAAGAATCCGGTGTGGAGCAGCTACGAAAAGCTGCGCACGGTGATCGAGAAGAAGATGTTCTCCAACACCGAAGAACTGCTGCCGGTGATCAGCTTCAATGCCAAGGCGAGCGCCGACGATGCGAAGAAGCACGAAGATTTCGTGACCCGCATGGTGGACAAGGGCTACACCGCGAAGCAGGTCAGACTGCTGTGCGAGTGGTACCTGCGTGTGCGCAAGAGCTCGTGAGGGCGCCGGCGCAAAAAGGGCAGGGACGTAGATGTCGGATCGACTGACGGCTCGGAGAACACATCTTGCAGCAGATCATTGATCGACGGCTGGCCGGCAAGAACAAGTCCATCGGCAACCGCGAACGCTTCCTGCGCCGCCACAAGGAACAGATCCGCGAGGCGGTGCGCCGGGCCGTTGAAGGGCGAGGCATTCGCGACATCGCGCAGGGCGAGGACATCCACATCCCGCGGCGCGACATCAGCGAGCCGGTGTTCGGTCACGGTCAGGGCGGCAAGCGCGAAATGGTGCACCCGGGCAACAAGGATTTCGTGCGCGGCGACCGGATCGAGCGGCCCAAGGGCGGGCAGGGCGGTGGCGGCGGCCAGGCAAGCGATTCCGGCGGGGGTGAGGACGACTTCGTGTTCCACCTTTCGAAGGAAGAGTTCATGCAGGTCTTCTTCGACGACCTCGCGCTGCCGAACCTGATCCGCACCACGCTGGCCGACACGCCGGAGTACAAGACGCATCGCGCCGGCTTTTCCAGCGACGGCACGCCGAACAACCTGCACGTCGTGCGTTCGATGCGCGGCGCCATCGGCCGGCGCATCGCGCTCGGCAGCGAGTCGCGGCGCGAACTCCACCGGCTCGAAGACCTGCTGACCGAGTTGCGCGCCCAGCCGGCCAGCGCTGAACGGCTGCACGAGATCGAGCAGCTCGAAACCGACATCGCGGCGTTGCGCGCACGCATCGACCGCATTCCCTACCTCGATCCGATAGACCTGCGCTACCGCAGCCGGGTGCGCACGCCGGTACCGACGGCCAAGGCGGTCATGTTCTGCGTGATGGATGTGTCCGGCTCGATGGACGAGGCGCGCAAGGATCTGGCCAAGCGTTTCTTCATCCTGCTCTATCTGTTCCTGACGCGGCACTACGAAAAGATCGACATCGTGTTCATCCGCCACCACACGCAGGCGCAGGAGGTGGACGAGCACGACTTCTTCCATGCCACCGAAACCGGCGGCACCGTGGTGTCGAGCGCGCTGGTGCTGATGGAAGAGATCATCCGCGCGCGCTACCCGCGCAACGAGTGGAATGTCTACGGTGCGCAGGCCAGCGACGGCGACAACTGGCACGACGACAGCCCGCGCTGCCGCCAGTTGCTGGAACACGGCATCCTGCCGCTGTGCCGTTACTTCGCCTACATCCAGGTGGTCGATCAGGAACAGAACCTGTGGCATGAGTACGCCTCGCTGGCGGAAGAATCCGACACCTTCGCGATGCGCAAGGCGAGCGAGGTGGACCAGATCTACCCGGTGTTCCGCGACCTGTTCAGGAAGGAAGGAGCGGCAAAATGAGCGACACCTTCAATCGTCGGCATGTCGGTCAGGCGGCCACGCCCGACGAGTACGGCGGCCGCCGTCCGCGTCCGCCGCTGCGCGTGCCGCTGCCGCCGACCGACAGACCTGCGCAGACGCTGCCCGGTCCGAGCGACTGGACCTTCGATCTGATCGATCAGTACCACACGGTGATCCGCGCCACGGCGCAGCGCTTCAGTCTCGACACCTACCCGAACCAGCTGGAAATCATCACTGCCGAACAGATGATGGACGCCTATGCGTCGGTCGGCATGCCGGTCAACTACCGGCACTGGAGCTACGGCAAGGAATTCATCAGCACCGAAAAGAACTACCGGCGCGGTCAGATGGGGCTGGCGTACGAAATCGTCATCAACAGCAATCCGTGCATCAGCTATCTGATGGAAGAGAACACGATGGCCATGCAGGCCCTCGTGATCGCGCATGCGGCTTACGGGCACAACAGCTTCTTCAAGGGCAACTACCTGTTCCGCATGTGGACCGACGCAGGTTCGATCGTCGATTACCTCGTGTACGCGAAGAATTATGTCGCGGCCTGCGAGGAGCGCCATGGCGTCGACGCCGTGGAACTGCTGCTCGACAGCTGCCATGCGCTGATGAATTACGGCGTCGATCGCTACCGCCGCCCGGGCAAGCTGAGCCTGACGCAGGAACTCGAGCGCGCGAAAGACCGCGAGGCGTATGCGCAGCAGCAGGTGAATGAAATCTGGCGCACCCTGCCGCCGAAGTCGGGCAAGGACGCCGCGGAGAAGGAGCAGGCGCGCTTTCCGGCCGATCCGCAGGAAAACCTGCTGTATTTCATCGAGAAGAACGCGCCGCTGCTCGAACCCTGGCAGCGCGAAATCGTGCGCATCGTGCGCAAGATCGCGCAGTACTTCTACCCGCAACGCCAGACCCAGGTGATGAACGAGGGCTGGGCGACGTTCTGGCATCACCACCTGCTGAACACGATGTACGACGACGGCTATCTCGAAGACGGCATCATGATCGAGTGGTTGAAGTCGCACACCAATGTGGTGTTCCAGCCGCCTGTGGATCACCCGGCCTACAGCGGCATGAACCCGTACGCACTCGGGTTTGCGATGTACAGCGACATCAAGCGCATCTGCGAGGCGCCTACCGACGAAGACCGTTACTGGTTTCCGGACATCGCCGGCCGCGACTGGCTGGAAACGCTCGACCACGCGATGCGCAATTTCAAGGACGAAAGCTTCATCGGCCAGTATCTGTCGCCGCGCGTCATGCGCAATTTCCGGCTGTTTTCCATCGTCGACGACGAGACCGATCCGACGCTGGAAGTGTCGGCCATCCACGACGAGGCCGGTTACCGCAGCCTGCGCGAGGCCATGTCGCGCCAATACGATCTGGGCTCGCGCGAGCCGAACATCCAGGTGTGGTCGGTCAATCTGCGCGGTGACCGCTCGCTGATGCTGCGCCACACGCAGCACAACGAGCGCCCGCTGCATGACAACGCCTACGAGGTGCTCAAGCACGTCGCCCGGCTGTGGGGCTTTCCGGTGCATCTGGAAAGCGTCGGCAGCCTGGGCAATGTGTCGCGCCGCTGGACGGTGGACCCGAGCACGGCCTGAGCCGGTCCTGACTTGACCTGCTCGCGGCCGTGCGATTCCGGACGGCGCCTTTTCAGTTCGATCCGGACTCGCCGGCGCCCGCCCGGATCAGTGCCACCAGTTCGGGCAGTCGACGTGCCGCGGCGATGCGCGCGTCCTCCTCGATCGCCCGGTAGAGCGCGAGCACCTGCTCTCCGGTTGCGGTGAGGCGGGCACCTCCGCCCGCCGTACCGCCGCGCTGCTTGATGACCAGCGGTTCGACGAAATCCTTGTTCATCGCATCCACCAACGACCAGATGCGCTGGTAGCTCATGCCCAGCTGGCGACCGGTTTCGGCCAGCGAGCCGGTTGCGGCGATGCCCTGCAGCACGTCCGCCTTGCCGGGGCCGATCGCGACGGCGTGCTTGATCTGCACGCGAAAACGCGTGCTGTGTTCGGGCGTGTCGGGCGCGGTGTTCCTGGTCATCGTTGATCGGCGTCCATCGGGATCGAGGGACGCACTTCGGACAAGTTGATGCATGGACGGCCATGCACAGCATACGGTACTCGTTATACTCAGCGAACGATATCCATAAGAATGTATATCGAACCGTGCGGAGGCGCGTTGCCCGTGACATCTGTTCGCCTGATCCACCGAATCCTGCTGTTGTGCATCGTTGCCTGGTCTGTCGTGCCGCTTGCGCGCGCGGCCGAGTCGCCGACCGTGGCGGCGGCATCCGATCTGAAATTCGCGATCGAAGCGCTGGCGGCACGTTTCGAGCGCGACACCGGCCACAAGCTTCGACTGGTATTCGGCTCGTCCGGAAATTTCTTCTCGCAGATCCGGCAGGGCGCACCGTTTCATCTGTTCATGTCGGCCGACGAGGATTTCGTGTTCAAGCTCGCCGACCTGGAACTCACGCAGGACCGTGGCCGGCTGTACGCCTTCGGTCGGATCGGCCTGATGGTGCCGAAAGGTTCGCCGTTGAAGGCCGACGGCGAATTGAAGGATCTGGCGCGTGCGCTGCGTGACGGGCGACTGAAGAAGTTCGCCATCGCTAATCCCGAGCATGCCCCCTATGGCGCGCGGGCGAAGGAGGCGTTGCAGCATGCCGGACTGTGGGCCGACATCGAACCGCGTCTGGTGCTCGGCGAAAACATTTCACAGGCGGCCCAGTTCGCCACCTCCGGCTCGAGTCAGGGCGGCATCATCGCGTTGTCGCTGGCCATGGCGCCCGAGGTGGGCGGGCGGGGCGAGTTCGCGCTGATCCCCGAGAGCTGGCATCGCAGACTTGCCCAGCGCATGGTGCTGCTGCGCGATGCGCCGCCCGCCGCGCGGGCCTTCTACGATTACGTCGCGACGCCTGCGGCACAGGACGTGATGCGTCGTTACGGTTTCGAAATGCCGAAGGAGTGACCCGGCGTGCGCCACTGTGGCTGACGCCGGTGTGCTGATCCGGAAACGGGAACTGACATGGACTGGCCAGCATTTTCGCTGTCGATCGAACTTGCAGTGGTGACGCTGCTGGTGCTGCTGCCGTTCGGCGTGCTGGCCGGGCGCTGGCTCGCGCGCACGCGCTTTTCCGGCAAGGCCTGGATCGAAGCCTTCGTCGTGCTGCCGCTGGTGCTGCCGCCGACCGTGCTGGGCTACTACCTGCTGGTGTCGCTGGGCACCGGCTCGCCGCTGGGTCGCTGGCTGCTCGACAGCTTCGATGTCAGGCTGACCTTCAACTTCGCCGGCCTGCTGATCGCCTCGCTGGTATTCAACATTCCATTCATCGTTCAGCCGGTGCAGCGCGCCTTCGAGGCGATCCCCGAAAACCTCGCCGAGGCGGCGTCGGTCTGCGGGCTCAGTGGCTGGCAAACCTTCTGGCGCGTCGAACTGCCACTGGCCTGGCCGGGCATCCTGTCGGCCATGGTGCTGACCTTTGTACACACGCTGGGGGAATTCGGCGTGGTGCTGATGATGGGCGGCAGCATTCCGGGCGAAACCCGGACAGTCGCCATCGCCATCTACGATCGCGTGCAGTCGTTCGACCTCGCCGGTGCCGACCGCATGGCGCTGCTGCTGCTTGTGCTGTCGCTCGGCGCGGTCGCGGCATCGTTCTTCGCGTCGGCCAGACTGGTGGCCCGGCGATGAGCGACCGGCGCGACGGATCGCGCGCCTTGCGCGTCGAGATCGATCAGCAGGAACCGATGCCGCTGCGCGGCCGCTTCGAGTGCGCGGCCGGCGAATTGCTTGCGCTGGTCGGCCCGTCGGGTGCCGGCAAGACATCGATGCTGCGCGTTCTGGCCGGGCTGATGCGGCCGCAGCGCGGACGAATAGAGGTCGGCGGGCAGGTGTGGTGCGACAGTGAACAGTGCATCTTCCTGCCGCCGCAGCGTCGGCATGTCGGCCTGGTGTTTCAGAACTATGCGCTGATGCCGCATCTGAGTGCCGCCGACAATGTCGCACTGGCCATGCTGCATCTGCCGACTGTCGAGCGCGACGCGCAGGCCCGACGCTGGCTTGAGCATGTGCACTTGTCCGGCGAACAGCAGCAGCGTCGGCCGGGCGCGCTGTCGGGCGGCCAGCAGCAGCGCGTGGCGGTGGCGCGTGCGCTCGCCCGCGAACCGAAGCTGCTGCTGCTCGACGAACCCTTTTCGGCGGTCGACCAGATGAGCCGGCAAGGGCTTTACCGCTTGCTGGCCCAACTGCGCAGCGATCTCGACATCCCCATCCTGCTGGTCACCCATGACCTGAACGAGGCGCGCCTGCTGGCTGACCGCCTGGTGGTGATGGATGCCGGCGCGGTCCTGCAGGAAGGGCCGCCCGCTCACATCCATCGGGCGCCGCGCAACGCGCGCGTGGCCGATCTGGTGGGCATGCACAACCGCTTTCAGGGCGTCTGGGTGGGACCGTCCGGTCGCGCCGGCTGGGGCCTGCTGAAGTGGGTAACGGCGGCCAGTGGCGCGGGCGACGATGAGGACATGCTGCTCGAAGTGCGCGACAAGGGAAAGATCAAGCCGGGGCAACCCGTGAACTGGGTTGTACCGGGTGACGGCATCCTGCTGGGTGCGGAAGGCAGCGGTCAGGCACTGGACGCGCGCGTCAGCGACGCCCGCCATCTGGGCGAAATCACGCTGGCAACCCTGACGCTGGAGCGCAATCCGCAGATCAGTCTGCGCATCACGCTGGCCGGGCCGCAGCGCCAGCGCATCGCCAATGGCGACCGGCTGGCCGTGCGCCTGGACTCAGCCCTGGTGCACGTGATGCCGCTGCACCCGCGTCCGCCGCAAGTGGCGGAGCAGTAGTCAATCGCAGCCGGCCGCGTCGGTCAGGGGGTCGGCTCGGGCTTGCGCGGCAGCAGCATGCGTGCGATCGCGCTCGCAGCCAGCCCCATCAGCAGGAAGCCGAGGGCACCGATCAGCCACACCGCCCAGACGATGGCGCTCAGCCAGCCGGTCAGGTCGGGAATCTGCTGCAGCGACGCCTGTATCGTCGGTCCCCAGTCGAGCAGGGTGTGCCGCGCCATGTCGAGCCAGCCTTCCGGCAGCCAGGGCGCCAGCCACACCGGTGGCTGCAGGCTCACCACCCAGCCCGGCCAGGTTGCCAGCGCGTCGGCGTTCCAGCCCGGCCACGTGAGCACGGCGTCGGCCGTCCAGGTCAGCAAGGTCCAGAAACCGAGCAGAAGCGCGGTGATGATCCAGATGATTGCGTAAGTCATGGGGTCCTCTGTGCTTCTTCGGGCAGTTTCGTCAGATGGTGTGGGTCTGTGGGAGCGGCCTGTGGGAGCGGCGGCCTCGCCGCGATCGGCACGCTGATCAACGATCATCGCTGCACCGATCGCGGCGAGGCCGCCGCTCCCACAAAACCGGCGCCGCTCCCACAAAACCGGCGCCGCTCCCACAAAACCGGCGCCGCTCCCACAAAACCAGCGCTGTTCCCACAAAACCGGCGCCGAGGTCAATCCTCCTGCACCAGCTTCTTCAGCGCATACAGCGCATCGAGGGCTTCGCGCGGACTCAGGCTGTCGGGGTCAAGCGCGGCCAGCGCATCGACCGCGGCGTGCACGGGCGGTTCCGGCGGCGGGGCGGCGGGCGCGAACAGGTCGGCCTGCGGACCGGCGCTGATGCGGCTGGCTTCGAGCTGCTGCAGCGCGCGCCGCGCGTCGCGGATGACCGTGCCGGGCACACCGGCGAGCGCGGCGACCTCGATGCCGTAGGACTGCGACGCCGGGCCCTCTTCGATGGCGTGCAAGAACACGATGCGCCGGCCGTGCTCGACCGCGTCCAGATGCATGTTGGCGCAGGTCGGATGGCTCTGCGCCAGCTGCGTCAGTTCGAAGTAGTGGGTGGCGAACAGCGTCCAGCTGCGGTTGCGCGTCAACAGATGGCGGGCGATGGATTGCGCCAGCGCCACACCGTCGAAGGTCGAGGTGCCGCGACCGATCTCGTCCATCAGCACCAGGCTGCGTTCGGTCGCGCCGTGCAGGATGCCGGCGGCTTCGGTCATTTCGACCATGAAGGTCGAGCGGCCGGAAGCGAGATCGTCGGACGCGCCGATGCGCGTATGGATGGCGTCCAGCGGGCCGAGCCGCGCCGACTGTGCCGGCACCGGACAGCCGCAGTGCGCCAGCAGCGCGATCAGCGCGACCTGGCGCATGTAGGTCGACTTGCCGCCCATGTTCGGGCCCGTGATCAGCAGCATGCGCCGCGCCTCATGCAGGGCGGTGTCGTTGGCGATGAAGCTGTCGACCTGCTGTTCGACCACCGGGTGGCGCCCGCGCACGATCGTGATTTCGGGTTCGTCGACGAACTGCGGCCGGCAATAGTCGTGGCGCTGCGCGGCGCGCGCGAAGGCGAGCAGGCCGTCGAGATGCGCCAGCGCACGGGCGATGTCGCCGAGTGCCGGCAGATCCGGGGCGAGTGCGTCCAGCAATTGTTCGTACAGGTGCTTTTCGCGCGAAGTGGCGCGTTCGGCGGCCGACAGCGCGCGGTCCTCGAAGGTTTTCAGTTCCGGCGTGATGTAGCGCTCGGCGTTCTTCAGCGTCTGCCGGCGGCGATAGTCGTCCGGAATGCGTTCGACGTGGGCATTCGTCACCTCTATATAGAAGCCGTGCACGCGGTTGTACTCGACCTTGAGATTGGCGATGCCGGTCCGGCTGCGCTCGCGCGCTTCGAGCGCGAGCAGGAATTCGCCGCAGTTGTCCTGCAGGCCGCGCAGTTCGTCCAGTTCGGCGTCGAAGCCGGCGCGCATCACACGACCGTCGCGCAGCTGCGAAGCCGGTTCGTCCATGATGGCGCGGGCGAGCAGGGCGCAGGCGTCGAGCGGCTGCGCCAGCGTGGCACGCGCGTCGTCGAGCAGGCCACCGTCCGGCGGCACGGCGGCAGCGATGTCGCCCAGCCGCGCCAGACTGTCGCGCAGGCTCGACAGATCGCGCGGTCGCGCGGTGCGCAGCGCGATGCGTGCGCCGATGCGCTCGATGTCGGCCAGTCCGCGCAGCGCGTCGTGCAACGAATCGGCGGTGCTGTCGGTACGCAGGGCCTCGACCGCCTGATGTCTCGCCTCGGCCTGCGCGCGTTCGCGCAGCGGGTGGTGCAGGCAGCGGCGCAGCCAGCGCGACCCCATCGACGTGGCGCAGGTGTCGAGCAGCGACAGCAGTGTCGGCGCCGCTTCGCCGCGCAGCGTCTCGGTCAGTTCGAGATTGCGCCGGGTGGCGGCGTCCATGCGCAGCCAGGCGGAATCGTGTTCGACGGCGAGCGTCGTCACATGTGACAGCGCGCGCTGCTGGGTCGCCTGGGCGTAGCTGAACAGCGCACCGCAGGCGGCCAGCGCGATCGGCACCTCGGCCACGTCGAAGGCGGCGAGATCGCGACTGCCGAAGTGCTCGCACAGCAGGCGCGTGGCTTCACCCGCGTCGAACTGCCAGGCGCTGCGCGACGTGACGGCCCAGCTGCCGTCCGGTGCCGTGCCGCTGTCGGCCACCAGCAGTTCGGCCGGGCGCAGCCGGTCGAGCAGCGACGGCAGCACATTGGCGGCGACTTCGGTCAGTTTCAGTTCGCCGCTGGCCAGATTCAGCCAGGCGACACCGGCGCGGCTGCGCTCGACATGCAGCGCCATCAGCAGGGAATCGGCGCGCTCGTCGAGCAGGCTGGCGTCGGTCAGCGTGCCCGGTGTGACGATGCGCGCAATCGCGCGCTCGACCGGCCCCTTGGACGTCGCGGGGTCGCCGATCTGTTCGACGATGACCACCGACTCGCCCAGCTTCACCAGCCGCGCCAGATACTGCTCGACCGCGTGAAAGGGCACGCCCGCCATCGGGATCGGCTGTCCGGCCGACTGGCCGCGGTGCGTCTGCGTGATGTCGAGCAGCCGCGCAGCGCGGATCGCGTCCTCGAAGAACAGCTCGTAGAAATCCCCCATCCGGTAGAACACCAGCAGATCGGGGTGTTGCCGCTTGAAGCCGAGGTACTGCTGCATCATCGGTGTATGCGACGGATCGATGCTGGGTACGCCGTTCGATGAATTCATTTTTGACGTTCAGCCCGCTTTCGGAAAAAGCCGCACGCCCGGCAGTCCGTCGAAGTGCCGGTCACAGGTGATAAGTTCAGCCTTGTACTCACGCGCCGTGGCGTACACGATGGCATCGGCCGTGGCCAGCCGATGCGCGCGATGAAGGTCCGCCGCGAGCAGGGCGATGCGGGTGTCGAGGGGGGCGATGACGCATTTCTGCGTGTAGGCGATGACCTGGTCGGCCTTGTCATCGCCGACTTCGCGCACCAGCCATTTCGAAAGTTCGAGCTGCACGATGGTAGGCACGATGCACTGCGGCCGCTCCGGCAGTTCCTTGCCGATGATTTCGCCGAGGTCGCTGCCGGTGAGCCACTCGATCCACGCCGAGGTATCGACCACGCACGCGGCGACCGGCATCAATAGCGGTCCTCGCGGTCGCGCGTGTCATCGGTCGATGCGCCCCGGGCGATGCCGGCGAGCTGCGCGGCATCGGGCACCGGCATCATCAGCACGCCTTTGCCTTTCGGGATGAACACGAATTCCTGCCCGGCTTCCCAGTGCTGTGCCTCGCGCACGGCCTTGGGGATGGAAATCTGGAATTTGCTGGACAGCATGGCAGTACTTGGCATGGTCGTACCTGGAGCTTATCGATCGGAATTTGGTAAGAATACTCGTTCGCGACCGGTGCCGCCACGGGTGGCCTGCGGTCAGCTCCGCAGTGCGTCTGTCAGGTGCGGTTCGATCGCAGCCAGCAGGGCCGGGAAGATGCGCGGCGTGGAGGCGACCAGATTGCCGCTGTCCAGATAGCCGGTTTCACCGGTCAGATTGCCGACCAGACCGCCGGCTTCAGTCACCAGCAGGGCGCCGGCGGCGATGTCCCACGGCGACAGGCCGATTTCGAAGAAGCCGTCGAAGCGGCCGCAGGCGACATAGGCCAGGTCGAGCGCGGCAGCGCCCGGGCGGCGCAGGCCGGAGGTCTTTTCCATCAATTCCTTGAACATGCCCAGATAGGCATCGACGTGGTCCCACACACGGTATGGAAAGCCGGTGCCGACCAGTGCTTCGCCCAGCTTGGCGCGGCGCGATACGCGGATGCGGCGGTCGTTCAGGAAGGCGCCACGGCCCCGGCTGGCGGTGAACAGCTCGTTGCGCACCGGATCGAACACGACGGCCGACTGCATCAGGCCCCGGTGTTCGAGCGCAATCGACACCGCGTACTGCGGCATGCCGTGGATGAAGTTGGTTGTGCCGTCGAGCGGATCAATGATCCAGCGGTATTCGGATTCACCCGATGCGCCGCTCTCCTCCGCCAGGATGGCATGGTCCGGATAGGCTTCGCGGAGGATGCCGATGATGGCGTCCTCGGCTGCGCGGTCGACTTCGGTGACGAAGTCGTTCTGGCGCTTGCTGCTGACTTTCAGCAGGTCTACATCCTGGCTGGCGCGGGTGATGATCTGGCCTGCGCGGCGGGCGGCCTTGACGGCGGTGGTGAGCGTCGGATGCATGGGAGGTGTCTGTGCGCGGACCGTGCGGTCCGCAAGTCGGCGGGAAAGCCGAGCATTTTAGGGGCTGTTGCGATTTAATTCGAGGCCCGCACCTGAATTGACCTCTCACAGCACATTCGATGGACGCCCTTTCTCCCCCTTCCGATCGTCACGCCGCCCTGGACAGGGTGCGCGTGGTCATGTCGCACACCACCCATCCCGGCAATATCGGCGCCTGCGCGCGGGCGATGAAGGTGATGGGGCTGTCACGCCTCTATCTGGTCAATCCCAGACACTTTCCGCACGACGAAGCGGTTGCGATGAGTTCCGGCGCGACCGATGTGCTGGACAACGCGGTGGTGGTCGACACGATCGAAGCCGCCCTGGCAGGCACCGTTGCGCAGGCGGCGCTCACTGCGCGCCGGCGTGAAATGGCGCTGCCGGTGCGCGACGTCAGGTCGGCGGCGACCGAGCTGGCGACGCTGCTCGGCGCCGGCGACGCCGAAGTGGCGCTGGTGTTCGGCACCGAAAGTTCGGGGCTCACCAATGAAGAAGTGGCAATGTGCTCGCTGCCGGTCACCATTTCGACCAGCGAAACCTACCGGTCGCTGAATGTGGCGGCAGCCGCCCAGATCATGTGCCACGAACTGCGCGTGGCCGTCGCCGCCACACCGACCTTCGTCAGTGAAGCGCCTGCGCTGGCCAGCCACGAAGGGCTGGAAAGCCTGTACGCGCTGCTCGAACAGCTGATGCTCGACGCGGGCTTTCTCGACCGGGTCAATCCGGGCCGCGCCCTGCCGCGCCTGCGTCGCCTGTTCGGACGTACCCGGGTCGAGGCCGAAGAACTGCATCTGCTGATGGGCGCACTGAAGGCGATCGGCGGCATTCCGAAGAAGCGCCCGGGGTCGAACGGATAAGGTGTGCCGCAGTCCGCTGTACGCAGCTCGCGCTGTTGCAGCCACGCGGGTGGTTCCGTGTACGGCCACGACGGACGATCGACAGAGCCTGACGCAGGTGCACAAAAACCGACTAAAATCGTCGGGTTTCAACTGGCCGCGAACGCCACCGGCGTTTCATGGGGAAAAAGGATGTTCCAACACCTGCGCGAAGACATTGCCAGCGTGCTTGCACGCGACCCGGCGGCACGTTCGTCGTTTGAAGTTCTGACCTGCTATCCGGGCATCCACGCGCTGATCCTGCACCGCATGGCGCACGCCTGCTGGGGCGCAGGCATGCACTGGCTGGGGCGTTTCATCTCGCACATCGGCCGCGTGCTGACCGGCATCGAAATCCATCCGGGTGCGTCGATCGGACGGCGCGTGTTCATCGATCACGGCATGGGCGTGGTGGTCGGCGAAACCGCGGTCATCGGCGACGACTGCACGATCTATCAGGGGGTGACGCTGGGCGGTACCTCGCTGTACCGCGGCGCCAAGCGCCATCCCACGCTGGGTCGCGGCGTCGTGATCGGCGCCGGTGCCCAGGTGCTGGGGGGGTTCGACGTGGGTGACGGCGCCAAGATCGGTTCCTGCGCAGTCGTCGTGAAGCCCGTTCCGGCCGGTGCCACTGCGGTCGGCAATCCGGCGCGCATCATCGACGCCAGCGAGCCGGGCGCCGACGACGAGAAGAAGCGGCGCGCCGAACAGGCCGGTTTCACCGCCTATGGCGTCACCCGCGACATGGAAGATCCCATGGCCAAGGCGCTCACCGCGCTGGTGGATCATGCGCTGGAGAACGACCGGCGCATCGCCTGCCTGATGGAAAAGCTGGAACGGGCAGGCGTCAGGCTCGATGACGAGGCGCGCGAGGAGATGGCGGATCACTCGCACGTCGATCTGGACAAGATACGGCCTAATTGTTGACTGAACTTGTCGGGAATTATAAAGTCGACTGAATTGATCGGGAATTGGACTGTGTGCTCAATCGTGAACCCAATCGTGGATTCCCCGAGCCACTCCATCGAGGAGATCGCTTCATGAGACTGACCACCAAAGGCCGCTTCGCCGTCACCGCGATGCTGGATCTTGCACTGCGCCAAGACAACGGTCCGGTGACGCTGGCCGGCGTGGCCGAGCGCCAGCGCATCAGCCTGTCCTATCTCGAACAGCTGTTCGGCAAACTGCGTCGCCAGGAACTGGTGGCCAGCGTGCGCGGGCCGGGTGGCGGTTACTGCCTGGCGCGCGATGCGCGCAATATTTCGGTCGCCCAGATCATCACCGCGGTCGACGAACCGCTGGACGCCACCCAGTGCGGCGGCAAGGAAAACTGTCTGGATGAGCACCGCTGCATGACGCACGACCTGTGGTCGAGCCTGAGTCGTCGCATGTACGACTATCTCGATTCGGTGAATCTGCACGAACTGATGGTGCAGCAGCGTGACAAGACGACCCATCGCGTCGTCGTGCACGATCACTCGGCGCGACCGGGCGTGTCCGAAATGGTGCGGGTACAGCTCTGATCATGTTCGCGCCGGTCTATCTCGATCACAACGCCAGTACGCCGCTCGCCGATGCGGTGCGCGAAGCGATGCTGCCCTGGCTGGGCGCACGCTTCGGCAATGCGTCGAGCCGGCACGAATACGGTCGCGCGGCGCGCCGGGCGATCGACGAGGCACGGGCACAGGTGGCTGCCGCAGTGAATGCGCATCCGACCGAAGTGGTGTTCACCAGCGGCGGCTCGGAAGCGAACAATCTGTTCGTCAAGGGTGCGGCCGCGCGACTCAAGCCTGGCGTGATCGCGATTTCGGCGATCGAGCACCCCTGCGTGCGCGAGCCGGCGCGCCAGCTGGTGCGCCGCGGCTGGACGCTGAAGGAACTGCCGGTCGACGCGCAGGGCAGGGTGCAGGTCGACGGCTTCGATGGCGAGGCCTCCCTCGCGTCGGTCATGCTCGCCAATAACGAAACCGGCGTGCTGCAGGACGTCGCATCGCTGGCGGCGCAGGTACGCCACGCTGGCGGCTGGCTGCACACCGATGCGGTGCAGGCGCTGGGCAAGATCGCCGTCGATTTCCGTGCGCTGGGTGTGTCGGCGATGACGCTTTCGGCGCACAAGATCGGCGGTCCGCAGGGTGCGGGTGCGCTGATTCTGGACAAGCGGGTCGATGTCGAGCCGCTGATTGCCGGCGGTGGGCACGAACACGGCCTGCGTTCCGGCACCGAAAACATCGCGGCGATCGTCGGTTTCGGCGCTGCCTGCGTGCTGGCGATGTCGCAGTCGGCGGCGCGGCGCGAACAGCTCGAAGCGCAGCGTGAACGCATCGAACGCTGCGTGCTGGCGCTCGGCGGCACCGTATTCGGTGCGCAGGCGCTGCGCCTGCCGAATACCTGTTACTTCGCGCTCGATCACATCGATGGTGAAACGCTGGTCGGCAAACTCGACCGCGCAGGCTTCGCGGTGGCCAGTGGTTCGGCCTGCTCGAGTGCCTCACCGGAACCGTCGCGCACGCTGACCGCGATGGGCGTACCAGCCGAACAGGCGCGCGGGGCGGTGCGCGTGAGCACCGGCGCGATGACGAAGATGCAGGATGTCGATGATTTTTGCGGCGCGCTGGCGCAGGTGGCGGATCAACTCCGCGGTCTGCGGGCGATGGCTGAAGCGTAATGAAGAACTCGAAGGAGCAACCCGTATGCTGAAATTCCCGATCTATCTCGACTACTCGGCGACCACCCCGGTGGACCCGCGCGTCGCGGCCAAGATGATTCCCTACCTGACCGAGCACTTCGGCAATCCGGCTTCGCGCAGCCACGCCTATGGCTGGGAAACCGAAGCGGCCGTGGAAGAGGCGCGCGATCAGGTTGCCCGTCTGGTGAATGCGGATCCGAAGGAAATCGTCTGGACCTCGGGTGCCACGGAATCGAACAACCTTGCGATCAAGGGTGCGGCGCATTTCTATTCCGGCAAGGGTAAGCACATCATCACGCTGCGCACGGAACACAAGGCCGTGCTGGATACCTTCCGCGAACTGGAGCGCGAAGGCTTCGAGGCGACCTATCTCGATCCTCTGCCCAATGGCCTGATCGACATGGATGTGTTCAAGGCGGCGCTGCGTCCGGACACCGTGCTGGTGTCGATCATGTTCGTGAACAATGAAATCGGCGTCATCCAGCCGATCGCCGAACTGGGCGAAATCTGCCGCGAAAAGGGCATCATCTTCCACGTCGATGCGGCGCAGGCGACCGGCAAGGTGGTCATCGATCTCGACAAGCTGAAGGTCGATCTGATGTCGTTCTGTGCGCACAAGACCTACGGGCCGAAGGGCATCGGCGCGCTGTACGTTCGTCGCAAGCCGCGCATCCGCCTCGAAGCGCAGATCCATGGCGGCGGTCACGAGCGCGGCATGCGCTCCGGCACGCTGGCGACGCACCAGATCGTCGGCATGGGCGAAGCCTTCCGCATTGCGCGCGAAGAAATGGGGGCCGAGAACGAGCGCGTGCGCATGCTGCGCGACCGTTTGCTGAAGGGCCTGTCGGACATCGAGGCCACCTTCGTCAACGGCGACCTCGAAGCGCGCGTGCCGCACAACCTGAACATCAGCTTCGCCTACGTCGAAGGCGAATCATTGATCATGGCGATCAAGGACGTCGCGGTGTCTTCCGGCTCGGCCTGTACCTCGGCCAGCCTTGAACCGTCCTACGTGCTGCGCGCGCTCGGCCGCGAAGACGAACTGGCGCACAGCTCGATCCGCTTCTCGATCGGCCGCTTCACGACGGAAGAGGAAATCGATTTCACGATAGACCTGCTGCACCGCAAGATCGGCAAGCTGCGAGAGTTGTCGCCGCTGTGGGAAATGGTGCAGGAAGGTGTTGATTTGAATAGCGTCCAGTGGGCCCACCACTGATTGCGCGTGCACGGCGACTGAAGGAGAACTGTTATGGCCTATAGCGAAAAACTGCTGGATCACTACGAAAACCCGCGCAATGTCGGCGCGTTCGGCAAGGACGACGAAGATGTCGGCACCGGCATGGTCGGCGCGCCGGCCTGCGGCGACGTGATGAAGCTGCAGATCAAGGTCGGAGCGGACGGCATCATCGAGGATGCGAAATTCAAGACCTACGGCTGCGGCTCGGCCATCGCGTCGAGCTCCCTGGTGACCGAATGGGTCAAGGGCAAGACGCTCGACGAGGCGATGACCATCAAGAACACCGCGATCGCGGAAGAACTGGCATTGCCGCCGGTCAAGATCCACTGCTCCATTCTCGCGGAGGACGCCATCAAGGCGGCGATCGACGACTACCGCAAGAAGCACGGCGATGCGGCCGCGCCGGCCGAAGCGGCGTAAGGAGAGCGACATGGGCGTGACACTGACCGAAAAAGCAGCCACACACGTGAGCAACTACATCGCCAAGCGCGGCCGCGGTGTCGGCCTGCGCCTGGGCGTGCGCACCAGCGGCTGTTCCGGCATGGCGTACAAGCTCGAATTCGCCGACGACACGACGCCGGAAGACCTGATTTTCGAAAGCCACGGCGTGAAGGTGCTGATCGACCCGAAAAGCCTGGCCTATCTCGAAGGTACCGAGCTCGACTTCGTGCGCGAAGGTCTGAACGAAGGCTTCAAGTTCAACAACCCGAATGTCAAGGACGAGTGCGGTTGCGGCGAAAGCTTCAATGTCTGAGTGGCGATCGCCGCCGACAGTATTGAACGATGACTTCTGACCCCACCGTTCCCGGGCTGCCGGACGTCGAGCTGTTCAGTCGCGACCACTTCGAACTGTTCGCGTTGCCGCGCCGTTTCGTCATCGACGAGCGCTCGCTCGAATCGCGCTACCACGAGCTGCAGTCGTCGGTGCACCCTGACCGCCATGCCAGCCGCCCGGAAGCCGAGCGGCGGCTGTCGATGCAGTGGTCGACGCGCATCAACGAAGCCTATCGGCTGCTGCGTGCGCCGCTGACCCGAGCGCGCTATCTGCTGGAACTGGATGGCGTGGATGTGGCTGCGGAAAACAACACCGCGATGCCGGGCGATTTCCTGATGCAGCAGATGGAATGGCGCGAAGCACTCGACGAGGCGCGTGATGCGCGTGATGCCGGGGCGCTCGACGAGCTCGCGCGCATGCTGCGGCACGCCCGGCGCGACGCCGAAGCGCTGCTGGTCCGGCAGCTGGATGCAGAACACGACACCGCCGGCGCAGCCGCGACGGTGCGCCGCATGATGTTCATCGCCCGATTGGCGGAAGACATTGCCGAAGCACACGAAACACTGGACAACTGATGGCCCTGCTGCAGATCGCCGAACCCGGCGAATCCACCGCGCCGCACCAGCACAGGCTGGCTGCAGGCATCGATCTCGGAACGACCAATTCACTGGTGGCCAGCGTGCGCAATGGCGTACCCTTGGTGCTGAACGACGAGCACGGCCGTGCGCTGCTGCCCTCCGTGGTGCGTTATCTCGCGGACGGCTCGACCGTCATCGGCCACGCGGCCCGCGCCGCGCAGGCGCTTGATCCGCGCAACACCATCGCGTCGGTCAAGCGCTTCATGGGACGAGGCGTTGCCGATGTCGCGCATGTCGAATCGATGCCCTACGTATTCGAGGACGCGCCCGGCATGGTGCGGTTGCGCACCACACAAGGCGCGAAAAGCCCGGTCGAGGTGTCGGCAGACATCCTTCGTGTACTGCGCGAGCGCGCTGAAGCCAGCCTCGGCGGGCCGCTGACCGGCGCGGTCATCACCGTACCGGCGTATTTCGACGATGCGCAGCGCCAGGCCACGAAGGACGCTGCCCGGCTGGCCGGCCTTGACGTGCTGCGCCTGTTGAACGAGCCGACTGCCGCCGCGATCGCGTATGGTCTGGACAACGCTTCCGAAGGCATCTACGCGGTGTACGACCTGGGCGGCGGCACCTTCGACATTTCGATCCTGAAGCTTTCGCGCGGCGTGTTCGAGGTGCTGGCCACCAGCGGCGACGCCGCACTGGGCGGCGATGATTTCGACCATCGCGTCTATTGCTGGCTCATCGAGGCATCGCGCATCGGCCCGCCCAGCCTCGAGGACATGCGTACGCTGTACATGGAAGCCCGGCGCGCGAAGGAGGCACTCAGCAGCGCCGACGACGTGCATGTCGGGCTCAAGCTGTCGTCGGGCGACGAAATCGACGTGCATCTCACACGCGATGCGTTTGCCGCCATGACGAAGACGCTGGTCGACAAGACCCTGGTGCCGACGCGCAAGGCGCTGCGCGACGCCGGCTTGTCGGTCGAAGACGTCAAGGGCGTGGTCATGGTGGGCGGCGCAACGCGCATGCCGCAGGTGCAGCGCGCGGTGGGCGAATTCTTCGGTCAGGTGCCGCTGACCAATCTCGATCCGGACAAGGTGGTGGCCATCGGCGCCGCGATCCAGGCCAATGTTCTGGCCGGCAATCGCGCGGCCGACGAAGACTGGCTTTTGCTCGACGTCATTCCGCTGTCGCTCGGTCTGGAAACGATGGGCGGTCTGGTCGAGAAGATCATTCCGCGCAATTCGACGATACCGACCGCGCGCGCGCAGGAATTCACCACCTATCGCGATGGCCAGACAGCAATGGCCATCCATGTGCTGCAGGGCGAGCGCGAGCGCGTCACCGACTGCCGCTCGCTGGCCCGCTTCGAACTGCGGGGCATTCCGCCGATGGTGGCGGGCGCGGCCCGCATCCGCGTGTCGTTCCAGGTGGATGCCGACGGCCTGCTGGCCGTGTCCGCACGCGAACTGGGCACCGGCATCGAAGCACGCATCGAGGTCAAACCGAGTTACGGGCTGGGCGATGACGAAGTCGCGCGCATGCTGCGCGACGGCTTCGATCATGTACAGGATGACATCGCGGCACGCGCGCTGGCCGAACAGAAGGTGGACGCCACGCGCCTGATCGACGCCACGCAGACTGCGCTGGCTGCCGACGGCGATCTGCTTGACGGCCCGGAACGGGCTGCGGTCGACGCGGCCGTCCGCGCACTGGCCGAAGTCGTCGAAGGCGACGATACGGCAGCGCTGCGCGCCGCCGTCGACGTGCTCGGCCGCGCCACCGACGAGTTCGCCGCGCGCCGCATGAATCGTGGCATCCAGCGTGCGCTGGCCGGACGCAGCATCGAATCACTCTGATTGACGGAACACCGCGCAATGACCCAGATCGTCGTATTGCCCCATGTCGAGCTGTGCCCGGACGGTGCGGTGTTCGATGCCGAGCCCGGCACCACCATCTGCGACGCGCTGCTGGCCAACGGCATCGAAATCGAACATGCGTGCGAGAAGTCGTGCGCCTGCACGACCTGTCACGTCGTCGTGCGCGAAGGCTCCCGCAGTCTCGAGCCGGCCGAGGAGCTCGAGGAAGATCTGCTGGACAAGGCCTGGGGGCTGGAGCCGAATTCGCGCCTGTCCTGTCAGGCGGCAGTGGCCGGCGAGCCGCTGGTGATCGACATTCCCCGCTACACGATCAATATGGTCAGTGAAGGAAAGAGGTGAGCACCATGAAATGGACTGATTCGCTCGAGATCGCGATTGCGCTGACCGAGGCACACCCCGATGTCGACCCGGGCATTGTGCGCTTCACCGACCTGATGCAGTGGGTGCTCGATCTGCCCGGCTTCGATGACGACCCGAAGCGCTGCGGCGAAAAGATCCTCGAAGCCATCCAGCTGGCCTGGATCGACGAGGCGGACTGACGCCACCCGAGGCAGCCCGGTCAGGGTCGCATTTGCCTGCCGGTCGGCTTCAAGCTGCGGGACTTTTCCGGTAAACTAGGAATTTCCCGCTGCAGTGCAATAAATGACAAAGTACGTGTTCGTCACCGGCGGTGTGGTGTCCTCGCTAGGCAAGGGCATCGCAGCCGCGTCACTGGGCGCGATTCTCGAATCGCGTTCCATCCGTGTCACCCATCTGAAGCTTGACCCCTACATCAACGTAGATCCGGGCACGATGAGCCCGTTTCAGCACGGCGAGGTGTTCGTCACCGAAGACGGGGCCGAAACCGACCTCGATCTGGGGCACTACGAACGCTTCACGCACGCCCGCATGGGCAAGCGCAACAACTTCACCACCGGCCAGATCTACGAGGCGGTGATCAAGAAGGAGCGCCGCGGCGAGTATCTGGGCAAGACCGTGCAGGTCATCCCGCACATCACCGACGAAATCAAGCTTTATATCAAGCGCGGCGCCGAAGGTGCCGAGGTCGCCATCGTCGAGGTCGGCGGCACGGTCGGCGACATCGAATCGCTGCCCTTCCTCGAAGCCATCCGCCAGATGGGCATCGAAGAAGGACGCGCCAACACCTGCTTCATCCACCTGACGCTGGTGCCCTACATCGCCACTGCGGGCGAACTGAAAACCAAGCCGACCCAGCATTCGGTCAAGGAACTGCGCGAGATCGGCATCCAGCCCGACGTGCTGCTGTGCCGCTCCGACCGTGTCGTGCCGGACGACGAGCGCCGCAAGATCGCGCTGTTCACCAATGTGCTGCCCGAGGCGGTCATTTCGGTGGTCGACGCCGACAGCATCTACAAGATTCCGGCCATGCTGCATGACCAGATGCTGGACGAAATCGTCTGCCACAAGCTGAACATCCTGGCCCGCGCAGCCGACCTGAGCACCTGGAAGCGCATGATCGACGCGCTGGAAAACCCCGAGCGCGATGTCGACATCGCGTTCGTCGGCAAGTACGTCGACCTGACCGAGTCCTACAAGTCGCTGTCCGAGGCGCTGATTCACGCCGGCATCCAGACGCGTTCGCGCATCAACATCCACTACATCGATTCGGAAGCCGTCGAGCGTTCGACCGACGGCGGACGCGCACTGCTCGACCCGATGGACGCCATCCTGGTGCCCGGCGGCTTCGGCCGGCGCGGCGTCGAAGGCAAGATCGGCGCCATCCGCTACGCGCGCGAAGACGGTGTGCCCTATCTCGGCATCTGTCTGGGCATGCAGCTCGCGGTGGTCGAATACGCCCGCAACGTGGCCGGTCTGACCGGCGCGCACAGCACCGAATTCGAGCGCGACACGCCGCATCCGGTGATCGGCCTGATCACCGAGTGGATGAGTGCCGAAGGCAAGCTGGAGCGGCGCGACGAGTCGTCCGACATCGGCGGCACGATGCGACTGGGTGGTCAGAACTGCCAGCTGGGCGAAGACAGCCTGGCGCGCGAAATCTACGGCAAGGCGCAGATCGTCGAGCGCCACCGCCATCGCTACGAAGTGAACAACCAGTATCTGGCGCAGCTGGAGAAGGTTGGCCTGCGCGTGTCCGGCCGTTCCCTCGATACGGTCGATCCGCTGTGCGAAATGATCGAACTGCCGGACCACCCGTGGTTCGTCGCCTGTCAGTTCCACCCCGAATTCACGTCCACGCCGCGCGCCGGACATCCGCTGTTCACCGCTTTCGCCCGTGCCGCGCTGGCCCGTCAGGACGCGCGCGGCATGGTCAAACGCTCGTCGCACAAGGTGACCTCATGAAACTGTGCGGATTCGACGTCGGCCTCGACAAGCCGTTCTTCCTGATCGCCGGGCCGTGCGTGATCGAATCGCGCGACATGGCGTTCGACACCGCCGGGCAGCTGAAGGAGATCACCGCGCGTCTGGGCATCCCCTTCATCTACAAGTCGTCGTTCGACAAGGCCAACCGCAGTTCGGGCACCAGCTTCCGCGGCCCGGGCATGCAGAAGGGGCTGGAAATCCTGGCCGACGTGAAGCGCGAGCTGGGGGTGCCGGTGCTGACCGACGTGCACACCGCGGAAGAGGCGCCCATCGTCGCGCAGTACGTGGACGTGCTGCAGACGCCGGCCTTCCTGTGCCGCCAGACCGACTTCATCCATGCCTGCGCCGCCACCGGCAAGCCGGTGAACATCAAGAAGGGCCAGTTCCTCGCGCCGGGCGACATGAAGCACGTCGTGGCCAAGGCGAAGGAAGCCAACGGCGGCGCCGACACCATCATGGTGTGCGAGCGCGGTGCGTCCTTCGGCTACAACAATCTGGTGTCCGACATGCGTTCGCTGGCCATCATGCGCGAAACTGCATGCCCGGTCGTGTTCGACGCCACCCATTCGGTGCAGCTTCCGGGCGGGCAGGGTGCGTCATCCGGCGGTCAGCGCGAATTCGTGCCGGTGCTGGCGCGCGCCGCCGTGGCGGTGGGCATCGCCGGGCTGTTCATGGAAAGTCATCCTGATCCGGCCAAGGCCATGTCCGACGGCCCGAACGCCTGGCCGCTGCCGATGATGGCTGCGCTGCTCGAGCAGCTGCGCGACCTCGACGCGGTCACGAAACGCCACGGCTTTCTCGAGTCCGCATTCGCCTGAGTGCGCGCCGATTATTCATAATTTGTCTTCTTACCCAGGAACCCAGCGACCATGAGTGCAATTGTCGATGTCGTCGCGCGCGAAATTCTCGATTCGCGCGGCAATCCCACCGTTGAAGCGGACGTGCTGCTGGAGTCCGGCATCATGGGTCGCGCCGCCGTACCGTCCGGTGCCTCGACCGGTTCGCGCGAGGCGATCGAGCTGCGCGACGGCGACAAGGACCGCTACCTCGGCAAGGGCGTGCTGGCCGCGGTCGAAAACGTAAATACCGAAATTTCCGAAGCCATCATCGGCCTCGACGCGGAAGAGCAGGCCTTCATCGACCGCACGCTGATCGAACTAGACGGCACCGAAAACAAGGGCCGCCTCGGCGCGAACGCCATGCTGGCGGTGTCGATGGCGGTGGCCAAGGCGGCTGCCGAAGAGGCCGGACTGCCGCTGTACCGCTACTTCGGCGGCTCGGGCGGCATGGCAATGCCGGTGCCGATGATGAATGTCATCAACGGCGGCGCGCACGCCAACAACAGCCTCGATTTCCAGGAATGCATGATCATGCCGGTCGGCGCGTCGAGCTTCCGCGAGGCGCTGCGCGCCGGCGCTGAAATCTTCCATGCGCTGAAGAAGCTGACCGACAAGAAGGGTTTTCCGACCACGGTCGGTGACGAGGGCGGTTTCGCGCCCAACGTCGGCAGTGCCGAAGAGGCGCTGAACATGATTCTCGACGCGGTCAGCGCGGCCGGCTACGAGCCGGGCACCGACATCGTGCTGGCGCTCGACTGCGCCGCGTCCGAGTTCTACAAGAACGGCAAGTACCACCTCGAAGGCGCTGGTCTGACGATGGAATCGGCCCAGCTGGTCGATTACCTGGCGACGCTGGCCGACAAGTACCCAATCGTCAGCATCGAAGACGGCATGGCGGAAAACGACTGGGACGGCTGGAAGCTGCTGACCGAACGTCTGGGCAGCCGCGTGCAGATCGTCGGCGACGACCTGTTCGTCACCAACACCAAGATCCTGAAGGAAGGCATTTCGCGCGGCATCGCCAATTCAATCCTGATCAAGATCAACCAGATCGGCACGCTGACCGAAACCTTCGCAGCGGTCGAAATGGCCAAGCGCGCCAGCTACACCGCGGTGATTTCGCACCGTTCGGGCGAAACCGAAGACAGCACGATCGCCGACATCGCGGTCGGACTGAACGCGATGCAGATCAAGACAGGTTCGCTGAGCCGCTCGGACCGCATCGCCAAGTACAACCAGCTGCTGCGCATCGAGGAAGATCTCGGTGACACGGCGTGGTACCCCGGCGCTTCCGCGTTCTACAACCTGCGCAAGTAACCATGACGCGCCATTGGCCTGCCTTGCTGCTGGTGGCGCTGATTGCGGGACTGCAGTATCCGCTCTGGCTCGGCAAGGGCGGATGGCTGCAGGCCTGGGAAGCCGGCCGCGCGCTGGACGCCCAGCGCGATCTCAATACCCGGCTGGAAGCGCGCAATGCCGCGCTGGACGCCGATGTGAAGGATCTGAAAACCGGCTTCGACGCAGTCGAAGAGCGGGCGCGCGCCGAACTCGGGCTGATCAAGCCGGGCGAGGTGTTCGTGCAGATTCCGAACGACAAGCCCTGACCGTCTTCACCCTTCGCGCCGGAGTGTGCGCAGGCCGCTGATGCGCGCGGCAAACCAGCCGCTGTCCAGCCTGTCCGTCCGTACGTATTTGCCACGCGTGCTGGGCGCATGGATGAAGCGCCCCTCGCCGGCGTAGATGCCCATGTGCGAATGCGGCGTGCCGTTCGTGTTGAAGAACACCAGATCGCCGGGCGCCAGCGCGCTGCGCTCGATCGGCCGCGCGATCTTCGCGATCTGCGCGGCATTGTGCGGCAACCGCACGCCGGCCACCTGTTCGTAGATCCAGCTCACCATGCCGCTGCAGTCCAGCCCGCTGTCCGGATTGCGACCGCCGAACTGGTAATGGTTGCCGATCAGGCCGAGCGCGTAGATCACCGCATCCTGGGCGTGCGTGTCATCGGCGAGCTGAACCCGGCCGGAAGGCGGCGGTTTTGCGACGGGTTGTGCGGCCGGCGGCAGCGCGGCCTGTTCCGGCAGGCTGCCGCAGGCGCCGAGTAACAGCGCCAGCGAGAGGGCCGGAACGAGGGCAGTGAGCCTGCGACTACCGGCGTTCAATCTCGATCTGTCCGCTGATCGATACCGCGACGCGCGATTCGCCCGCTTCGACCGGCATATCGGCCATCGCTTCGGCCATGACTGCCTTGCTGCGCATCATCATCGGGCGCGGCGTCGGCATCCCGCCGGTGTGATTCACGTTCATGTGCAGGATGCGCCAGGACTTGCCGAGCGATTCGGCGACGATCTTTGCGCGTGCATTGAAGGCGGCGATGCCGTCGGCGATCGCGTCGTTCTCGGCCTGCCGCGACGCCTCTTCGCTCGGTTCCAGCGTCAGCTGGCCGACCGCCAGCTGGGTCTGCAGCTTGCCCAGCAGCTCTGAAATGGCGGCCTGGTCCTTCGATTCGAGCAGCAGCTCCGACCGCATGCGCCAGCTTTCGATGCTGCGGCCGTTCTTGCCGTAGACCGGATAGGTCGAGGTGTTGCCGCTGCGCACCTTCACGCTCGGGTAGGGTTTGGTCGTGGCGATGGCCGACTGCATGACCGCATTGACCTTCTTCGCGAGCGCGCTCGGCGTGGCGTCACCCATTTCGATGTAGGCCTGGGCGCGGGCGAGGTCATTCGGGGCGAGGCGGGACGCTTCGGCATTCAGGTCAACCACGATGCCGGCGCGTTCGACGGTGGCGTGGTCGGCGGCCTGGGCGACCGAAAGCGTGGCGGCAAGCAGCAGCCAGAACGGATGTTTCATGGGGAACTCCCGCAATGTGATCAATGCGGGAGTATAACCAGCGCGCTGCGGACGTCTGTCAGCGCTTGCGCCGTGCCGACCGGTCGTCTTCGGTGTCGATGCGGATCGGCTCGCCGAGATTTTCGCAGTCACCCGCCTGGTGGCGCTCGTCGCCCATGGCTGACAGCAGTGCGGCGCCAATCAGTGCGAGGTAGGCCAGCACGGCCAGCCCGGCCGCTTCGCTGTTGAAGGCGACCATGATGGCGGGCAGGGCGTGCGCGCCGGTGAAATAGAAAGTGGTGCGTTCGGCCATGTCGATCTCCGCGAGTGACGTTCTCAGGGGAATATCGACGCCGGGCGGCAGAACTGAAGTGTCATTCGGTGTCGGCGAGGCCCTGGTCGCGCGGCACGACCTTCAGCCCGGTCCGGTAGTGGCGCGCCTTCTCGACGTACTGCGCCGAGCCGGACATGAGCGCTGCGACTTCTTCGTCGCTCAGTTCGCGCACGATGCGACCGGGCGAGCCGACCACCAGTGAGCGGTCGGGAATGACGCGGCCCTCGGGAATCAGTGCATTGGCGCCGATCAGGCAGTTGCGTCCGACGACGGCGCGATTCATCACCACCGCCTTGATGCCGATCAGCGAGCCGTCACCGATGGTGCAACCGTGCAGCATGGCCTGATGACCGACCGTGACATCGTCGCCGATGGTCAGCGGCACGCCCTCGTCGATGTGGAGCACCGCACCGTCCTGCACATTGCTGCGTTCGCCGACGACGATGCGGTCGTTGTCGGCCCGGATGACCGCGCCGTACCAGACGCTGCTGTCTGCCTTCAGCATCACCTCGCCGATCACGGTCGCGCTTGATGCGATCCACGCGGAAGGATGGATGTCGGGCTGCTGGTCGTCGATGCTGTAGATGCTCATGCTTGCTTCCGTTTGCCTGAAAAGGCGGTGAATCAGGACACTCTGGACGAGCGGATACGCCATCGCCGTCCGAACGCTGTTTGCGCATTACACTCTTGTTGCAATGCAAACAGGGCGCGATTGTAAGCGCAAGCGCACAGGGTCTTGCAAGCAGGGGTAGTTTTACCGCCGTTCCGGAGAATGCAGATGAACGAGAAACTGGGCAGGTCGCTGGCCGATTTCGAAGCCGGGCGCATCGACATGGATGCCCTGATCGCCACCTGGCGCCTGCACGGCGTCGAGGACGCGAATGTGCCGGCGAAGTGGCGCGAAGTGCTCGACGGCCTGTTGATGCGGCTCGAATCCGCCCGGTTGTTTTCGCAGGACAGCTGCTCGTTCAGCCGCAGCGAACTGCTCGCAACGATGCGCGAATGGCTGGCGCGGGCCCAGGCCCAGGTGCAGGCGCAGCAGTGAGGCGAGGTGTGGCGTGCTGATGTTGGGCATCGCTGCGCTCACCCCAACCTACGGGTTGATGCGGCGCGAGTCGGTGGGCGGTTTGTGCGGGGTATCGGTGAGGCGAGGTGTGGGGTGTTGTTGTTGGGCATCGCTGCGCTCACCCCAACCTACGGCCGCTCGGCAAAAATGGAGCTTGCGGTTTGGCAGCCGGATCACCGGCGTAGGTTGGGGTGAGCGCAGCGATGCCCAACATCGGCGCCTGATCGAACGCCGACGACCTCCGCGCTCGCCCGAAAAAAAGGGCGCCCGCAGGCGCCCCTTGATGACCGAACTGACGGTTCAGAGCTTGCTCTTCACCACCTCGACCACGCGATCGNACCTCCGCGCTCGCCCGAAAAAAAGGGCGCCCGCAGGCGCCCCTTGATGACCGAACTGACGGTTCAGAGCTTGCTCTTCACCACCTCGACCACGCGATCGGCTTCCGCCACCCACCTGGCGAGCAGGGCGTCGGTTTCGGCGCGGCGCGAGGCGGCGAAATCGGCATCCTTGATGCTCGGTACGTTGATGTCGACGTTCAGCGCTGCCGAACGCAGCGCGGCCTGGGCGGCCAGCGCGGCGACACCGGCGTCGGACACGACGTTCTTGTTGCCCTTTTCGGCCGCCACCAGACTGAGGGCGATCACGTCGGCGCAGGCGCGGGCGCAGGCCAGCGGTGCGTCGGTGGCCATCTTCAGGCCGTCCTGGATCGCGGCCGAGCGCGCAGCCTTCTGCTCGTCCGTGTCCTTGGGCAGACCGTAGGCGGCCATCAGGCCGTCGAAGGCCTCGACGTCGGCGCGGATGAAATCGGTCAGCGTGGCGCGCAGGCCTTCGGCTTGCGCCAGCAGGTCCTTCATGTCGCCTTCGACTTCGGCGTACGCCTTCTTGCCGATGGTCAGGTTGCACACCATGCTGACCAGTGCTGCACCCATGCCGCCCATGATGGCCGCGGCACTGCCGCCGCCGGGCGTGGGCGCGTTGCTGGCCAGTTCGTCGAGAAAGGTGGTGACCGGCTTGTCCTTGATCATGGTCATCGCTCAGCCCACCATCGTCTTGGCCATCGCGTAGATTTCCGGCGCATCCAGCGTGATGTCGTTGCTTTCGAACAGCTTGGCCACGCAGGCGCGCTGCAGCGCGATCTTCAGCGCACCGAAACCGATGGCGCCAAACACGATCTTGCCGTGCTTGACCGCGCCCTTGTCCATCATGTCGATGCCTTCGATGCCGAGCGGTGGCGTGGCGTTGGCGTCAGCCATCATTTCCAGCGTCGGGTTGTCCTTCCAGTGACGCTCTTCCAGCAGCTGGATGCCGCCGGCACCGGTCGCTATGACGATGTTGGCGCCTTCGATCGCACGGCCGCGCGCATCGTTGTCGGCCGCTTCGGCAACGCCGACGTCGAGGTTGAACGTGGCCTTCAGCTGTTTCGCCGCATCTTCCGCGGTGGCCAGCTTGCGCGACACCAGCGTGACCGTCGCACCTTCGCTGGCCAGCATCACGGCAGCGCGCGTGCCGACCGGGCCGGTACCGCCGAGGATGACGACCTTCTTGCCCTTCAGCGGACCGCGGTGACCCAGCCAGGCGACGCAGGCGGCCGCGGTGGTGTTCGATCCGTTGCTGTCGAGCATGACCGATACGCGGAAGTTGCTGAAGAACTTCTTCTTCACCGCCTTGAACAGGGCTTCGCCTTCGGCCATGTTGCTGCCGCCGATGAAGATCGCGGTGTTCTTCTTGTCCTTCGGCGCGCGCGTGAAGATGGCGCCATCGACCATGGCCCCGACGTTGTGCGGATGCACGCCGCCGTAGCCGATCACGTGATCGGCGCCGCCGTCGTTGCACACGACGTTGTCGAACACCGACGGATGTTCATCGGTGTCGAATTGATAAAGCAGTTTTTTCATTGTCGTCTCTCGCTGTCTCGATGAACGCCGCACCGCCGGCGGGGGCGCGGCGAACGGTTTTCAGGTCACGGTGTTGACCGGGCTGCCCTTGACGTAGGCGTCCACATTGTCGATCAACTGGTCGGCCAGGAACTGCATGGCACCATCCGAAGCCCACGCGACGTGCGGCGTCAGGATGAAGTTGGGCAGGCGCAGGTCGAGCAGCGGATTGCCTTCCTTCGGCGGCTCCTTGGTCAGCACGTCGAAGCCGGCGCCACCGATGACGCCTTCCTTCAGCGCGGTCACCAGATCTTCTTCATGCACCAGACCGCCGCGCGCCGTGTTGATCAGGATGGCGCTGCGCTTCATCTTCCTGAACTGAGCCATGCTGAACATGTTGCGGCTGTCCGCGGTCAGCGGGCAGTGCAGCGAAATGATGTCGGACTCGGCCAGCACCTGTTCGACCGGCGTGAATTCCACACCCGGCGCCTTCGGACCTTCATGGTCGGCGAACAGCACCTTCATGCCGAAGCCGCGCGCGATCTTCGCCGTACCCTGGCCGAGCGCGCCTTCGCCGAAAATGCCAATGGTGCTGTCGAACAGGTCATGGATCGGGTGATCGAAGAAGCAGAACTGATCCACTTCCTGCCAGCGGCCGCGCTCCACGTCCTGCCGATAGGCCAGGATGCTGCGGCGCAGTGCGAGGATCAGCGCGAACGCGTGCTCCGGCACGGTATGCACTGCGTAGTTGCGGATGTTCGACACCGTGATGCCGCGTTCGCGGCAGGCCGGTACGTCGATCACATCGTAGCCGGTGGCGGCGACGCCGATCATCTTCAGGTTCGGCAACTGGGCCAGCACGTCGCCGCGCAACGCAACCTTGTTGGTGATGGCCACGGTCGCATTCTTGAGGCGCTCGACCACCTGGGCGGGGGAGGTGGTCTCGTATTCTTCCCAGGTGTGCTCGAACGACGGCCGACGCACGGTGGCTTTCAGCGTCGAACGATCCAGAAACACGACGTGTTGCGACATGCTTTTTCCTCGCAGTGTTTGTAAATGCAAAAAAGGCCGGGCGAACCCGGCCGTTCAAGAGGGTTGAAACGGACGCCGGGCCCTTACTTTACCTGCTGCGTGTGGGTACGCCAGTAGGTCGAGGCGGCCGCGACACCGGAACCCGGGGTCACGTTGATGCCGTTGTCGAGCATCGACATTTCGGCACCGGCGATCGCGCTCATCAACGACAGGCAGTTCAGGTCGCCGACGTGGCCGATGCGGAACACCTTGCCCGCGACCTTCGACAGGCCGGCGCCCAGCGACAGGTTGTAGCGTGCGTAGGCGTTGCTGATCACCTTGGCGGCGTCGAAACCTTCCGGCACCAGGATGGCGCTGACGGTGTTCGAATACCACTCCGGCGCCTTGGCGCACAGATTCAGCTTCCAGCCTTCGTGGATCGCGGCGCGCACGCCGTTCGCCAGATATTCGTGGCGGGCGAAGATGTTCTCCAGGCCTTCCTCGAAAATCGTGTCCAGCGCTTCACGCATGCCGTACAGCATCGGGATCGACGGCGTGTAGGGGAAGTAGCCGGTGGCGTTGTTCTTCAGCATGTCACCGATGTCGAAGTAGCAGCGGCGCGAGGTCGCACCTTCCATCGCCTTGATCGCCTTCGAGCTCATGCCCAGGATGCCCATGCCGGCCGGCAGCATGAAGCCCTTCTGCGAACCCGACACGGCGCAGTCGACGCCCCACTCTTCCATGCGGAAGTCAATGCTGACCAGCGAACTCACCGTATCGACCATCAGCAGCGCAGGGTGGCCGGCGTTGTCCATGGCCTTGCGCACCTTGCCGATGTCGCTCGAGACGCCGGTGGCGGTTTCGTTCTGGCAGGCCAGCACGGCCTTGATCTTGTGCTCCTTGTCGGCGCGCAGGATTTCCTCGTACTTGTCGTACGGCACACCCGTGCCCCAGTCGGTGTCGATGACCTGCACCTCGAAGCCGAGGCGCTGCGCCATGTCGGCCCACAGGTGGCTGAACTGGCCGAAGCGCGAGCACAGCACCTTGTCGCCCGGCGACAGCGTGTTGGTCAGCGCGGCTTCCCACATGCCGGTGCCCGATGCCGGGAACGTGACGATCGTGCCTTCGGTGGTCTTGAACACCTTCTTCAGGTCCGCCAGAACCGACAACGTCAGTTCCGGGAACTTGGGCGAACGGTGGTCTTCCTGTGCCACGACCATGGCACGCAGGATACGGTCCGGCGTGTTGGTGGGGCCCGGCACGTACAGATGGTTACGGCCTGCGATACGCATACGTCAATCTCCTGAAATGAATGTTTCTAAGTCTTGAAGGTTCTGAAATCGGGAATTCCCTGGTGGCGTTCATGGCGCTCACGGTCAGTCCTTATTTGCGTCCGTATACCGGCAGTGCGGTGCACAACCGGGTGACGTCAGCGACGAC
Organism: Methyloversatilis sp. XJ19-49; assembly: GCF_024580145.1. Taxonomy (GTDB): domain Bacteria; phylum Pseudomonadota; class Gammaproteobacteria; order Burkholderiales; family Rhodocyclaceae; genus Methyloversatilis. Next base: position 135,420 of record NZ_JANINI010000010.1, read on the forward strand.
ACGCGCGATCACGGCGTCGTCGGTGGGTGCTTCGAGTACGTCGACGATCAGGTTGGCAACCTGCTTCGCCTCGGCTTCCTTGAAACCGCGGGTCGTCATCGCCGGGCTGCCGATGCGGATGCCGCTGGTGACGAAAGGCTTCTGCGGATCGTTCGGGATGGCGTTCTTGTTAACCGTGATGTGGGCGCGGCCCAGCGCGGCTTCCGCTTCCTTGCCGGTGATGTTCTTGGCGCGCAGATCGACCAGGAACAGGTGCGACTGGGTGCGGCCGGACACGATGCGCACGCCGCGCTCGACCAGCGTTTCCGCCATCACCTGCGCGTTGTTCAGCACCTGCTGCTGGTAGGCCTTGAATTCCGGCGTCGAGGCTTCCTTGAAGGCGACGGCCTTGGCGGCGATCACGTGCATCAGCGGACCGCCCTGGATGCCCGGGAAGATCATCGAGTTGATCGGCTTCTCGAACTCGGCCTTGCCCATGATCACGCCACCGCGCGGGCCGCGCAGCGTCTTGTGCGTGGTCGAAGTGACGAAGTCGGCGATGCCGATCGGGCTCGGGTACAGGCCGGCCGCGATCAGGCCGGAGTAGTGGGCCATGTCGACCAGCAGGTAGGCGCCGACCGAATCGGCGATCTCGCGGAAGCGCTGGAAATCGATGTGCAGCGAGTAGGCCGACGCGCCGGCGACGATCATCTTCGGCTTGTATTCATGCGCCAGCATTTCGACCTGCTTGTAGTCGATCGCTTCGGTTTCCGGATCCAGACCGTAGGCGACGCCCTTGTAGATCTTGCCGGAGAAGTTCACCGACGAACCGTGCGTCAGGTGACCGCCATGGGCCAGCGACATGCCCAGGATGGTGTCGCCCGGCTGCAGCATCGACATATACACAGCGGCGTTGGCCTGCGAGCCCGAATGCGGCTGCACATTGGCGAACTCGGCGCCGAACAGCGCCTTCAGGCGGTCGATCGCCAGCTGTTCCGCAACGTCGACAAACTCACAGCCACCGTAGTAGCGCTTGCCCGGATAACCCTCTGCGTACTTGTTCGTCAGTACCGAACCCTGCGCTTCCATCACCGCAGGGCTGGCGTAGTTTTCCGACGCGATCAGCTCGATGTGGTGTTCCTGACGTGCGTACTCCGCTTCCATGGCGGCCCACAGTTCGGGATCGGAATGGGCGATGGTCTGTTTCGGGTCAAACATGGGATGCCTTTCGGGGAAGTGAGCGTCTGGCCCGGTTTAGGGCGTCGGCGCGTGAACTAAAACAAGACAAATCAACTATATCGTACGAACGCAAGCCCTCGTATCGGACTTTCTTATCGCCGGGATAAGTATAAGTGAAGCTTAATTCAAACAGCCTCACCCATAATCAAATCCATAGGTTTGCCTTCCGGACCTCCGTGCCGCCCGACGTCGGGGAGCCGGTGATGCGGCGACAAACAGTCCTCTGAATTCAATCTGACAGAAGGTGGAGCATGGACATTCACGAATACCAAGCGAAAGAGTTGCTGGCCGGTTTCGGAGTTCCGGTGCCGCGCGGCAGCGTGGCCTACAGCCCGGATCAGGCTGTCTACACGGCGACCGAACTGGGGGGCTGGCACTGGGCGGTGAAGGCGCAGGTGCACTCCGGAGCTCGCGGCAAGGCTGGCGGCATCAAGCTGTGCAAGACCTATCATGAAGTCGATGCGGCGGCGCGCGAACTGCTCGGCAAGCGCCTGGTGACGGTGCAGACCGGCCCTGAAGGCAAGCCGGTGCAGCGTGTTTACGTTGAAGTCGCCGAGCCGTTCGAACGCGAGTTGTATCTGGGCATCGTGCTCGACCGCAAGGCCGAGCGGGTGCGCGTGATCGCCTCGGCAGAAGGCGGCATGGACATCGAAGAACTGGCCAACACCGCGCCGGAAAAGATCATGCAGGTCGTGGTCGAGCCGGCGGTCGGCCTTCAGGCCTTCCAGGCCCGGCAGATCGCCTTCGGCCTGAAGCTCAACATCAAGCAGGTTTCGCGTGCCGTCACCGCCATCATGGGCGCCTACCGCGCCTTCCGCGATCTCGACGCGACCATGGTCGAAATCAATCCGCTGGTCGTCACCAAGGACGACCGTGTGCTGGCACTCGACGCCAAGATGTCGTTCGACGACAACGCGATGTTCCGCCAGCGTGCCGTGGCCGACATGCGCGACCCGTCGCAGGAAGATCCGCGCGAAGTGCAGGCCGCCGAACACAACCTGAACTACGTGGGTCTGGACGGCGACATCGGCTGCATCATCAATGGCGCCGGTCTGGCCATGGCCACGATGGACACCATCAAGTACGCCGGCGGCGCACCGGCCAACTTCCTCGACGTCGGCGGCGGCGCCTCGCCCGAGCGCGTGGCCAATTCCTTCCGCCTCGTGCTGTCGGACAAGAACGTCAAGGCCATCCTGGTGAACATCTTCGCCGGTATCAACCGCTGCGACTGGGTCGCCCAGGGCGTGGTGCAGGCGTGCAACGACATCGACATCACGGTGCCTCTGATCGTGCGCCTGGCCGGAACGAACGAAGAGGAAGGGCAGCGCATCATCCGCGAAAGCGGCCTGCCCATCATCAGCGCCAGCTCGCTCACCGAAGCGGCGAAGAAGGCGGTCGAAGCGGCACGCGCCCACGCGGCGAGCTGAGTAAAAGGATACCCACGCTCACTCCGCCCGCTTCCCCCCGCGGGGGCTGCACCCGCCCCCGGGGCGGCCCGGCGCGCGGCGCGCAGCGGATAACCGATGCACTAGAGGATTTAGACATGAGCATTCTGATCAACGAGAAAACCAAGATCATCGTCCAGGGTTTCACCGGCGACAAAGGCAGCTTCCACGCCAAGGAAATGATCGAGTACGGCACCAATGTGGTCGGCGGCGTCACGCCGGGCAAGGGCGGCTCGACCCATCTGGGCAAGCCGGTGTTCAACACGGTGGCCGAAGCGGTCGAGGCGACCGGTGCCGAAGCGAGCATCACCTTCGTGGCGCCGGCCTTCTGCGCCGACGCCATCATGGAAGCGGCCGATGCCGGCATCCAGCTGGTGTGCTCGATCACCGACGGCATCCCGGCGCAGGACATGATGCGCGTCAAGCGCTACCTGATGCGCTACCCGAAAGAGCGCCGCACCCTGATGGTCGGCCCGAACTGCGCCGGCATCATCAGCCCGGGCAAGGCCATGCTGGGCATCATGCCCGGCCACATCTACAAGCAGGGCACGGTCGGCATCGTGTCGCGCTCGGGCACGCTGGGCTACGAAGCGGCGGCGCAGATGAAGGCGCTGGGCATCGGCGTGTCGACTTCCGTCGGCATCGGCGGCGACCCGATCAACGGCTCGTCCTTCCTCGATCACCTGATGAAGTTCCAGGAAGATCCGGAAACGACGGCGGTCGTCATGATCGGCGAGATCGGCGGCCCGCAGGAAGCGGAAGCGTCGGCCTGGGTGAAGGAAAACATGACCAAGCCGGTGGTCGGCTACGTGGCCGGCCTGACGGCGCCGAAGGGCCGTCGCATGGGCCACGCCGGCGCCATCATTTCGGCCGCCGGTGATTCGGCCGCGGAAAAGTCGGAAATCATGCGCTCCTACGGTCTGTCGGTCGCCCCGAGTGCGGGCGAACTGGGCACCACCGTCGCCGCCATGATGGCGAAGCTCTGATCGAACGACGTCTGATCCCGGCGCCATCCGCTGCGCTGCACTGTCCGTCGGGCCGCTCCGGTCCGGCGGACAGCGCCCAACCTCGACCAGCGAAAGTCCATCGTGGTGAGTGATCCCGTTTCCGTCCCGGCGTCGTCCGATGCACCGGGGCACGATTTTTCCGAGAAGGCGGTCGACCTGCTGTTCGCGCTGCTGCGCGAGGTGGTCCAGCGCCATCATCCCGAATTGCTGAACGTGCTGTCCGGCGGCACCTCAGGCGCCGGGCTGTCGCCGCAGATGCTCGGCCGCGCCATCCAGGCGCAGGGCATCCTGTTCCAGCTGCTGTCGATCGCCGAACAGAATGGCGGCATGCGCAAGCGACGCGAAGTCGAGCGTCTGCAGGGGCGGGAATGTTTGCCCGGCACCTTTGCCCATGTGTTCGCCGCCGCCCGCAACGCCGGCCTGAGTGCCGACGCGGTCCGTGCCGCGTTCGCCGGCCTGAAGGTGCGGCCGGTGCTGACCGCCCACCCGACCGAAGCCAAGCGGGTGACCGTGCTGGAACGGCACCGCCGCATCTACCGCCTGCTGATCGATCTCGAATCGCCGCGCTGGACGCCGCGCGAGCGCACGGCGCTCGAAAGCACGCTGCGCAATGAAATCGAGCTGCTCTGGCTGACCGGCGAACTGCGGCTGGAAAAGCCCAACGTGTCGCAGGAAATCGCCTGGGGCCTGCACTTCTTCAACGAAACCCTGTTCGACGTTGCCCCCGATGTGCTGGCGCGCGCCGACGAGGCGATGGCCGAACACTTCGGTGCCGACGAAGCCGGACTGCCCGGCTTTCTCGAATTCGGTTCGTGGATCGGCGGTGACCGTGACGGCAACCCCTTCGTCACCAACGCCATCACGCGCGGCGCGCTGACCGAATGCCGGCTGGCCGCGCTGCGCCGTCACCGGCAGAGCGTGTTCGATCTGGTGCGCAGCCTGTCGGTGACCGAGGCGGCGCTTGCGCTGCCGGACGACTTCCGCGACGCGCTGACGCTGGCGCTGGAAGAGCGCAGCGACGGCAATGCGATCGCCGCGCGCAATCCGGGCGAGCCGTTCCGCCAGTTCCTGGTGTGCATGCTGGCCCGGCTCGACGACAGCATCGCCGACGCGCTGGGCGAGCCGAACGACGCCGGCGCGCGCCACGGCTACGAATCGGCCGAGCGCCTGATCGCCGATCTGCGCACACTGGAAACCGGCCTGGCGGACTGCGGTCTGGCCGAACTGGCCGGCAGCGAAGTGCGTCCGGTGCGCCGCCAGGTCGAGGTGTTCCGCTTCAGCACCGTGCGGCTCGACCTGCGTGAGAACTCCACCCGCGTCACGCAGACGCTGGAAGCGCTGTGGCGCGCCAGCCGCGGCGAGCCGGCGGACACTCCGGCCCCGGAGCAGACCGGCGCCGAGTGGCGCGACTGGCTGCTGGCCGAACTGGCGCAGCCGCGCAGCGGCCCGCGTGACTTCGACGAACTGCCGGCGGTGGCCAGTGAGACCCTGGGCCTGTTCCGGCTGATCGCCGAACTGCGGCCGCGCCTGGGCCGCGACGCCTTCGGCAGCTTCATATTGAGCATGACGCGCAATGTGTCGGACGTGCTCGGTGTCTATCTGCTGGCGAAGGAGGCCGGGCTGTATGCCGACCCGGGCGGCGTCGAGCGCTGTGCGCTGCCCATCATGCCGCTGTTCGAAACCATCGAAGACCTGCGCCGCGCGCCGGCCATCATGCGCGAGCTGCTGGCCATGCCGCTGATCAAGCGCTCGGTGCGCGCGCTCGGCGGCGTGCAGGAAGTGATGATCGGCTACTCGGATTCGAACAAGGACGGCGGCTTCCTGTCTTCGAACTGGGAACTGTACAAGGCGCAGATGAAGCTGACCTCGGTCGGCGCGGAAGCCGGCGTGAAGATCGCCTTCTTCCACGGCCGCGGCGGTTCGGTCAGCCGCGGCGGCGTGCCGGCGGGGCGCGCGATTGCGGCGCAGCCGGCCGGCTCGATCCAGGGCATCTTCCGCCTGACCGAACAGGGCGAGGTCATCTCTTCCAAATATGCGAACAAGGGCACGGCCGCGTTCAATCTCGAACTGCTGGCCGCCAGCGTGTTCGACCACGCGCTGAAGTCCGGTCGCAGCGACGGCATCACGCTGGTGGCCGAGTTCGACGACGCACTCGAAGCCCTGTCGGGCGCGGCGCACGCCGCCTACGCCAACCTGATCGGCCATCCCGGTCTCGTGAGCTACTTTCAGGAAGCCAGCCCGCTCGACGAAATTTCGCTGCTCAACATCGGTTCGCGGCCGGCGCGTCGTTTCGGCGCGCGTTCGCTGGCCGAGCTGCGGGCGATTCCGTGGGTGTTCGCGTGGGCGCAGAACCGCCACCTGATCACCGGCTGGTACGGAGTCGGCTCCAGTCTGGCCAATTTCACCCGCGTGCGCGGGGCCAGCGGCGAGGCGCTGCTGGCGCGCATGTTCAACGAATCGCCGCTGTTCCGGCTGATCGTCGACGAGGTCGAAAAGACGCTCGCCGTGGTCGATCTCGAACTGGCGCGCGAATACAGCCTGCTGGTGGCCGACGCCGGCGTGCGCGAAGAGGTGTTCGGCATGATCGTGCGCGAGCACGAAATCACCTGCAGCCAGATCCTTCGGCTGTCCGGTTCGCGCACGCTGGCCGAGCGCTTCCCGGACTACCGCCAGAAGCTGGCGCACCGGCTGCCGGTGGTCAATCAGGTCAGCCGGCAGCAGATCGGTCTGCTGCGCGCCTACCGCCAGACCGACGACGCGGCGCGCAAGGAGGAATTCCGCAAGGCGTTGCTGCTGTCGATCAACTGCGTGGCTGCCGGTTTCGGCGCCACCGGCTGACCGACGGACCGCCCTCCATCGTTTTCGAAGCATTCATTCAACATTCGCACCATCACCGGAGGAGACATCCATGAGCTTCACGATCATCGAACAAGCCACACCGCGCCTGCACCGTTCCGAACTCGCCGTCCCGGGTTCCAACCCGGGCATGTTCGAAAAGGCCGCCAAGTCGGCCGCCGACATCATCTTTCTGGACTGCGAAGACGCGGTCGCACCGGATGACAAGGAACAGGCACGCAAGAACATCATCCAGGGCCTGAACGAGATCGACTGGGGCACCAAGACGATGATGGTGCGCATCAACGGTCTCGACACCCACTACATGTACCGCGACGTGGTCGACATCGTCGAAGCCTGCCCGCGCCTGGACATGATCCTGATCCCGAAGGCCGGTGTGGCGGCCGACGTGTACGCGGTCGACATGATGGTCACGCAGATCGAAGCGGCCAAGAAGCGCACCAAGCGCATCGGCTTCGAAGTGCTGATCGAAACCGCGCTCGGCATGGCCAATGTGGAAGCGATCGCCCAGTCGTCGAAGCGCCTCGAAGCGATGAGCTTCGGCGTCGCCGACTACGCTGCCTCGACGCGCGCCCGCACGACCGTGATCGGCGGCGTGAACAAGGACAGCGTCGTGCTGAGCGACAAGGACGAAGCCGGCAACCGCCAGGCCTTCTGGACCGACCCGTGGCACGCCGCGCAGACGCGCATGATGGTGGCCTGCCGCGCCTACGGCCTGCGCCCGATCGACGGCCCGTTTGGTGACTTCAACGATCCGGACGGCTATATTTCCGCGGCGAATCGCGCCGCGGTGCTGGGCTACGAAGGCAAGTGGGCCATCCACCCGTCGCAGATCGAACTGGCGAACACGGTGTACACGCCGTCGGCCGCCGAAGTGACCAAGGCCCGCCGCATCCTCGAAGCGATGGCGCAGGCGGCGAAGGAAGGTCGCGGTGCGGTGTCGCTCGACGGGCGCCTGATCGACATCGCCAGCATCCGCATGGCCGAGGCGCTGATCGCCAAGGCCGACAGCATCGCCGCGGCGACCTGATCGCTGCATATATATAGAGGGGGCGCGCATCGGCACTCGCCGGTCGCGTCCGCATCCGATTCATGACCACATCTCGACTACACGGAAAAAACCGATATGGCATCCGATATTGAAATTGCACAGCAGGCCAAGATGTTGCGCATCAGCGAGGTCGTGTCCAAGCTGGGCATCCCGGAAGATGCGATCGAGCCGTACGGCCACTACAAGGCCAAGGTGTCGCTCGAATATCTGAACACGCTGAAGGACCGCCCGGACGGCAAGCTCATCCTGGTCACCGCGATCAGCCCGACGCCGGCCGGCGAAGGAAAGACGACGACCACGGTCGGTCTGGGCGACGCGCTGAACCGCATCGGCAAGAAAACCATGATCTGCCTGCGCGAACCGTCTCTCGGGCCGGTGTTCGGCGTGAAGGGCGGGGCGGCCGGCGGCGGCTACGCCCAGATCGTGCCGATGGAAGACATCAACCTGCACTTCACCGGTGACTTCCACGCCATTGGTGCCGCGCACAACCTGCTGTCGGCGCTGATCGACAACCACATCAACCACGGCAACGAGCTGCGCATCGATCCGCGCCTCATCCAGTGGAAGCGTGTGGTCGACATGAACGACCGCGCACTGCGCAAGATCACCATCGGCCTGGGCGGCACCGCCAACGGCTTCGTGCGCGAAGACGGCTACGACATCGTGGTCGCCTCCGAAGTGATGGCCATCCTGTGTCTGGCTGGTTCGCTGTCCGACCTGAAGGAACGCCTCGGCCGCATCATCATCGGCTACACGATGGGCGACAAGAAGCCGGTGTATGCGAGCGACCTGAAGGCGCAGGGCGCCATGGCCACGCTGCTGAAGGACGCGATCAAGCCGAACATCGTGCAGACGCTGGAAAACAACCCGGCCATCATCCACGGCGGCCCGTTCGCCAACATCGCGCACGGCTGCAACTCGGTCACTGCGACCAAGGCCGGCCTGAAGATGGCCGACTACGTCGTGACCGAAGCCGGCTTCGGCGCCGACCTGGGTGCCGAGAAGTTCATCGACATCAAGTGCCGCATGGCCGGGCTCAACCCCGCCGCCGTCGTGCTGGTCGCCACCATCCGCGCGCTCAAGTTCCACGGCGGCGTGAAGAAGGAAGAGCTCAACCAGGAAAACCTGGCCGCGCTCGAAAAGGGCATCTGCAACATCGAGCGCCACCTGAAGAACATCAAGGAGCACTACGGCCTGCCGTGCGTCGTGTCGGTCAATCACTTCACCTTCGACACCGACGCAGAAATCGCGCTGCTGAAGAGCCGCATCGAAGCGCTCGGCGGCAGGTTCGTCATCGCCCGCCACTGGGCGAGCGGTGGCGCCGGTGCCGAAGAACTGGCCCGCATGGTCGCCGACATCTGCGACAACGCGCCCGGCCAGCACACCTTCGTGTACGACGCCAACGCCACGCTGCAGGACAAGATCACCACCATCGCCACCAAGATCTACGGCGCCGGTGCAGTGACCTTCGCCGACGCCGCGCGCAAGCAGCTCGAAAGCTGGAACGCCGACTACGGCCACTTCCCGGTGTGCATGGCCAAGACCCAGATGTCGTTCTCGGCCGACGCCAACGCCAAGGGTGCCCCCAGCGGCCACACCCTGAACGTGCGCGAAGTGCGCCTGGCCAACGGCGCCGGCTTCGTCGTCGCCGTCTGCGGTGACATGATGACCATGCCCGGCCTGCCCAAGGTGCCTAGCGCAGAGAAGATCGACATCGACGACAACGGCAAGGTGTCGGGGTTGTTCTGATCGACGTGGCGCTGCCATGAAGAAGGCCGCCCTCGGGCGGCCTTCCTTGTCTACGACGCATCGCGCGCATCGCAGGTACGCTCGATCGCCGCGCCGATCCGTTGCCTGACGCATTCGGGGTATCCTTCAGCCGACGTTTGGCAGAGGAATTCAGCTTATGGACATTCAGAACTTGAGCGCCAGCGAACGCATCCTGCTTGCGCAGAAGCTGTGGGACAGCGTCCATGATTCGGCAAACGACATCCCGGTGACGCCCGCACAGCAGGCGGTGCTCGATCAGCGGCTGGCCGCACTGGCGCTGGACGCGCACCCCGGCGATGACTGGAAGGACGTAAAGCGGCGCATCACGAGCGCCTGACATGAGCTGCAAGGTGTTCGTCCGCCCCGAAGCGGAACGCGATCTTGCGAGCAGCTACGCCTTCTATCAGGAGTGTCGTCGTGGTCTGGGCGATGACTTCCTGAGCAGCGTCGAAGAATCCTTCGAACGCATCTCGAAAAATCCATTTCTCTACCCCGACGTCCATCGGGGCATTCGCCGCGCTCTGCTGCGCCGGTTTCCCTGTGGCGTGTTCTATCTGGTGATCGACGGCAGGATTTCCGTGCTGGCTGTTCTGCACGCTGCCCGGGACCCGGACGAGTGGCAGGCGCGGCGCTGAGGCTCACGGAGCACGGGTCGCCGGCGCTGCGTCCCGTTCACGGAAAGGGTGGCCATTCGCAGTCAATATGCTGCATGCGGCTGCCGCTATAGATTCACCATGCACCGACACCCCGAGCCCAACACCCGCGAATCGCCGCACGACGACCGCATGCCGCTCACTCGGCGCGTGCTGTATGCCTGCTTCGCCCTGCTGGCGCTGTGGGCACTGTTTCGTTTCGATCTCCTGTTGCTCGTCCCGGCAACGCTCGTGATCGGCGTTCATTTCAAGTTGCCGGGGCGCATCACCCAGTTCGGCTACAAGCGGCGCAAAGTGCCTGCCGCTCAGCCCCGCGACACCCGTGACCCCGTGGTGCGGGCCTGTCTGGTGGTGGGGTGTGTCATGTTCCTCGCCGGCCTGGCGGCCTTTTTGCCGTTCTTCCTGACCGCCGCAGGCAACCTGCAGTGGTGGATGCTGTTCAGCTGGCTGGCGCCCCCCGGCTTGCACGCGATCCTGTTGGGCGCTGTTCTGACTGCGCTGGGTTTCGATCTGCTTCAAGGTGGCCTGGGGCGCTCGCAGCCCGAGCCGCTGATCGTTGCCGGCGAGGCGCCGATCATGCCCAAAGGCCCCGGGCTGGCCCGATACATCGCACCCTGGCTGGCCCTGGCCGCGCTGGCTGACCTGTACGGCTGGCCGCCCCTTGCGCAGGCCATCGTGACCTTGATCGGGCTGGGCATCCTGCGGCATCTGGCGACGAGTTGGCCACTGTTTGCAGCCCTGAGTGCACCCGCCGTCGCGTTCTACGGTTGGTCCGCCTCGGGCCACGCCACGCACACCGCCGGACCGACGGACATGCTGGAGTTCCTGATTTTCGTGGTCGCCATGGGCGTGGGGATAAGCCTGGTGCTGTGGACGCTCGGCCGCGCGACCACCGGCCTGCTCGACACCCTGGTGCGCCGAACCCGGGCCCCGGCACCCTGGCTCAGGCAGGCGGTACTGGGTGTGGCGGCCTGCCTCCTGGCTGAAAGCGCCCACACGCACCTGATGGCGCGCGCCGAGCGACGTGAGGCAGCCGGAGTGGCGGCCGGTGAGAAACAGGAGAAACAGCCGACAGACCACGAATATCGAAGTGCCGAATGAAAAGGGTGTCTGTCCCCTGTTTTCATGCTGCGGGCAGCGCACCGTGCTCGCCGAAACCCCGCGTCGCCCATTGATGGCGACTACGAACGTTGAGCCGAGGCAGGTGCGTGATCAGCGCGCCGGTTCGCGATCAGTGGAACGCGCCTGCAAGAACGTCAGATTGTTCGTAAAGCGGTCGTCGTATTCGATCGGGCTGCCGAACCCGTGTGATCACCCGATCGCGCTCGATGACTTCAGGCGGTTGCGCAGCTGGAACTTCTGGATCTTGCCGGTCGAGGTCTTGGGAATTTCCTCGAAGCGGATTTCGCGCGGCACCTTGTAGCCGGCGAGCAGCCCGCGGCAGTGGGTGATCAGTTCTTCGGCGCTCGCCGTGGCGCCGGACCTCAGTTCGACGAAGGCGACCGGGGTTTCGCCCCATTTGTCGTCGGGGCGGGCGACGACGGCGCAGGCGGCGATGGCGGGGTGGCGGTAGAGCGCGTCCTCGACTTCGAGCGAACTGATGTTCTCGCCGCCGGAAATGATGATGTCCTTGCTGCGGTCCTTCAGCTTGACGTAGCGGTCGGGTTCGATGACGCCGAGGTCGCCGGTGTGGAACCAGCCGCCCTCGAAGGCCTTCGCGGTCGATTCCGGGTTCTTCAGATAGCCCTTCATGACGATGTTGCCGCGGAACATGACTTCGCCCATGGTGTGGCCGTTGGCCGGCACTTCGGCCATCGTGCCCGCGTCGAGCACGGTCATGCCTTCCTGCATCGGGTAGCGCGCGCCCTGACGGCCGTTGAGGCGGGTCTGTTCGAACAGGTTTTCCTGCGCCCAGCCCGGGCGTTTGACGGCCACCGCGGCCGGGCCGTAGGTTTCGGTCAGGCCATAGACGTGGGTGATGTCGAAGCCGATGCGTGCCATGCCTTCGATCATCGCCGCCGGGGGCGCAGCGCCCGCCACCATGCCGCGCACCGCGTGGTTGATGCCGGTGCGCAGTGCGTCCGGCGCGTTGTAGATGAGGCTGTGCACGATGGGCGCGGCGCAGTAGTGATCGGCGCCGTGCGCGCGGATGGCGTCGAGGATGGCACCGGCCTCGACCTTGCGCAGGCAGATGTGGGTGCCGCCGAGCATGGCGATCGTCCAAGTGAAGCACCAGCCGTTGCAGTGGAACATCGGCAGTGTCCACAGGTACTTCGGGAAGTGCGGCATGGTCCAGGCGGCCGCGTTGCACAGCGCGTTGAGATAGGCGCCGCGGTGGTGGGTGACCACGCCCTTCGGGTCGCCGGTGGTGCCCGAGGTGTAGCTGACGGCGATGGCGTCCCATTCGTCGGCGGGGCCGTCGAGCCGGGCGAGCGGCGGGTGCGCGGCGAGCAGCGTTTCGTATTCGTGCGCGCCGAGGCGGCTGCCGGCACCGGTGTATTCGCTGTCGTCGACGTCGATCACCAGCGGGCTGCGGCCGAAGCGCTCGCGCAGGATGTCGAGCGCCGGCGCCATGACGGCGGCGAATTCGCGGTCGGTTATGAGCACCTGCGTTTCGCAGTGGTTCATCTGCCAGGCCAGCAGTGTGGCATCAAGGCGTGTGTTGAGCGCGTTGAGCACGGCATTGAGCGCCGGCACCGCGTAGTGCGCCTCGACCATTTCCGGGGTGTTGGGCAGCATGACGCTGACCGTGCTGCCGCGCCCGACGCCGAGGGCGCGCAGTGCCGCCGCCAGCCGGGCGGCACGCTCGCGTGTCTGCGCCCACGTGTAGCGGCGCTCACCGTGCACCACCGACGGCAGGTCGCCGAAGATTTCAGCACTGCGTTCGACGAAACTGACCGGCGACAGGGCGACGAAGTTGGCCGCGTTGCGCGCCAGATGCTGCTCGTAGATGTTGTCCATGCGGGGGCTCCGGGGCGGGTGAGCGGGATGCGTGCGCGGATCACCGCTCGACCGCTCGGGAACGCATCGTCGCACAGGATGCGTCTGGCCTCTGAAGCGTTTGCCGGCGAGTTCCGGAAGCGGCGCTGAATGACAGGGGGGCAGACCGGCAGCCGTTCTGTTCTATCAATGAAGCCACCTCTACGTTCGGCAATGCTTCAGGATCTATCCCCTGTTTGCGCTGCTCGCGTTGGCGGATCGTCATGCCATTGTGACGTCGGCCGCTTTCCGAGCGGCCCGTGGCGGGCTGTGGGCAGACCGTCGTACCATTGCTCGCCCTCATTCACCCGCGAGCGTCGCCATGACCTATCAGATCGTGTATTCCTCCCAGGCCACCCGACCGATGACGGCGGCGGATCTGGAGCAGATCCTGGTCGATGCGCGCGCCGGCAATGAAGCGCGCAACGTCACCGGTGCACTGGTGTTCGTCGATGGCGTGTTTCTGCAGATACTCGAAGGCGAGGAAGGGGTCGTGCGGGCGTTGATGGCGAGCATCGCAAGCGATACGCGGCACGATACGGTCACCGTCTTCCACGAAGCGGAGGTCGAGGCGCCGACCTTCGGCACCTGGCGCATGGCTTACGTCAGTGCGACGCCGCAGGACATGTCGGCCTGGGCCGGGTTGCCGGGTACCGCGACGGTCGACGCGCTGCTGCAGGACATCGGCCGTGACCCGCAGCGCGTGCCGCAGATACTGGCCAGCATCCTGCGCCATCTCGCGGGATGAAGTAGCGCACGGGCGCGGAGCCGCCTTCGACGCGTTGACTCCGGGCGTCGCTGAAGCGTCTCCGGCACCGCCGCACCTCAATGCCGCGGGTCTGTCAGCCGATCTCCATGAAGGCAGGCATGCCGTCGGCCGCTCACCCCGCCATATTCCGCATGTGGTCCGCGAGGTCAGCCAGCGCGCCGTACAACTGGGCGTTGGAGTCATCCGGCGGCAGCACTTCTTCCATCGCCGTGCGCATGCACATGAGCCACTGGTCGCGCTCCGCTTCGCCGATGGCGATTCAGGTGATCTCGCCCACCTGGACCCGGTCAGGCCCGGCCACGACACACTCGCGATCGAGCCGGTTTGGCGCAATCGGGCAGGTTGTGATTGCCGTCACTGCGGGCTTGAAGCGGCGCCTGCCCTTGGCGCGGATGCCGTGCAGCTGCGCACGCGATCCTTGCCCGCCCGCACGCCGCGGGCCAGCAACTCCTTCGTGATGCGCGGCCAGCCATAGCCGCCATGCGTCTGGGCATGAATCGCTTTGATGTGAGCCAGCAGCGTATCGTTGCCCGGACCGGCTTGGTGTCCGAACCCGCGAGCCTGCCTTGAAGATTGACCTTGACCCAGCTGAACAAGGCCTGACCGATCACGCCCGATGTCCTCGCCGCCCCTTTCGGCTTAGTCATTTCCGCTCTCCTAGCCTGCATTGCGAATCACTCAGCAAGTGACACGGTTTTCGTAGGCGAGCTCAGGTTAAACTGGTGTGTGTATGCCGTAGCGTTGTGGCGATCTGAGTTCGTCGCCTCAAAGGATCTTCAGACAAGCCTATCGCCCGACCGAATCGCAGCATGTCCGCAAAGCAGGATGGCCGCCCGAGGCTGAACACGCCCTTTCGCCGCGCCATGGACGGCGTGACGGAGGTATTGAAGCAGATCGCGTTCTTCAGTCTGTTCGTGAATCTGCTGATGCTGACCTCGTCCATCTATATGTTGCAGGTATACGACCGCGTGCTCGCAGCGCGCAGTGTGCCGACACTGGTCTACCTCACACTGTTCGCCGGCGCCTGCCTCGCCACGCTCGCGGCGCTTGAGGTCGTGCGCACGCGCATGTTGGTGCGCATGGCAGCCCGCTTTGACGCGCAGTTGTCCGGTCAGGTGTTCGCGCACACGCTTTCTGCAGGGCGCAACGGACAGGCACTGCGCGACGTCGACGTCCTGCGCGGCTTTCTGTCGAGCGCGCAGATACTCAACTTGCTCGATGCGCCGTGGATTCCCATCTACATCGGGTTGGTGTATCTGCTTCACCCCATGCTGGGACATGTCGCACTGCTCGGCGCCATCGTGCTGTTTGCACTGGGGCTGTGGAACGAGCGCGCAACACGCTTGCCGCTTGCTGAAGCGGCGGATGAGCTGGCTGCCTGCACCCGCTTCGCCGAAATCAGCGCACGCAACGTCGAAGCGGTCAGGGCAATGGGTATGCTGCCGGGGCTGAGCGCGATCTGGCGCAAGCGACATGAACTGGGACTTGGCCTCCAGGGATTGGCCAGCGATCGCGGGGGTGATATTTCAGCGCTTGCCAAGGCCGTGCGTTTTTCTTTGCAGATTGCCATCCTCGGTGTCGGTGCCTGGCTGGTGATCGATGAGCAGACTACGGCCGGTGTGATGATCGCGGCCTCCATCGTGATGGGCCGCGGACTGGCACCGGTCGAGGCCGCCATCGGTGGATGGCGCGGCTTTGTGCAGGCCCGTCAGGCGCATGGCCGTCTGCTCCGGGAGTTTGGCGCGAGCGTCGAGCCCGCCGCGACCATGGCTCTGCCTGCCCCGACCGGTCGACTGTCATTCGAGGGCGTTGCCGGGGCACCGCCGGATTTCCGCAAGCCCACCGTACGCGATCTGACCTTTACGCTTGAGGCCGGCACCTGCCTGGGTATCACGGGCCCCAGCGCAGCGGGGAAAACGAGCCTGGCGAGGCTGGCTGTGGGCGTATGGCGTCCTCTGGTGGGCGTCGTGCGTCTGGATGGAGCAAATATTGCCGACTGGTCGCGTGAACAGGTCGGACCCCATATCGGCTACCTGCCGCAGGACATCGAATTGTTCCCCGGCAGCATTGCCGAGAACATTGCACGCTTCGGCGACGCTGACCCGATGCGGGTCGTCGAGGCAGCGCAACTCGCTGGCGCGCACCAGGTCATCCTTGAACTGCCACAAGGCTACGACACACGCATCGGCCCCGGAGGTGTCAACCTCTCGGGCGGCCAACGTCAGCGCATCGGTCTGGCGCGCGCCTTCTACGGACAGCCGGCGCTGATCGTACTCGACGAACCGACGTCAAATCTGGATACCGAAGGCGAAAATGCCGTTCGTCAGGCCATGGATACGCTGCGCGCAGCGGGCCACACGGTGATCGTGATCGCTCATCGGCCAGCCGTGCTGGGCGGCACCGATCGACTGATGGTTGTGCAACGGGGGCAGATCACCAGCTTCGGCCCGACTGCCGAGATCATGCCGCAGATCACGCGTCGCGTCGTGGCCCGCCGCGCGGCGGGGAGCGGCGGAACGGGAGCCGGTCATGTCTGAATCCGCTGCCCGGCCACCCGGCCTGGTGATCGGGGATGCCGCGGCGAGTGCTCAACTCCGGCGCTGGCGTCTGACCGGTTTACTCATTCTGGCCGCAACCTTCGGGGTGACCGCACTGTGGTCCACGCTGGCTCCGCTATCGAGCGCGGTGATCGCGAGCGGCACGGTCAAGGTGGTCGGCAACCGCAAGATGGTCCAGCATCAGGAAGGCGGGGTCATCAAGGCCATCCTCGTGCGCGACGGTGATCGAGTGGCGGCCGGTGACGTACTGATCCGCCTTGACGAGACGCGTGCCGGCGCTTCACAGGGCGTGTTGCAGACACAGTACGACGCCGCGCTGGCCTTGCAGGCGCGCCTGATCGCGGAGCGCGACGGCCAGGTATCGATTTCCTGGCCGGCCGAATTGCTTGCACGACGCAATGAGCCGCGCGTCTCCGAACTGTTGCAGACGCAGCAGTCACAGTTCGCTGCGCGGCGGGCGTCTTTGCAGGGCCATCTAAGCATTCTTGATCGCCAGATCGCCGCCACGCAGGCGGGAATTGAAGGGCTGGACAGCCAGCGCAAGGCAAAGCAGACCCAGCTTGAGAGTCTGCAGACCGAACTGGCCGGATTGACTGATCTGCTCAGCAAGGGAATGGTGGAGAAGACCAAGTACCGCAACCTGGAGCGCGAAATCGCGCGAGTCGAGGGCGAGCGCGCAGAGCACATGTCGGACATTGCCTCCGCGAGGGCGACGATCAGCGAGCGGGAGTTGCAGAAGTTTCAGGCGCGCAAGACCTTCAACGAAGAAGTCACCGAACAGTTGCGCACGGTTCAGACCGAACTTTTCGACTACACCGAGCGCATGCAGGCAGCCGACTACGTCCTCGCCCAGACAGAACTGCGCGCGCCGGTGGCAGGCACGGTCACGGACCTGAAAACCCATACCGAGGGCGGTGTGGTTGCGCCCGGACAGGTACTGCTGGAGATCGTCCCGACCGATGAACGTCTGATGATCGAAGCGAAAGTGCGTCCGCAGGACGTCGACCGCGTGCGTACCGGACTTGCAGCGGGCGTGAAACTGTCGTCATTCGATCAACGAACACTGCCTGAACTGGACGGTTCGGTGAGCTACCTTTCGGCGGACATCCTCGAAGAGGAACGCACCGGTCAGAGTTACTTTCTTGTGCGTATCGAGGTGCCCGAAGAGGAGCTTTCCCGGCTCGGCGGACAGAAGATCCATCCAGGAATGCTGGCCGACGTGTTCGTGCGCACCGGGGACAGAACCTTTCTCGCCTATCTGCTCGACCCTATCGTATCGAGTTTCAACAAGGCCTGGCGCGAACGCTGATTATGGACGTCCGTCGCGATGGCTCGACGCTGGACTGTTGATTTCCACTTGAATCTGACCGGGGGGCATCCAGCGCTGACCCGCCAGTTTATTCATATAGTATAGCTACACGCGGTGTTGGGTGGATTCGGCACCGTGTGGTTTGTCTCCTTGAGACTCGGGCCGTGCTCGTCTTGAAGCGCCTGGACTCGTCACCGGTCTCAACGATGTGGCAGTGATGCGTGGGCCGGTCAAGCATTGTGGTGGCCATCTTGGCGTGGCCGGACACGCTGTCCCACACGGCGAACTGCTGATTGGTCGTGATCATCACGCCAGTGTGCGCGTAGTGCTTCGAGCGCAGGTGGAAAAGCTGCGCGCCGCCACGGCCGCTCACCCCGCCATGTTCCGCATGTGGTCCGCGAGGTCAGCCAGCGCGCCGTACAACTGGGCGTTGGAGTCGTCCGGCGGCAGCACTTCTTCCATCGCCATGCGCATGCACATGAGCCACTGGTCGCGTTCCGCTTCGCCGATGGTGAACGGTAGGTGACGCGCGCGCAGGCGCGGGTGGCCATAGGCTTCGACGTACAGTTGCGGGCCGCCGAGCCAGCCGGACAGGTACATGTAGAGCTTTTCGGCCGAGCCGGACAGGTCGGCCGGGTGCAGCTTGCGGATGCCGTAGGCCTCGGGCAGCGTGTCCATCAGCTCGTAGAAGCGATCGACCAGCGTGCGCACGGCGGGGGCGCCGCCGATGTGGTCGTAGAAGGTGGTGCTGGCGGAGTGGTTCTGTGTCATGGGGTGGTGAGCGTGTTCGCGTTGCTAGCGGTGTCTGCCGGAGAGCGTGATTTTATATCGCCCCGGCCCGTCGGTCTTTGGGCATCGCGCGGTCGTTTTTCGCGCGGCGAGCAGAGCGGGCGGCATAGAATCTGGCCCGGCGCCCCCCCATCCACCGGAAGGATTTCAATGAAAACGCTGCTTTTCTACGACAGTGTGGTCGTTCTGAACCGCGACACCCACCGCGATCTGCACCTGAAGCCGCAGGACAACCTGCGTTTCGCCGCGAGCACCAACTGCGTGCCGCTGGCGCTGGTCGAATTCGGCGACGTGGCGCGCGAGTATCCGATCGTGTTCGCACGGCTGCCGGGGGGGCTGGTACCGGTGGCGCTGCTCGGTCTGCGCGACGCGGAAAACCTCTATCTGAACGACGAAGGAAAGTGGGACGCACGCTACGTGCCCGCCTTCGTGCGTCGCTACCCCTTCGTCGCGGTGCAGGACAACACGGCACCCGACAAGCTGCTGGTGTGCATGGACGAACAGTTTCCGGGCTTCAACAAGGAAGAGGGCGAGCGACTGTTCGACGAGAATGGCGCGGAAACCCCGTTCCTGAAGAACGCGCTGGCGTTCGTGCAGGGCTACCAGAACGAGGCGCAGCGCACGGCGGAATTCTGCCGCGAGGTCGAACAGCTCGGTCTGCTGAACGAAATGAGCGCGATGGCCGAACTGAAGGACGGCCGCAAGTTCCGCCTCGACGGGCTGTGGGTGATCGACGAAGCGAAGCTGCAATCACTGTCGGCGGCGGCGGCGGTCGATCTGTTCCGCCGCGGCTGGATGGGTCTGGTATACGCGCAGCTGCTGTCACTCGGCCATCTGCGCGTGCTGCTCGACCGTACGGCGCAGCGCACTGGTGATGCGCCGGCAGTGCCGGCCGATGGTGCGGCCGCCGCAGCGGCCGAATCAGGCAGCGTTCACTGACCCTGTCTGTCGCGGCTGGCCGCTGCCGGTGGGGCGAGCGGCAGCCGCAGGCGGGCGACCAGCCCGCCACCCTCGCGCTGCAGCAGTTCGAAACGTCCGCCGTGTGCGCGCAAGGTGCGCTCGACGATCGCAAGACCCAGCCCGGCGCCGCTCTGGCCGGTGCGCGAGTTGTCCAGCCGCGTGAAGGGCCGCTTCAGGCGGTCGATCTGCTCGGGCGGTATGCCCGGGCCGCGGTCGCTCACATCGATGCAGGCCTCCGGCCCGTCGATCACGCATGACAGTTCGACCGGCTTGTCTTCACCGGCATGACGCAGCGCATTGTCGACCAGATTGTTCAGGCAGCGGCGGATGGCGAGCGGCCGGAAGCGCATGGCCGGCACCGGATCGAGCCGGGCGGCGCTGACGGCAAAGCCATGCCGCGTATAGGCCTGCGCGGCTTCCAGCACAAGGCTGGCGAGATCGCCTTCGACCGGCTCCTCGCCGGTGGTCATGCGGGCGAAGTCGAGAAACTGGCCGATGATCTTGTCCATGTCATCGATGTCGGCGCTCATGTCGCGCACCGTGTCCGGGTCGAGTCCGGCCATTTCCATGTCGAGCCGCAGCCGGGTCAGCGGTGTGCGCAGGTCGTGCGAAATACCGGCCAGAATGAGCGCGCGCTCGTCCTCCATGCGCGCCAGATCGTCGGCCATCTGGTTGAAGGCGTGCGCCACCTCGGCGAGTTCTTCGGCGCCCTGCTCGGGCAGCGGGGCGGGACGCTCGCCGCGGCCGATCGCACGGGCTGCGCGCTTCATCGCCGACAACGGCCGGGTCACCCGGCGCACGATCAGGAAGGCGCCGCCGAGCGCGAGCAGCAGCGCTGCGGTGCCCCAGCCGACCACCTCGAGCGCCAGCGGGCGCTCGATGCGGTTGCGCGGCAGCATGAGCCAGTAATCGTCGATGCCTTCGCCGTCGGAAATGCTGAAGCTGACGAACAGCCCGGTCTGGATGCCGCGCGACACGACGATGCGGGTGCGCGGATCGAGCCGCTTGCGTAATTCATCCTCGATGGCAGCCAGCGAACGGTCGCCGGGGATGGGCTCGAAGCCCGGAATGTCGCCGTCGAGGTAGATGCGCAGACCTTCACGCATCGACAGCTCGGTCAGCAGTTCGACGCGTCGCTGCGGGTCGGCGCTGACCAGCGACGCACGGGTGAGGTTGATGACGCTGATGATGATCTGCGCTGCCTGCTGTGCCCGCGGCGCGCGTTCCAGCCAGGCGTAGATGCCCGACCAGGCGAGAACCGAGGCGGTCAGCAGCCCGGCCAGCAGCAGGAAGGTGCGGGCAAGCAGTGTGCGCGGCAGCAGCGGAAAGCTGCGCAGCGGCGCGCGCAGGGCCTGACCGGTCAGACGGGCGAACCTGCCGCGGCGACGTGCGCGCTTTACCACGGGTGAAGCGCCGGCGCGCAGCCGGTCGAAGTGTGACCGGCCGCCGCAGGGGCGTGATCAGGCATGCCGTGTGCCGTCAGGTACGAATACATAGCCGAAGCCCCACACCGTCTGCAGGTAGCGCGGCTTGGCGGGGTCGTCTTCGACCAGCTTGCGCAGGCGCGACATCTGCACGTCGATCGAACGATCGAAGGCATCGTATTCGCGGCCGCGCGCCAGTTCCATCAGCTTGTCGCGCGACAGCGGCACGCGCGGCGATTCGAGCAGCACCTTGAGCAGTGAAAATTCGCCGGTGGTGAGCACCTGCTCCTGCTCGTCGCGGGTCAGCGTACGTGCGGCGAGATTGACCTCGACCTGGCCGAAATGCACCACGCGTTCGTCGAGCGCCGGCGCGCCAGGGGGCGGTTTCGGTGCCTGACGGCGCAGCACGGCGTTGATGCGGGCGACCAGCTCGCGCGGATTGAAGGGCTTGGGCAGATAGTCGTCGGCGCCCATTTCGAGACCGACGATGCGGTCGACCTCGTCGCCCTTGGCGGTCAGCATGACCACCGGAATCGTGTTGTCCTGCGCACGCAGCCGGCGGCAGATGGCGAGTCCGTCTTCACCGGGCAGCATCAGGTCGAGCACCATGAGGTCGTACAGTTCGCGCGCCAGGGCACGGTCCATCTGCGCGCTGTCGGCCACGGCCTTGACCGCGAACCCCTGTTCTCCGAGGTAGCGCTCGAGCAGGGCGCGCAGGCGGGCGTCGTCATCGACGATCAGGATCTTGCGTTTTTTTTCTTCCATTGCGCGATGCTACCCGAGCGGGTCTGCAGTATTCAATCTGCCGGTGAGCGCATGTAAGCGGCACCGCCGGCGTTAACGTGCGCTTACAAACCGTGGCGGTCTGCTCACATCCGGCTAACAGCGGGTGTTCAGGCTTCGACCATCAACCAGTCAAGGCGGGAAACGCCACAGGGAGGCAGTGATGAAAGGGTTCGGAATGATGGTTGGGGTGTGTATCTGCAGCGCATCGTTTGCCGCGTCGGCAGCCAATGCGGTGTTACCCATGGTGCAGGCGGACAGTGCGGCGAAAGTCGAAGCGCAGACACCGTTTGATTCAATTCCGGCCCGGCCGTCGGATACCCTGAAGCGTGATGGGGCAGGTGCTGCATCGCCGGACGTGGCGCAGGGCAAGGATCAGGCGGCACATCTGGCGCGGCAGTATGCACTTCACCGCGCCAGTCTCTACCTCTACAATCCGGGGCGCATCGGGCCGATGGCGCGAGCGTCCGGCGGTGCCGCAGTTGAACAGTAGCGACGGCAAGGAGCGAACACGAATGATGGGTGCAGACCTGACCAGCGTACGACGGCGACGCGCCGTGCTGTGCTCCTGTATGGGCGCGGCGGTCATCGTTTCGACGACAGTCGAGGCCGCGGGCGGCGACCCGGTCGGTCGACGCGATTTCGTCGGCGGCCAGTACATGGAACGCATCATGCCCGCCAGCGGCGAGTTGCCGCCGATGCGCCGCTTCGATTCCGAAGATCCGACGGCGGCACGCCGTGCCAACTACGGTGACCAGCGCGGCCCCGGGCTGACGCCTGAGGAGCGCCGTCAGCTGCGGCGCGACATCCGCGACGCATCGCGCGAGCTCTACCGCGACACGCCGGATCGTTAGTCACCCACACCCGCAGGCCTGCCCGACAATCCATGGACAGACGCCATTTCCTGCAGTGCGTCGCGGCAGCGCCGCTGGCAGGGGGGCGCATCGGGGCTGCCGAAGCGGCCCCGCCCGGCCGACTTCTGATCATCATCGATCTGGTCGGCGGCAACGATGGTCTCAATACCGTCATCCCTCTTTCCGATCCACACTACACCGCACTCAGGCCGACCATCGCCATCGACCGGCAGAGCGGGCTGCCGCTCGATGACCGCAACGCGCTGCATCCGGCGCTGCGGCCGCTGATGCCGATGTGGTCAGCCGGCGAACTGGCGATCCTGCATGGCGTGGGCAGCACCGACGCCAGCCTGTCGCACCATCGCGCGTCCGAACTCATGCAGGCTGCCTTGCCTGGCTTTCCGTCGGCAGATTCCATTGAAACTTTTCAGCTGTTTTCATCCGCCTCGTCCTCACTTGCGCAGGCGCTTGAACAGATCGCGTCCGGCGCGCCGCTGCATTCGCTGCACCTTGCACTGGACGGTTTCGATACGCATGAACGCCAGCCCGAGGTGCATGCGCGCCTGCTGGCGCGACTTGCCGCCACGATGACGGCGTTGCGCGCGTCGTTGCAGGCGTCGGGCCGCTGGCCTGACACGCTGCTGATGACGCGCTCGGAATTCGGGCGTCGCGCGGCGGAGAACCTCAGCGCCGGAACCGATCACGGCAGCGCCGGCGTGCACTTCATCGCAGGCGGGCGGCTGACCGGCGGCGTGTTCGGCGCACAGCCTGATCTCGATCGGCTCGACCACCGCGGCAGCCCGACGCCGCAGGTCGACATCGGTGCGCTGAATCGTGGAGTGGGTGCATGGTGGTCGGGCGCGCATGCTCGCTTCATCCCCGACGCGGCACCTGTGTCTGCATGAGCGCGCGAACCGCCCCGCGGCCTCGATCGACCGGGGCGTTGCAGCTCACTCCGGATTGCTGACCCGCGCCGTCGGCTTGTGCCGGTCGAAGCCGTGTTTCTGCGCCACCCTGTTGTAATGGATGTGCGCATCGATGACGCTGCGCTCGCGCGGTGCCAGCGTGAAGGCGTCGATCAGGATGTTGCGCGCGTCCGTCGCGAGCGTGTCGTCCCAGGTCACATCCAGCCGCTTGATCAGCGTGCCCAGACGCGTCAGTTCGGCTTCGATGTGTTCGAGGTCGGGGCCTTGGGCGAGCTCGGCTTCGAGCTGTGCCGCCGCGGCCCTGGCACGATCGCGCGCCGACTGTGACTGGCGCTTCAGCCGGTTCGGCAGTACACCGGGCGCATCGGGCAATGTGCTGATCAGCTGTTCGGCGGCGTCCTGGCGGTCGTTCTGCAGACAGGCTTCGGCCAGTTCCGTCGTGGTCAGCGTGTCCGGCGTGCGCAGTTGTTCGTGGGTCTTGAGCGCCTGGTCGATCGCACGACGCGCGCCTTCTTCGTCGCCATTGCGACTCAGACGGCGTGCCTCGATGACGTCGGACAGCACGGCCGCGCGTTCGCTGTCGCCCAGCATGGTGCGCATTTCCTTCATGCGCTGGTTGATTTCGGCATCCGCATCGTCAAGCCCGACCAGGCTCTTGATCAGCGTCAGGTGGTCTTCGGTACAGCTCAGCGATGTGCCTTCGGTGCGCTCGACAACGCGTCGCATGACGGCTGCGGCCTGTCCGACGTCGCCCAGTTCCAGACAGATTTCGCCCAGGTTGCGCAGTCGCCGAAGGTTGTCCGGCGCGATCGAATCGGCACGTTCGTAATAGGTACGCGCCTCATCCAGTTCGCCATTGCGTTCGTGCAGTTCGCCGAGAAAATCATAGACACCCATGAAATCCGGGAACTCCTCGCTGATCTGCGCCGCCAGTTCGGCGGCCTCGCGTGCCTCGCCGCGCTCGCGCAGCACCATCGCGTAGCCGATGCGTGCCCAGGGCACCGAATTGCGAGCGATGATGGCTTCGTAGATTTCGCTGGCTTCATCCAGTCGGCCGAGCGCGATCAGCGCCTCGGCGCGGATGCGCAGCGCGTCCAGTGCATAGCGTGGCGCACGTTCTACCACGCGGTCGCATTCGAGGATCACGCCCGGCAGATTGCGCTGGGCCATTTCCACGAAGACCGCCTTCAGTGCGAGCTTCTTTTCGACGGCCCTCTCCAGCCGTTCGGCCAGCTGACCGGAGGTGAAGGGCTTGAGCAGGTAATCGTCCGGGGCAAACTCGGCTGCCGACACGACGCGCGCGCGCAGGCGCTCGCCGGTGACGATGATGAACACCGATGACAGTGGCAGGATGTTGTTCAGCCGGAGCTCTTCAAGGGTGCGCAGGCCGTCGTGCTTCTCGCCGAAGTTGTGGTCGCACAGCACGACGTCCGGCGTCGTCGCGGCGCACTGGCGCAGCAGGTCGCCGGCCGTGCCGGCCATGGCGACGTGCTTGACGCCGGCCTGCGACAGCTGGGTGCGCAGCCACGTACGGACGACCTGATTCGCGTCGGCGATGACGACGCGCATCTTGTCCAGTGCTTCGGTCGGCAGAAACATGACGAAAAGCCCCTTTCGGGGTTAACGATAACGCCGCAATGAACGGCTCGGAAAGCGCTTTTCTTGAAGCAGTCGGGCGGTCCGGACGCGCCGGAACACCCTACAATCATGCGCTTCGACATCGAATTGCCGTTCGGAATGAAGCTGCTTGCGATTGAAACATCGTCCGAAACCGCCTCGGTCGCCCTGTTGCTTGACGACGCGGTGCATGTACGCGAAGGCGGTACCCCCGGTACGCACGCGCGCTTCGTGTTGCCATGGGTGACCGAACTGCTGGGCGAAAGCGGCCTGTCGCTGCCACAGCTCGACGGCATCGCCTTCAGTGCCGGCCCGGGCAGTTTCACCGGCTTGCGGCTGGCCGTGTCGGTGGCCCAGGGTTTGTCGGTCGGCAGCGGCGTCAGGCTGGTGGCCGTTCCGACACTCGAGGCATTGGCGCTGTCGGCAGGTGACGGATTCAAGTATGTCTGTGTCGACGCACGCATGAGCGAGGTCTACAGCGCGTGTTACGAAGTGCGCGGCGATGGCGTGACAGCGGTGTCGAACGTACGGGTGAGCCCGCCGGCCGGCCTGTGCAGACCGGAAGGCGAGCTGGCGTCATGGCAGGGCTGCGGCAGCGGATTTGCGCTTGCCGGGGTTGCCGGACTGCCATGGGTCGCCGATCTGGGGTCGATCGATACCGGGCTGACCGCGCATGCGCGGCAGATCGGCCGTCTGGGCTGCCGCCGTCTGGCGGCCGGCGAAGGCATCGACGCCGCGCTGGCGTCGCCGATATATGTTCGCGACAAGGTGGCGCAGACGACCGCCGAACGTCTGGCAGCCGGCGGTCGCGCCTGATGGAAATGTCTTTCGCATCCGTACAGCCCGCCGATCGGGCCCAGCGCACTTTCGCGCCGATGCGTGAAAGTGATCTGGACGAGGTTGCCCGACTGGAAAGCACGCTGTACGACTTTCCGTGGACGCGGGTGAACTTCGCCGATTCGCTGATCGCCGGCTACTGCTGCCGCGTGCTTTTTCAGGATGGCGTGCTGGTGGCCTATGCGGTGATGATGTGCGTGCTCGACGAAGCGCATCTGCTCAACCTGAGTGTCGCGGGCACCATGCAGCGGCGTGGCCTGGGCCGCCTGATGCTCGACCATCTGGCGCGCGAGGCGGCGCTGTATGGGGCCGAACGCATGTTCCTCGAAGTCCGTCCGTCCAATGTGGCGGCGCGCGCCATGTACGACGCTGCCGCCTTTCAGCCGATCGGCCGTCGCCCGCGCTATTACCCTGCGCTCGACGGGCGCGAGGACGCCATCGTGATGAGTGCCGAACTGGGCGAGGGCTGGCGAGCGGGATCGAATGAGGCGTGGCGTCGATGAAGCGGCGTGCGTCCATGCTGAGGGAGATGGGTCTGGCGCCTGTCTGGCGACTGCGCGATGCGCCGGGTGCGACCGAGGACAGTCCGCCGGCGGAAGCGCCCGCATCTGTCGCGGTCGCAGCCGGCGTGGCGCCCGTGGTGGCCGCGCCCGCGCCGGCAGTCCTGCCCGCCCGGACCGCCGTGTTGCCGACCGCCTCGCCGCTCGTGGCGCCTGCGTGCGTGGTAACCGAGGGCATGGACTGGGATGCACTGGAAGCCGCCATTGGCGCCTGCCGCGCCTGCCCGCTGCATGAGCGCCGCACGATGGCGGTGCCGGGCGTCGGCGACCGCGCAGCCGACTGGCTGTTCGTCGGCGAGGGGCCGGGCGCCGAAGAGGACCTGCGTGGCGAGCCCTTCGTAGGTCAGGCCGGCAAGCTGCTCGATGCGATGCTCGCCGCCATCGGTCTGGCGCGCGGGAGAAATGCGTACATCGCGAATGCGGTGAAATGCCGCCCACCGGGCAACCGCACACCGGAAGCGGCCGAAATAGCCGCCTGCCAGCCCTATCTCGAACGGCAGATCGCGCTGATCCAGCCACGCATCATCGTGGCGCTGGGCCGGCCGGCCGCGCAGACCCTGCTTGGAGGCGAAGTGAAGATCAACGCGGCGCGCGGACGCTTGTTCGACCGCGCTGGCATTCCGGTGGTCGTCACCTATCACCCGGCCTACCTGCTGCGCAGTCCGCAGGACAAGGCCAAGGCATGGGAAGACCTCTGTTTCGCGCGGGCCGCGCTGGCGTCGCGCTGAGCCTTCGGACCGAAAAGTGGGGGCAGGGCGACGGTCAGTGGCTGAAGCCGTCGTCGAGCAGCGAAACGTCGTCGCGCTTGCGCTGGTTGGCCTTGTGCCATTTGCCGACCATGAACATGGTGGCGGCGACGAACAGGCCGAACATCACCATCACCACGAACACCGACAGGCCGGCGGCCAGCAGCGCGGCGTACAGCCCGGTCATGATCAGGATGGACAGGTTTTCGTTGAAGTTCTGCACCGCAATCGAGTGACCGGCGCCCATCAGCATGTGGCCCCGGTGCTGCAGCAACGCATTCATCGGCACGACGAAGAAGCCGGCACAGGCGCCGATCAGGATCAGGATGGGCACCGCCACCCACAGCTGCGTGACGAAAATCATCAGCGGCACCAGCAGCCCCATCGCAATGCCCAGCGGAATGACCCGTACCGAGCCGCGCAGCGTGATGCGCCGAGCCGCCATCACCGCACCGATGGCGATGCCCACCGCCACCACGCCCTGCAGTTTCGACGCCTGAGACAGGCCCATCCCGAGTGCGCGGTCAGCCCAGTCGATCACGATGAACTGCAGCGTCGCGCCGGCGCCCCAGAAAAGCGTGGTCACCGCGAGTGAAATCTGCCCCAGCTTGTCCTGCCACAAACCCTTGAAACTGTGGCTGAAATCGGCGATCAACGCGGCCGGGCTGCTGTTCAGCGGCTTCAGCGGCACGCCGGTATCCGGAATGAACAGGTTGAAGATGCCGGCCAGCACGTAGAGCAGGCCGACCAGCATCAGGCTGATTTCAACGGTGGTGTCGAGCCCGGTATCGACGAAGGGCAGATCGATCGCCAGCAGGCGGGCACTCAGCGACGGGTCGATCAGCAGACCGCCCAGCAGCACGCCGACAATGATCGCGCCGACTGTCAGTCCTTCGATCCAGCCGTTGGCGACCACCAGCAGACGGTGCGGCAGATACTCGGTCAGGATGCCGTACTTGGCCGGCGAGTAGGATGCGGCGCCCAGACCAACCACGGCATAGGCGAGCAGTGGATGCACGTGCCAGAACATCAGCGCACAGCCCACCACCTTGATGCCGTTGCTGAAAAGCATCACGCGCCGCTTTGCCATCGAATCGGCGAGCGCACCGACGAAGGCGGCAAGAAGCACGTACGAAATGGTGAAAAACAGCTTGAGGAGCGGGATCTGCCAGTCGGGTGCCAGCGCATCCTTCAGCACGAAGATGGCGACCACAAGCAAGGCATTGTCGGCAAGCGCAGAAAAGAACTGCGCGGCCATGATCATGTAGAAGCCGAGAGGCATCGGGCGTTGTGTGCCGGAACTGCACGCCGGCCCTGCGCGAAAAGTGCGCCTTTATACCACGAAGCCCGCACTGTCCAGATGACGTGACACGGCGCTGCTACACTGCTTTCCACTGATGCAATGCAGCACCCGGGAGGGCTTTATCGACCGCCCTGAAAAGCCGCTTGACCTTACATTTTGGTTGACCTGCAAACGTCAAGTTGGTCTATAACCACGAGGGCGAGCGTCACTTATAAAGAGGGAAAAATGCCTGATAGAAGGCTGGAGGTGTTTCACGCAGCGGCGAGCCAGATGTCCTTTACCCGCGCCGCCGAACTGCTGCAGATGACGCAGCCCGCAGTCACCTTCCAGATCAAGCAGCTTGAGGAACATTTCGGCACCCGACTGTTCGAGCGCGCGCACGGCCGGGTGACGCTGACGCCGGAAGGTCTGAAGGTGAAGGATTACGCCGACCGCATCCTCGACCTGTTCGCGACGCTCGAAAACGAACTGCAGGAAATGGCGAGTGACCTGCGCGGCCATCTGCTGATCGGTGCCACGCCGACGGTGGCCGAGTACCACCTGCCGCCGGTGCTGGCGGAGTTCCGCATCGCGCATCCGAACGTGGTGCCGCGGCTCACCGTCGACAACCCGGGCGTGATCGAGGACATGGTGGATGAGCGTGTGCTCGATATCGGCATCGTCGAGGGTCTCGGCCGCGGCGGCGCACAGGTGATGGTCGAACCGTGCGCCGAAGATGAACTGGTGGTCGTCTGTGCCCCCGATTTCCCGCTGGCCCGACTGGACGCGGTCACGCCGGAGCACCTGCTGCAGCACCCGTGTGCCGGCCGCGATGCGGGCAGCGTCCGTGCCTTGCTCGAGGACTATCTGTCACGCGGCGGCGTCGATCCCGCCAAGCTTCCGCTGGCGTTCGAGCTTGACCGGCTGTCGTCGGTGAAGGGTGTGCTCGAGCGCGGGCTGGCCTACGCCATTCTGTCGCGCGCCGCCATCCGGCACGAAATCAGCCTCGGCCTGCTGGTGGCCGTGCCGTTGCGTCCCCGGTTGGTACGCCACATGGCATTGCTCTACCCGTCGGAGCGCTTCCGCACCTATATGGCCAAGCAGTTCGGCGAGTTTGCGTCGGCGCGTCTGGCGAGG
Organism: Methyloversatilis sp. XJ19-49; assembly: GCF_024580145.1. Classification (GTDB taxonomy): domain Bacteria; phylum Pseudomonadota; class Gammaproteobacteria; order Burkholderiales; family Rhodocyclaceae; genus Methyloversatilis. The sequence goes on from NZ_JANINI010000010.1 coordinate 164,950, forward strand.
CAGAGCGGACGCTGAGACCCGGCACGGCATCTGTTCGGTACAGTCGAAACGGGTGCCGGCCGGCTCCGGATAGTAGAATTCAAGGCTCAGCGGATTTCCCGCCATCCCTCGCTCTTCATGTCGCGCCCGTCCCACACCGTTCCCTTCCCGCTGTTCCGCCCGATCCATGCGCGCATCGATTTCGATGCCCTGCGTCACAACTATCTGCGCACCCGCGAGCTGGCCGGCGGCGCAAAAATGTGGGCCGTCATCAAGGCCAACGCCTATGGTCACGGCATCACGCGCATTGCGCGCGGGCTGAGCACGCTGGCCGACGGCTTCGCACTGCTCGATCTGGAAGACGCGGTTCGGCTGCGCGAAGCCGGCATCCGGCAACCCATCCTGCTGCTCGAGGGCTTCTTCAGCCCGCATGACCTGCCGGAGATCGCGGCGCGCCGATTGTCGGTCGTGGTGCACACGATGGAACAGCTGGACTGGCTGGAGTCGGTTGCGCTGCCGGCCGATGCCCGCATTCCGCTGTTCCTGAAGGTGAATACCGGCATGAACCGGCTCGGCATCACGCCCGAGCGCACGCTCGCCGCGCTGGATCGGCTGCGCGCCTGGCCGCACGCCGGCTCGATCGGACTGATGACCCACTTCGCCGACGCCGACGGAGAACGCGGCGTCGACGCACAACTGGCACGCTTCGCACCGCTTGTGCGTGGTTTCGACGGACCGGTGTCGCTGGCCAATTCGGCGGCGCTGCTGCGCTTTCCGCAGACGCATGCGACCTGGGTGCGCCCGGGTATCCTGCTTTATGGCGCCAGTCCTGCCACGGCGTATGCCAGCGCAGCGGACATCGGACTCAAGCCGGTGATGCGTTTCGAAGCGCGCGTCATTTCGGTGCAGCACCTGCAGCCGGGCGAGCGCATCGGCTATGGCGGCATCTTTGCCGCCGAGCGCGCGATGCGCATCGGCACGATCGCCTGCGGCTATGCAGACGGTTACCCGCGCCATGCGCCCAGCGGCACGCCGGTGGCGGTGGACGGGGTGCGTTCCCGGCTGGTCGGGCGGGTGTCGATGGACATGATCGCGGTCGACCTGACCGATCTGCCGGCCACCGGGCTGGGCAGCGTGGTCGAACTGTGGGGCGAACACGTGGCGCTGGACGAAGTGGCCGCCGCGGCCGGTACGGTCAATTACGAACTGGTGTGCGCGCTCGCGCTGCGCGTGCCGGCGGTCGAGGTCGGCGTCGCCGACCTGTCCGAAGCCGGAAGCGAGCCCGGCAAGGCACCGCCGCTGTCCGCGGTGCGCTGAGCCGCGATGGCCAAGACAAAGAGCGTCTATTCCTGCACCGAATGCGGCGCCACCAGCCCGAAGTGGGCCGGCCAGTGCCCCGGGTGCTCCGGCTGGAACACCCTGGTCGAAACCGTTGCCGAGCAGGGCACCGGCGCACACCGTTTCGCCTCGCTGGCCGGTACCGCGCAGGTGCAGACGCTGGCCGACATCCGGCCGCGCGACGAACCGCGTCTGGCGACCGGACTGGAAGAATTCGACCGCGTGCTGGGCGGCGGCCTGGTACCCGGTGGCGTGGTGCTGATCGGCGGCGATCCGGGCATCGGCAAGTCGACGCTGCTGCTGCAGGCGCTGGCGCAGCTCGCTTCGCGGGTCAGCACGCTCTACATCACGGGTGAAGAGTCGGGCGAACAGGTGGCGCTGCGCGCGCAACGCCTCGCGCTCGATCCGTCCGGGCTGCAACTGCTGGCTGAAATCAATCTGGAAAAGATCGGCGCCGTACTGAGCGACACCCGGCCGCGCGTCGTGGTGGTCGATTCGATCCAGACCGTCTATTCCGAACAGCTCACTTCGGCGCCGGGCTCGGTGGCGCAGGTGCGCGAGTGCGCGGCACAGCTCACGCGGGCGGCCAAGCAGGCCGGGCACAGCCTGATCCTGGTCGGCCACGTGACCAAGGAAGGCACGCTGGCCGGGCCGCGCGTGCTCGAGCATATCGTCGACACGGTGCTGTATTTCGAAGGTGAAACCAGTTCCAGCTTCCGCCTGATCCGGGCGTTCAAGAACCGGTATGGCGCGGTGAACGAACTGGGTGTGTTCGCCATGACCGAGCGCGGACTGCGCGGCGTGTCCAATCCGTCGGCGATGTTCCTGTCTCATCACGGCCAGCCGGTGTCGGGTTCTTGCGTGATGGTGACGCAGGAAGGTACGCGGCCGCTGCTGGTCGAAATCCAGGCGCTGGTGGACAGCGCACACGGCAATCCGCGCCGTCTCACCGTCGGGCTGGACGCCGCGCGGCTGGCCATGCTGCTGGCGGTGCTGCACCGGCACGCCGGCGTGGTGTGTGCCGATCAGGACGTGTTCGTCAATGCGGTCGGCGGTGTGAAGATCGGCGAGCCGGCGGGCGATCTCGCGGTGCTGCTGGCCATCGTGTCATCGCTGAAGAACCGCCCGCTGCCGCAGAAACTGGTTGCCTTCGGCGAAGTCGGCCTGGCCGGCGAAATCCGCCCGGCGCCGCGCGGACAGGAGCGCCTGCGCGAGGCCGCCAAACTGGGTTTCACGCATGCCCTCATCCCGAAAGCCAACGCGCCGAAGCAGAAGATCGAAGGCCTGACCATCATTCCGGTCGAGCGCATCGAAGAAGCGTTCGCAAAATTGCGCGAACTGGAGTAAGTCACTGCTCGCTCGGTGGCAGCGGCGACCCGCGAAGTTCTGGTGGGAGCGGTCGCTCCCACAGCAAGCTCCCACAGCAAGCTCCTAGCTCGTCCGCAGCGCCTGCGCCACCCTGCCGTGCAGGTAGAACAGCGCGCCGACGTCGCTGCTCAACTCGAAATCGTCGGCGTCCGGGTGTGCATAGTCGTACTCGCCGGCGCGCAGCAGGGCGTCGCCGACAAATCCCTCGCCCTCGATCACCAGGTATTCGCCCTCGGCCGCGGCAAGCGCCTTCGGCACCCGGGCACCGGGTGCGACGCGCAGCAGCATCGATGCTTCGTCCGCTCCGTCGAACAGGCGCTTGGCCTGCACGCCGGGTGACAGGTCCGACCACAGGCCTTCGCCGGCGCGGATCGTGTGCGGCGCGCTGCCGCGGCTGGGCAGCCACGCGGTGACCATGTCGCGGATCACCCGGCCGGTGTGGCCGAGCGACACACCGCGCAGATAGATCAGCGCGCCGCCGGTCGAGCGCACGCGCCCGTGCCGGCTGCCGGCTGGCGCCTCGTGATAGTCGCCGGCGCGGATGTCGAGGTCGTCCATCTGCAGGTCGCCGCGCAGCACCAGACATTGTTCGTGCTCGTGGTGACGATGCATCGGCAGGGCGGCGCCCGGGTCGAATTCGACCAGCACCGAGCGCGTGCTCGCGCCCTCGTTCAACAGCTTGGCGCGTACGCCATCGACCACGCGCGCCCAGCCGTCTTCGCTCGCACGTATCCGGGTGTGGCGCGCCCGGGCCTGCACGCTGTCGCGGGCGCGCGCGAGCAGCCGGCTGCGCAAGGCGTCGCTGCGCGCCGGCTCGAGTGCGACCGGCGTGAGCGCCGCGGCCAGCAGTTGCTGCAGCGTGTCGCCCGTTTCGTCCTCGGGTGGAAGCGGCGGCGTGCTCATGCGTGGGTATCCAGTGCGGCCATGTCCGGCGGAAGTACCTTTCCCAGCGCGGTCAGCGCGCGCCGGATGTGTGATTTGACAGTGCCGAGCGGCAGGGAGGACTGCTCGGCAATCTCTTCGTGCGTCAGTCCGCGGAAAAAGGCGAGTGACAGCAATTGTCGCGGAAGCGCGTCCAGCGACTCCAGCGCGGCGTGCAGCGCGTGCTGCCGTTGCACTGCTTCGAGCAGGTTCTGCGGATCGCCTTCGCAGGCGGCTTCCACGGCCATCAGTGTTTCCGGCTCCGGATGCAGCTCCGCGTCGTCGGTGCGACGCAGCGCGTCGAGTGCCCGGCTGCGCGTCATTGTCATCAGCCACGCCATCGGGTTGCCGCGCGCGGCGTCAAAGCGCAGGGCCTGTCGCCACGCTTGCCAGAACACTTCCTCGGCGACCTCCTCGGCGATCTGCGGGTTGCGCGTGATGCGCAGCGCGAGACCGTATACGCGGCGCACCGCGTGGTCGTACAGCCGGCCGAGTGCCGCTTCGTCGCCGTCGGCCATGCGGCCGATGAGCGCGTACAGCAGCGCCTCGTCGTCAGACGAAGGGCTGGGCGCTGCGGTGTCGGATGACATCGGGTTCATGGGGACGAATGCCGACAGGACGACGATCGGGAATGTCTGCGCAAACGGTGCGCTGCGGCCCATGATCCTTTCCTGATTGCCCTGTTGAACACCTTACGCAGCGCATCGCAATACGGATGCAGCAGCATGCGGACTGTGGCCTGCGCATCAGTCGAGCATCAATCGCATCGCCTTCATGTCCGAGCCTGCGAATCCATGCTGCCGGTAGAAGCGTTGCGCATCGAGGTTGTGACCATCGGTCAGCAGCGTGATGCGGCGGCACCCGCGCTGCTGTGCGCAGTCGATCGCGGCCTCGAGCAGCCGGCTGCCACAGCCGCGGCCGCGCTGCCCGGGCGCCACCACCATGTCTTCCAGCAACGCGACGCGGCTGCCGAGCGCGGTGCTGGTCAGGTAGAGCAGGCTGACCATGCCGACCGGACGATCATCTTCTGCAAGCACCAGGATGTCGCCGCTGTCCGGCGCCTCGAGGATGCGCTGCAGACCGCGCGCCTGCGTTGCCGCGTCGGCGACGAATTCGGCTTCCTGCGCGAACAGCTGTGCGAGCAGGGCGCACAGGTAAGGAATGTCGGCCAATGTGGCGTGACGCAGCGTCTGCATGGGTCAGTTCGTGCCTTCTTCGGCCGCCAGCTTGCGCCGCATCCGGCGCAGCCCGAGTGCGGCCAGCCCTGCGATGACCGGAATCGAGATCGCGGTGATCGTTTCCGGGCTGAGCGGCAGCCAGGCATGCAGGCCCTTCGCGAGGTACTGCACCAGTTGCGACGCGTAATACGTGATGGCGACGATGGACAGGCCTTCCACCGTTTCCTGCAGCCGCATCTGCAGTTTCGCGCGCTGGTTCATCTGCCCCAGCAACTCCTGGTTCTGGCGCTCCAGTTCGATGTCCACCCGGGTCCGCAGCAGTTGCGAGTTGCGCGCAATCCGCCCCGACAGCTCTTCCTGCCGTCGTGCAATCGCCTCGCAGGTGTTGATTGCGGGTGCCAGCCGGCGGTCCATGAATTCGCCGATGGTGGGAAAGCTTTCGACCCGCTGCTCGCGCAATTCGCCGATCCGGCTGGTCACCAGCCTGTAGTAGGCCTGCGCCGCGCCGAAGCGGAAGGTGGTGCGCGCCACCGAGCGTTCCACCTCGGCGGCGAGCCGGGTCAGGTGCGACAGCACGTTGCGCTCGTCTTCCGGCGTCGTCGCCGTGCCCATGCTGTCCATCAGGTCGGCGAGTTCGCCTTCGGCGCGTCCGAGCAGGCGCCCGACATCTTTGGCGACCGGAAAGGCGAGCAGGGCCATGACACGATAGGTTTCGATCTCGAGCAGGCGCTGCACGGTGCGACCCGCCTGACGTGTCGTCAGACGCTCGTCGAGCACCAGGTAGCGCGACCAGCCGTCGGTCAGCATGAAATCCGTGAACACCCATGCCGCACCGTCGGCGACCTGTGAGGCGACGCCCTGGCGACCGCTGGCGATCAGACCGTCCATGACGGATTTCGGCCCGAGTGCGGTAGTGGACTGCAGTTCGATATGGGTGGCCACGATCACCGAGCCCGGCAGCCCTTCCAGCCAGCCGGCCGGCACGCGCGGCAGCGCGCCGTGACGCGCGTCGGTTTCGTCGGCGCGCGGGGTGCAGAAGAAGGCGTAGCTGGAAAACTCGTTGTGCCGCTCCCACTTCAGCAGGAAGTCGCCGACATCAAGTTGCAGGTGACCGCCATCCGCCTCCGGCAACGGTTTGGCAAAGGCGTCCGCCAGGGCCCGCAGCTGCTGCAGTTCGCTGTCTTCCGTCGTCCCGTCATGGATCAGCGCGAGGTAGGACACGCGCTTCGGATGGGTCAGCGATACCGGCGGCCGGGCGTGCACCTCGTTGTTGAGCTTGTAGCGCAGTGGGTGCTCGGGTAGATGGCCGAGCGTTCGGGCGGGACTGTCGTTATCAGGCATGGTGCAGGGGCGGCATGATCGGGTTGAACTGACCGGATTGTGCAGCACGCGGCATGATGACGATACAAGCCGGTGATTCAGGCCGGCAAGACGCGCCTGAAGGTGCAAGCCCGCACGGCGCGCCCGACCCGGCCGCGGGCGCCGATCGCACGCAGGTCTCATGCGCCGTGACGGATGTCACGGCAATCGACCGCAGCGGCGCCGTTCGGGCGCTGCTTCCTGCCGTTCGTCATTGGCGGCTCGCGCCGGACGGTGGTCTTGACGTAACTTGAAATCAGAACTCCCTTTCCGGTCCAGCCTGTCCATGACGCGTCTTCGCCCTGCGCACGCCGGCTTCACGATGATCGAACTGATGATCGTGGTCACCCTGATGGCCATCCTGGCGGCTTTCGCATTTCCAGCATTCCAGAGCTTCATCGCGTCGAACCGCCTCACAGCCGAGTCGAACGAGCTGCTGTCGGGCATGAATCTGGCGCGTTCCGAGGCGGTCCGTGTCCAGCGGCGCGTGTTGCTGTGCCGGGCAGCAGCAGCAGATGGCGTCGTGAATTTCAGTGCGACCAACGGATGCGTGACGACGGCAAACAGCGAGCCCTGGCAGGCCTGGGCAGTGTTCGTCGACGAGAACAGCAACGGTGCCATCGATGGCACCGAGCGCATTCTGCGGATGCAGGCCATCGCCGGCAACGCACTGGAACTCATTTCGAATGATGACCTTGCGGCCGCCGGTAACCGTATCGCGTTTCGTCCCGACGGGATGGCGCGTGGCCAGGGATCGTTGGCACTTCAAACGGCACAGGTCAGGGTGTGCGATCGCAGCGGCGCGCTCGGCGGCAGCAACATGCGGGTGGTGTCGCTCGTGTCGGGCAGTCGCATGTCGATCGCACGCGGGAATGACGCGAATTGCGGCGTGACCGTGCAGCCCGTCGAAGAAGGCGGTGGTGGCAGCACGCCGGTGGAGGGAAGCTGATGAAGCATCAATCTAGACCGATGCAGCGGGGGGTGTCGCTGATCGAAGTGCTGGTCGCGCTGTTCGTGCTGGCATTCGGCATGCTCGGCATTGCCGGCATGCAGACCATGGCGATGAAGGCCAACCAGAGCGCCTTCGAGCGCAATGCGGCGGTGATCGCGGCCTATTCGATGGCCGACCGCATGCGCAGCAATCAGGTGCTGGCGCGCAACGGCACCTACAACCGTGATCTGCCGGCTTCCGGGTGCGAGATACCCACCGGTACCGAGCCGGCGACGATCGACATCAATCAGTGGCTGACGGGCCTGGCGAACAATCTTGGCGCCGGTTCGTGCGGTGGCATCACCTGCTCCGGTACGCCGGTGTCCTGCCGCATCACCGTGCGCTGGGACGACAGCCGGGTGACCAATGGCGCGAGTGACCATACATTCCAGGTGGACGTCCGCATATGAACATCTTCCGTTCTTCCCAGCGCGGCACATCGCTGGTCGAGGTGCTGGTCACCCTGGTGCTCGGCCTGGTGGTATCTGCGGGTGCCATCGCCATGGTGATCAGCAACAGAGAGGCCTACCGCTCGACCGAGGCTCTGTCGCGCATCCAGGAATCGACCCGCATGGCGTTCGAGCTGATGTCACGCGACCTGCGTGCCGTCGGCATCAATGCCTGCAACGGTGGCCGCTCCCGCGTGTTGAATCTGCTGGCCGATCCGAGCACCAGGTGGTGGTCGAACTGGTCCGACACGACGCGCGGGCTGCGTGGCTTCAACAACACGGAAGCCTCGCTGGCCGCCGTCATCGGCACCGGCGTCGGGCAACGGGTGACCGGCACCGATCTGGTCGAGGCGATACACGGCGGGACGGCAGCGATGTCGGTCAGCGTGCACAACGACGCGGCATCGACCCTCACGCTTGCCGCGCCGCACACGCTGGTCAGCGGCGATCTGGTCGTGCTGTGCGACTTCGATAACAGCGCGATCTTCCAGGTCAGTGCGGTCGATGCGTCGACCAATTCGGTTGTTCACGACATCGGTACGGGCTCACCGAGCAATTGCTCCAGTGGCCTCGCTTTCCGCACGCCGCTGACCTGCGACGCCGGCACCGGCGTGCGCAAGGTGTTTCCGCCCGGCTCGCAGCTGATGCGGCTGCAGGCGGCCGCCTGGTTCGTCGGCAACAACGGTCGCGGCAGCAACACGAACAGCCCGACTTCACTGTACCGGGTCAGCGTCGGCAACAACGGTGCCGGCAGCGCCGCGCCGGTGGCAGAGGAAATCGTCGAAGGCGTACGTGACATGCAGATCACCTATCGCCTGCCGGGCGGTGACTACGTCACGGCGACGGACATCACGGCACTCAATCGCTGGAACGAGGTCGTCGCCATCCAGATCCAGCTCGATATCGATGCGCCGGATACCGGCACGGCGACCAATGCCGTGGGCGCCCGGCTCACACGGCGAATTTCCCATGTCGTGAATCTCAGGAACCGCGTGTCATGAGTGCGCGACAACCGAATCTGCGCACGCAGCGCGGCGCCACGCTGCTGGTCGCGCTGGTGATGCTGATCGTCATGACCCTGCTCGGGCTGGCGAGTATCCGCGGCACCAGCATGCAGGAGAAGATGGGCGCGAACATGTACGACCGCAGTCTGGCTTTCCAGGCGGTCGAATCGGCGCTGCGCGAGGCCGAAGCGAGCATCACCGTCACGACGACCGTCACCAACAGCAACGGCCTGTACTGCCTGCCCGGTGGCACGCCGCCGCTGTGCGCGGTCGCGGCACCGACGCCGCCGAGTGGTGGCGGGGGCGGTTCGGAGGAAAGCACACCGGTGGCGCCCGCGTACGTCGAGCGCTGGAACGATTCCACGACACAGTGGCGACAGGCCACCACCTGGTGGGGCCAGATCGATACGGCCATGAAGGCCCGCCTCAGCGACAACAGCAACACCCCGCCGGAATTCATCATCGAATACATGGGTGAATTCGAAGACGGCACCGGCTGCAGCCGCCGCGGCAGCACGTCGTGCCGCGGGCCGCGCTACCGCATCACCGCGCGCATGCCGCCGGTCGAGGGACGGCCGAACGTCGCCTTGCAGACCACCTATCGTCCATAGAATGAACCGGGAGTTCCGATCATGAGTGCTGTTCGTTCTTTCGCCATTGCCGGCCTGCGTGCTGCCTGCGCCAGCGTGCTCGGGGTCTGGCTGGCGTGTTCGCCAGCGCAGGCGCAGGTGCCCATTTCCAGCAATCCGCTGATACTGAATGTGACGGCGGCGCCCAATGTGCTGATGATTCTCGACAATTCCGGTTCGATGTCTTGGGAGGCCTTGCCGGATCGTTTTGTCGGCCTGTGGGATTTCGTTTTTTCGATCCGTGCAGGCACCGGGAATTCCTCGGCCTACATGCCTGACTACGACGACGCCAACATCCTGAATGTGGCGATGCGTACCAGCCAGATCAACCGGGTCTATTACAACCCAGCCGTCACCTATCGCCGCTGGACGGGTCCGGAAGGCACGCAGTACGACGCATCGGACCCGACCAACGCCCGGTACACCCCGGGCAACACGTCGAGCATCGATCTCACGGCAGAGCAGTCTGGCCGCTTTCGCTGGGTCACCAACACGACCGCCACGACGTTTTCGTTCAGCACCACCAACGTGCCGCGGAGTCCGTCGGCGCCGTGTACCCAGTTTGACCAGGACGACAGCAATGCGGTCGACACGCGCAACTGCGTGAAGAACTTCTGGCCGATGACCTGGTACGTCTACAAAGGCACCGGATCTGATCTGGAGCGCATCAACTACTACCGCTACCAGATCCGCGGCAATGACGCCGACCGGCTCGATCTGGCCGATGGCTCGGTCACGTCGGTCACGACCTTCAACTGGGCGGGTGGCGTGACGCGCACCATCGCCGAGGAAAAGCAGAACTTCGCCAACTGGTTCACCTACAGCCGCAGCCGTCGCGACGCAGCCAAGAACGGGGTGAGTGCCGCTTTTTCGACGCTGGGCGAGAACTACCGCATCGGGTTCCGGCAGTTGAACGGCACCACGGGGCAGATGGATATCCCGCTGACCGGCGGCTTCGCCGGCACCAACCGCGAAACATGGTTCAACAACATGTTTGCCTCAAGCGGCTCGTCAACGACACCGCTGCGCGTGGCACTGGCCCGCGCCGGTGAGTACTACCGGACGACCACCGGTGAGAACGATCCGTGGGGTCCGGCTGAACCGGACGGCCTGCTCAGCTGCCGCCAGAGCTTCACCATCCTGACCACCGATGGCTACTACAACGACAGTCCCGCTGGCGTGGCTGAAGTGAATGACGCCATCGGAAATGAGGACGGCACAGAAGGGGCTCCTTACGCAGATACGCGCTCGAGTACGCTTGCCGACGTTGCCATGTACTACTACAAGAACGACTTGCGGAGCGACATTGCCAACCGCGTGCCGACCAGCGATGCCGACCCGGCGGACTGGCAGCACATGGTCACCTTCGGCGTGGCGCTGGGTCTGCAGGGATCGCTGAATCCGGACACCGACCTGCCGCGGCTCACTTCGGGCGAGTTGTCTTGGCCCAGCACCTCCACCGACAGCGGCAAGCTGGACGACCTGTGGCACGCGACGGTGAACGGTCGCGGCAAGTTCGTCAGCGCGGCGACGCCGGAAGAATTCGCGAACGGTCTGAAGGGCGCTCTGGACACCATCGTGCAGCGCACCGCATCGTCGTCCAATCTCGGCGTGTCGTCGACCGAGCTGCGCGAAGGCAGCAAGGTGTTCCAGGCACGCTTCACCAGTGAGGTCTGGACCGGCGACCTGTGGGCCTTCACGGTGACCTCCGGCGGCCTGGGCACGACGCCGCAGTGGAAGGCATCGGAACAACTGCCTGCAGCGGCCAGCCGCAACATCTACACCCGCAATGCGACGCTGGGCGTGACCTTTCTGTGGGACAACCTGAGCGACACCCAGAAGGCACAACTGGGCGACGACAGCGCGGTGCTCGATTACCTGCGCGGCGTGCGGACGCAGGAGGTCGATCAGGGCGGGCCGTTCCGCAACCGCCTGTCGGTGCTCGGCGACATCGTGCATTCGTCGCCGGTGTTCGTCGCGGCGCCGGATAACTTCTCATATGAGCGATTCACGTGGGAAGGTGCGTCGACCTACCAGGCATTCCGTCAGAGCCTGATTGCCGATTCCACGGCTGAACCGCCGGTCGCGGCGCGCCGGGAAATGGTGTACGTCAGCGCGAACGACGGCATGCTGCACGCTTTCGACGCCGCCACCGGTGTCGAGCGGTTCGCCTATGTACCCAGTGCGGCGTTGCCGGCCATGAGGACCCTCACGTCGCCCAACTACGCGCACCGCTTCATCGTCGACGGTTTCCTGCGCGCCGGTGATGTCTACCAGAGCGGTGAGGGCGGTACCGGACAGTGGCGCAGTGTGCTGGTCGGCACGCAAGGTCGCGGCGGTCGCCAGGTCTTTGCGCTCGACATCACCAATCCGGATGCCTTCGGCACCAGCAGCATCCTGTGGGAATTCACCGATTCGGATCTCGGCCAGTTCATCGGCAATCCGGTGCTGACCCGGCTCAACAATGGCCGCTGGGCGGTGCTGATCGGCAACGGTTACAACAGCGACCAGAACCGCGGCTTCCTGTTCGTGATCGATGCGCTGACCGGCGCGCTGATCCGCAAGATCGATACCGGCGATTGCGTGTCGACCGACAGCCCCTGCCTCAGCAATGGCCTGGCCGACATCACACAATGGGACAACGACGGCGATGGCACGGCGGATTACGCCTATGCAGGTGACCTGCGCGGCAACGTGTGGCGCTTCGACCTGACATCGACCGTGGCCAGCGAGTGGAAGGTCGCTTTCGGAACGAGCGAAGCGCCGATGCCGCTTTATCGCGCGCTCGACGCATCGGGCAATCCGCAGGCCATCACTTCGAACATCGAAGTGCTGCTGAATCCGGCGGACGGTGTGCGCTGGATCAGTTTCGGCACCGGCCGCTTCCTGGCAGGCACCGATCGTGCCGACACCTCGACGCAGACCTGGTACGGGCTGTACGACAACTATCTGGGGGATACGCTGACCTCGCCGGTGAGCGGCCGCAGCAACTTCGCGCAGCGCGTCGTGCTGTTCGAAACGGCGCTCTTCACGCCGGAGACGACCGACATCAATCCGAATCGCGTTCGCGTCATTTCGGCGCCGGGCGACACGTCGGGCGGTGCGGCCATCACCGATGCCGACGGCAATTACGTGAAGCAGGGCTGGTACCTTGACCTGCTGCCGCCGAGCGGCACCCAGCAGGGCGAGCGGATGTTCTATGGTGTGCAGGCCTTCAGCACCGCCTTGTTCGCCACCACCGCGATCCCGGCCGACGACCCCTGCAGCCCGGGCGGCAACGGCTGGCTGCTGACGCTTGATCCCTACACCGGCGGCCGTCTGCAGGACAATGTGTTCATCAACCGCGAACCGGTGACCGTCAGCGTCGAAGGACAGCCGTCGGTCAATTACAACGTCAGCGGTGTCGGACTGCTGTCCATCCCGTCGCGACCCATCCTGGTGCGCAACGACGCACCCGCCGGCGACGGTTCGGTCAGCGGTGGCGGCAGCACCGGTGGCACCGGTGGTCAGCCGCTCGGTTCGCCCTGCACGACCCTCAGCGGTCAGGCCGGCGTGCTGATCGGCCTGGCCAACGGCGAAACGGTGTGCGAAAGCCTGAATCTGCCGGACATTTTCGGCCGGCTGTCGTGGCGAGAACTGATCAATGACTGATACCGGGACCTACTACGTGCGCATGAACATCCACCACAGCCTCCAGCGCGGCTTCACGCTGATCGAACTGATGATCGTCGTGGCGATCATCGGCATCCTCGCGGCCATCGTCTATCCGAACTACACGCAATACGTCATCGACAGCCGGCGCGCGACGGCGGCTGCCTGTCTGTCGGAGCAGGCGCAGATGCTTGAGCGTCAATACACGACCGCGCTCACCTACGTCGGTGCAACGCTGCCGGCCAACCAGCAGTGCCGGACGGATCTGACCGGCTTCTATACGTTTCCCGCCCCTACGCTTGCGGCCCGTACCTACACGATCACGGCTGTCCCGCAGTCCGGCCAGTCGTCCAATGATTCCAAGTGCGGCTGCACGCTCAGTCTCAATCAGACCGGCGCGAAAGCCGCCACAGGTACCGGTGACACATGCGCAACGCGGGCGGCCGCCTGCTGGCGCTGACACGACACAGAAGTTTGCGCCCACCCCTTCGGGGCGTACTCAAGCTTCAAGGCCTGCGGCCGTAACAGAGGGATCGCCTTCCCTCTGTCCGCCGATGCACCGCCGTTCGCCCGCTTCGGGCTTTACGCTGATCGAACTGATGATCACCATCGCCATCCTGGCGGTGGTGACCACCTTTGCCGCGCCCTCGTTCCAGAGTCTGGTCGTGATGAATCGCCTGACTGCCGAAGCCAATGAATTCATTGCCGGCATGAACGGCGCGCGCGCGGAAGCCATTCGCGGCAACGCGCGCAGCGTGCTGTGCCGGGCGGCGGTGACGGCAGGGCAGATCGATGCCGCAGGCGGATGCGTCACCGATGCCGACGGCACCTGGGCAGGCTGGATGGTGTTCATCGATGCCGACGGCAGTGGTGCCTATAATCCGAATGCCGTGACCAACCCGGTCGAGGTTGTGGTGCGCACCCATGTCTTCCTGGGCGATCAGGTCAGGGTGCTGGCGAGTCCCGCGCTGGCAGCCAGCGGCAACCGCGTGGTCTATCGTCCCGATGGCCTTGCGCGGGCACCAGGGCAGACGATGCTGCAGTCAGGCACCTTGCGCCTGTGTACGGTCATCGATGGCATCACCAGCAATGCGCGCGATATCCGTCTGGGTGGTGGCAGTCGCATCGGGGTGGCACGCAGCACGTCGGCCAGTTGCGCTGCGCCGGGGGATACCTGATGAAGGCGCAGGCGGGCGTTTCGTTGATCGAAGTGGCGGTTGCACTGTTCGTGCTGTCGGTCGGCATGCTCGGCATGGCGGCGCTGCAGATGGCGTCGCTGCGTTCCAACCAGAGCTCCTACGAACGCAGCGCCGCCGTGCTCGGTGCCTACACGATGATTGACCGGCTGCGCGCCGATGTGGCCGCGGCCCGCGGTGGCAGCTACAACCTCGCACTGGCCGCCGATACCTGCACACCGCCGGCCGCCGGCAGTTTTGCCGAAACGCAACTGGCCAACTGGATCTCCGACCTGCAGACCAGCATGGGCAGTTCGGCCTGCGGCGGCGTGACCTGCGCCGGCGGCGCGACCGGTAGCTGCGTGATCACCGTGCGCTGGGACGACAGCCGCGCCCGCGGTGGCTCCGCCAGCCAGCTGTTCCAGATCGAGGCCCGCCTGTGATGCGCCCGCACGCACAGCATGGACGCACGCTGATCGAGTTGATGATCGCGCTCGCCATCGGCCTGTTCATCACCGGTACCGCGATCGGTCTGGTGCTGTCGAACCGGCAGACCTACAACATGACCGAGGGGTTGTCGCGCATCCAGGAGGCGGCCCGAACTGGTTTCGAGCTGCTGGCGCGCGACATCCGCGACGCCGGCCTGAACTCCTGCGGCGGCGCGCTGCAGTTCGTCAACGTGCTGAACAATCCCTCATCGCTCTGGTGGACGCAGTGGAATGGTGGTCTGCGCGGTTACGGTGGCAGCGAGGCCTTTGCCGGCGCGCCCTTCGGCAGCGCTGCCGGCCAGCGCGTGGCCGGGACCTCAGCGCTGCAGGTGATGCGCACCGGCAGTCAGCCGCAAACCATATCGGCACACGATACCGCGACGCAGCTGATCACCTTCAGCCCGGCCAACCGCGCGCTTGCCACGGGGGATCTGGCCATCGTGTGCAATTTCAGTCAGGCCAGCCTGTTCCAGGTGACCGACGCCAACGGCACCCAGGTCGAACACGGCAACTCGGGCTCGCCGGGCAACTGCACGCGTGGGCTGGGCTTTGCCGATCCGCCCGACTGCAGCGCCAGTGGCCAGACCTATCGCTTCGAGGCGAACGCGGTGGCGATGCGGCTGGAGTCGCTCGCGTGGTACGTCGGCAACAACGGCCGCACCACGACCACATCGCGCTCGCTGTACCGTGTGGCGCCGCAGAACGACGCCGGCACGCTCACGCTGGTTGCCGAGGAGGTGATCGACGGTGTGGTCGACCTGCAGGTTGACTACCTCCCCGAAGGTGCCACCGCCTATGTTGCGGCGACAGCGGTGACCGACTGGAACGCCGTGATCGGCGTGCGTCTGCGGCTGATCATCGATGAGCCCGATCGCCCCTCGACGGCAGCCGATCGTGTGCGTCGCACGATGACCCACGTGGTCACGCTGAGGAACCGGATGTCATGAACTCGATGCTGCCCGCCCGGCAACGCGGCGTGACGCTGGTCGTCGCGCTGATGCTGCTGCTTGCAGTGACGCTGCTCGGCCTGGCCAGCATGCGCGGCACCGGCATGCAGGAGCGCATGAGCGCCAATCTGTACGATCGTGCGATCGCCTTCCAGGCGGCCGAGTCGTCGCTGCGCGAGGCCGAAACCCTGCTGGCGAGCGGTACGGCCGGGCCGTTCGACGGCACCGTCAGTGGCTTGTACGCCAAGCCGACACCGGGTGCGAGTTCATTCCTGAACCGCTGGGAGGATCCGGCCGCCGTCTGGGCGTCGGCGACGGTCTGGTGGGAAGCCGCCGATGCCGATACGCGCGCCAAGGCGGCCGGCGTTCCGCAGTACCTCATAGAAGATCTTGGCCTCTGGCCATCCACGCCGGATTGCGACACCGTCACGACGATCGCATCCGATTGCCTCAAACCGCGCTACCGCATCACTGCGCGCAGTGCCCCCGCCGCCGGTCGGCCTGCCGTGCTGCTGCAGACCACCTACAGACCATGATCCCCATGCATCGAATGCTCGCCGGCCTGCTGCTCGCCGCACTGCAGATCGCCACATTCCTGGCAAGCGCGCCGGCCCGTGCTGCCGTCGACATCGCCGACGCACCGCTTGTGGTCGGCAGCGCGGTCGCGCCCAACCTCATGTTCCTGCTGGATGACTCGGGCTCGATGCAGTGGGAGGTGATGCCGGACGAGAATCTCTACTTCTCAAACTATCTGTTTCCGTTCCCGGACTCGGTCTATGGTGGTCTGTCCTACGCGGAGCAGATTCCGACTTTTGAAGACAACAATATCCACAACTTCTTCGGCCGATCGCCCGACAACAACGCAGTGTTCTACAACCCGCAGACGGACTATCGCCCGTGGCTGCGCCATACCGGCGTGTCATTCGGCAATGTCAATCCGGCCGCGGCGCCGTACAACCCGGCGCATGCGGATCGCGGCACCCTGAACCTGACGGCCGAGCAGACGTTGTCCGCCTTCTGGTTCCGCAACAACACCAACACCAATCAGAACTCGGCGACGTATGCCTGCGTGCCGCCGTGCAACCACACCTTCCGGCCGATCACGTTCTACATTTATCGCGGCAACGGCTCACGCGTCTCGGCGGCCAACTACACCAAGTACCAGATCCGCGGCACGCGCGCCTACCGGCGCGATCCGGTGACAGCCGGCGAGGTTGAGATCACGTCCTTCACCTGGCCTGACGGCACGACCCGCACGGTGGCGGAGGAGACGCAGAATTTTGCCAACTGGTTCTCGTATTACCGCAGCCGCATCCTGACAGCCCGTGCAGGCGCGTCGATCGCGTTCGGCCGGCTGGGCGAAAATTTCCGTGTGGGCTTCCGCACGATCAATGGCTCGGGCGAATTGCTGATCCCGACCAACGGTGGTTTCACCGGCACCAATCGCGAAACCTGGTTCCAGCGGCTGCTCGAGACCAACATCAATCCGGCCGGCACGCCGCTGCGCACCGCGCTGAACTGGGCCGGCAATTACTACGAGAGCAAGACCGGAGACGATGACCCCTGGCGCCAGACCGGCTACGCCAATCCGCTGACCTGCCGGCAGTCCTTCACCATCCTGACCACCGACGGCTACTGGAGCGATGTGTTCGCACTGAACCTGATCGGCAATTCCGACGGCACCGAGGCGCGTCCCTATCGCGACACGCACAGCAATACGCTGGCCGATGTGGCGATGTATTACTACAAGCGAGATCTGCGTACCGGCATTGCCGACAACGTACCGACCAGTGCTCGCGACAGCGCCAACTGGCAGCATATGGTGACGTTCGGACTGTCGCTGGGCGTCAGCGGCACGCTGGATCCGGCGACCGATCTGCCGGCGCTCACCGCGGGCACCAAGAGCTGGCCCGATCCGGCGAACAGCTCGCCCGCCAAGCTCGACGACCTGTGGCACGCCACGCTCAACGGGCGTGGTGCGTTCGTGAATGCCGCCGATCCGCAGCAATTCACCGATGGCCTGTCGGCCGTGCTGACCGACATCAGCGAGCGGGTGGCCTCGACCGGCAATGTCGCCGCCACCAGCACGTCGCTGACCAGCAATACGCTGCTGTTCCAGTCGCGCTTCGTCGGCGGCAACTGGACCGGCGACCTTGTGGCCACGCGCATCAACACCGATGGCACGCTCGCAACGACGCCGTCGTGGAAGGCATCGGAACACATTCCTGCTGCGGCCAGCCGCAACATCTACACCTGGTCGGGTACCGCCGGCATCACGTTTCAGTGGGCCAATCTGAGCGCCGCCCAACGTACTGCCATCGGGTCGTCCGCCACGCTGGATTACCTGCGCGGGGCGGCCACGGGTGAAGCGCGCAATGGCGGATCGTTCCGCAACCGCACCAGTGTGGTGGGCGACATCGTCAATTCGCTGCCGGCCTATGTGGGTGCGGTCACCGATCTGCGCTTCGAGCGCTTCAGCTGGACCGGTGCAACCAGCTATCAGGCGCATCGCACTGCTGTCGCCAGCCGGCGCGAGATGGTTTATGTGGCAGCCAATGACGGCATGCTGCATGCCTTCGATGCGCGCACCGGTGAAGAGCGTTTTGCCTACGTACCGACCGGTGCCTTCAGCACGATGAAGTTGCTGGCCAATCCGGAGTACGTCCACAAATTCATGAATGACGGCTCGCCCGTCGTGGCCGAGGTCTATTTCTCCGGTGCCTGGCGCACCGTGCTGATCGGCACCCAGGGGCGTGGCGGCAAGACGGTCTATGCGCTTGACGTGACGAACCCGGACAGCTTCGCGGCGAACAAGGTGCTGTGGGAATTCAGCGATGAAGATCTCGGCCAGACGGTCGGCAGTCCGGCCATCGCACGCATGAACGACGGCAACTGGGCGGTGGTGATCGGCAATGGCTACAACAGTGCGAACGAACGCGCCGTGCTGCTGGTGCTCGACATCGCCACCGGTACGGTCGTGCAGCGCATCGACACGATGCAGGGTTCCAGCACGTCACCCAATGGCCTTGCGGCGGCCGAGGGCGTCGACATCGATCGCGATGGCGACTTCGACTACTTCTACGCCGGCGACCTGCTCGGCAATCTGTGGAAGTTCAACACCAGCAGCAGCAATCCGGCGCAATGGCGCACGGGCTACGGCACCGTCGCCGCGCCGCGGTCGTTGTTCACGGCCCGCAGTTCCACCGATGCGGTACAGCCGATCACCGGTGGCGTCAGCATCGGCTTCAATCCGGTGGACCGGAAACTGTGGATCTACTTCGGCACCGGGCGCTATCTGGCGACGTCTGATCCGGGCAGTACCGCCACGCAGACCTGGTACGGCGTGAATGATACGGGTAGCCGGATCGGCAGCCGCAGCAATCTGGTGCAGCGGGTCATCCTGCAGGAAGGGGCGACCGGGCAGGGCGACAATTACCGT
This sequence comes from Methyloversatilis sp. XJ19-49, assembly GCF_024580145.1. GTDB lineage: Bacteria > Pseudomonadota > Gammaproteobacteria > Burkholderiales > Rhodocyclaceae > Methyloversatilis. The sequence continues at coordinate 183,866 of NZ_JANINI010000010.1, forward strand.
GTGGTGTCCAAGCCGGGTGACAGCACTGGCGGCGCCAACATGGGCAGCAAGCGCGGCTGGTACATCGATCTGCTGTCGCCCACTGCCGGTGCGGAAGGTGAACGCATCGTCAATGCGCCGGTGCTGGGGGCCACGACGCTGTTTGCCAGCACGCTGATTCCGAGCAGCAACCCGTGCGAGCCGGGCGGCCGTGGCTGGGTGATGGGAGTGAACCCGTTCACCGGCGGCCGGCAGGATTTCGATGTGTTCGACTTCACGCGCAATGGCGTGGTCGATGCGAGCGACCAGGTGACGCATACCGAAGGCAGTACCAGCCGCCGTGTGGTCGGCAGCGGCTACAGCACCGACAGCCTGCCTGGCAGTCCGCTGCAGATCGGCAAGCAGCAGATTGTCGGTGGCTCGGACGGCACCGCACGCTCGCGCGTGGTGTCGGACGGCGTGCGCGCCGGCCGGGTGTCCTGGAAAGAAATCATCGGAGATTGAACATGAAGCTGTCCATCCGTCACCTCGCCACCGCCGCGCTGTGTGCCGCGGTCACGCTGCCGCTGAATGCGGCCGAGCCGCTGCACCCGTTGTCGAATCCGTCGCTGTATGAACAGCAGGGATACGTCAGCGACATCGATACCGCCACCGGCGCGATGACGATAAACGGCAAGCGCTACAAGGGAAACGCCAACACCGTCATCTTCATCGTCGACAAACAGGGCCGCCTGGGCAAGGGCCGGACCCTTGCCGACATCCCGGCCAACACGCGCGTCAGCTTTGCCACCAGCGCCGACGGAACCGTGACCCAGGTGCTGGTCGGCAACGGCATCATGCCGATGCCGCAATAGTGTGCCGTGGGTGCCTCAGTGGCTGGCAAACATCAGGCCCGCATGCTCTCGCATGGCGTGAAATTTGATCTTGGTCCATTTCTCCTGCGCCACCCGCAATTCGGCATTCATCGTTGCCAGAAAGGCCGGCGCGTTGACGGCGTCGTAGGCGATACGGTGCGCATTGGCGTCGATGAAGCGCTTCAGTTCGCGTTCGTCGTCGCAGGTCACCCAGCGCGCCATGCTATAGCGGGTGCCTTCCAGCCGGGCATCGACGCCGTATTCCGCCTTCAGTCGGTGGATCACCACTTCGAATTGCAGCTGCCCGACGGCTCCGAGCAGCAGTGTGCCACCGGCCAGCGGGCGGAAAACCTGAATCGCACCTTCTTCACCCAATTGCTCAAGACCTGATCGCAACTGCTTGGTTCGCAAAGGATCACGTATTTCAACGCCTTGGAACAATTCGGGTGCGAAGAAGGGCAGGCCGGTGAATTGCAGCGTTTCGCCTTCGGTCAATGTGTCGCCCAACTGCAGCGTGCCGTGGTTCGGAATACCGATGATGTCGCCGGCGTAGGCTTCTTCCAGCAGCTCGCGCCGCTGCGACAGGAAGGTCACCACATTGTTCGGCCGGATTTCCTTGCCGTTGCGGCTGACCTTGAGCTTCATGCCGCGCTGGAAGTGACCGGAGCACACGCGCACGAAGGCGATGCGGTCACGGTGCGACGGATCCATATTGGCCTGGATCTTGAACACCACGCCTGACAGCTTTGCCTCGTTCGGCTCGACCCGGCGCTGGATGGCCGGGCGCGCACCCGGCGGCGGCGCCAGTTCGACCAGCGCGTCCAGCACCTCCTTGACGCCGAAGTTGTTGATCGCCGAACCAAAGAAAACCGGTGTCTGACGGCCGGCCAGGAATTCGGTCTTGTCGAACGGCGGGGCGGCATCGCGCACCAGGTCGATCTCGTTGTGCGCCGTTGCAAGCTGCATCGGATAGCGCTTTGCGATTTCCGGGTTGTCCAGACCCTGCAGCGTTTCTTCCTTGCCGGAAATGCGGTCTTCACCGGCGCGGAACACGCGCATGCGGTCGGCGTGCATTTCATACACGCCGGCGAATTCCTTGCCCATGCCGAGCGGCCAGGTGAAGGGAGCGACGTCCATGCCCAGCGTGCGTTCGAGTTCGTCGATCAGGTCAAGCGGCGCGCGCACCTCGCGGTCCATCTTGTTGATGAAGGTGATGATGGGCGTGTTGCGCGCACGACAGACTTCGAGCAGGCGCAGCGTCTGCGCTTCGACGCCGTTGGCCGCGTCGATCACCATCAGCGCGGCGTCCACGGCAGTCAGCACGCGGTAGGTGTCTTCCGAGAAGTCGCGGTGGCCCGGCGTGTCGAGCAGGTTGACGATGCAGTCGCGGTACTCCATCTGCATCACCGAACTGGCCACCGAAATGCCGCGCTGCTTCTCGATTTCCATCCAGTCCGACGTGGCGTGACGCGCCGCCTTGCGCGCCTTCACGCTGCCGGCGATCTGGATCGCGCCTGCAAACAGCAGCAGTTTCTCGGTCAGCGTGGTCTTGCCCGCGTCCGGGTGGGAAATGATGGCAAAGGTGCGCCGACGGGCGACTTCGGATTCGAGCGACATGGCTTCAGACTGAAAAAAGAGGATACGGCCGGGGTACCGACGACCGCCCCATCGGGGCAGCCGGTGCGATCAAGGCAGATTCGGTCAATGCAGGTGCGCAGGTGGCTGTTCGCCGTCTTCCGGCAGACCGGCATGCACCGGCTGGCCGTCGGCGTCGGCGTACATCGGGGCGCCGCAATCATCGCAGTACTCCAGGGGCATGCGATGGTCGAGCACCAGGATGTCGGTCACGCCGCTGCTGCGCAGCACGCCTTCGATCTCGCCGATGATGTCGCTTTCTTCGTCCTCTGCACCGAGCAGTGCCCACACCACGCCGTGCACGACTTCATTCGATTCGCCGACGGTGAAGCTGATGCGGTATTCCTCCAGCTGCTGGTCGTGGAAGGGCGCGACGATGGCGCGCAATCCGCTTGCCTTCGTGTTCAGCGCGCCTTCGAGGAAAGATACCGAGGCGTGCAGCGAATAGGCACGCGAGGCGCGATCGGCGTCACGGCAGGCGGTATGGAAGGCGTTCGGCGCCAGCAACTCGTAGGCGCAGCCCTGCATCATCGGTGCCAGTGCCGCAGCGCCCTGGGTCTGCCACTGCTTGACCGCATCCTCGCGTGCACCGTCGGTTTCCTGCCAGCGGAACAGCGCCGCGCCGCGCGGCGCAATCGCAATTCCGATCAGGTAGCGGGTATCCGACAGGAAGCTGCTCGTTTCACCCATCGATTCCGCTTCGAGCTTCAGGTCGGTACCGGCGAGGGCGGCTTCGCCCAGATCGTCGCTCAGGTCGCGCGCTTCGACGTAGCCGCGCGGCAGTTGATCCGGGCTGAACAGGTAATCGGCCAGTGCGATCTTTGCGTGCGCGCTCATCACGTGAGCGCCGAGCTGCGTGCGCAGCGTGTCGAGCAGCGGTGCTGCGATCGGACCGGCCGGAATGGAAAAGCGCGACCATGCAAGCAGAGGGGCCGTGAACACGACCGCGTCCCAGTCCTGCGCACTCTTGCCCGGCAGGCCGCATTCGACACCGGCTTCGATCGCATCGGCCAGTTCGTCATAGGCAGCCGGATTGTCCTTCCACAGGTGGTCGAGCGCGCCGCTGAGCGTTTCTTCGTTGCGGTCGGCAAGCAGTCGGGCCACCAGTTCGGTCAGTCGCAACTCCCAATAACGATCTTCTACACGGCTGGCAGACAACGCCAGTCCGTCGGCGAGACGGGTGAGCTGGGCGGCATCCTGGCCGAGGCCGCCACGGCGGGAGAATCGGGTGCGTTTCATATCGGGGTCCGGAAGCTGAGGGCGGATTCTACCAAGCCGGGCCGGTGAGTCGGCCGGTATACTCGCCCGCGGATCACTTTGGAGCGCACTCTTGATCAGAATCAGCAGCCAGTTCGACAGCGGCGCCATCGAGGTCGTTGATGCATCGAACCCTTCGAACATCCGTCTGCGGTTGCGCGACGACAACGCAGCCGACGTTCGCCAGTGGTTTCACTTCCGCCTGCAGGGCGCGCGCGCGCAGGCCTGCACGCTGGTGTTCGAGAACGCCGGGCAGGCCACCTTTGCGGGCGGCTGGGAAGGCTACCGCGTCTTGGCGTCCTATGACCGGCGCAACTGGTTCCGCCTGCAGTCGGGCCATTACGACGGCCAGCATTACGTGTTCGGCCTGACGCCCGATTTCGACAGCGTTTATTTCGCCTACTTCGAACCTTTCCCGTGGGAACGCCACCTCGACCTGCTCGGCACCGCCGATGCATCGCCGGTGGCCACCGTCAGCGACCTCGGTGCCACACCGGACGGGCGTGACCTGAATCTGATCACGATCGGTCGTGCAGCGCCCGGCAAGCGCCGGATCTGGGTCATCGCCCGGCAACATCCGGGTGAAACCATGGCGGAGTTTTTCGTTGAAGGGCTGCTCGAGCGGCTCTACGACACGTCAGACCCGGTGTCGCGCAGGCTGCTCGAACGTGCCTGCTTCTTCGTGGTGCCGAACATGAATCCGGACGGTTCGGTGCGCGGCAACCTGCGTACCAACGCCCGCGGCGTCAATCTGAACCGTGCCTGGCGCGAGCCGGACATGAACGACAGTCCGGAAGTGGCGCTGGTCAGGGCGCGCATGCTGTCCACCGGTGTGGAAGTGTTCCTCGACATCCACGGCGACGAGACCTTACCGTTCGTTTTCGCCGACGGCAATTGCATGGTGCCGGGCTTCAGCGAGGCACACGCGCGGGCCGAACAGCGCTTTTCGGACACGCTGCGAGCGGTGACGCCGGACTTCCAGACCGAGCGCGGCTACGCGCCGGACCGCTTCAGTGACGAAATGCTGACGCTGGCTTCGAAGTGGGTGTTTCACCAGTTCGGCTGTCTGTCGCTGACGCTGGAAATGCCGTTCAAGGACAACGCCAATCTGCCGGACGGGCTGTTCGGCTGGTCGGCAGCGCGCAGCAGGCGGCTGGGCGAAGCGACTTTGCAGGCATTGCTGGCTGCGCTCGATGCTGACTGATCCGGCCGTGAGCCGCTCCGATTTCCGAATCTTTTCAGGGCTGACTGAATGAAAATCACCGTAATCGGCACCGGGTACGTGGGCCTGGTGTCAGGGGCCTGCATGGCCGAGATGGGCAACGACGTGCTGTGCCTGGACCTTGATCCGGAGAAGATCCGGATCCTGAAGGAGGGTGGCATTCCGATCCACGAGCCGGGGCTCGATGCGGTGGTGGCGCGCAACGTGGAAGCCGGGCGTCTGCACTTCACGACCGACGTGGCCGAGGCAGTGCGCTTCGGCACGATCCAGTTCATCGCCGTGGGCACGCCGCCGGACGAAGACGGCTCGGCCGACCTGCAGTACGTGCTGGCGGCGGCGCGCAACATCGG
>NZ_JANINI010000011.1:0-36308 GCF_024580145.1 Methyloversatilis sp. XJ19-49
GCGCTGGCGCGGGCCACGCGCGGTGGCGCCTGCAGCGCGGCACTCTGCCCGCGCGGTGTGGCCGCCAGCGGCGGCGGCGTGTCGGGACGGAACGCCAGCAGGCGCAGCAAGGTCATCGAAAAGCCGGTCACCTCGTCGGGCGCCATCGGCAGATCATTGCAGCCCTGCACGACGATCTGGTAGGCCAGCTGTACCGATTCGGCATCCATTGCCGCGACATAGGGCGCGAGACGCAGGCGCTCGACGTCGTCGGTGATGGCGTCGGGTACGCGCTGCGCCATCGCAACTCGGTGCAGCAGCACAGCCAGTTCGCGCAACGCCTGATCGAAATCGACGCTGCGCGCGCGCATCTGTTCGGTCAGCGCCATCAGCGCGGCGCCGTCGCCGGCGATGAGCGCATCGAGCACGAGGTAGAGGTGTTCGTCGCCGACGGTGCCCAGCATGTCGAGCACGTCCTGCTCGATCAGCCGGCCGGCACCGTGGGCGATCGCCTGGTCGAGCAACGACAGCGCGTCGCGCATCGATCCTGCAGCGCCCTTGGAAATCGGCCGCAATGCCGCCGGCTCGTACTCGACCTGTTCGGCATCGAGCACTGCGGACAGGTGACGCACGATGGCGTCCGGCTGCATCTGCTTCAGATTGAATTGCAGGCAGCGGCTCAGCACCGTGACCGGAATCTTCTGCGGATCGGTCGTCGCAAGGATGAATTTCACGTGTTCGGGCGGCTCTTCAAGCGTCTTCAGCATCGCGTTGAAGGCGTGGCCGGTCAGCATGTGGACTTCGTCGATCATGTAGACCTTGTAGCGGCCGCGCGCCGGGGCGTAAGCCGCCTTTTCGAGCAGGGCCGCCATATCGTCGACGCTGCGGTTGGACGCAGCATCCATCTCGACGTAGTCCACGAAGCGCCCGGCGTCGATTTCGGTACAGGCTGCACAGACCCCGCACGGCTTCGCCGTGATGCCGGTGTCGCAGTTCAGGCTCTTGGCGAGGATGCGGGCGATCGTCGTCTTGCCCACGCCGCGGGTGCCTGTGAACAGATAGGCGTGATGCAGGCGTTGCTGTTCCAGGGCATGGGTCAGTGCGCGCACGACGTGGTCCTGACCGATCAGCGTGTCGAAGCTGCGGGGACGCCACTTGCGCGCTAGAACCTGATAACTCATCGGAACGCTGGCGGGAGGGGAAGGATGGAAACCCGGGAGACGGATCCAGCAAAAAAAGGAGGGGTGGCGAGCCTGACCCCCGGCACTCATGGTGAGCAGCTGTGGCTGCTTCCTTCCGGACCTGACCAGATTCACCGCGCCACGATGCGGGGAGACCCGCCACGCCGAATGATACCCCGAGCCGCCCGGCTTGGGCGACACCGGCGGCAAATTAGCCGCCGCCGCGCTGGAAGTGGCGGTCGAAGCGCGCCATGAAATCCTGCATCACGGCGCCGTCACGGGACGGAAACTCGATCTGCACGCGCAGTCTTGGAAGGCTGAGCAGGCCGATGTTCAGCGCAGGCAGTTCCTCGGCCGTCAGTTGCCAGGTCTTGCCGCTGACCTGCTCGCCACGATGCACCAGCGGCAGTCCGACCGCGCCGGGCAGCATGTCGAAGAATTCGGCGCGACCGATGCTCATGACGCGCTCGACGCGCCCCGATTCCAGTTCGGCCGGCTTCAGCGGAAACGCCATGCTCACCCGCCGGCCACCGGCGGCCAGATGGCCAGTACGTCATTCTCGACCAGCGGATGCGCTTCGCGGCTGGCTGGCGGAATGTAGTGACCATTCACCAGCACCAGATGAACCAGCCGCTTGGGCAGCTGATGGCGATCGATCAGGTCGCCGACGGTGGTGCCGTCGGCGACCTCCATCGGCCACTCGTTGGTGCGCTTCGCCTCGTCCGGCAGATGATCCGACAGCGAGGCATAGAGCTTCAGCGTCACCCGCATCGTCAGTGCGCAACCCCGGCGAGCGGTGCAGCGCTCTGCGCCTGGGCGCTAGACAGATAGGCTTCCATGACGCGCAGCGGGTCCTGCATCAGGCGTTCCTTCCAGGTGCCGAGCGGCGTGCGCGTCTGGATCAGGCCGCGCAGCACACCGACGTGGTCGGTCAGGCCGATCGAAGTCGCGCCGACGAGCACATCGTCCTTGAACTGCAGGCTGATGTAGCGGAAGCGCTTGTCGTCGATCATTTCGACCGCATCGCCACCGTCGGCGCCCCACCACTGGCCGAACGACGCGGAGATCAGACCCAGCGTGTCGAGTACGTTGATCGCCATGGTGCCCTGCGATTGCGTGCTGCGGCCGGCCATGTTCATGGCCGCGATGCGGCCCTGATCGACCGCGTTCGGCTGAATGGCGTTGACCAGGCGTTCGCCGGTCGAGAAATCGATCGCTTCCGCCACGTCCCCCGCCGCGAACACGCCCGGCACATTGGTTTCGCATCGTTCGTCGATCAGGATGCCGGTCGAGCAGGCGACGCCGCTGCCTTCCAGAAAGGCGACATTGGGCTTGACGCCGGCGGCCGCGATGATCAGGTCGGCCACCACTTCCTTGCCGTCACCGAGCGTGGCGACCAGGGCATCGCCGTCCTGGCGGATTGCAGTGACGCGCGCCTTCGTATGGACGGTCACGCCCTTCTGTTCGACCCAGCGCGCGATCATGCTGCCCGCCTTGGAGGTCATCATGCGCGGCACCATGCGGTCGCCCATTTCGACGATGTCGAGCTTCACGCCGCGCGAGGCCAGCGCCTCCATGATGATGCAGCCGATGAAGCCGGCGCCGATCTGCAGCACGCGCGCACCCTTCTTGGCCTTGGCGGCGATGTGGCGCGCATCTTCAAGCGTCCAGCAACTGTGAACATTGGGCGAATCAATGCCCGGTACGGGCAGGCGCAGCGGGTGCGAACCGGTGCAGATCAGCAACCTGTCATACGGAAGTGCCGTGCCGTCCTCGAGATGTACCGTGCGGCTGGCGGTGTCGAGCGACTTCGCGCGCCCGAGCACCTCCCGAATTCGCAGCGACTCGAAATGGCCGTCGGTCTTGCGCAGCCAGGTGCCCTTCTCTTCGATGTTGCCGACCAGCAGGTAGGGAATGGCCATGCGCGAATACGGCCGCTCAGGTTCATCGCCGATCATGACGATGTCGGCCGACGCATCCGCGCGGCGCAGGGCCTCTGCAGCCACCACGCCGGCCGGGCCGTTGCCGATGATCACGTGTTTCATGTTTGTTCCTGTCGAAATGCGCCGCGCCCCGAAGGGCGCGGCGAGTTCAGGGGTAAAACCCGATCACAGACCCAGGCGGGCGACGGTTTCCGCGGTCGGGCGACCTTCCGTGTCCCAGCCGCGCAGGTCGTAATATTCGGGAATCATCTTGTCGATGCCCGACACCAGGCCCTTGGCCGGACCGACCTTGGCCGCTTCCGTCTTCAGGCGCGCCGGCAGATCATCGTCCTTGCGCGTGAAACCGGCCGCGTTGTTGAACTGACGCTCCATGTTCCAGATGCGCTCGCCCATCAGGTCAAGTTTTTCCATCGACCAGTCGCCTTCGCACGCCGCCTGCAACTGCGGCTGGATGTCCGAAAGCGCCCACGCAAAGGTCGTGAAGACGCACAGGCCGGTCGAATCGACCACCGCCGTGGCGTCCTGGAACGCCTTGACCAGTGCCGGCTTGCCTTCGGTCGTCAGCGGATCTGTCTTGACCGGAATACCCAGCACTTCGGACGAAATCGTGTACGAACGCAGGTGGCAGGCACCGCGGTTCGAAGTTGCGTAGGTCAGGCCCATGCCCTGCACCGCGCGCGCGTCGTAGGCCGGAAATTCCTGGCCCTTGACCGACATCGACAGTTCCGGATGACCGTATTTCTCGCAAAGCCGCTTTGAACCGAGACCGATGATCTTCCCGAAGCCTTCGCCACGTGCGGTGATTTCAGTCAGGAAAGTCAGCGCCTTGCCGGAACCGAAAGGCGCTTCGATGCCGATCTCTTCCTTCGTCAGCACGCCCATTTCATACAGTTCCATCACCGCGCCGATGGTCGCGCCGAAGGAAATCGGATCGAAACCGTCTTCGTTGCAGAGCATGGTCGCGTACTGCAGCGCATCGAGATCATCGACGCCATTGGCACAGCCCAGCGCCCACGCGGCTTCGTATTCCAGACCACCGGATGCGCCCCAGTACTTCGGGCTGTTGACCACGGTGTAGTGCGTGGCGTCGATCTTGGAGATGCGGCCACAGGCGATGGTGCAGCCGAAACAGGCCTGGTTGTTCACCAGTTGCGCCTTGCCATCGCTTTCGCGCGGCTCGTGCATCGCTTCGGCCGAAATCTTGCGCGCGCCCTCGAACTGGACGTCCTTGTGATTGCGCGTCGGCATGGCGCCGATTTCGTTGATCACATTCATCAGCACCTGCGTGCCGTAGGTCGGCAACCCCTGACCGGTGACAGCGTTTTCCTTGAGGATCTTCTTCTTCTCGAAGGTGACCTTCATGAATTCCTTCGGGTTGGCAATGTTGCCGACGCCGAGCGTGCCGCGCACCGCGATCGCCTTCAGGTTCTTCGAACCGGCGACGGCGCCGACGCCTGAGCGGCCGGCGGCACGATGCAGGTCATTGACGATGGCGGCGTACAGCACACCGTTCTCGCCCGTGCGGCCGATGCACGACACGCGGATCTGCGGGTCCTGGTGTTCCGACTTGATCTGGCCTTCGGTTTCCCACACGGTCTTGCCCCACAGATGGGAGGCATCGCGCAATTCGACCTTGTCGTTCTCGATCGACAGATAGACCGGGCTTGAAGCACGGCCCTCGATGATCACCATGTCCCAGCCGGCGAACTTCAGTTCGGCGCCGAAGTAGCCGCCGGAGTTCGAACAGGCGATGGCGCCTGTCAGCGGGCCCTTGGTGACGACCGAATAGCGGCCACCGGTGGAGGCCATCGTGCCGGTCAGCGGGCCGGTCGCCCAGATGATCTTGTTGTCCGGCGACAGCGGATCAACCTTCGGATCGATTTCCGACGCCAGGTATTTCGTCGCCAGTCCGCGTTGACCCAGATAGTCGTGCGCCCACTCCATGTTGAGCGGCTCGCTCGCACAGGTGCGATCGGTCAGATTTACGCGGAGGATTTTACGTGTCCATGCCATGTCAGTATCCCTTTCGGTGGTCAGGCAGACGGGTTGCCGAGCTTGTCGGCCCACTGGCGCATGCGCTCCAGCCCGGTCCAGTTGGCATCGACATAGGTGATGGCACCGGTCGGACAGGCTTCGGCACAGGCCGGGTCGCCACCGCACAGATCGCACTTCTGGACCTTGCCGGTTTCGGCGACGTAATTCACGGTGCCGAACGGACAGGCGATCGTGCACACCTTGCAACCCACACAGACATCCTCGAGCACGACCTTGGCGCCATTGGTCTTGTCGAGCTTGATCGCCTCGACCGGACAGGCGTGCATGCACCAGGCTTCGTCACACTGGGTACAGGTGTAAGGCACCTTCGCGCCGGTGTGGTGGAACTCGAATACCTTGATGCGCGACAGCGAGTTGTTGAAGACCCCGTAGTTCTCGAATGAACAGGCCATTTCGCACTGCAGGCAGCTGGTGCATTTCAAGGGGTCGATGTGTAGTGATTTCTGCATGTTCAGTCGCTCCTCCACATTCTGGGCGAATCTTTGTGTGGTTCGACGCACGGGTGCGCCGGCTATGAAAACCGCTTCATATTTTAGCGCCCGGATTTTCCCCGCGGGGAGCCTTTCGGCGGGTCAACACGGGGATTGAGTGCGGCGGGTGTGTTGAAGGCGTCCAGATGTCCAGAATCTGGACATCTGGACAGTTGCGACGCAGAAAGCGCCGCGTTCACGCTTACGGTTCGTAGCGCGTATCGAGATAGCTGCGGATGGCCCACATGGCTTCCTGCGCCATCGTGCCTTCGAATGGCGGCATGTAGACAGCGCCGTTGCGCACGCGTCCGCGGCGGACCGTGTTGATGAAATAATCATCGGTTTCGGCGTCGAGCGGCAGCATCCGGAGATCCGGTGCGATACCGCCGCTGATGGCTTCCAGTCCGTGGCAGCGCGCGCAGTTCTGGTTGTAGGCCGAAGTACCGACACGGATGGCTTCCTTGTCGCCACGATACGGGTTTTCCTTCATCCATTCCGCGCCGAGCGGCTTCAGCGCGCTGACGTCGACCGCCTGCGGCACCACGTCGCCGTGTGCCTCGACGCGCATCGTGGTCGCCGCGCCCAACGCCATCAACGCGGTACAGGCCAGCGTTGCCTTCAAAATCCGGTTACCTGCTTTCATCACTCCTCCGTAAATATCCGTTACTGCAACACAATATGCGACCCCAGCGAGTTAGCAGGATGCGTGCCACGTTAAACTCGATCGCTTGCCGAGCGGCGACATCCAAGTGCCGCAGCGAAAACAACGCGTGGCGCGACAGGTGCGCTTACAGCCGGTCGCCATGATGCCCCAGGAGCGTGGGTGAGCGTACGCCCCGGGTCTGTTCGTATTTGTTTCCTACATCACGCCGCGTCGCAGGGCAAGGCGCACTGCCTGCCCTGCGGGTTGACCCCGGGAGCGTGACGCACGAATCAAATGCGAACAGACCCTAGGTGCGGCGATGCTTCAGGCCTTACTATCTCGCATGAACAGTTTGCAGGGCACTATCAGTCGCCCGACGCGTCACACGCCAGAGCCGGCATCACCGGCCGTCGCGCGTGGTTCAAGGTTCGGAGGAGAGCATGGATTTGACAACGCCTGAAGGCGTGCGCAGTGCGCAGGCCCACGAAATCATGCGCAGCGCGGGCGAAGTGCCCGCCGGGGTGCTGCCGACCCTGATCGAAACGTCGTGGAGTCGCTGCATCGATCGCGGCCTCGACGCAGACAGTTGCAGCAAGGAGGTTGAGCGTGCGCGCCGCGATGTCCTGCTGACCGAGCGTGAGCGCAACGAATCTCTGCTGAAGCATGCAGCACCGGTCATGAACGGTCTGTACGCGCAAATCGCCCGCTCCGGCAGCATGATCGTGCTGACCAACGCGTCCGGCTTCATCATTCATTCGGTCGGCGACCAGAGCTTTCTCGACCGCGCATCGAAAGTGGCCCTGTCGCCGGGCGTCGAGTGGTCGGAAGAAAGCAAGGGCACCAACGCAATCGGCACCGCGCTGGTCGAACAGGCACCGGTATCGGTGCATGGCTCGCAGCACTTCTTTTCCGCCAATCACTTTCTGAGCTGCTCGGCGTCTCCGATCTTCGATCCGTGCAGCCGCATGCTCGGCGTGCTCGACGTGACCGGCGATTCGCGTACGCCGTCTCACCACAGTCTGGCGCTGATCAACCTGGCTGTTCAGACGATAGAGAACCAGCTTTTTGCGCACGCATTTCCGGAAGGCTTTCTGCTGCAGTGCCATGTCCAGCACGAACTGATCGGCACCGTATTCGAAGCGCTGCTTGCGTTCGACCAGGAGGGCCGCGTGCTGTCTGCCAACCGCAGCGCCTGCCGGCTGATCGGCCGCAGCCATGCGGAACTGATGAACCACAGCTTTTCGTCGATGTTCGACAAGTCGCTGAGCGCGCTGTACGACCCGCTGATGCGCGGCACGGACATCATCGAACTGCGCCTTTTCGGTGGCCGAACACTGTTCGGCCGGCCGCGGCCGGGCGTACTGGCACGCCCGCCGGCCCGAGTGTTCAGCATGGATGTCTCGCGCCCTGACGCATTGACAGGGACTTCGCTGCGGCAGCCGGCCGACTCCGACCGCGGCCTGGAACGCCTGAGCACCGGTGACGCGCAGATGAACGCCGTCGTTGAAAAGGTGAAGCGCGTGCTCGGCCGCGACATTCCGGTGCTGATCCAGGGTGAGACCGGTACCGGCAAGGAACTGCTGGCGCGCGCCATCCACGATGAAGGCCCGCGTCGCGACCGCAATTTTGTGGCGGTCAACTGCGCGGCGATTCCGGATGGTCTGATCGAATCGGAACTGTTTGGCTACGAAGACGGTGCGTTCACCGGCGCCCGGCGCAAGGGCTACGCCGGCCGCATCATGCAGGCCGACGGCGGCACGCTGTTCCTGGACGAAATCGGCGACATGCCGCTCGCGCTGCAGGCACGCCTGCTGCGCGTGCTGCAGGAACGCAATGTAGTGCCGCTGGGCAGCGGCCGCGCCACACCGGTCGACCTGTCCATCATCTGCGCCACCCACCGAAAGCTGCGCGATCTGGTCGCCCAGGGCATGTTCCGCGCTGACCTTTACTACCGGCTCAACGGTCTGACCGTGATGTTGCCGCCACTGCGCGAACGCAGTGACCTGCGCGCGCTGGTGCAGCGCATTCTTGACAGTGAATCGTCGATTCCGCGCGGCCTGAGCATCGACGACGAAGTGCTCGAGCTGTTCGAACGCCACCCGTGGCCGGGCAACATGCGCCAGCTGGCCAACCTGCTGCGCACGGCAGGCGTCATGGCGGCGGACGATGGCGTGATCGGCAGGCCTCATCTGCCGGACGACTTCATCGACGAACTGGATCATCAGCCTGCAGGCAGTGCGATGGCACCCGAAGGCGCGGCCGGAACCGGTGCACCGTGCGATCTGGATAGCCTGACGCTGCGCGCAATCCGCGAATCGCTGTCGCGCAACGACGGCAACGTCGCGGCGACGGCGCGCGAACTCGGCATCAGCCGCACCACGCTCTACCGCAAGCTCAAGGAAGGCTGACGGGCAAACTGACAGGCAAAAAAAAGCCGGCCTTGTGAGCCGGCTAAAGAGCCATGTCCTGCTGAAGAGCTGCCGTGCCTGAAAACACTGAAACAGACACGGCACAGGAACCAATGCAAGCGTTGTGCCCGCATTGGTCCATTCTGCGAATTACTTGTGCAGCTTGAACACCCACATCGAACCACCCTGGTTCAGGTAGTTCACCTTCTTGGCGACATCACCACCCCACAGCGGCACTGCGCCGCCCCAGCCGGTCGCGACGGCGACGAACTGTTCGCCATCCTGTTCCCACGTGATCGGGGGAGCGACGATGCCGGTACCCGTCTGGAAGGACCACACTTCCTTGCCGGTCTTCGCATCGGCCGCCTTCAGGAAGCCTTCAGGCGTGCCCCAGAAAACCAGGCCGCCCTTGGTGGTCATCGCACCGCCCCACAGCGGAGCATTGTTGGTGACTTCCCAGACGATCTTGCCGGTCTTCGGATCCACGGCGCGCAGCGCGCCGATGTACTTGTCCTCGATCGTCTTGATCGTGAAGCCGGCACCCAGGTAAGCCGCACCCTTCTTGTAGGTGATCGGTTCGTTCCAGATTTCCATGCCCCACTCGTTGGCCGGCACGTAGAACAGGCCGGTATCCGGGCTGTAGGCCATTGGCATCTGGTTCTTGCCACCCAGGAAGGACGGTGCCGAGAAGACGGATTCGCCCTTCTTGCCGTCAGCGCCCTTGGCCGGGTCGCCGGGGCGGTTGGCCGGATCGAAGATCGGCCTGCCGTTGGAGTCGAGGCCCTTGGCCCAGGTAATCTTGTTCACGAACGGGAAACCGCGCTCGAACTTGCCGGTGTTGGCATCCAGCACATAGAAGAAGCCGTTGCGGTCGGCCTTGCCACCCATGCGCTTGCCGTTCATGTCGAAGGTCACGAATTCGTTCGAACCGTCGTAGTCCCAGCCATCGTTGGGCGTGTTCTGGAAGTGCCATTTGATCTGACCGGTGGCCACATCAATGGCAACGGTCGAGCACGAGTACAGATTGTCACCAGGGCGCAGATGGCTGTTCCACGGTGCCGGATTGCCGGTACCGAAGTAGGCCAGACCGGTCTTGGCGTCGTAGCTGCCGCCCATCCAGGTCGAGGCACCGCCGGTCTTCCACAGGTCGCCGGACCAGGTCGCGTTGGTCGTTCCGCTGATGCCGTTTTCGACCTTCTTGCCTGCAGCGTCGTACTTGTAACCCATGTGACCTTCGACGGTCGGGCGCGACCAGACCATCTTGCCGGTCTTCGGATCACGCGCCTCGACGCGGCCGACGACGCCGAATTCTCCGCCGGACAAGCCGGTCAGCAGCAAACCCTTGGCGATGATCGGGGCAGCCGTGCTCGAGTAACCTGACTGGTAGTCGTCGATCTTTTCCTTCCACACGACCTTGCCGGTGTTCTGGTCGAGCGCAACCAGCTGGGCGTCAAGCGTGCTGAAGATGACCAGATTGTCGTACACCGCTGCGCCGCGATTCACCACATCACAGCAAGGCATGATGCCGTCCGGCAGGCGATGTTCGTATTGCCACAGCTTGGCGCCGGTCTTGGCGTCCAGTGCATAGAGGCGGGAGTACGAACCGGTCACGAACATCTTGCCGTCGACGATAAGCGGCTGCGATTCCTGACCGCGCTGCTTTTCACCACCGAAAGAGAAAGACCAGGCCGGAACGAGGTTCTTGACGTTCTGGACGTTGATCTTGTCGAGCGGACTGTAACGCTGACCTTCCGTGCCCATGCCCCACGACAGCACGCTGCCGGTGGTCTTCGAATCGTTTTCGATATCGCTGTCGGTCACACCGGCCATGACCTGCGGTGCGGCGAGCGCAGCGAAGGCTGACAACAGGACGCTGGACAGCGTCGTGGTACGCAAACCTTTCATACTTCCTCCTCAGTGGTGAGTTTCTCTCTTGATTGCCGGGATGCATTCCCTTGATCGGCCAGCAGCGATCGCAAGAAGCGGGCCAAGTACAAACAGGGGGGGAAATACGGTCGCGCCGCCTTGCGAGCGGCGCGAAACAGGTCAGGTGTTCATTTTTGTTTCAATCGGGAGGGTGCCGCAGTGTTCAGCGTCTGCTGTTCGTAGCGGCTGTACAGATGCGTGACCGAACGTTCGAACTCGCTGCGCGCAAGCGGCATCTGCGCGAAACGTTCAGGCAACGGGAGCACCATCACTTCGGCCATGTCCATGCCGCTCGCGGCCGCACTCTTCAGCGTGCCGTCGAGCCAGTCGAGCCAGTCGCGCGTCTGGAGGACGCCACGGCGGTCGTCATGTACCGGCCCATGACCCGGCAGTGTGCGCTTCACCGGGAGTGTGGCCAGCGTGTCGAGCGCGGCGCGCCAGTGGGTGATCGAGGCGTGCGGCGTGGTCGGTGCCCGGTCGAGGAAGACAAGGTCACCGGCGTACAGCACGCCGGTGGTGCGATCAAAAATCGCCAGATCGCCTCCGGTATGACCTTCCAGCGCGATCAGTTCGAATTCATGGCCGCCTATCGTCAGCCGCCCCGCCTGCGCCGCCTGATCCGCAACCGTGACCTCGGTGCCGGCCAGCCAGTCACCTGCCATGCGGTACATGTTGTCGGCGAACGCCCCGCCCTGCTCCCGCATGCCCGCCTGCGCAGCCGGCAGGGCCGCCGTGGGTATGCCGGCGAATGACTGATTGCCGAGGAAGTGGTCGGGGTGCTGGTGGGTGTTGAACACCCGGATGACCGGACGGTCCGTCACGCGGGCGATGGCCGCCCGCATCTGTTCGCCGTAGCGACGCGACGGACCGGTGTCGATCACCACAACACCCTCGGTTGTCAGGACAAACGCGGTATTGACGATGTTGCCACCATTATCTCGAGTGATGTCTTCGGTCTTGCCGACAAAAGCCCAGCTGTTGTCGGCGATCTTCTGCGGCACGAGGCCGTAGTCGAAACGGTCAGCGACAGTCCTGTCGGCCGCCTGCGCGAGCAGCGCTCCTCCGGCCAGCAAAAGGGCGAGCAGGAACCGCCCGATCATGGCTGCACCATCGCGTCGATGCGGTTGCCGTTGTTGTCGCGACCGACCACACGCAGCGCCGCCTTGCCGGTATCCGGCAGATCAAACGAAAACACCGGGTTTTCGCTCAACGGCTCGAAGGTTTCCATGCGCAGCATCGCCTCGCCGCTGGCGTCCTCGACCGCCAGCTGTTCGATGTAGAAGGCCGGAATGCCGGGCGCGAGGCCGGTATCCATAGGATGCATGATGCGCAGCCGCACACGCTGGTTCTGCCCGTCGTGGAAGACGCGCGCCTGCACCTGGTTCAGCGTGCTGGCCCAGTCCGGCGCGCTGCGACCGGTGCTGGGTGCCGTGCAGCCGCCGCCTGCGGCGTCGACCCACACGCCGCCGGCATACCACTTGCCGTCGCCGGTCTGCACCAGCGCGCGGATCGGGCTGGCCTGCTGCAGCTTGATGCGGAAGGACAGACCGGGTTGCGCCAGCAGGGGCTGGTAGTCGAGCACCTTGACGATGGGGTTGAAGTCCGCAACGACCAGCACGCGCTTCACATCGGGCAGGTTCCGGAACTTGATCGTGACCGGCACATTCATCGAATCCTCGGCCACCTTGGGTGCCAGCACTTCGACCCGCGCGTCGAAGGTGACCGGCGAAGTGCCGACATATTCGCGCTGCAGGTCGGGCCAGCGCGACGACCCGAGCGGGTCGGCTGCGCCCACGGTTGCACACAGCCCCAGCGCCAGTCCGAGGGTCATCAATAACTGCTTCATCGGGCTCCACTCCTCATTTTCGATCTTCGGGTCACTGCTTTGTCCCATTCCGGCAAGCAAGACGAGGGCCATCGGCCGTATCGGGTGTCCGGCGCTCGAGCCGCCGGTCTTCGTGGCGCGAGCTTAACGCCGTGTGGCTGTCTCGGGGCGCGACATCCAAGTGTTCAACGGTTGAACACCCGCCAACTACGGGACTGACTCCCTGCTTTCGCGGGAATTTTCTAGCAACAGCTTGCGAGCGGCCTGCCTACGCTGCAGTGCGTGTCGCAGCCCGCCACCCCGATGCCTTGGCGAGCGGCGACGCCGACACGACACATCACACTGAAAGAGGAGTCAGGATGAAAACGTTTTCACTGAAGAACCCGGCACTTTGCATCGCGCTCGGCGCGCTGCTGGCCAGCCCGGCCCACGCCGCAAAGACGGTGAGCTGGGAAGACATCGTCAACGATGACAAGACGACCGGCGACGTGCTGACCTACGGCCTGGGCATGAAGGCCCAGCGTCACAGCCCGCTCAAGCAGATCAACACGAAAACCGTGTCGGCGCTCTCCCCCGCCTGGTCCTACTCCTTCGGCGGCGAAAAGCAGCGTGGCCAGCAGGGGCAGGCGCTGGTGCACGACGGTGTCATCTACATCACCGGTTCGTACTCGCGCATGTATGCCGTCGAGGCCAGGACCGGCAAGCGGCTGTGGACCTATGAGCACCGCCTGCCCGACGACATCCGCCCGTGCTGCGACGTCGTGAATCGCGGCGCCGCCATCTACGGCGACAAGGTCTACTTCGGCACGCTGGACGCCGGCATGGTCGCGCTGAACAAGGACACCGGCAAGGTCGTCTGGTCGAAGAAATGGGGTGACCACAAGATCGGCTACACGATGACCGGCGCACCATTTGTCGTGAAGGACCAGAAGAGCGGCCGCGTCATGCTGGTGCACGGCTCGTCGGGTGACGAATTCGGCGTGATCGGCTATCTGTTCGCACGCGACGTCGATACCGGCGAGGAAATCTGGGCGCGCCCGATGGTCGAAGGCCACATGGGTCGCCTGAATGGCAAGGACAGCACGCCGACCGGCGACGCCAAGGCGCCGAGCTGGCCGGATGATCCCGGTTCGCCGACCGGCAAGGTCGAAGCCTGGAGTCATGGCGGTGGAGCCCCCTGGCAGACCGCCTCGTTCGACGTCGAACAGAACATGGTCGTGATCGGCACCGGCAACCCGGCGCCGTGGAACACGTGGAAGCGCACCAAGGAAGGCGACAGCCCGAGCAAGTGGCCCAGCCTGTTCACGTCCGGTCAGGCCTACGTCGATGCCTCGACGGGCGAGTTGAAAGGCTTCTTCTCGCACACCCCGAACGACGCCTGGGACTTCTCCGGCAACAATTCGGTGCTGCTGTTCGAATACAAGGATCCGAAGAGCGGCAAGCTCGTCAAGGCATCGGCACACGCCGACCGCAACGGCTACTTCTTCGTGACCGATCGCGAAAGGCTCGCCACCGGCGCCGGCTACCCGTGGAAGCAGTCCGCGCTGATCGGCGCCTGGCCCTTCGTCGATGGCATCACCTGGACCAAGGGCTTCGACCTGAAGACCGGCATGCCCGATGTCGTCGAAAGCCAGTACCCACCGAAGCCGAAGGCCGGCGAGGAAAAAGGCGAAAGCATTTTCGTGTCGCCGCCCTTCCTCGGCGGCACCAACTGGATGCCGATGTCGTACAGCCCGGCGACCGAGTTGTTCTACATTCCGGGGAACCACTGGGCGATGGACTACTGGGCGGAGAACGTCACCTACAAGGCAGGTGCGGCTTACCTCGGCCAGGGCTTCCGCATCAAGAAGCTGTTCGACGACCACGTGGGCATCCTGCGCGCGATCGACCCGAAGACCGGCAAGATCGCCTGGGAACACAAGGAGCAGTTTCCGCTTTGGGCCGGTACGCTGACCACCGCCGGCGGCCTGTTGTTCACGGGTACGTCCGATGGCTATGTGAAGGCCTTCGACGCCAGGACCGGCAAGGAAATGTGGAAATTCCAGACCGGCTCCGGGGTCATTTCGGTCCCCATCACGTGGGAACAGGACGGCGAACAGTACATCGGCATCGCCTCCGGCTACGGCGGCGCCGTGCCGCTGTGGGGTGGCGACATGGCGGAGCTGACAAAACAGGTAAACCAGGGCGGCTCGTTCTGGGCCTTCAAGCTGCCAAAGCGCTGATCTGGCGGGGCCGCTGAGCCCCGCTGTGTCCTCCTCAGGCGGGCCGTCGTCAGGCGGTCCGCTTCCTTGTTCCTGGTCGTCGCGTCCAAGCCCGGGAAAACAGCGGCCACTCCTCCGCTGGTCTACCCGTCGAAGTCACCCGGGCACCGCCTGTCGCACCCGGGACCGTGACGATCAGGATTCTTTTCGGGATACGCCCATGAAGCTGTTGCACATGCTCGCCCTCTTTGTACTGTCTGGCAGCCTGATCGGTCCGACCCACGCGATCGATGCGTCGCCTGGCGAAAACGGGCATGAGGAAGTACTGGTCATCAATGGCTGCCCCATCTGGCCCTACACCCGCTGTCCCGGCGTTGATCTCAGTCACGCCGACCTGTCGCTGCGCGATCTCGCGGGCGCCGATCTGACGGGCGCAAAACTGGTCCGCGCCGACCTGCGCAGTGCCAATCTGGCGGGCGCCATGCTGGACGGTGCCGATCTGAGCGCCGCGAAGGTGCAGAAGGCGAACATCCCGGCTGCGTCGCTGCGCGGCGCCAGGCTCATCGCCACCGATCTGGAGTTCGCGCGCATGTTCCGCGCCGACCTCAGCAATGCCGACCTGTCGATGGCGAACATGGAAGCCACGCGCGCCACGCATGTGCGGCTGAACGGGGCACGGCTGATCGACGTGAACATGCAGGAAACCAAGTTCCAGGAAGCCGACTTCCGCAATGCCGTCATGAAGAACTGCTTCACCCGCTTTGCCGTGTTCCTCGACGTGAGCTTCGAGGGCTGCGACGGCTGTCCGGTGGACTGGTAAGCCCGATCAACGATGCCGAGACCCGACATGACACACCGACTGCTGGCCCCGATGTTCGCACCGCTGCTCGCCACTGCGCTGTTCCTGCTTGCGGGTGCCGCTTTCGCGGAGCGCCCGCCGGCACCGCTGACCGACACCTCGTCGCTGCCTGCACTGGGCGACGCCTGGCGCGACGCCAACCCGTATCGTGACGACGAGACGATCGCCGCGGTAGGGCGCACGCTGTACAACGAAACCTGTTCGAAATGCCATGGCCCGGACATGAACGCGAAGGGCCACCCTGCCCCGCCGCTGCGCCGCCTTCAGCGCTACTGCAGGAAGGTGCAGGACGCCGCGCTGAAGACGCGCTGCCTGGCCGATGTCGATCACTACTTCGTGACCACGGTGAAGCAGGGCAAATACATTCTGGGTGTTGAACACATGCCTGCATGGGACGGCATCCTGAAGCAGGAAGCCGTGTGGGCCATCAAGACCTACGTCGATTCGCGCAGCCGCTGAACGGCACCCGCAATGAAAAAGGCCCGCCGGTACATGCCGGCGGGCCCTTGCTTGCCGAGGAAAGCAGGTCAGACCTGGAAGGTACGCAGACTGCCTTCGAGTTCGCGCGCCGACGCGGCCAGCGATTCACCCTGCGTGGCGGTCATCGACACGCCGCGCGCGTTGTCTTCCGACAGCGCCGACAGTTCGCCGGCATTGCGCAGGATGGCGTGCGCCGTGGTGTCCTGTTCCTGCATGCTCAGTGCAACTTCGCCGGACTTGCTGACCAGTTCGTCCATGCGCTGCAGGATGTCGGTGAAGGTGTCGACCGCGCCGCGCGAGGTCTTGACCGCACCGCTGACCCGCTCGCTGGCCTGTCCGACGCGTTCCACGGTTTCCTTCGCGTCGTGACGGATCTTGGCAACGATGTGTTCGATGTCGGCGGTCGAGCCCTGCGTGCGCTGAGCAAGCTTGCGCACCTCGTCGGCCACCACGGCAAAGCCGCGGCCCTGTTCACCGGCACGTGCGGCTTCGATCGCGGCGTTCAGCGCCAGCAGATTGGTCTGGTCCGAAATTTCCTTGACCACGTCGTTGATCTTGGCGATCTCCTCGGAATCCTTCACCAGCCGTTCGATCACGGTCAGCGACTCTTCCATCTCGACCGCGATGCGGCTGACGCCTTCCATCGAGTGTTCGAGGTCGGTCTTGCCGCTGCGGGTGCTGTCGCCCGTACTGCGCACGATGCTGTCCATGTCCGCCGACAGGGCCGCGACCTGACGCGCCGACGCCGTCATTTCCTCCATCGCTTCAGCGACAGTGCGGATGCGATCCGCCTGCTTGGTGCCGTTCTGGTTCGCCGTGATGGTCAGTTGCGACAGTTCCTCGGCCGACTGCGTCAACGTCGATGACAGCGCCGTCATCTTCTCGATCAGCTTGCGGAAGGACTTGCAGGCCTGGTTGTACTCGTAGCCCAGCCACGCGAAATCGTCCTTGCCGGACAGGCTGAGCTTGTGGTTCAGCTTGCCTTCGGCGAGGCTGTGCAGCGCATTGACGACCATCTCGGCACGCCGGCCGAAGCCGTTGCCGAACCAGAAGCCGACACCAAGGATTGCCGCACAGCTGACCGCACCTGCAGCCAGCATGCCGACGGTGCCCGGAAGAAAGGTTTGCTGCACCCCGAGTGTGGTCACGCTGACGACACTCGCCAGCAGTGAATGAAATATGAACGCCTTTCGCACGCTGAGCTGATTTCTCATGTATTCCTCCTCGGAAGCAAGATTGATGGCCGGAAAGGCGGCGACGCTTGTGTAGTTTTGACTTCTCGTTGCAGTGCGCCGTCCGACTCGTTCTGCAGATAACGACAGGTGGAGAGCCGGGCTTGAATCAATAGTGAAAAATCAGAACGCCGCACCAGGGTGGTGCGGCGTTCTGCCCGGGTTGCAACACGGACCAACGGGAAGCCGGGGCTAACTCATCATGCCCAGCGTGCGCGGCAGCCAGAGCGACAGCGACGGCCAGTAGGTGACGATCATGAGGAACGCGAGCATGGTGATGAGCCAGGGCGTGACCGCCTTGGTCATGTCGGTCATGCCCAGTTTCGCGATGCCGCTGCCGACATAGAGGTTGAGCCCGACCGGCGGCGTGATCATGCCGATTTCCATGTTCACCGTGATGATGATGCCGAAGTGCACCGGATCGATGCCCAGCGCCATCGCCACCGGGAACAGGATGGGCGCCGTGATCAGGATGATGGACGACGGCTCCATGATGTTGCCGGCCATCAGCAGCAGGATGTTCACCACCAGCAGAAAGCCCAGCGCACCCAGCCCGCTGTCCACCAGCCAGGCCGCCACCGCCTGCGGAATCTGCTCCGACGTCAGCAGGAAGGAGAACAGGATGGCGTTGGTGATGATGTAGAGCAGCATCGCGCTCATGTTGGCCGAATCGAGCAGCACCTTCGGTATGCGCTTCAGCGGCAGATCGCGATAGACGAACACGGCGACGATGAAGGCGTACACCGCGCTCATCGCTGCCGCTTCGGTCGGCGTGAAAATGCCTGTGTATATCCCGCCCATCACGACGACGATCAGCATCAGGCCCCAGAATGACTCGCGAAAGGCATGGAGGCGGTCAGCCACAGGGGCCTTGGGCATGCGGGGGTAGTTGTTCTTCTTGGCGTACCACCAGGTCGTGAAGCCCAGCATGAACAACAGCACCGCGCCCGGAATCACGCCCGCCATGAACAGCGCACCGATCGACGAATTGGTCGACACCGCGTACATCACCATCACGATCGAAGGCGGGATCAGGATGCCCAGCGCGCCGGAGCTGGCGACAATGCCGGCGCCGAACTTCATCGGGAAGCCCTGCTTCACCATTGCCGGCAGCAGGATGGCGCCGATCGCCGCCACAGTCGCCGGGCTGGAACCGGACACCGCGGCAAACAGACCGCAGGCCACGACACCGCCCATGCCCAGACCACCGTGGAAGTGGCCGACCAGCGAAGTGGCGAAATTGATCATGCGTTTCGCCACGCCGCCATGGGTCAGGAAGTTGCCGGCCAGGATGAAGAACGGAATCGCCATGATTTCGAACTTCTCGATACCCGTGAACAGCTTCAGTGCCACCGACTCGACCGGCACGTCGGTCATCGTGAACAGGAAGGTGAGTACTGTCAGACCGAGCGAGATCGAGACCGGCATGCCGGTCAGCATCAGCACCAGCAGCATGACGAAGATGATGGCGGCGCTCATTTGCGACCTCCCTTCGCGTGCTCGGCTTCTTCGGCGTTTTCGACCGCCTCGCCCACCAGGATGGGCTTGACCTCGTCCATGCCTTCGACGTGCGCATGATCGTGATGCGGCAGCTCACCAGTACGGATGAAGGTCGTCATCACCTGCAGGAAGCGGAAGCACATCAGGCCGGAGCCGAGCGGAATCGCCATGTAGACCATCCAGGTCGGCCACTCGAGGTCGGGCGTGGTCGGTCCTTCATACAGATCGCCGATGTCCAGCCCCATCGTGCTGCGCACCGCGTAGGCAGCGCCGTTTTCCCACACGAAGTGACTGCCCAGCACACAGATGATGCCGGTGAACAACGCGCCCGCCGCCAGGCCGAAAATGACGAACTTGTTGCGCAGCGCGGGTTGCAACTGGTTGATCAGCACATCGACACCGACGTGGATGCCGGTGCGCACCCCGTAGGCGGCGCCGAACTTGGCCATCCACACGAACAGGATGATGCACAGCTCCTGCGCCCAGCTGAGGTTCAGTGACAGCAGCCAGTCCTGCAGGCCCGGGATGCTGTATCCGCTGGCGTAGCGATGGACGACTGCGACGAAGATGACGATGGTGGCGACGCCGATCAGCAGCGTGATCAGCCACTCCTCGATATGGTCGAGCAAGCGGAGCACGGCAGTCTCCCCGAAAATTTGAATGGTGCGCAGAGAACCCTGCGCCCGGCGGACAAGCCGGTTGCCGCCCGAACGGGCAGCAACCGGAGCAGGTGGCTTACAGCTTCGACGGATCGAATGCCGTTTCCTTGTAGATGGCATCGATCAGTTCGCGACCGATGCGCCCTTCCATCTTCTTGTGCACCGGCACCATGACGCGCTTGAACGCAAGGCGCTCGTCGGCCGTCGGCACATAGACCTGGGTTTTGCCGCTCTTGCGGATGCCTTCGAGCGAGTTGTCGTTCTCTTCCTTGGCGATCTGGTTCGCATACTCGGTCGATTCCTTCATCGCCGCATCGAGCTGGCCGCGCACATCGGCCGGCAGGCCGTCCCAGAACTTCTTGTTCACGATGACCGCATAGCCGAGATAGCCGTGATCGGTCACCGCCATGTGTTTCTGTACTTCGTGCATCTTCTGGGTATACATATTGGAGTGCGGGTTCTCGGTGCCATCGACCACGCCGGTCTGCAGCGCCTGATACGCCTCGGAGAACGCCATCACCTGCGGCAGCGCGCCGATGCTGCGCATCTGCTCTTCGAGCACCTTGGACGACTGGATGCGCAACTTCTTGGCCTTCAGGTCGGCCGGCGTCCTGATCGGCGTATTGGCCGAGAAGGACTTGAAACCGTTGTCCCAGAACGCCAGACCGATGATGCCCTTGGAATCGAGCTTCTTCAGGATGCCGGCGCCGATCGGGCCCTTGGTCACCTTGTGCAGGTCGGCGTAGCCATCGAAGATGAACGGCAGATCGAACACCTCGAATTCCTTGACGCCCAGCGGGCCGAACTTGGCCAGCGACGGCGCCAGCATCTGCACGGCACCCAGCTGCAGCGCCTCCATCTCTTCCTTGTCCTTGTACAGCTGGCTGTTCGGATAGACCTCGACCTTCACCTTGCCGCCGGTCAGTTCCTCGGCGCGCTTCTTGAAGAATTCCGCCGCCTTGCCCTTCGGGGTTTCGGTCGCCACGACGTGACTGAACTTGATCACGATGGGCTGTTGCGCGACTGCAAACGGGGTGAGGCCGAGCGCGATCAGGCCGAACAACATCGAATGAAGTTTCATGAGGTCTCCTCCTTTATGGATGCACCGGACGCGAACGGCCCGTGTGATGCACAAATTCTGGGCGCGTCACTTCACAAAGGCCATTGTGGATATCCGCAACCGCGATCGCGCGCGCGCGCGCGCGGAGCGAACAGGCGCTCACCCGGGGGGAAACCGGTCTGCTTGTCCAGGATGCGATGCAACAGCGCGTTGACCGGCAGGATGCCGACTCGCGATCACGACGCAACGAGAATCAGCCCGCGGTTGCCGCGGCGTCGAACCTGCAGGGGCGAAACGCCTTCAGCCGAGACACGCCCGGCCGCAAATCCGCTCACTTGCCGTAGCGGTTGATCATGCCGGGAATCTGATCCAGTCCGATCACGTGCTCGGCTGCGCCGAGCTTGATCGCCTCCTTGGGCATGCCGAACACCACGCAACTGGCCTCGTCCTGGACGCAGGTGGTGGCGCCGGCGTCGCGCATCTCTTTCAAGCCGCGCGCGCCGTCATCGCCCATGCCGGTCATGATGATGCCGAGCGCGTTCTTGCCTGCGTACTTGGCCACCGAGCGGAAGAGCACGTCAACCGACGGTTTGTGACGATTCACCAGCGGGCCGTCGCTGACTTCGACTACGTACTGCGCGCCACTGCGCCTGAGCATCATGTGCCGCCCACCGGGCGCAATCAGTGCCACGCCTGGAATCACGCGATCGCCGTTCACCGCCTCCTTGACGTGAATTTCGCAGATGCTGTCGAGACGCGCCGCAAACGCGGCGGTGAAGCGCTCGGGCATGTGCTGAACGATCACGATGCCGGGCGACACACGCGGCAGTTGCGTCAGCACGGCTTCCAGCGCCTGCGTGCCGCCGGTCGAGGTCCCCAGCGCAATGAGCTTGTCGGTCGTCATGCGCATGGCTTCTCCCATGACCGGCGGCAACATGGCGTCGGCCGTCAGTTTGGGACCGGCCTTCGGGCCGGGCACCGGCGCCACTCGCGGCCTGCCGACGCGCGCGCGCGCTGCGGCCTTCACCGCATCGGTCAGTGCATGGGCCGATTCATGAAGGAACTGCTTGATTCCGATCTTCGGCTTGGTCACCACGCTGATGGCGCCTGCCGCCAGCACTTCCATCGTGGTTTCCGCACCCTTTTCGGTCAGCGACGAACAGACGACGATGGGCGTCGGACGTTCCGACATGATGCGGCGCACGAAGGTGACGCCATCCATGCGGGGCATTTCGACGTCGGTCACGATGACATCCGGCCACTCGACCTTCAATCGCTCGAAGGCAACCAGCGGGTCGGACGCGGTCGCGATGACGCGTATCTGCGGGTCGGCGGACAGCAGTTCCGACAGCACCTGGCGTACCACCGCCGAATCATCGACGATCAGAACGCGAATACGTGCACCGGCCGGTGCCGGCGTCCTGGCGGCAGTCTGGCTCAGCATGCGAGTTCTCCGTGGGTGCTCACGCCTGCGCCGGAGTGGGTATCGTCATGGCGCATCCACACCACCCCGCTGCTCACCTCCATCACCAGCACGCGCTGTCCGTATCCGCCGGTATGTTCGGCCACCGGCCGGACGCCCAATTCTTCGAGCAGTGTCCGCGCGCGCTGCACATTGGCTTCACCTATCGGGACCTGCTGGCGCCCGGCAATGCCCGGAAACATATTGCCCCCGCCAAACAATTTGAAAGTGTAGTCAAGCTCGCGCGTTCCGAAGCGTCTTGCCTCCCGGATCATGGAATTCAGGGCGCCTTCGGCGAATCGCGGACTCAGTCCATCACCCTCCCGATCCGGATGGCCACCGCCGGGCAGCATGAAATGACACATGCCACCCATTCGGCGGACTGGATGCCACATCGTGATCGCAACGCACGAGCCCAGAATGGTGCGCAGGCGTGTCGTTTCGTCACCAAAGAACAGCTCTCCGGGCTTCAGATAAATCTCGATCGGCGTCAGCTGCCTCATACACATATCACTATTTGAGCCTGTAGATCGAGGGCTTGACGATCTCCACGCGGTCTGTCAAGCCGTGCAGGTTTTCCGAATGGCTCACGAATACATGGCCGTGCGGTTTCAGCCTGGACAGGACCCGTGCCATGACCTGCCGCTTTGTCTCCGGGTCGAAGTAGATCATCACATTGCGAATGAACACGATGTCGAACATGCCGATGTCGGGCAAGTTCTCGTTCAGGTTGATCTGGGCGAACGACACCCGCTCACGCAGGGACCGGTCGATGAGGAAGGTCCCTTCTTGCGGACCGGTGCCCTTGAGGCAGAAGCGCTTCAGGAAAGCGGGCGGAATCTTCTCTGCACGGGTCATCGGATAGTGTGCGCGACGCGCCGTTTCGAGCACGCGCGTACTCAGGTCCGAGCCGAAGATTTCCCAGCGCCGTCCCATACCCAGCGTATCGGCCAGCACCATCGCCAGCGTGTAGATCTCCTCGCCGGACGAACTCGCAGCGCTCCATATCCGCAGCGGCTCGCTGCCTTCGAAGTCGTTCAGCAGGCGATCGCGCAGGAAGCTGAAGTGGGCTGGTTCGCGAAAGAAATAGGTTTCGTTCGTGGTCAGAAGGTCGATCGCGACCTGCAGTTCGCCCGGCCGGCTTCCTTCCATCAGCAGCTCGAAATAGGCACTCCAGCCGCCTACGCCACAAGGCGCCAGCCGCTTGGCCAGGCGCCCCATGAGCAGCGTCTTCTTGTGGTCGGCGAGAGCAATGCCCGCCACCTCGTGCAGCCAGCGCTGGAAACAACGGAAATCGGCGTCACTGATCGGCGGGGGGAAGGATGCCGTCGCCGGTCTCCCGGGCGGACTGCCGGCAAGAGCCGAGGCTGTTGCGCTCATGAAAGAACTCCCGCAGTCAGCCTGCGGCCTTCATGTCATTGACCGCGACCATGTCCTCGCCAGCCAGCACGCGGTCGATGTCAAGCATGATCACGAAGCCGTCGTCGAGCTTGCCCATGCCGGCAATGAAATCCGCCCTCACCTTCGCACCGAAGGACGGCCCCGGCTCCACCGACTGCGGCGGAATGTCGACCACCTGACTCACCGCGTCCACGATGATTCCCATGTCCTGCGCCTCACCGTCGTTCGTCACTTCCACGATGACGATGCAGGTCCGTCGTGTCACGGCAGCGCTCTCGCTGCGCAGACGGTTCGCCAGATCGATCACCGGTACCACCCGGCCGCGCAGATTGATCACCCCGCGTACGAAGCCCGGCATCATCGGTACCTGCGTTACGCCGCCGTACTCGATGATTTCCTTCACCGACAACAGGCCCAGCGCGTAGCTTTCGTCGCCCAGCCTGAAGGTCAGGTACTGCTGTTGCTGCTCCGCCGCAGAGTCGTCCTCATCTACGACGGCCAGTGCCAATGCTTGGCGTGAATTCATGTCGCCCACTCCCTAGAAACCTGTGAAATCGTCGTCACCGCTGCGCTTGAGCCGCTCGCTCTCGCCCGTAAATGCGGGCTGTTGTCGCCAGTCACCGTCGCGGCCAGCCGCAGCTGGCGCACGAGCCGGACCGTCCGCGGTCGCAGTTGCTGTGCGACCGCCAGCCGGAAAGTACTCAGAAGCGCGAGAAGTCCGTCTCTGCAGGCGCCTCGGACGAGCTCGTCGCAGCACGTGCCCGCGACGAGCGGACGGGTGAGCGATTTGACGACGGCAACTGGGCCGCCGAGCTGTTGCGCAGGCGGAAGAAGGACATGGCCTGCTGCAGCTGCTGCGCCTGGCCGCTCATTTCCTCGGCGGTCGCGGCCAGTTCCTCGGACGCCGATGCCGTCTGCTGCACGGTCTGGCTCAACTGGCTCATTGCGCTGTTGATCTGCGACACACCGCTGGCCTGTTCGCCCGACGCGGCCGAAATCTCCTGCACCAGATCCGAGGTGCGCTGGATCGACGGCACCAGTTGTTCCAGCACATCGCCGGCACGCGCCGCCACCTTCAGCGATTCGTTCGCCACGCTGCCGATTTCCTGCGCCGCGATCTGCGAGCGCTCGGCCAGCTTGCGCACTTCGGTCGCCACCACCGCAAAGCCGCGGCCATGGCTGCCGGCGCGCGCTGCCTCGATCGCCGCATTCAGTGCCAGCAGATTGGTCTGATAGGCGATGTCGTCGATGATGGATATGCGCTCGGCGATCTTGCGCATGGCTTCCACCGTCTGCTTCACCGCTTCGCCGCCTTCGGCCGCCTCGCGCGAGGCCTGCGTGGCGATGCCGTCGGTCACCCGGGCGTTCTCGCTGTTCTGGTTC
The DNA here is from genome assembly GCF_024580145.1 of Methyloversatilis sp. XJ19-49. Taxonomy (GTDB): domain Bacteria; phylum Pseudomonadota; class Gammaproteobacteria; order Burkholderiales; family Rhodocyclaceae; genus Methyloversatilis. The sequence continues at coordinate 24,668 of NZ_JANINI010000011.1, forward strand.
ACCGACGCCGACATCTGTTCGACCGAGGCCGACGTTTCCTCGACACCGGCCGATTGTTCGCTCGCCCCCTGGCTCAGCGACTGGGCGGTTGCCGACACTTCTTCCGACGCACTCGCCAGGCCGTCGGCACTGCCATTGACCTCGGACACGACGGATTCGAGCTTGCCCACCATATTCTTCATCGCCTGCAGCAGCTGCCCGGTTTCATCCTTCGATGTCGCGTCGATGGAAACCGTCAGGTCACCGTCGGCCAGACGATTGGCCACATTGACGGCGACGCCCAGCGGCTTGGTCACGCTGCGGCTGATGAAAAAGCCCAGAGCGATCCCTGCAAACATTCCCGCCACGATCAATATGATCATGTTCGTGCGGCCGCTTTCAAAAACCTGGGTCGTTTCGTTCGACGCATCGAGGGCACGCGCCTCTTTCACCTTGGTCAGCGCAGTCAAGGTCTCGTCGAGCGTGTCGGCGTTCCTGCGACCGCTTTCCAGCATCGCGGTCAGTTCCGGGTTCTTGGTCGCCAGTTCCTGCTTGCGGATCATGACCACCATGCGCTGCATTTCCTGCTGGTAGGTTGTCCATGAAGCATCGAACACGGAAAAAAGTCGCTTGGCTTCTTCGGTGACGAAAATGGGCTTGGCCTTTTCGATGTATTCGTGGATCGACGCCGCGTACTTGTCGATCGCCGCAAGGCGCATTTCACGTTCTTCGGTGGTCTCGGCAAGCAGCGCGTTGCCACGGGCCCGACCGATGTAGATGAGATTGATGTTCGCTTCCTTGATGTACGAAAGACCGAGCAATTCCTTGTAGTACAGGTCATCCGCCATCGAATTGATCTTGCCCGAATTCGATATGCCCACCCAGCCGACAACCGCAGTGATGATCGCGAGCACCATGAACGCGACAATCAGCCGAACACCGATTTTTATATTGGAAAACACGACAAGTACTCCTTCAATTGAAAACTTTCCGAATCGACCCCGAGCGCCCATCGATCACTGCAATCGGGTCCAGACTTTGCATCCCTGATTTCAACCAGCCTCCCGGCCGGACCCCACCCACACGTTTCGCTTGATCACGGCGTGCGCGACGCCATCAGGCAGGCGCCGCCGCATGGCGCGATGTTTGCCCCTGCATTTCAGTAATGCCGGCCGCTGTTGCGCCTGCACTGCCGGCCATCTTCATCAACCCTGCCACGTCCAGAATGAGCGCGATCTCGCCGCTGCCCAGGATGGTCGAGCCGCTGACGCCGCGCAGCGCACTGAACAGCTTGCCCAGCGGCCGGATGACGGTCTGGTGCTCACCCATCAGTTGATCGACGACGATGCCGGCCTTGGTCTGGCCGAACTGCACGACCACGACGTTCTCGCGCCGCTCGGGCGCGGAGCTGTCCATATCGAAAGCTTCGCGCAGCCACAGCAGCGGCAGCACTTCTCCGCGCATGTCGAGGTAGCCGCGCGTACGCGCAGCATCGCGGATGGAGCCGGCCAGTTCGACGCATTCGACGATCATGTCGACCGGCAGCACGAAGCTGGCCTTGTCGATGCCGACCCGGAAGCCGTCGATGATGGCCAGTGTGAGCGGCAGACGGATGCGGATTCGGGTGCCCTTGCCCGGCTCCGTCTCGATATCGACCGTGCCGCGCAGGGCTTCGATGTCGCGCCGGACCACGTCCATGCCGACACCGCGGCCGGACAGATTGCTGATCTGGTCGGCGGTGGAGAAGCCCGGTGCAAAGATCAGGCGGTCGATTTCGCGCTCACTGAGCTGCACGTCCTCGGCCACCAGACCACGCTCGATCGCCTTGCGCAGTATCTTGTCCCGGTTCAGGCCACCGCCATCATCGGCGACGTCGATCACGACACCGCCGGCTTCGTGGTAGGCATTCAGCATCACCTTCGCGCGCGCCGGCTTGCCGGCGGCCAGCCGGACATCGGTTGTTTCGATGCCGTGGTCCATCGAGTTGCGGATCAGGTGCATCAGCGGATCGCCGATGCGTTCCACCACTGTCTTGTCCAGATCGGTTTCGCCACCGCTGACCTGCAGTTCGATATCCTTGCCGAGTTCGCGGCTGACGTCGCGCACGACGCGCTGGAAGCGCTGGAAGGTGGCACCGATCTGCACCATGCGCAGCGACAGCGCCCGGTCGCGCACTTCCTCGACCAGACGCGTGAGGACTTCGCTCGCTTCGGTCAGCTGACCCTGGGCAAGCATCTGCGCCACGTTCTGCACGCCGGCGCTCGCCACCACGAGTTCGCCGACAAGCTCGATCAACTGATCCAGCTTGTCGGCGTCGATGCGCAGCGAACGTGCCTCCTGCGCCTTGGTGTCCTTGACCTGCTTTTGTTTCGCGAGCGCGGCATCGACCACGCCTGCGCTGACCGCTCCGCCTTCGATGAGTATTTCGCCGATCTGTTGCGACGTTGCAGGCGCCTCGGTGTCGGTCCCGCCGGTTGCCGCGGCGGCGGCTCCGGATTGCAGCGACAGGCCGCGTTCGAGTTCGGAACGGGTCAGCGCACCGCTCAGGACAAGCATTTCGCCCAGTTTCATGTCGTCTTCGGGCAACGCGCGCAACACACTGATGTACTCGGAAACCTGTGAGTAGGGCGGAATGATGTGAAGCACGCTTTCGTCGCGCACGAATTCGAACACACCCTCGATTTCCGCCTTCGAGGCCTCACTGCGGAAATCTATCTCGAATCCGAGGTAGCAGGACTCCGGATCGAACTCCAGCCAGGAAGGCAGGGCGTCGACCAGGGTGTCGAGATGGACAATGTCGCCCAGCGTGCGCAGATAGCGCAGGAAGGACGTCGGATCCATGCCACTGCGCAGCACGTCGGCACCAAACCGGATCGACAGGTGCCAGTTTCCGTTCTCGCAACTGTCTTCGATGGCAGCCTCGCTGCGACTGACGCCAGCAGGTGCGGAAACGACTGCGCTTGCGGAGGGCTGATCGGGTTGTTTGCCCAGCAGAGCAAGCAATGCCGCCATCTGGGCGTCCCCCTCGGCGCGCTGGGCGGCGTCGAGCTCGCGCTTGTCGGCCATCGCGTGCACCAGCACGCCGATATGGTCCTTGTTGCGCAGAAGCAGACCGATCACATCGTTGCTGACGATCATCTGACCGTCACGCACGCGGTCGAGCACACTTTCGACTTCGTGCGTGAAATGGACGACATCGTCGAATCCGAACACGCCAGCCGTGCCCTTGATGGTGTGCGCAGCGCGGAAGATGTCGTTGATCAGTTCATTGTTGTCCGGCTCGCTTTCAAGCTGCAGCAGCGATTCTTCCATCCGGGTCAGCAGTTCGTCCGCTTCGGCGAAGAAGGCCTCCAGGGCGGGTTCGAGATTCATGAGTGAATTCCTTATGCTGTTCAGGCAGGCTGCGCCGGCATGACGACCGGATCGCCGAACACATGGCTCAGCTGCAGCAGTTCCATCACTTCGAGCATGGCTGCGCTGTGCGCCACCAGTTCGAAACCGTGGCCGTGCGCTTCGGCGGCCCGCTTGGCGGCGAGCAGCACCTGCACGCCACTGCTGTCCACCTCGGTGACCTGCGCAAGGTTGATCCTCAGATCACGTTCTTCCGACAGCGCGCGCGTCAGGATCCCGTAGGCATCGGCGGCGCCGAATATGGTGAGCTCACCCGCCACCTTCAGCTCGGTCACGCCACCGTCGTCCGTACGTTCGATTTCCATGTCGTCGCTCCGCTTCAGGGCAGGCAGAGCTTGGATACGGCCATCAGCATCTGGTCCGGCTTGAACGGCTTGACCATCCATGCCTTGGCGCCGGCCGCCTGGCCTTCCGCCTTCTTCGACTCCTGGTTCTCGGTGGTCAGCATGATGACCGGCGTGAACTTGTAGGCCGGCAGCTTGCGCATTTCCTTCACGAAAGTGATGCCGTCCATGTTCGGCATGTTCACGTCGCTCACCACGAGGTGCACCTTCTGACCGGTGAGCTTCGCCAGTGCGTCCTTGCCGTCGCAGGCTTCGAATACGTCATAGCCGGCGCTCTTCAGCGCGATGCTGACCACCTGGCGCAATGACGACGAATCGTCCACCACCATGATTGTCTTTGCCATGTGTCACTGCTCCTAAAAGAAAACGAGATCGTCGCTGGACTTGCTGGCCGCCTTGCCTGAACCACCGTGATTGCCGCGTTCTTCCGGCGTCGTGTAGCGAAGCTCGAGGTTGGCGACGAGCGGACGCAGGTCGGGTGCCTGACCAGCCGGAACGCCGGCCACTTGATGGCCAAGTTCGTCGAGGCTTTCGCAGACGTGGGCAAGCACCTGATCGATGCGGTCCTGGAACTGGAGGTGCGGCAGCGTGGCCGCGATATCGTGCTGGATGCCGGCCGCCTGATGACGCAGTTCGGCGTTCGATTGGGCCAGTACGTCAAGCAGCTGCGAAAAGTCGTCGAGCACACCCTTGATGCTCGATTCGGAAACCTTGAAGGATTCGATGTCGCGGCTGGTCGAACTTTCGACCAAGCGTGCCGAGGCCAGAATGGCATCGCTTACCAGCTTGGCCTTTTCGGCGATCTTCTTGCCGGTGTCGCCGGACGCGGTGGAGAGCTTGCGAACTTCGTCGGCCACCACGGCAAAGCCCCGTCCGGCCTCACCGGCTCGGGCCGCTTCGATCGCGGCATTCAGGGCCAGCAGATTGGTCTGGTCGGCAACCTGCTGCACCGACGTCGCCATGCCGCGCAGATCGTCGGCGTAGCTGGCCAGTTCTCGTATCTGCGCCAGCATGAGATTCTTGTCGGTCAGCGCGCCCGACATGCCCTCAAGCACCTGGGTCAGCTGCGACTGCGAGCTCTTGAGCACCACATCGACGCCGCCCTTGCCGGCCGACGTGCCGCTTCCCGCCGAGGCCGCCACGGCCGCGTCGAGCTTGGCGATAAGCCCGGAGAATTTCTGGATCAGTTCGCCGATGGCCACCTCGGCCTGTATGCGAACGCCATTGATCTGCCGCTTCCAGATCGGTGCCGCTTCGCTCGACAGCAACACGAGGCTGTCGCGCAGTTCGCCCACGAGGGGGTCCGGTGCGACGGCATCAGGCGCGACATCCTGCGACACAACGGTGTCGCGCCGGCACAGTGCGACGGTGGTCCAGCCGATGACGCTCAGCGCCAGCCCGGCGACGACGACACGCACCCACAGGGCGACATCGATCGGTGCGACGCACCAGCCACCCAACACCAAAACGACCATCGTATGCATGACACAGGTCAACGTTCTTCTCACTTCAAACTCCTTTGTGGCCTGTACATGCTGCAGATTGCACCGTTAAATTTTTCACTCTTTTGGCTTAACGGAGGACAGTCCCCGAGCTTGAGCGGCATGTGATCCTTTTTTACGTTTTGCCGGCTTCCCGCACGTCGTCGTCATGCCGGGCGCGCTTGAGACAGCCGGGTGCGTAGGCACGAGACCTGTTGTGGATATCCGAAGCAGCCGAAGCCGGCGTCCGACGTATCATCGAAGGCCGCCATCTTTCACGGCCGGGGCGTTCCGGCCGCTGCAGACAATGACCAGCCGTTCGTTGCCGTCCGCATTCCTTGCTCGCTCGACCCCGGTCGCGGCGCCGGGCTGGTACTGGGTCTTGCCGCGCGTGGCATTGGTGCTGTTCCTCGCCGCCATCGCGGCACTGGTCTGGCTGCTGCACAGCAAGGATCAGGAAGACCAGCGCGCCGCGATGATCAGCGACGTGCTGTGGATGGAACAGGACTTGCGATTCCACCTCGATCGCAACGTGGAACTGATCGGGCAACTGGGTCGCGAGGCCGCCGAAAAGGGCTTCGACGCGGCGGCGATCGAACTGCGTGCGCGCAGTCTCGTGAGCAATGGCCAGGGCTTGCTGAGCGTCGAACGTCTGCTTGCGGTCGACGCGGCCGATGACGCACTCGCGGCACCGGCCCGGCTCGCCGACCGGATCGGACAGGCGGTCTATCTGCCACCCCGTGCATTGCAGGACGGCGATGTGCAATTCGACGTACTGGTGCCGCTCGGTGCCGGCCGGGGCTGGATGCTCGGTCGCTACTCGCTGGCGCAGATGCTCGTGCGGTCGGTGCCGTGGTGGTTTGCCGAGCGCTATGCGGTCGAGGTGATCGACAACACCGAACACGTACTGGCCAGCAAGTCGAAGGTATCGTCCGGCAACAGCGATCTGGGCTATTCGCTCGCTTTCGACCCGCCCGGCCACGGGCTGCGGCTGCGCGTTGCCGCCTACCGCAGCGAAACCCGCTTGCTGCCGGCGCTGCTGGTGGTCACCCTGGTCGGCCTCGCGCTGACCATGCTGTGGAGCCTGTGGGCGCTGCGCCGCCACCTCAATCGCCGGCTCGCCGCCGAACACGCCTTGCGCGAAGAGCATGCCTTTCGCACCGCGATGGAGAACTCGCTGATCATCGGCCTGCGCGCGCGCGATCTCGAAGGCCGCATCACGCACGTCAATCCCGCGTTCTGCCGCATGGTCGGCTGGACTGCCGAAGAGCTGATGGCAATGCGCCCGCCGATGCCTTACTGGGCACCCGAACACGCCGAGCACATCCGGGCGCTGCACGACGGCATCCTGGCCGGCGATGCGGAAAAGCGCGATGCGATCGAACTGACTTTCATGCGGCGCGACGGCGAACGCTTCGATGTACTGATTTCAGAAGCACCGCTGGTCGATGCCGAAGGCCGGCACGTCGGCTGGATGAGCTCGCTGCTCGATGTCACCGAAAGCAAGCGGGCCGAGGCGCTGTACCGGCAGCAGCAGGAACAGCTGCAATTCACCGGCCGCCTCATCACGATGGGCGAAATGGCATCCACGCTGGCGCACGAACTGAACCAGCCGCTGTCGGCCATTTCCAGCTACAGCACGGCCTGCCTGAACATGATCGAAGCCGGTCAGGGCCACCTGTCCGACTTCCGGGAACCGCTGTCGAAGATGAATACACAGGCACGGCGCGCCGGCACCATCATCCGCCGCGTGCACGAATTCGTGCGACGGTCCGAGCCGCAGCGCGTGCGCTGCGCGCTGAACGACATCGTCGACGACGCGGTGGCCCTGATCGAAGCCGATGCGCGCAAGCGCAACATCCACATCACCACGTCACAGGCGCCGGATCTGGCTGACGTGCAGGCTGACCGCGTGATGATCGAACAGGTACTGCTGAACCTGATCCGCAACGGCATGGACGCCATGGCCGGCAGCTCGGCGGAAAGACGGCGGCTGCAGATCGATACCCGGGCCGATGGCGAAGACGTGCAGGTGGCGGTGCGCGACAGCGGCGCCGGCATTCCGCCCGACATCGCGGAAAAGCTGTTCGCGCCCTTCTTCACCACCAAACCGGACGGCATGGGCATGGGACTGAACATCTGCCGCTCCATCGTCGAACTGCATCACGGCAGGCTGTGGTTCGAAGCGGCCGAAGGCGGCGGCACCGTGTTCATCCTGAAACTGCCGGCGGCCGATGCACAGGCGCTGCTGACATGAGTACGAGCCAGATCTTCATCGTCGACGACGACGACGCGATCCGCGATGCGCTCGGCTGGCTGTTCCGCTCGCGCGGCCATGTCGCGCGGCTGTGGTCATCGGCCGAGGCGCTGATTGCCGGTGGCGAGATCGGGCGCTGCGGCTGCCTGCTGCTCGACATCCGGATGGACGGCATGAGCGGGCTCGAACTGTTCGCATGGCTGCGCGAAAACAGCCACGACATCCCGGTCATCTTCCTGACCGGGCATGGCGACGTGCCGATGGCTGTCGCCGCGCTGAAAAAGGGCGCCTTCGATTTCGTGGAGAAGCCGTTCAACGACAACGAACTGGTCGACCGGGCGCTGGCCGCGCTCGACATCCACCACCAGCGCTCGAGCCGCCAGGCCGCGGCGCGCGAGGTCGACGAGCGCCTCGCACAGCTCACCAGCCGCGAGCTGGAAGTGATGGAACGCGTACTGGCCGGTCAGATGAACAAGGTGATCGCGATGGATCTCGGCGTGACGATGCGTACGGTCGAGGTGCATCGTGCACGCATCTTCGACAAGATGGGCGTGCGCTCGGCGGTCGAACTGGCGCAACTGCTCACCGCCCGCACCCCGAAGCCGGATTGAGGCGTCATCAGGAAATCAGGCCAGTACTCTCAGCAGCCATCGATTCAGATCGGCGATTTCGTCCGGACACACCTCGTGGTCCATGTCATAGGTGTGCCAGTCACACGACACCGACAGATCGTCGAGCACGGCGCGCGCGGCCAATGCACGGTCGATGCCGACCACGCTGTCTCCGAGCCCGTGCGCCAGAAATACCGGCACATCGCGGTTGGCGGCGCTGCGCTCGCCCGCCGTCTTGCCAGCCAGCGGCAGATAGCCCGACAACCCGGCGATGCCGGCCAGTCGCTCGGCATGGCGCAGGCCGGCGACCAGCGCCATCGCGCAGCCCTGCGAAAACCCCACGAGCACGATGCGCGACGCCGGCATGCCGCGTGCGGTTTCGCGCGCGATCAGCGCCTCGACGATCTGTTGCGACGCGCGGATGCCCGCCTCGTCATCGATGCCCGAGCCGGGCGCGAACACGTCGAACCAGGCACGCATGATGTAGCCGCCATTGCGCGTGACCGGGCGTTCCGGCGCGTCGGGCAGCACGAAGCGCACCGGACCGACGGCATCCAGATCCAGCGCACGGCACACCGGCACGAAGTCGTTGCCGTCGGCTCCCAGGCCGTGCAGCACGATGAGGGTTGCGCTCGGCGCAGGGCCGGATTCAAGTTCGATCAGGTTCACCGCCATGTTCCAGCTCCGGAAAGTCATTTTTCGAGGACCGGGCAGTCGCTGAACCGAAAGCGTGCCCCGTATGCGCATCGTACCGAACGCCCGCCCGCGCGCCGACTGGTCAGGCGGCGTGGATCCGCTGCAGAACAATTGCCCCACCACCCGACCGGCGCGTTACAGTGCGGCCATCCCAACTGGAGAATGCAATGAAGACATTGACCGTACACCTCACCGCCGAACTTCAGGTGCCCGACGACTGGACTCTGGTGGACCACGCCTCGGGCGTCACCGTGCTCAAGGTGGGCGACCAGTTCATCGACTTCGACATCACGCCGCTGTCCACGCGCGAGGACGACCCGGAAGCGCTGTGGAGCGATGACGACCAGACCCTGACCAGCCAGGTGCTCGATTGCGTCACCGAACTCGATACCGACATCGAGATCGCCTACCACCAGTAAAGTGCGTGCGGCGGCCCTCACATCGGTTCGCAGCCAGCCATCGATGATCGAGCGGGACGCACGTCGGACTGCATAGTCCGATCGGCGTATTTTGAACGTCCAGCGCGTCAACGCCCTGCAACAGCCTGCGAACAAGCTTCTGATCGCATGATCGCCCGGATGGTCCGTGCGGCGCGCCCGGAACAAGGAAACGCAGATGTCGTCCAGAGAATTTTCGCCCGCCCGTCGCCTGCTGCTCAAGAGCTCAGGCGTTGCCGCCGCCACCCATTTCACCGGAGTCATGGCCGCGCTGCACACCAGCAACGCGCTGGCCGCCACCGGCAAGCAGACCGTTTCGGCGCTGTCGCCCTACGGCCTGATTGCGCCGGTCAACGATCTGACGACCGGCCTGCCCCTGCTGCAACTGCCGAGTGGCTTCACCTACCGTTCATTCGGCTGGGCGGGTGACGCCATGGACGATGGCCGCAGCACGCCGGATCTTCCCGACGGCATGGCCGTGGTGACCTCGCGCCGCACGGGGCGCAGCACCGAACTGGTGCTGGTACGCAACCACGAGCGCGGCGTAGCCACCTCGCTGGACGACGCCATCAACGCGCCGCACAACTACTCGACGACCCGCGTGAACGGCATCATCACCGCCTATTACGGCAGCGTGCCCATCCGCATCGGGAGCAACGGCGCAGGCGGATTCGCCGTGCAGACCAACCCTGCCGGCCCGGCGCCGCTGCCGTTCGACGGCTTCGCCGCAGGCGGCACCACCAATCTGCTGTTCCGCGACAACAAGTGGGCCGGTGCCACGTCTTCGATTGGCGGTACGCTCGGCAACTGCGCCGGCGGCCCGACCCCCTGGGGTACCTGGCTCACCTGCGAGGAGACGGTGTTCGACTTCTCGCTGATCGGCGGCAAGAAGCACGGCTATGTATTCGAAGTCGGTGCCGACCCGGCGGAGTCGAGCGCCGACCCCATCGTCGGCATGGGTCGCTTCGTGCACGAAGCCGTGGCGGTCGATCCGACCACCGGCTACGTCTATGAAACCGAAGACAACCGCAACGTTGCAGGCTTCTTCCGCTACGTACCCGACGACACCAGTGGCGAACCGGGCAGCCTGCACAACGGGGGCACGCTGCAGGCGGCACGTGTGAAGACCATCGTGCGCAAGGCGACCGCCGCCACGCTCGAACAGGCCAATGACATGGGGCTGCTGAATCCCGACATCGGCGACGAATACGAACTCGAATGGGTGGATATCGCCGACCCCGATGCGTCGCCCGTCGTCGTGGTCGGTCAGCCGGGCGGCGTCAGCCTCGCCTTCATGGCGGGCCCGACCTTCCAGGCACGCAGTCAGGGCTGCGCGCGCATGAGCCGTGGCGAAGGCATCTGGTACGCCGGCGGCAAGATGTTCATGATCGACACCGCCGCCGGCGTCGATGGTTCGGGTCGTCCGGGTCAGGGCGAAGGATGCGTCTGGGAACTGACGCTATCGACGATGCGCCTGCGCGCCATCTTCGTAAGCGGTGGCCAGACCGTCGGCAACAACCCGGACAACATCACGGTCAGCCCGCGCGGCGGCATCGTGCTGTGCGAGGACGGCGGCGGCTCGACCGACGCTTTCGGCACCGGCGCACGCCTGCTTGGCCTCAACAAGGCGGGCGAAGCCTTCATCTTCGGCAAGCACAACGTCGTGCTCGATGCCGCGCAGATCGGCGCGGCGGGCAAGCAGGTCGCTGGCGGCGACTACCGCGGCACCGAATTCGCCGGCGCGTGCTTCGACCCGACCGGCCGCGTGCTGTTCGTCAACATCTACCGGCCCGGCATCACGGTCGCCATCACCGGACCGTGGGCACGCGGCAACCTCTGAGCCCCTGGCCCGCTCACCGCCTGCCTGCGGGCAGGTGGTGAGCACCGGGTTGCCGCTCCCGCGCAAGGGTGTGGCGGCAGCGCTGTCGAGCGCCGATGTCCGGCCCTCGACGCGCGAGACGACCGACGCAGTGACCGGGCTCGATACCGACGTCGAAATTGCCTACCATCAAGAGGTGACAGCCGTGGTGACCTGCGACGGGCGCGCAGGTCCCTGACGGAGTCCGGTATCGCCCGACCATACGGGAGTCTGCCCATGTCCTTGCGCACCATCACAGGCCTGACCGTCAGCGGCGCCAACCCGCGCAGTCTCGAACTGCTCGAACTGGCGGAACACCAGTTCCGCTGCTTCATCGGCGATCCGGTGGCCACCGTGAGTGCAGCACTCGAAGACAGCCCGGACATGGTCATGGGCCATGTGCTGCTCGCCTACCTGATGCTGCTCGGCACCGAACCTGCCGGACTTCCGGTTGCGTCGGCGGCTTGCCGCAGTGCAGAGAAATTGCCGGCCAATGCGCGCGAAGCGCACCACGTCAAGGCGGTCGGTCTGCTGGTCGGTGGTCGTGTGGGGGCGGCCGCGCGCGGG
>NZ_JANINI010000011.1:36349-176989 GCF_024580145.1 Methyloversatilis sp. XJ19-49
CGCACCACGTCAAGGCGGTCGGTCTGCTGGTCGGTGGTCGTTTGCGCGCTGCCGCGCGCGTGCTCGAAGACATCGCCATCGAGCATCCGCTCGACACGCTGGCGCTGCAGGCCGGCCACCAGACCGACTTCCTGCTCGGCGATTCGCGCATGCTGCGCGACCGCATCGCACGCGCCCTGCCGGCGTGGCACGCCGACATGCCGGCCTGGCATGCAGTGGCCGGTATGCTGGCGTTCGGGCTGGAAGAGACCGGCGACTACGGGCGCGCCGAACAGTACGGCCGACAGGCGGTCGAGCGCCAGCCGCGCGACGGCTGGGCGCAGCACGCCGTCGCGCACGTCATGGAAATGCAGAACCGGCGACGCGACGGCATCGCGTGGATGCGCGCCGCTCCCCAGGCATGGGCGTTGGACAGCTTCCTGTCGGTGCACAACCACTGGCATCTGGCGCTGTTCCATCTCGGACTCGACGAGATCGACGCCGTGCTCGCGCTTTACGACGGGCCAGTGTGCGCCGACGCGCCGGGCCTGGTGTTCGACCTGGTCGATCAGTCCGCGCTGCTGTGGCGCCTGCATCTGCGTGGCATCGATGTCGGGACGCGCTGGCAGGCGCTGGCCGACCGCTGGGCACCGATTGCCACCACCGGCCGCTACGCGTTCAACGACATGCATGCCACGATGGCCTTCGCGGCGGCAGGTCGCACCGACCAGATCCGGGCGATTGCCGATGCGCAGCAGGCGGTCATCGCGGGCAGTGGTGACAGCGATGCGGACAACATCCGCTTCACCGCCGAGGTCGGCCAGGCGGTGACGGCCGCGATGGCGGCGTTCGCCGACGGCGACTACGCGCAGACGGTCGAGATGTTGCGGCCGATCCGCCACATCTCGCACCGCTTCGGCGGCAGTCACGCCCAGCGCGACGTGATAGACCTGACGCTGATCGAGGCGGCGGCACGCGGCGGCCAGCAGTCGCTGGCGAACGCCTTGCTCGCCGAACGCGCGTTACAGATGGGCCGGCAGCCGACGGGGTGACGATCGTCCAGCGGCGGCCGCGTGGTCAGGTTCCGCCAGACCCCAGATAGCGCCGGTCCGACCAGGTCGCAAGCCATTCAGGTATGAAGGCCACGAAGATCGACACCAGCATGCCGGTGATGAAGGCATCGCCCCAGGCCATCAGCCAGCGCGCGACCAGCGCCTGTTCCATTGCGACGCCGTCGATCAGGTGGTGTGCGAACTCGTATGCCACCCCGGCCAGAAACAGACAGAGCGCGGTGCCGATGAAGGCGCGGCCCAGCACATAAATGAAAGGATGCGGCGGCAGCGCGCGTCGCAACACCTCGCCCAGCGCCAGTGCCAGCGTTGCCGGTACCAGGCCGATCCATACCAGCTGCGACAGCACCGCGGCCCACCCCAGCTGACCGAACAGCCACACCGCGAGCGCAATCAGCATCAGTTCGATCACCGCCAGCGGCCAGCCGAACATCAGCACCAGCAGGCAGGCGCCTGAGAGCTGGATCGAAATGCCGGCCGGCAGGTTCTGCGGCAGCACCCACAGCAGCGACAGCAGCACCCAGGACGCCACCCAGGGCGCGCCGAGCGGGCCTCGCAGCATGCGCCATGGGCGCAGCGCCACGCTGACGCCCAGCGCCGCAATACACAGCAACACCTCGATGATGATCATGATGCCCGGACGCCTGCGACAGAGATGTCCGACAGTGTGTCACGCCGTTCCGGCGGCTGTCGCGCTGCGCAGTCGATTCCGTCGGCAAGGTGTCACCAAGCTGTCACGCAGTCTGCTCACACTCCCCGGCGGTCATTCACAACAACAATGGGCTCAGCCCGCTGGAGGTCACATGAAAAAAACCCTGATTCACCTGTCCCGCCTGACGTTCGCGGGCGCGTTGCTGCTCGGCGGCGCGCAGGCTTCGTTTGCGCAGACCGTCGTCAATGGCACTTCGTTCGAGGTACTCGAATTGGCAGGCGTCGGTCGCCTCGCCGCCAATCTGCGCGACGAGCACGGTGAAACCTTCGGCTCGATCTCCGGCCTGGTGGCCGATTCCTCGACCTGGACGCGCACCGGCAACAGCTACACCGGCATCTTCTACGCCTCGCCCGACCGCGGCTACAACGTTGCCGGCACGATCGACTACACGGCGCGCATCAACCGCATCGCGGTCGACTTCACGCCCGCCGCAGCAGGCAGCACCGGTCTGGGCCAGAACCAGATCGGCCTCGCCCTGACGCAATCGACGCTGCTGTATGAAACACTGGCCGGCGGCGGCACGCGGCCATTCAGTGGCATCGACCCGATACCGGGTGGCGTTGCCACCGGCGGTGCGCGTCCGGCCACTTCGGTGCTGCCGGAACTGCCGCAAGGCTACAACGGCAAGCTGTCGCTCGACGCCGAAGGCATCGTCATCCTGGCCGACGGCTCGCGCCTGATTAGCGACGAGTACGGCCCGTCGATCTACCGCTTCTCGGCTGCCGGCGAATTCATCGGCGCACTGCCGGTGGCACCGTCGGTGCGCCCGATCCGCAACGGCGTGACCGACTACAGTTCGAACAATGCCGCGGAAGGCCAGACCGGCCCGACGCCGGCCAATCCGACCGCCGGTCGCGCGAACAACCAGGGCTTCGAAGGCCTGTCGCTGTCGCCGGATGGCCAGACACTGTTCGTCGCGCTGCAGAGCGCCGCGCGTCAGGACCTCGCCAACGCTGCAACACGCGACAATACACGTCTATTCACCTACGACGTCAGTGATCTGGACCAGATCACGCTGACCGGTGAATATGCGGTGCAACTGCCGAAATTCCAGCAGGGCACCGGCACTCGTGTTGCGGCGCAGAGCGAAATCCTGGCAGTGTCCGACACCCAGATCTTCATCCTTCCGCGCGACAGCAACGGCTTTGAGGTCGGCACGCAGGAATCGTTGCTGCGTCGTGTAGACATCATCGACATCAGCGATGCGACCAACATCCTGAACGAAAGCTACGAGGGACAGATCGCGCCGCTCGGCGTGCTGAACCCGGCGATCACGCCGGCGCTCTACACGCCTTTCCTCGACATCAACGACAACGCCGAACTGGCGCGCTTCGGTCTGGTGAATGGCGTGCAGCCCGGTCTGGACAACCTGTCCGAGAAATGGGAAGGCCTGGTGCTGCTGCCGACGCTGGAGGAAGGCCGCCCGAACGACTACTTCCTGTTCGTGGCCAACGACAACGACTTCGCCACCACCGACGGTTTCCAGGTCGGCACTCCGTACAACGACGGCAAGGACATAGACACCATGTTCCTGGCCTATCGCGTCACCATCACCCCGGCAGTGCCTGAGCCCGAAAGCTGGGCGCTGATGCTGGCCGGCCTGTTTGCGGTCGGTGGCGTGGCACGACGCAGGCTGCGTTCGGGCAAGTAAGCCTTCGGTCTTCGACTTGCCTGTCAGGGGCGGCATCCGGGTAAGGATGTCGCCCCTTTACTTTCCGGCTCCCGCACCTGCCCCGCCCGCGCGTCGACGGGCGACCTCCCTCTCCCCGGCAGGGATAGTCCGTTCGGATCATCACCGAACGCCTGCAGCGTCTTATCCCTGTCAAACGCGCCGCACACACTCAGCGCGCACGTACACGCCGCGCACCACTCGGTGCGACTGGAAAGAAGCCCCGAACCATCGTCTCGATCCATCCGAGGAGAACACATGTCTGCTCATCTGCACCCCGACAACAACGTCACGATCAATCCGACCGACAATGAGTCGATCCGCGACGTCCTGGCCGCATTCACCGGCCGCCGCAACTTCATGAAAGGCTCGATCGGCACGGCAGTGCTCGCTTCGATGGGTGGCTTCAGCCTCGAAGCCCTCGCTGCTGGCTATGTGCCCAGCCCGACGCCGACCAACGGCGGCATCGGCTTCAACGGTGTGCCGGCCAACATCGCGCCGATGACCGACGGCATCACCGTGCCGAACGGCTACACCGCGAAGGTGTTCATCTCCTGGGGCGATGCGATCGGCAAGGCCGGCCCTGAGGCCAACACGCACTGGGACCCGTCGACCGCCATGACCAAGGCTCGTCAGCTGACGACCTGGGGCTCGCACAATGACGGCATGCACCTGTTCCCGTTCCCGGCAGCCGGTGCAGGCGGCCTCAGCAACGTCCGCGGCCTGCTCGTATCCAATTTCGAGTACGTCGACCCGGGTCTGCTGAACAACACCATGACCTACGGTACCGATGTCATCACGCAGGACATGGTCGACGCGCAGCTCGCGGCGCACGGTGTCGGCGTGGTCGAGGTGCGCAAGATCGGCGGCGAGATGAAGGTACAGCGTCCGTCCGCCTTCGCCCGTCGCATCACCGGCGCGACCCCCTGTAAGGTGTCGGGCCCGGCTGCCGGTCACCCGATGCTGCGCACCGCAGCCGACCCGGCCGGCATGACCGTGCTCGGCACGCTGAACAATTGCGCGCACGGCTACACGCCCTGGGGCACCTACCTCGCCTGCGAAGAAAACTTCAACGGCTATTTCGGCACCACCGCCGCCAAGTTGGCCGCGCAGCCGCGCACGCCGCACGAAGCCCGCTACGGCGTCAGCCAGGGTGGCTTCGGCTACCGCTGGCACGAAGCCGATCCGCGCTTCGACTTCCGCGAAAACCCGAATGAACTGAACCGTCATGGCTGGGTGGTCGAAATCGACCCGTGGAACCCGAATTCGATGCCGGTCAAGCGCACCGCGCTGGGTCGCTTCAAGCACGAAGGCGCATGGAGCGTGGTCGGAGCCGACAACAGCGTTGCCCTCTACATGGGCGACGACGAAATCAACGACTACATCTACAAGTTCGTCTGCGCAAAGAAGCTGAACACGAAGAACCGCGCTGCCAACCGCGACCTGCTCGACACCGGCACGCTGTATGTCGCCAAGTTCAACGCCGACGGCACGGGTGTCTGGCTGCCGCTGGTGTTCGGTCAGAATGGTCTGACGTCGGCGAACGGCTTCAACAGCCAGGGCGACGTCGTCATCATGTGCCGCCAGGCGGCTGACCTGCTCGGCGCCACCAAGATGGACCGCCCGGAATGGGTCGCCGTGCATCCGACCACGCGCGAGGTGTACTTCACGCTGACGAACAACAGCGGCCGTACCGTCACCGATGCCGCCAACCCGCGCGCCAACAACGTGCATGGCCACATCATCCGCTTCAACGAAAACGGCGGTGATGTTGCAGCCACCGGCTTCCAGTGGGACATCTTCGCCGAGTGCGGCGACAAGCTGTCGAGCAACCCGGCGCGCCAGGGCAACATCATCGGCGACGACCTCGGTTCGCCGGATGGCCTCTGGTTCGATTCCGATGGTCGCCTGTGGATCCAGACCGACCAGGCCGGCGACGCGACCGGCAACTACGCAAACATCGGCGGCAATGCGATGTTCTGCGCCGATCCGGCCACGCGTCAGATCACCCGCTTCCTGACCAGCCCGATCCGTTGCGAAGTGACCGGTGTCGTCACCACGCCGGACAACAAGACCATGTTCGTCAACATCCAGCACCCGGGCGAAAGCTGGTCGGGCAGCTTCACGTCGCGCAGCACCTGGCCGGACAGCGGCATCAACGGCCCGACGACACAGAGCGCCAACGGCGCGATCAAGCCGCGTTCGGCCGTGGTGATGATCACCAAGGACGACGGCGGCGTGATCGGTACCTGATCGACAGCCGCTTAACGCTTCGACACATCGTTTTAACAAGGACGTCACGGTGGCGAGTCACTTTGCCACCGTGGCCCCAACCAGAGGATTCATCATGAAAGTGAAATTCATCGCCGCCGCGCTGGCCACGTTCGCCATGCTGCCGGCACACGCCGCCCTGACCAATGACGTCGCCGACCTCTACGCCCCGATCGTTGCCGATTTCGAGATGTATGACGGCTTCCTGACCAGCGGTCCGGAAATGGTTGCGCCGGGCGTCACCTTCACCGGTGACGACGGTTCGCAGCTGGGTGCCTTCATTGCCGAACTCGGCAGCAACGGCCTCTGGGGTGCCGGCAGCGTATTCGCCGCCAGCGGCTTCATCGGCGAACTGCGCTTCACCTTCGCTGACCTGACCGCCGGCGCCGGCGCTTTCGTCAACCACTACGCCGACGACCTGCTGCCGTTCGGTATCGTGGTGTCCGCCTACGGGGACAACAACCAGATCATCGAGTCGCACACGCTGAGCATCGACACCGACGAATTCGGCTACAACGAAGGTCAGTTCGTCGGCATCACGCGTGACGTGGCCGACATCCGCTCGATTTCGTTCAAGGGCAACGCCGTCGTGCTCGACAACCTGGCCGTCGCCACGCCGGTGCCGGAACCGGAAGGCTACGCGCTGCTGCTGGCCGGTCTGGGCCTGATCGGCATGGCGGCCCGCCGCCGCATGTAAAACGCTTGCGCCTGACCCTCGTTCTTCAAGACCCGGCCTTCGCGCCGGGTCTTTTTTTATTCTGCAACATGCTTTTCACGACTTGCAGAGGCAGGAAGCTCGCGAGGCCCAGCCCGCAGGCGGCCAGCCAGTGCGCCGGCGCCAGCGGGGTGAAGCCGAACTGCATCGCCAGCCAGGGCACGCTGGTCACGGCAAGCAGCGCGAGCAGCGTGGCGGCGATGATGGCGCGCGCCACCGGTGCGGTGCCGCGCAGCGCATTCAGCCAGGCGCCCCCGTGGGTGCGGGCGCAGAAGATGAGAGCGATGCCGCTGCTGACCAGCGTGATGAACACCCAGGTGCGGACCACGGACGCGTCGAAGCCCTGTGCGCTCGCGAAGGCGTGCACCGCGAGCACGACGGCTGACGTCACGGTACCGAGCAGCAGACTCGTCCAGATGCGGGAAGACGGCAGCAGCGGGTCACTGCCCGGACGCGGCGGCTCGTGCATCACGCCCGCGTCCGCCTCGTCGGATTCGAACACCACTGAACACGAGGGGTCGATCACCAGTTCAAGGAAGGCGATGTGGGCTGGTGCCAGCACCAGCGGCCAGCCGAACAGCACCGGCGCGGTGGCCAGCGCGATGATGGGCACGTGCACCGCCAGGGTGTAGGTCATTGCATGTCGCAGGTTGCGGAAGATGCGCCGGCCGAGCCGGATCGCGTGCACCAGTGCGGCAAAGTCGTCTTCGACCAGCACCAGATCCGCCGCTTCGCGCGCCACGTCGGTCCCGCGCCGGCCCATCGCGATGCCGATATGGGCCGCCTTGAGGGCGGGCGCGTCATTCACGCCGTCACCGGTCATGGCGACGATGTCGCCGCGCGCCTTCAGCGCCTCGACCAGGGCCAGCTTCTGCTGCGGGCTGACGCGCGCGAACACGCCGCCCTGCGCCGCCTCTGCGGCAAAGGCAGCGTCGTCCATGTCCGCCAGTTCCGGACCGGTCAGCACGCGCGCGCCTTCGATGCCCGCCTGAGCGGCGATGGCCTGAGCGGTGCGCGGGTGGTCGCCGGTGATCATGACGACACGCACACCGGCCGCGCGACATTCGGCCACCGCCGCGGGCACGCCGTCACGCAGCGGGTCGGCCAGACCGATCAGGCCGATGAAGCGGAATTCGAAATCATGCTGGATCGCCGGCGCCTCGCTGCCCGGATGCAGCGCATGCGCCACCGCCAGCACGCGCAGGCCGCGGTCGGCCAGCGCTCCAGCCTGCTGCGCCACGTGGGCGCGCGCCTCGGGCGACAGGTGGCACAGGTCGGCGATCGCCTCGGGGGCGCCCTTCGAGGCGACCTCGCTGCGTGGGCTGCCCGGCACCTGCCACAGATGCGACATCGCCAGCAGATCGGGGGACAGCTCGTACTCGCGCGCCAGCCGCCAGTCCGGGTGCAGATGTTCGGTATTCGACAGATGCGCATCGGCAAGGCTCAGAAAGGCCTTTTCCATCGGATCATGCGGATCGGTCTCGCTCGCCAGCACCGCGTATTCGAGCAGCCGGTGAAACGTTTCCGGCAGCTCGGCCAGCGGCTGACCGGCGTTCAGATGCAGTGTGTCGTCACCGGCGACCAGCGCAGCCACCGCCATGCGGTTGCGCGTCAATGTGCCGGTCTTGTCGACGCACAGCACCGTGGTCTGGCCCAGCGTTTCGATCGCTGCAAGACGCCGCGTCAGCACGCCGTGCACCGCGATGCGGCGGGCACCGAAGGCGAGGAACACGATCAGGATGACCGGAAACTCCTGCGGCAGCACGCCCATGGCGAGCGTGATGCCGGCCAGCAGCCCGTCGAGCCAGCCGCCGCGCAGCATGGCGTAGAGCAGTGCGAGCAGCACGCACAGCACACCACCGATCACCGCCAGCCTGCGCGCGAGCTTCGCCAGCTCAATCTGCAGGGGCGAAGCACCGCTGCTGATCGCGCCGAGCGACTTGCCGATGCGGCCCAGTTCGGTTGCATTGCCGATGGCGCTCACTTCAACCGTGGCCTGGCCGCTGACCACCAGCGTGCCGGCGAACACCTGCAGCGCAGGACCTCCATCGACCGGCAGTCTGGCCACCGCCACCGACTCGCCGGTCAGCATCGATTCGTCGAGCGTGAGGTCGTGCGCCGACAGCACGACACCGTCGGCCGGCACGCGGTCGCCCTCGTTCAGCAGCATGCGGTCGCCGACCACCACTTCGCGCCCGGCCACCCGCATCACCTTGCCGTCGCGCAGCACCAGCGCACGCGGGCTCGACA
The DNA here is from genome assembly GCF_024580145.1 of Methyloversatilis sp. XJ19-49. Taxonomy (GTDB): domain Bacteria; phylum Pseudomonadota; class Gammaproteobacteria; order Burkholderiales; family Rhodocyclaceae; genus Methyloversatilis. Next base: position 45,016 of record NZ_JANINI010000011.1, read on the forward strand.
GGTCGCGCAGGGCTGCCAGTGCGGTTTCCGTGCGCCGCTGCTGCACCACGGTCACCGCGATGATGACCAGCACGAAGCCGAGCAGCACGAGCGCTTCCTGCGGGTCGCCGATCAGCAGGTAGAGCGCAGCGGCACCGAGCATCAGCAGGAACATCGGCTCGCGGGCCACTTCGAGCACGATGTCCGCAATGCCGCGCGAACGGTCGGCTGCGAGTTCGTTCCAGCCGTCCCGGGCGCGGCGAACCGCCACTTCAGCTTCGCTCAGACCGGACGAGGCCGACGCTTCAGTCATGGCTGGCAGGTACCGGTAGTCAGCTGTCGAGAATCCACTTGATGACGAACTTGGCGACGAATCCCATCATGCCCAGGCCAAGGCCGAGCAGGATGACGAAGGTGCCGAAACGCCCTGCCTTCGATTCACGCGCCAGTTGCAGCAGGATGAACAGCATGTAAAGCATGAAGGCCGTGACGCCGAAGGTCAGGCCGAACTGCGCAAATTGTTCTTCGGTGATGCCGGACATGATCGGATCGCCCTTCAGCCCGCGGGCGACACCGCACTGCCCACCAGCTCGCGATAGGCATGCCAGCTGGCGTGCCCGAGCAGCGGGATGACCACCGGCATCGCCAGCAGGCCGGTCGCCATGGCGAACAGCGTGAAGAACGCGATCGCCGCCCCCCACAGCGCCAGCGGCGCCGGATTGGCCATCACCACGCGCCAGCTGGTCAGCACCGCGCCGAGCACGCCGATCTGCCGGTCGAGCAGCAGCGGGATCGCCACCACGCTGGAGGCAAACAGCGGCGCGGCGAGCAGGCCACCCAGCAGCAACCAGCCCTCGAACAGCCAGCCGTGCTCTGCCAGCACGACGACATGCAGGAAGTCTTCCGGGGTCACCACAGGCGCGGCCGCGAATGACCAGATCAGCGCAGCCGACGTCAGCACCCAGCCGGTGCCGGCCAGCGCGAGCAGCAGGCCGAAAGTCACCATGCGGCCGTCACGCGGCTTCCACACCGTCAGCGCCGTGGCCAGATCCGCCGACTCGCCCCGCTCCAGCGCACGACTGATGGCATACAGCCCGGTCGCAATGACCGGCGCCACCAGCAGGAAGCCGGTGAAGGCGCCACCGAGCAGCCAGAAGCGATCCGGTATCCACCAGCACAGCGAGGCGCCGAATACGGCCACCAGAACGCCATGCAGCAGGCCGGGCAGCGGGCAGCGCTGGAAATCGCGCCAGCCGGCAACCAGCCAGTTGACCGGGCTGAACAGCGGAACGGATCGGGTCAGGAAATGGCGTGATTCGAGAAGCGCCTGGCTGTCGGACATGGTGGTGGGCCGCTGCGGAAAGTCATTCGGAGGGATTGCTGCACGAAGATTATGCGCTGCGCGCGGCCATGCGGCTTGACGCAGCGCATGACCATGCAGCCAGTCGGCACGCCGCTGCTTGCAATCCTTATGGACCGCCGGCCTTCCAGCGCCGCAACAGCAATGCATTGCCGACCACGCTGGCACTGCTGAACGCCATCGCAGCGCCGGCGATGACCGGATTCAGCAGCCCGAATGCCGCGAGCGGAATGCCGACCACGTTGTAGGCGAAGGCCCAGAACAGGTTCTGCCGGATCTTCGCCCAGGTGCGGCGCGAGATGTCGATGGCGTCGGCCACGCGCGCCGGATCGCCGTGCATCAGCGTGATGCCGGCCGCGGCCATGGCCACATCGGTGCCGGTGGACATCGCGATGCCGACATCGGCCGCCGCCAGGGCCGGTGCGTCGTTGATGCCGTCGCCGACCATGGCCACCACCGCTTCGCCCTGTTTGAGCGCAGCCACGATGTCAGCCTTGTGCTCCGGCAACACTTCTGCCCGCACGTCGTCGATGCCCAGTACCGCCGCGACGTGTGCCGCGGCACCCGCGTTGTCGCCGCTGACCAGCACCGTGCGCACGCCGGCCGCCTGCAGGCGGCCGATCGCCGCCTTCGCCGACGGTTTCAAGATGTCGCCGAAAGCCAGCAGGCCGAGCAGCCGTGGCGCGGCACCGAGCTCGGCCAGCCAGGATACGGTGCAGCCCTGCGACTGCAGCTGCGCGGCGCGTGCCGCGAGCGACGATACATCGACCGCAAGCACGTCCATGAAGCGCGTGCTGCCCAGACGCAGTGTGCGGCTCCCGGATTGGCCACCGAGTTGTCCGCCAATCCCGCGGCCGGCGACGGCCGCCAGATCCGTCGCCTCCGGAATCGCCAGCGCCTCGGCCTGCGCGGCCCGGATGACTGCCTGCGCCAGCGGATGTTCGCTGCCCGCCTGGAGCGCAGCCGCCAGTGACAGCAGTTCGCCACGGCTGATGGCAACGGGTTCGGCGGCCGCCAGTTGCGGCCGCCCCTCGGTCAGCGTGCCGGTCTTGTCGAAGGCGACCACCGATACGCGATGTGCGATTTCGAGCGCTGCGGCGTCCTTGATCAGGATGCCTTCACGCGCGGCCGCGCCGGTGCCGACCATGATGGCGGTCGGCGTGGCGAGGCCGAGCGCGCACGGGCAGGCGATCACCAGCACCGCCACGGCGTTCAGCAGCGCGCGTTCGACGCCGGACCCGGCGAACAACCAGCCGGCGAAGGTAAGTGCCGCAATCGCGATCACGACCGGCACGAACACCGCGCTGACGCGATCGACCAGTCGCTGGATCGGCGCCTTGCCGGCCTGTGCGCTTTCGACCAGGCGGACGATGCGCGCCAGTACCGTTTCGGCGCCGATCGCAGTAGTGCGCACGATGAGCAGCCCGGAGCCATTGATGGCGCCTCCGGTCACGTGATCGCCCGCCTGACGCGCGACCGGCAGACTTTCGCCGGTGATCAGCGATTCGTCGACTTCGCCCGCGCCTTCGATCACCACCCCATCGACCGGCAACCGCTCGCCCGGACGCACGACGACGATGTCGTCGATCGCGACCTGCGACAGCGGCAGTTCGATCTCCTGCCCGTCGCGACGCACCCGCGCATTGTCCGGCCGCAGCGCATTGAGCGCGCGGATGGCTTCGGTGGTCTGGCGCTTGGCGCGCGTCTCCAGCCATTTGCCGAGGAGCACCAGCGTGATGACGACGGCCGACGCCTCGAAGTAAAGATGCGGCATGGCGCCTTCATCGGCGTTCAGCAACAGGTACACGCTCAGGCCGTAAGCGGCCGAGGTGCCGAGCGCGACCAGCAGGTCCATGTTTCCGGCACCGGCGCGCAGCGCCTTGCCGCCGGCGATGTAGAAGCGCGCACCCAGCCAGAACTGCACCGGCGTGGCGAGCAGCCACTGCGCCCAGCCCGGCAGCATCCAGTGCGCACCCCACAGCATGCCGACCATCGGCAGCGCGAGCGGTGCCGACAGCGCAATGGCCACTGCAACCGGCCACCATTCGGGCAAGGCGCGAGCCGAGTCATCGACAGCAGGAGGGATGTCGGAGGGCAACGACGCGGCGTAGCCGGCCCGCGCCACCGCAGCCAGCAGCGGTGCGACGTCGGGTGACAGCGTGACCACTTCGGCCGACTCGGTCGCGAGATTGACAGTCGTCGAGAACACGCCCGGAACCCGGCCGAGCGCCTTTTCCACCCGCGCCACACAGGACGCGCAGGTCATGCCGGCGATGTTCAGCCGCAGGGTGTGCTGTGCCACGGCGAAGCCTGCACGTTCGACGGCGGCGCGCAATGCAGGCGCATCGACCGTAGCATCGGCCTCGACGGCGGCGCGCTCGTTCGCCAGATTGACGCTGGCTTGCGTGACGCCGGACAATCGCATCAGCGCCTTTTCGAGCCGGCCGGCGCACGACGCGCAGGTCATGCCGTCGACGCCGAACTCCCAGCGTGCAGACTTGGACGTATCGAGACGGCTCATGTTCGGCATGCTTACACCAGTTCGATACCGGGGGGGGCGACCTTGCGATCGTATCAAGGTCGGGGGTTGCGATACACGGGAGCCATCCACCCTTGCCACGGTGAAACGGTGCAGATCCCGTCCGTGACGACCGCCACGCATCCGCTGCACGGGGCAACGTCGTCGTGCGCATCGAATCCGCACCGACGCGGCCATGCAACTTCGCGCACGGATCAACGCGGAGTATGCGTCCCTGCTTGACGACGTGGTTGCCTACTTCGTCGTCGCCCCGGTGGACGGCTGGATCGCCAACGTGCGCCCGGCGTACCACGCGTACCACGCCGGGCGCATGCCGGCCGGCGGTCGCAGCGATGTCAGGGCAGAGGAGACGCCGACAGCGCGCGCAGCGCGTCCACCGCCTCCGGTCGTGCCGGCTGCAGGCGCGCGAGCGTCTGCAGCAGGGATCTCGCCGCATCGGCATCGGTCCGGGCAAGTGCAAGCGACATGCGCAGCAAAGGGTCGTAGGCCGGACGGAAGTCCGGGCTGATGGCCAGCACGTCGAGCAATGGCTGACCGACCTGCGCCAGCATCTGCCGCACATCGGCGCTGGGCTGCACCTGCCGGCCGACGTCGATGAAGCGGTTGCGTGCCCGCCAGTATGCGTCCAGGCGTTGTGCCCAGCCAGCATCGACGGGGGCGTCCCCAGGGGCGGCCAACAATTCGTCCGGAGTGATCCGTGTCGCCTGCAGGAAGTTCGTCAGCCGGTCTCGGGGCAGCGAATCCGGCTGGTACGTGATGCGCGGCGCAAGATAGATCACCACCGGATGGTCATCGGTATTCAGCGGCGCAGCGCCGGAAAAATTGGCCAGTGCAGCCGGGCCGGCCACAAAGCTGCCAAGCAGCGCCAGCGCGTCCGGTACGCCGAAATCTTTGGGGTTGAAGCCGAACGACCCGCCCTGCAGCCGCTGCCTCAGCGCGTCGACATCGAAGCGCCCGTCGTCGGCGCGCGCCACCAGCCCGATGACCGGCGTGTCCAGACTGTTGGTGGCGAGCATGGCCCAGCTTTGCGGAAAGACGGTCTGGTAGGCGCGCACGATGCTGCGCAGGGTGTCCAGATCGAGCTGATGCAAAGGCAGCCATTGACAGAACACGCCATCCGTCGCCATCCGTGCGCGGATGGCCGCGAAGTGCTCGACGGTATAGAGCGAACCGGATCCGCTGCGCGCCGGATGAAAGTTGTCGGCGACGATCACGTCGTAGGCTGCGCCGCCCGCGCGGACAAAGCGCCGCGCATCGGTCGCCACCACGTGCATGCGCTGTGTGGCGTCTTCGCCCCAGGCCGCTTCCGTAAAGCGCGCGGATGCCTCGATGACTTCGGGCAGCAGTTCGGCCACTTCGACCTGAACGCTGCTTTCCTGCGCCGCGGTCGAGGCAGTGACGCCAGTACCGAGGCCGAGGAACAGCGCGCGTGCGGGCGCCGGGTGCAGCAACATCGGCAGCAGGGCCTGCCGACCATCGGCCAACAGCGTCGCCGTGCTGCCTTCCTGTTGCCGGTTGTTGATATGCAGCGTGGCCACGCCACTCGCATCCTCGACCACACTCACCGTTGCCAGCGCGCCTTCAGCGTGACTGACCAGGCGGCCACCGGCCGGGATGTCGACGATCGTGAGCGACGGCATCCAGACCATCGCCGCACACGTTGCCAACAGCACCGCAATCGCACCGGGCCTGAGCCAGCCGCGCTGCGAGCACAGCGCGACATAGGCTGGTACCAGCAGCAGCAGCGCGAACTTCGAGCCAAGGCTGGGCACCAGCAGCAGGCCGAACAGCGGTGGCGCAAGGGCCGCCCCGAGGGTATTGACGCCCAGCGCACGTCCGAAAGCGACGCCGCGCGCGCGCGCCTGTGTCGCCAGATGGCTGAACAGCGCACCCATCGCCACCGTCGGCAGAAGAAAGGCGATGCAGGCCAGCGCCGCCTCGGCGACCAGGGCGCCCGCCAGCGTGGCACCCAGCATGTCGTTCAACCGGCTTTTGAATGTTGCCGCCTCGCTCAGACCAAGGATGCCGACAAGGCAGGCCCATGCCAGCAACACGAGCAGGCGATCACGCATCGCATCGGCACGCTCGGCGGGGATGCGACGGCCGGCATAAAGTGCAGCGCCGATTGCCGTGCCGACCAGATAGACCGCCAGCAGCAGCGCAAAGGTATAGACAGTGTTCTCCGCCACCTGGCTCAGTACGCGCACCACCAGCACTTCATAGGCGATGCCGAGCAGGCCCGTCATTGCGAGCAGCCACAATGATGCGCGCCCTCCGACTGTCGGCGCTGCGACTGGCTGGCTGGAAGCGACCGGGAACAGTCGCCAGGCAATCACCGCGCACAGCAGATTGAGTGCCGCACAGACGACTGCGGTGACTGTCAGGCCATGCTCGGGAACCAGCCAGAAGGCGCTGCCCAGCACGCCGAACAATGCACCCAGGGTGTTGCCGGCATACAGCGGGGCGATCGACTGGCCGACACGGCCGAGCCCGGCAAGCACGCCTTCCATCGCCGGCAACGTTGCGCCCATGGCCGCGGTGGCCGGAAGCAGCAGCAGGAAGGTGCCGCCGAACGCCACCGCCCAGTGCCACAGCGGCGTAGGCTGGGAACCGATGAGCTGCAGCAGCCCCTCCGCCACAGGATCGAGCATGAGCGCCAGCGCCAGGCTCCACAGTCCGATCACCAGTTCGCAGGTGACGTACCACACGCGGGGGCGCGCGCTGCGGTCGATACGTGGTCCGAGCATGAGCGCACCGATGGCCAGGCCGCCGAAAAAGGCCGCGACGACTGCCAGCACGGCCGCCGCTTCGTGACCGAGCCAGAGTGCGGCCTGCTGCGTCCAGGCGATCTGGTAGCCCAGTGCCGCAAATCCCGATGCCACCATGAGCAGCAAGGCCACACCACGGATCGCCAGTTGCCTGGTGGGCGGTGGGGAATGAGCGCTCTTGGCTGCGGAATCGACGGCCGCCACGTCAGCCGCTGAAGGCAATCCTGTAGCCCCAGGAATCGAGGCTGGCCGGAATGGCGTTGAACGGCATGGTGATGCGTCGCCCGCCCACATTGTGGGGAACCGAGTGCATCAGATAGCTCGGGAACATGACCAGATCACCCGGCTCGGGCTGGGGGCTGACCCAGCGTTCGGCGTTGTACGGCCCGACTGCGATGCCCTTGTGATCGTTCTTGAAGGAAAACTCCGACCCGCCGGGCGACTTCATCAGCACGGTGCGCGAATCAGGATGTATGGGCGTGAGGTAGACGATGCCGGATATGAAGCTGTTCGCGTGGTTGTGCATGGCCTGGTAGCCGCCCTGATCCATCACGTTCACCCACATTTCCTTCAGCGACCAGGGCATTTGCTCGCCGAACAGCAGGGCGCCGAACTCGCTCAATCGCGGCGTCAGCACGCGCGCCGCTTCCACCAGCAGCGGACTGTCGCCCGGCTTGAGCATGGCGGTATGGGTCAGGTTGGACGATGTGTTGTTCGCCTGAATGGCTTGAGCGGTGAAATGCTGCACCAGTCCGCTGACCAGTTCCGGGTCGAGGGCAGCGTGCACGCGCATCACGGGAATGGGAAAGAGGCCGAAAACTTCGCTTTGCATGAGCGTCTGTATGGAGAAATAGTCAGGCTTTCGCCCGGTCAGCGTGCTGAGGGCCCCTGCAGCGTTGCAGGCCATGCAGCGTTTTTCGACTTGCGCAACCATGTGGCAAGCGAAAACAGGTACGGATTGCCGGAAACCCGCAAATGAAACGGTGACGAAACGTACGCTCTGCGCGTGACAAATTCGTGATGAACGCCTTTTCAGTCTGAAAACCAGGGCGACAGGCGTGTCATCAAAGCGTCACGGATTATGAATAACGTTCGTATGAAAATTATTGGAGACGTGTGAATAGCTGTCGTGTCAGTGCGCTCTCGCCAGATCAAGCAAGCGCCGGCCTGAAGTCAGTACGGTTTGCGTCGCGGTGTTTTCGCCGACTGTTGCTGCGGCGTCGCCGTCTGAAAAGAGCCGGATCGGTGGATAGCTCGGACTATTCCTGCCGGCATTTGGACTATGGACGCGTGACATATTGAGGTCATCTTGTGTCGAGACAATCCCGAGGGTTGGTTCTGATCCGGACCAAACTCACGATCGCCCTTCGTACTTCCTGAGAGGACCTCTATACATGATGTTCAAAACGAAAATGACGCCGGTCGCTTCCGCTGTCGCCATGGCGCTCAGCGCCGTGGCCATCGGCATGGCACCTGGCGTGGCCAGCGCCGGCAAGACAGCCGGCACCTACATGACCGGCGACTTCCACAATCACTCCACCTGCTCCGATGGTTCGACCTCGATGCAGACGAAGATCAAGAAGTCGACCGACAAGGTTGAAACCCCCTGGGGTCTGGACTGGTTCGTTCAGGCAGGTCACGGTGGCAATGGCAACCGCAACTGCACGCTGGTGGAAGACGAAACGGTCGCCACGCCGGCCTACCCGTTCATCGAGGGCGTGGGTCCGAACACCACCTGGGCCGCCACCATCGGTGCAGGCGCTGTCAAGGGTAATGCTGCCGACGGCACCCCGCTGAACGCGCAGACCAATCCGCGCATGTGGCGCTGGCAGTCCATGCAGGAGTTCCAGTATCCGGTCACCGAATACCTGACGGCACTCAAGGGCGTACCGGTTTTCATGGGGATGGAGTCGGTGGTGTCCGGTCACGAGCACACCTCAATGACCGTCATTACTGGACAACTTCCGAAGGCACTCGACAACGTGTCGCTGCCATCTGGACCGGGCTACACCCCGCTGGGCAATGCGACAGCGCTGTCGCAGTGGTCCTACTGTTTCGACAGAAACGACCGCGACAACAGTCGCGGCGGCGGTCAGGGATGGCAGTGTTCGGTTCCCGGCAGCGCGAACGAAGCCAATCCGGACTGGGATGCCACGGCCGCCAAACTGACCAACAACGGTGGTCTGAATGGTCACCTGAAGACGGTCGAAGGCATCAAGTGGATGGCTGCATATCACCCGAACGGCAGCTATTACGTGCCCGCCCACCTCGAGCGTGCAGGCCCGTTCAACCCGAATGGCAGCAATGGCTTCAACATCGAGCACCTGCGCAACTTCAACAACGCAGGCCCGATGATTGCCTTCGGTTTCGAAAGCCAGCCGGGTCACGGCGCATCGAGCGACCGCGGCGAGTACCGCCCGAACCGCAACAACTTCGGCAGCGCCCTCGGACGTCGCGACTCGGTCGGCGGCACCACCTGGGGTGGCACCGGTGTCTATGCCGCACAGATCGGTGGCGTGTGGGATGCGCTGCTGGGCGAAGGTCGCAACTGGTGGTTCTTCGCCAGCTCCGACTGGCACAACCGTGGCGATTTCGGCACCAACGACGTGCGCACGACTCAGGACTACTTTCCGGGGGAATACCAGCGCGACTTCGTCATGGTACGTACCGGTGCCGACAAGATGCGCCCGCAAACCATTGTTGACGGCCTGCGCAGCGGCAACAGCTTTGCAGCGTCGGGACAACTGGTCGACCGCGTGGCTTTCGTCGCCTGCGCCTCTTACAAGGGTTTCGGCTTCCGCAGCGACGCCGCCGTCGAAGCACTGGCCACCGCCGCCGCGATGTCGAATACCGACACCGACGTCGCCGGTTGCGCCACCATGGGCGAAAAGCTGAAGGTGCGCCCGGGTGCCGAAGTCGTCGTCGCGATTGTGGTACGCGATCCGTCGGGCATCAATTTCTCGCCCTACTCGTTCGCCAACCCGTCGCTGGCACAGGTCGGCATCAACCAGCCGCTGAACGCCCCGGTGCTGGATCACGTGGATGTAATCCGCGGCATGGTCACCGGCTACAAGCAGCCGGGCAACCCGGACTATGCGGGTGAATGGCCGGACAAGTGGATCCAGAACCCGGACATGGCTCGTGTGCCGGCTGCGGCGAAGAACACCACGGCTGCCCTGTACAAGACCTTCAACGAGTCGACCTGGGCCACCGCGCCGGGCAATCCGGAATACAAGACCATGGTGTTCCGTATTCCGGCCGTGTCGGCTTCGCAGTACATCCGTCTGCGCGGCACCAACCTGCCGGCGGGTGTGCCGTACGAAACCGACGCCAACGGCAACCCGCTGTCGGATGTCTATACCAATGACAGTGCAGACAACCGTGCCGTCGCCCCGATGACCATCCCCTGCACGGTGACCGGCAGCAATGTGCCGGCAAATGGTGTGACCCACACGGTGAACGACGGGAAAATCGACGGTTGCCCGAATCATCTGGCCGTCGTCGATGGACAGAAGATGTTGTCCTACGACGTGGCAGGCTGGGCCGACCTGTGGTTCTACAGCAACCCGATCTTCATCGAAGTTGCACGTTCGACCAAGGTTGCAGGCGTGAAGTAATGAAGAAAGACAGCGCCGCCCGGTCGGGTGGCGCTGTCACTGTTGAACCTAAATCTGGAGTATTGCAATGAACTTCAAACTGGCTTCCCTGCTGGCCGCCGGCCTCTTCGCCAGCGCCCCGACCTTCGCTGCTGACGTGCTCGTCGATTTCGACGGCCCGGCCAGCTTCGATTCGATCGGCGATTACTACAACGGCGCCGTCGAAGCACTCGGCGTGTCCTTCGGCCTCGACGCTCTGGCCCTCCAGAACGACGAACTGGGCCCCTACTTCTCCAACGCGCCGTCGCCCGCCGGCGTCATGGCAGTGGTCGGCGCGGATGCGACAATGAACTTCGCCATGGGCTTCACCGGCGCGTCGTTCTTCTACTCGACCGCCGAAGCACCGGTGATCGTCGGTGTCTATTCCGGCCTCGACGGCACGGGCACCCTGCTGTCCGGCTTCGCTGTGGTCACCAACGCGATGAACGGCTGCAGCGATTCGCCTTACTGCAACTGGAACTTCACTTCGACCTCGTTCAGTGGCGTCGCGAAGTCGATCACCTTCGGCAGCGCCGCAGGCGCCGGCATCGACAACCTGACCATCAGCGCCGTGCCGGAGCCGACACAGGCACTGATGCTGGCTCTCGGTCTGGCTGCGGTGCTGATTGGCGCACGTCGCAAGGGCTGATCAAGGCTGCTGCACAAGGCCATCGGATCAACAGAAAAACAGCTGTTGATCCGATGGCCTTGATGCCCCCGGGGCGCTGCGCGTGATGTGCGGCGCCTTCTTTCATTATTGTCGGCCATGGCCGCCTGCATTTGCGGCGCGTTCCACGCGGCCGACCTTACCCGCTTACGAGAACACTCCTTGTCTACGCCCTATCCCGACGCCGGTGCCCGCACAGCGGCCCCCGTCACCCCGAGTCGAGCACGCAACGGCTGGCTGCGTGACCCGCTGCTGCACTTTCTCATCCTGGGCGCACTGATTTTCGGCATCGACTACGCGATCTCGGCAAAGGATTACGACCCGAAAGTGATCGTCGTCGACGCCGCGGTCGATCAACATGCCATCGAACTTTTTCAGGCTTCGCGCGGGCGTGTGCCGACCGAAGCCGAACTGCAGTCGCTGCGCCAGAACTGGATCGATAATGAGGTGCTGTACCGCGAAGGACTGGCCCTCCAGGTCGATCGCGGCGACGAGAACATCCGCGAGCGCGTCGTGTTCAAGGCGCTGAGCATCATCGAAGCCAGCCTTAAGCGGCCACCGGTTGACGATGAACTGCTGCGTGCCTGGTTCGAAAAACGCCGTAACAAGTACGACGAACCCGCCCGCTTCGATTTCCAGGAAGCGGTGCTGGCGGGCGACACCGGCGAGGCTTCGGTACGCGCCTTTGTGGCAGTCCTGAATACCGGCAACCCACCCGACGACCTACAGGCGGGCTTGCGGGTGTTCAAGACCCGGCCTGAACCGACCATTGTTCAGACCTACGGCGAATCATTCACCGAGGCGTTGAAGAAGGCCAGCCCGGATGAATGGGTTGCGCTCCAGGCCAAGGATGGCTGGCACGCGATCCGCGTGACGGCCATGACACCCGGCAAGACCGCCGACTACGAAGTGGTGCGCAATGTCGTGCTGCAGGACTGGACCGACCAGGTGATGGCCGAACTGCGCACGGAGGCCGTGCGCAGCCAGGCGCGCAAGTACACCATCCGGCAGGAACCCGGCCCGAAATGAAGCGCACCCATCCTTTGAACGTGTTGCGTGCGCTGTTCGCGTTGCTGATCGCGCTGCTGTTCGGCCCTGCGCAGGCTCATGAGCTGAGTATTGCCGAACTGGAATTGCGACAGCTCACCACCAGCGATTTTCTGTGGCAATGGTCGGCCAGCGGCAAAGTACCGGCGAGCGAGCAACTGACGCCGAAATGGCCGGAAGGATGCACCGCGGAAGGGCAACTGCTGCGCTGTGGCAAGGAAGGCCTGCGCGGCAAGCTCACTATAGAAGGCATAGGCAAAACGTACTCGGCCGTGCTGGTCAAGCTGTACTGGCTCGAAGCGCCGTTCAAGGTGTACACCATCAGCTCGGCGCAGAAGACGGCGCGCATCGGCGGTATCGGCCAGACTGACGCCGACGGCATCGCCTCCTACATCTATCTGGGCGTCGAGCACATCCTGCTCGGCATCGACCACCTGCTGTTCGTGCTCGGGCTTCTGCTGCTGGTCGGCAATCGCTGGACGCTGGTCAAAACGATCACCGCGTTCACCGTGGCGCACAGCATCACACTGGCGGCTGCGACCTTCGGTATCGTGCGCGTGGCCGAAGCACCGCTGAATGCCAGCATCGCCCTGTCCATCCTGTTCCTCGGACTGGAAGTCGCACGCACCTGGCGCGGCCAGTCGAGCTTCACCATCCGCAATCCATGGGTGGTGGCCTTTGCCTTCGGTCTGCTGCACGGTTTCGGTTTCGCCAGCGGTCTGGCGCAGATCGGTCTGCCGGAAGCAGAGATCCCGCTGGCGCTGCTGATGTTCAACGTCGGCGTCGAGGTCGGACAACTGGGCTTCGTCATCGGCATGCTGCTGCTCGCACGATCGATCCGTTTGCTGCAGCTCGAGCGCAATGAAATGCTGCAGCGACTGCCCGGCTACGTAGTCGGGTCAATGGGCGCGTTCTGGACCCTGCAGCGCGTCGCCATCCTGTTGAAGGTCATCACATGAAAACCACTCCGTTCAGTCTTTTTCTGCGTGCCGCCGCTTTGCTGGCCGCACTCACCCCGGCGCTGGCACTGGCGCACCAGGAAGCCGGACAGGCGACCGGCCTGATCGCCGGCCTGACGCATCCGGTATCGGGCATGGACCACCTGCTGGCGATGGTCGCCGTCGGGCTGTGGGGCGCGGTGCTTGGCCAGCCGGCCATCTGGGTACTGCCGGTCGCCTTTCCGCTGATGATGGCGCTGGGCGGTCTGATGGGCCTGCTCGGCTTTCCGCTGCCCGGTGTCGAGATCGGCATCGCCGCCTCGGCCATCGTGCTCGGCACTGTGGTGCTCACGGAACAGCGGCCGCCGCTGATGCTGGCCACGCTGATCACCGCGCTGTTCGCGAGCTTTCACGGACACGCCCATGGCGCTGAGTTGCCGGAAGGCGCCAGCGCGCTGATGTACAGCCTCGGTTTCGTCATCTCCACCGGCTTGCTGCACGCCGTCGGCATCCTGATTGGCACGGTGCATGGGCGTCAGTTCGGCCGCAAGGTGGTGCGGGCCGCCGGCGGCGGTGTGGCGATCGCCGGGCTGTTCTTCATGTGGAAAGCGCTTGCATGAAAAAAGCCTGGACCGGTGCTTTGGCAACCGGGCTCGCCGTGTTTGCCGCGCCGGCACGCGCCCATCTCGCCAGCACCGGCTTCGGTGATTTCTACGATGGCATCGCCCATGTACTGATCACACCGGAAGATCTGCTGGTCGTGATCGCGGCCGCCCTGCTTGCCGGCCAGCGCGGTACCGCGGCGGCCCGCCTCGCTGCGCTCGCGCTGCCGCTGGCCTGGCTGGTGGGTGGCCTGGTCGGCACGCGCTGGCAACTGATGGCAACCCAGCCGCTGCTCACCACCTCGACCTTTGCGCTCGCCGGCATGATGGTGGCGCTGGACCGCAGGCTTCATGTCGCCGTAGTGGTGGCGGTCGCCGTCGTTGCCGGCCTGCTCCATGGCCTGGCCAACGGACCGACGATGACGCCGGCCGGGATCGGCGTACAAGGCCTGGTCGGCGCCATCAGCGCCGTCTGTGTGCTTACGCTTCTGCTGTCCTCACAGATCGCCGCGCTGACGCGCGACTGGCATCGCATCGCCGTGCGCGTCGCCGGAAGCTGGATCGCGGCGAGCGGCCTGCTCATGTTCGGCTGGCTTTACCAGAGCGCAGCCTGATGCCGGTGTCACGGCAGGTTCCTCCGATGAGATCCGTGGTCTGGCGCAGCAGGACAGTCAGAATGCCGCGCCACACTGTCCTGTCACGTTGACGCTACACATTCCGCCATGAACCGCATCCTCAGCCTTTTGACCTGTGCAATGCTGTTCGCCGCCAGCGCCCATGCCGGCGGCGAACCCGAATGTAGAATCGAGGCGCAGACCCGCGACTCGAAAACCGTGGTGTGCATGATTCCGTACGCGGACGTGACGCAGCCGTTCGAATTCGTGGTGAAGTTTTCCGGCAGCCACGACGACACCGAACTGTCGCTGCAACCGGCGCTCGACGACCAGGCGCTCGCGTGCGACGCGGGCAGCAAGCTGGTGTCGGAATTCGAGGACGGCGACATCACGCTGAAGTGCCGGTTTGCAGTCTCCGGAAAAGGCGGCGGGAATGCGCAGTTCAGGGCGCGGGTCAAGTGGCATCACGCCGATTACGAAGCGCATCAGTTGCTCAGGCACTGAGCATCGGGCAAGCGCAGCGCCCGTGCCGCTGCGTCGCGGACCCCGCACCCCGCACCCCGAGCAGGGCAATGCCTTCGGCTCGCGGGCGGTTCGGGACGCCCGGCAACCCTGCCACGGTGCGCCATGGACAGGCAGGTCACGCGCTGCGTCAGCGATCTGCGCGATGACTTCACCCGCGCACGGCTTAAAGGTCCATGATCAGGGGTTTCCATTTTGCTCGCGAGGCCAGAAATGATCGAATTCACCGTACCGGACATGACCTGCGGTCATTGCGCCGGTCGCATCCGTAGCGCGATTTCCGATGTCGACGCCAATGCGACCGTCGACATCGACATCGCCGGCAAGCGGGTACGCATCGAGTCGGGCAAGGACGAAGCGCTGTTCCGCGAAGCACTGGACGACGCCGATTACCCGCCGGACTGAATTACTGCCCGCATCAATGGTGATCGTGCGCGCCGCCTGCCGGTTTGCGCACCTGAACTTCGATATCTTTCTCCGGCTGCTGCTGCCGGGGCATCGATGAAGCACCGTGGGTGTCGTCTTCGGCAGGCTTTGACGAGGGGACTGCCGCGCCGTCGACCTCATGCGCCACGCTGCCGACAGGATGCGCATACCAGCCCGGATCGCTGTAATCGCCCGGCTTCAGGTCACGCCGCACCTTGAACACCGAAAACATGCCGCCCATTTCGACCGATCCGAACGGGCCGTCGCCGGTCATCATCGGCGCGGTGTTCTCCGGCAGCGGCATCTTCATGTCCGCCATGTCGGCCATGCCACGCTCGCCCATCGCCATGTAACCCGGCACCAGATTCGAAATGCGGTTCGCCAGCCCTTCGTGATCGACGCCGATCAGGTTCGGGATGTCGTGGCCCATGGCATTCATCGTGTGATGGCTCTTGTGGCAGTGGAAGGCCCAGTCGCCCTCCTCGTCGGCGATGAATTCGATCTGCCGCATCTGGCCGACCGCCACATCGGTGGTCACTTCCGGCCAGCGCGCCGACTTCGGCACCGGGCCGCCGTCGGTGCCGGTCACCTCGAATTCGTGGCCGTGGATGTGGATCGGGTGATTGGTCATCGTCAGGTTGCCGATGCGGATGCGCACGCGGTCATTCTTCCGCGCCACCAGCGGCGCGATGCCCGGGAAGATGCGGCTGTTCCACGACCACAGGTTGAAATCCAGCATGGTCATGGTTTTCGGCGTGTAGCTTCCGGGGTCGACGTCGTAGGCGTTGAGCAGGAACACGTAGTCGCGATCGACCTGCGCGATGTGCGGGTGGCGCGCTTTCGGGTGGGTGACCCAGAAACCCATCATGCCCATCGCCATCTGCGTCATTTCGTCGGCGTGCGGGTGGTACATGAAGGTACCGGGGCGGCGCGCGGTGAATTCATACACAAAGGTCTTGCCGGGCGGGATCGCCGGCTGGGTCAGGCCGCTGACGCCGTCCATGCCGTTGGGCAGGCGCTGGCCGTGCCAGTGCACGCTGGTGCGCTCGGGCAGGCGGTTGGTCACGAATATGCGCACCCGGTCGCCTTCGACCACTTCTATCGTCGGGCCGGGCGACTGGCCGTTGTAACCCCACAGATGGGCCTTGAAGCCGGGCGCCATTTCGCGCACCACCGGTTCGGCCACCAGATGGAACTCCTTGACGCCGGCATTCATGCGCCAGGGCAGCGTCCAGCCGTTGAGCGTGACGACCGGGTTGTACGGGCGCCCCGTGGAAGGCATCAACGGGCCGCGCGTATCGGCCGACGTTTCGATCACCGGTTCGGGCACGGCGGCCAGCGCCACGCGATTGACCGAGGCAGCCGCCACCGCGGCGCCTGCGATGCCTGCGTTGAGCAAAAAATCTCTGCGGGAAGTCATGTCATGTCCTTCGAATTCGATGCAACGGATTGTGGGAGCGGCGGCCTCGCCGCGATGGATGCCGCGATGATCGTTGATCAACGCGCCGATCGCGGCGAGGGCGGCGCGGGGGTTTCGGCGAGCACTGCTCGCCGCCCGCAGAGCCGGCTGGCCATGCAGGGCCAGCAGTGGATCGCCGCTCCCACAGAACCCTCTCCGCTCGCACAGAACCCTCTCCGCTCCCGCAGCGACGCCGCTGCCCCGGGGTTCAATGTCCGGCTCCAGCGGTCGCAGCTGCCATAGGCGAGAGCGGCGCCGCAAGATCGGGCTTGCCGATCAGCGCCATGTCGAGATCGGCCTGGGCGATCCAGAAGTCGCGCAGGGCCTCGATGTAGCCATTGACGCTGGCGACCTGCGACCGGGCATCGGCCAGCAGTTCGAACACACCGATCAGCATGCCGTTGTAGCGCAGCAGGTTTTCGTCGGAAATGCGCTTCCTGAGCGGCACCACTTCGTCGCGATAGTGGCGAGCGATGTCGAAGGCGGAGCGATAGCCGCCATAGGCTTCACGCACTTCGGAGCGCGCGTTGATGGCTGCGTCGGCGACCCGCTCGACCGATTGCATGTAGATGTGCTCGGCACGCGCCACGCGCGAGCTGCCCCAGTCGAACAGCGGCAACTCGAAGCTGATCTCGTAGCCCTTCTTGTAGGACTCGCCGCGCCGGCCTTCGAGCACCCGCGCCGGGCCGATCTCCAGCACGTCGATGAAGCGCGTGGTTTTCGTGAGCCCGAGATTGCGCGCGGTCGCTTCGGCATCGAGCTTCGCGATCTGCAGATCGATGCGCGACGCCATCGCCTGACGCTCGATATCGGGGGCATCAAGGGCCGCTGTCGGCAGATCGGGCAGACGTTCGGGCAGCTTGAACGCGGTCTGTTCGCCCCACAGCCCGAGCAGCCGGGTCAGCCGCTCGCGCGCCGCCTGATGCGCCTGCTGCGCACGGGCAAGGTTCAGCGCGGCATCGGCGTAGAAGCCCTGCTCGCGCGCCCGCGCCAGTGAGCTGAAATTGCCTGCGGCCTGCATGCGGCGCGCCAGTTCGGCACCGGCATCGGCCGCATCCATCACCTGTTCCATGTAGCGCTGCGTTTCGCCGGCTGCGACCGCCTGGGTCCACGCACGCCGCACATCGGCCGCCAGCCGCAGCACCTGCAGCGATACCGCGCGCTGGGTCTGTTCGAACTGCCGCCTGTTGACCTCGATCGCCTGCGGCAGGGTAAGCAATGAAAACACGTTGAAGGTGATCGCCTGTTCGATCTTGTAGTCGCGCACGCCGTTTTCCTTCTTGCTGGCGTGGAACATGGAGAAGTGCGGGTTCGGCAGGTTGCCGGCGCGCACCAGCTCGGCTTCGCTGATGCCCAGATCGTGGAAACCCGCCTGCAGGCCGCGATTGTTCAGCAACGCAAGCTGCACCGCATCGTCGGCCGTCAGTGGCTGGCCGAGCAGGCTGGCCACGCGTTCGGCGACCGCCGCACGGTCTTCGTCGCTGCGTGCCCACTTCACCTCCTTGCCGAGCCGCTCGCGCGTGGTCTGCTCGACCGCGCCGAAGCCGCCGTCGGGGCTGAAGCTGGCGCAACCGGCCAGCAGCGTCAGCGCAGTCGCGAGCGGCAGCAGACGCCAGCGCGATGGATCAGTGGTGCGCATGACCGCCCTCCTTCTTCATCGGACAGGCGTCGTGCTTGTGCTTCATGCCGCCGCCCGCAGCGTTGTCGTGGTGCATGCAATGATGCGGAGCGTTCCCGGCATCGGTTGCAGGCTTTCCGTGATGCATGTGGTGATCTTGGGCGGCCGGGTTGCCGACGCCATGGTCATGCGTCGACGAGCCCTCTGCGGGCGCGCCGGCTGGCGCCGAATGTCCCGCGTGCGGGTCGTCGAGCTTCGGGTCTGCCTGCTGATCCGGATGATCGACCGGCGCTCCGTGCGCATGAGCGCCGGCCTGCCGTGCGACCCGGTCATTGGCGTCACGCCATGACCCGACGGTTTCTCCGGCATGTCCGCGATAGCCGTCGAGCGCCGAGCGATGAACGGCCGACGGCACGAGAGAAGCCGGATCGACGGGGTCGGCCGACCACACGGCAGATGAAGCGAGCGCTGCCCAGACGAGCAGCGTTTTCGGATGAAGGTGAACCATGATGGCCTCGCGCAAGACGTGAATCGATGCCCGCACCGGGTGCGGGCTTCAGGGTTTCGTCAGACGGAGGCGTATCTGGGTGGGTGCTCCGCGCTTTCGGCGATGAAGGACAACGGGCCGCTGAGGGCAGCCAATGGCCGTTCGTGGAACGCGGTGTCTGCGCACAGCGGGAGCGCAGCCGGTGTCAGCGCGCCTGCGATGCAGCAGGCGGCACAATTGGAACAAGGCTGCGAGGACAGCGAGGCGCCCTCATCGAGGGCAGCCGTTTCGACACAGTGCGCCGGCAGCGCGTGTGCGTCCGGCGCAGCATCGTGCGCTGTCGCCACCGCGTGCGCCTGAACCGGCACGCAACACATCATTGCCGCGGCCACGCCACCTTGCAACGGCAGCGCGACCACGAGCAGGACGGTCAGCAGGAATCTGTTGAAACGGCACATCACCTGCACACGATAGCAGCCCGAGCGAGTGTTGTGGCATCGGTGCCGGCGTTGATTGATCGAACGCAAGCCCCGGCACATGTCTGTGCAGGCCGATCGGGAGCGACGCGAGGACGAAACGGGCTACGAACGGGCTACCAACTCGTCACCGCCGCAGGCGCACGATCGGATCGGCGTACTTGCCTTCGATGCTGACCGGCGCGCGTACCGTGGTGGCGCTGCCTCGCAGGCTGACGTCCAGACGACCGTTGATGAGGCCGTCGGCCAGCCGGATGTCTCCCTGGGCACCGACCAGTCCGGACGACATCGTCGCACCGGTCAGGCTGAGGCCGGAGGCATCCGCCACGACATCGCCTTCGAGATCATCGAATCGCGTGCTGCCGCCGCGCACACCATCCGCACGCGGAATGCGCACCGCCTGCACGAGATCGACGCGTTCGATCTGACCGCGCTGGACGCCCAATCTGCCCGACGCACGCAGCGTGCCGCGCAGGCCTTCCAGCGTTTCCCCCTCGCCGCGGATGGCGATCGCGGCAGACAGGTCTCCGGTCAGCAGCAGCGTGGGCGCAAACACCTTGAGCAAGTCCGCGATGGCCAGACGTGATGTGGTCATTTCAGCTTCGACGGCAGCCGGGCTGACAAGCCCGACGGACAGGCTGCCCACCGCGTAACCGCCATAAAGCTTGACGTCCACCTTGTCGAACTGCAGACGCTGGCTGTTCAGCGTGCCGGTCGCTTCGAGAACGTCGAGCAGCAGCGACGGCTGGCCGGGCGTACGCCAGCCCAGGGCCGTGAGCGCGACATTCCACGCACCGGATTCGATGCTGCCCTGCATCTTGAGTCGGCCATCCGCGCTGGCCAGGGACAGCCGGGTCAATGCGCCGTCCTCGTTGATGTCCAGCGTGCCATTCAGGTCGCCGATGGATCCGTCGAGCAGCAGCAGGCTGGAATCGATGACACTGATGTGCTCGACCTTGAGCCAGCGCGATGCCCAGTTGATGTCCTGCCGCTTCGACAATTCGGGCAGGAAGGCAATATTCAATCCCGCGCGCTCGATGCGCACTTCGCGCATCACCGTACGTTCCGACAGCAGCGTCAGGACACGGGGAATGAGTTTGACGGTGGCGACTTCCAGTTGTCCGCCTGCTCCGACACGCAGGCCCTCGAGTGCAATGGATGGCTCGGGAAAGATGCTGGGCGATACCGATGCGATGCGCACCGGCTGACCGAGCAATTCGCTCGCCAGCTTTTCCATGTGCGGCAAATGCCTGCTGTAGGGATAGAAGAAGAACAAACCGACCAGCAGCACGACCAGCAACAGGCTGCCGACCGCAAACCGCTTGGCGAGCGAGCTCGGCGGCCCCTTGCGTTCGGCACCGCTGACGCGTCCCGCAAACAGGTCGAACAGCCGCCGCAGCGGCCCGGATGTGCGGTCTTCGACGCCGGCGTCCGCGGAACTGGTCATCATCGCGCGTCTTATCGCACCGCGGACGTCATCGCTGTCAGCCGGCGGCGACGGCGCGACCGCGACCGCCGCCGCCGCAGGAGCAGTAAGTTCGGGGATGGCCATCGCGAATTCGTCCAGCACAGGCGATTCCTTCGCGGACGAACGGTCATGTGCGCGCCGGATGTCATCGGCAACCGGCGTGATCGGCTGGCTGACCAGATCTTCGATATCGACCATGATGGAAGACAGTTCCGAGCGGTCGGCGTCTTCTTCGACGCCGGCGCTATCCACCCGGCGCACCAGTCCGCGGTGTTCAAGCTCGCCGACCAGGCCTTCGACGATCAGCGGATCACCGAATTGCTGAGCCAGATTGCCGACAGGCGTGCGCCCGTCGATCATGATGAGCACCGAACGCAGGTTGCGTTGAACGATGGTGCGTTTCGACACCGCATCCTCGCCCGCCTCAGTCTTGATGAATACCGCGTTTTCGTTCATTGATCTGCGCTGGCAGGCTGGCCTCGTGCCGTGGGGCGAGCGGTAAGTCGGACTTTCGGCGAAGGTTGTTGTGACCTTCAGGTGACGCGATCATAAATCGATCGCGCTCCGAAGTGGCGGCCAGTCAGCGCGAAGAAAGTCACGTATCAATTGCTTGACGTGCGCAGGATCACAACCTATCATCGCGCCCTCTTTGTTCCCCGATAGCTCAGTCGGTAGAGCGCCGGACTGTTAATCCGTAGGTCCCTGGTTCGAGCCCAGGTCGGGGAGCCAGAACAAACAGCTGAAAATGGAGGCCTTCGCAAGAAGGCCTCTGTCGTTTACGCGTCCGAAGTGGTTTTCGGTGGCGATCCTGCAAGCGATTGACGTCAATCGCGCGGCGCCCGTTGCATCCTGAAAAGCCCCGCGGCGAGCAGCACAACTCACGGTAAATCGCGGGCTGTCCTCGCCATCCGTGCCGGTCGCGAACGACAAGGGGATCGGGCCGCTCAACCGTCAGTTGCGGGGCTGAGGGGTGGTCTGGCCCTCCGGGCGGCGTTCGCGTTCATCCGCAAGCTCGGACGCCTTCTGCTTGGTGTCCCGGTCGCGCACCACGTCGTTGGCATGTTCGCTCGGGTATTCCTTCGATTGACGAGCCCGGTCCTGTTCCGGCTGGTACTTCTTCTGACTTTCGGATTGCTGCGCCTCCGGCATAACCTCTTTCTGGTGCTTGCTCGGATACGACTGAGCGCTGACCGACACGGAAAATGCGGCTATCGCAAGTGCAAGGGCTGTTCGGGCTAAAGTCATTTTGGACCTCCATAGAGTGGCAGGCATCGAATGGATGCCCATGACTGCAGCCTAGTTCTTGCGGATGAGTTCGATGTAGTCGGGCTCCCACAAGCTGTAGGACCCGCGATGGAGAACGCCCGGGCTGATCCGCCAGGGTGCCCGCATAGGCAGGTCCGGTGCGCACCAAGGCGAGTCCTGTCCATGCCGTCAGGGCAGGATGCTGTAAGACCGCAGCGACATTCCGCGCCGCGTGACCCCTCAGCGTGAGACAGCAAGCCTCGTGTTGCGCACCGCACGCGCGCCATCGTCCGGATGCACCTTGCGCAGACGCGTATGAACCTGCAGGTAACCCAGCCACAGGTCCTGCCGCACGTACACGATCTGGCCCGGCTTGGCGTCGAACTCGAGCTTCGACGTGAACTGAAGCTGTGAGCCCAGTGTGTGCCGTCCCGGTTCGATTTCCCTGAACAGATGCGTTTGCGACACGGTCGAGCCGATCGGCTCGCCGTCGAGCAGCACATCGATCGGCAGCGCGGGACTGCTGTAGCCGGTGCGGAAAACATACACACCTGCCTTGCCTGGACTGACTTCGGCCACGCCGGGCAGCGTGGTGGCGCGGGTGTCGTGCGGGGGCACTGCGGCGCAACCGGCGAGCGCAGTCGTCGCAACGATGAGGGCGAGCATCCGGTAGTTCATTCGGAATCTCCTGGTCTGTCGCGCATGGCGAACGCGTCAATGGGGCGACGTCATGCGGTCTGCCCGCCATGCTGCAGACCTCGGCCATGCCGGTCGGCCGGCGCTGTCCGAGCGAACCGGTCAAGGCATGCCACTGCTGCTTTGTGGGGTGAAGGGCGCGTCAGGTTTCCTGAGCGCGCAAAAAACCCTGAAAACCGCCGCTGACCACTTTTAATGTTGATGACGGCCAGCGCCCTTGCGACGGCCCTCGCGCGCCCGGCCTTCACCCTCCGGCTGAGGCCGCTCCGACGCTGCGTGCGCCTCAGTCGGGAAGCTCGGTATCCGGCGACCCCTCGATCGCCAACTCGTCGGGCAACAGGCCGGCGCGAAGTTGCCGCGCCGGCTTCACACCCAGCTGGCGCAGGTTCTCGACCTGTCGAACAAGATTGCCGCGACCCGATGAAAGCTTGCCGTGTGCATCCTGATAGGCCTTCTGCGTCTGATCGATGCGCTTGCCGATCTCTTCGAGGCTTTCGACGAAGCCAACGAACTTGTCGTACAGCCGCGCCCCCTGTTCGGCAATCAGCTGGGCGTTGCGGCCCTGGCTTTCCTGTCGCCAGACGTTGGCCACCATGCGCAGTACCGCCAGCAGCGTGCTCGGACTGACCAGCAGCACGTTGCGCGCAAAAGCGTCCTCGAACAGCGTGGTGTCGCTGGTGGCGGCGAGCATGAACGCCGGCTCGACCGGGACGAACATCAGCACGAAATCGGGCGCTTTCAGCCCGTTGAGCATCGGATAGTTCTTGTCCGAGAGCCCCTTGATGTGGGCGCGGATCGACTGCACGTGATCGCGCTGCGCCGCGGCGCGTGCGGCGTCGTTGTCGGCGCTGCAGTAGCGCTCGTAGCCGAGCAGCGACATCTTGGCGTCGATGATCATGTGCCGGCCTTCGGGCAGCTGGATGACCACGTCCGGCCGGCGCCGGTTGCCGTCGTCAGCGGCATAGCTCTCCTCGGCGACGTACTCGTGCCCGCGCCGCAGACCGGACGATTCGAGCACCTTTTCCAGCACCATTTCGCCCCAGATCCCCTGCGACTTGTTGCTGCCCTTGAGCGCCTGGGTGAGATTGACCGCATCTTCGCTGATCCGCGCATTGAGCAGCGCGAGCCGCTCGATCTCGTTCTTCAGCGTCAGCCGCTCCTTCGATTCGCGGTCGTAGGTCTGCGCCACCTGGTCCTGGAAGGCCTTGATCTTCTCGTTCAGTGGATTGAGCAGCAGACCGAGGTTGTCATGGTTCTGCTGCGTGAAGCGCTGGCTCTTCTCTTCCAGGATGCGGTTCGCCACCTCCTGGAACTGCAGCCCCATCTGGTCGCGCGCAGCGTCGAGCAGGGCGAGCTTTTCGGTCGTCTGGCTGCGTTCGGCGTCGAGCTGGGTGCGCAATCCGGCCACGGCCTCCGCCAGCGACTGGCGTTGCGCGGCGCCTTCCGCCAGCGCCCGGTCGTGGGCGAGCCGGGCGTCAGCCAGCGCCTGTTCGAGCGCCGGCAGACGCTGGGCCTGCGTTTCGGCACGCACGCGCGCCGACTTCTCCTGCTGCAGCTGAAGGTCGAGCGTGGCCCGGTCGGCACCGCTCACCTTCAATTCCGCGCGCAGGCGATCGATGTCGAGGGATGCGGCGCGCAGCCGTTCCTGCGCGGTCAACAGCTGGGCCGTGCGCTCGGCCTGCGCGCGTTCGATCTCCAGCGCCATGCGGCTGCGCAGCCAGATGGCGCTCAGCACGCCGCCGAGCAGTGCAACGGCAAGAAGCGCAATCAGGATGGCGGGGTCGGTCAGGCTGACGGTCATGCGGTGCGTGATGCGGTCCGGGAAGCCGGACTATAGCCGGACCCGGTCGAGCGCCGCGCGATCCGCGAGGCCTCGCTCAGTGCTTGTGATCCATCGCACCGCTTGCGCCCAGGGCGCGCGCGGTCGCCTTAATGACCACCGTTTCACGCTTCTTGTCGGCGCCCTCGATGACCAGCGTCACCGGCACGTCCTGCCCTTCGGTGATCGGTGCCTTCAGGTCCATCAGCATGACGTGATAACCGCCCGGCTTCAGCTCCACCGCCTTGCCAGCCGGCAGGTCGATGCCCGGGATGGCGCGCATGCGCATGATGTCCTTGTCCATCGTCATTTCATGGATTTCGGTCACGCCGGCCACCGGTGAGCTGGCTTCGACCAGTCGGGCGGCTTTCGGCGCGGTGATCTGCATGAAGGCGCCGGTGGCCTTCTGCTGCGGCACGGTGGCGCGGACCCAGGGGTCCTTGACGGTGATGTCAGCGATGGCCGGTGCGGCGATCAGGGTGAGCAGTGCGGCAGTCAGCAAGCGACGCATGGTGGTGTCCTGTGGTTGAAAAACGGGGTTCGAGTGCAGTGAAGGACGCGAAGACATCCGTGGAGTACGCCTAGCGGTAGGAAATTCCCGTGACTTCGATCTCGCGCAACCCGGCCGGACTCTGCACACGGACCAGGTCTCCTTCACGCGCCTTCAACAAGGCGCGGGCCAGCGGCGATATCCAGGAGATCCGACCTTCCGAGGCATTGGCTTCATCGACACCGACGATCTGCACCGTCTGTTCGCTGCCATCTTCATCCTCGTAGCGCACGGTGGCGCCGAAGAACACCTGGTCGGCGTTCTGCTGGTCCTGCGGATCGACAACGGTGGCGGATTCGAGGCGCTTGATCAGGAAACGGATGCGACGGTCGATTTCGCGCAGCCGCTTCTTGCCATAGATATAGTCGCCGTTCTCCGAGCGATCGCCGTTCGAGGCGGCCCAGGCGACTGTTTCAACGATGCGCGGGCGCTCATCGCGCACCAGCTGGTCAAGCTCGGCCCGCAGTCGGCCGTAGCCGGCGAGCGTCATGTAGTTCTTGCTGCCGGGCGGCAGCGCTGTGACGACTTCGGGATCTTCTTCCTCGGTGTCGGTTTCCTTCGTGAATGCCTTGTTCATCCGGATGTCGGTGATCGCGTGCTCGTTGGACGAGCACGCATCTTACCGAATCAGTGATAGATCGCCGGTTGGGTCAACAACGCTTCCCACGGCACCATGAAAGCGTCGAACGCTTCCGGACCGACTTCATGATCGACCTCGTGGTCGACCAGGGCCTTCAGTTCCTCGCGGAAGCGCTTCGCTGCATCATCACGGATCAGGGCGCCACGCCCGACGCGCTTGTCGATGACTTCGACCGCTTCCAGACCCGAATACTCGACCACGTAAACCAGCGGATTGTTGAACATGATGTGCATGATGTCTCTCCTTGGCTTGTGCGGCTCACCAGCTTGCAGCCTGACGGTTGTCCGGCCGTTCGATGCGGCATTGCAGTACTCCTGCAATGCAGGTGGGGCAATCCTGCCGCCTTTCAAGTGATTTAACGGCCGCGGGGCCCGGCGCTGAAGGGATCTTGCGTCGGTTGCGGCACGCTCCTAACATCCACCATCCCTTAACGGCGCAGGCCGCGCGCCCGTTGTCATGATTCGGCCCCGTCCATGGAAGAAGACGAATTGCGCGCATCGCTCGAGCTGCTGCGCATCGAGCACCGCGACCTCGATCAGGCAATCGCCGATCTTCATGCCGCCCAGGCCAGCGACGAGTTGCTTCTGCGCCGCCTGAAGAAACGCAAACTCTTGTTGCGCGACCGAATCGACCAGATCGAACGCATGCTGGAACCGGACGATCGGGCCTGAGGCCGGAACAGTGAATCAGTCGGCGAGCTTGACCCAGACCGGCTGGTGGTCCGACGCAGCGGTGGATTGATCGACTTCCACCGCTTGCACCCGCGGCAGCAGCGGTGCGGTGGCCAACGCAAAATCACAGCAGAAGCGACGCCCCGGCCAGTCGCAGCCATGCAGCCCGACCGTGTCGGCATGCGCCACCGTGCCGTGACAGTGCTGCCACAAGTCGTGCCAGCGCGCCTCGGGGGACGCACCCGGCGCAACCAGACGCATGTATTCGTCGCTTCCCGGCTCGCAGTTGAAGTCGCCGCACAAAAGGGCGGCTGCCGGCCTGGGCACCGCAGCGAAGGCGCCGTCCGATGCCTTCGCCGCCGGCGGCGCCTTCGCATGGGCCTGCGCCTCGGCGTTGAGGGCACGCAGCGCCTCGATCTGCGCCAGGCGCTGCAGCCGTGAGTAGTACTCGAGGTGGGTGTTGAGCACGCGCAAAGTACCGGCCGGGCCGTCGAGCACGACCTCGACGCACGCGCGCTGCATGCTCGGGACGGCACCGTCTGCCGGCCACGGCAGCAGATGTCGCCAGGCAGCAAGCACCGGCAGGCGACTGAGCGTGAGGTTGCCGAACTGCCTGCGCGTCCCATCCGGGCGCAGACTGTCGGCACCGGGGGCGAAGATCGGCGAGTGACCGGGAAACAGCGCGGCGAATTGCGCCACCTGATCGTCGCCGGTCAGACCGGGCAAATCGTCGTGGCCGCGTGCGACCTCCTGCAGGCAGATCACGTCGGCATCGGCGAAATCGTTCAGCGCGCGAGCGATGCGTCCGGTGCTGACGCGACCGTCGCAACCGCGCGCCCACTGGATGTTCCAGCTCACCAGCTTCATTGCTTGTCCTTCTTCTTCCGTTTTCGACGGAATCATTGTGCGGAACGCCGGGCGACCGCATCGGTCGATCCGGAACCACCGTGCCGATTGTGCTCCAGGAGAACCCGATGATCCGAACCCTGCTGACCGCCTGCGCCTTCGCGCTGAGCCCTGTCGTCGCCCACGCGCAGCAAGCCCCGCAGCATCTCAGCGTGCCACCCGGCTTCGGCATCGAACTGTGGGCCAAGGTCGACAATCCTCGCGCGATGGCGCTGGGCGAGGCGGGCCGGCTTTATGTCGGGTCGCGCAAGGGCCACGTCAGCGCGGTGCCGTACGACAGCCGCACCATGGCCGCCGGGGCCCCGGTAAAGGTCGCGAGCGGTCTGAACATGCCGGTCGGCGTGGCCTGGCGCAAGGGCGACCTCTACGTATCGGCCGTCGACCGCATCGTCAAACTGCCCGGTATCGACAAGCGGCTCGACGCACCGCCGGCGCCGGTGCTGGTCAGCGACCGCTTCCCGTCGGACAAGGCGCATGGCTGGAAATTCATCGCCTTCGGGCCGGACGACAAGCTGTATGTGCCGGTCGGCGCACCCTGCAACATCTGTGACCGCGACAAGGACGGCTACGCGAACATCATGCGCTTGAATCCGGATGGCAGCGGGCTCGAAGTGTTCGCGCGCGGCGTGCGCAACACGGTCGGCTTCGACTGGCACCCGAAAAGCGGCGAACTGTGGTTCACCGACAACGGCCGCGACTGGATGGGCGACGACACGCCGCCGTGCGAACTGAACCGCGTCGCGAAGGCGGGTCAGCACTTCGGCTATCCGTACTGCCACGGCGGCAGCGTTGCCGATCCGGAGTTCGGACAGGGGAAATCCTGCAGCGACTACACGGCACCCGCGCTGAATCTGGGTGCCCATGTGGCGCCGCTCGGCATGCGTTTCTATGGCGGCCCGCAGTTTCCGGACGAGTACCGCAACGCTCTGTTCATCGCCGAGCATGGTTCGTGGAACCGCAGCAAGCCGGATGGCTACCGGGTGATGATGGCGCGGCTCGAGGGCAACAAGGTGGTCAGCTATACGCCGTTCATCGAAGGCTTCCTCGGCCGCAACGATGCCGTGCTCGGCCGCCCGGCGGATGTGCTGGAGCTGCCGGACGGCAGCCTGCTGGTATCCGACGACCATGCGAACGCGATCTACCGCGTGCGCTGGAACGGCACCCGCACGGCGGCCGGCGACGCGGCACTGCCCTGATGCGGCGGCATGGCCGATTGACTTGATGCCCGCGCGGGCGTTCACTGTCCGGTGCTACCGGGGAGGACGGACATGGACAGCGACAGCTCACTTGAGGACGGGCGCATCGAAAGTTTCGGTGTGATGGCCGCACCGGTCGACATCAAGAACGATCTGCCGCTGAGCGCTGCCGCCGCGCACAGCGTCAATGACGGGCGCGCCGCCGTGCGCAGCGTGCTCGAACGCAGCGATTCGCGGCTGCTGGTGGTGGTCGGTCCGTGTTCGATGCACGATCCGGTCGCCTGCATGGAGTACGCGCGGCGGTTGCGTGTCCTGGCCTCGGAACTGGCGGGCAGCCTGCTGATCGTGATGCGCGTCTATTTCGAGAAGCCGCGCACGACGACCGGCTGGAAAGGCTACATCAACGACCCCTTCATGGACGACAGTTTCCGCATCGAGGAAGGCATGCGCCGGGCACGCCGCTTCCTGCTCGATATCGCCGAACTGGGCCTGCCGGCCGCCACCGAGGCGCTCGATCCGATTTCGCCGCAGTACCTGGGCGATCTGGTGTCCTGGACGGCGATCGGAGCGCGCACGTCCGAGTCGCAGACGCACCGGGAAATGGCCAGCGGGCTGTCCACACCGGTCGGCTTCAAGAACGCGACCGACGGCGATCTGGACGCCGCGATCAACGCCATCATTTCGGCGTCACGGCCGCACAGCTTCCTCGGCATCAGTCGCTATGGCCGCTCCAGCATCATCCGCACGCGCGGCAATCCGCATGGCCACCTCGTGCTGCGCGGCGGTGCCGGGCGCCCGAATTACGATTCGGTCAGCGTGAAGCTGGCCGAACAGTCGCTGCTCCGGGCCGAGCTGCCACCCAATATCGTCGTCGATTGTTCGCACGCGAACTCGTTCAAGAAGCCCGAAATGCAGCCGCTCGTGCTGGCCGACGTGGCCGCACAGATTCGCGATGGCAATTGCTCCATCGTCGGCGTCATGATCGAAAGCCACCTCGAAGCCGGTAACCAGCCGATTCCGACCGATCTTTCGCAGTTGCGCTATGGCTGCTCGGTCACCGACGCCTGCGTGGACTGGACGACCACCGAACGCATGCTGCGCGAACTGGCCGCGACGACTGCCGACGCGCTGCAGCGACGCTGCATCACCGCCTGACGGGAATAGTTCGTCACCTTGCTGCAGATGCAGCCGATAATCCGCGGCAGCGCCATCCGGCGCTCCGATCCGAACTTCAAAAAAGGGAACAACTGATGAGCGCCTTTCGCACCTTCGTCGCCGGCACCAGCCTGATGCTGATCGCCACAATAAGCGTCGCTGCCGGCAAGTTGTCGGTGGAACGCGAAGCCACGGTCGATGGTTCGCCCGACACCGTCTGGAAACTGGTCGGCGATTTCAACGGGCTCGACGTGTGGCACCCGGCGGTGGCGTCCAGCACCATGAAGGGAGCGGGCATCAAGGCCGGTGCAACGCGCACGCTGACACTCGGCAATGGCGCCAAGATCGAGGAAAAGCTGACCGCCTACAGCGGCGTCAAGCACACCTATACCTACACCATCCTGAGCAGCCCGCTGCCGGTGAAGAATTACGTGGCGACGCTGGCGCTGAGCGCTGCCGGCGAAGGCAAGACGCTGGTGAAGTGGTCATCGACCTTCGATGCCAGCGGCGCCAGTGATGAAGAAGCGAAGAAGGTGATCATCGGCATCTACGAAGGCGGTCTCCAACGCGCGGGCAGCACGCTGAAGAAGTAATTTCATGCCACGCGGCGCGCCGGAGGGCGCGCCGCGTGCTCAGGCGCTCCGCGCCACCGGGTAGGGATACAGCATATTCAGCGCCGTGCTCTGGCCGTTCGGCTGCACGATGCGCGTGTGCTCGCGACGGAATTCCCGCGCATGGCGCAGCCCGCACGAGTGGGCAATCATGTCGATCTCCTGATTCATGTTGAGGCAGTAGTTGGCTACCCGGGCCGCCTTGTCCGTGACGTCGAGCCCGCGGTGCAGCTTGGGGTTGTGCGTCGTGATGCCGGTCGGGCAACTGTTCGAATGGCAGCGCAGAGCCTGGATGCAGCCAAGCGAAAACATGAAGCCGCGCGCTGTATTGACGAAATCCGCCCCGGCCGACAAGGCCCACGCGGCGCGTGCCGACGTGACCAGCTTGCCGGCGGCGATCACCTTCACCCGCTCGCGCAGCCCCGCTTCGATCAGTGCGTCGACCGCACGCGGCAGCGCTTCGTCGATCGACAGCGCCACATGATCGGCGAGCGCCTGCGGCGCCGCCCCCGAACCGCCCTCGCCGCCGTCGATCGCAATGAAATCCGGTGCCGCCGCGATTCCGCGGCGCAGGATGGCTTCGCACAGATCGTTCATGAAGTGCCAGCCGCCGAGCGCCGTCTTGATGCCGACCGGCTTGCCGGTGACATCGCGGATGAGCGCAATGCGATCGAGCAGCTGTTCGACGTTAGACACTTCCGGATGCCGGTTCGGGCTGATCGAATCGACACCCTGCGGAATGCCCCTGATGCGCGCGATCTCCGCGGTCACCTTGGCTGCCGGCAACACGCCGCCCTTGCCCGGTTTGGCGCCCTGCGACAGCTTGATCTCGAAGGCGCGCACCGATTCGATCGCCGCCAGCTCGCGCAGCCTCGCCTCCGACAGCAGGCCCTGTGAATCGCGCACGCCGTACTTGGCGGTGCCGATCTGCAGGATGACGTCGCAATTCCCTTCCAGATGATACGGCGACAGTCCGCCCTCGCCGGTGCTCATCCAGCACCCTGCCTGGGCTGCGCCACGCGACAGTGCCTGCACGGCAGGTGCCGAAATGGCACCGAAACTCATGCCGCTGACGTTCACGATGGAGCGCGCGGTGAAGGGCTTGTCGCAGAAACCGTTGCCCAGTATCAGCGGCGGCGTGGTTTCGCGGTCCTCGTCGAGCACCGGAAACGGCGCATTGACGAAGATCAGCGCGCCGGGCTCGTGCAGCGAATAGGTCGAGCCGAAGCCGATGATGCCGCCCTCGTTCTTCGCCAGCCGGTACACCCAGCCGCGGGTGGCACGATTGAACGGCATCTCTTCGCGGTCGCCGAGGAAGAAGTACTGCCGGAAGTATTCGCCCAGCTGTTCGAAGAAGTAGCGCAGGTGACCCACCACCGGGTAGTTGCGCAGGATGGTGTGCTTTGTCTGCGTGCTGTCCTGGATGTAGCGGTACAGCAGCAACAGCACCAGCCCGACGACCAGCGCAACACCCAGGCTGACCTGGAACACCGACATCAAGGTTTCCATTGCACTCTCCGGTAAGACGATGCCATCAACCTGGCTGCAACAGCGCGCGTCGCAGCAGCGAGCGAATCGACGTCGCTTCGAAAGGCTTGTCGCAGATGCCAGACACGCCCGCCTGTTCGACGGCCGCCAGCCGGCTCATGTCCGATTCGCTGGTGACCATCAGGATGGGTACGGACGCCTGCCAGCTCTGCTGGCGCACGTACTCGACCAGCGCGCGGCCGTCCATTTCCGGCATGTTGTAGTCGGTGACGATCAGGTCGAACATCGTCTTGTCCAGATGGGCGACCGCCTCAAGGCCGTTCTCCGCCTCGACGAAGTCGCGCAGGCCGATATTCTCGAGCACCCGGCGCATGAAGCGGCGCGCGTTCCCGCTGTCGTCGACCAGCAGCACACGCAACGACTCGAAATCGATGTCGGCATCGTCCGTTTCACCCTCGGCCAGGAAATCCGCCGTCGCCTCGAGTACACGCCGCAACTGCGCGTCGGAGAAGGGCTTGGGCAGGATGCCGCAGACGCCCGACTGGCGGACCGGATCGAGCGCCTGCGGCCGTGTTTCGCTCGACACCAGAACGAAGGCGACATGCTGCAGCGCCTCGGTCGAGCGCATTGTCTGCACCAGATCCGTACCGTCAGCATCGGGCAGGTAGAGTGCGCTGATCACCACGTCGGGCAGCTTGTGCTGCATGGCAGCGAGCGCCGACTGCATCCCGTCGGCTTCGCGTATCTGCGCGATGCCCAGGCCGCTGACCCGTTCACGGATGATTTTCATCTGCGTGGGTGAAGGTTCCACCAGCAGCACGTCGAGGTGCAGGATTTCCGGAGACATGGCGAGCCCGGCCGCGGCCGTAACGAATGCGATCACGTGTTAGCGGCTCCGTCGCAGCGCAACATGAGTGACGCCCCGCCCATGCGTGCGCCGTGCCGTGCATGCTGGCACGCATGCGGCATGAAAAAGGCCCGCCGGATGTCCGGCGGGCCTTCGGTCAGTCACTGCGCCGGGCGCAGGATCAGGCCGTGACTTCCTTCGCTGTTTCCGCGTATTCCTCGATCTGGTCGAAGTTCATGTAGCGATACACCTTGTCGCCGTCCTTGTTGATGACGCCCATGTCGGCGTGGTACTCGGCGACGGTCGGGATGCGCCCCAGCTTGGAGCAGATCGCGGCCAGCTCGGCGGAACCCAGATACACATTGGTGTTCTTGCCGAGACGGTTCGGGAAGTTGCGGGTCGAGGTCGACATGACGGTCGCGCCTTCGCGCACCTGCGCCTGATTGCCCATGCACAGCGAGCAGCCGGGCATTTCGGTACGCGCACCGGCGGCGCCGAACACGCCGTAATGGCCTTCCTTGGTCAGCTCGGCCGCGTCCATCTTGGTCGGCGGCGCGATCCACAGCTTGACCGGGATGTCGCGCTTGCCTTCTAGCAGCTTCGACGCCGCGCGGAAATGGCCGATATTGGTCATGCACGAGCCGATGAACACTTCGTCGATGGTCTGGCCCTGCACTTCGGACAGGAACTTCGCATCGTCCGGATCGTTCGGGCAGCAGACGATGGGTTCCTTGATGTCGGCCAGATCGATCTCGATCACCGCCGCATACTCGGCATCGGCGTCGCCTTCCAGCAGCTTCGGATCGGCCAGCCAGGCTTCCATCGCCTTGATGCGGCGGGCCAGCGTGCGGGCGTCCTGATAGCCGTTGGCGATCATGTTCTTCATCAGCACGATGTTCGAATTCATGTATTCGATCATCGGCTCCTTGTTCAGCTTGATCGCGCAGCCGGCGGCCGAACGTTCGGCGGACGCGTCCGACAGCTCGAACGCCTGTTCCACCTTCAGGTCCGGCAGACCTTCGATCTCCAGGATGCGGCCGGAGAAGATGTTCTTCTTGCCCTTCTTCT
This sequence comes from Methyloversatilis sp. XJ19-49, assembly GCF_024580145.1. Classification (GTDB taxonomy): domain Bacteria; phylum Pseudomonadota; class Gammaproteobacteria; order Burkholderiales; family Rhodocyclaceae; genus Methyloversatilis. The sequence goes on from NZ_JANINI010000011.1 coordinate 78,513, forward strand.
CGACCGTCAGCAGACCGGCCTTGATCGCATACAGCGGAATGGCATGCACCAGGTCGCGCAGCGTGATGCCGGGCTGCATCGTGCCCTTGAAGCGCACCAGCACCGATTCCGGCATGTCCAGCGGCATGACGCCGGTGGCGGCGGCGAAGGCGACCAGACCGGAACCGGCCGGGAAGGAAATGCCGATCGGGAAACGGGTGTGCGAGTCGCCGCCGGTACCGACGGTATCCGGCAGCAGCAGGCGGTTCAGCCACGAGTGGATGACGCCGTCGCCCGGGCGCAGCGCAACACCGCCGCGCGTGCTGATGAAGGCCGGCAGTTCGCGGTGCATCTTCACGTCAACCGGCTTCGGATAGGCGGCGGTGTGGCAGAAGGACTGCATCACCAGATCGGCCGAGAAGCCGAGGCAGGCCAGATCCTTCAGTTCGTCGCGCGTCATCGGGCCGGTGGTGTCCTGGCTGCCGACCGTCGTCATCTTCGGTTCGCAGTAGGTGCCGGGGCGCATGCCCCGCTGTTTGCCATTTTCCTCGGGCAGGCCACAGGCGCGGCCGACCATCTTCTGCGCCAGCGAATAGCCCTTGCCGGTATCGGCCGGCACCTGCGGCAGGCGGAACAGCGTCGACGGTGCCAGGCCCAGCGCCTCGCGCGCCTTGGCCGTCAGGCCGCGCCCGATGATCAGCGGAATGCGGCCACCGGCGCGCACTTCGTCAAACAGCACATCGGACTTGACGGTGAATTCGGCGATCACCTTGCCGTCCTTCAGCGCCTTGCCTTCGTAAGGACGCAGTTCGATCACGTCGCCCATGTCCATCTGGCTCACGTCGAGCTCGATCGGCAGCGCGCCGGCATCTTCCATCGTGTTGTAGAAGATCGGGGCGATCTTGCTGCCCAGGCAGACGCCGCCGAAACGCTTGTTCGGCACGAAAGGGATGTCTTCGCCGGTGAACCACAGCACCGAATTGGTGGCCGACTTGCGGCTCGATCCGGTACCCACCACGTCACCCACGTAGGCCACCAGATTGCCCTTGGCGCGCAGCGATTCGATGAACTTGACCGGGCCGCGCTTGCCGTCTTCTTCCGGCGTGATGCCCGGACGGGTGTTCTTCAGCATGGCCAGCGCATGCAGCGGAATGTCCGGGCGGCTCCAGGCGTCCGGTGCCGGCGACAGGTCGTCGGTATTGGTTTCGCCGGTCACCTTCAGGATGGTCAGCGTGATCGACTTCGGCACTTCCGGGCGGCTGGTGAACCACTCCGCGTCGGCCCAACTCTTCATCACGGCGATCGCATTGGCGTTGCCGGCGTCGGCCTTGTCCTTCACGTCGTGGAACTGGTCGAACATCAGCAGCGTCTTCTTCAGGCCTTCGGCAGCCACGGCGCCGACCTCGGCATCGTCCAGCAATTCGATCATCGGGCTGATGTTGTAGCCGCCGAGCATCGTGCCCAGCAGTTCGGTCGCCTTGGCACGCGAAATGAGCGCGCACTTTTCAGTGCCGTGCGCCACGGCAGCCAGGTAGCTCGCCTTCACCTTGGCGGCATCGTCCACGCCGGCCGGCACGCGGTGGGTGATCAGTTCGACAAGCGTGGCTTCCTCGCCTGCGGGCGGCGCCTTGAGCAGTTCGATCAGTTCGGCAGTCTGCTTCGCAGTCAGCGGCAGCGGCGGGATGCCGAGCGCGGCGCGTTCAGCAACATGGGCACGATAAGCTTCAAGCACGGTGGTTCCTCCGGTGGACGGGTATTTCGCATCATAGAACGACACACCGGCTCGATGGTGCGTCGCACGAAGACACGGACAGAAAATCCGCGGCCTGTACCGATGCGAACCGGCCGCCACACAGCGATACCGTGAGCTGCCGCCATTCGCAAACCCGCATGGCGCACTGCAATGGCAGCGCGCGACCGGGCGGTTCAAGTCTTATATATGATATCTTTTATTCGACTACCCGCCAAGGTCGTCCGTCGAGTCCGGATGACAGGCTTGTTGGCTATACTCGCGCTGCCCTTTCCGACCGGCGCACCATGATCCCGCCCGCCAAGACCGACGCCGACCTGCGTCACCTCAACACCCTGCACCTGCCGGCACGCGCTGCGCGACTGCAGCAGGTTGATGACGCTGCCGACCTGCCGGCGCTGACCGAGGCGGCACGTACCGCTGGCGGCTCGGTGCTGGTGCTCGGCGGCGGCAGCAACATCGTGTTCGGACGGGATGTCGACGGCACGGTGCTGCACATGCGCACGCGCGGCATCGACGTCCTGGCGCGCACCGGCACCGACGTGCTGGTTTCGGTCTCTGCGGGCGAAAACTGGCACGACTGGGTCGTCTGCGCGCTGGCGCACGGCTGGCACGGACTTGAAAACCTCGCGCTGATACCGGGCACCGTCGGTGCCGCACCCGTCCAGAACATCGGGGCCTACGGCGTCGAACTGATCGATCGCATCGACCACGTAGACGCCTGGGACATGGTGGACCGCCGCTGGCTGCGCCTGAGTGCCGCCGAATGCCGTGCCGGCTACCGCGACAGCGTGTTCAAGCGCGAGCTGGCGCAGCGCGCCATCATCACCCGCGTGGCCTTCAGCCTGACGACCGAAGCGCATGTGCGCTGCGACTACGCCGACCTGCAACGCGAACTGGCCGCGCGCGGCGTCACGCAGGTGACGCCGCAGCACGTGTTCGACGCGGTGTGCGCGGTGCGCCGCGCCAAGCTGCCCGACCCGGCTGTACTGGGCAACGCGGGCAGCTTCTTCCGCAATCCGGTACTGCCCGCTGCCGACGCGGCCCGCCTGCTCGCCGCCCACCCGAATGCAGCGCACTACCCGGCAGCGCGCGGCGCCATGAAATTCGCGGCTGCCTGGCTGATCGAGCAGTGCGGCTGGAAGGGCGCGCGGCGCGGCGACGCCGGCGTACATGACAGGCAGGCCTTGGTGCTGGTCAACCATGGAGAGGCCTCCGCCACCGACCTGCTCGGCCTTGCCACCGACATCCAGGCCAGCGTACGCGCGCGCTTTGGCGTGACGCTCGAGCCCGAGCCACTGATCCTGCTCTGAGTACGCGGTCCGGTGGGCCGCCTGTTGCCTGTTGGGCATCGCTGCGCTCACCCCAACCTACTTCGAGCCGCGGGGCGCGGCCGGAAACGATGTCGCCTTGTCTGTTGGGCATCGCTGCGCTCACCCCAACCTACCCCACAAACGCGGACGACCCGTAGGTTGGGGTGAGCGCAGCGATGCCCAACAGATCACCGTCGCGTCATTGTGGCCCGGGCGACCGGTCCGGCCGCATTACACGTCCGCCGCCCGCTCATGAAGCAGCATCCGCATTCAGCACGCAGCGGTACAACGCGTGTCCGCTCGCCAGGTACTTGCGCTCGAACGGCGTCACAGGTGCGTCGCTCGTGAAGCTCTCGACTTCCGCTTCGCGGCCTGCGATCAGCCGCGCGGCCAGCGCGAACTCTTCGACGTAGATGCGCCAGTTGCTGCGGCACTCGATGATGCCGCCCAACTCCAGCACAACCGGAAAAACCGGATGCGCCGGCCAGCGTCGCGCCAGCTGGCCGATCTTCGGCCACGGGTTCGGATAGAGCATGTACTGACGCGCCGGGCGGCAGGCGTGGCGCTGCAGCAGCAGCCAGATGTCGGTCATGTCGGCACGCAGAAGCATCGCGTTGCCGGGCAGCGCAGGGGCACGCGACAAGCGGTCGGACGACTGGTCAACGCCGAGCACGAAGTGGTCGGCAAAACACTCCGCCAGGTGCCGCGTGCTTTCGCCGACACCGCAGCAACTGTCGACGATCAGCGCACGGGCCGGATCGCAGGTGCGCGTAAAACTGGCGAACGCCGCAGCACTGAAGGCGGCGACCGGCTTGCGGAATTCGCCGCGCGCGCGGCGCGCGATCAGCGCTGCAAGGTGATCGTGCGGGCCGGTCTGGACACTGTCGGGAAGGCGCGACCTGCCGGTGCAGGGCGCCATGGGGGAACCATCCACTCCGTGGCCTCGACTAGGACAGGTAGCGCCGCTCGAACTGGCTGATCCAGACCGACCAGCCGAGGATCATCGGATGGATCATTTCCATGCCTTCCTCGAACGCCGTGGCATACAGCCTGACCATCGGGCCGAGCTCGATGCCGTAATCGACCGACAGTGTCGCCGGCAGGCGGTCGAGTACCTTGCCGATGACCACCAGCGCAGTGCCGGCGAGCAGCCAGCCACCCGAGCGGGAGCGCCAGCCGCCACGAATGAAAAGAAAGCGCGCGATGGTGAAACCGGCATACAGCAGCAGCCCGATCAGCACGAGTGCGATGGCGCCGCAGATCAGCTTGTCCTCGATCGGTCGCGCGGCATCGCGATAAAAACTGTTCTTCAGGAAGCTTTCGCCGGTGAAAGCCTTGTGCCAGTCGGCCTCGCGCGCGGCGAACGCGAGGCACAGCAGCGCGAAGGCCCAGGCACGCGGACCGAGCGGGCGGATGCGGAAGATCACGATCAGCGCGGTGACGATCCAGGCGGGTTCGGACAGACGCTCGAAGGGTCCTGACTCCGAAAACACCCAGACGAAGGATTCCTCGCTCAGCAACAGCGGGAACAACGCCAGCAGCACGGTGAACAGCGCAATGGCCACAACGATGCGACGATCAGCGGAAACCATGTTCATTCCTGTTCAAGCAGGCGACGATAGATTGCAAGATTGCCGTCGACCATCGCGTCGACCGAAAAATCGGCCAGTATGCGCGCCCGGCCGGCTGCGCCGAGGCGGTGGCGCAGCGGCGGGTCGTTCAGCAGGCGGCGCAGTGTAGCCGTGAGCGCCGCCACATCGCCCGGTTCGATCAGCAGGCCACTGACACCGTCGGCCACTGCTTCGGGCAGACCACCGGCACGGCAGGTCACGATGGGCACCGCGGCGGCCGATGCCTGCAGCAGCGATACACCCAGCCCCTCCATGTCGGCCGGGTGGGCGAGGATGTCCAGACCACCGAGCCAGCGCGGCAGATCGCTGCGGAAGCCGGCGAAGCGGATGACGTCGGACAGACCGCGCGCCCGCACCTCGGTTTCGAGCGCTTCGCGCAGCGGCCCCTGGCCGAAAAAGAGCACCCGCACATCCGGACAGGCCGCGCGCAATGCATCGGCCGCATCGATCACATAGCGATGGCCCTTGCGCGCGATGAGCTGTGCCACGACGCCGATCACGCGCGCGTCAGGCGGCAGATCGAACTCGCGCCGGAAGGCGGCCGCGTCGACCGGTTCGAGATAAGGCGTCGCGTCGACCGCGCTGCGCACGCAGCTGACCCGGTGAGCGGCCAGCCCTTCCGACAGCAGCACCTGCCGGATACCTTCGGAAATCGTGATGACATGGTCGAACAGCCGGTACTTCAGCGCAACCAGCCAGCGCGCTTCCGGGTTGTCGACGCGGCGCGACAGCACGCAAAGCGTGCCGGTGAGCCTCGCTGCGACGCCGCCCCACAGGTCGGCACCGCGCCGGCTGTGCAGATGCACGATGTCCGGCTGCGCCTCGCGGATCAGTGCGGCCAGCCGCAGCGCCATGCCGGCGTCGGCATCGCCGCCCATCTTCATTTCGACCACCCGCGCATGAGCGGCGCACGCACCGGCGATGCCCGCACCGGGCGGGCAGGCGAGCACGTTGGTCACGCCACGGCGCGCCAGCCCCTCGACGATGTAGGCCACCTGACGGGCGCCGCCGTAGTAGTGCTTGCCGGCTTCGACGTGAAGCACCTTCATGCCGACCGCACCCTGACGACTTCCTCCAGCACGCGCTCCGGCGTGATGTCGCGCAGGCAGGTCCAGGCGCCACCGCAGGTCGGCCGGCGCCGGCACGGCGAACAGTGCATGCCGAGCCAGATGACGCGGGCGTTGGCACGACCCGTCTTCGTGTAAGGGCAGGTGGACCCGAAAATGGCGACGGTCGGCACCGAAAACGCGATGCCCATGTGCGTGAGGCCGGTATCGACACCGACCAGCAGACCGGCGCTGCGCACCAGTGCCGCCGCTTCCGGCAGCTTCGTCCGCCCGACCAGGTTGATCAGGCCGGGCGCACCGGCCGCGATGCTGGCTGCCGCCTGCGCATCGGCCGGGCCACCCAGCAGCACCGGCGTCAAACCGGTCTGCGCCGCCAGTTGCGGCGCCAGCGCCTGCCAGGCGTCTTCGAACCAGTGCTTCTGCGGCCGCGTCGTGAAGGCGGCGAACACGGCGTAACGACCCGGCACCAGACCGTATTCGGCCAGCAGCGCGCGCGCGCGCGCGTCGGCCTCGGGTGCCACATGCAGCGCAGGCATGAAGTCGCCGGTGTCGAGTTCGAGCTGTTCGGCCAGATGCAGGTATTCGGACGAAATGCGGGCGACGTCGCCACCGCGCGGCACCATGCGGGTCATCAGCCACTGGCTGCCCTCGCGAGACCCGAGACCGATGCGGGTCGGTGCGCCCGACAGCCAGGCCAGCACGCCGCTCTTGAGCAGCCCCTGCAGATCGAGCACGGTATCGAAATGGTGGCTGCGCAGTTCGGCACGCAGGGCGCGCACGCGGCGCCACAACTCGATGCACCGGCCGCTGCGCCACAGCCGCGCCCACTCCGCCTTCGGCCACAGGATGCGTGCGTCGATGGCCGGATCGTGCGCGATCATCGCATCGATGCCCGGTTCGACCAGCCAGGCGACGAAGGCATCGGGATGGGTGCGCTTGATCGCCGCCGCGAGCGGTGAGGCGAACACCACATCGCCGATCGCCGAAGTACGCACGATGAGGATGCGCTTCAAGCCGGACGCTCCTTCACGCCACACCACAGCGCTGCGAGAAACAGCACGTACATCATGCTGAGGTTCGAGCGCATCAGATAAGACTCGAACACGCAGATCGGAATGAACAGCACCGGCAGCGCCTTGCGGATCCGTTGTCGCCCATCCTCCGGCCCGCGCCGCACGAGCGGAAACAGCAGTACCGCAAGCACCAGCACGCCGGCCGGAATGCCCGCATTGGTCAGCGCATACAGATACTGGTTGTGCGGGTTGTACATCGGCTCCCACTGCGGCGTATGGATCGCATTCACCTTGGTGTATTCGACCAGATAGTCGCCGATGCCCACGCCCAGCCAAGGTGACTCGGAAAACATTCGCCAGGCGTTGAGGGCATAGACGATGCGCAGACCGATTGAGGTATTCGGGCGGTCCTGGTAGTTGACCAGTTCATCGATGCCGGCATCGACACGCTCGCGGAAATAGTCGTTGCCGGCATAGCCCCCCGCCACGATGCCGAGCGACAGCACGCCGGCGAGCACCACCGCGAGCAGCGGCCGACGCGCGAAACGCTGGAACACCAGCAGCGCCAACAAAACCAGAAAGCCGAGCAGACCGGCACGGCCACCGGCGATCAGCAGATTGAGCGTGGTGGTCAGCAGCAGCAGGGCGTACAGCGCCCGCGCACCGGAGGTTCGCGCTTCGAACAGCAGCCGATGCCCCGCGAGATAGCCGGCCAAGGCCAGCGCCGGCGTATACATCATGCGATCTACGAACGGTGCCGTGTCGTCGGCACCCTTCTCCACCCTGATGCCGTCCGGCAGATCCGGCCACATGTGCAGTTGCGCCCAGTTATAGAAGGCCAGCGCTTCGCAGCAGGCGATCGATAACAGGAAGGCGGTGACGTAACGGCCGAAATGCTCGCGTCGCGCGACGCTGAAATACAGTGCAAACAACAGGAAGAAGCCCTGCCGGCCGGTCATGCGCCGCCCCCAGTCAAGGTCTTCGGTCCACAGCAGCGACAGCGCAAACACCGCGTAATAGGCGGCAAACAGCCACACCAGCGGTTCGGCCGCCAGCGTGCGCAGCTTTTCGGCATAGCGCCCCTCAGCCAGCCACAGAATGAGAATGAGTGCACTGAACCAGTAGGCTGGCGCCACGGTCAGCGGTATCGAGAAAAACACGCCGGTCAGCAGCCAGGAGTTGATGAACGGAATCCGTCCGCGCAGCGTGGCGATCATGCGAAGCGCACCCCGCATTGTTCGAAGGCGTGCTTCATGTCGATTCTTTCCTGCTCGCTCTTGAAAAGTGCGTCGCCCCAGCCGAAGGCGACTACCTGAACAGCCGGTGGATAGATCTGGCGCGCGAACAGAAGCGCGCTCGAGCGCACGCCCACGACGGCGTCGTAGCGGGTACGCGCCATATGCGTTTCCAGCGCGCACTCTGGCTCGATCAGTTGGTAATCAGGGTGACGCAGTTCGTGACCGGGGTCCTTCGGATGGGCTTTGTAGTCGATCTGCGCAACGCCCTGCCCGGCCAGCCAGTCGCGGATGCGCTGCGTCAGCGGCGCCAGTGCGTGCGCCGGCAGCAGACCGGCACCGACCAGCGGCTGGCCGATCACCAGCGCGCGACGCGGCCCGGCACCGTCTTCGAAGACCGGCTGCGCGCGGCTGACCAGCGGCGGCAGTACGCACACCTTGTGGACCGGGTAGGCGTGCGGCAGACCGGGCAGCACGTAGATGCGGTCGCAGAAATCCGCGTCCGAACCGATGCGGTCGCCGTCGAAACAGAGGTAGCGCAGTTCGGGCGCGATCAGGCGGCGCAGCAGGCGGGCACGCTGCATCAGTCGCTTCGGCAGCGACAGCGGGTAGCGCCGGATGCTGATCAGGCCGTCGGGCAGGATGCGAGCATGCATTTCACGCGCACCGGCCCTCTGCGGCAGTGCATGCAGGAAGTAATTGATCGCTTCGGTATCGAACACCGCGCTGTGCAGCAGCAAGGTGTCGCATTGCCCGACCAGCCCGGCCACCAGATCGATGTTCGCGCGCAGCCGGCGGTGCCGCCCTGACCATCCGGGCAGCGGCTCCCAGCGCGGCCAGGGCATGTAGGTGCAGGCATCCCACTCGGACGGATCGACAACTGCCTTCATGCCCGGCTTGTACCAGACCAGCACCTGCTTCGCATCACGCTCTATGTCGCTGGCAATGCGCCGGGCAGCCAGGTACTGCAGGGGGGATGCAACGAAATAGACGGCAACCGTTCGGTGATCTGACATGCCGACGTTGGGCGATGTTTCGGGAAGTCGCGATGCTACCTTTTTGTGCCTGCCTGAGGGCGCCCAGCCGAAGCCGACGGCGCGCGAACGCGATTGACGGCATCATTGGCGGATAACCTGCCTTCCGATGCTGATCGACATGCAGGTCCCATGCACTGACGCGACGAACGATGTCGCCTTCCACGGAATCCAGAAACGATGACGCGGTTCGATAGCCTGGCGGCACTGCTGCTGTGTGCAGCCTTCCTGACCGGATGTGTCACTCCGCGCCCGCCACTGAGCGAGGCCGAACTCGAACAGGTGCTCACACGGACGTATTCCGGCCGCAGTGCGCAGGAGGTCATGGCGGCCGCCACCCGGCTGTGGCGACTGGCCGACGGCGACGACTTCCGGATCAAGCCGGGTGACAACAGCCTGGTGGCCGAACGCGACTGGGTGTTCTATTCGCAGATGGTGCGCATCGTCGGCGACGACAGCTGGACGCTGACGGTCAGCGAAACCGGTGGCGGCACGAAAGCGCGGCTTTCGCTGCTCACCTACAAGCGCAGCACGACAGTGTCGTCCTTCGGCATGACACCGACCACCCAGACCACGCCGCGCATTGGCGGTCCGGTCAAGGGCACCGCGCTCTACGACCTGTTCTGGGCGCGCATGGACCACCTGCTCGGTGTGCGCCCCGACTGGATGACCTGCGCCGAAGCCGAAGCACGAGTCAGTGCCGGCACCACGTGGGGCAACAAGGATGCGCTGTGCGCCGGTTACAGCTTCACCGACGCAGCGCCCGGAGCCCCCTGATACAAGGTCCGCAGGACATCCGGCGTCCGCTCACGATCGGTCGAGGAAGGTGCCGATCGGCTCCCAGTGTTCGACGTGCGAACACACGACCTTGATGATGATGAGCATCGGCACGGCGATCAGCATGCCGGCGATGCCCCACAGCCAGCCCCAGAACAGGAAGCTGATGAACACGGCCACCGGATTGAGCGACAGCATGCGCCCGGCGAACATCGGCTGGATGAACTGGCCTTCGATGACGGTGAGAACGAGGAAGCTGGCCGGAATCACCCACGCTTCGGCCACGCTGTCGAAGTTGATCAGCGCAGCGAGCGACAGCGCGAGCAGGCACAGCGTCGGCCCGAGATAGGGAATGAAATTGAGCAGGCCGGCCATGACACCCCAGAGCGCAGGATTCGGCATGTCGAGCAGATACATCGCTGCGGCGGTCGCGACACCCAGACCAGCGTTGATGGTGCTGAGGGTCAGGAAGTAGCGGCCGATGTCCTGCTGTATCTGGCGCGCCACGCCGATGGCGCGGATCTTGTCGCGCAGGGTCGGCATCATTCGCACCACCTTGCGCAGGAAGCCGTCGCCCGACGCCAGAAGGAAATAAAGCAGCACCACGGTCGAGGCGGCGCCGATCAGGAAGTACTGCGTGCCGGTAAACAGCACCGACCCCAGACCCGGTTCCTTCAGCACGACCGACCTCACCTTGGGATTGTCGTTGCTGGAAGTCATGGCTTCCAGGCGCTCGGTCGCTTCGCGCACCTCTTCCACCGGGCGCTGCAGTTTGAGCAGCTTGATCTCGACCTCGCGCAGCGCGCGCGGCGAGCGTTCGAGCCAGTCGAGCGCCGGATTGGTCAGAAAGTACAGCCCTGCCCCGACGCCACCGACCATCATCACAACCACCACACCCGCGGCAATCGATTCGTGGATGCGCCACTTCTTCAGCAGGGTGACCAGCGGCGCCAGCAGCAGGGCGAACAGAACCGCCAGCACGATGGGCATCAGCAGGGCACGGGCGAAATACACCGCGCCCAGCGCGGCCAGCCAGAACAGCCCGATCAGCGCCCGCGAACCGTTACGCAGGCGCGGCACTGCAGCGACCGCCTGCACGATCTCCGGCAGTGACTCCGGCTCCGGACGGGCGGGCGGTGACGAACCGTCTGCCGCCGCGGTGGTGGATTCGAGGCCGGAAAGCAAAACGTCTGCGTCAGGCGGGGCGCCGGGTGGCAGGGATAAGGGATTCATCGACGGATACTACCCGAGCCACCCTTGAATACCCGGGTCCCACTCGCTCTGCAAGGGCCGTCGTCAGCGCGGATCGAACGCCAGCTTCACTTCGACTTCGCGCTCGACGTAGGCCCATTCGGGCGAGGCACGCAGGGCGGCGGTGAGTTCGTCGAACACGGCTGCATCCTGCGGTGCGAATTCGAACCAGGTCAGGAAGTCGAACGGTTCGGTTTCCGACAGGTCGCGGCAGTGGTGCAGCTTGCGCGCCACCGCCGGCAGCGCGCGCATGCCCAGCGCCACATGGTGCGATTGTTCTTCCAGGATGTCGCGCCGTTCGTCCTGCGTCAGCGCCCACCACGCGGCCGACTTGCGGATCGGAATCAGCACGGCGCTGCGCGCCCCGGCGCGGGCCAGCGGCGGCTGCAGCGCAAGCAGCTGCTGCTTCTCCGGCCGGGTGACGTAACGTTCATTGCTGGCGATGCCGCGCAGCCGCCACGTTCCGACGGCTTCAGCCGCCCCGGCGGCGACGTCGAGCCGCGGTGCCAGCGCCAGGCCTTCGCCGATGACGGCGCGCACATCGGTGATGCGCCAAGGGCCTGCATCACCGGCTGCAAAGGAATACAGGCGCGGGGTTGCCGTCCCGGTCATGACCGATCAGTCGCTTTCGGCCCGCATCGCGAGCGCCGCTGCAGCGGCACGCGTTTCGACCCCGAGCTTTTCGTAGACGTGTTCGAGGTGCTTGTTCACGGTGCGCGGGCTCATGCCGAGGATGTCGCCGATGTCGCGGTTGGTCTTGCCCTTGGCCAGCCACGACAGCACCTCCGCTTCGCGCGGCGTCAGTTGGGCGCCAGCGATGCGGGTGCTCGATTCGCCACGGCGGCGCACATCGAGCAGCAGCATGTGCTCGCCCAGCCCGACCGCGCCCAGGCTGCGCGCGTAAAGCGAATTTTCGCCGCTTTCGCCGATCAGCTTTGCGTCGGTGCCCGGCTCGTCCGCCATGCGCGCAAGCTGGGCCAGCGACTCGCCGGGCGGCGTATCGGACGCGTCGATACCGAACTGCGCGAGGCTGTCCGCGGCCCGCGGTGAGCGCCATGCGATGCGACCGAGCGCGTCGATCACCAGCACGCCCAGCCCGGCCACATCCACCGCCTGGCGCGCGATGCGAACGGCTCGCGCATTGCGCACGTGAGCCGACAGTCGTGCCAGCACCTCCTCGACGCGCAGCGGCTTGACCACGTAGTCGGTGCCGCCGGCGGTGAAACCTTCGACCACTTCCGCCGTGCCCGACAGGCCGGTCATGAAGATGACCGGCACATGCGACAGCCCGGGCTCTTCGCGGATCAGGCGGCAGGTTTCGAAGCCGGACAGGCCCGGCATGACCGCATCCAGAAGGATGGCGTCGGGCACGACCAGTTCGAGCCGGGCCAGCGCCGACTCGCCGTCATTGGCGATCAGCACCAGATAACCGGCCTGGGAGAGCGCCTCGCACAGGAAGCCGAGCGAATCCGGCGCGTCGTCCACCACCAGCACGACCGGCTGATGAAATGGGGAATCATTGGACATGGGCATCACGTTGCAGCAATTCGGTGAAACGGATCAGGTCAAAACCATCGATTAGCTTTCGCAGCCGGCCGCAATCTTCGCGCGCCTCGTCCGACCGTTCCGCGATGGCATCGAGCAGTGTCGCGATGCCGTTCACGTGACCGAGACGCGACAGCCTGAGCAGCGCCGAGCGTTCCTCTTCGTCCAGCGCCCGCAAGGGTACATCGCCTGCGTCGTTGCGGGATGCAACATTCAGGGATTCCGGTTCATCGACGTGCCAGGTCAGGTCGAGCGCGTCGCGCAATTGTTCCAGCAGCTCCGACTCCATGACCGGCTTGGGTACGAAGCCGGCGCAGCCGGCGTTGCGCAGCAGTTCGCTGCGGTTGTCGAATACATTGGCTGACACCATGATGACCGGAATCGGCGCCCCGGCCATGTGTTGCAGGTGGCGGGCGGTTTCCCAGCCATCCATGCCGTCCATGTTGATGTCGAGCAGCACCACGTCGGGGCGCTGCAGCGCGACCCTTTCGAGCCCTTCGCGTCCGCTCGCCGCCTCGTCGATGCCGAAACCGAGCGGCAGCAACATGGCCGCCAGCATGTGGCGCTGCGTGGCGTCGTCGTCGATCAGCAGCACGCGCCGGCGCTCGCCGTCGTAACCGATGACCTGGCGCGTCGGTCTGACCTTGGTCGGCACCGACAGGTATTCCGGCAGGTAGAGGCGCAGCCGGAACGTACTGCCACGACCCGGTTCGCTCTCCAGCGTCAGTTCGCCGCCCATCAGCGAAGTGAGCATGCGGCTGATGGTCAGGCCGAGACCGGCCCCGGGTTCGGCCTGACCGCGGCCCGAACTGCTGCGCTCGAACGGCACGAAGATGCGCGCATGATCTTCCTGTGCGATGCCGGGCCCGGTATCGGCCACTTCGAATCGCGCCACTTCCATGCGGTAGTCGATGCGCAGCACCACTTCGCCGCGCGACGTGAATTTCACCGCATTGGCCAGCAGGTTGATCAGCACCTGGCGTAGCCGCTTCACGTCCACCCGCACGTAGTCGGGCATGCGGCCGGTGGTTTCGATGCGAAAGCGCAGACCCTTGCGCACTGCCTGAGGCTCGAACATCTTTGCCAGATCATCGAGCAGTTCGCGCATCGGCATCGGTGACGGATCGAGCCGCAGCTTGCCGGCTTCGATGCGGGCGAGGTCGAGCAGGCCGTCGATCAGCCCCAGCAGGTGTTCGCCGCTGCGCAGGATGGTGCCGAGCGCGCGCCGTTGGGTATCGATCTGGGTCAGCGCACCCGTCGCTGGCGCGCCTTTGGCAGCGCCAGCCTGCGCAAGCGATCCCTGTCCAAGCTCGCGCAGCAGGATCTGCGCATAGCCGAGAATGCTGTTCAGCGGCGTGCGCAGTTCGTGACTGATGCCGGTCACATAGCGCGTTTTCGCGAGGTTGGCTGATTCGGCGGAATCCTTCGCCTTCTGCAAGGCGAGGTCCGTCTTGCGGTGGGCGTCCACCTCTCGCATCAGCAGCTGGTTCTGCCGGTTCGACTCGTCCTGCGCCAGGCGCCGGCTTTCGGAGCCGAGCACGATCCACCATGCGCACACCGCGCACAGCAGCACCAGCAGCGCGAAAGTCTTGAGCAAGCTCAGCAGCAGGGATTCGCGCGCCGACGCGTACAGATCCGCAACCACCGCCTCCTGGTAATACACGACGCCAAAGATGACCGCCAGCAGCGCAGTCAACGACAGGAACACGACCAGGAAGTGGCCGATCCGGAAATTGACCCGGTGCGCCAGCCGCATCGGCAGGATGGCGTCGAGCACGGCACGCAGCTGGTCGGCAGCGCTCGCGTCGGTCTTGCAGCGGTCGTGGCAGCGCGATTCCAGCGTGCAGCACAGTGAGCAGATCGGCTGCCCGTAGGCCGGACAGTAGGCCATGTCTTCCGATTCGAAGCTGTTCTCGCAGACGTGACAGGTCACGGACTGACCCGGACGCCACTGCATCGTGCTGCGCCGTGCGATGTAGTAGCGGCCGCGCGTCGCCCAGGCGATCAGCGGCGCAATGACGAAGGCGGTGGCGAGCGAAATGATCGGCGAGAACGCCTGCGCCGCATCGCCCATCCAGCCGGTGTAGGCCAGCACCGACACGACGGTGGCGATCGCCATCGACCCCAGCCCGACCGGATTGATTTCATACAGATGGGCGCGCTTGAATTCGATGTGCGACGGCGACAGGCCGAGCGGCTTGTTCACCACGAGGTCGGCCACCAGTGCGCCGACCCACGCGATGGCGAGGTTGGCGTACAGACCCAGCACGTGCTCCAGCGCCTCGAACACGCCTAGCAGCATCAGCAGCAGGGCGATCACCACATTGAATACCAGCCATACGACGCGGCCCGGGTGGCTATGCGTCAGCCGGGCGAAGAAATTCGACCAGGCGAGCGATCCGGCGTAGGCGTTGGTCACATTGATTTTGAGTTGCGACACGATGACGAAGACGACGGTCACCGCCAGCACGACCGCCGGAGAATCGAACACATAGCCGTAGCCGGCCAGATACATCTGCGTCGGTTCGAGCGCACGGTCGGCCGGCACCATGGCCTGCAGCGCGAGAAAGGCGAGAAAGGCGCCGCCCAGCATCTTGACCATGCCGGGCACGATCCAGCCCGGGCCTGCAATCAGCACGGCCGCCCACCAGCGGTAGCGGTTCTCGCGGCTCTTTTCCGGCAGGAAGCGCAGGTAATCCACCTGTTCGCCGATCTGCACCACCAGCGAAATGGCCACGGTGGAGGCGGCACCGAACATCAGCCAGTCGAAGTCGCTGTTGCCGGACGTACGGCCACTCATGCTTGTGAAATCGCGAAACATTTCCGGCGCCTGCAGCCACACGGCGATGTAAGGCAGCACCAGCAGCACGATCCACACCGGCTGCGTCCACAGCTGGATGCGGCTGATCAGCGTCACGCCGTGGATCACCAGCGGAATCACCACCACCGCGCACAGCAGATAGGCCCACGCGAGCGGCATGCCGAAATACAGCTCGAACGCCAGCGCCATGATGGCCGCCTCGATGGCGAAGAAGATGAAGGTGAAGCTGGCGTAGACGAGCGAGGTGATCGTCGAGCCCAGATAGCCGAAGCCGGCGCCGCGCGTCAGCAGATCCATATCGACGCCGTACTTGGCGGCGCAGTAGCTGATGGGCAGGCCGGTCAGGAAGGTGATCAGGCCGACGAACAGGATGGCCCACAGTGCATTCGTGAAGCCGTAGTTCAGCGCAATTGCGCCGCCGATGGCTTCCAGCGCGAGAAAGGACACTGCACCGAAGGCGGTGTTGGCGACCCGCCATTCCGACCATTTGCGGAAGCTGCGCGGCGTGTAGCGCAGCGCATAGTCCTCGAGCGTTTCGGTAGCGACCCAGGTGTTGTAGTCGCGACGGATCTTGAAAATCTGCTGGGTGGCTTCTGACATCGGATCGGGCGGCTGGGGGTCTGCCCGACGCATGCAAGAAACGCTCCGGGCAAGGTGCACGAGCACCTGCCCGGAGAACAAGGTACAGCTTCCCTCCACGCCGCCGAAAGCGCACCAGAACAGTGCATGAGCCACTTGGTGGTGCAGTGCGTCAGCGCAGGACTTCACCTTAGCACCGAACGCTGCGCATCCCGAGTGTTGCGCAGCGTACTCACATACGTCGATTGACGTATTCCGGCTACGCACCCCCGGCAACTACTTTTCGGACCGCAGCGACCGGTTGCGGTGCACCGCACAAAAGTGAATCAACGGCCAATACCGGATCGCCTGAAGCTCCCCAACCCGTCCCCGCTCAGGAGAAAAGATATGGCTGACAAGAAAGACCCGATCCAGACGCCGCTTACCGACGAACAGCGCCGCAAGGTGCTGATGGGCATGGCCGCGATGCCTGCGATGATGATGCCCGGCATGGCGCTGGCCCAGGCTGCGCAGTTCCCGACGGCCAAGGTGAACACCAGCAAGCTGGCGGTGACGGATACCGAGGTCGTCGTGGGTCAGCTGCATTCGGCGACCGGCACCATGGCCATTTCCGAAACCGGTTCGATCCAGGCCGAACAGCTGGCGATCGACCAGATCAATGCGATGGGCGGCGTGCTCGGCCGCAAGATCCGCGTGATCAAGGAAGACGGCGCATCCGACTGGCCGACCTTTGCCGAGAAATCGAAGAAGCTGCTGGTGCAGGACAAGGTCGCATGCGTGTTCGGCTGCTGGACGTCGGCTTCGCGCAAGGCGGTGCTGCCGATCTTCGAAAAAGAGAACGGCATGCTGTACTACCCGACGTTCTACGAAGGACTGGAACAGTCGAAGAACGTGATCTACACGGGTCAGGAAGCCACGCAGCAGATCCTGTACGGCCTCGACTGGGCAGCGAAGGAGAAGAAGGCCAAGACCTTCTTCCTGGTCGGTTCGGACTACATCTGGCCGCGCACCTCGATGAAGATCGCGCGCAAGCACATCGAATCCGTTGCCAAGCTGGGCAAGGTCGCCGGCGAAGAGTACTACCCGCTCGGCCACACCAATTTCAACTCGCTGATCAACAAGATCAAGCTGGCCAAGCCGGACTGCATCTTCGCTGCCGTGGTCGGCGGCTCGAACGTTGCCTTCTACAAGCAGCTGAAGGCCGCCGGCATCACGGCGGACAAGCAGTTCCTGCTGACCATTTCGGTGACCGAAGACGAAGTGCTGGGCATCGGCGGTGAAAACATCGCCGGCTTCTACTCGTCGATGAAGTACTTCCAGTCGCTCGACAATGCCAACAACAAGGCTTTCGTCGAGGCATTCAAGAAGGCCTACGGTCCGAAGTCGGTGATCGGCGACGTGACCCAGGCCGGCTATCTCGGCCCGTGGATCTGGAAGGCGACGGTCGAGAAGGCGGGCAGTTTCGATGTCGACAAGATCGCCGCCGCCTCCGGTGGCATCGAGTTGAAGACCGCGCCCGAAGGCTACGTGAAGGTGCATGAAAACCATCACCTGTGGAGCAAGGCGCGCATCGGCCAGGCGCAACTCGACGGCCAGTTCAAGGTGGTCGCCGAGTCGCCCGAACTGATCGAACCGAACCCCTTCCCCAAGGGTTACCAGTAAGCCGGACGGTCCGGGGTCCGTGCGTCTCCTCGCACGGGCTCCGGCCCCGCCCAGGACGTATCCACAAGCGTTCATCGGCCCACGACCTTCATTTGTGAATACCCCCTAGCCGGAGATCACCATGTCACTGACCGACATCATGAACATCACCCTGATGCAGGGTTTCGCAGGCCTCAGCCTGTTTTCGGTGCTGCTGCTGATGGGCCTCGGGCTGGCCATCATCTTCGGCCAGATGGGCGTGATCAACATGGCGCATGGCGAATTCATGACCATCGGCGCCTACACGATCTACATGTTTTCCTCGCTGACCGAGACCTTCCTGCCGGGTTTCGCGTCGATGTACTTCCCGTTTGCCATCGTGGCGGCATTCTGCATCGCCTTCGTCTTCGGCTGGTTCATCGAGTGGGCGCTGATACGACACCTGTACAAGCGTCCGCTCGACACGCTGCTCGCCACCTGGGGCCTGTCGCTGGCCATGCAGCAGACCTTCCGTTCGACCTTCGGCGCACGTGAAGTGAGTCCGACGCTGCCCGACTGGCTGCTCGGCTCCTGGGCACCGGCAGAAGGCCTCGACATCCCGATCAATGGTCTGTTCGTGCTCGCGCTGACCGCACTGGTGACCGGCGGCGTACTGCTCGCCCTGTACCGCTCGCGCTGGGGCTTGCGTGTGCGTGCCACGGTTGCCAACCGCCCGATGGCCAACGCCACCGGCATCAACACCAGCCGCACCGACCGTCTGACATTCGCCATCGGTTGCGGCATCGCCGGCGTCGCCGGAGCGGCCTTCACGACGATCGGCTCGACCGGTCCGACCAGCGGTTCGCTGTACATCGTCGATGCCTTCCTGGTGGTGACCTTCGGCGGCGCAGGCAGCCTGCTCGGCACCGTGGCTTCGGCTTTCGGAATCGCCCAGACGCAATCGATCGCCGAGTTCTTCATGACCGGCTCGATGGCCAAGGTGCTCACGCTGATGATGATCGTGACCATCCTGATGCTGCGTCCGCAAGGCCTCTTTGCTTCGAAGATCCGCCGCTGAGTCCGGCTGCGCTCCGACCCCCGAATACCCACGATCCAAGGAGAACCCAATGGACTCAATCAAGAGCTGGCTGGCACGTAGCGGAATGGGAAGCGTGCTGATACTGGCGCTGATCATCATCGTCGTGTTCCCGCTGACGATGGACCTGTTCCGCCTGAACCTGGTCGGCAAATACCTCACCTACGCCTTCGTCGCCGTCGGCCTGGTCATGCTGTGGGGCTACGGCGGCGTGCTCAGCCTCGGCCAGGGCGTGTTCTTCGGCCTCGGCGGCTACATGATGGCGATGTTCATGAAGCTGGAGGCATCCGACCCGGAAACCACCAAGATCCAGAGCACGCCGGGCATTCCGGACTTCATGGACTGGAACCAGATCACCGAGCTGCCGCTGTGGTGGGAGCCGTTCCGACACCTGCCGCTGGCGTTGCTGGCGGTATTGCTGATCCCCACGCTGCTGGCCTTCATCATCAGTTTCGCGATGTTCCGGCGCCGGGTCGGCGGCGTGTATTTCGCCATCATCACGCAGGCGGTCTGCCTGATCCTGACCGTGCTCATCGTCGGCCAGCAGGGCTACACCGGCGGTGTCAATGGCATCACCGACCTGAAGACCATCCTCGGCTGGGACACGCGGACCGACGAAGCCAAGTACATCCTGTACTTCGTCAATGCCGGACTGCTGATCGCCTCCATCCTGCTGTGCCGCTGGATCCAGCTTAGCAAGCTCGGCACGCTGCTGCTGGCGATGCGCGACAAGGAAGACCGCGTGCGCTTCTCCGGCTACGACGTGTCGATGTTCAAGGTGTTCGCCTTCTGCCTCGCCGCGATGCTGTCGGCAATCGGCGGCGCGATGTTCGTGCTTCAGGTCGGCTTCATGTCGCCGTCGCTGGTCGGCATCGTGCCGTCGATCGAAATGGTCATCTTCGCGGCGGTCGGCGGCCGCATGTCGCTGGTCGGTGCGGTGTATGGCGCGCTGCTGGTCAATTTCGGCAAGACCTACTTTTCCGAAAGCTTTCCCGACCTGTGGCTGTTCCTGATGGCTGCGCTGTTCATCGGCGTCGTGCTCGCCTTCCCGAACGGACTGGCCGGCCTGTACGAAAGCCACGTCAAGCCGCGCCTGGGCAAGCGCAAGGACAAGCCCGCTGCCGGCACCGACAGCACACCGTCGTCCGACGCCCCGCCCGCCACCCCGCTGCACAGCGGCGCTCCGCACGGCGGCAAGCCGCTGGCCCGCACCGCACTGCCTGACGGCGTGCAGGGCACATCCGCCTGATCCGAACGGAGACCGACATGAGCAATACCGACTTCGTACTTGCGGTGGAAGACCTCACCGTGTCCTTCGACGGTTTCAAGGCCATCGACGCACTCACCCTGTACGTGGATCGCGGCGAGCTGCGCGTGATCATCGGCCCGAACGGTGCCGGCAAGACCACTCTGCTCGACCTGATCTGCGGCAAGACGCGCGCCAGCGGCGGCAGCATCAAGTTCAAGAATATGGAAATGACCAAGATGGCCGAGCACAAGATCGTGCGCTCCGGCATCGGCCGCAAGTTCCAGACGCCGTCGATCTACGAAAACCTCTCCGTCTTCAAGAACCTCGAGGTGTCGTTCCCGCGCGGCCGCAGCGTGTTCGGCGCACTGGGCTTCCGGTGCACCGACGAGGTCAAGACACGTGTGCAGTCGGTCGCCGACGAAATCAGTCTCGGCGACTCGCTCGACGTCGAAGCAGGCCTGCTCAGCCATGGCCAGAAGCAGTGGCTGGAGATCGGCATGTTGCTGATGCAGGAACCCGAACTGCTGATGCTCGACGAGCCGATCGCCGGCATGAGCGTGCGCGAGCGCGAACTGACCGGCGAACTGCTGCAGCGCATCTGCAAGGGGCGCTCGGTGATCGTGATCGAGCACGACATGGATTTCGTCAAGCGCATCGCCCACAAGGTCACCGTCATGCACCAGGGAAAAATCCTCGCCGAAGGATCGATGGACAAGGTGCAGAACGATCCCAAGGTCATCGACGTTTATCTGGGTCACTGAGTCTGGGCCACCGAGTCCCAACTACCGATCCCGCACACGCCACCCGCATCGAACACGAGAGGACACCACCATGCTCAACGTCAAGGATCTCCACGTTGCCTACGGTCAGAGCGAGGCCCTGCACGGCATTTCGTTCGAAGCGAACAGGAACGAGACGATCGCCATCATGGGCCGCAACGGCATGGGCAAGACCACGCTGTTCAAGTCACTGATCGGCATCCTGCCGATCAAGAGCGGCCACATCGAAGTCGCCGGCAAGGAAGTGTCGAAGGACGAGAGCTACAAGCGCGTCGCCAAGGGCATCGCCTACGTGCCGCAGGGCCGCATGATTTTCCCGACACTGACGGTCGAGGAGAACATCCACACCGGCCTCGAGAATGCCAAGGTCAAGAAGGTGCCGGAAGAGATCTACGCCCTGTTCCCGGTGCTGTGGGAAATGCGCAGCCGCAAGGGCGGCAACCTGTCCGGCGGCCAGCAGCAGCAGCTGGCCATCGCGCGCGCACTGGTCACCGACCCCAAGGTGTTGCTGCTCGACGAACCGACCGAAGGCATCCAGCCCTCGATCATCAAGGACATCGCGAAAGCGCTGAACGAGATTCGCAAGCTGCGCGAAATCACCATCGTCGTGTCCGAGCAGGTCCTCAGTTTCGCCATGGACGTGGCCGACCGCCTGTTCGTCATCGAAGGCGGACGCCTTGTCCATGAAAGCACGCGCGCCGACACGGATACCGCGCGCATCAAGCAGTTCCTGTCCGTCTGAGTGCCCACCATCCGCCCACTTATCCAAAGGAGATCAACATGGCCGAGACCCTGATCAAGGTTGACCTGAAGCAGTCGCCGTACGAGAACGACATGGTGCACAACCGCTGGCACCCGGACATTCCCATCGTCTGCTGGGTCAAGCCCGGTGACGATTTCAAGATCGAAACCTACGACTGGACCGGCGGCTTCATCCAGAACAACGACAGCGCGGACGACGTGCGCGACATCGACCTGACGACGGTGCACTTCCTGTCCGGCCCGATCGGCGTCGAAGGCTGCGAGCCGGGCGACCTGCTGGTGGTCGACATCCTGGACATCGGTGCCAAGGAAGACAGCCTGTGGGGCTTCAACGGCTTCTTCTCGAAGAAGAACGGCGGCGGCTTCCTGACCGAACACTTCCCTGAAGCCCAGAAGTCGATCTGGGACATCAAGGGCATGTTCACCGAATCGCGCCACGTGCCGGGCGTCAAGTACGCCGGCCTGATCCACCCGGGCCTGATCGGCTGCCTGCCGGACCCGAAGCTGCTGGCCGACTGGAACGCCCGCGAAATCGACTTCATCAACACCGAACCCGACCGCGTACCGCCGCTGGGCTGCCCGCCGTGCGCACCGACCGCGCACATGGGCCGCCTGAAGGGCGAAGCGCGCGACAAGGCGGCTGCGGAAGCCGCCCGTACCGTGCCGCCGCGCGAGCACGGCGGCAACTGCGACATCAAGGATCTGTCGCGCGGCTCGCGCATCTACTTCCCGGTCTACGTGAAGGGCGGCGGCCTGTCGATGGGCGACCTGCACTTCTCGCAGGGCGACGGTGAAATCACCTTCTGCGGCGCCATCGAAATGGCCGGCTGGCTGCATCTGAGGGTGAGCATCATCAAGGACGGCATGAAGAAGTACGCCATCAAGAACCCGATCTTCAAGCCCAGCCCGATCACGCCGAAGTATGACGACTACCTCATCTTCGAAGGCATTTCGGTCGACGAACAGGGCAAGCAGCACTATCTCGACGTGCATGTCGCCTACCGCCAGGCCTGCCTGAACGCCATCGAATACCTGAAGAAGTTCGGCTACTCGGGTGCACAGGCCTACTCGATCCTGGGTACGGCACCGGTGCAGGGCCACATCAGCGGCGTGGTCGACATTCCGAATGCCTGCGCCACGCTGTGGCTGCCGACCGACATTTTCGACTTCGACATCATGCCGAACGAAGCCGGCCCGGTGAAGTTCATCGACGGCAGCATTCAGATGCCGCTGTCGCCGGACCTCTGAGGCCACCGCCATGCCGACCTACGACTATCAGTGCGAGGCGCATGGCGGATTTTCCGCCCTGCGCAGCATCGCCCAGCGCGACGCCGCCTGCCTGTGCCCGGCGTGCGGTTCGCCCGCGCAGCGGGTGCTGGTGACGGCACCGTCCTTCGCCGACATGCCGCACGAGACGCGATTCGCGCATGCCACCAACGAACGCAGCCGCCATGAGCCGGTGCTTGCCAGTCGCAAGCACGGTCCCGGGTGTTCGTGCTGCAGCAGCAAACCCAGCCGAACGACCGCGGTAGGCAAGGACGGTTCGAAGGCATTCCCCACCAAACGTCCCTGGATGATCAGTCACTGATTGCCGGGTTTTCGTAACCAGCCCCCTCCACCTTCAACCTGCACTTCAACAACCGGGAGTCAAGCACCATGAAAAGCACCCTCAAAACCCGTCTGCGGAGCGTGTCGTCCCTTCCGCGCCTCGGCGCGCTAGCCGTCGCCCTGGCGACTGCCGGCACCGCAAACGCCGGCGTCACCGTATCCGGCCCCGGCGAGAGCTATCTCACACTCGGTCTGTGGATGCGTACGTCCTTCACGAGCGCGGATGACGGCGCCCCGAACGGCACGTCGCGCTCGAAGGATTTTGCGGTCGATTCCATCCGTATCATCACCAGCGGCAAGATCACCAAGCAGATTGGCGGCATGGTGAATTTCGAGCGCCAGTCGGACGAATCGATGCGTCTGCTCGACGTGGTCGCCCAGTTCGAACTGATGGACGGCCTCAACCTGTGGTTCGGCCGCATGCTGCCGCCGACCGACCGCGCCAATCTGGCCGGACCGTTCTTCGCCAACGTATGGGAATACCCGATGGTGTCGCAGTACCCGAACGCCTTCACCGGTCGCGACGACGGCGCACTGCTGTGGGGCAATGTGCTCGGCGGCAAGCTGCTGTACGCACTCGGTGCTTACCAGGGCAAGAACCGCGGCGCCGGCCTGTCGAACGACTCCGACAAGCTGCTGTACGCCGGTCGTCTGGCCTACAGCTTCTGGGATCCGGAACTGGGCTACTACGGCACCAACACCTACTACGGCGGCAAGGAAATCCTGACCATCGGCGCGGCAGTCCAGACGCAGAAGAACGGTGTCGGCATCGCCGGTGCATCGGGTGACTACACGGCGTGGAACATCGATGCGCTGATGGAAACCAAGTTCTCGAATGGCGGCGTACTGACACTGGAAGGCGCCTACTACGACTACGACACCGACGGCGTGGCCGACACCGGTCCGGCCGTCGCGGCGGCCTGCGGTCTGGTCAACGTCAACAACTGCGGTGGCGCAACCGAAGGCGAAGCCTACCTGCTGACGGCGGCCTATCTGATTCCGGGCAAGTTCGGCATCGGCCAGTTCCAGCCCTACTACCGCTACCAGGAATTCGATCCGCAAGGCGGTTCGAAGTCCGACCAGTGGGATCTGGGCGTCACCTACGTGATGGCTGGCCATAATGCGCGCATCACCGCAGTGTATTCGGACATGGATCCGGGCGGCGCAGCCCAGTCGATCGACAAGTTCATCGTCGGCGTGCAGCTGATGTATTGATCCAGTCACGACCTGGCCGCACAGCGGACCGGGTCTGAATGGCTTCAGGGGCACGCTCGGGCGTGCCCCTTTTCGTTCACCGCTGCAATGCCCCGAGCGCGGCGACCCGCGCTGCGGCCATCGCCTTGCCGACCTCGATCGCGTCGGCAGCGAGTGCACGGAACACCCACCCGGCCTCGCCCGGCAGCGCAGAGGCCCCGGCGTACAACCCTTCGGCGGAGATCGCGCGCAGCGCCTCCGGCAAACCGGCGCATGCAGTCTGCGTCAGTATCCAGAGGCTGCCCTGCACGCTGAAGGCGCCCGACACGCCGGGCTGCGCACCGAGCCAGTCAGCGCCGCGGATGCGCATCCGTTCGCGGGCCAGCAGGCGACCGTCCAGGCCGGTGATGTCGATTGCCGAATCCATCAGCGCGAACGACGCAGCGCAGGCCGTCGGGTCGTGCGCGAGAAAGGTTTCCGACACCAGCACGACGGCCTCCTCACCCAGCGTGACCGATATGCAGGTGTTCAGGTGACTGCCCGGAAAGAGGATCTGCGGCGCCGGCAGGTATTCGAGCTGCGCACCGTCAGCGGCATCGATGTCGACGGTCTGCGTCGCGCAGCCGCCGCGCATGGTGTGCACGATGGTCGATGCAGGCGTCGCCACGTGCGCGCGCGCACCCGGCGCCACGGCAATGCGCCCGGTCACCGTGTCGTGCTCGAACAAGCCGCCCGACACCGACTGCAGGAACACCGTGCAGCGACCGCGATCGAGCGGATCCGTGTACAGCGCGCGGCCGACGTGCACCGGGTAACGAACGTACTGCCGGGCGACGAAGCTGCGACCGTCCGCCGAACCGAAATCCAGCGCGAAGCTGTGCCGTTCAGTCAAACAGAACCCCGCGCACGATGGCGTCGACCACTGCATCGACGCCTTCGCCACTGGCACAGTTGGTGAGCAGGGTCGGCTTGCCGGCCCGCACCTCTTCGGCTTCGCGCGTCATGCGCGCCAGGTCCACGCGCACGAAGGGCGCCAGGTCGGTCTTGTTGATGACCAGCAGATCGCACTGCAGGACGCCCAGACCGCGCTTGCGCGGAATGTCGTCGCCGCCGGCCACGTCAATGACGAACAGCCAGTAATCGACCAGATCGAGCGAGAACGACGACGCCAGGTTGTCGCCGCCGCTTTCCACCAGGATCAGTTCAAGGCCCGGCCAGGTCCGGTCAAGTTCATCGGCCGCGGCAAGGTTGAGCGTCGGGTCTTCGCGGATCGCGGTGTGCGGGCAGGCGCCGGTTTCCACCGCCAGTACGCGTTCCGGCGCGATGATGCCGCTGCGCCGGATGCGTTCGGCGTCTTCCGCGGTGACCAGGTCGTTGGTGATGACGGCGATGTCGGTGCCGCGCGCGATGAAGCGTGGAATGAGCTGTTCGAGCAGCGCCGTCTTGCCCGATCCTACCGGGCCACCGACACCGACACGCGCCGCACCGCGCGGCCTGGCGTACTGCAGGGGCATGACCGATGACATACGGGGCTACCTCATCATGTAAAGGCGGTTCAGCGGCACATGCGTGGCCGGCGCGCAGCCGATCACGTGGTTGTCGACGCTGACCTCGAAGGTTTGCGGATTGACCGTGATGTTCGGCAACGTGCCGTTGCGCACCATGTCGGCCTTGGTCAGGGTGCGCGTGCCGTGCACCGGCAGCAGCGTCTTGCGCAGATCGAGCCGCCCCTCGAGGTCGCGGCCGAGCGAAGCCGCGCAGACGAAGTTGGCCGACAGCGCCTGCGGTGCGCGGCCGAAGGCGCCCCACTGCGGACGCATGATGAGCGGCTCGCAGGTCATCAGCGACGCCGCCGAATCGCCCATCGCGCCATAGGCGATGAAACCGCCCTTGACGACGATTTCCGGCTTGATGCCGAAGAAGGCGGGACGCCACAGCACGATGTCGGCCAGCTTGCCCGGTTCCAGCGAACCGACGTGCTGGTCGACGCCGAAGGAGCGCGCGGCATTGATCGTGTACTTCGCGATGTAGCGCAGGATGCGTTCGTTGTCGGCGCTGCGTGTGCGTTCCTCGGGCAGGCGGCCGAACTGGTCCTTCATCTTGCTGGCCAGCTGCCAGGTGCGGCAGATGACTTCATTGATGCGCCCCATGCCCTGGCTGTCCGAACCCAGCATCGATATCGCACCCATGTCGTGCAGCACGTCTTCGGCGGCGATGGTCTGCGCGCGGATGCGGCTTTCGGCGAACGCAACGTCCTCCGGCACGGCCGGGTTCAGGTGATGGCACACCATGATCATGTCGAGGTGTTCGTCGAAGGTATTCACCGTGTACGGGTTGGTCGGATTGGTCGATGACGGCAGGCAGTTGGCCTGGCCGACGACGCTGATCACGTCCGGCGCATGACCGCCGCCGGCCCCCTCGGTGTGATACATGTGGATGGTGCGGCCCTTCGTCGCCGCCAGCGTGTCTTCGAGAAAACCGGATTCGTTCAGCGTGTCCGTGTGCAGCTGCACCTGGAAATCCATGTCGTCGGCGACCGACAGGCAGGTGTCGATGGTGGCCGGCGTGGCACCCCAGTCCTCGTGGATCTTCAGGCCGATGCAGCCGGCCTGCATCTGTTCGACCAGCGATTCCGGACGCGACGAATTGCCGCGGCCGAGAAAGCCGAAATTCATCGGCCACTGCTCCGACGCCTGCAGCATGCGCGCGACATTCCACGCACCGCCGCAGTCGATGCCGACCGTGATCGGGCCGAGCGAGCCGCCGAACATCGTCGTGATGCCGGACGCCAGCGCGTGCTCGACCAGTTGCGCCGAGTCGAAATGCACGTGCACGTCGAGCCCGCCCGCCGTGGCGATCAGTCCTTCGCCATCGCGTACCGTCGTTGCGTTGCCGACCAGCAGCTGCGGATGCACGCCGTCCATCACGTGCGGATTACCCGCCTTGCCGATGGCGACGATGCGCCCGTCCTTGATGCCGATGTCGCCCTTCACGATGCCGACCACCGCGTCGATCACCACGACATTGCTGATGAGCATGTCGAGTGCGCCCTGCGCGGACGTCAGCCCGCCCATCATGCCCAGTCCGTCGCGCAGCGTCTTGCCGCCGCCGTGCAGGCATTCGTCGCCGGGTACCGCGAAGTCGTGTTCGATTTCGGCCAGCAGCGAGGTATCGCCGAGACGCACCATGTCGCCCTGGGTCGGTCCGTACATCGCCGCATAGTCGCGACGGGTCAGCCATGCCATATCAATCCTCCCGGCAATTCCTGTTCATGTCGGTCACGCACCCCTGAAGCCCGCCTGGCGTGCGCGCACCAGCGCATCGGCCAGTCCGGCTTCGGTGTTGCTCGCGCCTTCGGTCAGCCGGTTCAGGCCGAACACCTCGCCCGTGCCACCGAAGGCCACCAGCGTGACTTCCTTCGATTCGCCCGGCTCGAAGCGCACGGCGGTGCCGGCGGCGACATCCAGATGCATGCCCCAGGCCAGCGCACGGTCGAAGTCGAGCGCGCGATTCACCTCGAAGAAGTGGAAGTGACTGCCGATCTGTATCGGGCGATCTCCGGTATTGAGCGCCTTCAGCGTCGTGCTTCGGCGCCCCGCATTCACTTCGATGCTGCCTTCGGCCGGAATGATCTCGCCCGGTATGCGGGCACGGCTGCCGCCGGGCGACATCTGCGCGCCGGGGCCGGGCCGTATCGGGTCATGCACGGTCACCAGTTTGGTGCCGTCGGGAAAGCTGGCTTCGATCTGGATCATCGGCATCAGCGCCGCGACACCCGGCAGCACGTCGTCGGAGGTCAGGATCTGCGAACCGAACGCGATCATGTCCGCCACCGTGCGGCCATCGCGCGCACCTTCGAGAATTTCGTCGACGATGAAGGCGATCGCCTCCGGGCAATTGAGCTTGAGCCCGCGCGCGCGTCGGCGTCGCGACAGTTCCGCCGCGTTGAAGATGGTGAGGCGTTCCAGCTCGGTCGGGGTCAGCAGCATGTCGTGCTCCTTCGAAGTTCATTCATCCGGTCGGTCCTCGTGAGTGGCGCCATCAGGGTTCAATTGGCAAACAGACGCGCGCTGCGCGCTTCGTGGCGCATGGCGGCGATGTCGAGCGCGGGCGTGCCGCTGCTCATGTCGCCGCGCGCCGGCGGTGGCTGCGACAGCACGCCAGCGATGACCGGCCGCATGCGGGTCAGCAGGCGCTGGCCATCGACGTGCCCGATCATCCCCATGCGCAGCGCCGCACCGATGATCGACGTGCACAGGCCGCCCACCGCCATCGCATCGCAACTGGCCGTCGGCAAGTGGTACGCAGCCCACAGTGCGCCCTGCACCACCGGCAGGTGACCCGGCGCGTGAGCGCCGCGTACGGTGTCCAGATAGCGTTGCGCGCACGCGACGCCCAGGTCGGCGTGCATGCGAAGCTGCGTGAAGCCCAGTCGGCGACTGGCTTCGCGCCAGCCGCGCGTGAGCGACATCGCCTCGCACAGTCGGTCGAGATCGACCAGGGCCTCCGTCAGCGCCGGGCTGTCGCCGCGGTCCGTGCAGGCCTGATGTGCCAGATGCATCAGCGGCCGGTCCAGGCCGGCCCAGCGATGGGTCACCTGCGCCTGCAGCAGCCCGAACACCTGTTCGACATCGCTGACCTGACTGTCCAGACGCAGCGATTCCAGCCCCCACGAAAAGGAGGTGGCACCGCCGGGGAAGAAGCTGTCGGAGAACTGCAGCATCGCCAGCTGCTGGTCGATGCCTGATTCAATGTGCATGCGGCACCGGGATGTAACGCACGGTGCTGTGGGCGGCAGGCGGCGCAGGTTCGGATCCGGCGCCCGGCCCGGTCTCGTCGGACACCTTCACGCAACCTCGCTGGATCAAGTGGGCAAGGCGCTGCAGATAGGTATCGCGCGGGCCGTCCAGTGCAATGCACAGCCGTTCGCCGTCGAACTTCACCTTCCAGTGCATGTTGCCCGCGAAATAGCCCAGTTCGAGCGCGTCCGCGGCTGTGCCGACCTGAAGCACGAGCCACTGCGGTTCGTCGAGCAGCACGACCACCGCGCGAGCGTCGTCGAGCCACAGCACGGAACCGTTCTGCAGCGTGGCGTCACGATCCAGCATCAATGCCACCGTGCTTCCGCGGTCGGTCTGCAGTTGCTGCCGGCGGCGCGCCATGTCGCTGCGCGTCAGGCGCACCGTTTCAAGGCCGCCGCGATGTTCGATGTCATGCAGTCTGTCCGCCAGCGCGGCGTCGGCGGCGCAGCCCAGAATGGTGGTCACACGAAGCATGGACAGATCCGGTTGATGTTGGGGTTGATGCATCAGGTTGAAAAGCGGGGTTGAAAGACGGCTGTGAAGAACCGCCATTGCCGGAGGCACATGACATGCCTCCGGCGTGTGCCCGGGACGGTACTTGCCAACAACCCGCCGCCGGACGGCCGCACACCGTCCGACGGCGGGCGCAGCAACTACCCGCTCAGATAGTCGGGAAAGGGTTGGGCTCGATCAGCGGTGACTCGTAAATCATGTTGACCTGGCCATCGGCGCCGAACGCACCGATGCGCGCCTGCTTCCACAGGTGATGGTTGCTGCCGTGGAATCTCACCAGGCCTTCCGGTCCGGTGAATTCGAGATTGGCCGACGCGGCGATCACCTTGTCCACATCGAAGCTCTTGGCCTTTTCGACCGCCATCTTCCACAGATAGACGGCGGTGTAGGCGCACGCCAGCGTGTCGCCGGTGACGCGCTTCTGGCCGTACTTCGCCTTGAACGCCGCCACGAATTTCTTGTTCGCCGGATTGTCCAGGCTCTGCAGGTAGCTCATGCACGTCAGCACGTCCTGCACGTTCTCGTTGCCGATGCCCGACACCTCTTCTTCCGATACGGCAAACGCCATCACCGTCGTCTTCTTCATGTTGACGCCGGCCGCCTTCAGCTGCTTGTAGAACGCCACGTTCGATCCGCCGACGATGGTGCTCAGGATGATGTCCGGCTTGACCGCCTTGATCTTGTTGATGGTCGATCCGAAGGACGTGCTGCCGAGCGGCATGTATTCCTCGCCGAGCACCGATCCGCCGCCCTTGACGATGGTCGGGCGCGCAATCTTGTTGGTGACGCGCGGCCAGATGTAGTCGGAACCGATCAGGTAGAAGGTCTTGCCGCGGTTCTCGAGCAGCCAGTTGCAGCCCTGCACGCATTGCTGGGTCGCCTCGTGCGCGGTGTACAGGATGTTCGGCGACTGCTCCTGTCCTTCGTAGTAGGTCGGGTAATACAGCAGTCCCTTGGCCTGTTCGAATACCGGCAGCACCGCCTTGCGCGACGCCGATGTGTAGCAGCCGAACACCGCGGCCACCTTGTCCTGCCCGAGCAGTTTTCTGGCCTTTTCGGCGAAGGTGGGCCAGTCGCTCGCGCCGTCTTCCACCACCGGCACGATCTTCTTGCCGAGCACCCCGCCGGCAGCATTGATTTCGTCGATGGCGAGCTTTTCCGCGTCAACCACGGACGCTTCGGCCAGCGCAATGGTGCCGGTCAGCGAATGCAGGATGCCGACCTTCACCACATCCTGCTGCGCAAACGCACTACGCATCATCGTCGGGCCCGCCACGGAAGCCAGGGCGAGTGCTTTGACCAGATCACGACGCAGATTACTTTTCATGTTTCCCTCGAAAGAATGGATGGTTAAGGTTTGGATGACTCAAGACAGCACAGCGCAGACGACAAAATTTGTTGCAACGCCGCATCACTGGTTGCGAAAAAAGAACGAAAAAAAGGCCTGGCGGATCCGGAGATCCGCGCAGGCCTTTTTGCCTTTCTTTGCACCGGCAATGCTGGCGATGCGAAGAGTTACGTTGATACTAGTGAGCCGATTGCAGCGAGTCAAGCACTGTTTTCAGTAAATTGTCCGCACGGAATTCGCGTCATTTTTGTTGCAACGCATCACCCGCGCAGGGGTGGTCAGCCGGGTCCCGACGCCCCCGGGTCGGGCGCTGCGGGCATGCCTTCAGCGGCGCAACCGGTACATGAAGATGCAGCGCCCCTGCCGCCCGGCCTCGAAGCCGGCGACCGGATGAAGCCGGTGCCGGGCCACCATGAAATCGACGACGGTGCGGGCTGCGGCCGGCGACAACGTCGGCTTCCACAACCAGATGTCATCCCGGCTGTCGACACCGCAGACCGAGAACAGCGCCTGTTCGGCGTCGTCCGCCATGCCGATCGCCCATTCCTCCGTCTTCGCGCCGAATTCCTTGATGTAGCTGAGGCACTCGAACTTGATCTGCTGCACGCTGAAGGTCATCGCCTCACCCCGGAACCGGCACCAGTCGCGCAGGCGATGACACCGCGGCCGTGCGCGTGCGCCATTGGTCGAACTGCGCCGCCCCCCGGTGCTTCTCTTCCACCGACATCTGACCGACGATACCTTCGAGCGCATTCAGCGCCGTGCCGACGCCGTGCTGCGCGGCCAGCGAAAGCCAGGCGAAGGCCTGTGCGCGGTCCTTCTCCACACCGAGTCCGTTTGCGTACATGAAACCCAGTCGCGCCTGCGAGGGGTAGTGACCCTGTTCGGCCGCACGCCGATACCACTGCGCGGCGGCCACTTCATCGTGCGGTACGCGGTCACCCTTGAAGTGGAGTGTGGCGAGATTGCTCTGCGCCATCGCGTCGCCAGCCTGTGCGGCTCGGGTCAGCCAGTGCAGCCCGGCAACCGGATCGGCTGCGGTGCCCTGCCCCATGACGAGCATGGCGCCGACATTCGTCTGCGCCGGAACGTGATCCTGCTCGGCCGCGCGCAGATACCACGCAAAAGCCGCTTCGAGATCGGCTGGCACCCCTTCGCCATTGGCATGCAGCGAACCGATCCACGCCTGCGCCTCCGGATCTCCCGCGTGGGCCAGCAACGAAAAGCGTGCATGGGCGTCGGCAAGCTGGCCTTCGCGATAGGCCGCGACGGCTGCATCGACGGGTCGTGACGACGTGTTCATGGCATGTCCTTCATGGGTGCGTTGCAAGGTCGAAGGTGTCGAGGCGATGAGTCATTTCGTGCGCCAGCCAGGACGCGACGGCAGCGTCGGCCCGGGTCGCCGCATCCGGTGTCGCATCCGACAGGCGTACGCCGATCAGTGCCTGCCAGTCGTTCATGGGCAACGTTTCGTCACCCAGCACGGTGATGCGGCACAGCGTGCGCGTCAGCGCCACCGGTTGCAGCACGACGGCACACACGGCGTGCTGCAGCACCAGCAGAACAAGATTAGGAAACAGCCAGAGCGCCCTGGCCGGCAGGCCGGCCAGGGTGGTGTCAGCCGCCAGTACCGAGCCGCCGAAGGCATGCGGCAGCTGTTGCGCGGCGAGCAGACGCTGAGCCACGCGCTTCCAGTTGCCGTCGACCTCCTGCCAGTGACGGCCCTGCAGCGGCATGTCCTGCCGCGAAAGCGCCGGAACTGCGGTCTGCAGGGATCTGGCCGTGTCGGTGATCGGCTCGCCGTGCGGATCGAGATTGACGCACAGCAGCGGCCCGATCCGGTCGACGCGGACCGGCAGCAGGCGCTCCGGTCGCAGACCGAGATACTGGTGCATTTCAGGCGTCGCATCGCCCAGTTCCGACGCCGCGATGACCGGCCGGTCGCGGCTGTGTCCGCACGACGTGAATGAGCACGGTGTCTTCGTGCCCTGCTGGCATTGCACCGGCACGACACGGCAACCGCCGTGCTGCGCCTTGTTGAATCGACCTGCGAGGACGTCACCCGCCATCCTTTGGATGTGGATGGCGTGATCTCCCGCAGTGAACGGCAACAGGTCACCGACGCCCGCCAGTTCATGCGTCGTCCCGACGCACACCCAGTCGCGCGTCCAGATCGCCTCGTCTTCGCGCCGGGCGATGCGCAGCGAACGGAACGCCGAGGCATCCAGCGCGACCGGTCGAATCATTTCATCCAGCATGCAGCCTCCTTCCTCGACAGGTTCGTAGTGTTGGTGCGCGCCTGCCCACCGATACAGCAGCGGGCAGGCTTGCGGGGCTCAGGTGGATGACGCCAGCGCCGGCGACTCGTAATCCGCGCGACCGCGGTGCTTGAACGCTTCCTTCGGCGCAGCCGGCAGCGGGCCGTCCTGCATGAAGCGGTCGAGCACGTTCTTGGTCAGGCGCGAAATGTTGTTGTCGCAGTTGTTCCACGGCAGCGAACCGCAGTAGGCGATCGAGCTGAACGCGAAGCAGCCGCCGCCGTTCGGCGTCTCGTGGAAGGTCACGTCGGCACGCACCCGCGGATGCACGGTGCCGTCGAGACCTTGCTGGTTGAAGCCGAAATCCTCCATCACCAGCAGGTAGGCCTCGGTATGGCGGCCGGCC
Organism: Methyloversatilis sp. XJ19-49; assembly: GCF_024580145.1. GTDB lineage: Bacteria > Pseudomonadota > Gammaproteobacteria > Burkholderiales > Rhodocyclaceae > Methyloversatilis. Next base: position 112,143 of record NZ_JANINI010000011.1, read on the forward strand.
GACGTCGCGACGGTGAGGATGTGCGGCGGCGACCCGAGCATGGTGTCGACGATGTCCAGTTCCAGACCGGCTGCGCCGCCGCCGACGAGGCCGAAGTTGCCCAGGTTCTCTTCGTAGGTGATGCCGTCGAACGCCCAGCTCACGCGCGGATCCAGACTTTCCGGCGTCCGCGTGAAGTAGGACGAAATGTCGAAACCTTCGGACGACATGCCGGTCCCGGCCACCGAATGGAGATAGCGGCCGCGATAACGCCACATGCCACCCAGCTCGCCGGTGCCCTGGTGGTAGTACTCGCCGGGGTCGGCGCGCCAGGTGCGGATGCCGGATTCGCAGCGACGCATTTCGGTCACCACGCCGCGGCCCAGACCGTCGTAGGCCGGGTGGAACGAATGCACCCAGTACCATGCGTCGGCCCCCATGTACATCAGGCGACCGCCGCGCTGCGTGTAGTTGTGCAGGGCGTCGAGCTGGGTGCCCGAGTTGTGCTCCGGGTGCGAGCCGGTGATGATGACGTTGTAGTTCTCCAGCCGTGCCAGACCGTCGTAGGTCGCGTCCTCGTCGGTGAACACGTCGTACTCGTAGCCCATCTGCTCAAGCCAGCAGATCAGGTGCAGGTCAGCTGGATACTGCCACGGCGCCTGGGCCAGGAAGTGGTCGTATTTCGGACGGATGCTCAGGATGGGGCGCAGCCGCGACGACAGACAGATGCCGCTGCCGTCGGTGTGGGTGTCGTAGATCGAACCGCCGTACTCGCGGTGCTCGGCGAGGAACATGTTCTGCTGCTGCATGATGGGTACGCGATAGATGAACAGTTCCGCGCCACCGGCGTTGCACGCCACGTGTTCGTTCGCGTACGCCACGTAGCTGATCGTGGGCACCATGACCGCGATCTTCGACTGTTCCTGGCCGATCTTCGGAACGATCCAGAACGGGATGTAATCTTCATCACCCTCGGGCGTGGTCAGCTTGGCGGCGTAGAAGCGGCTCTTGATGCCGGTCGGCACCGTCCACTCGAAACTCACCTCCCAGCGTGCGTTGTCGAGGTCGTCGTCGTGGAAGTGGATGGCCCCGTATTCCTTCGGCGACACCTTCCAGTCGAAGGTCTGGCCGGCCCAGTTGTAGCCGGTCAGCGCGCGCGTCGGGCAATTCACGAGCGTGGCGTTGAAGCGGTAGGGGCCGGCGTCCTTCGCCACCAGCGTGTCGATGCCATCGGAAAAATCCCAGGCGGCCACGATGGCTTCAGACAGCGCGCCGGTCGGACCGGCGTTGCGGCGTTCGGTCAGGCCCGGCTGCGCGCCGCCCTTCATCATTTCGATTTCGAAGCGCGACAGGGCGCGGTTGCACAGGCGCGGGCTGTCGATCTTGCCGTTGTAGTGACCGCCGACGATGACGCCCTGCGGCAGTGACGGCAGCCCCAGCGGGCCCGGTTCGACATGATCGACATAGCCGGCGATCACCAGCGGCTGGTCGGTGTGTTCCACCTTGCCCTTGAAGGTTGCCTTGACCGGCGGAATCTCCGGGTCCAGCGCATAGACCACCTGCGGCTCGTGATGCAGCACCACTTCGCCGGTCAGCGCATCGAAGCTGGCAGCGATGAAGTGCCAGGCGTGGTCGCGCAACGGCGCACCGTTCGTGTAGGTCTCGCCATTGATGCGCAGCTCGACGCAGCCGTCGGTGTTGATGAACAGGCCGTAGCCCTTGCCACCGGACCACTTGGTCACCAGCCCCTGTGCGCCGTGCTTCCAGTAGCGCTTGTCGGTCCTTGGTGTGGTCGGCCAGATCCAGCACTGCAGCGTGAAACTGTCCGGCTTGAGTTGCGGTGCGTCAGGCACGAAGCCGTACGAACCGCCGTAGACGACCTGCTTGATGCCGTCATACACGCCTTCGCAGTCCGCCTCCACCGCCTTCTCGATGAACCCGGGACCGCGCGGATTGGTATCGCCGTTGATCATCTGCACGACGGACGCCCGGTACTTCGCGGGACCATCGCAATTGACGTAGAACCTGATCGTGTCGCCCGGATGGACGCCGAACTTGTCGGCGTATCCGGTCAGTCGCATTGCACACATGGTGTTCGTCTCTCCTGGTCGAGCGCCGCCCTCCGGGGGTCCGGATGCATTGCTTGAAATTTGCGGGAAGTGCGTGCCCGGGCGTCAGTGCCGGGGCCGCTGGCTGAATGGCTGTCGACGCGACCGGCGCGGTATCAGGTGACCGGCCAGTTGTCGTCGCGGCGCTTGTAGCCTTCGTGGTAATGCTCCGGGAATCCGTCGGACTCGGGCATTTCATCGAGGCGCATCAGGAAGATGGCGTGCTGGATGTCCTGCTCGCTGGTGTAGACATCGTCGGTGGCGAATACCGGCGGCACGCCGCGGATGCCGGACAAACGCCCGATGCGCCACTCGGCATCGATACGGGTGCAGATCACGACCAGCTTGCCTTTCGTCGAGGTACCCCGCATGCGCAGCAGCACGCGCTTGAGCAGCGGGTCTTCATGCACGCCGCCGCCGATGACTGTGGTGTCGCCCGGCGTGGCGCACTTGAGCACCGAAAAACCCGCGACGCCGGCCATCGACTGCACGCACTCCAGATGCTCCCGGATCAGGCGATCGCGCTCCGGCGTGCCTTTCTTCGGTATCGAAATCATCGGTCAGACTCCTTCAGAACACGGAAATTGGATGGAAAGCCGATCATCAATCCCTCGACGCCGCAGCAAATCTGTTGCAGCGCGGCAAGACAAAAGACGCAAAAAAAAGGGCCTGCCGAATCCGGAGATTCGAGCAGGCCCTTTTGCCTTGCCTCACATCGGCAGTGCTGGCGATGTGAAGAGATAACTCAATACTAGTCACGCCCGCTGCACCGCGTCAAGCTCTGTTAGTATCAATTTCGTTTCTCGTTCTCCGCTTTCACTGTCCTGTGTCCAACTCCGATCCGGTCAAGGTCGGCGTCCTGTTTTCGCGCGAGGGTGTGACCTCGCGCATCGAAAATTCGATGCTGCTCGGCACGCTCTTCGCAATACGAGAAATCAACGATGCCGGCGGCCTGAACGGCCGCGAACTCGTGCCGGTGTACTACGACCCGCACTCCAGCCCGCAGATGTTCAAGTCACTCGCCACGCGGCTGGTGCTTGAAGACAAGGTGAATGTCATCTTCGGCTGCTACATGTCGAGCACGCGCAAGGCGATACTTCCGGTAGTCGAGAAGTGGAACCGGCTGCTGTTCTGTCCGACCATGTACGAAGGTTTCGAGTTTTCCGGCAACGTGATCTACACCGGCGGCGCACCGAACCAGAACAGCGCGCTGCTGGCCGACTACATGGCGAGCCGCTTCGGTGCGCGCGTCTACATGGTAGGCAGCGACTACATCTTTCCGTACGAGTCGAACCGCATCATGAGTGACTTCGTACACCAGCGACAGGGCGGCGCGAAGCTGGGCGAGCGTTACGTCCGGCTGGACGCGCAGGAAAGCGCCTTTGCGCCCATCATCAGGGACATCCAGGCCAAGCAGCCGGATTTCATCTTCTCGACCGTCGTCGGACGGACGACCCGGATGTTCTATCAGGCCTTCGCCGATGCAGGTCTTGATCCGGCACGCATGCCCATCGCCAGCCTGTGCACCAGCGAAGAGGAAATAGCCGAAATGGGCACGCGCATCGCCGAAGGTCACTACACGGCGGGCCCCTATTTCCAGTCGATCGACACCGAACGCAACCGCAGCTGCCTGGCGCACTTCCGCAAGCTTTTCGGTTCGCAGGTCGAGCCCAACATGAGCTGGGAATCGTCGTACAACCAGGTACACCTGTTTGCCGGTGCCTTCGTCGCCGCGAACAGCGATGAACGCGATGTGCTGCTACCGCACCTCCTGGGCATGGAATTCGATGCGCCGCAGGGCCGCATCCGGGTCAATCCGAGCAATCACCACACGCGACTTTTCCCGCGCATCGGCCGCGTCAACGACAGCGGGCAATTCACGATACTCGCGGAAACCCTGTCGGGCGTCGAACCCGATCCCTATCTGGTCAGTCATTCATTCGACGACTGGAGCAATCGCCTGCGCGTGCCTGCCGACGAGCTGACCCGCCGTGAGTAGCCCGGCGCGGCCCACCAGCCGCGGAACGCGGCTCACACCGGAATTCCTCAGGCAGTTGCGCAGCCTGCGCGTCGCCGTGCTGCACCCGAAGGACGAGGACGGCGAAACCCTGACCCAGCAGTTGCAGCGCATCGGCTGCCAGGTGCAGACCTTCTGGCCGCCGATTCCGGATCTGCCTGACAACGTCGACCTGGTGTTCTGCGCCGTCGACCAGGACGTCATGGGCATGTCTTTCAACTGGGTCCGCCAGGAACAGCCGCCCGCGGTGATTGCCATCATCAGTTACGAAAACCCGACCATCTTCGATGCCATGATCAAGCTGGGTGCGACGGGTGTGCTCACGGCGCCGATTCGCTCGACCGGCATCCTGTCGACGCTGGTGCTCACGGTGGGTCTGAACGAAGCGATGCGCAAGGCCGAGAAGCGCGTGCTCAGGCTCGAGCAGAAGCTGCTGGGCATCAACCAGATCAACGAGGCGAAATCCATCCTGATGCGCACGCGCAATGTCGGCGACAGCGAGGCCTACCGCATCATCCGCGAGCAGGCGATGAGCCGCCGCGTGCCGACCGAGGAAATCGCACGCGCCATCATCCACGCCAATTCCATCCTGTCGGGACCGACGGGTTAGCCAGGCTCCTGCCGGCAAAAGCTTTGGACCAAAGGGCGTGCGCGAGCACGCCCTTTTCGTTTCCACATGCGCGATGCCGCCGGACATCCCTGGCGCCACCCGACCCTGTTGCACCAATTTGGTGCACAATGCGCCGCGCATGACCCGGTCGCCTCTGTCTGCCCCAGGATGGGGCATGGCCGGTTGCATCAAGCGGACACCCGGCAAAGACCGGGGCCCGTACCGAGCCACTGCACACCAAAGGACACTCACCCCATGACGAAGAGGACTTCCCGCCTGCGACGCGGGCCGCTCGCCTTCACGCTCGCCGCCGGTGTCGCCGCCGCGGGCAATGCCTTCGCCGGTCCGACCTTCACCGGACCGGGCGACAGTTCGCTGACGCTTGGCGTCTGGTCAAGCGCGGCGTACACGAGCGCCGAACAGGCCGACGGGTCGCACGACAGCGACCTGCGGCTCGATTCCTTCCGCATCATCACGGTCGCGAAGTTCACGAAACAGATCGGACTGATGACCAATTTCGCGCGCCTGTCGGGTGAGTCGATGCGCCTGCTCGATCTGGTCGGCCAGTTCACCCTCACCGACAACATCAACCTGTGGGTCGGCCGCCACGTCGTGCCGGGTGACCGTCAGCAGATGGCGGGGCCCTACTTCGCCAATGTGTGGGAATACCCGATGGTGTCGCGCAACCCCAACGCCTACACCGGCCGCGATGATGGCGCAACGCTCTGGGGCAGCGTGTTCGACCAGCGGTTGCAGTACATGGTCGGCGCGTTCCAGGGGAAAAACCGCGGCGAGGATATGTCGAACGAGTCGCATCAGCTGCTGTACGCGACCCGCTTCGCGTGGAGCTTCCGCGACCGCGAATCCGAGTATTTCAACAGCAATCATTATTACGGCGAGAAGGAAGTGCTGACGGTCGGCGTCGCCTGGCGGACGCAGAAGGACGGCGTCGGCACTGCGCTGACGCGCGGCGACTACACCGCGTGGAGTCTGGACGCGCTCATGCAGACGCGTCTGCAAGGCGGTGATGTGCTGACTCTGGAAGGCGCCTGGTACGACTACGATACCGATGGCGTGGCCGACATTTCGCCGGCCGACCCGGGCTGCAGCCGGGTCACGAACTGCGGCGGTGCAACCGCCGGTGAGGCTTACCTGATCACGGCAGCCTGGCTGTTTCCGAAACCGATCGGCATCGGAAGGCTCGAGCCCCACGTGCGCTTTCAGGAATTCCGGCCGGACAGCGGCGCGCGCAACGACCAGTGGGACATCGGGCTGAACTACGTGATTGCCGGCCACAACGCGCGGCTCAGCGCGCTGTACTCGGAACTGGGCAGCGACGGCACGCGCACGCGCAACCGCTTCATCCTCGGGCTGCAATTGATGTACTGACACCCCCGCCGGCGATGCAGCACCTGCCGTGCCGCCAATTCTTCGCACGCGCGTCACTGCGTTGTCACACGGACAGGCTTGAATCCGGGCGGTGAATGTTTCCGATCTCCCTGCCGACGAAATCGCGCCCCAGCGCGTGCGCGCACTGTTCCTGTCCGACATCCATCTTGGTACGCGCGGCTGTCAGGCCGACGCACTGCTCGACTTCCTGCGCCACTACGAATCCGATTACCTCTATCTGATCGGCGACATCATCGACTTCTGGTCGATGAGCCGCTCGATCCACTGGACGCCGGCGCAGAACACCGTGGTGCAGAAGGTGTTGCGGCGTGCGCGCAAGGGCACGCAGGTCGTCTTCGTCCCGGGCAATCACGACGAGGCGCTGCGCGAATATGCCGGTACGGTGTTCGGTGACATTGCGGTCCACCTCGATCACATCCATGTCGCGGCGGATGGCAAGCGCTACTGGCTCGTGCATGGCGACGATTTCGACCAGGTGACGCGCCATCATCGCTGGGTCGCGCTGCTCGGCGACGTGGCCTACAACACGCTCGTGCGGATCAACGCGTGGATGTCGCGCGTGCGCCGGCGGCTCGGCATCGCCGGCTACTGGTCACTGGCGGGATATGCCAAACGCAAGGTGAAGAGCGCGGTCAGCTTCATCTACGATTTCGAGGATTCCGTCATGCACGAGGCGCGCAGCCGGGGCGTCGACGGCGTCATCTGTGGCCACATCCATGCGGTCGCCCAGCGCACCATCGACGGGCTCGTTTACATGAACTGCGGTGACTGGGTGGACAGCTGCACCGCCATTGTCGAACACGCCGACGGCCGGTTTGCCATCATCGACTGGGGCCAGTTCCTGCGCACCCCGGGTGCCCGTATGGCGCTGCCGGTGGCGGAAGAAGTGATGGGTCACTGACCCGGGCGCCCGAGGGCTCCGCCCAACGGCGCCATTTTCCATCGCACGCGCCTGTGCCGACGCGCCGGACGTCTGCCCTGCACACTTTATCGGCATTCCGCTGCGCACGGTCTCCCCGCGTGAGGCGGCCGCGTCGCGCCCGCTGGCCGGCCGGCGACAATCGCGCTAAGGTCGTCTTCCGGGCACCACCTCGACGTCCCGGGCACTGACATCCCCGGCCTGTTTCTTCAGCATGAACCGAATCATCCTGATCACTGGCGGCAGTCGCGGCATCGGCGCGGCGACTGCGCGTCTGGCAGCCGCGCAGGGCGACGCGGTGGTAGTCAGTTACCTGCAGCAGCGCGACGCCGCCGAAGCCCTCACCCGTGAAATCACCCTTGCAGGCGGCACGGCGCTCGCACTGGCGGCCGACGTCGGCATCGAAACGGACGTCGAGCGGCTGTTCCGCGACGTCGACAGCGCATTCGGCCGCCTGTCGGCGCTGGTGAACAACGCCGGCATGCTCGAAGCGCAGAGCCGGGTCGAAGAAATGAGTGCGGCGCGGCTGACCCGCATATTCGCAACCAATGTGATCGGCAGCATGCTGTGCGCACGCGAGGCCGTGCGCCGCATGTCGCGCCGTCATGGCGGTGCCGGCGGCGCCATCGTGAATGTGTCGTCGGCAGCGGCCCGGCTTGGCTCGCCCGATGAGTATGTCGACTATGCAGCGTCGAAGGGTGCCATCGACACTTTCACCATCGGTCTGGCAAAGGAAGTGGCCGCCGATGGCATCCGCGTGAATGCCGTCCGTCCCGGCGTCATCCGCACGGACATCCACGCCGCTGGCGGCGAACCCGATCGGGTGAACCGGGTGAAATCATCGGTGCCGCTGCAGCGCGGCGGCGAGCCGGAAGAAGTGGCGCGCGCCATCCTGTGGTTGCTGTCTGACGACGCCTCCTACACCACCGGCGCACTTCTGGACGTCAGCGGCGGCCGCTGAGCCGTTCCGGCCGACCGATCGACACGTGAAAATGGGACCTGCGACCGGTCGCGGGACCCTTGCTTCGATGACGCGTCGCAACAGCCCCTGGTCACCCGAAACAATCCAGGCAGACCCGCCCGCATCAAGGCGCTCGCGACAACTTATCGCGCTAATCTTTTGCTGGCAATGAAGAACCTCCTGACAGGCAATGCTGGCGCACCTTTGCGAACGGTGCGCCTCCGGGAGCGGTGGAGCCGATTGAAGGAATTGTTGCGCCGCAGAAGAAATATTATTCAACACATTGTTTTCACGAGATAAAACAGATTCAAAAATTTCTTGAAACGGCTTGATTGATGTCTTACTTTGAATCTGGCAGCCGGCATGTCGCAGGCTGAATCAACCCAAGGAGTGCAGGTAGCGGGGCCCAAGGGACACAAGAAAAGCCGCGCGCGACACAGCGCTGACGGCGTAACCGGAATCACCAGTGGTCAAAGGTTGCACTCAGTTTCTATACAAGGCTCACGTCACAGACATTTCAACGGAGGTTGGTTATGACAATGCTCACACTGGATCAGGCGAAGGCTCTTTTCAACAGCGGCAAGGCTGCACAGATGTCGACGATGTACAACCACCACAGCAACAAGACATTCGGAGTGGTCGACAATCGTTCGGCGAAGCGCACCGATCATTACCTCATCGGCGAAGGGGATCTCACCCACGTGGTTCCGGAAAAGTCTCCGACATTCGATCGGGCATGATGTCGCGGTCACCGCACGGCGGCACCCGTGTCGGTGCCGGCCGAAAACCCGTTGATCCGACGGTACCTGTCACCATCCGGCTCACACCGGAACAACGCGAGGTACTGAGGCGACGCGGCGTCGCAAAATGGTTGCGACCGCTGCTCGACAAGACAGGCTGACAGGTTTCCTGCTTCATTCGCCGCCGGCGCATTGCACGCCGGCGGCGTTTTTCATTCCGGCGAGCCGCATTCAGCCTGAAAACCTATTTCGAACGTCACCCCATGGAAGGTGGCGGTGGCGCAATCAGCAGGGCCACGGCCTGCGCCGCAATGCCTTCACCGCGACCGGTGTAGCCCAGCTTTTCGGACGTCTTTCCCTTCACGTTCACGGCGTTCGGCGCGATGCCGCAGTCGGCGGCGATGTGGGCGGTCATCTGTGCCGCATGCGGCGTGATCTTCGGCTGTTCGCAGATCACCGTCGCGTCGATGTTGCCAATCTGCCAGCCAGTCAGGCGCACCCGCCTGACCGCTTCGCGCAGCAGCTCACGGCTGTCGGCGCCCGCGTAGGCCGCATCGGTGTCCGGAAACAGCCGGCCGATGTCGCCCAGACCGGCGGCACCGAGCAGAGCATCGGTGATCGCATGCAGCAGCACATCGGCGTCGGAATGGCCGAGCAGGCCCTTGTCATGCGGAATGTCGACGCCGCCGATGATGCATTTTCGGCCGTCGACCAGTCGGTGGACGTCGAAGCCCTGACCGATGCGGAATGGAAGCGGCGCGGCGTGCATCAGGCTGCTCATTGCAAGTCCTCCCGGGTACGCAGGATCAGTTCGGCCAGTTTCATGTCTTCCGGCCAGGTCACCTTGAGGTTGCCGGCACTCGATGCAACCAGTTTTGGCGCGAGGCCCGCTGCTTCGATGGCCGAAGCTTCGTCGGTGACATCGGTGCCGCGATCGAGCGCGTCATGCAGCAACGCCAGCCGGAACATCTGCGGTGTCTGCGCCTGCCACATGGCCGCACGTGGCACGGTGCATTCCACCCTGCCATGGACATCGGCGCGTTTGAGCGTGTCGGCGACCGGCACGGCGAGCAGGCCGCCGACGGCGTCATCGGCCAGTTCGGTGATCAATGTGTCCAGCAGTTCACGGCCAAGGCAGGGTCGCGCGGCGTCATGCACCAGCACCCAGTCGTCAGGGCGCGCCCAGCCGGTGAGTTCGAACAGCCCGTTGCGCACTGACACCGCCCGGCTGGTGCCACCGCAATGCACTGGCATCAGTTTCGGCCCGAGCGCCGACCAGTCATGGGCGCCCCAGTAAAGGTCGTCCGGCGACAGCACGACCACGACGCGGTCGATGCGCGGATGCGCACACAGGGTAGCCAGCGCATGGTGGATCAGCGGTTTGCCGGCCAACGGCAGATACTGCTTCGGAAGGTGCGCAGCGAAACGGCTGCCGCTGCCGGCGGCGGGAACGAGTGCGATGTGGCGCGGCACGGGCGGCCCCTAAACCGCCAGCCAGCGCGTCAGGTCGCGCTGCATGTCGGCAACCGATTCAAGCCCGATAGCGAGGCGGATCAGGCTGTCCTTGATGCCCGAGGCATCGCGCGCCTCCTGCGAAATGCGGCCATGCGTCGTCGTCGCCGGGTGCGTGATCGTTGTTTTGGTGTCACCCAGATTGGCGGTGATGGACAGCATGCGGGTCGAATCGATCAACTTCCATGCCTCGTCGCGCCCGCCTTTCACCTCGAACGCCACCACCGCGGCGCCGGACTTCTGCTGGCGCATCGCGATCGCATGCTGCGGGTGCGACGGCAGTCCGGGGTAGTAGACGCGATCAACCCAAGGCTGCTTCTCAAGCCAGATTGACAGTTCATGCGCTTTTGCCGACTGCGCTTCCATACGGATCGCCAGCGTTTCCAGCCCCTTGAGGATGATCCAGGCGTTGAACGGCGACAGCGTGGGACCCGCTGTTCGCAGGAAGCGCAGCACCTCGTCCATCTCCGCCTTGCGGCCGCACACCGCACCGCCGAGTACGCGGCCCTGTCCGTCCAGATACTTGGTGGCCGAGTGGATGATGATGTCGGCCCCAAGTTCGAGCGGCTTCTGAAGCGCCGGCGAACAGAAGCAGTTGTCGACCGCCAGCAGCGCCCCGGCCTCATGCGCCACCTCGGCGACGGCGGCGATGTCGATCACTTCGGTCAGCGGGTTCGACGGCGTTTCGATGAAGAACAGACGGGTGGTCGGCCGCACGGCCGCACGGTAGGCCGCAATGTCCGTCGCATCCACCAGCGTGGTTGAAATGCCGAACTTGTCGAAGTAGTTGGCGAACAACTGCTGGGTCGAGCCGAAAATGCTGCGCGAGGCGATGATGTGGTCGCCGCCCCTGAGCAGCGCCATCACCATCGACAGGATTGCCGACATGCCGGAACTGGTGGCCACGCACGCCTCGGCGCCTTCCAGCGCTGCGAGGCGGTCCTGCATCATCGTAACGGTCGGATTGGTGAAACGCGCGTACACGTTGCCGGGCGTGGCCCCGGAAAAGCGCGCCGCCGCCTCGGCGGCGTTGTCGAACACGAAACTCGACGTCAGATACAGCGCTTCGCTGTGTTCGCCGAACTGACTGCGCTCGATGCCGGCGCGAATGGCCAGCGTTTCCGGATCGTACTGATCCGGATCGAATGCCGCCCGATCGGACGGCGTAGGTTCAGGACTGCTCATGCTGTGCTCCAGCCGGCTCAGGTGCCGGCAAACAGGTATCGAAAATGCAGAAGACGGACAAGCGAAAACAAGAAGCCCGGGAACAAAAAACCCGTTTTGCCGATGAGGCAAAACGGGTTCGGGAATGCATTCGTTTCGCCGCTTTAGCCGTATTTGTCCGGGTCATTGTCTCGACGAGACCTCGACCCGCGCGCCCGCAAGCTGGATTCAAATCGGCGCGTCTCCCGACATTACTGCCGGTGCGCAGGGCAGGTCAAGCCGGATGTCGGGAAAACTCATGAACCGGAAACACGCTCAGGCGTTTTCCTCCGACGTGACCAGATTCAGGTCGAGCTGACCGCTGTCGTCGTCGGACTGTCGCGGCGCGCCCTTGCGCTGGTTCTCGACGCCATCGAGATAGGCGGCGGTCACATCGCCGGTGACGTAGCAGCCATCGAAGCAGGACGTTTCGAACTGTTCGATCGACGGGTTGCAGGCGGTGATCGAGGCCTTCAGCATGTCCAGTGTCTGGTAGATCAATTCGTCGGCACCGATGGCGACGCGGATTTCCTCGTCGGAGCGGTTGGCTGCGATCAGCTCGTCGCGCGTCGGCATGTCGATCCCGTACACGTTGGCGAAACGCACCGGCGGTGCAGCCGACGCGAAGTACACCTTCAGAGCGCCCGCTTCGCGCGCCATCGCGACGATTTCCTGACTGGTCGTGCCGCGCACGATCGAGTCATCGACCAGCAGCACGTTCTTGCCGCGGAACTCCTGCGTGATCGCATTGAGCTTCTGGCGCACCGACTTACGGCGTACCGCCTGGCCCGGCATGATGAAGGTGCGGCCGATGTAGCGGTTCTTCACGAACCCCTCGCGGTATGGCACGTCGAGCACGCGGGCCAGTTCCATCGCCGACGGACGGCTTGAATCGGGGATCGGGATGACCGCGTCGATCTGCAGCCCGCCGTGGTCACGCTGGATCTTCTGGGCGAGGAATTCGCCCATCTTCACGCGCGACTCGTACACCGACACGCCGTCCATCAGCGAGTCAGGGCGCGCCAGATAGACGTATTCGAACAGACAGGGCGCCTGGGTCGGGTGCGCGGCGCATTGCAGCGACTGCATCGTGCCCTCAGGCGAGATCAGTACGGCTTCGCCCGGCGCAATGTCGCGCAGCAACGTGAAGCCCAGCGTATCGAGCGCAACGCTTTCCGAAGCGACCAGCCATTCGGTGCCCTGTTCGGTCTCGTGCGTGCCGATGACCAACGGGCGGATGCCGTACGGGTCGCGGAATGCCAGCAGGCCGAAGCCGGCGATCATCGCGACCACGGCGTAGGCCCCGCGACAGCGGCGATGCACGCCGGCCACGGCGCGAAACACCGTCTGCTCGTCGAAGGTCGGCCGCTCGCGCAGCGACTGCATCATTTCGTGTGCCAGCACGTTCAGCAGCACTTCGGAATCGGATGTGGTGTTGATGTGCCGCAGATCTGTGCGGAACATGTCGACCTTCAGCTCTTCCGAATTCGTCAGGTTGCCGTTGTGCGCCAGCACGATGCCGAACGGCGAATTGACGTAGAAGGGTTGCGCCTCGGCCGCGTTGTAGGCCGATCCGGCGGTCGGGTAGCGCACGTGCGCGATGCCCCAGTCACCGAGCAGGGTGCGCATGTTGCGCGTGCGGAACACGTCGCGCACCAGTCCGGAACTCTTGTGCATGTGAAACTTCTGGCCCTGCGCGGTGGCGATGCCGGCCGCGTCCTGGCCACGGTGCTGCAGCACAAGCAGTCCGTCGTACAGGAGCTGATTGACGGGAGAGGTGGCAACGACGCCGAGTATTCCGCACATGATGGTCAGGCCTTAAATCGAATCTTCTTTGCCACTGCATCCGGCAGCCACGGGCGCAGGGCGATTGCTGCGGTTTCCAGCGGCGGCGTCAGCGCCGCCGCGCGCCACCACGGTTGTTCGGGGGCGGGCGTGAACGCTGCGCCGACCACGATCAGAAGCAGTATAAATGCGGCCCGAGCCAGCCCAAACAAGCCCCCGAGCACCCGATCGGGAAAATCAAGTCCGGTCGCCTTGATCAGCGAGCGCAAAACCCAACGCAGCACGCCGCACAACAGCAGCACCGCGACGAAGGCGAGCGCGAAACCGCTGACCATGCGCAAGCCCGGATCCTGCAGGCCGGCCGGCAGCAGCGTGGCGACGTCGCCACCGAATTGTCGGGCGACGATGAAGGCGAGCACCCACGCCGCCAGGGCAATCACTTCGCTGACCAGACCGCGCATCAACCCGATTGCCGTGGACACCGCCACGATGGCGATCAGGATGTAGTCCAGCACGGTCATGCAGCGGGCGCCACCATGGAACGCATGCCGGCACCTTCAAGCTTGCGTTGCGCGGCTTCGGCTGCAGCGCGCGTCGGGAACGGACCGACCTTGACGCGCGTCCGGGACTGGCCGTTTTCCAGTTTCACCGGTTCGGTGAAGGTCGGAAAGCCCAGTTCCTTCGCACGCGCCCGGAGTTTGGCCACATTCGCGGCGTCGCTGAACACGCCCAGCTGCAGTGCGAAGGCCCCCGACTTGCCATCGAGCAGGGCCGCCACGCGCGACGCTTCGCTCGCCGAAGGGGTCGCAGCAGCCGGCTTGGGCGGCTCTGCCTTCGGTGGCGCGGGAACGGGCGCGGGTGGCGCAGCTGGTGCGGGCGGTGCAACGGGGGCTGAAGCGGTCGTCGCCGGTGCTGTGGATTCGGTATCCGGCGGCGCGGGCGGAATCATCACGTCGGTATCCGCCGGTTCGGGGCGCACCGGCTGGGCCAGCGCCGGAAGGCTGTCACGGGGTGGAATGCGCACTGCGATGTCCTGCGCCGGGGCGCGCGGCTCGTGATCCATCACGACCGGCAGCACGATGGCCGCGGTCAGCGCGAGCGCGATGGCGCCGAGCAGGCGCCGGCGGGCGCGCTTGCGCAATTCAGTCTGGAGATCGGGTGCGGTAGAAGCCACGTCGGGCGCATCCTGCGGGTGGGTTCAGCCTTTTGAAGGCAGGGGCGAGCGCGCGTATTCGCGCATGACTTCTGCGACGGTGAGGAAGGATCCGAACACGACGATTCTATCATCTGCACCCACCCGTTCCCGGGTGGCCTGCCATGCGTCGACCGGGCTGGCAAAGGTCGACACGCTGCCCGGAATACCCTGTCCGGCGATCATTTCGGCGATGTCACCGGCCAGCGTACCGCGCGGGCCGCCGAGGTCGCACAGCATCCAGTGGTCGATCCGCCCCTTGAGCCGGTCGAGCACGCCCGCGATGTCCTTGTCGCGCAACATGCCCAGCACAGCCCAGGTTTCCGGGTAGAACCCCATGCTCGACAGATTCTCGTTCAGCACCGAGGCGGCATGCGGGTTGTGCGCGACGTCGAAGATGACCGACGGACGGCCGGGCATCACCTGGAAGCGGCCGGGCAATTCGACTGTCGCCAGCCCAAGCCGGATGTCGCCGACGGATACCGGAACCTTGTCGGACATGGCGTCCAGCGCCGTGATCACCGCCGATGCATTGAGCAGCTGGTTGGCACCGCGCAGCGCCGGATAGCCCAGCCCGCCACGCTTGACCAGCCGTTCCGGCTCGCGCCGCCAGTAGCCCCACTGCTGCCGGTCACCGGCAAAACCGAAATCGCGGCCGGAAACCTTCAGCACTGCGCCGATAGCCTGCGCGTACTCGATCACCGTAGCGGGCGGCATCGGATCACCGACGATGGCCGGACGCCCCGCACGGAAGATGCCGGCCTTCTCGCGGCCGATCAGCTCCCGCGTGTCACCGAGATATTCCATGTGATCGAGATCGACGCTGGTGACGATGGCGCAGTCGGCATCGAACGCGTTTACCGCATCAAGACGGCCGCCCAGCCCCACTTCCATCACGATCACATCGAGGTCGGCGCGCTCAAACACCTGCCACGCCCCCAGGGTGCCGAACTCGAAATAGGTCAGCGCGGTGTCGCCGCGCGCCTGTTCGACCTCGGCAAATCCGGCACACAGGGCGTCATCGCTGGCCGGCTCGCCGTTGATCCGGACGCGTTCGTTGTAGGCCAGCAGATGCGGTGACGTGTAGGTGCCGACACGATAGCCGGCGCAGCGCAGGATTCGTTCGAGCATCGCACAGGTGGAGCCCTTGCCGTTGGTGCCGCCGACGATGAACAGCGGGATGGTCTGCGTGATGCCGAGCGCCGCCTTGACGCTGAGCACGCGGTCCAGCCCGAGCTGGATCACCTTCGGATGCAGGCTTTCAAGGTGCTGCAGCCACTCGGTCAGCGTCAGCGGCATGTGATCGACGGGCCGGGCACGGTTGTCATGCGACGCAGCGGTCGCGGAGCGGTCCGGTTCAGCACGTCAATGCCGGCATGCGTTGCAGCGCGGACAGCAGGCCGGCGATGCGGTCGGGCATTTCGCGGCGATCGACAATCATGTCGACAGCGCCCTTCTCGACCAGGAATTCGGCCCGCTGGAAGCCTTCGGGGAGCTTTTCGCGCACAGTCTGCTCGATCACGCGCGGGCCTGCGAAGCCGATCAGCGCGCCCGGCTCGGCAATCACGATGTCGCCCATGAACGCGAAGCTGGCCGATACGCCGCCCATGGTCGGGTCGGTCAGCACTGAAATGAAGGGCAGCTTGTGCTGGGCCAGCTGGGTCAGGGCAGCGGTGGTCTTCGCCATCTGCATCAGCGAAAACAGGCCCTCCTGCATGCGCGCGCCGCCGCTCGCCGCGATGCAGACGAAGGGAAGGCGCTGTTCGACCGCGACGCGCACGCCGCGCACGAAGCGTTCACCGACGACCGAACCCATTGATCCACCGAGAAATTCGAACTCGAAACAGGCGACTACCACCGGCACGGTCCGGATCGCGCCTTGCATGACGATGAGTGCATCACCTTCGCCGGTTTCGTCGGCGGCCGCGTTCAGACGGTCGGCGTAGCGCTTGCTGTCGCGGAACTTCAGCGGATCGACCGGCATGACCTCGGCACCGATCTCGAAGCGGCCTTCACGGTCGAGCAACGCATCCAGCCGCACGCGGGCGCGTACGCGCGAATGGTGATTGCACTTCGGGCAGACGCCGGTATTGGCGGCCAGATCAGCGGTGTAGAGCACCGCTTCGCAGGCCGGGCACTTCGACCACAGGCCCTCGGGAACCGACTTGCGCCCGGCAGTCTCGCTGCGATTGATCTTTGGCGGCAGCAGCTTCTGCAGCCAGCTCATGCCGCCACCTCGACGCTGTCCATCGCGGCGCGGATGCCGCTCAGCAGCGTCTTCACGCGCGGCAGTATTTCATCTGCCGGGCTGTTCTCGATTTCCTCGATGATGCGGCTGCCGATGACGACCGCGTCGGCCACGGAAGCCAGCGCCTTCGCCGAGGCGCCGTCGCGCACGCCGAAGCCGACGCCGACCGGCAGGCCGACCATGTCGCGGATCAGCGGAATGCGCTTCGATACGGCATCGATGTCGATGTGGCCGGCACCGGTCACGCCTTTCAGCGACACGTAATAGATGTAGCCGCTGCCGATTTCGCCGACGGCGCGGATCCGCACGTCGGTCGAGGTCGGCGCCAGCAGGAAGATGACATCCAGACCGGCCGCGCGCACCACCTTGGCGAATTCGCGCGACTCTTCCGGCGGGTAATCGACGACCAGCACGCCATCCGCACCGGCGGCCGAAGCCGCGTCGGCGAAGGCATCGACACCCATGGCCTCGATCGGGTTGGCATAGCCCATCAGCACCACCGGCGTCGTCGTGTTGCGGGTGCGGAATTCAGCTACCGCCGCGATCACCTGGCGCAGGGACACCTTCTTGAGCAACGCCCGTTCCGACGCGCGCTGTATCGTCGGGCCGTCGGCCATCGGGTCAGAGAAAGGCACTCCGAGCTCGATGATGTCGGCGCCCGCCTCGACCAGCGTGTGCATCAGGGGCACCGTGACCGACAGGTCGGGGTCGCCCGCGGTGACGAATGGAATCAGCGCCTTGCGACCGGCGGCGTCCAGCGCGGACAGTGTTTGAGTGATTCGGGACATTTTCGGAAACCGTCGCCGGGCGGCTTCCGCCACCCGGCCGACAACAGGATGGTGGAAAAGCAGGTCAGAACGCGATGCCGGACTTCTCGGCCACGGTGTGCATGTCCTTGTCGCCACGGCCGGACAGATTGACCAGCAGCACCGCGTCCTTAGACATGCCGGCCGCCATCTTCATTGCGTAGGCGACGGCGTGCGACGATTCGAGTGCCGGAATGATGCCTTCCATGCGGCAGGTCTTGTGGAAGGCCGCCAGAGCCTCCTCGTCATCGATCGCCACATACTCCGCACGGCCACAGTCCTTGAGCCAGGCGTGTTCCGGGCCGACGCCCGGATAGTCGAGGCCGGCCGACACCGAATGCGTTTCGATGATCTGACCGTTCTCGTCCTGCAGCAGATAGGTACGGTTGCCGTGCAGCACGCCCGGGCGCCCGGCACACAGCGACGCCGAATGCATGCCGGACGAAATGCCGTGCCCGGCCGCCTCGACGCCGATCAGACGCACGTCCGGATAGGGAATGTAGGGATAGAAGATGCCCATCGCATTCGATCCGCCACCGACGCAGGCGATCACGGCGTCAGGCTGACGGCCGATCATTTCCGGCATCTGCCACTTGCACTCTTCGCCGATGACCGACTGGAAGTCACGCACCATCATCGGATACGGGTGCGGACCGGCCACGGTACCGATGATGTAGAAGGTGTTGGCGACATTGGTCACCCAGTCGCGCATGGCTTCGTTCAGCGCGTCCTTCAGGGTCTTCGAGCCGCATTCGACCGGCACCACCGTGGCACCGAGCAGTTTCATCCGATAGACGTTGGCCGCCTGACGCTTCACGTCCTCGCTGCCCATGTAGACCACGCATTCCATGCCGAGCCGGGCGGCGATCGTCGCAGTGGCAACGCCGTGCTGGCCGGCACCGGTTTCCGCGATCACGCGCGGCTTGCCCATGTGCTTGGCCACCATGGCCTGGCCGATCACGTTGTTGATCTTGTGTGCGCCGGTGTGGTTCAGGTCTTCGCGCTTGAGGTAGATCTGCGCGCCACCGGCCACTTCGGACAGGCGGCGTGCATGGAAGATCGGGCTCGGGCGGCCGACGTAGTGCTTCAGCTCATACTCGAATTCGGCCCGGAAAGCAGGCTCGTCCTTCAGTGATTCGTAGGTGTCCCGCAGCTCATCGAGCGCGGCGATCAGGGTTTCCGCAACGAAAGTGCCGCCGTACGGACCAAAATGCCCGGTCGTGTCCGGCAGGTTGTAGGCGGAGGCAGATACCTCAGCCGGCAGGTCGAGCTTCCCCATTTTCCACTCCTGATATGAACGCAGCCACCCTGGCCACGTCCTTGATTCCTTTGGCGGATTCGACTCCGCTGCTCACATCGACCGCAGCCGGTGCCACACGCCGAACCGCGTCTGCCACATTTTCCGGATCCAGGCCGCCGGACAGAATGACCGGCAGCGTAAGGTCGGGCGGGATCAGCGACCAGTCGAAGCTTTTGCCGGAGCCCCCCCAAGCCTCGGAGTAGGCGTCCAGCAGCAGCGCTCGCGCTGCACGAAACCTGACCGCGTATTCTAGCAAATCCAGCCCGGGCCTCACCCGGACTGCTTTGATGTAGGGCAGGCCGAAACGTTCGCAATCATCCGGCGTCTCGTCGCCATGGAACTGCAGGCAATCAAGACGCGCTTCGCTTGCGGCTTCGCTGATCAATCCCGCATCTTCATTGACGAACAGGCCGACCCGCGTGACGAACGGCGGCACCCGTGACGCCAGCACCGCCGTCCGCTCAACCGTCACCGCACGCGGGCTGGGCGGATAGAGCACGAAACCGACGGCATCGACACCGAGCGCGAGCGAAGCTTCGAGATCGGTCTCGCGGGTGAAGCCACACACCTTGATACGGGTCTTGCGCACCTTGGGTCCTCGGGAGTGATCGTAGCAGCATCAGCCGGGCGTCACTCCGGTCCGATGGGCGGAAGTCGCAGCCCATACTGGACTTCCGGCAGACGCCACGCCGCATCGTAGCCCACACCGACCAGATAGAGGCCACTGGAAGAAAAAGTCGGCGCACCCAGGCGCCGGTCCCGTCCCGCCAGCAGTTCGCCCAACCACGACGGATCACGACGGCTGCATCCCACTTCTACCAGCGCGCCGACGATGTTGCGCACCATGTGATGCAGAAACGCGTTGGCCGTCAGGTCGAGCATGATCCAGTCGCCCCGGCGCACCAGCGACAGCCCCGTCAAGCTGCGTACGGGACTGCGCGCCTGACATTCCGAGGACCGGAAGGCGGAAAAGTCATGCGTGCCGATCAGATCGGCGCCAGCTGCCAACATGCGGACTTCGTCGAGCGGACGGTGGAACCAGCCGGCAAGCGTGGCCGCCAGCGCCGGACGCACAGGATGGTTGTAGAGACAGTAGCGGTAGCTGCGAGAATGCGCCGAAAAGCGCGCGTTGAAATCTCCGGCCACCGGCGCGGCCCAGCGCACCGCAACCGACGGCGGCAACTGCGCATTGCAGCCGCGTACCCATGCCGTATCGGGGCGATGCGCCGACGTGTCGAAATGCACCACCTGCGCCGTCGCATGGACACCGGTGTCGGTGCGGCCGGAGGCCTGCACGCGAACCGGATGCGCCGCGATGGAGGACAAGGCGGCTTCCAGCGTGTCCTGCACCGTCGGTCCGGTCGCCTGTGACTGCCAGCCACGAAAGGCCGATCCGTCGTATTCGACACCCAATGCAAGGCGCATGTCAGGCCCAGTACCAGAGTGCAAGCAGGCAGCCGGCAACGGCCAGCACGACAAGATCCAATGCAGCAAGAGGCGCACACGCCTCGACCGGAAGGGGCGTTCCACTGTCGCCTTCTTCCAGCCACGAACGCCAATTGCGTCCCGGCACCTGATGATCGATTTCGTGCAGTACCAGTTGCAGGCGCAAGGCGAAGCTTCCGGGCGATGGATGATCCGCCGACAGCGGATGAACCAGCCGGTGGATGGCTCCGGTCAGTCGGGCCGGTGTCATCCGGTCCAGCAGTACGGCAACGGCAGCGGCCATGCCGATCAGCTTGCTCATGGCCGACAGTGCGGCCAGCAGGCCTTCGACGCTCGGACCCGCCGGGAGATCGGGTATCAGCAGACGCCCGGGCGTAGCGAGCGCGAAGGTGAGCAGGATGGCCAGCAGGAGCCAGCGCAGACGGCGTACCAGACGAAGGAAAGGATGGGCGGCCCACAGCAGGGCGCACGTGATGGAAATGGCCGACCACAGCTCGTGCCAGGGCGAGCCCGCCACCTGCCCGGCGAGCAGCCAGACCAGCCAGAGTGCGAGCAATGTCGCCGCATGCAGGCGGGGGGCGGCAGGGTCAGTGTCGGTGGCGTACATGGGGGTGACGCAGGAAATTTGCGTCAAGCATAGCGCCGGGCGAGGCCGGGACAAACAGGACACGCGTGGAGGATTTCAGCCGGGGCGCGAGTGTGTGTGCTGCAGGGAGCGGATCGGCGCGAAGGCCGATCCATCCGCTGCAATGCCTCGTTCAGGCAAGTTTCGCGAGCATTTCACTCGCCTGCGACTGCTGATCTGCCGTGCCTTCGCGCACCACTTCCTGCAGCAGCTCGCGCGCACCTTCCTTGTCGCCCATCTCTTCATAGGCGCGCGCGAGTTCAAGCTTGGTCTCCGCTTCTTCGGCTGCCGTTTGCGGCGGCTCCTCGGTCGCGAGCATGTCTTCCGGATTGATCACGGTGGATACCGACGATTCGCTCAGGTCGGGCAGTGCCTGCGGCGGTGGTTCGTCGAACGCCTGCACCGCATCACCGACCACATCCGTTTCCAGCGCATGCAGCGGGTCGCCGACAATGTCGGTTTCCAGCGTGGACAGATCGGTACCCAGATCAAGATTGATGTCAGACAGGTCGATCACCGGTTCGGCCGCCGCCTGCGCCGGCGCATCCGATGCGTCGAAATTGAAGTCGATCAGATTGCCGACATCCGTGCGCTCGAGATCGACCACTGCACCACTGGCCGCGGTATCCGGCTCGGCATCGCCCGCTGCCGGCAATGACAGATCAAGATCGAATCCCTGCGACGACTGGGCAAGCGACTCCGCCGTATCTGCGACATTCTTTTCAAGGACGACCGTGCTGACATCCTTCCTGGATTCGTCGGACGTGAAGTCAAGCCCAAGATCGAAATCAAGCGAGGAATCGGCGTCGGACTCCTCACCCGGTTTGGTCATCGTCGTGGCCACGCCAACCGCGGGCGCTTCCGGAAGCGGCTCGGCGGACTGGATGTCGAGATCGAAATCGAGATCCGCATCGGCCTTCGCTGCCGGCACTTCCGGGGCACCGAGGTCGAGCTTGTTCAGATCGAGCGCAATCGTCGGTTCGCTTCCCGATGCAAGCTGTCCAATGTCACCCGGCAAGGTCCAGGTATCGCGCATCTTGTCGGCGCCCGACACGACGACGGTAGCCGCCATCGACGCCTGTTCGTCGAAACTGTCATCCGGCGCATCGCTGCCGCCGTACAGCGGATTGGTGGGATCAACCGAGCGGCCCAGCAAGGCGGCCTTTTCCCAGTCGGCACCACGACCACCGGTCTGCGCATAGAGCTCGGTCGCCATCGTTTCGAATGGCTTGACCGATTTCCGCTGAGCGTAGATCTCGAGCAGCTTCAGATGGATTGCGTGACGGCTCGGCTCGGTCTTAAGCGCTTCGAGCAGGATTTCTTCCGCCTGCGCATCGCGTCCGTACGCCATGTAGACGTCTGCTTCCGCCACCGGATCAACACCCTCGTCAGCGTCGATGGACGACAGCGAAGACTGGCTGAAATCGGTCTGGATGGAGCTGGCGCTGGTATCGACGCTCTGGCCGCCGCCCGTTGCGCCAATCACCGACGATGCGGCAGGCGCTGCTTCAAGACCGGCTGTGGTCGAAGGCGTTGCGTCCGGCACGGCCTGACGAGCCTTCGACTTGCGGTAGCCCAGATAACCGAGCACCAGCAGCAATACGGCGCCCAGACCACCCAGCGTCTTCGGATCGGAGAACAGTCCCGGCTGTTCAGGTTCCACTGCAGGTTCAGGTTCGGGCGCCGGCGCGGGTGCGGCGACCGGCGGCGCGGGTTCCGCACTGGGCGGCTCGACCGCCACCGGCGGTTCGGCTGGTTTCTCTGCCGGCTTCTCATCTGCGAGTGCCACCAGATCCGGTACTTCCTTCTCTTCGGGTTTGGCCGCATCGGCTGCGAGATCCGGCACCGGCTTTTCCGACGGCGCGACCGCAGGCGCCGGAGCCGGCGCTGGAGTCGGCGCGGGCGCAGGCGGCGTTGCCGCCTGCTGCTGAGCCTGTGCCATCGGGGTGTTTTTCAGTTCGACCAGCTTCTGCAGCTCCCGCACGTTTCGTTCGAGATCTGCCAGACGACTGCTGGCATCCTTGAGCGCGCGTTCCTTGGCAACCACCTCTTCTTCAAGCGCACTGATCTTGCGGTCGCTTTCGGCAGCGGATTTCGACACCCTGACCTGGTCGGATGCCGCCGCTGCAGACGGTGCACGATCGTCGACCCGCGCCTCGATCCTGCCGGACGCGGCGCGGCTGCCGGTGTCTGCCGCCGACGTTGAATCAGCCACGGCACCCGCCAGACGGGCACGATAGGCGGCGAAGTCACTGGTCTGGGCCAACACGATCTTGCGCGCTTCCTGCGGCGAAACGGCTTGCGCAGCAGACTGATCCGGAATCGCGAGAATGCGCCCGGCACGCAGGCGATTCATGTTGCCGTTGTCGAAGGCTTCGGGATTGGCCTGAACCAGCGCCACGAGCATCTGGTCGAGACTGACGCCGGCCGGCACGTACTCACCTGCAATACGACTCAGCGTATCGCCGCGCTTCACTTCATAGCTGTTGTCAGCGGGCGCAGGCGGCGGCGCGGCGGGAACCCTCGTCACTGCACGAGGCTCTGCACTCTTGACGACAACCGGATCGACCGGCGCCTGGCGCGGCATGTCGGCCGGGTCAAGCAGGAAGGTGTATTCGCGAACCAGCTTGCCGGACGACCAGTTCAGCTCGATCAGGACATCCAGATAGGGTTCGTTGACCACCCGTTCGCTGGTCACGACCAGCACCGGACGCGACCCGCGCTTTTCGACCGCGACCTTGACGCCGCTCAGGCTGGTGGCGTATTCCACGCCAGCCTGCTTGAAGGCACTTGGCGGCGCGAGCCTGGCGGTCATCGAAGCGAGTTCATCCGCACTGGCGGACAGCTCGACTTCTGCACGGAGGGTCTGTCCGATAGCGGACTGAACGGTGAGTTTGCCCAGACCTGCTGCACCGGCTGTCAGCGGAAGTGCTGACAGCAACGCGGTCAACAGGCGGATCGAATGTTTTTTATCGCTATGACGCACCGCGTTTTCCTCGCGCGCTAAAACCCAAATCTCAAAATAACATCATGGTCTTAGCACTGCAAGCTAAACAGTCGCTTTATGTTGCGATACTGTCTGTTACGACACATCACGCACAGAGAGCGCGATGTGTCGATGCGTGGTCAGGCTTCGATCAGGATGCGCAGCATGCGCCGGAGAGGTTCGGCGGCGCCCCACAGCAACTGGTCGCCGCACGTGAACGCACCGAGGTAGTCCGGTCCCATATTGAGTTTGCGTACGCGACCGACCGGAATGGTCAGCGAACCGCTGACTGCGGCAGGCGTCAGGTCGCGCATGCTGTCCTCGCGATGGTTGGGTACGAACTTCACCCAGGCATTCGCTTCGCGGATCATGCTTTCGATCTCGTCCAACGGCACATCGCGGCGCAACTTGATAGTGAGCGCCTGTGAATGGCAGCGCATCGCGCCGACGCGAACGCAGATGCCGTCGATCGGGGTGATCGCGGATCCCGTGCGACCGAGGATCTTGTTGGTTTCTGCCTGCCCCTTCCACTCTTCCTTGCTCTGGCCGCTGTCCAGCTCCTTGTCGATGTAGGGAATCAGCGAGCCAGCCAGCGGCGCGCCGAAATTCGCCTTCGGAAAATCGGCGCTGCGCAGGCTGTCGGTGACCGCGCGATCGATGTCCAGGATGGCCGATGAACTGTCCTTCAGCATCGGTGCGGCAACGCCGTGCAAGGTGCCCATCTGCGACAGCAGTTCGCGCATGTTCTGAGCGCCTGCGCCCGATGCCGCCTGATAGGTCATGGCGCTCATCCACTCGACCAGACCGGCCGTGAACAATGCGCCGACGCCCATCAGCATCAGGCTGACGGTGCAGTTGCCGCCGATGAAGTTCTTCACGCCGCCGGCCAGACCGGCCTTGATCACATCCATGTTGACCGGATCGAGGATGATGATGGCGTCGTCCTTCATACGCAGCGCCGACGCGGCGTCGATCCAGTAGCCCTTCCAGCCGGCGGCACGCAGCTTCGGAAACACCTCGTTCGTGTAGTCGCCGCCCTGGCAGGTGATGATGATGTCCATCTTCGCCAGCTGGCCGACGTCGGCAGCGTCGAGCAGCGACGCACTGCCCTGCCCCACGTCCGGACCGGCCGCACCGACGCTGGACGTGGTGAAGAACACCGGCTCGACCAGCGAAAAATCGCCCTCTTCGCGCATGCGATGCATGAGTACCGAACCCACCATGCCACGCCAACCCACCATACCCAGCTTCAACATTGTCTTGCCCTCTGAGCGTTACAGCGCCGCGATGACCGCGTCGCCCATTTCCTTCGTACCCACGCGCTGCGTGCCCGCTTCGTAGATGTCACCGGTGCGGAAGCCCTGGGCCAGCACCTTGCGCACCGCATTCTCGATGCGCACCGCGTTCGCTTCGTCCTCGCCGCTGTAGCGCAGCAGCATCGCCGCCGACAGGATGGTCGCCAGCGGATTGGCCACGCCCTTGCCGGCGATGTCAGGCGCCGAACCGTGGCTGGGCTCGTACAGCCCCTTGTTCTTCGCATCCAGCGACGCCGACGGCAGCATGCCGATCGAACCGGTGAGCATCGACGCCTCGTCCGACAGGATGTCGCCGAACATGTTGCCGGTGACGATCACGTCGAACTGCTTCGGCGCCTTCACCAGCTGCATCGCGGCGTTGTCGACCAGCATGTGCGACAGCTCGACATCCGGATAATCGGCGGCCATGGCCGTGATGACCTCGCGCCACAGCTGGGTGCATTCGAGCACGTTCATCTTGTCGACCGAACAGAGCTTGCCGCCGCGCTTGCGCGCCGCTTCGAAGGCGACGCGCCCGATGCGGCGGATTTCCTCTTCAGCGTAGATCATCGTGTTCCAGCCGACACGCTGACGGCCCCATTGCGTGTCGCGCTCCTCGATGCCGCGCGGCTGGCCGAAATAGATGTCGCCGGTCAGTTCGCGCACGATCAGGATGTCCAGTCCGGACACCACCTCGGGTTTCAGCGACGACGCATTCGCCAGTTCCGGATACAGGATGGCCGGGCGCAGGTTGGCGAACACACCCAGTTCGGCGCGGATGCCGAGCAAGCCGCGCTCGGGACGCTGTTCGCGCGGCAGCGTGTCCCACTTCGGACCGCCGACCGCGCCGAGCAGGATGGCGTCGGCTTCGCGCGCCAGTCTCGAGGTCGCTTCCGGGTAGGGCTTGCCGGTGGCGTCCACCGCGCAGCCGCCGAGCAGCGCCTGTTCGAATTCGATCTTCAGCCCGTCGCTGCGCAGCGCTTCGAGCACGCGCAGCGCCTCGGCCGTGATTTCGATGCCGATGCCGTCACCGGGAATAACGCAGACTTTCAATGGACGCTCCAGAGTTCAGGCAAACAGCCAGGGTTGTTCGATGCGGCGACGGGCTTCGAATTCACGGATCTTGTCCGCCTGACGCAAGGTCAGGCCGATGTCGTCGAAGCCGTTCAGCAGGCAGTACTTGCGGAAGGCTTCGACGTCAAAGCGGATGACGTGGCCGTCCGGCCGGATCACGGTCTGGCTTTCCAGATCGATGCGCAGCCGATAGCCCGGCGTGCCGGCGCACTGCAGGAACAGCTGTTCCAGTTCGGTCTGCGGCAGACGGATCGGCAGCAGACCGTTCTTGAAGCAGTTGTTGAAGAAGATGTCGGCGAACGTCGTGCCGAGGATGGCGCGGAAGCCGAAATCCTCGATCGCCCAGGGCGCGTGTTCGCGCGACGAGCCGCATCCGAAGTTTTCGCGCACCAGCAGGATGCTGGCGCCCTGGAAGCGCGGCTGGTTCAGCACGAAGTCGGGATTGAGCGGCCGCTTCGAATGGTCCTGCCCCGGCTGGCCGACGTCTAGATAGCGCCATTCGTCGAACAGCGTCGGGCCGAAGCCCGAGCGCTTGATCGACTTCAGGTACTGCTTCGGAATGATGGCGTCGGTATCGACGTTCGCGCGGTCCAGCGGCGCGACCAGTCCGTCAAGTGTGGTGAAAGGATTCATTGCATGTTTTGCCTGGCTCGTTCTCTGATTTTTCCTACTTGGCCGACTTCTCGATGGCTTCGCCACCCTTCTTGATGTCCTTGCCCAGCCCTTCGACGGTGTTGCAACCCGCCAGCAGCAGCGCCATGGCGCTCATGCACACTACGATCAGCTTCATGCCCGCTCTCCCGGATTTTCAAACGACATCGCGCACATCGGCGAAGCGGCCGGCGATCGCCGCCGCCGCCGCCATCTGCGGACTGACCAGATGGGTGCGTCCCCCCGCACCCTGACGACCTTCGAAATTGCGGTTCGAGGTCGAAGCACAGCGCTCGCCCGGGTCGAGCCGGTCTGCATTCATGCCCAGACACATCGAACAGCCCGGCTCGCGCCACTCGAAGCCGGCCGCCTTGAACACCTTGTCCAGCCCTTCGGCTTCGGCCTGCGCCCGGACCAGGCCGGAGCCCGGCACCACCATGGCCAGCTTCACGTTTTCGGCGATGTGCCGACCCTGCACCACCTTGGCGGCCGCGCGCAGGTCTTCGATGCGCGAATTGGTACAGGAACCGATGAACACCTTGTCGATCCGGATCTGGTCGATCGGAGTACGCGGGGTCAGCCCCATGTATTGCAGCGCGCGCGCCACGCCTTCGCGCTGCACCGGATCGGCGAAATCCTCGGGTGCCGGCACCTGGCCGCGGATGTCGGTCACCATTTCGGGCGACGTGCCCCAGGTGACCTGCGGCGTGATCCTGCGGGCATCGATGTCGACCACACGGTCGTGCTGTGCGCCATCGTCGGATTTCAGCGTGCGCCAGTACTCGACCGCCCGCTCCCACTGTTCGTCGCGCGGCGCAAACGGCCGGCCGCGCAGGTAGTCGATCGTGGTCTGGTCGACGGCGACCATGCCGGCCCGCGCACCGGCCTCGATCGCCATGTTGCAGAGGGTCATGCGCCCTTCCATCGACAGCGCGCGGATGGCCGAGCCGCCGAATTCGATCGCGAAGCCGGTTCCGCCGGCGGTGCCGATCTGGCCGATCACGTACAGCGCGATGTCCTTGGCACTGACGCCGCGGCCCAGATCGCCTTCGACCCGGACCAGCATCGACTTCGATTTCTTCTGCAGCAGGCACTGCGTGGCGAGCACGTGTTCGACTTCCGACGTGCCGATGCCCTGCGCCAGACAGGCGAACGCGCCGTGCGTCGAGGTATGCGAGTCGCCGCACACCACGGTCATGCCCGGCAGGGTGACGCCGTTTTCCGGTCCGATCACGTGCACGATGCCCTGCCGCTTGTCGCGGTAGGGAAAATAGGCCAGCGCGCCGTAGGTACGGATGTTGTCGTCCAGCGTTTCGACCTGGGCACGCGAGGTCGGATCGGCCACCGCCAGATCCGAGCCGTCGGTTGGCACGTTGTGATCGGCGGTCGCCACGATGGAACCCGTTCGCCAGGGCTTGCGACCGGCCAGACGCAGGCCTTCGTAGGCCTGCGGACTGGTGACTTCATGCACCAGGTGGCGATCGATGTAGAGCAGCGTCGTGCCGTCGTCTTCGGTATGCACGACATGGCCGGACCACAATTTGTCGTAAAGCGTTTGCGCCATTGAAACGATTCCCGCTGATCAGCCAAACCGGAGATTATAACCGGCCGGCGTGCGCTCAGCCGTGCCCGGGCGCGCTTTCCGGGCGCCACATCCAGCGCAGCAAGGCGTAGCCGGCGACCGCGAACAGCGCACTGACCGAGAACGCCCAGGCGCCGCCCAGCGGCGCCCACATCCAGCCGGCCAGCAAACCGCCCACCATGCCGCCGGCGCCGAATGACACGCTGCCATACAACGCCTGCGCCCGCGCCTGCTGGCGCGCGTCGAACCACTGGTTCAGCGCCGCCACCGAACCGGCATGAAAGGCGCCGAAGGTCAGGCCATGCAGCAGTTGCGCGCCGATCAGCCAGAGCGGTGCGGTGACTGCCCAGCCGATGACCGCAAAGCGAAGCACCGCCGCCATCAGCGCCACCAGCAACAGAGCGCGCAGCGTGAAACGACGCAGCAGCCATGGCATGCACAGGAAAACGCCGATCTCGGCCAGCACGCCCAGTGTCCACAGCCCGCCGATCACCCGCTTGCTGTAGCCATGCTCGTCAAGATGAATCGAATAGAACACATACAGCGCGCCATGCGCACAACTCATGAAGAAGGCCGCACCGAACAGCCCTGCGACCGGGCGGCTGCGCAGGATGGTACGCAGCGACTGCGTGGCCGCCACCGCGCCGGCATGCACCGGCGCCTCCGGCACGCACATCGCGAACAGAAAGATGCCGGCCAGCAGCAGGCTGCATGCCCACAGCACCGCATCCAGTCCGGTGCGTTCCAGTACGTCACCCAGCACCAGCACCGTAACGACGAAGCCGATCGAGCCCCAGACCCGGATGGCGCCATAGCGCGACACGCTGGATTTCAGGTGCTCCAGCGTCAGCGCTTCTACCAACGGCAGCGACGCACTCCAGAAAAAGGACATCAGCGCCATGGCGACGAAGACGCCGATGAACTGGTCGGTGGTGAAGAAAATCAGGAAACCGGCGAGACTGGCCAGCCCCGCCGCACGCACGATGGGCACCCTGGCACCGATGCGGTCGGCCAGCCAGCCCCATAGGCTGGGCGCGAGAATCCGCATGACCTGCATCAGCGACATGACAATGGCGATGTCGGCCGCGGAGAAATGGATGGAAGAAAGGTAGAGACCGAAGTAGGGCGAAAAGGCGCCTACGAAGGCGAAATAGAAGAAGTAGTAGGCGGAAAGGCGCCAGTAGGGGAGCGGCATCGGGCGAAGTCTACCCGAGGCGCCGCAGCGGCGGACCGGCCTGCGAAGCAACCACGGATGTCCGCGTTCAGTGCTGGTCAGCGCGTGCCGTGCATTAGCTGGATGACGCCCTCACCCACCCGCTGCGCGATCAGGTCGGACTGAATGCCTTCGCTGTAGCTGACGATCTGGTAACCGGCATAGCCGCCGGCACGGGCCAGTTGTTCGGCGCGCCGGTTGAACACCATGCGCGCCTCGCCCTCGCCGCCGGAACGCATGCGCACCTTCTTCATGCCGAGGTAGTAGGTGTCTTCAGACAGTTTGGCCTCGTCGATGGACCAGTTCGGCGCCATCGGGTCGAGAACCAGATAGGCCACGTAGGCGGCGCCGGCAAAATAGATCAGCTTTTCCGGAGTGGTGGCGTAGCCGGGCGTCAGCTGCAGCTTCGTATTCGGAATGACCGAACCTGAATTCGGCAGCGTACGGTCGAGTGACGTACATGCAGCCAGCAGGCAGGGGGCGATCAACGCGATCATCCTGATGTTCATGGCGCGCCTCAGAGGTAGTTGAACAGCGACAGCCCTGATACCTTCAGGAAGGACTGCTGCGCCGCCTGCAGATAGGTCTGTTGCTGCGTCAGGCGGCTGATCGCCTCGGTGTAGTTCAGGTCCCGCAGGTCGGCAAGCTGCGACTGGAACTGCAGATCGACATCGGCGCCGAGCGAATTCAGCGCATCCAGTTCGGCCGTGCGCGCGCCAATGCGCGAGCGAACGGTGAGCAGGGCTTCCTGCGACTGATCGATATTGCCTATCGTGGCCGACAGCGTGTTGTTCAGGGCCGCGATAGCCACCGGATTTCCGTTGGTACCGCGTTCCAGCGCCAGCACCACATCGGAGATAGTTTCGAACACGCTCTGCGTGGCGCTGCGATCGAGCGAAAAGCTGTCGCCGGTAGCCGGCGAACCGGTGATCGAGAAACGCGCACCGAGATCGAACGCCGGTTCGGCGCCCTGCGACGCCAGCGTGATCGTATCGCCTTCGACATATGTCCGTGGGTAAGGCGCGGCACCCGGCGCGGCGCCCGTCAGCATCGAATTGCCCGAGGTGTTGTCGATGATGTCGTAGGTGGTGACGTTGTTGGTCACGTCAAACACGATGTTGAAGCTGCCGCCGTTGGTCAGGGCATTCCAGTCGACACCGCTGGTCACGCTGCCCAGATCACTGACTGCGCTACCGGTGTTTCCCGCACCGGGGCGCATCGTGAAATCGCCGTTGCCGGTGCGCATGCGCATGAAAACCGTACTGCCGGAATCACTGACTGCAAGGCGCCGGGCGGAGCCGACCTGCGCCTCGCGCTGGCCGTCGTCGCCGGCGTAGGTGACACCCGCCTCGACGCTGCCGGCAAACGGCTGCGTGTCGCTGCGATAGCCCGAGAACAGGAAGTCGCCGAAGGCATCGCGCGAATTGGCGACCCCCATCAGCCCGGCGAAGCTGCCGCGGATGTCGGTGGCGATCGATTTCAGATCGCTGTCGCTCAGCGCGCCGTTGCCGGCCTGGATCAGACGTTCCCGGATCGATGCGATCAGGTCTCCGGCGGTGGAAATCTGCGATTCGGCAAAGCCCAGCGCACTGGTGGCATCGCGCCGGTTCACCGCGTGTTGGTCATTCATCGCCTTGATCTGGTCGATCTCCAGCGCCGCCGCCGAGGCGACCGGATCATCGGACGGCGCAAGCACGCGCTTTCCCGATGACATCTGCTGCTGGGTACGAAACAGATCGGCGCTCTGGCGGACCAGACCCGAAGTGCCGGCTTCATAGACGGTATTGGTGGATACACGCATCAGGATTCTCCTCAACGACCGATCTGCAACAAGGTATCGAACAGGCGGCTCGCAAGTTCAATCATCTTTCCGGCGGCCTGGTAGGCCTGCTGGTAGCGCAGCAGGTTGGCCGCCTCTTCATCGAGATTGACGCCGGACAAAGATTGCTGCGACTCCTCGACGCGCGACAGCAGCACGCGCTGAGCCGTCTGGTTCACCTGCACTTCACGGGCCTGGGCACCGACGGACGCCACCATCTGGGCATAGGCCCCCTGAAAGCCGGTCGTGCCACCGGCGATCGTGTTCGCGTTCTGCAGCGCCGCGAGTTCAAGCAGGTTGCGGTTGTCGCCCTGGCCGCTGCTGTTGGGCGCGATGGTGAAGGTGTCGCCATTGCGCGGCAGACCGGACATCTGGAAGGTGAAGCCGCCCTGACCGGCGAAGGTGAAGCTCTTGCCGGCCGACTCGGTCGCCGGGTTGTAGGCAATCGTGCCGCCAGGGCCACCGGTTACGTTGAAAACATTCGCCGTGGCATCGAAGGTCAGCGTGATCGGGCCACCAAGCGGCAAGCCGGTGGTCGAGCTCACTGCACCGGCGCTGATGCTGCCGTTACCGGTGTTGGCGAGAGCCGCCGAGGTGCTGACCGGCATCGCCAGCGCCAGCATGCGCGGATCTGTGATGACGGTGCGGATGTCCGAGCCGCCATTGCGGGTCGGCTGGATCAGGAAGGTGTCACCGGCGGCCAGCGTGGTCGCCCCCGAATCGAGTGTGAAGCCCTGCGGGCTGCCGGCCGGAGGCAGCCCGCCCAGGGTCGCGGCCGTCCAGCTCTGGTTGTCCGACAGACGGGTGAGTGTGTAGGCCGCACCGTCGAAATTCAGACGATAGTCGCTCGTGGTGAGGTCCGAAGAGTTGCTGATCGTCACATTCACCAGTGCAGCGGCTACTGTGCTGTTGGTGTTGGCCGGCAGCGCACTGCCCACGAGAACGTTGAACACGTTGGTACCCAGCGCACCATTGAGATCCTGCCCCAGCGCATGCTGCGAATTGAACTGTTCGGCCATGCTGATGGCGATCCGGCCGAGTGCGTTCTGCGCTTCGTCGAGGGTTTCGCGGCGGAATGCAAGCAGGCCGCCGAGCTTGCCGCCGGTGATGGTGTCTTCCTGCAGCCGCAGTACGGCGCCGCCGGGCGCGGTGTAGGTGACCTCGGTGCGACTGGCGTCCTCCACCGAAGGCGATGCGCTCATGCTGAAGGCACTGCCACCGACCACCACGGGCTGCCCGTTGCCGATGAACAGATTGATCGAACCGTCGCTCTGCTGCAACTGGGTCACGCGGACCAGTTCATTCAGTTCGGTGATCAGCCGCTCGCGCGCATCGAGCATGTCATTGGCGAGCCGGTTGGCACCGGTGGTGGACTCGGCGACCGCGATCTGGTCGTTGTAGCGGGCGATCTGCGACGCGAGCTGGTTGATCTCTTCCACCGAGCCGGAGATTTCTCCGTTGAGGCCGGTGCGGACCTGTTCGAGCCGCGCATCCAGCGCATTGAAGCGGGCCGTCATCGACTGCGCAGCGGAAATCGCCGACTGTCGTGACGCCAGCGAGGTGGGCGACGCCGACACGCTCTGCAGGGCGTCGAAGAAATCGGACATTGCAGGCGACAAGCCGGCCTCAGGGTCGGCAAGCAGATTATCTAGCGCAGCAATCTGGTCGGCGTAGGCACCGTATTCCGCGCTCTGGGTCTTTGCCTCCATCACCTGGGCGGTCAGGAACTGGCTGTAGATGCGCCGCACCGTTTCGATTCGCGCGCCTTGACCAAGGAAGCCGCTGCCGGTCAGTTGCGGATCGTTCGTCCCGAGCACCACCTGCTGCCGGGTGAAGCCGGGCGTGGCCGCGTTCGAAATGTTGTGACCGGTGGTGATCAGCCCCGCCTGTGCGGCGTTCAGTCCGGTGATCCCGATGTTGTAGAGCTGCGTTCCCATGATTTGTCGTCTCGTTCAGAGTGCTTACGACTCATCTAAGCAAAACCTTTGCCAGCTTTTTTATTTCCGTCACACTGGCCTGCAACAATGGACCGAATGACCGGGACTATTGACCGCATACGCAGCACCGACGTGCCTTCCAAGACAATGGCCGGGCGCGCCGAATTGGTCCGGCGCAGTGACCGGCTGGATCCGCTGGCGCGCGTGCTGCTGATTGTGGTGGATGGGCGGCAGGACTTTGCCGCCCTGTTTGCCGTCCTTGGCCGACCCGCCGCAGAGGGGCCGCGTCTGCTTGCCGCGGCCGCCACACTGCTCGAACTCGGATTGGTCGCGCTTGAACGTCGGGGCACTGATGGAGGGCCGCCGACCCGGCGCTCGCTCGCCATTGCCCGCCTGTATCTGATGGACGCCATGGAGCGCGCTCTGCGCGGCGATACTGCACGGATCAAGCCCGCGTTGCGTGCGGTGACCGACGAAGCGTCCCTGCACGAAGCAATCGATGTGTGCGTCCGCGCATTGCGCGAAGCGGGCGCAGACGGTCAGGCCGATCTCATCCGGCGGCGCTGCCTCGAATTGCTTCCTTGATGCACCGCCCCGATTTGCCGATCTCGTTCAATGACTCATTCGGCCAGCGCCGACCGCAGCAGCGGGCCGTTGATGATGCGTTCCAGCTTGGCGCCGTACATCGGGTCGGTCGCGTAGCCCGACTGCTGCAGGCCGCGCGCGAAGCTGCCGGCGTCCTGCGCGCCGACCACGCGCGCATAGCGCGGCTGGTCAAGGAGCAGCTTCGCGTAGTCGGCAAAGCTTTCCTCGTAGGAGCCGTAGCGGCGGAAGGCGCTGTCCTCACGGGTCCAGCGGCCATCCACGAATTCACTCGCCGAAACCTTCACGGTCGGGCCCTGCCAGCTGCTGCCTGCCTTGATGTTGAAGAGGTTGTGGCTGGCCGAACCATCGGCCGCCGACAGCTCGGCGCGTCCCCAGCCGGTTTCCAGCGCAGCCTGGGCAACCAGGAACTGGGCCGGAATGCCGGTCGCGCGACTGGCCGACAGCGCCGCCGGCCACACGCGCTCGACAAAGCTCCGAGCATGCGCCGGCACATTCGGACTGCTGACTGGCGGCTGTTCCGCGGCAAGACCGGCCAGCACCGACTGCGATGACGAATCGACGGGTGTTGCCGCACCGCCCTGCAATGTCTGCCTGCGCACGGCAGAGATTGCCGCCGGCGGCATCATCGCAATGCCGGAAAACTGCGCCGCGTCGGACAGCGGCTTGAGATCGATCGGCAGCGACGTGTCTGCGCTGCGGGCATTTGCGGACAGCTGCCGCTCAAGAACCTTCGCCAGCCCGGTACCTCCGCCTTCGCTCATGACCTGGGCCCACTGCTGGTCGAGCATGTCCTGGTACATCTTGCTTTCCTGCCCGCCGAACAGTTCGTCGCCGGGAGACGCCTCGCGCATCGACTTGATCACCACCTGCAGGAACATGGCTTCGAACTGCTTGGCCGCCGCCTTCAAAGCCTCCGGCGAGTTGTCGCGCGAGGCGCGGCGCAGCACGTCCAGCCCGCGTACATCGGCCGCCAGCGAGGTGAGGCCGCTGTTTTCCATCAGATCACTTCCAGTTCGGCGCGCAACGCACCGGCCGCCTTCATCGCCTGCAGGATGATGATCAGGTCCTGCGGATTGGCACCCAGCGCATTGAGTGCACGGACAACCTCGGACAGATTGGCCCCCTTCTTCACGTTGATCAGCGCGCTGCCTTCCTGCTGGATGTCGATCTGGTTGCGTTCCGTCACCACGGTCTGCCCACCCGATAGCGGACCGGGCTGGCTGATCACCGGCTCGGCAGTGACCGTGACTGTGAGGTTGCCGTGCGCGACTGCACAGGTATCTAGCGTCACGGCCTGATTCATCACCACCGAACCCGTGCGCGAGTTGACGACCACCTTGGCCGCCTGCTGCGCGGGCGTCACATCTATGTTTTCCAGCTGGCTCATGAATGCCACGCGTTCGCCCGGATCAAGTGGTGCGCGCACCCGGATGCGCCGGGCATCGGCGGCCACCGCGGTTCCCGGCAGCATGGCCTTGTTGATGGCTTCAACCATGCGCTGGGCCGTACCGAAATCGGTTGTATTGGTCTCAAGCTCGACAAACCCGCCCTCGCCGACGCTGGTCGGCACCGCGCGTTCGACCGTCGCCCCGCCGGCGATGCGGCCAACCGACAGATGATTGACGGTGACCGAAGCGCCGCCCGCTGCGGCACCGACGCCGCCGACCACCACATTGCCTTGGGCCATGCCGTAAACCTGACCGTCGGCACCCTTCAGCGGTGTCATCACCAGTGTGCCGCCGCGCAGACTCTTTGCGTTGCCCATCGACGACACGGTGATATCCAGCGCCTGTCCCTGCCGCGCAAAGGGCGGCAGGTTGGCGGTGACCATCACGGCCGCCACGTTCTTGAGCTGCAGGTTCTGTCCGGGCGGCAGCGTCACGCCCAGATTGCCCAGCATGTTGATCACACTCTGCACGGTGAAGGGCGTTTGCGTGGTCTGGTCGCCCGAGCCGTCCAGGCCGACCACCAGACCGTAGCCAATCAGTTGATTGTTGCGTACGCCGGCCAGCGTCGCGAGATCCTTGATCCGCTCGGCGTGCACCGGCGCAACCGAAAGCAGTGCAAGCAGCAGAAAAATCGTTATCCGTTTCATGACAGTTCGCCCTCCGGGCGTTGCTTCCTGATCAGCGTGAAAGGTCTTTATACGGCGCACAGGGCGCTTTCAATCAACGGAAAAGACGACGAATCCCGCATCACGCAGATCGCTTTACAGTGGCATGAAGGTCAGGAAGAAGCGCGCCAGCCAGCCCATGACCTGCGCTTCGTCGATGTAGCCATTAGCCCGGTACTCGATGCGCGCATCGGCCACCTGGGTCGACTGAACGGTATTCGCACCGGAAATCTGGGTCGCATTGACGACGCCCGAGAAGCGAATGAATTCGTTGCCCTGATTGATCGCAACCTGCTTTTCGCCGGATACCACCAGGTTGCCGTTCGGCAGCACTTCGATCACCGTGACCGTGATGGTGCCGGTGAAATTGTTGTCGGCTGACGACGCACCCTTGCCGGAGAACGCGTTTGCGCTGTTGGCGGCCACCGTTGCGCCCTGCAGGCTCTTGCCCGGCAGTCCTGCGATGGTCGGCACGCCCATTTCGATATCCTGCGTGCGGTCTGCCGTACTGGCCGACTTCTTCGCCGCCTGGGTACGTTCGCTGATGTTGATGACCAGCGTATCGCCGACGTAGCGCGCGCGGCGATCCTCGAACAGCGGACGGGCACCGCCGGTCGGCTGGAAAATGGCACCGGCGTTCTGCACGAAGTCCGGTTTGGGCGCCGGCCGCGCGGTCATCGGCTGAAGCACTGCGGTGGGCGGCGTGTTGACGCAGCCGGCCAGCATGATCGCAACCAGCAGCACGGTGACGAAACCGGCGGCGCGGGCAATCTGCTGGATGCGTTCGTTGTTCATGAAAGATTCTCCACGGGTCATTTGCGCGACCGATCAGAGCTGGGTCAGCCGGGCCAGCATTTCGTCCGAGGTCTGGATCGCGCGCGAATTGATTTCGTATGCCCGCTGGGTCTGGATCATCTGCACCAGTTCCTCGACCACATTCACGTTCGATGTCTCGACGAAGCCCTGATTCAGCAGGCCCGCGCCGTTGGTGCCCGGGGTATTGGGTGTCGGCGTGCCGCTTGATGCGGTTTCGACATAGAGGTTTTCCCCGACGCTCTGCAGACCGCCGGTATTGACGAAGGTAGCCAGTTGCAGCTGACCGATCTGGGTCGGCGCAGCCTGGCCGGCCTGCAAGGCGCTGACCACGCCGTCACGACCGATGGTCAGCGACACCGTATCCGGCGGAATCGTGACCTGCGGCTGCACCGGAAATCCGCTCGACGTGACCATCACGCCCTGCGCATCCTTCTGGAAGGAGCCGTCACGGGTGTAAGCCAGCGTGCCGTCCGGCATCTGGATCTGGAAGAAGCCCTCGCCCTGCACGGCGACATCGAGCGAATTGCTGGTCTGCTGCAGATTGCCCTGTGTCTGGATGCGCTGGGTGGCCACCGGGCGTACGCCGGTGCCGATCTGCAGGCCGGAAGGAATGGTGTTCTGCTGCGTGTTCAGCGCGCCGGGCTGGCGCATCGTCTGGTACAGCAGGTCCTCGAACACGGCGCGCGCGCGCTTGAAACCGTTGGTGCTGACGTTGGCAAGGTTGTTGGTGATGACATCGAGCTGGGTCTGATGTGCATCCATGCCGGTGCGGGCTATCCACAGCGAGCGGATCATGGTCGGATTCTCCGGTTATCGGTTGGACAGCAGCTGGGTGGCCGCCTGGTCATCGCGCTCTGCCGTGGTGAGCATGCGCGTCTGCATTTCGAACTGGCGCGACAGCGAAATCATCGCCACGACCTGATCCACCACATTCACATTGCTGCCTTCGAGAAAGCCACTGGCGACACGCACGTTCTGTGCCTGCGGCAGCGGGCCCGGCGTGGTGACGCGGAACAGGCCGTCATCGCCGCGCTTGATCGTGTTCTCGGGCGGATCGACCAGCTTGAGCCGGCCGATCTGATTGACCTGATTGACGCCGCCGGTGCGCTGCACGGCAGACAGGGTGCCGTCCGCGCCGATGGTGACCTCGGTGTCCGGCGGCACGGTGATCGGGCCGGTTTCGCCCTGCACCGGAATCCCGTTGTGGTTCTGCAGCACGCCGGTCGGGCTGATCTGGAGATGGCCATTGCGTGTATAGGCCTCGGTGCCATCAGGCATGGCCAAGGCGAACCAGCCACTGCCCTTGATGGCGACGTCGTAGGCGCCGCCGGTCTGCTGCAGCGGGCCGGGCGTGAAATCGTTCTTGACGCTGGCATCCACCACGAAGACGCGCGACGCGAACGCTTCGGTCTGCACCGGCACGGCACGCAGCCGGTGCTCTTCGGCGCGATAGCCGGTACTCGACGCGTTCGCGAGATTCTGCGCGACCGACGCCTGACGCTCCAGCGTCCATTTGGCGCCGCTCATCGCGGTATAGATCATGCGGTCCATGGTGTGTCCTCAGCGGCGGTCAGCGCAGGTTGACCAGGGTCTGCATGATCTGGTCCTGCGTCTTGATCGACTGCGCATTGGCCTGGTAGGCGCGCTGCTGCGTGATCATGTTCACCAGTTCGGCGGTGAGGTCCACATTCGAGTCTTCCACCGCCGCCGGCTGCAGGCCACCGCGGTTGCCGGTCCCCGGCGTACCGACTGCCGGCGGGCCGGAGAACGAGGTTTCGCCCCAGGCATTGCTGCCCAGCTGCGTCATGCCGTCCGGATTCTGGAAGGTCGCCATGACGACCTGGCCAAGGTTGCGCGACTGGCCGTTTGTGTAGCGGCCTTGCAGCACGCCTTCCGGCGACACGCTGATGCCGGACAGTCGGCCGGAAGCGAAACCGTCCTGCGCCACTGCGTTGACGCTGAAGGCGGAGCCGAACTGGGTCGAACCGGTCAAGTCTAGGTCGAAGGCCAGGGGGCTGGCTGCACCGGTGGTGACAGGAAACGACAGTGCTATCGTCGCCGGGGCTGTCAGACCACCGTTGGAGTTGAACGCCAAGGCGGTTGGTCCGGTGGTCGGGCCGCCGTCAAGCGCGGTGTGCAAATCCCACGCATTCGCCGCTGTCTTGACGAAGTAGAGCGACATGATGTGGGAATTCCCGAGTGAATCGTAGGCGGTCAGCGAGGTCGAGTAGGAAAAGCTGTCTGTCGCGAGCGGCGAAAACGTCGTATTGACCGGCGTGGCCAGACGCGAGTCAAGGTTGACCGCCAGATCGGCTTCTTCCGTGGAGCGCGGCTCGCCGCCACTCAATGCGGTGTCGATGCGCAGATCGATCGGCGCCGTCACGACAATGTTGTCGTCGGCATCCGTGCCGTAACCGGTCAGCCGGTAGCCCGAGGCATTTACGATGTAGCCGTTCTTGTCCACCGAGAACTGACCGTTGCGTGTGTACAGCACGGAACCGTTGTCGCTCATGCGGAAGAATCCGTCGCCGTTGATCGCAAGATCGAGCGGATTGCTCGTCACGGTGATGTTGCCCTGGCTGAACTGCTGGGCAACGCCATTCACCGTGGCGCCGATACCGATCTGCGACTGGCCGCCACCACCGAGCGTGGAGGCATATAGATCAGAAAACTGGGCGGTGGATTGCTTGAAGCCCACGGTGGTCGAGTTCGCCACGTTGTTGCTGATGGCATCGAGTGCCTTGGACGCAATGTTCAGTCCGGAAAGTCCTTGCTGGAAGGCCATGATTCAACTCCCGATCAGTAGATCTGCTTGATATCGTTCATCGAGACCAGCGACTGCTGGCCCACATTCAGGCGGGTCTGGCCGCCGCTACGCTCCACGCTCTGCACCACCGCAAGTTCGAGCGGCGTGGTGACCAGCTTCTGGGTGCCCTGGATGGCAGTCACCGTGAAGGAATACTTGCCGTTCTTATCAACGGCCGTCTTGGCATCGTCGGTACCGTCCCAAGCGAACTGCGTGATGCCCGCTTCCGCGGCACCCAGATTGATTTCCTTCACCAGCACACCATTGGCACCCTTGATTGATACCGTGACGCGGTCGGCCGGCGAGGTCAGCTCTATGCCACCCATCGACTTGCCATTCACGAGTTCCAGCGCCGACCCTTCGACCAGCACCGCGTGACCGACCAGTGCAGCGGCCTGAAGGTGCTGCGAGTCGGCGGAACTGCTGGTGAGCTTTTCCAACGTGCTGTTCAGTTTGCTGATGCCATCCACCGTACTGATCTGGGCCAGTTGCGAGGTGACCTGTGCGTTGTCCATCGGATTGAGCGGGTCCTGCATCTTGAGTTGCGTCGTCAGCAGCATCAGGAAACGGTTTTGCGCCGCGTCGATTTCCGAAGTCGCCTTGGTCTGCGTCGTGTTCAGCGAGCTGTAGATGTCTGCCGCCGAGGTATTGCCGGTCGAATTGACTGCCATGACGATTCCCTTACTGTCCGATGGAGAGGGTCTTGAGCATCAGCTGCTTCGCGGTATTCATCATTTCCGCGTTGGTCTGATACGAGCGGGAGGCGGAAATCATGTTCACCATCTCTTCCACCACATTGACGTTGGGCATCTGTACGTAGCCCTCCTTGTTCGCCGCCGGATTGGTCGGGTCGTAGGTGGTGCGCAACGGTGCTGCGCTTTCGACGATCTGCGTCACGCGCACGCCGTTGGCCTCGCCGCCTTCGCTGATCGGACGCACTTCGAACACCACCTGCTTGGCGCGATAGGGCTGGCCATTGGACGAGGTCACCGAATCCGCGTTGGCCAGATTGCTGGACACCGTGTTCAGGCGCACCGACTGGGCGGTGAGCGCGGAACCAGCGATGCCGAATACGTTGAACATGTTTCCCATGATCCGTCTCCTTACTGGCCCTGGATGGCGTTCTGCATGGTGCGCAGACGGCCGTTGATGAAGGTGAGCAACGCCTCGTACTGCACGGTGTTTTCGGCGAAGGCGGCACGCTCGACATCCATATCCACCGTATTGCCGTCGAGGCTGGACTGTGTTTCGGTGCGGTACTTCAGCGAAGCGTCCATCGACGCGTCGCCCTTGGCTTCGATATGCCGCGCCGACGTGCGTGCAAGCTCGACCGGGCCACCCAGACGTCCGCCCATCGCGGCCTCCAGCGCGCCGCGAAAATCGACGTCGCGCGCCTTGAAGTGCGGTGTATCGGCGTTGGCGATGTTGGCGGCCAGTGTTTGCTGGCGAGTCGCCCGCACGCCGAGGGCGGCTTGCGGAAGGTCGAGCAGTTTGTCGAGAGGGTTCGGCATGATGGGTATCCCATTGCAGCTATCGTGCCAGCCACTCTATGACCCGATTGCCGGTCTGGATCGGCAAAAAAGGACGGTTGCTGCCCCGCCTTTCAAGGCTATCTGCCGCCCGGAAGCGGCAAACCTTGCCGCTTCCGGGCTCCGTAAATCACCGCAAACCCAATACCGTAAAGGGTTTGCGGGCCGGCAAGCCCGGATTGCGGCAACTTTCGGTCGACAAACCGGAACAAGGAGGTGCTTTCCGCCCTATTTGCGTCATCGCGATGCAGGCTCGGGTGGTGCAATGGAAGCCTTGCCAAGGAGCCCGCCATGATCCGTCGTCTGCTGATCCCCTCATGTATTGCCCTGTGCAGCGCCGCACTGGCCGCGCCGCCGGTGGCGCCGGCCAGCGACCAGCTGCGGCGTGCGGTGGGCGACTTCCTGCAGCAGCAGACGGCCGGGTTGCCGGGCCAGGCCAGTTTCGAGGTGGGGCAGATAGACGCACGGCTGGCGCTGGAAAGCTGCGCCGCTCACGAGGTATTCCTGCCCACCGGCAGCCGCGCCTGGGGTCGCGTGCAGGTCGGTGTGCGCTGCATTGCCGGCGCCGGCTGGACGATCTACGTGCCGGCACGGGTCAAGGTCAGCGGCGACTATCTGGTCGCTGCGCGCGCGCTCGGTCGCGGCCAGATCATTGCCGACGGAGATTTCGGCTTCATGCGCGGCGAGCTGACCGAACTGCCACCCAATATGGTCAGTGATCCNCGCGCTCGGTCGCGGCCAGATCATTGCCGACGGAGATTTCGGCTTCATGCGCGGCGAGCTGACCGAACTGCCACCCAATATGGTCAGTGATCCGCAGCAGGTGATAGGCCAGACGGTCAATGCCGCCATTGGCGCAGGCCAGCCGCTGCGCGCAGACTGGCTGCGCGCTCCGGTCGCGGTGCAGCAGGGCCAGCAGGTGAAACTGTTCGCGCGCGGCAACGGATTTGCGATCAGTCACGACGGCCGCGCGCTGGCCAGCGCACAGCAGGGCCAGATGGTGCAGGTGCGCACCGGGCGCGGCCAGGTCGTCAGCGGCGTCGCCCGCCCGGGCGGTCAGGTGGAGGTTGTCTATTGAGTCAATCCGCCCGACACCAACAGGTTGGTCGCCACCAGCCCCGCCGCTTGGTATATTCATGAGCCTGCCGCCGTGTAGGACGGCTCCCTACAAAAAGTCCTAAAGTTTTGTAGCGGTGCCGTCGTAATACGAGTCGAACGTCTTATGAAAGGGTTCATCGTGAAAATCGACGGAACTGGAAAACCGCTAGCACCGACGGCAACTTCGGCTACCAAGAGCAGTTCGGCGAACAGTTCGACGACTGCAACTTCATCTGCCGCCGCACCCGGCGCGCAGGTCGACATTTCGGGCACGTCCTCGCGACTGCGAGAGCTTGAAGCGTCTGTCGCCAATGTGCCGGTGGTCGACAGCGCACGCGTCGACGAGATCAAGCAGGCCATCGCCGACGGCCGATTCAAGGTCAATGCCGACCGCGTGGCTGACAGCTTGATCGAGAGCGTGCGTCAGATGCTGAACACGCGCCCGGCAGCCTGATGGCCGCAACCGAGCCGGCTGCGCAGACGGCTGCGAGGTTGGCCGCACTGATGACCGAGGAAGCGGTGACCTTGCGCACCGCCCTCGGCCATTTGCATGCCGAGCGCCGTGCACTCGAAGCGGGCGAAGTCGATACGCTCGCCGTGCTCGCGGCGCGCAAATCCGAAGCGTACGGACGTCTCGCGCAACTGGGCGATGCACGCACGGCGTTGCTCGCCCGCGCCGGCAGCAAACCGGGGCGTGACGACATCGAAGCGCTGTTCCAGAGCGCTCCCGACTGGGCTGCGTGCAGGCAGCCCTTCAAGGAACTTGTTGCGCTCGCCCGGGAAGCCCACGACCTGAATCAGGCCAACGGCGTGCTCATCCGCGCGCAGATGAAGTCGAGCCAGCAGGCGCTTGCGGTGCTGATGTCGGCATCGGAACAGGCATCGACCTATGGGCCGGACGGCCAGTCGATGGCGCGCAGCACCAGCCGTTCGCTCGGTAGCGC
The DNA here is from genome assembly GCF_024580145.1 of Methyloversatilis sp. XJ19-49. GTDB lineage: Bacteria > Pseudomonadota > Gammaproteobacteria > Burkholderiales > Rhodocyclaceae > Methyloversatilis. The sequence continues at coordinate 155,473 of NZ_JANINI010000011.1, forward strand.
CTGATTTTCTCGCGTAACAGATTGCACCCGCGGCGATTGTCCGCGGGTTTTGGCGTTCCGGTACCGGCTACAGCTTCGGGAAACTCGATCCCAGGCTGCCTTCCGGTACATCGGCCGGCCCCGAAGGCGTCTGAGCCGGCGCGGTGACGCGATCAGTCGAGTACGTTTCGATGCGGATCGACACCCGGCGGTTCTTCGCCCGCCCTTCTTCGGTCGCGTTGTCGGCCAATGGCCGCTGGTCGGCCAGACCGGCGGCCGTCAGCCGGGTCGACAGGATGCCCTCGTCGGCGAATACCCGCGTCACGGCGCCCGCACGAACCGCCGACAGTTCCCAGTTGGAACCCAACCTGCCGCCGGCCGGGACATTGTCGGTGTGCCCTTCGATCACGAGCGGGAAATCGGTGTAGAGCAGAACGCGCGCGATCGCGCCGATGATGTCCTGCGCAGCCGGCTCGAGCACGCTTTCACCCGGGCCGAAGAGGAATTTCGAGTCGAGATCCACCGTGATGCCCAGTGCGCCCTGGGTGACACTGGCCTGCCCTTCACGGGTCAGTGCAGACAACGCCTGCTGGATGTCCTTCGCCGCCTTGTCCGCCCGCTCGCGCCGCTCCTGCGCTTTCTGCGCCGCGCGATGGGCACGCAGTTCATCGATCTCGACCTGCATGCGGGCGCTCTGGTCGGTGGCCGGCAGTTCGATCAGCCGCACGCCCTCGCGTGCCGCAAAGGCGCTGTTCAGAGATTGGCTCAGCGTACGGTACTTGCCGTCATTGACCTGCGAAATCGCGTACATCACGACGAAGAACGCAAACAGCAGGGTCACCAGATCCGCGTACGAAATGAGCCACCGATCATGGTTCTCGTCCGAATCCGGCACATAGCGACGCTTCCTCACGGTCCGCCTGCGCACTCAACCGGGCACCGGCGCGACATAGCCGAGCAATCGGCTTTCGATGATGCGCGGGTTGTCGCCGTTGGCGATGCCGGCCAGACCGTCGACGAACATTTCGCGCAGGCTGATCAGCTGGGTGACATGCATCTGCAGCTTGCGCCCGATCGGCAGGAAAATCAGGTTGGCGCTACCCACACCGTAGATCGTCGCCACGAAGGCAGTGGCGATACCGGCGCCGAGCCGCGCCGGATCGCCCAGGTTCTCCATCACGTGAATCAGACCCAGCACCGCGCCGAGGATGCCTATCGTCGGTGCGTAGCCAGCGGCGGCGTCCCATACGCGAGCAGCCTGGCGCAGCGTGGTTTCGTAAGTGGTGATCTCGACCTCCATGACCTCGCGCAGGCGTTCCGAATCGGCGCCATCGACCAGCAACTGCACGCCCTTGCGGAAAAACGGGTCAGGTTCGCTGCCGATGTGCTTTTCCAGCACCAGAATGCCTTCGCGTCGCGAAAGCGTGGCCCAGCCGACCAGTTTGCGGATCATGTCGTCGGGTACCGCTGCCGGTGCAGAAAACGCCCAGCCGCCCATGCGCATGCCACGCATGAAAATGGGAAAGCGGGTCTGCAGCATGGTCGCGCCCAGCGTTCCCCCGAGAACGATGACCAGCGCGGCCGGCTGGAACAGCGATGACAGGCTGCCCCCTTCGAGCACCTGGCCCGCCATGATGGCGGCGATGCCCAGAGCAAGACCGACGATGCTGAGACGATCGACACGCATGGGATATCGGGCCGGCGCGCTCAGGTACGCGCCGAGATGCGGCTGCGCAGGCGCGCGATCGCCTGACTGTGCAACTGGCAAACTCGCGATTCGGACACACCGAGGATTTCGCCGATCTCGCGCAGGTTCAGGTCTTCTTCGTAGTACAGCCCCATGACGGTCTTTTCGCGATCCGGCAGGTCGCCGATGGCGCGCACCAGTACGTCGCGCATGTTCTTGTCGAGCAGCCGGGCGAGAGGATCGAGATCTTCGGTGCCGACGCTGTGACGATCCAGATAGTCGTCGTCGTCACCGTTGGTGAAATCTTCGAAGTAGACAAGCTGGTAGCCACGCGCCTCCTGCAGCATCTTCTGGTACTCGCCCAGCGGCATGCCGAGCGATTCGGCCAGTTCGCCTTCGGTCGGCTGACGGCCCTTGGCCTGCTCCAGCGTGGTGATGGCGGTTTCGATGCGGCGCATGTCGCGCCGCAGACTGCGCGGCAGCCAGTCGTTTTCGCGCAGGCCGTCGAGCATGGCACCGCGGATGCGCTGCACGGCATACGTTTCGAACTGCGCGCCGAGGCCTTCTTCATAGCGGTTCATCGCATCAAGCAGCCCGAGCATGCCGTTCTGGATGATGTCTTCGACCTGCACACTGGCCGGCAACTTGGCCATAAGGTGGTAAGCGATGCGCTTGACCAGCGGCGCATAGTGCTTGGCGAGCTGGTCGCGGTCCAGTGTTCCGGATGCGGTATACATAGGTTGTCCTCTGCTTCGGCCGGCTGCGCGATCAGGCTACGCGTGCCGAAAGCCCATCTGGCAGTCCGGCCGGATCGCCTGACTGGGTGTCGTTGTGCGGCATCAACATACCGGGTTTTTCCGTCTCGCGGGTCACGAAGAGCTTTTCGGCAAGATCGCGTCCGATCTTGAGGGCATCGTCACCCGCCACCACAAAATTCGGCCGCTGATAGCCGGCGGGCAGGCAACCCAGCCAATGCAGCGCGCTGCCCAGATGTTCGCTCACCACGCCATTCAGGCTGGCGAAGGCCTGGCGGGCGTCCGACACCGAGCGCGCGCGGCTGACGCCGACATGAACCGGGCGCACTGCACCGGCCGACAGCGGCGCATTGCCGGTCAGGTGGCGCTTGATCAGTGCGTATGCAGCGGTGATGCTGACGCCGGAGGCTGCAGTCACCACGGCCAGACGGTCTGCGCGACGGGCCAGCGCCGACAGTTGTGATTCTTCGAGCGCGCAATCGACGATCAGCAACTCGGTTTCGCGAGTGAGTTCGATCAGTGCCTCATCCAGCGCCTCGAGTTGCAGGCGGTTCAGCTGCCTCGAGTTCTGCGCAAGACGCGCCGCCGGCACCACCGACACGCCGTGCTGCGACAGCAGCGGTACCGATGCCAGCGGCGCATCGCGGTTGATTGCCTGCAACAGGTCGAGCCGTGAAGTCAGTCCCAGTCGGGCGGTCGCCGAACCCAGCCCCTGATGTTCGTCGATGACGGTTACGCGCAGGCCGCTGCGTGCGGCTTCGATGGCGGCGCCGAGCGCCACCGAAGTTGCGCCGACCCCCGCCATGGCGCCCGCCACGCTGATGCGCTGGGTCGGGTAGCGGCGGAACATGGCGCGCAGACCGGCGGCCTGGTCCTTCATAGGATCAGCCACGGCTCACCTCGCTGCGTGCGGCGCGACGCGACGATGCCATGACCAGTCCGGCGTCCTGAGCCGAAAGGTGCTGCGGCGAATCCTCGCCGGCCGCGCGCAGTGCGCGATGCAGCAGATAGGCGCGATTCGGCAGGTGCAGGTCTTCCGGCACGCGCTGGCCGTTGGCGACATAGAAGAGGGGCAGCTGGTGGCGCATCAGCACGTCGAGCACCGGCCCGAGCGTCACCGACTCATCGACCTTGCTGATGATGGCACCCGCCAGATCGGCCCCGCCATTCGGCGCCGAATAGGCGCGCACCACGTCGTCGAGCGCATCCGCGCGGGCCACCGCATTGAGCAACAGCAGGCGGCGCACATCACCACTGGATGACAGCATGGCGATCTGTTCGGTGACCGCCTGATCGCGCTGGCTCATGCCGACGGTGTCGATCAGCACCATGTGCTTGTCGCGCAGTTCGACCAGCATGCGGCGCAGGTCCGAGGCATCGCGTACCGCATGCACCGGCACGCCGAGAATGCGGCCATAGATGCGCAACTGCTCGTGGGCGCCGATCCGGTAGCCGTCGGTGGTCAGCAGCGCCACCTTGTCGGCACCGTGCCGCACCACGCAGCGCGCGGCCAGCTTGGCGGTGGTCGTGGTCTTGCCGACACCGGTCGGGCCGACCAGCGCATACACGCCGCCGCGGTCGATGATGTCGGCGTCGGAATTGAGCGTGATCAGGTCACGACCGATCAGCGTGCGCAGCTCGTTGCGCGCAGCGGCCAGAGAATCGGAAGCGCCCAGCTGGTCGAGCAGGCGGTAGGTGGTGGTCGCACTGAAGCCGGACTCCAGCATTTCGCCGGCGAGCGTCGCGTTCAGCGGCGAGGTCCGCGACATTTCTCCCCAAGCGAAGCCGGCCAGCTGCTGTTCGAGCATGCGGCGGATGCTGCCCAGTTCGGCGCGCAAAGCGCCGTCTATTTCGGGCGCCCGGTCGGCCACAGGCACGGTGGCGCGTTGCGGCGCCGGAACGGCCTCGGGGGCCGGGCGACGCTGCGCGACTTCGGCGTGGGCACCAAGCTGGCCCGGATCTGACGCCAGAGCTTCGGGCCGCATCTGTTCCATGCGGGTGTTGGAGGCCGGAATGTCGCGGCCGTAAGCCATGTCGCGCAGCTCGCTCGGCGTGGCCGGACGGGGCTTGTAGGGCTGCCAGGGCTTCGGTGCGCGCACCTCGGTGCTCGCGGCAGCCACCCGGGCCGCGCTTGGCGCGGCGCTGCGTGCAGCGACGCTGCTCGACAGCGTGAGCTGGAAGTCCTCGTCATCGGCTTGCGGCGCCACGGCGACCGGTTCCGCCTTCTGCGCCGGCTTTCTGGCCGCCGCCGTCATCGCGTCGAGTGCGTTGGCCGGCAGCGCAAGGATTTCCACCCCGCCTTCGACCGGTCGGTTGGACAGCACGATGGCATCCGGGCCGAGCTCTTCCTTGATGCGACGAAGTGCGTCGCGCGCACTGGCTGCGAGATATTTGCGAGGCGTCATGATTTGACTCCGATGACAGAGGTCACTTTGATGGTGCGTGTTTCAGGAACTTCGGAATTGGCAACAACTTTCAGACTCGGTACGGCGCGGCGCAGGAAGCGCGACAGCAGCCAGCGCAGTGGCGCGGGTACCAGCAGCACGGCGGGCAGACCCATTTCTTCCTGCTGCTGCGCGCTGCGTGCGACTTCGTGCATCAGCGTGTCGGCCAGCCCCGGTTCGATCACAGAACCGTCACCACCTGCACCCAGCGCCTGACCGAGCAGGCGTTCGAGGCCCGGGTCGAGCACCATGACCTGCACGTCGGCATTGCCGGGGAACAGCTGCTGCACGATGGCGCGACCCAGCGCCACGCGGACGCGGGAGGTCAGTTCCAGCGTGTCCTGCGTGCGCGCCGCATAGTCGGCCAGCGTTTCGATGATGGAACGCATGTCGCGGATGGCCACGCCCTCTTCCAGCAGGCTCTGCAGCACACGCTGCACGGTGCCGAGCGGAAGCGCCTTGGGCACCAGGTCCTCGATCAGTCGCGGTTGATCCTTGCCGACGTGGTCGAGCAGGGCCTGCACTTCCTGCCGGCCAAGCAGCTCTGCGGCGTGGCTCAGGATGAGGTGATTCAGGTGTGTGGCCACCACGGTAGCGGCATCGACGACCGTGTAACCAAGCGCATGCGCCTGTTCACGCAAACCTTGTTCGATCCACACGGCTGGCAGGCCGAACGCCGGATCCTTCGCTTCGCGGCCAGGCAGCGCACCGGCCACCCGGCCTGGATTGATCGCCATCAGGCTGCCCGGATAGGCCTCGCCGCTGCCGACATCGACGCCCTTGAGCGTAATGCGATAGCCGTTAGGCTTGAGTTCGAGGTTGTCGCGGATATGCACCGGCGCGGTCAGGAAGCCGATTTCGGCTGCGAACTTCTTGCGCAGGCCCCGGATGCGCTTCAGCAGTTCGCCGTCCTGACCGCGATCGACCAGCGGGATCAGGCGGTAACCGACTTCGAGGCCTAGCGTATCGACCGGCACCACGTCGCTCCATGCCGCTTCCTGCGACTCGGGCATTACGACGTTTGCGCCTTCGGCCGCCTGTGCTGCGGCCGCCTTCTCGGCGACTTCCTTCGCCTTCGGCGCCGCCTGGGCATTCACTCCGCGCCATGCCAGATAGCCCAGCACCGACGCGAGCAGCAGGAACACGAAGTTCGGCATGCCGGGGATCATGCCCATCAGGCCGAGGATGCCGGCCGAAATGGCCAGAACGCGCGGGTCGCCGAACAGCTGGCCGATGACCTGGCCGCCCACGTCCTGGCCGCTGCCGACGCGCGACACCACCAGACCTGCGGCGATCGAAATGATCAGCGCCGGGATCTGCGCCACCAGACCGTCGCCGATGGTCAGCAGCACGTAAGCCTTGGCCGCTTCGCCGGCGCTCATGTCGTGGTCCATGACGCCGATCAGCAGGCCGCCGATCACATTGATCAGCAGGATCATGATGCCGGCGACCGCGTCGCCGCGGACGAACTTCGACGCGCCGTCCATCGAGCCGTAGAAATCGGCCTCGTCGGCAATTTCCTTACGCCGGCGACGCGCTTCGTCCTCGCCGATCAGGCCTGCGTTGAGATCGGCGTCGATCGCCATCTGCTTGCCGGGCATCGCGTCCAGCGTGAAACGCGCGCCGACTTCGGCGATGCGCCCGGCGCCCTTGGTCACGACCACGAAATTGATGACGGTCAGGATGATGAACACAACTATGCCGACCGCGTAATTTCCGCCGACCAGGAAGTGCCCGAACGCTTCGATCACCTTGCCTGCCGCATCCGGTCCGGTGTGACCTTCGAGCAGAACGACTCGGGTGGAGGCGACGTTCAGCGACAGCCGGAGCAGCGTGGTCACCAGCAGGACCGTCGGGAATACCGAAAAATCGAGTGCGCGCGTCGTGTAGAGCGCTACCAGCATCACCATCACGGACAGCGCGATGTTGAAGGTGAAGAACACGTCCAGCACGAACGTGGGCAGCGGCAGCACCATCATCGACAGGATGAGGATGATCAGTATCGGCGCAGCCAGTTGCTGGATGTTTGGTGTGCCGATTGCCTGCCGGAGCGAGAGAGAGGAAGCCATGGCAGTATTTCATCGCACCGGGGCCCTCCCGAACCCCGGAAAGAAGCGGGGTTTTCCCCGGCTATTGGCGCGACCGAAATGCCATGTCCTGACCGGAGCCCTGCGCTTGCGCGCATGGCCGGCGGATTCGCCCCGGAAATGGATCCTTACAAACAGGAGTCGCTTTCATTAACTTGGGCATGCGTTACTGGCACTCACGCGTTGCACCCACAGGAGAGCACGATGAACACCCAGGCCCGCACTGCTTCCACCCGCTCGCTGCACCCGGCGCTATGGGTGGCTGCGCTTTCGATCACCGCCTTCAGCGCGGTCGGCATCGCGTCGATGACCGGGATACTCGAACGCTCACCCGCGCCGGCACCGGCTCCGGTGGTCGCCGCAGCCAGCATCGATTCACTGGCTGCGACGGCGGTGACACCGGTTGCCCCGATCGCGGAAGCGCCTGTTGTTACGCAGGCACTGGCCAAGTCGGTGGCTGCGGACAGGGCGGTCGTGAAGGTTGCTCAGCCGAAAAAGGCCGAGCCGACGCAGTATGCCGACGCGCGTCCCGTGCGCGTGGCAGACCGGACCTACGATCCAGGCATCGATATCACGGCAGCGCCGCCGCATGACATCGAACAACCGATCGACGCGTCGCGCGCGGATTCATACCGTATTGAGAACGATTACCGGACAGCCCCCGCTTCGCTGTGTATAGACTGCGGTATCGTCGAGTCGATTCGGGAAGTGCAGGCAGCCGCCGATCCCAGCGGACTGGGTGCTGCGGCCGGTGGTGTGGTGGGCGGCTTGCTCGGCAACAATGTCGGCAAAGGCAGCGGACGCACCGTGGCGACGATCATCGGCATCGCGGGTGGCGCCTTTGCCGGCCATCAGATCGAAAAGACACAGCGCAAGACAACCCGGCACGAAGTCGGGGTGCGCATGAACAACGGCGACTATCGCACGGTCACGCTGGACACCGCACCGAGCTGGCATGTCGGCGACAAGGTGAAGCTGCAGAACGGCAACCTTGTCCAGGCCGACTAGTCGATCGTTTCAGAATTCCTCTTCCTCTCTCTCCGTGAGGATGTTTTCAGGGCACCTCAGGGGTGCCCTTTTTTTGTTTGCCGTTCGCGCGTCAGCGTGTGCGCTCAAGGCGCACCACTTCTTCATCACCCGTATTCAGCGACACCTTGCCTTCAAGCGTTCGCGCATCAGCTGACATTCGCACATGCAGATTGCCACCAGCCACTTCGAAGCTGCCGTCGCCACTGATCAGCATCAGCGCCATGTCGAGCTCATCGCCAAAAAGCTCGCCGCGCGCGGTGTAGCGAACGTGCGACAGCTGCGTGCCGTCGGCCGCCAGCGATGCGATGTAGGTTGCCCACTCCGGCCGACTGTCGATGCGCAACGGCTCGGACCGCAATTCAACTGCATCGCCGCGCTGGCGCAGGTGCGCCGGGGTGCGCTGTCCATCTGCGGAAACAAGAAGCCAGTCACCATCCAGCGTATTCGGCGCAGCGGGCGCAGATGCCGGTGCGTCGACGGGTGGATACGCGGAACGCAGCAGCACGCCAGCACCCGCAACGGCTGCGAGCGCTATGCCGGAACTCAGGATCAGGCGACGTTTCCCCGCGGCGCTGGCGACCCGCTTTGCTGCCGAACGCGGCACACCGAGTCGTTCGATGTCAGCGACGATGCGCGGCAGATCAAGGGGCGACCAGTCGTCGGTACGCAGCGGCAATGCGTGCCAGTCGGTAACGGTGCGCAAGGGCTCGGGCAAGCTGTCGGCGGTCGGCATCGGCGTGCCATCGACGCGCAGCGGCATCAGGGTCGCGCCTGCAGCGATCGCAGACAGGATCTCGCCTCGTACCGGATCGTCCGCATCCTCGATTCTCAGGTGACCATCATCGTGACGCGCGCCAAAGAAGGCTGGCGTGATCAGCAGCAGCACGACTGGCCGCTTGCCGATTGCGTTGTCGATCGCCTCACGCCAGCTGCCGCCACCCCTCAGGTCATGCCGATCGAGAAAGACCTGCTCGGCACCGAAAGCGTCGCCCAGATCGTCAGCAAGCCGGCTGGCGTCCTTGGTGCCGTCGGCACTGCGGTAGCTGATGAATATCCGGTTCATGCGGGGAGCCGGGGCAGCGCCGCGGCGGAAAGCTTGCATGTCGCCGAGTGTATGCCCGGAACAGCCGGCGCAACAGTCGGCCATCAGGCTGGCATGCCCCGGAATCAATCAACACTGAAACGTGCGAGAAAGCTTCCGCAAGCGTCGCACGGTTGAAATCTTGAGCCGCCTCACAGCGCGCGGTCCGCATGGTCGGACCTTAAGCGGCTGCTCCTTCTGTGCCCGGATGACCGCGACCCTGCGCTGGGTACAACGGGTGGTGAAAGCGTGCGACGCGTTACTGAAGGAATTGATGCTGCGCAGACCTGACGCGACATGAAGTGCGCGGTGCGGGCCCGGGCTACCGAGCCGGCAGACGACGAAATGACAGGCTCGGGCAGCGCGGACTCAGCACACGCGTGCCAGACGGGCCAGCACGCGCTCTCGACCAAATGCTTCCAGCACCGCATCGATCGACGGCGTCTGCGGCTGGCCGATCAGCGCCACGCGCAGCGGGATCGCCACCTGCGGCATCTTCATGCCACACTCGGCGCAGGTTTCCTTGATCGCGGACGACAGCGCCGCCTTTTCCCATGGCGCACTTTCCAGACGTGCAGCCAGCTTGCGGAGCGCGTCGCGCGCCGGATCCGTGAGGTGATGCGCCAGCATGTCGGGCGACACATGAAGGTCGATGTAGAAGGCTTCGAGCGCATCGGTCAGTTCGACCAGGGTGGCGGCGCGGTCCTTGTACAGCGCGATCAGCGGTTCGAGCTGCGGTCCGGCCTCCGGATCGACACCACGACGTGCCAGGCGGCTCGCCACATCGGCCGCCAGCCGAACATTGTCGGACAGCTTCAGATAGTGCGCATTCAGCCAGCGCAGCTTTTCGGTATTGAACTGCGCCGCCGACGGCGTGATGTGGTCGAGATCGAACCATCCGACAAACTGTTCGCGCGAAAAGATTTCGTCATCGCCATGGCTCCAGCCCAGCCGCGCCAGGTAGTTGATGACCGCTTCGGGCAGATAGCCGTCTTCGTCGTACTGCATCACGCTGACCGCACCGTGCCGCTTCGACAGCTTCTGGCCATCGTCGCCGAGGATCATCGACAGGTGGGCATACTGGGGCACGGTAGCGCCCAACGCGCGCAGGATGTTGATCTGGCGCGGTGTGTTATTGACATGATCGTCGCCCCGGATGACGTGGGTGATGCCCATGTCCCAGTCGTCGACGCAGACACAGAAGTTGTAGGTGGGCGTGCCATCAGCGCGCGCGATGATGAGGTCGTCCAGCTCATCATTGGCGATGGCTATGCGGCCCTTGACCTGATCGTCCCACGCCACCACGCCGGTAACCGGATTGCAGAAGCGGATGACCGGCTCGATGCCTGCGGGCGGCTCCGGCAACGTGCGGCCAGGCCCCGGGCGCCAGCGGCCGTCGTAACGAGGCTTTTCGTTGCTGGCTCGCTGCTGTTCGCGCAGCGCATCGAGTTCTTCCTGCGTGGTGTAGCAGCGGTAGGCATGACCCTGCTCCAGCAGTTCCGCGATGACCTCCTTGTAGCGGTCCATGCGCTGCATCTGGAAGAACGGACCCTCGTCATGCCCGAGGTCGAGCCAGTTCATGCCGTCGATGATCGCCTGTACCGCCTCGGGCGTGGAACGCGCCACATCGGTATCTTCGATGCGCAGCACGAACTGGCCACCGTGATGACGGGCGTACGCCCAGGAAAACAGCGCCGTGCGCGCGCCACCGATGTGGAGGTAACCGGTCGGACTCGGCGCAAATCGCGTGCGGACAACTTGAGTCATGGCAATGCCTGCGAAAGATGAGCGCGCGATTGTACCGCCAGCACCCCAGCCATTTGACGGCACTTCGCTTAACCGCTAGTATTCGCGCCCTGTCACGAATGCAGGGCAGTTAGCTCAGCGGTAGAGCACCGCCTTCACACGGCGGGGGTCACTGGTTCGATCCCAGTACTGCCCACCAGTCTTGAAAGCCCGAACCAAGGTTCGGGCTTTTTTTTCTTGCAGATGTGCGGATGGTCAGGGCTTGGGCGGAATGCGCAACTTCTGTCCGGGATAGATCTTGTCCGGATGCGACAACATCGGACGGTTGGCTTCGAAGATCAACGGATACTTGTTGGCATCGCCATAGTGGGTCTTGGCAATCTTCGACAGGTTGTCACCGGACTTCACATCGTAATACTGGGCTTCCGATTCAAGGTTGAGCACATTGAGCTGGTCCTGCACCGAGGACACACCAGCCACATTGCCGGCGGACAGCACGATGCGTTCGCGGGTCGCCTGATCGGCGCAGGTTCCGGACACCGTGCATGTCGAGGTACTCCCGTCAAACGACACGTTGAGCGCCGTGGCCGACAAGCCCAGCTTTTCGACATACGCCTTGATGGCGTCACCGGCGGCGCGGTCAAGTTTCGCTCGGTTTTCCGGCGTAGGAGCCGCCTTGACCTGCTCGGTTGCCACCTTGGCTTCACCGGAACCGAAGAGCTTTTCGCCCGCATCTTTCAGGAAATTCAGCAATCCCATTTCGTGCCTCCTGTGTTGTAGTGACGATGTTCTGGTGGGCCCATGATAGCCGACCCACTATGCAGGGCTGCCGAAACCTCTGGCGTCGGATTGATTTACGGTCTCCAGATGAGCGTTTGACGCATCGCGTGTACTTATATACATTCAAGCTTGTTTGTAAAAAGATTGCCTCATATGGTCCGACGCACCAAAGAAGAAGCTGAAGCAACGAGGCTGCAGCTGCTTGATGCCGCAGAACGCTGCTTTCGTGAAAAGGGAGTTGCGGGCACCACGCTGGACGACATTGCAAAAAGCGCAGGGCATACGCGCGGCGCGGTGTACTGGCACTTCGAGAACAAGGCGGATATTTTCGAGGCTGTGTGCGAACGCGTCACAACGCCGATGCAGGCCATGCTCGGCGACCTCGCGGCCGACCCGGGCACAGATCCGCTTGGTTTTTTGCGTAATGACGCGATCCGCGTGCTGCGCATGCTGACTGACTGCGAACGCGTTCAGGCTGTGTTTGAAATCAAGTTCTGCAAGCTGGATGGCGGGCCGGATTTTGACCGTCTGCGCAGCCGCGAACTCGAAACCCACAGCCGCTGCCTTGATATGCTCGAAGTCGTCTTCGGTGCTGCGGTGCGGATCGGGCAATTACCCATGCACCTTCCGCCACGGGAAACCGCGGAGGCGATGCATGCGTTCATTGGTGGGCTGATGCGCAGCTGGATCGAACGACGCGACTTTGATCTGCAGAAGTCCGCGCCCTGGCTGGTAGATACCTTCCTTGTCGGCCTGCGCAACGCGCCCGTGCCGTATCCGTCGAGTTGACACCACCTCAGTGAAAAGGCTGCCATCGAGATGGCCTTTTTACTGAGGTGCATGTGCAGCGACTACTGCTGTTTCGCCGCTTCGAGCGCTTTGCTGTTGATGGTGACCGGATAGCGCTGACGCAGCGAACCGAGATAGGCTGCAAAATCATCCTGCGAAACAGTCTGGTCGAGCTGGGCCTTGATTGCTTCTATGCGCTGCGGGTCAAGTGCTTCCTTCGGTTGCTTGACAGCGCTGATGCGAAACACCGCATAGCCTCCGTTACCCATCGGGAAACCAAGATAGGCCGGCAGGGCGTTGGCGGGCGCATTGAAGATGGCGCGCACCATTTCCGCAGCCGGTCCCTGCGCTTGGGCGCGAGAAACGTCCTGCGGCGGCGACCAGTTGAGTGGTGCATTCTCTCCGGCCTTCAATTTAGAGATGGCCGCCTCGCCACGCTCGCGCGCCATCTTTTCGCCAGCGGCGAGACCGAGTTGCTTTTCGATTTCCGTCTGCACACTTTCGAACGGTTTGACCGTAGCAGGCAACTGCTCGATTACACGCGCGGATACCAGAGTGTTGGAAGCTGTTTCTATCGCCTGGGTGTTGCGGCGATTCTTTACCGCGTCCTCCGAAAAAATCGCATCGCGCAGCTTCTCGTTATCGAACGGTGCCGGCATCAGGAAACCCTTCGGAATCAACGGGCTGGTTTTCACCTGGAGGCCAAGCTTTTCGGCTGCCGGCGCGAGGGAATCGGCCTGCTCATATACGGTATTGCTGAACACCTCGGCCAGTTCGGCGAATTTGCGGCGCGCCGACTGCTTTTTCAGTTCCTCGGCAATTTCCGCCCTCGCCTCGTCCAGCGTCTTGCCCTGACCGCCGCGGACTTCGGTGAGCTGGATTATGTGCACGCCGAAATCCGAATCGATGACGCCGCTGATCTGGCCCGGTTTGAGCGCGAACACGGCATCTTCGAACGGCTTCACCATCGTTCCGCGTCCGAAATAGCCAAGATCGCCACCCGCGTCCTTCGAACCAGGATCCTGCGAATTTTCTTTCGCCAGTTCCGCGAACTTTGATGGGTCGGCACGCAGCGTCTTGAGCAGCGACTCGGCCTTCGTACGCACCGCGGCACGCTCATCGGGACTGGCCGATGCGTCAATCGTCAACAGGATGTGACTGGCCTTGCGTTCTTCGCCCTGCATGTAGCGCGACTGATCGGCGTCGTAGGTTTTCCGGATGTCTTCTTCGCTCACATCCATCGTTGCGGCAAGCGCGGCTTCGCTCAGCGTCAGATATTCCACCTTGACCTGCTCGGGTACCTCGAACTGCTTGAGGTTGTCGTCATAGTACTTGCGCACCTGCTCGGGCTTGATGGCGATCTGCTCAATGAATTCGAAAGGCGTGATGACTGCCTCGCTGACTTCGCGCTGTTCCTGCTGCATCTGCGCCCAACGCTTCGCGAGCGATGCCGGAACGAATGAGCTTCCTGCTATGCCTGCGTAAAGCTGTCGAATCAAGAGATCCTGGCGAATGCGGGCAAGCAGACCGTCGCGGCTGTAGCCCTGCGACTGCGCAACCTGGTCAAAACGCGCTTCGGAAAACTTGCCATCAACCTGAAAACCAGGGATCGAGGCAATGATCTGGCTCATGCGCGTGTCGGGTACGGTCAGATTTGTGCGCTGCGCTTCCTGGATAAGCAAGCGCTGGCTCACCAGACCGTCAAGCGCCTGACTGCGCACCTCAGCACGTTCCATGATTTTCGGGTCGAACTCCTCACCCATCATTTCGCGCAATCGGTCCTGCTGGTCGCGCAAAGCAGCGGTGAATTCTTCCTGCGCGATCTTCGCACTGCCGACGACCGCGGCATCTTCACGCTGCGCATCGCTATTTACGTAGGATTCGACGCCGAAAAACGCGAACGGCAGGATCATCAGCAGCAGGACACCCTGGACCACGCGCTTGTTGTTGCGAACCGCATCAAACATAAGGACCTTTCGCGGGGCCCGCGTGCTGCAGGCGCGAAAAATGAAAAAGGCGAACCCAGGTTCGCCCGCTGTCAGTTTTGGCGGAGTGGACGGGACTCGAACCCGCGACCCCCGGCGTGACAGGCCGGTATTCTAACCAACTGAACTACCACTCCGTTCTGGTGGGTGCTGACGGGCTCGAACCGCCGACATTCGCCTTGTAAGGGCGACGCTCTACCAACTGAGCTAAGCACCCGCCGATTGCTGCGCGAGCTTTGGGTACTGCGAAAAACAGCCCGCGATGATACCTCACAAGAGGTGTCGCGGGCTGAGGTGGCGCGGACTGTCAGTGAGTGATTACGGCAGCGGCGGCAACCGTGGCGTCTTCGACTTTGGCAATCGTTGCCGAGGGATCGGCGTCCGGCAGCGCGTCCGGCTTGCGCTCCAGCGCACGTTCAAGGACCTCGTCGATCCACCTCACCGAAACGATCTCGATAGAGTTCTTCAGCGTGTCCGGCATGTCGGCCAGGTCCTTCACATTTTCATGCGGAATCAGGGCTGTACGGATACCACCGCGAACCGCAGCAAGCAGCTTTTCCTTAAGACCGCCAATACCCAGCACTTCGCCACGCAACGTGATTTCACCTGTCATGGCCACATCGGCACGTACGGGAATCCCGCTCAGCGCTGACACCAGCGCAGTCGTGATGGCAATACCAGCCGACGGTCCGTCCTTGGGCGTGGCGCCCTCCGGAAAGTGCACGTGGAGGTCGACCTTTTCGAATACTTCGTCCTTGATGCCCAAGCGGCGCGCACGCGACCTGACGACGGAACGCGCCGTCTCGACCGATTCCTTCATCACGTCTCCGAGCGAACCGGTGCGCTGCACGACACCTTTGCCCGGCATCGTTGCGACCTCGATCGTGAGCAGTTCGCCGCCGACTTCCGTCCACGCCAGACCCGTAACCTGGCCCACTTGGTTGTCCTTCTCCGCTATGCCGAAGGTATAACGGCGAACACCAAGGAATTTGTCCAGATTCTTAGCGTTGATGATGATCTTCGAAGAGCGCTTCTTCAACACCAATCCCTTGACGACCTTGCGGCATATCTTCGACACCTCGCGCTCGAGCGCACGCACACCAGCTTCCCGTGTGTAGTAGCGAACGATGTCGCGCAGGGCGTCTTCTGTGATCGAAATCTCTTCCTTCTTCAGACCATTGTTCTTGATCTGCTTCGGAACCAGATAGCGTTGACTGATATTGACCTTTTCATCCTCCGTGTAGCCCGAAAGGCGGATCACTTCCATCCGATCCAGCAGTGGTGCAGGAATGTTCAGCGTATTGGCCGTGGCAACAAACATCACGTCGGAAAGGTCGTATTCGACCTCGACGTAATGATCGACAAAAGTCGAGTTTTGTTCCGGATCAAGCACTTCCAGCAAGGCGGATGATGGATCACCCCGAAAATCCTGACCCATCTTGTCGACTTCATCGAGCAAGAAAAGGGGATTCTTGACAGCCACCTTCGTCATGTTCTGCAGGATCTTGCCCGGCATCGATCCTATGTAGGTCCGGCGGTGTCCACGGATTTCCGCCTCGTCCCGAACGCCACCGAGCGCCATACGAACGAACTTGCGGTTGGTCGCCTTAGCAATCGACTGGCCGAGCGAAGTCTTGCCGACGCCCGGGGGGCCGACCAGGCACAGGATGGGCGCCTTGAGTTTGTCGACGCGCTGCTGCACAGCCAGATATTCGAGAATACGTTCCTTGACCTTCTCCAAGCCGTAGTGATCCCGGTCAAGGACCTTTTCAGCCTCAGCAAGGTCCTTGAAAATACGTGACTTCTTGCGCCACGGAAGGCCCACAAGCGTTTCTATGAAGTTTCGCACGACGGTCGCCTCGGCAGACATCGGCGACATCAGCTTCAACTTCTTCAGTTCGGACTGCGCCTTGGCGATGGCTTCCTTTGTCATGCCGGCGGCCTTGATCTTCTTCTCGATTTCTTCGAGATCCGCGCCGTCCTCTCCCTCGCCCAACTCTTTCTGGATGGCCTTGACCTGTTCATTCAGGTAATACTCGCGCTGACTCTTCTCCATTTGCCGCTTCACGCGACCGCGGATGCGCTTTTCGACCTGCAGGATGTCGAGTTCTGTTTCAAGCTGCGACAGCAGGCGCTCGATTCGCTCCCCGGTCCCAAACAGTTCGAGTATGTCCTGCTTCTGCTCGAGCTTCAGCGGCAGGTGCGCTGCGACCGTGTCTGCAAGACGACCTGCTTCTTCAATACTCGACAGCGATGTCAGGATCTCAGGCGGGATCTTCTTGTTCAACTTGACATACTGGTCGAACTGGCCGATCAGAGCACGGCGCATCGCCTCGATTTCGTGCGAAGTCTGCTCGACGGCAGGAACTGTGGTGATGTTCGCCATGAACAGCGTCTTGATATCGACGATGTCTTCAACCGTTGCACGTTGGGTACCTTCGACAAGCACCTTCACGGTGCCGTCGGGTAGCTTCAACATCTGCAGGATATTGGCGACGCAACCGATGCGGTACAGATCATCTGGACTCGGCTCGTCCTTGGCAGCTGACTTTTGGGCAACCAACAGGATGCTCTTGCCCGATTCCATCGCCGATTCCAGCGCCTTGATCGACTTAGGACGCCCGACAAAGAGCGGGATGACCATGTGAGGGAAAACAACAACGTCCCTTAGCGGCAGGAGTGGAAGCTCCAGTTGTTCCGGGACGGTTTGAAGGCTGGACATTGATATTCCTTAACGCGACAGTGTCAGGCAGATTGGGGCGGCTATGCCCGAATCAAGCCACCTCGAAGGTGCACCCGCGTTACCCGACTCCGGAACGCGGGCTTCAGTTCGATCCTGACACTTTGGGTTGATCTGCAAACAGCATGATGGGCTTGCTTTCACCTTCGATCACACCTTCATCAATGACAACTTTGGTGACGTTATCGATCCCAGGAAGTTCATACATGGTGTCGAGCAGCGCTGACTCAATGATACTTCGCAGCCCGCGCGCCCCAGTTTTTCGCTTCAGCGCCTTCCCAGCGATAGCCTGAAGCGCCGCAGGCCGGATCTCCAGTTCGACGCCTTCCATCTGGAAAAGCTTCTGATACTGCTTGATCAACGCGTTCTTGGGCTCTATCAGAATCTGAATAAGCGCCTCTTCATCAAGTTCCTGCAGCGTAGCCACAACCGGCAAACGACCGACAAACTCGGGAATGAGGCCAAACTTAATCAAATCCTCCGGCTCGACGTCGCGGAGTGCTTCGCCGGTATTTCGGCTCTCGCGACTCTTTACCTCGGCCCCGAAACCGATACCGAACTGCTCGGTGCGATTGCGGATAACTTTCTCGAGACCGTCAAAAGCACCGCCGCATATAAACAGTATGTTTGTCGTGTCGACCTGAACGAAGTCCTGGTTGGGATGTTTTCGGCCACCCTGCGGTGGCACGCTGGCAACCGTTCCTTCGATCAATTTCAGAAGCGCCTGTTGAACCCCCTCTCCGGACACATCACGGGTGATCGAGGGGTTGTCGGACTTGCGGGAAATCTTGTCAATCTCGTCAATATAAACAATGCCTTGCTGTGCTCGCTCCACTTCGTAGTCGCACTTCTGCAGCAGCTTCTGGATGATGTTCTCGACGTCTTCTCCAACGTAGCCGGCTTCTGTCAGCGTCGTGGCATCTGCCATTACGAAAGGCACATTGAGAAGACGAGCGAGCGTTTGCGCAAGTAGCGTCTTACCCGATCCCGTCGGCCCAACGAGCAGGATGTTGCTCTTCGACAATTCGACTTCGTCCTTGCGCGACATATGGCGCAGACGCTTGTAGTGGTTATACACCGCAACAGCCAGTATGCGCTTCGCCGGGGATTGACCTATTACGTACTGGTCAAGTATTTCGCATATCTCTTTCGGCGACGGCAAGTCACTGCGCGCAGCTTTGCCCGACTGCTCGCTGCTGATCTCATCGCGAATGATGTCGTTGCACAAGTCGATGCATTCATCGCAAATGAACACCGAGGGCCCGGCGATGAGCTTTTTTACCTCGTGCTGACTCTTTCCGCAAAAAGAGCAATACAGCAGTTTCTCGGACCCTGATTTTTTGTCGGTCATGGCTCTACTCCAGACTTCAAAGTTACTGCACAGCGTGAAGGATCAGGTTGTGCCTTCGGCGCGGGTAGTCAGTACCTTGTCAATGATGCCGTAATCTCGGGCCTGTTCGGCTGACAGGAAGTTGTCGCGATCGGTGTCACGCTCAATCGTTTCAATTGGCTGACCGGTGTGATGCGCCATGATCGCGTTCAACCTAGATCGCAAAGTCAGAATTTCACGGGCATGTATCTCGATGTCCGAAGCCTGACCTTGGAAGCCACCCATCGGCTGATGGATCATCACGCGCGAGTTCGGTAGACAGAAGCGCTTGCCCTTTTCACCGGCTGACAACAGGAACGCTCCCATGCTCGCGGCCTGTCCGATGCACAGCGTCGACACCGCAGGCTTTATGAACTGCATCGTGTCGTAAATCGAAAGCCCGGCGGTGACCGACCCGCCTGGTGAATTGATATAGAAGAAAATATCCTTGTCGGGATTTTCAGATTCTAGAAACAGCAACTGCGCAACAATTACGTTCGCTGTTGAGTCATTAACCGGGCCGACAAGAAAAATGACTCGCTCGCGCAACAGGCGCGAGTAGATGTCATACGCCCGTTCGCCACGTCCACTCTGCTCGATGACCATGGGCACGAGGCCCAAGCCTACGGTTTCCGACATCATTCGTTTACTCCTTATTGAAGCAGGTATGCCTGCTC
Organism: Methyloversatilis sp. XJ19-49; assembly: GCF_024580145.1. GTDB lineage: Bacteria > Pseudomonadota > Gammaproteobacteria > Burkholderiales > Rhodocyclaceae > Methyloversatilis. Next base: position 174,621 of record NZ_JANINI010000011.1, read on the forward strand.
CAAGTCTATCTGGTTACCGGCCAGTGCTCTGGGTCGCCAACAGATTGCTAGCGAGTCCAGTCAGTTCGACGCCATCAACTCGTCAAACTCGACCGTTTTCGGGGTTACCTTGACCTTCGCGAGCACCCAATCGACCACGTTATCCTCCACTACCATCGCTTCGACTTGGGCGAGACGTTGCGTATCGCTGTAATACCAGCGGACGACATCAGCCGGATCCTCGTAACTTTGCGCCTGTTCTTCAACAACAGCTCGGATCTGCTCTGGTTTTGCGTAGAGTTCATGTTTTTTGACCGCTTCGGCAACGAGCAAGCCAAGACGAACTCTTCGTTCGGCCTGCGCGAGGAACCATGTCGGCTCGACAGGAATGTCCTTTACGTTCATTCCCCGCGAGGCGAGATTTGACAGCGCCTCCTCGGCAAGTCGATGCGATTCCTGCTCACAAAGTGAAGTCGGTACATCAAAGGTATGCTTTTCGAGCAGCAGGTTCATGACATCATTCTTGACACGAGCATGGAGGCGCTTCTTGACTTCGCGCTCCAGATTCGTCCGCACGTCAGCCTTGAGCAACGAAACATCTCCGGAAGGAACACCGAGCGATTTCGCAAATTCTTCGTCTATTGCTGGTAGCTGCGGGGCTTCGACTGCCTTGAGCGTTACCTCGAACTGAACGGTCTTGCCAGCGAGATCTTTAGCCTGATAATCGTCGGGAAATGTAAGTGGAAAAGACTTCGATTCACCTCGCGCCATGCCCTCTAGGTTGGCTTCAAATTCCGGCAACAGCGATCCCGCACCGAGCACCAACGGGAAATCCTCCGCAACTCCGCCATCAAACGGCACGCCCTCCTGGGTCCCACGAAAATCGATCGTCAGACGATCCTCTTTGGCTGCCGTTTTGTCGGCTGCGGAGTATGTGACACGCTGTTTGCGTAGGACCTCGATAGTCTTTTCTACTTCAACATCGCCGACAGGAAGCACAGCCTGTTCTAGCGTCGCATCCGATAAGTCTGCGAGCTCGATGTCCGGATATATCTGGAACGTCGCACTGAACGCAACCTGCCCCGGCTCGGAAGACTCAAGCGGTTCAATCTTCGGATTACCGGCTACACGAAGCTTTTGCTCACGTACTACGTTGCCAAATTGCATCTGAACCGCTTCTGTGAAAGCTTCCGAGCGTGCTTGGGCGGCAAACTGTTGTTGCACGAGCTTCATCGGAACTTTTCCCGGACGGAACCCCGGCATCTTTATCGTACGTGCCATCTTGACGAGTCGGGCGGCAACATCTTTCTCGACGTCAGCGGCAACAACGGACATGTTGATCGTCCGCTCGAGGGAGTGTGTCGTAGAAGTGCTCTGGGCCATCAGCCAATATCCTTGAATCGATTGAAAAAAACAGGCAACAGGTAACCTGCATTGAAGCCTTGGATAGCCTTAAAGGATAGCACAGCCCCCCCTTGGTGTCCTGCGAAGGCAAGCACAACATGGGTTTAAGATGGATACGCCTTGGTTTTCTAGACACCTTGTAGCCTCAAGATCGAGGCATGACTGGGTTGTGTACGGAAAGAGAACAAGACGGGTCGTCGCCTCACCGAAGAGTTCAAGGTCGAAGCGGTCAGGCAGGTCACCGAGCCTGGCCATCCAGTTGCGGAGGTTGCTGTGCGGCCTAGTTTCAGCACTTACAGCCTATACGACTGGATAACGCGCTAATCGGTGAGCCTAGCTCAGCGAGTACAACGGGCCTGCCAAGCCGGTGAGATTCATCGCCTGAAGGAGAAGTTGCGCAGTGTGAGCGCGGAGCGCGACATCCTAATAATTGACCCCTGTAGTTTGCCAAGCAGTGTGGGGGAAGTACGCCTTATCACGGCCCGCGAGAAGGAATATCGCCTGTAGCGCATGTCTTTGGTGACGTGTTCGCTTCCGACTTGCTGTCACGGTTCGCGGATAGACCGAATCTGCCCGCGCCCAAGAGGACGCCCGGCTGCTAGCGCTTATCCGTACCAGTGGGGAAGAATGCGGATACGCGAATGAGTATTACAAGATTAACAACAATCTGTGTAACTTAGGTGAGCGAGGCGGAAAGCATCGCGTGATGGGTCTGATTCGCTTGGCGAAGGTGAAGTCACAGACAAGGTATGCGCGCAAGCCGTACTTTCGGTCCGGCTAGCCAGCAGTGGTGGCGCCAAACTGTCTGTAACACCGGTTCGCCGTCAGCGCACCGCACAAGGCTTGGGTTACCGAAATTTCGCCGGATTGATGACGGCGATGCGTTGCGCCATTGCTTCGGTCTTGGGCATGCCGAGTGTGGGCACGAGCGCCTGAATCTGTCGGTTGATGTTCGACTCGGCAACGTGGTCGAGATCGGCAATTGC
>NZ_JANINI010000012.1:0-44811 GCF_024580145.1 Methyloversatilis sp. XJ19-49
CCCGCGCCAGCGCGCCGCTGCCGCCGGTCGTTGCGCCAGCGCCAGCCGTCGCGCCCGTGCCGGTCGAGCGCGAACCGCTCGCGCGGGTATCGGCGTCGCCGCGCATTGAGGCACCTTCCACGTTTCCGTCCGATGTGGTGCCTTCGCCCACGCCGGCAGAAGTCCAGGCCGTCGGTGCGGTGCTGCATTCCAACGATGACTGGCACGCACTGGTCGACCGGCTCGACATCGTTGCACTGACGCGCCAGCTCGCGCACCAGTGCGAATGGCTGGGCAGCGACGGCGGACGCATCCGCCTGCGCCTGCCGCGCGAGATGGCGCATCTGGTCAGCAGTGCGCAGGACAAGTTGCGCGCCGCTGTGCAGGCTGCGCTCGGCGTGCCCGTGCAACTGCAGTTCGAACATGGCGCCCCGGTGTCGCAGACCGTGGCGCAGCGACTGTCCGCCGAACAGCAGGCGCGCGAGCAGCAGGCGCGCGAGGCGATGCGGAACGACCCCTTCGTTCAGCAGGTCATTGAACAGTTCGATGCCCGGCTGATCGAAGACTCGATAAAACCACTTTGAGGATCGCACCATGATGAAAGGTGGCATCGGTGGCCTGATGAAACAGGCCCAGCAGATGCAGGAAAACATGAAGAAGATGCAGGACCAGCTGGCGACCGTCGAGGTCGAGGGCCAGTCCGGTGCCGGCATGGTGAAGGTTGTCATGACGTGCAAGCACGACGTGCGTCGCGTCAGCATCGATCCGTCCGTCATGGATGACCGCGAAATGCTTGAAGACCTGCTGGCCGCAGCGGTGAACGACGCCGTGCGTCGGGTCGAGGCGACCACGGCAGAGAAGATGGCCGGCTTCACGTCCGGCCTGAACCTGCCGCCCGGCTTCAAGCTGCCGTTCTGATTCCCGTACTGCGCGGATGACGCCGGGTGTACTCGAGGAGCTGGTGAACGCACTGCGATGCCTGCCATCGGTCGGCCCGAAAAGTGCGCAGCGCATGGCGTTTCACCTGTTGCAGCGCGATCGGCAGGGCGCCGAAAAGCTGGCCCGCGCACTCGGCCAGGCGCTCACCCGGCTGCACAACTGTGTGCGCTGCAATACCTTCACCGAACTCGAGGTGTGCGAGCGCTGTGCCTCGCCGCGCCGCGACGCGTCGCTGCTGTGCGTCGTCGAAAGCCCGGCCGACATGCTGATGATGGAGCAGACGCAGAGCTATGCCGGCCTGTATTACTGCCTGATGGGGCGCATCGCGCCGCTGGAAGGTGTCGGCCCGCGCGAACTGCGTCTCGAGCGCCTGCTTGAACGCGCGGCCGATCCGCAGGTGACCGAAGTCATTCTGGCCACCAATTTCACCAATGAAGGCGAAGCCACCGCGCACTATCTCGGCGAAATGCTTCGTGCTCGCGGTCTTGCGGTGAGCCGCATCGCGCGTGGCCTGCCGGTCGGCGGCGAACTCGAACACACCGACATCGGCACCATCGCCCAGGCGCTGTCGGAGCGCCGGCCCGCATGAGCGATCCGGCTGTCAGACCGCTGTCCGGCCTGAAAGTGGTCGAACTGGGCACCTTGATCGCCGGCCCGTTCGCGTCACGCATTCTGGCCGAATTCGGGGCGGAAGTTGTCAAGATCGAGTCGCCCGATGGCGGCGATCCGCTGCGCAAGTGGCGCCTGCTTTACGAAGGCACGTCGCTGTGGTGGTTCGTGCAGGCGCGCAACAAGAAGTCGGTCACGCTCAACCTGAAGCACCCGGACGGTCTCGACGTGCTGCGTCGCCTGCTGGCGGACGCCGACGTACTGGTCGAAAACTTCCGTCCCGGCGTGCTGGACAAGCTCGGCCTGCCGGAAGCCGCGCTGCGCGAACTCAATCCTTCGCTGGTGATCGTCCGTCTGTCGGGTTTCGGCCAGACCGGCCCGATGGCCGAACAGCCAGGTTTCGGCGCCATCGGCGAATCGATGGGAGGCCTGCGATTCATCACCGGCTTTCCGGATCGACCGCCGGTCAAGGTCGGTATCTCAATCGGAGATTCGATCGCCGCGCTGTGGGGCGTCATCGGCGCGCTGATGGCATTGCGCCACCGCGATGCCACCGGCGGGCGCGGAGCAGGGCAGGGCCAGACCGTTGATGTCGCCCTGTATGAAGCCGTTTTCGCGATGATGGAAAGCATGTTGCCGGAGTTCGACGTGTTCGGCTTCATCCGCGGCCGTACCGGCAACATCATGCCCGGCATCACGCCATCGAACACCCACACGGCACGTGACGGCCGCCACATCATCATCGGCGGCAACGGCGACGCGATCTTCAAGCGCCTGATGGGGGCTGTTGGTCGCGCCGATCTCGCTGCCGACCCTTCGCTCGCCGACAACGCCGGCCGCGATGCGCGACGCGATGAGGTCTATGCACTGATCGACGCCTGGGTGGCCGAGCGCGATGGCGACGAAGTGCTGCGCTTACTGGGCGAAGCCGACGTACCGGTCAGCCGGGTGTATTCGATCGAGGACATCGTCGCCGATCCGCAGTATCTCGCGCGCGCAATGTTCGAAACGCTGGAACTGCCGGACGGACGACCATTCAAAGCGCCAGCGGTCGTACCTCGGCTGTCGGAGACGCCCGGGGGTACCGACTGGATCGGTCCGGAGCTCGGAGCACACACCGACGAGGTGCTCGCCGGACTTGGCATCGACCCGACGCGCATTGCGCGCATGCGCGAACAGGGCACGCTATGAGCCAGTGCGCCGCACGACAGGGTTGCATCGCACGGTTCCGGGGCACGGAAAGGTTGTCGGGGGTTTAAAGCAGTAGTCGCTTGGGGGTATAATCGCAGGTTGCGCAGAATCAATTGTTTCGACGGGGTGAAGCATGAGTGGCAATGAGAAAAAAATGGATTGCGGGCGCCGCAATCTGCTCGTGGCAACCGCCTGTGCGGGTGGCGTTGCAGGACTTGCAGTCGCAGTTCCCTTTCTGACCAGTCTGGCTCCTTCGGAACGCGCGAAAGCCGCAGGCGCTCCGGTCGAGGTGGATGTGTCCAAACTCGCTCCGGGCGAAATGACGACCGTCGAGTGGCAGGGCAAACCGGTCTGGATCCTGCGTCGCACGCCGGAACAGCTCGAAGCCCTCACGAAGATCGAGGAAAAGCTGGCGGATCCCAAATCGGAACGCAACCCGTCCGAATTCACTCCCGAATACGCCCGCAACGTGCAGCGCGCCCGCGAAGATCGCGCCGAGTTCGCGGTGCTCGTAGCGATCTGTACCCACCTCGGCTGTTCGCCTTCGGGCCCGTTCGCATCGGGTTCCAACGCGCAGCTCGGCGACGTTGCCGGATTCGTGTGCCCCTGCCACGGCTCCAGCTTCGACCTCGCGGGTCGTGTATTCAAGGCAATGCCGGCGCCGGACAACCTCGCGGTGCCGCCGTACATGTTTCTGTCCGACAGCCGAATCCTGGTCGGCCAGGACACCAAGGAGGGTTGAGCGATGGCAGGCGAAAAGGTTGTAACGACTACCGGCCTGCTGGGCTGGATCGACCAGCGTTTCCCGCTGACGTCGATGTACAAGGAACATCTGGCGGAGTACTACGCGCCGAAAAACTTCAACTTCTGGTACTTCTTCGGTTCGCTCGCACTGCTCGTGCTGGTGATCCAGGTCGTCACCGGCATCTTCCTGGTGATGCACTTCAAGCCTGACGCATCGTTGAATGCATCGGGTGTTCCGGTGGCCTTCGCCAGTGTCGAATACATCATGCGCGACGTGCCATGGGGCTGGATGATCCGCTACATGCACTCGACGGGGGCTTCGGCGTTCTTCGTCGTGGTCTATCTGCACATGTTCCGCGGGCTGATGTACGGCTCGTACCGCAAGCCGCGCGAACTGGTGTGGATCTTCGGTTGCGCCATCTTCCTGCTGCTGATGGCGGAAGCCTTTATGGGCTACCTGCTGCCCTGGGGACAGATGTCGTACTGGGGCGCCCAGGTCATCATCAACCTGTTCTCGGCCATCCCGGTCATCGGCAACGACCTGTCGATCTGGCTGCGTGGCGACTACGTGATCGGTGATGCGACGCTGAACCGCTTCTTCTCGTTCCATGTGATCGCCGTGCCGCTGGTGCTGATCGGTCTCGTTGCCGCGCACATCATCGCGCTGCACGAAGTCGGTTCGAACAACCCGGATGGTGTGGACATCAAGAAGCACAAGGACCCCAAGACAGGCATTCCGCTCGACGGCATTCCGTTCCACCCGTACTACACGGTGAAGGACATCGTCGGTGTCGTGGTCTTCCTGATCTGCTTCTCTGCGGTCGTGTTCTTCGCGCCCGAGTTCGGCGGCTACTTCCTGGAATACAACAACTTCATTCCGGCCGACCCGCTGAAGACGCCGTCGCACATCGCGCCGGTGTGGTACTTCACGCCGTTCTATTCGATCCTGCGCGCCAACACGGTGAATTTCTTCTGGATCGACGCGAAGCTGTGGGGCGTGATCTTCATGGGCCTGTCCGTGATGATCTTCTTCCTGCTGCCTTGGCTCGATCGCTCGCCTGTGAAGTCGATCCGCTATCGCGGCCCGATCTACAAGGCGGCGCTGACCATCTTCATCATTGCCTTCCTGATCCTGGGTTATCTGGGCGTGCAGGCACCGACGCCGATGGGCACGCTGGTGTCGCAGATCTGCACGATCATCTACTTCCTGTTCTTCATCGCGATGCCCTGGTACACCGCGATCGACAAGACGAAGCCCGTACCTGATCGCGTGACCGGACACTGAAAGCCAGACAGATCATGAAACAACTCAAAAACCTGTTTCTGGGCGCCCTGTTCGCCCCCTTGGTTGCGATGGCCGCAGGCGGTCACGTACAGCTCGATCGCGCACCGACCGAGAAATTCCGTGATGCCCTCGCGATCCAGCGCGGCGCGCAGATGTTCGTCAATTATTGCCTGAACTGCCACTCGGCCTCGTACATGCGCTACAACCGCATGAACGACGTCGGTCTGACAGACGAGCAGATCAAGGACAACCTGCTGTTCGCCGCCGACAAGGTCGGTGAAACGATGCGCGTCGGCATGACGCGCGCCGACGGCATCAAGTGGTTCGGTGCAGCACCGCCCGACCTGAGCGTGGTCGCACGCTCGCGCGCCTCGGGTGATGGCAGCGGCGCAGACTGGCTCTACACCTACCTGCGGGGCTTCTATCGCGACGACGCCCGCCCGACCGGCTGGAACAACACGGCCTTCGCCAACGTCGGCATGCCGCACGTCCTGTACGAACTGCAGGGCGAGCAGACTGCGAAGCACGTGAAGGTGTCCGATGGTCACGGTGGCGAAGTCGATTCGCTGCAGATCGAACTGACGAAGCCGGGCAAACTCAGCAAGACCGAGTACGATTCGGCGATCGGCGATCTGGTTGCCTATCTTGTTTTCATGGCGGAACCTGGTGCCGAAAAGCGTCGCCAGACCGGCCTGCTCGTCATCCTCGGTCTTTCCGTCCTGCTCACGCTGGCATACCTGCTCAAGCGCGAGTACTGGAAAGACGTCCATTAATCAAATACGCCCGAAAGTCATGCAAGCTCTCGGTCATCGCGAAGCGACCCCATCACGCGTCCGTCGCGTGGTGCGGGATGCCGAGTACTCCTGGGGTGTCAACACGATGATGAATCTGTACTCGGGGACCACCGATCCCTTTTCCCATCGCTGCCGTATTGTCCTCTACGAAAAAGGCATGGACTTCCAGGTCATCGATGTCGACCTGTACAACAAGCCGGAAGACATTGCGGTCATCAATCCATACAACCGCGTGCCGGTGCTGGTTGATCGCGACCTCATCCTGTACGACTCCAACATCATCAATGAGTACATTGACGAGCGCTTTCCGCACCCGCAACTGATGCCGCCGGACCCGATCATGCGGGCCCGCGCGCGTCAGCTTCTGCACACGGTCGAGAACGAACTGTTCTCGCACATCGAGCCGCTGGAAAAGAATGCACGTACGGCTGACAAGTCGCGCGTGCACCTGCGCGATCGTCTGACCGAGCTCACGGCGATCTTCGCCAAGCAGAAGTACATGCTGGGCGAGGAATTTTCCATGCTGGACGTTGCCATTGCTCCATTACTATGGCGACTTGACCACTACGGTATCGAACTTCCAAAGTCTGCCGCGCCTCTGATGAAGTACGCTGAACGTATCTTTTCCCGCCAGGGGTTCATCGATGCGCTCACGCCGTCCGAAAAAGTGATGCGTCGCTAGGCTGTCCGGAGTATTCGTTCAAACTGCATGGATGTGATGAGTTCCGTTTCGACCAAGCCCTATCTGCTCCGTGCACTGTTCGACTGGTGTGCGGACCAGGGGCTCACGCCTTACATCGCGGTCGTCGTAGACGAACGCGCGGGCGTTCCACGCCAGTACGTCAAGGATGGCCAGATCATCCTGAACATCGGGCGAGAAGCGGTTCATCAACTGGTCATGGGCAACGAACTGATCACCTGCTCGGCACGTTTCGGCGGAGTCGCGCAGGAATTGACCATCCCGATTGATTGTGTCGCTGCGATCTATGCGCGCGAAAACGGTCACGGCATGGCATTCGAGGTCACGCCGGGTCAGACTGTTCGCGCGGATGTCGCGCCGGCGGCTGCATCCGAGCGCAGCGAGCAGCCCGTGCTCACCACACCGGACAAGCCGGCCGGCCGGTCGCATCTCCGCCGCATCAAGTAGCACGCGTTTCCGCGCTGCGGCCTCGCGGCGCGCGCTCTGACCGCTGAGGCGCCCTCTCTCGAGCACCCGGATTCCGGTAGGCGCATTGCCGACCGAACAGCCGGCGTACGCGGTAAAATCGCGTTCCTTTCCGTTTCAGTCCACTCCGCCGATGAAAACCACCTTTCTCGATTTTGAACAGCCGATCGCCGAACTTGAGGCGAAAATCGAGGAGTTGCGTTTCGTGCAGGACGATTCTGCGGTCGATATCTCGGAAGAGATCGCCCGGCTCGAAGCAAAGAGCCAGTCGCTCACCAAGGACATCTACGCCAAGCTCACGCCGTGGCAGATCGCCCAGGTGGCGCGCCATCCGCAGCGTCCGTATTCGCTCGATTACTTCCGCCTGATGTTCACCGAGTTCCAGGAACTGCATGGTGATCGCTCGTTCGCCGATGACCATGCCATCGTCGGCGGCATCGCCCGCTTCAACGGCCACGCCTGCATGGTGATCGGTCATCAGAAGGGGCGCGATACGAAGGAAAAGATCCATCGCAATTTCGGCATGCCGCGTCCCGAGGGTTACCGCAAGGCGCTGCGCCTGATGAAGCTGGCCGAGAAATTCGGCATGCCGGTGTTTACCTTCATCGACACGCCGGGCGCCTACCCGGGGATCGACGCCGAAGAACGCGGCCAGTCCGAAGCCATCGGCCACAACCTCTACGCCATGGCCGAACTGCGCGTACCCATCATTGCCACCATCATCGGCGAGGGTGGTTCCGGCGGCGCACTGGCGATTGCCGTGGCCGACACCTTGATGATGCTGCAGTACTCGACCTATTCGGTCATTTCACCGGAAGGCTGTGCGTCCATCCTGTGGAAAAGCGCCGACAAGGCGGCCGACGCCGCCGAAATCATGGGCATCACGGCGTCGCGCCTGAAAACCCTGGGGCTGATCGACAAGGTCGTGAATGAACCGGCAGGTGGCGGTCACCGCGACCACGCCACGGTTGCCGCGTCGCTCAAGCGCGCACTGGCCGAAGCGCAGCGCCAGCTTGCCGATCTCACCCCGACCCAGCTGGTGGAGCGCCGCATCGAGCGACTGATGTCTTATGGCAAATTCAAGGAGCAGGCTGTCGCCTGACCTGTCCGGCCCGATTGCCGCCGCGCTCGCGGCGCATTGCACCGACGGCAGCCGACTGTTGCTCGGCTACAGCGGCGGACTCGATTCAACCGCACTGCTGCACGGCCTGGCGTTGTTGCGTGCGCAGCACGGCTGGCAGCTCGAATGTGCCCATGTCCACCACGGCCTCAGTCCGAACGCCGATCGCTGGGCGGATTTCTGCGCCGCGCAGTGCCGGGTGCTAGATCTTCCGCTCAGCGTGCTGCGCGTAGAGGTGTCGCGTGTATCGCCGGACGGTCTCGAATGTGCCGCACGCGACGCGCGCTATGCGGCGCTGCATGCGCATGCGCGTGATCGCGGCCTCGACACGCTGCTGACCGCCCACCACGCCGACGATCAGGCGGAAACGCTGTTGCACAACATGGTACGCGGCGCCGGTCTGCTCGGACTGGCCGGCATGCCCGCCTGGCGCGCCGCCGACGCCGAACACGTCGCCACGCTGCGGCCGCTGCTGGGCGTGCCGCGCAGCGCGCTCGAAGCCCATGCACAGGCGCACGGCCTGAACTGGATCGACGACGAATCCAATGCCGACACCCGTTACGCCCGCAATTACCTGCGCCGCGACGTGCTGCCGGTGCTGGCCGCGCGCTGGCCGCGGGCGCCCGAGGCGATGGCCGGCGTCGCGCGACGTCTGGCCGAAGCGCAGACCCTGCTCGACGAACTTGCCGCGCGCGATGCCGAAGCCATCGCCGAAGCCGCGCAGTGGGGCCGCTGCTACCGGCTCGATGGGCTGATCGCGCTCGATGCCGCGCGCCAGCGCAATCTGCTGCGCTGGCTGCTCCGGCAGCATGGTGCGCGCACATTGCCCAATGAATCCTGGCTGGACGAGTGGCGACGCCAACTCGCCGCCGCACAGGCAACCTCGGCCTGTCCGATGGCGCACGCCGGTGTGGCAGGCATCAGTCATCGCGGCGCGCTGTGGCTGATGCCGGATTTCGATCCACCTGCAGAGCAGAGGTGGTCGGGGGAACCGATGCAGGTCTGGGGTGCCGGCCAGATCCGGTTCGAACCGGTCAGCGGGCAGGGGCTTTCAGGGTCGGTCGTTGCGCAAGCGTGTGTCACTGTGCGCGCCCGAGCGCCCGGCGACCGTCTGCCGCGTGGCCCGGGGCGGCCGCGTGCCGGCGTCAAGCAGATCGCGCAGGAGTGCGGCCTGCCACCCTGGTTGCGCGATCGCGTACCCATCGTGTGCATCGACGGGCATCCGGCCTGGATGCCCGGTTGCGACATCGCGCCGCCGTTCGTTGCGGCCGCCGACGAAGCCGGCTGGTTGCCGCGCTGGTATCCGGCCGGCTGACCGACGTTCCGATATCGGCCCACCGTGCCTTGCTGCCACGTGACTGTCGCACGGCGGCCTTATCATGCGCTGTCCCGAAACCGGCCCGTCGCGTCATCCTTCCGACATGAGTTCCACGATCACACCGCGCCGTGCCGCGCTGGCGCGCATCCTGCCGTTCGCGCTCTACATACTGTTTCTCATCATCGCCGCACCGCTCGCCGGCGCGCTCGGTGTCGACGCGCGCTGGATGTATGCACTGCAGATCGCCTGCGTGATTGCTTCATTGGCAGTGTTCAGCCGCGACTACATCGAGCTGCGCCCAGCCGTGCCGGCTGCACCGTCACGGCTGTCCGGCATGTCTGCGTGGCTGGTTGCCGTCGCGCTGGGCGTCGCCGTCTGGGCGTTGTGGATCTGGCTCGATTTCCCCCCATTCGCATTCAAACCGGGCGAAGGCTACAAACCGCTCGACGAGGCTGGCGCGCTGATCGTGACGCTGGTCATCATCCGCATTTTCGGTGCTGCGGTCGTCGTGCCCATCATGGAAGAGCTGTTCTGGCGCTCCTTCATCATGCGCTGGCTCGACTACCCGAACTTCCTGACCATCGCAGCACAATCGATAACGCTGCGCAGCGTACTGTTCAGTTCGATCGCGTTCGGCTTCGAACACGGCCAATGGGCGGCCGGCATCGTCGCAGGCCTGGTCTATGGCGGACTGTATCGCGCCACCGGACGCCTGTGGTTGCCCATCGTTTCGCATGGCGTGACCAACCTGCTGCTCGGCCTGTGGGTCATCCATTCCGGTCAGTGGCAATTCTGGTGACACACGCCGTGTCAAGCCGGGCCGCCTTGCGACCGTTAAAGGAGAACTGTCCCTGGATGTTCCCGGATGCCGGCCACCTCACACCCGCCCAGACTGCTGTCGCGCCGCCTGCCTTGCGTACGGCGCTGGGTGGCGCGCGCGCTCGTGGCCATCACGGCAGTTGCAGCGGCACAGGCCACGGCCTTCACCTACGAAGGTTACCTGCTCGCCGTGCGCGCTGAACTGCAGCAGCGCATGGACGCACGATTCGGCAGCAAGGCTGGCCCGCGCATGGCTGAACTGGCCGAGTCGCTGAACACCGCCGGTCACATCGCCGAAGAAGCGCTGCGCGTCGAGCGCATCAACCAGATCGCCAACCGCGCGCGTTACGTGACCGATCCGGTGCTCTGGAAATCGGAAGACTACTGGGCCACGCCGGTCGAATTCGCTGCGGTCGCCGCCGGCGATTGCGAAGACTACGCGCTCACCAAATACTTCGCGCTGCGCGAACTGGGCATGCCGGCCGACAAGCTGCGCATCACCTATGTGCGTCTGCTGCGCGAGGGCCGTCTGGAAAACCACATGGTGCTCGCCTATTACCCGGAACCCGGCGCCGAGCCCTGGGTGATGGACAACCTCGAAAAGCGCTTCATGCCGGCGGCCGAGCGGCCCGACCTGACGCCCGTGTACAGCTTCAACGATGACCGCGTCTGGAAGGTGCAGGGCGGTGGCGACCGCGAACTGGGCTCGCCGCAGCAGCTGCGCAAGTGGCGCGAATTGCTCGACCGTGTGCGTGCGGAGGTGAAATGATGAACAGCTTGCGCGTGCGTCTGCTGGCCGCGTTGCTCGGCGTCGGTGTGGCGGCTTTCGTCGCGGCACTGCTGACGGCGCTGTGGGTGTCGCGCGACCGCGTCGAAGCGCAGATGGCGAGCCAGGCGCAGTCGATCGCGCTGTCGCTGACCGTCGCGCTGACCGCCGGGGGCGAGCCGTCGCTGCAGAATGCCGAAAGTCTGGTCGAGCCGGTGTTCGACCAGAGCTATCTGCGGCGCATCGCCGTGCGTGATGCACAGCAGCGCATCGTTGCCAGCCGCGAAGCGCCGGCCCGGCTCGCCGGTGGCGCGCCGCAGTGGTTCGTCGACCTGCTGCCGCTGGCGTCCGGCGCCCAGACGGCCGACATCATGTCCGGCTGGCGCATCGCCGGCAGCGTTCTGGTCGAGCCGCATCCGCACTGGGCCTACCTTCAGTTGTGGACGGTCGCGCAGACCCTGCTGGTCTGGATGGGCGGCGGGCTGGCTGTGGCCGGCGCGCTCGGCCTCGCTGCATTGCGCTGGGGGTTGAGGCCGCTGCGCCGCGTTCAGCGCTCGGCCGTTGCGGCCGCTTCGCGCAAATTCATGCCGATCGATGAAGCCCGCATGCCGACCGAACTGCAGCCGCTGGTCGGCGCCTTCAACCGCATGCTGGGTGCGCTGGCGCAGGCGCTCGATGCCGAATCGACCCGCGCCGAACGCTTCCGCGACCAGGCGCTGGTCGATGAACTGACCGGGCTGGCAAACCGCCGCGGCTTCCGCGCAGCCCTCGAAGCGCGCATCGAAGCCGGTCAGCGCAGCGGCTGGCTTGCGCTGTTGCGCATCGACGGGCTGGAAGACCTGAACAACCGCTTCGGCCGGCAGACGGTTGATGATCTGCTGACCGAATCAGCCCAGTACATTCGCGACGCGGCGAAGGGCGGCCTGTGCGGTCGGGTCGAAGGCGCCAGCTTCGCACTGCTCGTCGATGCCGCCGAAGCACCGGCGCAACAGCTGCTCGGCGCACTGCGCGCGCGCCTGAATGGCCTGGCACGTGCCGCCGGTAACGATGATCCGGGCGGCTGGCGGGGCGGCGCTGCCGACTGTGGCAGCGACGGCGACGCGGCGCGCTGGCTGGCCGCAGCCGATCGCGCGCTGCACCTGTGGCTGCCGGGCGACACGCAGGAGTTTCCGCTGGCGCATGCACAGGACATCGAATCGGCAGGTGCTGCGGTGCGCGGCACCGTGCGTGACCTGATTGGGCAGGGGCGCATCGCGTTCGCGTCGCAGGCCACCCGCGTGCTCGATGCCGGTGGCGCCGCCGGCGCGCTGCATGTCGAGTTGCGCGCTGCACTCGACGCCGGCGACCGCCTGATCCGCGCCGCCGAATACATGACCTACGCCGGCGAAGCGCGCGTATCGGCCGCGCTTGACAGCGCTTGCCTGATGCGCGCGCTCGAACATGCTCAGGCGCGACGCGATGGTCTGGCGACGGTGGTGAATGTCAGTGCCGCGGCGCTCATCGATCCCGACATCCTGCGCTGGGTCGGCGGCTACAGGCACGACGCGCGTCGCGGCAGTTTCATCCTCGAGTTTTCCGAAGTCGCCCTGCTCGGCGACCCCGACGCCGCCGAAGCGTTTGCCCAACTGGCGCAGTCGCGCGGGCTGGCGATCGGCATCAAGCACTTCGGCCTGCACGCCAACGCACTGAGCCTGTTGCGCCGTCTGCGGCCGCAACACGTGAAGTTCTCGGTCACGCTGACGCGCGAAGCCCTGCTCAATCCGGATTCGGGCGCCTACGTGTCCTCGCTGACCGGCATCGCGTCCGCGCTGTCCATCCTGCCGGTCGCAGTGGCAGTGGAACACGCCGAAACCCTGGCCGCGCTGCACGCACTGGGCTTCCGGGGCGTTCAGGGCGAGGCGGTTGCGGCGGAAATCCTGCCGCTGCGCTGACCGTCCGTTTTCGGCGCGAGATCGCCTGCGTGCCTCAGTGCAGTGCCAGTCCGGGACGGCTGGCGGAATCGACCGCCACCAGGTTCAGATGCAGCAGCCGTGCCGGCGCACCGACGCGTTCGCACCGGCGTTCGGCGCCGAACGCACGAAAGCCGAATGCGCGCTGGTAATAGCGCACATGACGCGGATTCACCTCGATCACGGCATCGGTCGCCTCCAGCGACACGCGACCCAGTTGCAGTGCGCGCCGTATCAGTTCGAATGCGAGATCGATGTCCTGTCCGGTGTTCACCAGTGCGTCGCGATCGATGGCGAAGCGTGTGTATTCGATCAGCCGGCAGCCCTGCTCGCGCAAGGCCCCGACGTGTTCCGCGAAGCCGGTTTCGGCGTGCAGCCGCTGTGTCACACCGCAGCGCACCGTCACCGTGCCGACCAGGCGGCCGGCCCAGCGCGCCAGCAAGGTCGTTTCGCCGGTCGTCGATTCGGGTCGCTGCGCCGGATAACCACGCCGGCCGTAACAGTGCTCGACCAGCGCGGCGGCGGCGGCCAGATCAGCCTCGCTGCGGGCGATCGGGAATTCAAAATCAGCGGAGGTCGCGCGTAGCGCGATCTGCGCGCGTGGCGTCGACGCCACGCCCTGGATCAGGGTCAGCCGCGGCGTCGGGCGGGCGAATGGAAACGCATGGAAGCGGTTGTCGTTGGCAGCGTGCTGCAGAACTCGGGGTTTCATCCTGGGGCCTTGTGCGGTGCGACCCGCGCTTTCGCGGGACTGTGTCATTCGGCAAACCGGTCCGCATCCGTGATGCGTGACCTTGCCGAGCCGCAAAGCTAGAGGATCCCCGTTGCAATGGCTTGATCGTCAGGTGACGTTTTTCTTGCCGTGCTGCGTGGTCCTGCGGTGATCCTGTGCCGCAGGACCGGCCTCCTGACGTTCGCCTAATGCAGCGTCGCCGCCACATCCATCCACACCGTGCCGTCGTCGCCTGTGCGCGCATGCAGGCCCATGCTGCCGAGCACGGCAATGATGCGCGTCGCCAGCATGCCCATCTGCAGCGCGCGCGCGTCGCCCTCGACCGCTGCAGCACCCGCAAGCAGGGCAGCGATGCGCGGCCACTCGCGGCCGATCAGCGACGTGTCGAGCCCGGCTTTCAACTCGGGTGCGATATCCGCCGCGCTGCGCTGCAGCCCGGCGAGATAGCCGAGGCTGAACGCCACCGTCTGCATCAGATGCGTCAGCCGCGCCATCGCCAGGCCGGTCAGCGTGTCCAGATCGGCGTCGGTACGGTAGTCGGCGAGGGCGCGCCGACTCGCGTCGGGCAGTTCGTCGAGCAGGCGCAGCAGATGCGGCAACAGCAGATCGGAGCCGGCCGGCAGCGACCAGGCGCTGGCGCGGTTGGCGCGGTATTCGTCCAGCATCAGGCGGGCGATCGGCGCGAATTGCGCGACGAGTGTGTCGCCGGCCGCCTCAACTGCGGGCGCAAGCGCCAGCTCGCCGCGCCACAGTTCGCGATGCAGCGCATGCACCAGTTGCAGCAGTTGCTCAGGCTCGCCCGCCAGCGACTGTTCGACGAACGGTGCCGACAGCGTGATCGTGAATCCGCCCGCGCCGTCCTCGCGCGACAGAGGTGGCGCGGTACCGGCCGAGCCGGTCGCGTCGTCGCGCAGCACCAGCACCCGCAGATGCGCTGGATCGAGACCGCGGTCGCGTTCGTACAGACGGGCCAACAGCACCGACAGGCTGGTGCGCAGCGTTTCTGCACTCGTTTCCGGGCGTGAGCACTGCAATTCGATCAGGGGCATGGCTGAAAGCGGTTGATTTGCGGGCAAAAAATCATAGCTGCAGGTCACGCGGGCGTCCAATCGGATGCGTCAGGTGCGCAGCGCCCGTGTGGGAGCGGCTCCGTCGGAGCGGCAGCCTCTGTGGGCGTGGCGATCCACTGCCGGCCATGCGGGCGGCGAGCCGTGCTCGCCGAACCCCCGCTCCGCCCTCGCCGCGATCGTGCCGCGGCCATCGTTGTGCAGCGTGCGCATCGCGGCGAGGCCGCCGCTCCCACAAAGACTTCGCCGCTTTCACAGGTGCTGCCCCAGGTACAGTCACACCCGGCACGCGATCCGGGGTCGGCGCGCTTGCAACATCGCATGATGATCGCGCGGATCGCGGATAATCGCGGCGGGCGATGACAGACGGAACGGGCACGGTCATGAAGGCAGGCGGCGGCAAGCTTTGGGCGGGATTGTTCGTGCTGGCGGCTGCGGTCGCGGCGGCGCTTTGGTGGCAGACGACGCGCAGCCCTGACGCGCCGATCGCCGCCATCGGCGACGACCCGGACACGCCGTTCGCGGTGCTGCGCTGCGACGCGCGCAGCCGCGAAGCGGGACCGGCGCTGGCGGTCACTTTCAGCCGGCCGCTGGCGCGCAAGCTGCCGCTGGGCGAATTGATGACGGTCACCGATCTGGGTGACAGCGAAACGCGGGAGGCCGGCGGCAAGGTGGTCGGCAACTGGTACCTGGGCGACAACCCGCGCATCGCCTATTTTTCCGGTGTGCTGCCGAAGCGGCGCTACCGCATCGATGTGGCCGTCGGCGTCGCGTCGCGCGCCGGCGATCAGCTCGCCGGCACCCACCAGTGCGAGACGCTGGTCGAAGACATGCCGCCGGCGTTCTTCTTCGCCAGCCGCGGCACCGTACTGCCGGCCGGGCAGAACGGCGGCCTGCCGGTGGTCACCATCAACACGCCCGAAGTCGACGTACAGTTCCTGCGCGTCGAGCCCGCGCAGCTGCCGGCCTTTCTCGACAAGGTGTACGGTATCCGCCGCAGCGCCGACGAGGAGGGCGCGCAGGGCGAAGGCGAAGGTGAGTACGAGGGCGAGTACTACGGCGGTGGCACCGTCGACCTGCGCGGCCGCACCTCCGGCTGGTACATCGACCAGCTGAAGGACCTGTCGTCCAGCGTTTATCTGGGCCGCTTCCAGACCGACGACAAGCGCGACCGCCGGCACGTGAGCTTCCTGCCGGTCGAGCACATCAAGGAGCTGCGCGAGCCGGGCGTGTATGTCGCGGTGATGAATGTGCCGGGCAGCTTTTCCGGCGACTACCAGACCACCTATTTCTACGTCAGCGACATCGGCCTGCACCTGCACCGCAACGGCAGCCGCGTCGATGCCTTCGCCACGTCGCTGCGCTCGGGCGCGGCGCTCGACGGCGTCGAGTTCGAAGTGCTGGACGGCGACGGCAAGCGCGTCGCATCGGTCAAGGCCGAAGGCGACG
This sequence comes from Methyloversatilis sp. XJ19-49, assembly GCF_024580145.1. Classification (GTDB taxonomy): domain Bacteria; phylum Pseudomonadota; class Gammaproteobacteria; order Burkholderiales; family Rhodocyclaceae; genus Methyloversatilis. The sequence continues at coordinate 15,928 of NZ_JANINI010000012.1, forward strand.
GCCGCGCCACCTTCGACGCCATACCGGCCGATGCCCGGCTGGTGATCGCGCGTCGCGGGCGCGAGCTGTCGGTCGTGTCGCTGGGCGAGGCCGCGCTCGACCTGTCCGAATTCGACACCGCCGGCCTGCTGCCGACGAACAACAAGCTGTTCGTGTGGAGCGGGCGCGACCTGTACCGGCCGGGCGAAAGCTTCGATGTGTCGGTGCTGGCGCGCGATGCCGACGGCCAACCGGTCGCTGCGCAGCCGCTCAGTGTGCTGCTCAAGCGCCCCGACGGGCGCACCGTCAGTCAGCGCGTGTGGCAGCCCTCGGCCGAACAACCCGGTTACTTCCGCCACACGCTGGCGATTCCCGGTGACGCCCAGACCGGCGCCTGGACACTGGAACTGCGCGCCGATCCCGGGGCAAAACGGCCGGACGCGATCATGCGTTTCAAGGTCGAGGAGTTCCTGCCCGAGCGCATGAAGCTCGCGCTGACCAGTGCGGAGGGGGTGCTGACCGACGGCGAGCCGCTCGACATCGCGGTGCAGGGCGACTACCTGTTCGGCGCGCCGGCCGCCGGCAACCGCCTGCTCGGCGCACTCGCCACCGAGCGCCTGCGCTTTGCGCTGCCGCAGAAGCCCGGCTTCATCTTCGGCGACTTCGCCGACGACGCGCTCAAGGGCCGGCGCGAGCTGGAAGAAACCGCGCTTGACGACAGCGGCGCCGCACAGCTGGCGGTGCCGTACGACCCGGGCACTGCTCGCTCTCCGCTGCGCCTGCGCACCAGCCTGAGCCTGCTCGAATCCGGCGGCCGGCCGGTGGTGCGCTCGCTGGAGCGCGCCTGGTGGCCGGCACCCGCGCTGATCGGCGTGCGTCCGCTGTTCGACGCCGACGTGGCGCGCGAATCGTCGCTGGCCGAATTCGAGGTCAGCCGCTTCCTGCCCGACGGCACGCTGTCCGCGCTCGACAAGGCCAACGTGCGGCTGTTCAAGGAAGAGCGGCAGTACTACTGGCGCTTCGATGACCAGCGCGGCTGGCACTCCGGCTTCAGCGACGCCGACGAACTGGTCGACAGCCGCACCATTGCGCTGAAGACGCAGACCAAGCTCGCCTTCCCGGTCACCTGGGGCAGTTACCGGCTCGAAATCGACGACCCGCAGCACGGCCTGACGATGCGCTACCGCTTCTACGCCGGCTGGGGTGCGCAGGGCGACGAGGCGCTCGGAAACCGGCCCGACCGCGTGCAGATCCGTCTCGAAGGCGAGCCCTTCCGCGCCGGCGACACGGTGAAGGCGCACCTCACGCCGCCGCACGACGGCGAGGCACTGGTGCTGATCGAGGGCGACCGCGTGTTGTGGGCCAGACGCGTCAAGGTGAGCGCCGCCGGCACTGCCATCAATCTGCCGCTGGATGCGAGCTGGAACCGCCATGACCTCTACGTCTCCGTGCTGGCGTTCCGGCCGGGCAGCGAAGGCAGCCGCGTGACACCGGCGCGTGCGCTCGGGCTCGCCCACATTCCGCTGGCGCGCGAAGACCGCCGGCTGAAGGTGGCGCTGGAAGCACCGGCCAAGGTCGAGCCGGAAACGAAAACGACGGTGAAGGTGAAGGTCGACGGCGTGACCGGCCAGCATGCCTGGGTGACGCTGTCGGCGGTCGACCAGGGCATTCTGAACATCACGCAGTTCGCCACGCCCGACCCGCACGGCTATTTCTTCGGCAAGCAACGCTACACCCCGGATCTGCTCGACATCTACGGCCGGCTGATCGAAAAGATGGATGGCACGCGCGGCAAGCTCAAGTGGGGCGGCGATGCCGGCATGCGCGATTCGCAGAGCATGCCGAAGAAGGTGAAGCTGGTCGATCTGTTCTCCGGCCCGGTAAAGCTCGACGACAAGGGCGAGGCGAACATCGCGCTCATGTTGCCGGACTTCAACGGCAGCCTGCGCCTTATGGCCGTTGCCTCCACGCCGGATCGCTTCGGCCGCGGCGAGCGCGAGCTGGTCGTTGCCGCGCCCATCGTGGCCGAACTGTCCACGCCGCGCTTCATCGCGCCGGGTGACCGCGCCACCGTGGCGCTCGAAGTCACCAATCTGACCGACGCGTCGCAGCAGATCCGCCTTGCGCTGGCCGCCGAGTCGCCCGCGCGCATCGCCGACGGCGCCCGCACGCTGACGCTGGCGCCCAGGCAGCGCGAAACCCTGCGTTTCGCCGCCGAGGCGGTCGAAGCCGAAGGGCTTGCGCGACTGACGCTGACGCTCGATGCCACCGGCGGTGTCAAACCCATCCACATCGAGCGCGAAGCCGCGCTTCAGGTCACGCCACCGGTCGCCCTGCAGCGTCAGGTGCGGCGCGTGAAGATCGACGCCGGTGCGCGCCACGTCGTCGATGCATCGGTGCTCGACAGCTTCTGGCCGGCGTCCGCGTCGCTCAACGTGACCGCCGCATCGAGCCCGCCGCTGAACATCCGCGAACAGGTGCGCGGCCTGCTGCGCTATCCGTACGGCTGCGCCGAACAGACGGTCAGTGCCGCCTGGCCGCACGTCATCATCGACGAGGCCTATGCCGCCGAACTGGGCCTGAAGCCGCACACCCGCGCCGAGCGCGCCGTGCTGGTCGAAGCGGCGATCGGCCGGCTGGCCGGCATGCAGGGCACGCAGGGCGGCATGACGATGTGGGGTAGCGGCGGCGAATACGAGTACTGGATCACCGCCTATGTCGCCGGCTTCCTTATCGACGCGCGCGAGGGCGGCTTCACCGTGCCCGAGAATTTCGCCCGGCGCATGCAGGACTGGATGCTGAAGGAATTCCAGCTCGCCCCGTCGCAGATGCGGCGGCTGCCCGTGCGCACGCTTGCCCAGCCTGCCCAGCCCGGCGAGGCTGATCTGGTGCGCGGCGCGCACACGCGCTTCGCCAACGCCGCCCATCTGGGGTATGTGCTGGCGCGCGAGCAGCGCGCGCCGCTCGCGACGCTGCGCCTGTTGCACGACGAACACCGTCAGCTCGCGAAGTCGCCGCTCGCGCTGGCCCACCTGGGTCTGGCGCTGAAGCTCATGGGCGACGAGGCGCGTTCGCGCGTCGCGCTCGACGAAGCGCTCGGCAAGCCGTACGGCCTGATCGGCAATGACAACGAGTACGAATGGCTGGGCGACTACGGCAGCCCGCTGCGCGATCGCGCCATGCTGTACGCGCTGCTGTCGCGCCACGACGTGAAGCTCGACCGCGCCGCCAACCTGCTGTTCGAACTGTCGGCCGACAGCGCGCAGCGGCGCTGGCTGTCCACGCAGGAACAGATCGCGCTCGTCATGGCCGGCCGCGCCGCCGGGCTGGGCGCCGGCAAACCCTGGGCGCTGCAGGTCGAAGGCGGCGAGCGCTACGGCGGCGCCCAGCCGATGATGCTGCCGGTCGACGCCCCGGCCGCGCGGCGCGGCGTCACGCTGGTCAATACCGGTGACGCCCCGCTGTACGTCGAAGTCGAGTCCAGCGGCTACCCGAAGGTCACGCCGCCGCCCGAAAACCGTCTCGGCAGCGTGCAGCGCAGCTGGTTCGACGCCGACGGCCGGCCGTGGGACGGCCGCGCGCTGAAGGTGGGCGATCTCATGCTGGTGCGGGTCGAAGTGAAGCCGACGCGCCGCGCCGACGACGCCCTGCTGGTCGACCGCCTGCCCGCCGGGCTCGAGATCGAGAATCAGAACCTGTCTCAGGGCCCGCAGGCGTCGGAGTTCTCGCTGCAGCTGCCGAACGGCCAGTCGCTGCGCATCGCCGACACGATGACCGACAACCGCGTGAAGCACCGCGAGTTCCGCGACGACCGCTTCGTCGCCGCCCTCAAGCTCGACAGCGCACCGATCAACCTTGTGTATATGGTGAGAGTCGTCAGCCCGGGCCGCTACACCGTGCCGGGCACCTTCATGGAAGACATGTACCGGCCGGAACTGCGCACCGTCGGCGAGCCGGGGCAGGCGGTGGAAGTGGTGGACGTGGCGCCGGTTGCCGGGCGCCGGAGCGAATGAACATGACCGGCGCGCAGTGCGCGCCGGTCAGCCGGCCCGGTCAATCCAGCGACTTCAGCGCCAGATCGTAGTTGTCGCGCAGTTCTTCCTCGTTGCCCGCTTCCATGCGCAGGTCGCGCACCAGGCCGTCCTTCAGGCCGTAGATCCAGCCGTGCACGCGCACTTCCTGGCCGCGCGCCCAGGCGTCGCGGATGACCGTGGTTTCACAGACGTTCACCGCCTGCTCGATCACGTTCAGTTCGCACAGGCGGTTTTCCTGCAGTTCGCCCTCGGCCACGGCGTCGAGCAATGCGCGGTGGTGATTGCGCACGTCCTGCACATTTCGCAGCCAGTTGTCGATCAGCCCGAAGCGCATGTCGTGCAGCGCGGCGCGCACGCCGCCGCAGCCGTAGTGGCCGACCACCAGGATGTCCTTCACCTTCAGCACGTCGACCGCGTACTGCATGACCGACAGGCAGTTCAGATCGGTCTGCACGACCAGGTTGGCGACGTTGCGATGCACGAACACTTCGCCCGGGATCAGCCCGACGATCTGGTTCGCCGGCACGCGGCTGTCGGAACAGCCGATCCACAGGTATTCCGGGCTTTGCAGCGTGGCCAGATGTTCGAAGAACTTCGGATCATCGGCCTGCATCTTCGCCGCCCACCTGCGGTTGGCTTCGAATAATTGATCAGTTTTCTTCATGATGTGCGCTCCCGGGTATCAGCACGAATTATATCGTCGGCCCCGAAAGCGCATGGATTCGGTGGTGAGTGGCCGCCCTTGGGGCGCTGTCGAGGCCGTTTGCGGCGCAGAGTGTCACGCGTTGCATGCGTGGCGTCGCAGGACGATGAGGCTGCCCGCACGCGCGCCCTGGCAGCTCGGCGGCAGGCCATCGTCGGTCCTCCGAGGTTTTCGGGATCAAGTGTCGATTCAGTCGTGCATGCCGGCCAGCAGCATTTCGCGCCCGCCCAGACCGGCCTTGTAGCGCCTGAGCAGCGGCGAATGCAGCGCATCGTGTCCGCCCAGATCCAGATGCGCGATGCCGCGCTCGCGCAGCCGATCGAGGGCTGACCACAGCAGCGCAGTGTTCGCGTTCAGACGACGACCGGCGTCGCTGTTCCAGGCGATCTGATAGGTGGCGGTCATGCCGTGGCACAACAGCGCAATCATCGAACACGGCACCTCGCTGCCGGCTTCGCGTGCCTCGCCGATCAGCAGCTGGCCGGCCTTAGCGTAATCGACCAGCAACCGCTGCAGCTCGGCCACCGTCGGACCGCGATAGCCCGCTGCCTCGCGCTGGGCCAGATGCCGGCGCAGCAGGTCAGCCGCGCGTGACCGCGCGGGCGGCCAGTGCACAACGAGCCGACCGTCAGCGATCGCGTCTTCGGTCTTGTCCAGCGCGTGGCGCCAGCGCGGCAGCAGCCGCTGTCGACAGGCCGCCGGCTCATCCGCAGCCACGATGAAGGTGGCGTAGCCGGCCGCCGGCGTGTCGGTCAACGCCCGGCAGCCTGCGGCGCGCAGCAGCGCCATGCTGTGCGCGCTGGCAGGCAGTTCGGGAATGATGCGGCGGCGCCGTCCGATGCGGCGCGGCCAGATGCGCGAGAACGCGCTGAAGAAGTCTCCGGCGCGCGTAGCGCCATCGGTGTGCGGCAGCCAAAGTGGCCCGCGGTCGAGCACGACGGCGCCGAGCAGACCCGACAGTGCATGCCGTTCCAGTACCTGCACCACGCCCAACTCGTCGTCGCCATCGCGAATCAGACCCCAGCGCGGCCGCAGTCCCTGGACGCGCGCCATGGCGCGTCCGTACAGATCATCCTGAAGCAGACTGGAAAAGGGTATGCATTCGAAACGCCGGCGAAATCCGTCGGCGTCAAGGTCGAAGTCGATCTGTACTGCCATGAAAAGGAAAGCTCACCCGGGAAAGCGCTCACTGTACCCACGGGCCCGGCCGGCGGCCACCTTGCGGCATCTCGACAATCACCGCGAAGGACGAGCCGGGTGCGGTCAGGCGCGGCGGAATCAGGTGTGCGTCATGCGCCCGGACAGGTCGGGCGCTGAGCGCGCAGGGTGCGATCAAAGACTTCGCCGTCGGTCTTTTCGATGAACCGGACGATATGCTGCGCCGCCTGCCCGGCCTGATGGAACAGGGCCATGTGGCTGCCGGGCAGCGTCGCAATCTCGGCATCCGGTCGAAGTGCGAGGATGTCGTCCAGGTTGTGCGCAGGCACCACGGTGTCGGCAGCGGCAGCCAGACACAGCAGCGGCACGCGCAGCGCGCCGAGGTGGGCTCGGGCGTCTTCGTGCATGACGGTGCGGATGCGTGCCGCCAGTTCGCTCGATGACACGTGGCGCCAGGTTTCCGCCTTGGCGATGCGGAACGGATCGGACGGCCGGCGCCCGAACCAGACCGGCAGCCGGCGTGCCGTGCGTAGCGCACCGATCACCGGGGCGCTGGCGAACGGCGCCCATTTCGCACGCTGCGGCTGCGGCATGCGCACGAAGGTGGTGGACAGTACCAGGCCGCGCACCCGCGCCGCATCGGCCGACGCCAGCCGCAGCGCCAGCGGTCCGCCGAACGAACTGCCGAGCAGCCAGTAGGCGTCGAGATCGGCGGTCTGCGCCAGCGCGTGGCGCAGCAGGGTGTCGTAGTCCTGAGCGCCGGCGCGCGGATAGCCGATGACGCGCGGCGTGATCCACGCGGGCAGCGCCGCGATCAGCGGGCGCAGAAAGCATGCTCCGCCATCGAGTCCGGGCAGCAATAAGAAGGTGACGTTGGCGCGCATCGCGAAAGCGTGGCGTGCTCATGCGTCAGCCCGGTAACGACGGGGTTACACGGATGTGTCGGCGCGCGGGGCGGCATCGATCCGGTGGAACGTTGCGCCCGCCCTGTCCTCCGAAAAAATTGCGGTCATGCCGATCAGCGCTTGCCCTTGCCGTGCGCCTTCGCCGGCTTTCCGCGCAGCGCCTTCAGCCGCGCCATCAGCGGGCGGTCCGGCACGCGCTCGCTGCGCACCGTGCCGGCGTGGATGCCGCCGGAGTTGCCGTCCAGCGTGATGGCGTCGCCTTCGTCGAAACGCTGCTCACCGATGTGCAGCCGGCGTTTGTCGAGGTCGATGCGCAGCGCGTCGCAGCCGACCAGACACACCTTGCCGAGCTGGCGCGCCACCACTGCGGCGTGCGAGGTGCGTGCCCCGTTGCGCGTGAGCAGACCGGCTGCGTGTTCGAGCGCGCCGATGTCGGCGGTTTCCGCGTCGTTGCGTACAAGGATGACGCGCGCACCGTCCTTCAAGCGTGCGGCGACGCGCTCGCCGTCGAACGCGATTTCGCCGCTGGCGATGCCGGCGCTCGCCGTCATGCCCCAGGCCAGCGGCTCGGCCGGTTCGCTGTGCCCCTTGAATACCAGCCGCATCGTGTGCAGGTCGCCCTCGTCGAGTCCGGCGGTGCGCTGGCGCGCGGTATCGGCGTCGATCACGCCTTCGTCCAGCAAGTCCAGAGCGATGCGCGCGGCGGCGCGCGGCGTGCGCTTGCCGGTACGCGACTGCAGCAGATGGAGCACGCCATCCTGCACCGTGAATTCGAAATCCTGCATGTCGCCGAACAGCGATTCCAGTGTACCGGCGGCATGCTGCAGATCGGCCCAGGCGGCCGGCAGTCGTTGTGCCAGCGCCTCGTGTCCGTGTGCGCTGCGCCGACCCGACACCACGTCCTCGCCCTGGGCGTTGGACAGGAAATCCACCCACAGACCCGGTTCGCCGGTGGCCGGGTTGCGCGTGAAGCCGACGCCCGCACCCGAGCCGTGGCCACAGTTGCCGAACACCATGGCCTGCACGGTCACCGCGGTGCCCATGTCGGCAGCGATGCCGTTGAGCCGGCGATAGGTCGCGGCCTTGTCGGCATTCCACGATGCGAACACCGCGCGTACCGCCTCCGCCAGCTGATCGCCCGGATCCTGTGGGAAAGGCTTGCCGGCGCCGGCGGCATACAGGTCGAGGAAGCGGCGCGTGAGTTCGCGCAGTTCGCCGAAATCGAGGCTGCGCTCGTCGCGCCCCTGTGCCAGCCGCTCCAGCTCGCCTTCGAACAGTGCAGCCGGCAGGCCGGCCACTACTTCGCCATAGCTCGCCACCAGCCGGCGGTAGGCGTCCCACACCAGACGCGGGTTGCCGGTCTGGCGCAGAAAGCCGGACAGCGTGCGGTCTGAAAGGCCGATGTTGAGCAGCGTTTCCATCATGCCCGGCATGGACACCGCAGCACCCGAGCGGACCGACACGATGAGCGGGTTGGCGGCGTGGCCGAGACGGCGGCCGACTGCCTGCTCGAGCGCTGGCAGGCCGCTGGCGAACGCGTGTTCGATGCCGGTGTCGGGGTGGTCGGTCCAGTGCGTGCCGAGCACGAAGGCCGGCGGCACGCGCAGGCCGGCGCCGGCCATGCGCAGCAGATTCCACGCCTTGGACCCCATGGTGGCTGCGCTGGCGTCGTGCTGCTCCGCTTCGCCGCAGCCGATCAGGAAGCCATGATCTGAATGTGTTTTCATGTGGCGTCTCCGTTGCGCGAAAACACCAGACTGCGCAGCGAGTAACCCGCGGCGAGCAGGGCGTCGGATGCCTTCTCCAGCGTTGCCGCGAGATCGTTGGCCAGCGAAAAGGTGGCCGGCGAGGCGTGCAGTGTGCGCACGATGGCGCGCCGCGCCTGGCGCGCCTGTTCGTCGCACAGGCGTTCGGCGCGCAGCATGCGCCACAGCGTCTGCAGGAAGCTTTCGCCCTCGCGTGCGTCACCGGCGCCGCCGACATGGCGCGCGATTTCGATCGCGCGCACCCAGTCCTGGATCGCGGCCGTGGTGGTGTCGCAGAGCAGGCGCAGCGCGTCGCGCACCTCGACGGGTACGCCATCGACCGGCGGCGCCTCCAGCATGGAATGGATGAACAGGCACTCTTCCAGCGCGTCGGCCACGTCGTCGGCCTGCGACAGTAGTGCCACCACCGCGGCCCAGCGCGCCTGGCGCTCGGCGCGCTGACGCGCCTCGGTGAGCAGGCGGTCGGCGCGCCGCTCCCAGTCCTTGGCGCGCAAGCTCAGCGCGGCGGCATCGCCAGCGCCGTCGAGCGCATCGCCCAGTGCCTGTGCCAGCGCGTGACACCAGGCGGCGTGCTCGGCGATCAGATCCAGTTCTATCGTGCGCCGGGCAAGCAGGCGCGCGAGCAGCAGGCGCGCCTCGTCGGCCACCTGATTGACCGGCTGGTGCGCCAGCAGCGCCTGGCTGGAGGTGCGCAGCAGCGCGGCCAGGTAGTCGCGCGCGGCGTCGCGGCCGAGCACGGCATCCAGACGGTCGCCGACGCGGAATACATCCGCCCCGGCTGCGCGCATCGCGCCGTAGACCAGTTCCTCGCCGCCGGCCAGCAGCCAGGCCATGTGGCCCCACTCCTCGCGTGCCGCCTGCCACAGCAGGTCGCGCGCGCCGGCCTTGTCGACGAAGATCTGCAGCCGGCGCCGGGCGCGGTTCCAGTCGATCACGAACACGATGCGCGAAGCCAGCCGCTCCAGCGCGTCGCACATTGCGCGCGTGCCGCGTGCGCGCAGTTCGGCGCGGCCGAGCTGGTAGGGCTTGCCGGCGTTCAGCTCACTGCTGACGCGCGGCGCTGACACCGTCCATGCAAAACCGAGGTCGGCCAGCATGCGGCAGAAGAAGTCGAAGCGCCCGGCGTGCAGGTCGGAATAGGTGAGCGCGATGCGACCGGGCTCGACCTCGATCACCAGCACATGCACATCATTGGTGCCGATATCGTTCTGGATCAGTAGCCGGCTGTGGTCGCGCGTCACCGCGGTGTCGAGGCCGGGGTGCGAGAACTTCAACGGCGCGGTGCGCGCGATGCCGCGCATGAAGGCCTGGATCAGCGCCTTGTCGTCCGGCTTGATCTGCCAGGCGTGTGCGCCATCGATGTTTTCGGTTGCGATCTGCGCCGACAGTGCGTTGAGCCGGCGGTGCAGGTCCATCACCAGCAGGTGCAGGCTGTCGCCGCCGCGGCGATCACCGTGGGTGAGCGCGCGCAGGCCGTCGCCGTCCAGACCTTCGCGCTCGGCCAGCGCACCGAGCCGGGTCAGCCAGTCGTCGCGCCGCTGCCTCAGCTCCGCGTCGACCGGCGTGCCGCCGTCGCACACCGGGCGCGCCATCAGCGTCAGATCGGTCTGCAGCAGTTCGGCCAGCAGGGCAATCTTCGGCAGCACCAGCGTGTGGTCGTCGAAGTACGCGGTACTGACCAGTTCGCGCAGCCAGGTGGCGTCATGCAGGCCGGCCTGGCGCATGTCCGGTGCCCAGTCGGCGACCGGTGCCTCGCGGTCGGTGGCGTGTGCGGCCGCCGCCTGCAGCATGGTCAGGCTGAGCTTGAGCCGGTCATTGGCGGCCAGCGCCGCCTTGATGCGGGCCGGCATCAGCAGCGATTGCTGGCCGAGGGCTTCGACGGCGGATTCCTTGCGCATGCAACATACCGGTGAGGGTTCAAACCGTCCACTGTTGGCCACACGGATGGCGGATTGATGACAATCCGGCGCCGGCGCACGCGTTGCTTGATTCAGGTCAAGCCGGTGTGGCCGGCGCGGCGTTGTCAGGGGGTGGTGGTGCGCGTCATCTGTTGTCCGTCCGGACCGGTGGCGGTGGCGGCGGTACCGCTTTCCGAGCGGTCGACGCTGCGTGCGCCGACCACTTCGCCGCTGCCGTTGGTGACCGTGCTGTTCACGTCGCCATCGCTCTGGCTGCGCTCGCGCGTGTAGCTGCGGCCGCCCGGACCGCTGGCAGTGGCGCTGGCATTGCCCTGTCCGTTGCGTGTCACGTTGCGGCCGGCGGTCCGGCCGTTCGGACCGGTCCACTCCGAATTCATCGATTCTCTGGCGCGTTCGACCCGATGGCTGGCCTGTTTGCCGTTCGGCCCGGTGAAGACGGACTCGCGTGCCAGTGCCGGTTCTGCGACAAGGAGCGCGGTGGCGAGGGCAAGGGCGGAGGTGAGGGATACGGTCTTCATGTTCATGTCCTTTCGTGTCTGTCGGGGGTGTTCAGATCAGGCCGACGGCGATGCCGGGCAGCACGGCGCGCAGGGTGTCCATCTGCTCGACGCGTCGTTTCAGTTCCTCGCGCAACAGGGCCACCTGTTCCGGCGTCAACAGGGCGTACAGCGCCAGCCATTCGGCGCGCGCGGCCTGCCGCAGCGCCAGATCGGCGAGCACGGTATCGTCGCGCAGCACGGCCAGGGCGGCGAGGTCGGGTACCGCCTTCTCCAGTTCGTTCGTCGTGGCATCTAGCATGGCCTTGTGATTCGCGCGCAGTTGCGGCAGCACGTCCTGCGTCGCAGCCATGGCGCGGGCGAACTGCAGCTGTTGCGGCGGCGTGAGCTGCAGCGACTGCTGCAGTTCGACCAGCGCCGCGCGTACCGGTCCGGGCAGATCGCCGCCGCGTGTTCCGGCGATGGCCGGCGGCAGCGCAATCAGGGTGCCGGCCAGCAGGGGGAGGAAAGATCGGATCATGGTGTGACTCCATCGTTGAGGGGACGAGCGGAGTCTGGCCGCGGCGGGCGCCGCAAAGCGTAAGCGGCAGGACGCGTTTGATTACCGGTTGTTGCAGCGGCGGGCGCCGGTAATGTGCGGTAAGAAAACCGGTCCTGCGACGTGGGAGACTGCAGGCTGGGGAGATGACTGCCATTGCTGTTTCCCTGCCATGATCCTGAAAACCTCCGCTGACCGCGTGGAATGTTGATGAAGGACAGTGCCCTTGCGACTTTCCTGCTTCACCCGGCCTTCACCGTCAGGGTGAGCGTGCTTCGCCGCCACGTGCGGCGGGGCGCCCGGCCGCCTTGCCCGTTCTGGCGGGGCGCCATCCTGCCGCATCCCCGCGCCTTGCCCTGCACCCCGCCAACCCTGCCCATGGCGCCGATCAACTGAGGTTTTCAGGATGAATGCACGCCCACCCGTCATCTATCTGGTCGACGATGACTCCGAACTGCGCGCGATGACCGCCACCTATCTGGCCCGCAACGGCATGGAAGCGGTCGCGCTGCCGTCCGGCGACGAACTGTTGCGGCGGCTGCGTCGCGTCCGGCCCGACCTCATCGTGCTCGACCTGATGATGCCGGGCCTGAGCGGACTGGACGTGTGCCGCGCGCTGCGCGGCGAGCGCGACGATGTGCCGGTCATCATGCTGACCGCGCGTAACGAGGTGGTCGATCGCGTGATCGGTTTCGAGTTCGGCGCCGACGACTACCTCGGCAAGCCCTTCGATCCGCGCGAACTGCTGGCGCGCATACAGGCGGTACTCAAGCGTCGCCCGCCGCCCGCGCTGCCGGGCGACGGCGCACCGGTGGCGCTGGGCCGCTGGATCTTCGTGCCGGCACGCCGCATGCTGCGCAGCGGCGACGACCTGCAGCCCCTGTCGGACGCCGAATTCGCGCTGCTCAACGCACTGACCGGTCGCCCGGGCACAGCACTGTCGCGCGACCGCTTGCTCGAAGCCATGCACGGCCGTGACACCGAAATGGACGAACGCTCGGTCGATGTCGCCATCCACCGGCTGCGCCGCCTGATCGAGCCGGTGCCGGATTCGCCGCGCTACATCCAGACGTTGCGCGGCCGCGGCTATGTCTTCGTGCCGGACGACGCGCCGGCGCCCGGCTGAGGTGGCCGGCGCGATGTTCCGTCGGATGCTTCCGGCCTCGTTCGGCAGCCGGCTGGCGCTGGTGTTCGCGCTGCTGTTCGTGCTCGCTACCGCGTCGGCGCTGCTGCTGTGGCGGGCGCATCGCGGCGGTACGGTCGAGCACGCGGCGGCGGAACTGCTGGTCGGGCAGATAAGGCTGGCGCAGGCGCTGGCCGATTCCCACGGCGACGTGGCGCATCTGCGGACCGTGCTGGCCGGGCAGGGCACGCGCCTGCTCAGCGGATCCGACATCCCGTCGCCGGCACGGCTGAATACGCCGCTGCTGCAGCGGCTGGAAGCGGCAATGAGCGCCTCGCTCGGCGCGCCCGTCAATCTGACGCTGCGGGCGTTGCCGCCGCGCGAACTGGCGGTGTCCTTCGTCTGGCGCGATATGCCGCTGGCGCTCGCGCTGCCGCTGAACGACTGGGAACCGGCGCTGCCCGCGCCGGCGCTGGGCTGGTTGCTGCTGCTGTTCGGCGTGACACCGCTGGCGGCCGTGCTTGCCTTCATGCTGCTGCAAAGGCCGCTGCGCGCGGTCGTGCGCGGCATCGGCGAACAGGGGGGGCGGCCGCTGCGGGTGGCCGTGCCGCGCCACGCCGATGAAGACGTGGTGCGGCTGGTGCAGGCCTATAACAGCATGGTCGACCAGCTGGCGGCGCGCGACCGCGAGCGCGAACAGATGCTGGCCGGCGTGTCGCACGACATCCGTGCGCCGCTGGCGCGGCTGCGCATGAGGGCGTCGCTGAGTGAAGAAGCCGAACTGGCCGACGGCATCATCCACGATGTCGCGTCGCTCGACCGCATCACCCGGCAGTTCATCGACTTCGCACGCGTTGGCGGCCGGGGCGACGGGCCGCCCGACCTGTGTGGCGATCTGCCCGCCGTGCTGCGAAGGGCGATCGAACAGGCCGGCGCCGGTCACGGCATCTCGCTGTGCGAGCCGGACGGGGTGCCCGCCGTGCGCGGCGACGCGGCCGACGTCGAGCGCATCGTCGGCAACCTGATCGACAACGCCATCGAATACGGTCGGCCGCCGATCGTGGTGACCGTGGAGGTGGCCGGCGACAGTGTCCGGCTGTGGGTGAGCGACGGGGGCGAGGGCCTGGGCGCCGATGCGTTGCGCCGCGCCTGCCAGCCTTTCGTGCGCCTGGATCCGGCGCGCGGCGGCAGCGGTCATTGCGGGCTGGGCCTGTCCATCGTGTCCGGGCTGGCGACCGGTCTGGGTGGGCGGGTGGAGGTGGGGCGCGATCCGTCCGGCCGCTTCCGGATCGGCGTCATCCTGCAGCAGGCGCGCCACGTTTGATTTATAGAAACATTTATTGTTTGAATGAAAACATGATGGTGCTATCCTGAAGTCACGATCCCCCTCCGACAGGAGCCGCCCATGGGCGCCGTTGCAGACAAGGGTGTCAGCGCTTCCGAAGACCGCGGCGCGCTGGCCCGCATGGTCATGACCTTGCTTGATCACTGGAAACTATCCACCGAAGACCAGGCCGCGCTGCTCGGCATTGCCGCCAGCAACCGCGCCGCGCTGGCGCGCTACCGGCGCGGCGAGCCGATCGGCACCAGCCGCGACCAGTACGAGCGGGTCGGTCATCTGCTGGGCATCCACAAGAATCTTCGACTGCTGTTTCCGCAGAACCGCGACCTCGTCTATCGTTGGATCAGCACCCGCAACCGCGCCTTCGACAATCTGAGTCCGGTCGAGGTGATCCGGGAATGGGGCTTCGCCGGCCTGCTGATGGTGCGTGCCTATCTCGACCGGGCACGCGGTCAGTGACGCTGTCGTTAAGTTTCGGGGACCTGTTCGCCCGCCTCGCGCTGGCCGAAGTGCAGCGCGACGTGTTCCGCAACATCGTGTCGCTGCGCACCTCGCAGGATCTGTTCGACGACCTCACCGACGACCCGGCCGAATGGGCGCTGGCTCAGAAGGTCGAAGGCGATGCCAAGCCGCCTACCTATCGATCGCCCACGCCGGTGCTGCACCGCCCGTTCGAAGACGCCGAGTGGTTCAACGCCATCGCCTGGCCGTTCCAGAACTGGCAGGCCAGCCGCTATTCAGACGGGCGCCACGGCGTGTGGTACGGCTCGGAGTCGGTCGACACGACCGTCTATGAATCCGCCTGGCACTGGCGCCAGGGACTGCTCGCCGACGCCGGCTTCGAGCGCGAATCGGTGGTGGCCGAGCGCAAGGTGTATGTCGTGGGCTGTGCCGCCGCACTGCTCGATTTCCGGCCGCTCACCGGCGACTGGCCGGCGCTGCTGCATCCGGCCGATTACAGCTTTCCGCAGTCGGTCGGCGCGCGCATCCACCGCGAAGGTCATCCGGGCCTGCTGGTGCAGTCGGTGCGCCGGCCCGAGGGCGAGAACTTCGCCGTGTTCAATCCGGCCGTGCTGTCCGCTCCGCGCCACCATCTGCAACTGAGCTACCGGCTTGACGGCGACTGCATCGTCGTCGAAAGGACGCCGGGCCTGGCGTGGTTCGGCATCGAAGCAGGGGAGTTCGGGCGGCGTGCCTGACAGGCGGCACTGAGGGTCAGCACTGAGGGCCAGTACTGAAGACCAAGGGCAAAGCGAAAGCTTGCCCGGGCGGTCGCGCGCGACGACGGTCATGGACGGGGGAGGGCGGAACGATGCAGGTCATTCGCGAGCAGTGTGAAATCAGGTCCAGGCCCGAGACACTCGAGCCGGCCGTGCCGAAGGCGTAGCGGGCGCAAGCCATGTGTGCAAACTTCACCCCCGCCCGACAGGCCGCCTGGGACCGTGCCATCAAGGCCATCTTTCCGGTGGGCGACGTCAAGCCTGAAGCCTTTCCGGGTCATGTTGCGCCGATCCGCACCAACGAGCCGCGCGACGACGGTGTGCTGGCCACCTTCGGCCTGCTGCCGCACTGGGCCAGGCCCGAACTGGTGCGCAGCACCTACAACGCGCGCAGCGAAACGGCCGCCAGCAAACCAACTTTCCGCAACGCGTGGAAAAAGGGGCAGTTCTGCATCATCCCGGCCGACGACATCTTCGAGCCCTGCTACGACAGCGGCCACGCCGTGCGCTGGCGCATCGCCCACCGCGACGGCGCGCCGTTGGGCATCGCCGGGCTGTGGGAATCGCGTCCGGTCGGCGATAGCGTGCAGTACTCGTTTTCGATGCTGACGATCAGCGCCGCCGGTCACACCATCATGCAGCACATGCACAAGCCCGAAGACGAGAAGCGCATGGTCGTCATCCTGGATCCTGACGACTACGCCGACTGGCTCGCCACGCCACCCGAGCGCGCGCTCGGCTGGATGCGCCAGTACCCGGCCGAGTGGCTGTCGGCCGAACCGGCGCCGCGCGGCGGGGCGGCGCAACTGTCGCTGATCTGAAAGGCTGGCAAGTCCGCAGCGAAGTCTGACGCGCCCCGGCATTGAACGCGGCGCAGTCCGCGATTGCCGCCGCGCTCCGCATTCCTTTCCGCGTCCATCGCACCTGAATGCCGTCCGCTTGATCCTCGTCAACGTCGCGGCCCGTCGGCGGCACGCTTCCTGCGGTTCGAAGGTTCCACCCCTCAAACAGGAGTACTCACGTGGCAAACGTTACATTCACCTCGCCGGCCATGCCGCGCGACATCACCGTCTATGCCGTCGCGGGCGACCGCGGCACGCTGCTCGGCCTCGCCAAGGCGCACAGGATTCCCATTCCGTTCGACTGTCAGGACGGCGACTGCGCGTCCTGCATCGTCGAAGTCAGCCACGTCGACAGGCGCGTGCGCTATGGCGTTGCGCTGACCGAGAAGGAAAAGGAAGTGCTGCGCCAGATGGGCAAGATCAGCAAGGAAGAAATCATGGACGCCGAAGTCAACGACATGCCGCCGCAGCATCGGCTGGCCTGCCAGTGCTTCGTCCGCAACGAAGACATCATTGTGTCGTTTGAAGGAGATACGACGATTCCCGGCAAGGGCCCGGCGCTCTCGATTGCCGCCGCCATCTACAAGGGCGGTGTGCAGATCCGCTCGCTGGACGAGTTCCTGAGCTATTCGGTGAAGGTCGAGGAAGATGCGGCCGTGCATTACGACCAGCTCGCCGAATCGATGGCCGCCTGCGGCAACGCCGACGTCGCCTCGCTGTTCACCCAGTTGGCCAGATACTCGCGCATGCATCTCGAGGAAGCCAAGGCCAAGTGCGCCCGCTACGACGTCACCGTGCAACTGCCCGCCAGCTCGTCCTGGCCGGACAACTCCTCGCCGGAAATGACCGCACTGTGGGCCGGCGACCCCTCACTGACACGTCTGGACGGGCTGAAGGCCGCGCTGCAGGGCGAACGTCGCGGCTTCGAGTTCTACTACGCCGTCGCGAACACCACCGAAGACCAGGATATCCGCAAGGTGGCCAAGGAGTTCGTGCGCGAAGAGACCGAGCACGTCGAAACGCTCAAGCTGTGGATCGAAAAGGAAGAGGCCGCGATGCGCGCCAAGGTCAGATAAGCAGCGTCGACATGCCGCGCACCCGAAATGGGGCGCTCCGGCACGGGCCGGGGCGCCCCATTTTTCATGGCGCAGGGCGTCGCCTGCCGCGCCGCCGCCCGCCCGTCAATTGCCACCGTCGCCCTTGTGCGCCAGCCGACAGACAGTCGGTCTGACTGCGCGCAGCATGTTTGCAGCGCCTCATCGACGCGATGAACTGCGCCCATCAGGCAATGACCTCACGATGCCGCGGGATACAGATCAGGCGATGTTCGTTGTCCGGCACCTTGCGGTGCTTCATGGATGACACGCGCGGCCGGTGAGGAAGCCCATCAACCAGCGAAGGAAACAGGCGATGACAGACCCACGCGACATTGCGCACGACAAGAAGGTGCGCCAGGAAAAGAAGAAACACGGCGAAGACATCGCCCCCGACGCCGACAAGACGCCGCAGCCGGGGAAAAAGACGCACAAGGTGCATCACCACTCGGACACGCCAAAGGCACCGGACGAGGCGGCACCGGTGCCGACGGGGGAGAAGTCGCTGGAGTGACAGGCGCGGAACAGAAGGAAATTGGGAACAGAAGCGGATTGGGGACGCCGTTGCGGTTGCCTCATTCTGCCGTATGACGCGTTCGACACTGCTGGCCTGTTTCAAGATCGCGCTCGCGTCTGGCCAGCTCTTTCGACTTGATTTCGGTCCTCGCGAAGACATGGCCATCCGGCCAGGTCAGCCCGACTTCAATTGCTCGCGTCTTCAGGGCCGCGACATCCGTGACGCGTTCATACGACCAGACGCGCCAGCGAGGTACGGATAGCGCCCACCAGAGCCAGGCCACTGCAAACCCGCCCGCGAATACGAATGGGCTCATCCAACTGTATGCGCCGGAGATCGCCCCGTGTTCCACGAGCTGCGCAAACAGCCAGATCGGTCCGATCATCAAGAAGAAGACGGGGGCATTGACTGCAAGCAGACCTACCAGGATCGCTCGTCCGACTGAAATTGTGGGTCTCATGACGCCCTACGCGTGAGATCAGGAACGCACGACATTGCCTCAACGCGTCCGCCGGACTGATCGGTCAGGCTGCCCTCACGTGATCAGCTTTACGCACCATGACAACATCACCGATATCACCAGCAGAATCCAGGGCAGCCGACGCGAAAAATGACTTTCGCCTGCCAGCCGTGAAAACCGGAAAGCAATCGCGATGAACGAACTGCCGAAGGCTAGCAAGGAAAAGCCGGCGACTCGCGCAGCTTTTCCCTGAAGCGGTGAAGATCCGAAAAAAAACTGTCCGAATTCGGGACCACTCAAGGGATCAAGTTGCGCACTCGCAATCGCGCTGACGCCAAACCAGAACAGAAAACCCGCGAATGGCAAAACAACAAGAATGAGCAACAAAGTGTGCAGCCACGTGGGCAACTCTTCATCCGATGGAAATAGTGACGGCATCTTTCGGGCGCCTGACGTTCGAGCTGGTCGACGTTGGATGACCTGAATAGTTGTGCGCAAGCGGAATCAGGCGCAGAGCCGACGCCTCCGAAACTGCGCGCACGCTGCATGAAGAGAATGCACTTTCGATGAAGGAAGACGGCAGGGTCATCAGATGCATCAAAAATAAACCGAGGGCTGTCCCCAATTTCCTACGTTCGAGTTAGATCGCGTTGCGAGGTTGTCCCGGACCTTTCCAAAAAGGTGCAATCATTTTTCCGCGCTTTACCGCCATGACCAACATTACGATTCCGGTGGTTGTGCACAGGAGCAGCGCAAGTACGGACGATTCCACACCGAAGTTGCCTCCCGTCAGCCAGTCGGGACCGTTCATGGTGGACCTGATCAAGCCTTGCTGTGCCTCGTTGCCGGAGACAATGTCCGAGAAAATGGCCGACTGCGTGTAGTTCCATGCCATGTGGAAGCCAATGCTCAACCAAAGCCGGCGCGTCAGCATGTAAGCTGCAGCCAGCAAGATGCCGGCTTCGACGGCGATGAACAGCGCGCCCTCAAGTGTGCCTTGCGGGTTCAACAGGTGGCTCAAGCCGAACACGAGCGAAGACACCACAAGTGCTGCCCAACTGCCAAACCACTGTTCCACCGAGCCGTACAGCACGCCGCGGAACAACAGTTCCTCGTAGACGCTGGAGCTCAACGCCATGGCAATCGTTGGCACCATGTAGCTCAACGGGTTCAAGCCAACGATGCGGTAGATGCCCAGAGCCATGAGGATCACTTCGCAGGCGGCGTACAAGCCGGCGCCGATGAGCAAGCCGATGCCGAGTTCCCGGCCCATACCCCGCAAGGCGAGTTCCGATACGGTACGCTGCTCGATGAGTAGTGCATAACCCACATAGACCGCGAAGCCGGAAATGGCCAACGCGATGATGTGCAGAACGGCTTTGATGGGCTCTCCCGCGTAGCTGGTCATCGCATCAGTGTTCAGGCTCATCATCAGTAACAGGATGAAACCGAGCAACAGTACGCGCGCTGGCGGTGTCCTGAGGATGCGAAGTGCGAGTTTGGGCTCTGCGCTCATCGGCGTTTTCATCATTGCTTCTACCGTGGGGAATGCATTGAATTCAGGCTGCGCTTGGCGTGATTCTGGCGTGCGGCTGCGAGCATGAATCATACGGTCTGAAAGTCCGGTTTCGCTGCAACCGGTTGTCAGGCCTCATTCAACTTGAGTGCTGACCCACCAAGTGGTGCCACCCGCATCCGTAAACCCACCGCGCTTATCAGCATCACCGTCTTGAGTAGGTCGCTTCACTATCGCGGCACCCAGAGCAAGAGCGCGCTCAAAGATCGCGTCCACGTCCTTTACGTAGATGTGCACGTGGCTTGGAGTCGCTGGCCAGCCCTCGACTGCATCCGTGAGCATCACCACCGTATCGTCGATGCGAACCTCGCCGTGAGCGATTTTCCCTTCGCTCCCAGGAATCATCCGCAGCGACTGCGCCTCAAACACGTAAATAAGGAAATCGATGGTGCCCTGTGCGCCATTCACAGTGAGGTACGGGGCAACGGAGGTGTAGCCATCTGGCTCGAACGCCATAAATACTCCTTCATGACGCCTAACACTCGAGGCAACCCTGGCCGCGGAGGCAGGCGTCGGCGCGAAACGCACGTCTAATCCGCATAGGGAATGAAAGCAGGATTGTCTTGCAGATCGGTCCATACATCCTCCGGTTGTGATCTGTCCCGGAGCAGTTCGCGATTGTGATCGGGATAGATGACGCGATCTAGCGTGGCTCTTGTTCCGACCACCAGCACTTTCGCTGGTGCTTCGCTCTTGTTCAACAAAGAGTGGCCAAGCGGCTCACCAGCCCTGAACGCTGCTGCATCGCCTGGTTGAAGCAGGTCATGGACACCTGAACGCAAAAGGCCCGCACTGGGCGGGCCTTCATTCAACGTCCGGTCTTCGACTAAATCACCCCGTTCAGCGCATCGGCCCTCGGTCAGGCCGGTTTCACGATGACCTGATTCAGGATTCCGATCACCCCGTCTATCGTCACGGCCAGTTCGGCGGCGCGGGCGCGCAGGGCTTCGGAGGGGGCGGTGCCGCTGAGGATGACCTTGCCGTCCAGGGTTGCGACGTCGATGTCGAGCGCAGCCAGTTCGGCGTCTTTCTCGATCAATGCTTCGATCTGTGCGGTGATGACGGCGTCGTCGACCGGCGGTGCGGCGTCGGCGGGTTGCCCGGCTGCGGTCGGCGGCAGGTCGTCGGCGGCCATGGCGGCCGCTTGCGGGTCTGACGTCGACACGGAGGGTGATTGGGACTGCGAAGAGGGGCGGGAGTCGGGTCGTGAATCGGGCAGCGAGTTGGACCGCGAATCGGGCCGCACCTCGGTCGCCACTCCCGTCTGTGCCGCTTCGGCAGCTTCGCGTTCGGCTTCGGCACGCGCACGTAGTGCGTCGCGCCGGATGGCGGCGCGGCGTTCGGCCGCGGCGTCGATGTCGGCTTCGTATGCGACGCGCCCGGCTTGTGCCTTGACGTCTTCGGCGACCTGTTCGGTCTGGTTCAGCACGATCGCCAGTTCCTTGTCGACCGTGGGCTCGCTGAGCGCCACCGGTTCTTCCTTCGGTCCGCAGGCGCTGAGCATCAGGCCCAGCAGCGCGGCACCCGTGCAGCGCGCGAGCGCAGCACGGGTGCCGTCGAGGGTTGAGGTGGCGTTGGGCGGGGCGGCAGCCTGGCCGCGGGTCTGAAAGTTCGGCATGTCATCTCTCCTCGGGCAAGAAAATGAGTCAGGACGTCGTTTCGGCCGCGACCGGGGCGGTGCCGCCCGGTCTGCGCGCGAGGGGCGATCTGTCGCGTTGTCAGCCGGCGGTCACGACCAGCTGGTTGTCGATGCCGAGCACGCCCTTGACCGAAATGGCCAGTTCGGCGGCGCGGGCGCGGGCGGCTTCGGTCGGAGCCGGGCCGCTCAGCGTGACCTTGCCGTCGCGGGTATCGACGTCGATCTTGATGGCGCTCAGATCCGGGTCGCCGGCGAGGCGGGCCGACACGGCGGCGGTGATGGTGGCGTCGTCGATGCGTTCGCCCATTTCGGTGGCGGTTTCGTTGGCCGACGCCTTCACGTCGCCCGCGACCTCCCCGGCCTTCTCCTGCGCCCGGTCGGCGGCGGCTTCGGCGCGTTCGCCCAGTTCGTCGGCCTTCTTTTCGGTGGCGGCGATGGCGGTGTCGAGCTTCTGGCCGATGGTCGCGTCCTGTTCCGGCTGACCGCAGGCGGCGAGCGTCAGCGCGAGGGCGGCAGCGCTGGCGAGGCGGAAGGCCGGTGTCATCAGGGTGCGGCGTTGCGGGGTGTCGGTGAGGGTGTTCATGCGTGTTCTCCTTGCGTAGGTAGGGTGGCTTCAGGCTTGCGCTTCAGCCATGGCATCACTGTAGGCGGGCAGGGCAGTGCTGCCTGTCGGTGCAGCCGACACACCGTGTAGGACGATGCGGACCCGATCCGGTTGCACTGCGGTGACGCGGCAGGCCGGCGCTGTGGTCAAATCGCAGCTGTTTCCACGTCAGCCAACCGACATGAGCGCCGTCCGCTACCGCATCACACCGAGCCATCCCGAAGCCCACCTGTTCGAGGTCGAGATCGATATCGCCCACCCGGCGCCCGACGGCCAGCGATTGTCGCTGCCGGCCTGGATTCCCGGCAGCTACATGATTCGCGAGTTCGCGCGCCACATCGTGCGCATCGAAGCGCGCGACGGCATCCGTGCGGTGCCGCTGACCAAGATCGACAAGCACACCTGGCAGGCCGCGCCGTGCGAGGGTGTGCTGCGCGTGCGCTACGAGGTGTATGCGTGGGATCTGTCGGTGCGCGCTGCGCATCTCGATACGACACACGGCTTCTTCAACGGCTCCAGCGTGTTCCTGATGGTGCACGGCGCCGAGCAGCAGCCGTGCGACGTGGACATCCGTCCGCCGGCCGGGCGTACCTACAAGGAATGGCGGGTGGCGACGACGCTGCCCGAAGCAGGCGGGCGCGCAGGTGCGAGGCGGCACGGCTTCGGGCTGTACCGCGCGGCGGGTTACGACGAGCTGATCGATCACCCGGTCGAAATGGGCAGCTTCGCGCTGCACACCTTCAAGGCCTGCGGCGTGCCGCACGAGGTGGCGATCACCGGCCACCACGACATCGACGCCGCGCGCCTGTGCGAAGACCTGCGCCGCATCTGCGAGTGGCAGATCCGGCTGTTCGGCGAGCCGGCGCCGTTCGAGCGCTATGTGTTTCTGGTCATGGCGGTCGGCGACGGCTACGGCGGGCTGGAACACCGGTCGAGCACCGCGCTGCTGTGTTCGCGCAATGACCTGCCGGCGCCCGGCGCCAGTGCGATGTCGGACGCGTATCGCGGCTTTCTCGGCCTGTGCAGCCACGAGTATTTCCACTCGTGGAACATCAAGCGCATCAAGCCGGCCGCGTTCGAGCCCTACGACCTCTCGCGCGAAAACTACACGCGCCTGCTGTGGGCCTTCGAAGGCTTCACGTCGTACTACGACGATCTGGCGCTGGTGCGCTCGGGCGTCATCACGCAGGACGACTACTTCAAGCTGCTGGCCAAGACCGTCACCCAGGTGATGCGCGGCGGCGGCCGGCTCAAGCAGAGCCTGGCCGATTCGTCGTTCGACGCCTGGGTGAAGTACTACCGGCAGGACGAAAACGCGCCCAATGCCATCGTCAGTTACTACACCAAGGGCGCGCTGGTTGCGCTGGCGCTCGACCTCACGCTGCGCAGCAAGACGCGCGGCGCCGTGTCGCTCGACGATGTGATGCGCCGCCTGTGGCTCGAACACGGCCAGACCGGTATCGGCGTGCCGGAAGACGGCGTGCGCCGCGCCGCCGAAGCGGTGAGCGGGCTCAAGCTGAAGAAGTTTTTCGCCGAGGCGACCGAAGGCACCGAAGACCTGCCACTCGACGACCTGCTGCGCGCAGTCGGCATCGAGCTCGCCTTCGAAGCCGCCGGCACCGCGCCGGTGCTGGGTGTGAAGACCGCCAGCGAGGGCGACACCGTGAAGCTCACCCAGGTGCTCGACCACGGCGCCGCCCAGCGCGCCGGCTTGTCCGCCGGCGACGTGCTGGTCGCGCTCGACAACCTGCGCATCACCGCCAGCTCACTGGATAACCTGCTCACGCGCCGCCAGCCCGGCGATGAGGTCAAGATCAACGCCTTTCGCCGCGACGAACTGATGAAATTTCGCGTCCGCCTGGACGCCCCCCCCGCCGATCAGGCGAAGATCGCCATCGCCCCCCGCGTCAGCGCCCCGGCCAAGGCGCTGCTGAAACAGTGGCTCGGCCGCGGGTGACGACGGGGTAGGGGCGACCTGTGGGAGCGGCGATCCACTGCCGGCCCTGCATGGCCGGCCGGCTCCGCGGGCGGCGAGCAGTGCTCGCCGAAACCCCCGCTCCGCCCTCGCCGCGATGCGCACGTTGCACGGAGATGGTCGCGGCACGATCGCGGCGAGGCCGCCGCTCCCACAGGTCCCCTTTCCACAGGTCCCCTTTCCCACAGGCCCCCGCTCCCACAGAGACCTTCTCTCACGGGGCGTTGCGCCCCCTGGTATTCAGCGGCCCAGCTTGCGCGCGGCGCTGACGCCGATCAGACCGATGCCGGCGAGCATGAGCATCCACTCGCGCGGCTCGGGCACGGCAGGGGTGGTGGCGAGGTCGAGCGTGAAGCGGTCACCCGCGGAGAGGCCGGAAAAACCGATGCGCCAGTCGACCAGGCCATCCTCGAAGAAGGGGTTGCCGAAATAGAACTCGACTACCGGTGCGCCGGCGAAGTAGTCGCTGGACAGCAGATCACCCTTCACCGTGGTGGCGAGCAGCGAACCGGTCACCACCGAGATCAGTGCGCCACCGGTCGTCAGCGTGAAGGATCCGATGCCGAAGCCGCTGACGTCGCGCAGGATGGCGTTCACGTCGACGCCGCCGGCCGTGATGTCGTCGGCGTCGAGCACGAAGCTGAAGCTCAGCGGATCGTTGTTCAGCAGCGAAATGTCGAGTGCGATGAGTGACGGCGTGCTGAACGACGCGTCAAGCAGATTGCCATTCAGCGTGGCACTTTCGAGCGTGACGGCGTGGGCGGGCAGGGCGATCGAGAAGGCGGCGCAGAGCGCCAGCAGGACTTTGTTCATCGGGCAGGTTCCGGAAGGTGACGACATTGCCCCGGAAGATAGAGCGCGCGTGTGACAGCGGCGTGTCGCCTGGCTGAAGCTGTCGTCAACAATCCGTCATCGGTGTGTCACCCGCACTCACCAAACTTCACGACGTTCATCGTCCATCGTCCGGAGTGCCTCCCATGCCCAGCAACATGTTTTCCCGCCGCGACTTCATGCGCGGCGTCGGTGCCGGCGCGCTCGCCGGTTCGGCCGTCGTCCGCTCGGCGAGTGCGCTGGCCGCACCCGGCAGCCTGTTCCAGCACGGTGTGGCGAGCGGTGATCCGCTGACCGACCGCGTCATCATCTGGACCCGCGTCACGCCGACCCGCCCGGGCACGGTCGCCGTGCTGTGGGAAGTGGCGCTCGACGCCGCCTTCGCGCGCATCATCCGCCGCGGCCGCGTGCTGGCCAGCGCCAATACCGACTACACGGTGAAGGCCGACGTGCTCGGCCTGCCGGCGAATGCCCGCCTGCACTACCGCTTCCGCGCCGACGGCCAGCTGTCGCCCGCAGGGCGCACGCGCACGCTGCCGGCCGGCGCCATCGAACAGATCAAGCTGGCTGTGCTGTCCTGTTCCAACTTCCCGGCCGGCTATTTCAACGTGTATGCCGAAGTCGCGAAGCTGAACGATCTGCACGCCGCGGTGCATCTGGGCGACTACATCTACGAATACTCGCGCAGCGGTTATGCCTCGCAGGACGCCGCCGCGCTGGGCCGCGTGTCCGAGCCGGCCGACGAAATCATCACGCTGGACGACTACCGCACCCGTCACGCGCAGTACCGCACCGACGTCGATCTGCAGGCCATGCACGCCGCGCTGCCGGTGATCGCCGTGTGGGACGACCACGAAATCACCAACGACACCTGGCGCGAAGGCGCGGAAAACCACACCGAAGGCGTCGAGGGTGCGTTCGCCGATCGTCGCGCCGCGGCCATCCGCGCGTATCACGAGTGGATGCCGACCCGCCTGCCGGATCCGGCGCGCCCGGACCGCATCTACCGCAGCTTCCGCTTCGGCAACCTGCTGTCACTGCACATGCTCGATACGCGCCTCATCGGCCGTGACCAGCAGATGGATTACGCGAACTATTTCGGCGCCAGCGGCTTCGACACCGCGCGCTTCACCGCCGACCTGACCGACCCGAACCGCACGCTGCTCGGCGCCGAACAGAACGACTGGCTGGGCCTGCAACTGGCGCAGTCGGACACCACATGGGACATGCTCGGCCAGCAGGTGCTGATGGGCCGCATGAACATTCCGGCGCCGCTGGTGCTGGGCCAGGTCAGCTTCACGCAGTACAGCGCGCTGCTGTTCAAGGCGCAGACCGCGCCCGCCACGCTGACGCCGCAGGAGCAATTCGTGCTCGCGCAGCCGGCGATCCCGTACAACCTCGACGCCTGGGACGGTTACGCGATCGCCCGCGAAACCCTGCTCGGCACCGCCCGCGCGCTGGACAAGAATCTGGTCGTGCTGGCCGGCGACACGCACAACGCCTGGGCCAGCGATCTGACCGATTTCGCGGGCAACCGCGTCGGCGTCGAATTCGCCACGTCGTCGGTCACCTCGCCCGGCTTCGAAGAGTACTTTCCGGCCGAAAACCCGCTCGCCGTCGCCGCCGGCCTGACCCAGATCATCGGCCCGCTGCAGTATGCCGACACCGCCCGCCGCGGCTTCATGCTGGTCACCGTCACCGCGCAGGCCTGCCGCGCCGAATGGCGCTACGTGAGCACCGTGAAAAGCCGCAGCTACACCGTCGCAAACGGCCCCGCACTGCGCATGCTGCCCGGCGCCGCCAACCGGAAGCTGGTACCGGGCTGAAGCGGTTCCATCTGCTGTGGGGGCGGCACCTGTGAGGAGTCGCCCTGTGGGAGCTGTCCCTTTTGGAGTGGGGCAGCCCTTTGGAATAGCAGCTTCTGTTGGAGTGGAGCGCAGCCCCTGTGGGAGCGGCGGCCTCGCCGCGATCCGGTCGTCGATCAATGGTCACCTTTGCACTGATCGCTCACTTTGCACGGAGGCCATCGCTGCACTGATCGCGGCGAGGCCGCCGCTCCCACAGCCGAAGCCAGCACTCCACAGCCGAAGCCAGCACCCCACAGCCGAAGCCAGCACCCCACAGCCGAAGCCAGCACCCCACAGCCAAAGCGGGCGCTCCAGAGGCTGCGTCAGCCCGGCAACGGAATCCACTCCTGATTGTCGTGCGGCGGCAAGGCGATGCGCCCGGCCTGCCAGTCGGCCTTGGCCTGTTCGATGCGTTCCTTGCGCGATGACACGAAGTTCCACCAGATGTGGCGCGGGCCGACCGGCTCGCCGCCGAGCAGCATGACGGTCGAGGGCTCGACCGCCTGCAGCGTGCTGTCGGCGTCGCGCGCGATCACGGCCATCTGGCCGGCGGTGAAGGTGTGGCCGGCGATGTCGATGCGGCCCGACACGACATAGAGGGCCCGTTCGGCGTGCGCGTCGGGCAGCGCCAGACGCGCGCCCGGCTGCAGCGTGGCATGCACATAGAACAGCGGCGAATGCGTCCTGACCGGGCTGCGCAAGCCGTACGCCTCGCCGGCGATGAGGCGCATCCAGACGCCGTTCTCCTCGGCCACCGGCAGCGCGTCGGCCGGATAGGTGTCGAACGCCGGTTCGCACTCTTCGTCGGCCTCCGGCAGCGCCACCCAGGACTGCAGCAGTTCCAGGCCGCCGCCGGCGAACGACGCCGGGTGCTCGAAGCGCTCCGAATGCGAAATGCCGCGCCCGGCCGTCATCCAGTTCACCTCGCCCGGGCGGATCACCTGCGTGACGCCCAGGCTGTCGCGATGCGTCATCTGGCCGCCGAGCAGATAGCTCACCGTCGACAGGCCGATGTGCGGATGTGGTCGCACGTCGGCGGCGCGCACGGCGTCGGCGGCGATGGTCAGCGGCCCGGCGTGGTCGAGGAAGATGAAGGGGCCGACCATGCGGTGCTTCGAATACGGCAAAACGCGGCGCACCACGAGGCCGTTGCCCAGGTCGGCGTGGCGCGCGGCGATGACAAGTTCGATCGGGCAGTCGTTCATGGCGGTGTTCCGTAAGCAGTGTCCAAAGGTGGATGGTAGGTCCGATGGAAGGCCCTTGAGCTGTCAACGTGTTACATCCCGACATGCTTCAGCGGGAAATCAAGCGCAGCATTCAGGGTCAATCATCAACATTCCAACAAGAACGGGAGGACTCCGGATGAATACATGGGCAAAGAGTGCGCTGGTCGTCGTGGTACTGGCCGGCGCGGCTGCGCTGTATACATATATGCAGAAGGAATCACCGCCTGCCGACGCTCCGTCGATGGCGGTCGCGCCGCCTGCAGAACCTGCGCCGGCCGAAACGCCGGTCGAGGTTCCGAACTATCCGATCGCAACGCCACCCGACGCCGCTCCGGCGTCACCCGATGCCGCCCCGGTCGACAGCGACGCCCTGATGCGCGACGGACTGGTCGGTCTGTTCGGCGCCTCGTTCGACAAGTATTTCAGTTCGACCGACATCGTGCGCCGCATTGTCGTGACCATCGACAACCTGCCGCGCGAAAAGGTGACGCGGCGGCTGATGCCGGTCAAGCCGGTACCTGGCGCACCGGTTACCGCAGGCAGCGGCGACACGCTGACGCTCGACGCCGCAAACGGTGCGCGCTATGACGTATATGTGCAGCTGGCCGAAATGGTGCCGACGGCGCGGCTGGTCGATCTGTACGTTCGCCACTATTCGCTGTTCCAGCAGCAGTACGTCGAGCTGGGCTACCCGAACGGCTACTTCAACAACAGGCTGGTCGAGGTGATCGATCATCTGCTCGCCACGCCGGTCGTGCAGAGACCGATCCGCCTGAAACAGCCCAAGGTGCTCTTCACGTTTGCCGACCCGGAACTGGAAAAGCTGTCGGAGGGGCAGAAGATCATGCTGCGCATGGGGGAAGCCAACGCGGAACGCGTCCGCGCCAAGCTCACCGACATCCGCGCCGCCGTGACGCGCCAGCCCTGAGCGGCTCGCAGGGGAGCGCGGTTCCTGTGCGCGGTCCCTGTGGGAGCGGCGGCCTCGCCGCGATTGGCGCCGGCCCTGTGGGAGCGGCGGCCTCGCCGCGATCAGTGCCGCGACCGTCGTTGTGCAAAGTGCGTATCGCGGCGAGGCCGCCGCTCCCACAG
>NZ_JANINI010000012.1:44968-65509 GCF_024580145.1 Methyloversatilis sp. XJ19-49
CCCCACAGCCAGAGCCAGCACCCCACAGCCAGAGCCAGCACCCCACAGCCAGAGCCAGCACCCCACAGCCAGAGCCAGCACCCCACAGCCAGAGCCAGCACCCCACAGCCAGAGTCAGCACCCCGCATACCCACCCACACCAACCCATTGCAGCGACGCCGCCGCCATCGGCACTTCGTTAAGCTGCACCTTTCGAATCCGGATGGAGATGGCGATGCATGACGTGAAGGCGCTGGTGTTCGATGTGTTCGGCACGCTGGTCGACTGGCGCACGGCGATCGCGCGCGAGGCGGAGACGCTGCTCGGGCGGGCGGGCTTCGACGTCGATGGGCCGGCACTTGCCGACGCCTGGCGTGCGGAATACCAGCCGGCGATGGAAGAGGTCAGGGCGGGCCGGTTGCCCTTCATGAAGCTCGACGCACTGCACCGGCACAACCTCGACATCGTGCTGACCGCGTTCGACGCCGAGCGCGCCGACGAGGCCACGCGACATGCACTCACGCTGGCCTGGCACCGGCTCGACGCCTGGCCCGACGTGGCCGCCGGACTTGCCGCGCTGCGCCCGCATTACCGGCTCGCGCCGTGTTCCAACGGCCACATCGCGCTGATGGTCGATCTGGCGCGACGCAACGACTTTCCGTGGGACGCGATCACCGGCGCGGAACTGGCGCGCGACTACAAGCCCAAGGCCATCGTCTACCGTTCGGCCGCCGACGCCTTCGACCTCGCCCCCGGACAGACGATGATGGTCGCCGCCCATTCGTCCGACCTGGCCGGCGCCGCGGCCGCCGGATTGCGCACCGCCTTCATCGCCCGCCCGGACGAGCACGGCCCGGGACGCGGCGAATCGAAGCCGGAGGTGCCGGTCGACATCGCGGTCGACAGCGTCGTGGAGCTGGCGAAACGCCTTTTGCGCTGAAAGTACTTCATCGCTGTCGGGCCCGCGGCGTTGCAGCATGCGGTGATTTTTCGCTGCGCTACACTGCGACGGGCAGTCAATTCGAGCGGAGCGCGGCAGGCATGAGGCGATTCGGAGGTTTGCAGCTGAAGGCGGCGCGATGACGACGGCACCGCTGTCGCACCACGACATCCTCGCGCTGGTCGAGCCCTTCGTCCGGCGCGGGCGGCCGGTCGATCTGCCGGCGAGCGACCGGCTCAGGCGGCAGCTGGTGTTCCGGCCGGTCACGCATGGCGCCGAGGCGCCGGGCGGTGCATCGCTGGTCGAGGTGCTGCAGCTCGACCAGCCGGCGGCCGATCGCTACCGGCTGACCCGTACGCTGACGCATGCGTCAGGCGCGGCAGCCCGGCTGGTCGCGGAGGGCGCACCGCCGGGCGAGCTGCTGGCGCGCGTCGAGGCGATCGACGTGCAGCGGCAGTTCCGTGCGATCGGGCGCTTCGTCATCGGTTTGTCGTACCGGCTTGGCGGTGGTGACGGGCTTTGGCGTGACGACACGGCTGTCGATGCGCCGGTGCTGACCGACGCCGACGTGCGCGGGGCGGGCGTCGTGCTGACGATGGAGGTGTCGTCGGTCAAGGGCGTACCGGCCGAACTGAAACTGGCCGAGGGGGGCGAAGGCGCGATCGAACTGCCCGATGATCTGCTGGCGGTGCTCGGCCGCGACTGGGACTGCTTTCGCCGCAGCCTGACCGACGAGGGCGGCTGGCGCGGCACGGTGCAGCTGCGCGGGCGCGGTGTGGCGCGCAGTGCCGATGCCGAACGCAAGCTCGAACAGGCGGTCGTCCATCTCGACCGCACGCTGTCGCGCCCGCCCGATGCCTTCCACACCGACTGGCGTGCCGCGCGCTGGGGCGTGTTCCTGCGCCGCACGATTCCGGTGGCGACCTGCGTCGGCCTGATCCTCGCGGCGGCCGCGTTACCCTATTTTGGCATTTCGGAAGATTCCGTCGTCCACATGCTGCTGTTCAATTCGCCGCCGCTGCTGCTGCTGGTGTTTTTCAGCATGCGCGAAATTCCACGCATTGAACTGCCGCCGTTGCCGCGCCGTCTGAGTGCTGCAGCGTGGCGCGCGCCGTCGTCCGTGCACGCGGTGTCGATCCACTGAGGTTTCCAGGTTCAAGCGAGGTTCGATGTCTGCCAATCCGATGAACATCCCGCCGGTGTCGGTCGCGGCCGCCAGGGCGGCGCTGATCGAACAGTTCGCCGACCCGGTGCTGCGGCGGCGCGCGACCATGCTGTGGGGCTCGCGCGGGGTCGGCAAGTCGTCGGTGGTACGTCAGTTGGCGACGCATTTTGGTGTGCCGCTGGTCGATCTGCGCCTGACCACTATCGAACCGGTGGATATCCGCGGCGCCATCTATGCCGACGAGGTGCAGGGCAAGACGGTGTGGTTTCCGCCCGAGTTCCTGCCTGCCGCCGACGCGCCCGACGGCATTCTTTTTCTCGACGAACTGACCGCGGCCGACCAGCGGCTGCAGATTTCGGCCTATTCACTCATTCTCGACCGGCGTGTCGGCAACTACCGGCTGCCTGACGGCTGGCAGGTGATCGCCGCCGGCAATGCGAGCTTTCACGGCGCGGTGTGCCACGACATGGGCACCGCACTGGCCGACCGCATGTTTCACTTCAATGTGCAGACGGTGATCGACGCCTTCCTGTCGCACGCGCTGGCCATGGGTTTCGCGCCGGAGGTGATGGCCTATCTGAAGGTGCGGCCGGACAAGCTCGACGACACGCAGGCGCAACTCGCGAACGACTATCTGATCGGCGCCAGCCCGCGCGGCTGGGAAGACATTTCGAATGTGCTGAAGTCGGGCGTGTCCGAAACGGCGCAGCGGATGTTCGTGCAGGGCCGCATCGGCGCGGCGAACGCGGCCGAGTTCTTCGGCGTGCTGCGCGAACTGCGCGCCGGTGCCGACGTGATGCGCCTGCTCGACACGCCGCGCGGTCCGGCCACCGCCGCGCTGCTGCCGCAGACGCTCGATGGCCTGTACGGCCTGATCTACGGCCTGCTCGCCGCCTGTACCGATGCACCGCGCATGACGCGCGGGCTCGACATCATCGACCAGTTGCCGGACATCCGGGGCACGGCGCCGCTGCCGATCCGCGAGGCGCAGACGCTGGCCATGGAACTGCTGATGCAGAAGGCGCTGGAAGGCGATCTGGCGGCGGCCATCCTCGACAGCCCGGCCTACCGGCGCTACGTCGACCAGCGCCGCGATGCCTGAAGGCGCCCCCTCGGCGAGCCACTCGCTGTACATCCATCGCGGCACGCGCGCGGTGCAGCGCATGGTCGAATTCGCGCCGGCCACCGGCGGGCTGGCGCTGTGGGTGCGCCATCGCGACCTGCCGGCCGACGCCGACACCACGCCGGCGCCGCTCACCACCGACGGCCACACCATCTTCTACGGTGCCGCCTTCGAGCGGCTGCCGATCGAGGAGCAGGCCGCTCGCGTGGCGCACGAGGTGCTGCACATCGCGCTGCGCCACCCGCAGCGCTTCACCGAACTGCAGCAGGTGCTCGGCGATGCC
Organism: Methyloversatilis sp. XJ19-49; assembly: GCF_024580145.1. Classification (GTDB taxonomy): domain Bacteria; phylum Pseudomonadota; class Gammaproteobacteria; order Burkholderiales; family Rhodocyclaceae; genus Methyloversatilis. Next base: position 48,459 of record NZ_JANINI010000012.1, read on the forward strand.
GACCTGCAGCTGTTCAACCTTTGTGCCGACGCGCTTATCAACAGCGCGCTGTCGCACCTCGAGTGGCTGCGTCAGCCGGCCACCGCCGTGCAGCTCGACCGCCTGCTGACGACCGTGCTGGGCATCGACCAGCCGGTCGAGAAATCGCTGCTGGAATGGGATGTCGAACGCCTTTACCGGGCCATCGACGACCGCCGGCCGCCGCCGTCGGGCGGGCGCAGCCGTACGCCGCGCCAGCACGGTGGCCAGGACGCCGACACGGCGGGCGGTGCGACCACGCCCGCACCGCAGGCGGACGGCACGCAAGCCGCCGCACGACCCGATGGGCCGAAGTCGGGCCGGGTCAGGGCGTTCGGCTGCGAGTCGGAACGCGACCTGGTACTCGGCCCCGATACGCGCGGCCCGCCGGAGGCGGAAGCGGAGCAGGCGCGCGAGTGGAGCGAGCGGCTGATCCGCGGCCACGCCAACGACGGCGCGCATTCGATGCTGCGCACCTTGATCGCCGATCTGCCGCGCAGCCGCACGCCGTGGGAACAGGTGCTGCGCATCCGGCTCGCGCGCAGCCTTTCGCCCAAGCGGGACCTGTCGTGGTCGCGGCCGTCGCGTTCCTACATCGCCAATCAGGGCCGCGCCGGCACGCGCCACCGCATGCCGTGGGAACCGGGCTTCAGCGCGGCGAAGACCGTGCCGCGGCTGGCGCTGATCGTCGATGTGTCGGGCTCGATCGACGATGCGCTGATGGCCCGCTTCACGCGCGAGATCGAAGCCATCAGCCGCCGGCTCGAAGCCGGGCTGGTACTCATCATCGGTGACGACCGGGTGCAGCGCGTCGAACAGTTCGCCGCCGGGCGCGCCGATCTGGGGGATCTCACCTTCACCGGCGGTGGCGGCACCGACTTCACGCCGCTGCTCGAAGAAGCCGATCGTCACCGGCCGGACATCGCCGTTGTGCTGACCGACCTCGACGGCCCTGCGCGCTTCCGGCCGCACTGGCCGGTGCTGTGGGCGGTGCCGGAAGCCGCGCGGCGCGCGCACGTACCCTTCGGCCGCCTGCTGCAACTCGACTGATCGCCGATCGGCGGGTGCGCGGCGGCCGCGGACGCTCAGCCCGGCGCGTCGGGCTTTGTCAGGCAGGGAATGTGCGACCAGTCGAAACCGGGCAGGAAGGCGAGCAACTGGTCGACGGCGCCGGAGTGCGGTCGGTCGCTCAACACCATGGCGCGCACTTCGCGCACGAAACGGGCGTCCGGCACGTGCGTGAATGACAGGCCGCCCGAGACCGCGGTCGATTCGGCCATGAAGGCGATGCCGACACCGGCCCGGACCATGGTCTGTACCCAGTCCTCGCGCGGTGTCTGCTGCACGACTTTCACGTCGACGCCACGTTCGGCCATCACGCGCTCAATGTAGAGGCTGTACTCGCACAGGCTGCGCTGGCAGTAGGCCTCGCCCTGCAGATCGGTGAGCGACAGGGCGGCCCGCTGGCCGAAGCGGTGTGCCGGCCCGTGCGCCACCACGAAATCCTCGGCGTACAGCACCGGTCCGCTGAAGCGCCGGGCGATGGCGAACGGTGACGCGAGCAGCGCGACATCGATGTCGCCTTTGTCGAGCGCGTCGATCAGCGCCTCCATCGAGCCTTCGCGGAACTGGACGTCGGACTTGGGGAAGGCCTGCTGAAATGCGAGGAAGGCCGGGAATATCGCGTTCAGATCTATCGTGCAGATGATGCCGACGCGCACTGCTTCCGAGCGGTCCCGCTGCAGCCGGCGCGCCAGCTCGCGCGTCTGGCTGGTCGCGGCATAGATCTGCTGCAGGCTGGGCAGCATGGAGCGCCCGAAATCCGTCAGGCTGACCGCCACCTTGCTGCGATCGAACAGCAGCCCGCCCAGGGTGTCTTCCAGCTTCTGTATGGCCTTGGTGAGTGCGGGTTGCGATACGAAGCAGCGTTCTGCCGCACGCGTGAAATTCAAGGTTTCGGCCACGGCGAGACAGTAGCGGATCTGATAGAGCTCCACGTTTCACTCCTGAAGAGGGCCTTCGCGCGATAAGCAAGGCTTATCGCGCGATGAAAACTTGTCATTTCCCGGGTCGGCACGGGCTGACGACAATGATCGATGTGTCGTTGCGGAATCCCCCTCGCACAGTATGCCCATCCACCTTGACAGTTTGACGCCCCCCGCCGCAGCGCGGCACGCCGATCGCCACCCTGGTGCACGCGACACACGATGAAGCACGATGCGGACGACGGGCTGGAAGGGCTGCGACGGGCCGTGGCGGCGCGGTCTCTGGGCATCGAAGGGGATGCGGGGCTGACCGACGCGCTGCTTGAGCGCTATCGGCGCGCACTCGGGCGACGGGTCGCCGATGCCCTGCGCAGGCGTTTTCCGTGCAGTGCCGCCATGCTCGGCCGCCGATGTTTCCACACGCTGGTGCAACGGCTGGTCGTCGAACGTCGCGAAGTCATCTCGTTGCGGCAGGCCGAACAGATCGTGTCCGGCGGATGGCTCGGCCAACAACAGGAACTGCAGGCGGTGCCCTGGCTCGGCGAACTGGTCCGGATGGAATCCGAGATTGCAGAATTGATGGCTGCCCCCCTGGCGCGGCGAGCTCTGCCGATGAACGTGCGACACTTCCGTTCGGACTGGGATGTGGTCCGGATATACGAATGGTGGCGCAGCGGCGCGCGGGGTAAGGTGCAATCGCCCGGTGCGCGCGTTGCGGCGATCATCGTGGGTCGCCCGGGGCGCGTGTGCATCGTCCGGCTGCCGTGCATCCAGCCCTTGCGTGATGCGGCGACACACGCCTGTCTCGCAGTCACCCCGCCCGGCGGTTAGCCGGGCAGCGCGATCGCGGGAGCGTCAGGGCAACCGATCAGCCGTTGCCACCGCCGTAATGCTTCTCGCCCATCCATTCCTTCGCGTCGAGCATGCCGTCGCCGTTCTTGTCCATCTTGCCGAAGCTCATTTCCATCGTTTTCATGAATTCGGCCTTGCTGACCATCTTGTCGCCGTCGCTGTCCATCTTCTTCATGACTTCCATCGTGCGCATCTTTCCGGAGAAGTCCATGAAATAGACGGATGTCTCGTCCGGGCCGGCCTGGGCGGCGCTGGCGGCGATCGACAACAGCAGGGTGAGCGACGCGGTGCGCAGCGACTCTTTGAGCGTAATCATCGGGTGACTCCTTGGTTGACGGGCGATGACGACCCGAACAGGAAGACTGCGCGGGCCATCGGGTCGAGTATCCGAAGTGCCGTGAAGGCTGTGAAATACCAAGTTTCGATGACCCGATAACCGGCACCTATCAGGCTGCCCACAGCGCCCAGACGAGCGCGATCAGGATGATGACGTTCAGCCCCACGCTGAGCCCGTGCAGCAGGCCGAAGCGGCGACGGTCGCCGCGGTCGGTGGCGGCATTCACGGCCGGCGTGACGCCCCACAGCGAAATGGCGAACAGCACGGTGCTGACCGCCGCCGCCAGGCGCACCGCTGGTGGCGCGTCGATGACCGCTGCGATCAGGCAGGCGGCGCCGAGCACGGCGTAGTACTTCGGGAAGAAGTTGCGCACGTACACACTGGCCCACTGCTGCGGCAACACCTTGAAGATGCCTGGCGCGACCGCCACCGTGAAAAACAGCATCACGCCCACCACACCCGCCACGATCAGTTCGCTCAGCATTGCGCCGCCTCCTGTTTGCATGTCAGGGCAACAGACCCTGCGTGCCTGCGGCACAGACAGGCCGACGCGCCGCAGGTTCTGCCGATCCGGGACTTGCGCGCAACGGGCGGGCAGTGAATGCTGTGATCAGCTGCGGAGCAGGGAACGCCCTGGATCGCGCGAACCATGAGGGCTGAACATGTCATCCGGAACGCCCGTACGGGCCGCTGAGCGTGCGGCTGGACTGACGAGCGCCGTGCGGCTGATCGCCGCGCTGCTGCTGACGGCGGTGACCGGCGCCTTCGTGCTGGCCACCAACCGCGACCTCCAGATGTCGTGCACACCGCACGGCATGCTGAGCCTGCAGTTCGCGGGCTCGGCCGACTGTGCCGGGCTGATCGTCCGGAGCTGGGGCGCCCAGTGTGCCGACACCGCGGCGCAGCGCATGCAGCAGGGGTGCACAGCGTCCGGCGGTTCGCCGGACGCGGCGCAGCAGCGGGTCGAAGCGCGCCCGCCCGAGGCGCGCCTGCGCACGGCGCGGCAGACGCTGTGGGCCGATTTCGCCTTCATGACGGCATACTCGATCTTCCTGTGGATGCTGTGCACACGCGCCACAGTGTCGCTCGGCGGCATGCCGCGCCGCGTCGGTCAGGCGGCCACGTTCGCAGCCCCGCTGGCGGGTCTCGCCGACGTCAGCGAAAACCTCGCGCATCTGATGTTTCTGGCAGCGGGTGCCGACGGCCCCGGCGAGGTCTTGTTCGCATGGGGGCATTACAGCGTGCTGCTGAAGTGGGGTCTGATCAGCCTGATTGCGGCGTTTCTGGCTGCAGCAGCGCTGCACCGGCTGGTCAGGTGGACGCAGCCGGCCGCAGCGCGGCGTTGATCAGCCGCGCAGCAGTTGCAGTGCGAGATTCGGGAAGGCGTTGGCCTGCGCCAGCATGGCCGTGCCGGCTTGCTGCAGGATCTGCTTGCGGGTGAGTTCGGCGGTTTCCTGCGCGAAGTCAGCGTCCATGACGCGCGAGCGCGCGGCACTGGTGTTCTCTTCCGACAGGCGCGCGGCCTGGGTGGCCATGTCGAAGCGCGACATGACGCCGCCGAGCTTGGCGCGTTCGGCGACGAGGTGTTCGATCGCCTGGTCGATATGCACGATGGCGCGCGTGGCCTGATTCGTCAGGTCGACGCCATCCACGCCGAGATTGATGGCGCTGACGCCGCCCACCGACACATTGATGGTCTGTTTCGACGCCGCCCCGACCTGGAAGGCCATCTGCTGCGCACCGGTGCCGCCGGTGATGCCGCCTGGCCAGGTCAGCTGGAAACTGGTGAGCGGTTGTTCGCTGTACTGCGTGCCGCGGTCGGTCAGCACACTGGTGGCGCTTTTCACGGCGCCGCCGTCGGCATCGAGACCGCCGATGGCGCCGGTGTCGGCATTCGTGAGATTCAGGCTGGCGATGTAGCCCGCCGCCGCTGCGTTGAACTGCGTGCCGAAGTCGGCCAGGCCGGCGAAGGCGCCACCGCTGGCGTTGGCCAGCGCCTGGTCCAGCGTGCTGCCGGCGTTGGCGCTCAGATAGGTCATGATGTCCTTGACGCCATCGCCGCCGGTCGCCTTGATTTCGTCATGCATGTAGCGCAGTGCCGCGTAGCCCGCCGAGTAACCGGCGCTCGCGGCCACGCTGTCGGCGTTGAAGGCCGCCAGCATGCCGGCCAGCCCGGCGCCGCCGTTGTAGTCGATCGACAGCCGCTCGTCGGCACCGTGGATGAATTCTGCCGCACCTTCCTTGAACCAGTTGGGCAGGGCGGTGAAGTTCATCGAGCGCCCCATTACGGCGTGCACCATTTCGTGCGCGATGATGCGGTCGTTGTAGAAGGGTGCATTGCCGCCATTGGGCAGGTTGGGCGGCGAAAAATCCGCCATGTCGATGTTCAGGAACTGATCGGTCACCTTGCCGCCGGGCGCGCCCACACCGGACACCGACGCCGCCACGCCGCCGGCGCCGTCGGTGAAGGTGAGGTTCACGGTCAGCGACGCCCCGTCGCCATAGATGCCGAAGCTGTCGCCGATCAGCGTTTCCGCCTCTTCGAGCCAGCCCAGACGCAGTCCGTCTACCACGGCACGGATGTTCGGGTCGTCACCGCCGATGCTGCCGGTGGTCTGCGCGAACACCTGCTTGCCGTTGAACTGGGTGTGCTGGGACACCTGCGTGATGCCCTGCAGCAGCGCGCTGGCTTCTTCCTGCAGCGCCGCCCGGTCGGAGCTCGACAGGCTGTCGCTGGCCGCCTGCACCGCCAGTTCGCGCACCCGCTGCAGCGAATCGGCGATCGAACCCATGGCGCCTTCGGTGACCTGCACCATCGAGATCGCATCGTTGATGTTGCGCACCGACTGGCGTTCGCCGCGGATCAGCGCTTCCATGCGCGAACCGATGGCCAGCCCGGCCGCGTCGTCCGCTGCGTTGTTGACCCGCAACCCCGACGACAGACGCTGCAGCGTGCGCGCCATGCCCTGACTCGTCTGGTCAAGGTGGCGCTGCGTATTCAGCGAATAGGGGTTGGAGGCGATCCGCACGATCCGTCTTCTGTCGCAATGTCAGTCGGGAAAATACCCGTCAGGCGTGTTTGCGGCAGGGGTGCGGCGTTACTTGAGCGGCATTGCGCGATCCGGATTGATGAAAAGTGTGCCGGGCAGCCGCCGCGGCGCCCGTGGCGGGCGCCGCGGCGGGCCAGCCATGAATCAGGCGCCGTCCGGCCGCACGTTCGCGACGCTGCCGTCCGAACGACCTTTCAGATACGCGTACAGGTCGTCGATCTTGTCGGCCAGGAAGGGGTGACCGGGCATGCCGAGCGCGATGCGCCCTTCAAGCACTGCCTTCTTGAAGTCGTCTTTCGACAGCGTCTTCAGCGACGCGATCAGCGACGGGCCGACCATGCCTTCCTGCGCCGGGCCGTGGCAGCGCTCGCACGCCGCCGCCCGCCAGGCTTTCCAGCCCTTCACGACATCGCCGCCGGAGGCTGTGGCGGCGACTGCGGCCGGTGCCGCCGGCGGAGTTTCGGCTGGCGCGGGTTCGGCAGGGGAAGGTGAGGCAGCAGCGGGTGCCGGTTCAGCGGCGGGCGCGACCACCGCAGCTGTCGGCTCCGCCACGTTTCCGGCGGCGGCAGGCGCAGGCGACGCCGTCACTTCCGCGACCGGTGTCGCCGTCACTTCGGCGGCGACCGGCGCCGGGGTGACTTCGGTCATCGGAGCGGTCGCCGCAGCCGGCGGCGCAGCAACAGGTTCGGGTTCGGCCGGTTGACCACAAGCGCCCAGCAACAGCGCGAGCAGGCTTGCCGAGACAAGTTGAGCAGTATTCAAGGCAGTTCTCCCGTGAGTCATCGTATTCAAAGGGTACTGCGATCCGTGCCGATGCGCCGCCCCGTGTCGGCGACGTCTGACGGCGCGCGCAGCGCCGGGCGCATGCCCGGTCCGGCAGTACAGACGATGCCGGTGCGCGCCATGCCGGTCAGCGCGCGTCCGGTTTTACCCGGTTCGACGACATGTAGGCGATCAGTGCCATGCGCATCGCCTCTTCGACCGACATGTCCACCTGCGTCACCCAGGCGCGCGGCACGAACACGGTGTAGCCGCCGATCATGTAGCCCATCGGCAGATACACCGCGACCTGGTCTTCCAGTTCGGCCAGGCCGGCAGGCAGACCGGCCATCGATTGCCGGGTCACCAGACCGGCGATGCCCAGCTCGTTCCCGGGCATCCGCAGCAGCACCACCTGCTGCGCCGACTCCGGATGCGGAGCGAAATAGTCGGCGAAGTTCTTCAACGAGGAGTAGATGCTCTTCACGACCGGCAGATTGGTGAACGGCAACTCCACCCAGGACAGCAGGCGTCCGGTGAAGCGCTGCGACACCAGTGCACCGAGGGCGAGAATCATCAACGCGCCGATGGCGATGCCGAGCCCCGGCAGATAGAAGTCGCCGATGACCGGCCGGATCATCGACATCGCGAGCCGCTCGGTCCAGGTGACGAAAAGCACCAGCACGTAAACGGTGAGAGCCACCGGCAGGAAGGTGATCAGGCCGCGGAAGAAATATTGGTAGAGGCGATTCATGGCGGGCAGTCAGGACGGGGTGCGGCGCAGCATACCGCGCGCCGGGCCCCGCGACAGGTGTCGGGCCATACGCCTTCGCGGGGTGACGCGCCCGTTGCAGGCATACAACGGGCGCGATGCCCGGCGCGCGGCAGAGCAAGGTGGCAAAATTCCAGAAAATCCCGAGTCGAATCGGGACGAAAGGCTCTGGAAATGCGAAGCGGAGCAGGAATAGCCTGATCGCCGTCCTGTTCCGGAAGCGATCCGCAATGTCCCGATTTCCCCTGACCGCGCTCGTTGCCTTCGCGATCGTCCTGTTCAGCGCCCAGTCGCCGGCCGCATCGCCGTTTGCCGGCGATCTGGCCCCGATCGGCCCGCCCGACTGGAACCGTGCGCGCGCTGCACATCTGCTCGAGCGGGCAGGCTTCGGCGGCACGCCGGAACAGATCGACACGTTGGCCCGCCTGACGCCCGCCGAGGCGGTGCGCCGTCTCGTGTACTTCGAAGGGGCGCCCGCCGCTGATCTGCCGCCGTTCGATCATTCCGGCGTGTACGAGGAGGGCCTGGACCCGTTTCCCGCCAGTCGGCCGGCCACCACCGATGCCGCCCGCGACAACGGCGAGGTGATCGGTGTCCGGGTGAAGGCCGGCGGCAACCGTCGCATGCAGCCGGTGGTGAACAAGTTCTTCTACTGGCTGCGCGCCAGCAAGCTCGAAACCGACCGCGTCGCCTACTGGTGGGCGAACCGCATGCTCACCTCGCCGCGCCCGCTGCAGGAGAAGATGGCGCTGTTCTGGCACGGCCACTTCGCCACCAATGAAGACAAGGTGCGCGACTACCGCAAGATGCTGAATCAGCTTGAGCTGTTCCAGAATCAGGGCCTGGGCAACTTCCGCACCTTGCTGATCGGCGTCGCGCAGGACCCGGCCATGCTCGCCTTCCTCGATGCCGGCGTGAATGTGAAGGGCGCCCCGAACGAGAACTTCGCCCGCGAAATCATGGAGCTGTTCACCATGGGCGTGGGCCACTACAGCGAGCACGACATCCGCGAGGCGGCGCGCGCCTTCACCGGCTGGAATTTCGAGGGTGTCGCCTTCCACATCGATGCCGCGAAGCACGATGATGCCGCCAAGGAGGTGCTTGGCCGGCGCGGCAATTTCGACGGTGTGCAGGTGATCGACATCATTCTCGACCAGCCCGTCACGCCGCAGTTTCTGGCAACGAAGCTGTACCGTCACTTCGTGCGCGAGGACGTCGATCCGGCGCTCGCAGCGGAGCTGGGCAGGCGCCTGAAGGCCGGCAACTACGAGATCGCCCCCTTCCTGGAAATGCTGCTGATGTCGCGCGATTTCCATGCGCCCGAGTCGGTCGCGACGCGCATCAAGGGGCCGGTCGAACTCGTGGTGTCCACCTACCGCAAGCTCGGTCTCACCGAAGTGCCCGGCGTGCCCGACTTCAACGAAACCACGGCCGCCCTCGGCCAGCGCCTGATGCATCCGCCGACCGTGGCCGGCTGGGCGCAGGGCCGCAGCTGGATCACACCGGGCCTGCTGCTGGAACGCGGCAATTTCGCGCTCGACGTGGCGCTGCCCGACATCAATTACATTCCCGGAGACCGCTATCCGGCAGCGCAGGCCGGATACGAAATCCGCTTCGTGCATGAGCGCGTGCGCAGCGGCCTCGACCTGACTACGGCGACCAAGCCGGGCGGTGCCGATGGCGGCATGGAAATGATGGCGATGTCGACAATGAGCGGCGATCGCGATGAAGACTTCAATACGCGCTATGGCAGCTATCGCGGCTGGCAGATGGCGGTCGAGCGGGTCAAACCGATTTCGCGCACGGTGGCCCGGCTGGATCTGACCGGCATGGTGCTGAATGCCGGCTGCAGCACGCCGGAAGACGTGGTGGCCTATATGGAACGCCGCTTCCTGTCGGTGCAGCTCGACGACGCCACGCGGAGCAAGCTGGCGGTCTTTCTCGAGAATGAGTTGGGTACGCGCGACATGAAGGCGACCGCCACGTATGCCGAAGATTCGCTGCGCCTGCTGCTGCATGTGCTGCTGAGCCGGCCCGAATACCAACTCGGCTGAGCCGAAAGCACCGCACCATGACCACAGACCACAACCGCCGCCGCATCCTGAAGGCGTCCGCCGGGCTGATGATTCCCGGCGTCTTCGGCACCATCGCGCGCGCCGCCGCGGCGGCCGAAGCCGAAGACCGCATCCTGGTGGTGTTCGAAATGTCCGGCGGCAACGACGGCCTGAACACCGTCGTGCCTTACGCCGACGACCGTTACTACCGTCTGCGGCCCGCCATCGGCATCCGCCCGGACAAGGTGCGCAAGCTCGACGACCGCTTCGGCCTCAACCCGGGCATGGCCGGTTTCGAACGCCTGTGGAAGGACGGCAAGCTCGCCATCGTGCATGGCTGTGGCTACGACAATCCGTCGTTCTCGCATTTCACGTCGATGGCCTATCTGCACACCGCGGCCCCGAACAGCGGCGACGACTACGGCTGGGTCGGCCGGCTGGCCGACGCCATGTCGCCCGCGCCGGTGCCGAACTATCTGCTCAACATCGACACCGCGCAGTCGCTCGCGGTGCGCAGCCGCGTTCACACGCCGGTGGTGTTCGACGAGCCTGACCGCTTCGTGCGCAGCGCCTTCCACCAGGCGCGCGGACTGCTCGACGATGTGGCGGTGGCCAGTACCGACAACCCGTCGCGGCGCTACCTCGAACAGGTGGCGGTCAGCGCGCGCGAATCGTCGCTGGCGGTGCGCGACGCGTGGTCGAAGTACAAGACCACGCAGGACTACGGCATCGTCCCGCTCGGCCTGCCGAAGGTGGCCGCCTGCATTGCGGCCGGCTTGCCGACGCGTCTGTACTACGTCGGCTATCGCAACAACGCGTTCGATACCCACGTGCAGCAGTCCGACCTGCATCAGCGTCTGCTCACCTACACGTCGGATTCGATCCACGGCTTCCTGCGCGACATGGAACGCATTGGTCAGGCCGACCGCGTGAGCATGCTGATCTTTTCCGAGTTCGGGCGCCGGGTACCGGAGAACACCAGTCTGGGCACCGACCACGGCACCGCCAACGTCATGTTCTTCGCCGGCAGGCAGGTCAAGGGCGGCCACTACGGCACGCCATCCGATCTGGGTGCGCTCGACGCCGGCGACAACCTCGTCCACACGACTGACTTCCGCTCGGTGTACGCCAGCGCCATCGACGGCTGGCTCAAGGTCGGCGCCGCCGACACGATACTCAAGGGCCGCTTCGCGCCGCTGCCGGTGTTCGGCTGAAGCGGGCAGGGCCCTCGTCGGCCTGCGCAGGGGTATTCGGCGCCGTCATTCACCACCGAATCCGGCGCATTCGGCGTGACCCGTACGCGCTGTGTGGTGGGATATTTGTGGGAGCGGCGGCCCCGCCGCGATGGGCACGTTGCACTGCGACTGTCGCTGCACGATCGCGGCGAGGCCGCCGCTCCCACAGCCCTCCGACCCGTTGGCTGGGCGCACCTGCAGTAATGCGCCAGTGCCCGGAGCACAAGAAAAAAGGCCGGACCCCGCTGCAGAGGTCCGGCCCTGAAAGGTTCGGCGAAGCTGTTGGCGGGCCGCTCAGGCGCGGCGGCGGCGGGCTGCCAGCGGTACCAGTACGATGAGCCCGCCGAGCATGAAGGCCAATGCAGAAGGCTCCGGCACGGCGGACACGGCAAACTGACCATTGCGGTCGACCACTGCCCAGACCATGTTGGCGGCCGTATCCACGCCGTAGGTACCGAGGCCGTACTCAGCCTGCCAGTCGCCGGCGACGAAGGTCGGCGTCCCTTCGGTGTTGGCATCTGCCGCAAGGACCCACGATCCGTTCAGCTCATACATCAGGCGCAGCATCGACTCGTCGACCGCGAGGGACTCGTCGTAACTCATGGTGAGCACGAAGGGATCGGCCACGTTGTCGAGATTGTCATCCATGCCGCCCAGGTAGAGGATGTCGCTGACCAGCCCATCCTTCGTCGCCATCCAGCCGAAGTTGACGATGTTGCCGAGCTGCTGGGTGATGCCCGGGCCCGAGTCGGGTTCGGTCGTCACCGAGCGGCCATCGAGGTTCTCGCCCGCCAGGATTTCCGCGTCCGTGCCGACAAAGCCATTGCCCGCGGCAATCGTGCTCTTCAGGCCTGCGTAGGATTCACCCACGCCGATGCCGTATGAGTCGCCGTTGGTCGAGAACGTGGTGCGATCAGCGACACGCCACTCGGGCACCCACGTCTCGTCATAGTTGGACGAGGCCGGCGGCGTTGCCGAATAGTGCGTGAAGGTCACGAACGGCCCTTCGATATCGACGATGCTGTAGCCGACCTCATTGCCGATCAGCGCGGCGCCGACTTCCTCACCGACGTTGAACTCATTTTCGAAGCGATAGTATTTCTCCGCGTTCGAGCCCGCGACGATGTGGTGCAGCAGCACGTCCTGCCCGGCGACTGCGGCCGAGCGGCTGTACTGGTGGTCGTGGCCGCTGAAGTAGGCGTCGGCGCCGTTCGCCCCCAGCTGGCCGAGGATCTGCAGCCGCAGCGCGTCATCACCGAGCACGCCTTCACGTGCGCGACCGAAGAAGGGCTCGTGGGCATAGACGAACATGTGGTCATTGCTGCCCTTCTGCTGGCTGGTCACCCAACCGATGAGCTGGCTGGGCAGCGCACCATACATGTCGAGCGAGACGAAGCGTGTGTTGTTGTAGGTGAACGAGTAGGACGCGCCCGGGCCCGCCACCACGGCCGGTGCGCTCAGGCCGGGAAAGGCAGCCGACCATACGTCGGTACCGCGATAGCCGGAGGGCCCGAGCAGGGGGTCGAGGCCTGCGATGGTGGTTTCGGCCCGCACGTCATGATTGCCACGTGTTGCATAGAACGAAATGCCGGCATCGAACAGCGGCTGGGCAGCCTGCTTCCAGGTATCGAACTCGCCCGCGGTGCCGTCTTCGGTCAGGTCTCCGATGGAGATCAGCAGGTCGATGTCGTGGTTGTTCACGAAGCGGTCGACCACGGGCTGCATCAGCCGCACGGAAACGCCGCGGGGATCGCCGCCGCCCTGCGTGTCGGTGAGAAGGCCGAATGACCACTTGGTCGAGGCCGGGCTTGCGGCGGCAGGTGCGGCGAATACCGGATAGGAGGCGAATGCGAACCCGATCCAGGCAGCGACGACGAGACGGGTTCGAGCAACGTTCTTCAGTTTCATGGAGATCCTCGATGGAATGAATTCGAGGCGCCAGTCTCTTTGGTGGCGATGACGTCAATGTGAATCGATGCGGATTTTCAGGCGGCGTCCTATGTCGAACGGATGGCGTCCGATGGCTCAAGCCGGATTGTCGGCAGCGGCAGCGGCAGTGCATGCCGCCGCAGGGTGGGCGTTCATCGGCATCGAGTCCTGCGCAGTCAGCGTGGCCAGTGCCCGATGCGTGCGGGGTATTTTGTGGGAGCGGCGTCGCTCCCACAGGGGCTTTACCTACAGGGGCTGCTCACACAGAAACTGTTCCACCGGTGCTGCGCCCGGGCTCAACACGGGTTTGCTTTGGCGGGCCGTCCTGATCTCAGGTCAACGTCCTGCATGCCTTGATGCAGTCCTGGCAGGCATCGAAGCAGGCCTTGCATTCGGCGTGATGATCAACGTGCGGCTTGCACGCGTCGGCGCAGCGGTTGCACCCTTCGAGCGCCACCTTCGCGGTGGCGACCAGCAGCGGCGAATTCTGGGCCGCGAGGCTTTGCAGCGCCGTGCACAGCGCCAGCATCTGGCTGACCGCCTTGGCGCAATCGCCCATGCCCTTGTCGCCCTCGGACAGCAGGCGGATGCAGTGCTCGCGGCACACTTCACCGGTCGAAATGCAGGTACTGGTGGATGCAATAAGCTTCATGTGGGGCGTCGACGCCACTGAGGCCTTGCCGCTGTGATGGTGGTGGTGGTCGTGCGCGGGGTCGTGCTGGGCAAGCGCCTTGCCCGACAGGCCCGCAGCCGTCGCGGCGCCGAGAGCGCCGATCAGTTCCCGTCTGTCCATATCAGATCCTTTTCAAGGGTATGGCCGTGCGCCGATGCCGACGGCGCACGCATCTTAACCGTCCTCGACGGCGTGCAGAGCCAACGCAGCCCGCGAAATCGATGTCGCTCCGTCTGCGAGACAGTGTCGAAGAAGGGCACCCCTGAAAACGCCGGCAAGGCTCAGTGATGCGTCGCCTTCCGGCGCCGGCGAGCTGCGCAGCCGGCCATGACCGCCAGACCCGCCAGCATCATCGCCCAGGTGCCGGGTTCGGGCACCGGCGTGAGCGAGGTGGCCGCGAACTGGAGACCGCCGAGGCGCTCTGCCACGAAGATTTCCGCGCTGTCGGGGCCGCTGGTGTTGATCGTGAAGGTCAGCTCGCCGGTCCTGCCGGCAAAGCTGGAAATGTCGATGTTGAGCAGGTTGATTTCGTCGGTCAGGTAGTCATCGCCGCGAAAGCTGGCCAGCGTCTGCCCGTCGAAGGCCACGTCCAGCACGGCACCGACATTGTTCTGCGTGAATGCGAGCGGCACGTCCATGGTCGGGGCGTCGGGCAGCGTCGCGGTATAGACCAGAACGCCGGGCGATGCGGTATGGACCGAAATGCCCTCGAATATCACCTCGCCCCGGATGCCCGTCCCGCCATTGCGGCTTCTCCAGAACAGCTTGCGTTCGGTTGGCGTTGCGTGCTCCCACTTTTCCTTCTGATGCTCGAGAATCGCGCGCTTGATGGCGCCTCCAATGCTGAAATCCGTGGCATTGACGTTGTCGAGCCAGCCGAGAAACCGGTCGAATGCGCTGTCGACCCGGTAATTGACGGTGTATTCGCTCTTGAGTGCCAGGGTGCCGGTCACGCTGCCCCGGACCTGCGACACGGCGAGCGGGCGGCGCGGTCCGTAGCCATACCTTGGCAACAGCGTGGCTTCGGACGAGTCCGTGAACACGATGGTACGGCTGGCATCTTCTGAAAAGATCATCTGAATACTCGACAGGTACGGCTGCGACGTCGTCTGAGTGAATATTTCGGCGCCGCCGGTGGCACCCAGATCCGATTGCAGCACCACCGTGCCGGCCTGGGCGCTGTAGACGAGCGAGGCCGGAGGCAAGATGGCGCTGATTTCAGCAAACAGTGCGACACGTTCTGTATTCGGCGGCGCCACGGCCAACTCGCCGCGCACGCCGAGCGCCAGGACCTTCATCGTCAGCGATGACGACAGATACCGGGCAAAGGCGTTCTCTTCGGCAATTGAGACCGAAATCAATTCCTGCCCCGGCTGAAAGTTGATCGCGTTGGAGATGCTGTAGACGCCGTTGACGCTGATGTCGATCGATGTTGCCGCGCGGGCGCTGCCGCAGACGGCCAGCATGGCCACAGCCAGCATGCCGAGTTTCAGGTTTGTTCGAGTTTTCATGGGTCGCCGGGTGCTGTTGGGAAGACGGATGGAACGTGCGCGACATGCCCCGCCGGCACGGCGCGCTGCAGGATATGCAAACGGAGCGAGGTCACGTATGGACATCGCGGTTGGGAGTACGGGGACCTCGGAGGCAGCCAACAGACTGCTCCAAAGCCGCGGGAAAACCGGGCTGCCGCTGTCGCAGCGACCGGGGAGCGAAAGAGGCGGGGTCAGGGCATGGTATTTCCGCGACCTGAAGGGCTGACCCGCCCATGGCTTGGCATGACGCACGGCACGCCACTTGCGGTCGCTGCCCTCCGCTCACGCTTCGTCATGGTTGCGCCCGGTTGAATATCGAAATCGCCGGATGCGCATGAGCAAGAACCACGCCCCGCGTCGGGGCTGATGAATAGCGGTGTTGAATCAACGGCGTGCCGTGGGCGGGCCATGTCGGTCAAGGTCGACCTGTAAAGAATGCCGACACCCCACACGCGCCGCGGGGCGGCGTGGCTGAACGTTGCTCGGCAGGGGTAGCGCGCTCAGGTCGCCGCGCGGCGCCGACCCACGAATCCGACTGCAGCCAGCCCGGCCAGCATCATCGCCCAGGTGCGCGGTTCGGGTACGGCCACCACATTGATGTTGACCAGCGCCGAGCTCGAGCGGCCGAGTTCGTCGATCGAGAAGTAATGGAAAGTCGCCAGTCCGGCAAAACCCGGATCGGCGATATAGCGGAAGCTGCCGTTGGTGATCACGCTGTCCAGCGTGCCGCTGCTCGGATCGAAAAAGCTCGAAACCATGACTTCTCCGATGCCGCCCCGGTCGTTCGCCAGCAGGCCGGGTGCGAGGATGTCGAGCGTGCCCCCGCTGAGCACCGTGAAGGTGTCGTCGAACGCCACCGGAATGGACGCGGCGGTATCGATGAACACGGTGGCGCTGGCGCTGCGGCCCAGCTCGTCCTCGGTGCTGTAGCTGAAGCTTGCCACACCGGCAAAGCCGTACTCCGGGGTGTAGCTGAAGCTGCCATTGGTGACCACGGTGTTGAGCGTGCCCGAGCTGGGATCGAAGTAGCTGGTCACGATCACCTCGCCGATGCCACCGCGGTCATTGGCCAGCAGGCCGGGCGCCGAAATGTCGAGGGTCAGTCCGCTCAAAGTGTAGTAGTCGTCGCGTGCCTGCGGCAGCGTGGTGCTGGCATCGATCGTCACCGTGGCGCTCGACTGGCGGTCGTACTCGTCGACGATGAAGTAGTCGAAGGTCGTGATGCCGGCAAAGCCCCACTCCGGCGTGTAAAGAAAGGAGCCGTCGGTGACCACGTTGTTCAGCGTGCCCGACCCCGGGTTGAAGAAGCTGCTGACGGTCACGCCGGTGCCGCTGTCGTTGGCCAGAATGCCGGGCGCCGAAATGCCGAGCGTGAGGCCGGTCAGTTCGAACAGATCGTCGCGCGCCACCGGTTCCGGCGGCAGCGTGACGGCGAGGGCATTGAAGGTGCTGCACGCGAGCAGGCTTGCAAGTAGGGTGGTTGCTTTCATCGGTGGGCTCCCGGTGGCGCAGGAGATCGAAGTGACCTCCACGAATCCCGATCATCTTTGGCTGCCATGCAGCCAGCAAGCCGGGCATGGCGGGCGGCGTGAGCGATTTCGCACCGCCGGAAGGACAATGGTGCGGGCTGGACCGACTTCAGCTCAGAAGCTGCACCATTGCTCCTCGCACGGCACGCCATCATGGTCACCGTCCATCTTCGTGTCCGGACAGTTCTTGATGAAGAAGGTCGCGTCGTCGCAGGACGTCATCTGACTGCATTGGCGACCGTCGCAGAGATGCGTCACGGATGCGTCAGAATTGAAGCGGCGCCGCCACGGCGGCGCGCCGCGCGTGTTCTTGTGGGAGCGGCGGG
>NZ_JANINI010000012.1:65581-164514 GCF_024580145.1 Methyloversatilis sp. XJ19-49
GCGCCGCGCGTGTTCTTGTGGGAGCGGCGGCCTCGCCGCGATCGTGCGGCGATGGTCGCTGATCAAAGTGAAGATCGCGGCGAGGCCGCCGCTCCCACAGGTTCTGCTCCGCACGCGATACCAGTCTAACGAGGCCTCGCTCACAAGGCGACGATCCGATAGTCCGACGGTGCAGTGGCCCTGCGCGTCGGTCTGCACCTCGAACAGCAGTGTTTCACCGTTCATCGGCCGGCGCCCGTCGCGCGGGAGGGCGGAAATATGCACGAACACTTCGCCGCCGCCATGGGTCGGTTCGATGAACCCGAACCCACGGTCGTCGTTCCACTTCGCGAGCCTGCCTTCGATTCGTGTCATAACGATCCGCCGGGTGTCCGTGCGCCGCTGAATGCATGAGATCGGAATTATGCTTCACGGATCGGCCTGTGCGCCTGAGCCGTTCTGCCCAGCTGTCGCGGGCGGCGTTTCTGCAAGAGCGGGCACAGGGGCCGCTCCCGCAGGTTCTGCCCGGCATGCCGTGCTGCTGCAGCGCTGCGCACCGCCTGCCCTTCGGGCATCATCTGCGGCGCCCGCCTCGCTCCGAGATCGAACCTGCCATGCATCCATTGCTGATCGTCCTTGCCGTCGCCCTCCTGGGCGTGGCGCTGGTGTTCCGCTTCCGCTACGTCGCGCTGCGCCGGGAAGCGCATATCCGCCATGCCGAACTGCCCAAGGGCCTGTTCGAGAAGCTGCGTGCGCGTCACCCGCAACTGTCGCCGAAGGACTGCCAGCTGGTGGCGAACGGACTGCGGCAGTTCTTCCTCGCGCATCTGAAGAGCGGCCGCAAATTCGTTGCCATGCCCAGTCAGGTGGTGGATGACCTGTGGCACGAATTCATTTTGTGCACGAAGAATTACGACACCTTCTGCCGCCAGGGCTTCGGCCGCTTCCTGCACCACACGCCGGCGGTGGTGCTGACCGACGACCGGATGAAGAACGCAGGCCTGCGCCGCTGCTGGTGGTCCGCCTGCCGCGAAGAGAACATCGACCCGCGCGCGCCGAGCCGTCTGCCGCTGCTGTTCGCGCTTGACGCCAAGCTGAACATTGCCGGCGGCTTCAGCTACGTGCCGGACTGCGGCGGGGTGCGGCGTGCGGGCGCAGACAGCGGCGGCAGCACACCGTATTGCGGCAGCGACTTCGGCAGCGACGGCGTTGACGGCAGCACCGATGGCTTCGGCGACGGTGATGGCGGTTCGGACGGAGGCGGTTGCGGTGGCGGTTGCGGTGGCGGCGACTGAGGAGGGAATCCGATGCTCAGGGTCTGCCCGCCGTTGTTTTGTGATGACATGGTCCGCCACCGTTTGTCTGAAGAGAGCGGCAAGACTTACGCGCCTCCGCGGGGAGCGAGCCGCCGCTGTTTTGTCTCCAGTGCACCGGCGGACGCGGCCTTCAGCAGCCGCTGGAATGAAGGGCACTCGGCATGGCTCGTCGCGGGGCAGGCCGCAGCGTGCCGCAGCCCCTCGATCATGGCCTTCAGACGCCTGACCATGCGTTCGAGCTCGTCGGCCTTGGAAGAGAGCAGGGCGCGGTCGATGTTCGGCTCGCCGCCGGGCGTGAACATCACGCGGATCTCGTCCAGCGAGAATCCGGCCGCCCGTCCCAGTGCGATGAGCGCGAGCTGGTCGAGCACCGCCGGCGAGAACTTGCGTCGGGCGCCATCGCGCTCCAGCGAGCGGATGAGGCCCTTGCGTTCGTAGTAGCGCAGCGCGGATGCGGCCACACCCGATTTCCGGGCGACTTCCGAAATGTCCATGAAACCCCTTGACTTGAAGTCGACTTCAACTTTTATCATGGGTTTGACACGTTCGGATGTCAATGAAATCAAGGAGTCTTCGATGCTTTCCTCCCATGTCATCGGCCACATCGCACTCGTCGGAATCGGCGCTACCGCAGTGATGGATGCCTGGCTGCACCTGCTCGCGCGCCTGGGTGTTCCGACCACCAGCTTCGCCCTCGTCGGCCGCTGGGTCGGCCACCTTCGCCGTGGCCGCTTTGCGCACGCAGCGATCTCGAAAGCCGAGCCGGTCGAGTTCGAACTCGGTCTGGGCTGGCTGACCCACTACCTCATCGGCATTGCCTACGCGGGGTTGCTGGTCGCCGTACAGGGCGCTGCCTGGCTGGTAAATCGGGGACAGACCACGGTTTCGACTGACCTCCTTTCAGAGCAGGTCACCCGACGGAGGTGAATCGCGGCGCGGAGGTCGTCCGGGTGTCCCGGGAGAGGCGCGCCGCCCGAGTGCGCTGGCTACTTCGGCGGCAAAGCGGTCGTTGCCGAGAGCGAAGTTGCCGTTCGTCGCCGTACGGATGGTGTCGGTCATTTCCTGCCCGAGTGGTTCGCTGAAAAGCGCGCGATACGCGGCCTGCCGCGATTCCGTCGTGTCGCCGAGGGCAAGGTAAGTCGGGTGAGGCGTCAGCAGGGTATCCGCCACGCCGTGAGCATGGTGTGCGTAGCTGGACCATCGGTAGTCAGCGGGTTGTTCGACCATGCGCGCCCGCACCGGATTCAGTTCGATGTATCGCTGGCAAGCCAGGAAGTAGCTCGAGGTCTGCACCGGGCAGGAGCGGAAGCGTCCTTCCCACAAGGTGCCGGTGCGGCGATACGTACGATTCACGTATTGAACGTAACGCTGTCCGAGCGCCTTCATCATCCGTCCGGGTGCCTTCGCTTCATCCGCGGTGATGAGCAGATGAACGTGATTGGTCATCAACACGAAGGCATGAACGCGACAGCCCTGCCGTCGCGCATGATCCTCAAGCCAATCCAGGTAGAAGCGACAGTCGTCTGGTGAGTAGAAGCAGGCCTGGCGGTTGTTACCGCGCTGGATCAGGTGCAGTGGAACGCCAGGGAGTGATAGACGGGCACGGCGAGGCATTGCCTTGGTCTGGTACGTAAATTCCCAAAGCATACGCGGACAGCGTATCCGACGCCATCGACAGCGCGCCAATCAGAGCATGAACGCTGCCTACGGCGGGGAAAACGTGGTCTGTCCCCTATCGTGTCCCCTATTGTCCCCTATTATTATTATCGTGGTCTGTCCCCTATTGGTCTGTCCCCTATTGTTGCTTATAGACGTAGACGTAGACGTAGACGTAGACGGGCACGGCGAGGCATTGCCTTGGCTTGGTATGGAAATGCCTAAAGCATACTCGGAACGCGTGTCCGACGCCATCAACAGCGCGCCGGCGAGAGCATGAACGCTGCCTACGGCGGGGAAAACGTGGTCTGCCCCCTATTGTTCCTGACCAGCAGGCTTCCCATCTCGGTCGTTGAAAACGGGATTGCGCAGCATTGCAACTGGTTCGAAACGTAGAAGAACATGCTTCCATCGGATTGCTCGCCAGGAAGACGCATGCCGCTCTCCGCCAGGGGGGCGCAGCCTTTCCGATATCCACGCATGACGGCCTTCATCGGATGCGCATCTGAAAGGCGTTCATTCGCCACCTTGTAGAAAAAGTCCCGGACGACCTCATCGTCCCAGGTGCCCCCCGTAGTTTTCGTAACGGCCATCGTGCCGTAGGTGGGTGGCATCAAGAATATTGTCTTTGCCAACAGGCCTCGATCGAGAATTTCTTTCACTTCCCAAAGGGTTCCCGGGGTCGGCCAGGGCATGACAAAGATATTCGTGGCGCGCGCCATCAGGTCGGCAACCTTCGATTGCCATTCATCGTCAGGCACACGGATCATTCCGCCGCCGCCGAGATGCGTGTCCAGCCTGTCGCCAACCGACACCAGAATTCCACGCGTGCCCAGCGTACTCGCGAGCAGGTCGAAAAGCTCCACCGGCTCGCGCAGGTCCGCCGGATCGTAGTTCTCGAACATCCTCTCGAACTGCTCTTCATGACCTTCGATATTTCGCGAACCTGATGGCAACACAGAAATGAGCGCGTCAAGCTCAAATGGTCGAAGAAGAAGGAAGAACGCGTTCTCGCCCGCGCAGACTTCCTCGGCAAGCTTGTCTCTGCGCCGGGTCGCCAGTCTCGAGCCGAACCAGTGAGGGCGGAGGTTGCTGACGAGCAAGCAGCTCAGAAATGCAAATATGAGCCCAAGGAAGATGTAAAACCGGGCGTCCCCGAGATTGAAAAGAACCAGGGTCACGATGATTGCGCCGATGAACGCAAGTGCGGTCAGCAGAACAATGGGTGTCAGATAGTAGCCATGCCGCCTGTGCGCGCCCATGGGGCTTGGCCGGACATAATGTATGTCGACTGACATTGGATTCCGGATCTCCGTGTGCCACCAATCTTTGCTTGGGGAACAAAAGGGGAGGGTTCACGATAGTGGAAAGCAGATAGAGAATCGCGGCCTGTTCCCTGACCTTCTTCGCCCCCGAATTTTCTGCCGCATATTCATAAGGGTTGTCATCGGCTGCTTGAGGGTGCCTGCCCCACGCAATCCTTTCCCTTTCGATGCTTCATGACTACCCCCAAAATACCGAAAAAAAGTTGTACCCGTGTTTTCGCGCATACCTGCCCAACGTGAACGACAAAGCCGCATGACCCGCTCGGGGGCCTGCGGCTTTTGATCGCTGTCGGCAGGATGCGGCTGGAGCAGCCGCATCGTGAGGATCAATACGTCTTGTACGGCAAAAACTTCCCGCTCATCGTAATGCTCACCCGATCCCCCGCCGGGTTGGCTTCCCGTGCCAGGTCCATCTTGAAGTCGATGGCGCTCATGATGCCGTCGCCGAATTCTTCGTGGATGAGTGCCTTGAAGGTGGTGCCGTACACATTGATCAGTTCGTAGAAGCGGTAGATCAGCGGGTCGGTCGGGACGGACGTGGGCAGCGAGCCCTTGTAGGGCACGACCTGCAGTTGGGTGACGGCGTCGGCCGGCAGATCGAGCATCTTGCCGATGATGCCGGCCTGTTCGGCGGTGAAGGTCATCTGGCCGAGCAGGCCGGCGGTGACCCATTCCTTGCTGAGGCCGATGGCGCTGGCGATGTCGGCCCACTTCAGGCCCTTGGCAACCTTGGCTTCGACGATGAGGTCGGTGACGTCTTCGCGTTTCATGTGCTTCTCCTTTGGATGGTTGAGGGTGGGTCAGGCGGCCGCGCGGGCGGGGGCGCCGGGGTACACGAGGGGCGGGTTTTTCGGGTCCCAGTCGGCGCCTGGCGCGAAGGCGCGCGAGCGCTTCACGAGGAAGTCGACAAGGTGGTTGCGCAGCGGGTAAAACTCGGGCTGCTGGTGCAGGGTTTCGCGGTCGCGCGGGCGCGGCATCGGGTTGACGACGATTTCAGCGATCTTGGCGCGCGGGCCGTTGGTCATCAGCACGATGCGGTCGGCCAGCAGGATGGCTTCGTCCACGTCGTGGGTGATCATGAACACCGTCTGCTTCGTGGCTTCGACGATGCCGATCAGCTCGCTCTGGATGCTGCCGCGGGTGAGCGCGTCGAGCGCGCCGAAGGGTTCGTCGAGCAGCAGCATCTTGGGCTCGATCGAAAACGCGCGCGCGATGCCGACGCGCTGCTTCATGCCGCCGGACAGTTCGGCCGGCTTCTTGTCGATGGCGTGGCCCAGATGCACCATTTCGAGGTACTTCACCGCGTGCGCGCGCACCTGTTCGCGGCTCCATTCGGGGTGGCGGCTGCGCACGGCGAATTCAACGTTCTTCAGCGCGCTGAGCCAGGGCATCAATGCATGGCTCTGAAACACCACGCCACGGTCGAGCGACGGGCCGCGCACTTCGCGGCCGTCCATGATGACGTGGCCGGCGGTGGCTTCATCCAGACCGGCGAGGATGTTCAGGATGGTGGTCTTGCCGCAGCCGGAGTGGCCGAGCACGCAGACGAACTGGCCGCGTTCGATGCCGAAATGCACGTCTTCGAACACCGGATCGGGATCCGGGTTGCCGGCCTGCGGAAACTGCCGTTTCAGGCCTTCGATCTTCAGGAAGGGCTGGGTCATTTCACTCTCTCCAGGAAATGGCGCGCGCGACCCAGGCCAGCAGGTGGTCGAGCAGCATGCCGACCAGCCCGATCAGCAGGATGGCGGTGATGATGTTGGTGATGGAGAGGTTGTTCCACTCGTTCCACACGAAGTAGCCGATGCCGGTGCCGCCAACCAGCATTTCGGCTGCGACGATGACCAGCCAGGCGATGCCGATCGAAATGCGCATGCCGGTCAGAATGGTCGGTGCGGCCGCCGGCAAGATGACCAGGAAGGCGCGGCGGATCGGTTTCACTTCGAGCGTGCGCGCCACGTTCAGCCACTCGCGGCGGACGGAGGCGACGCCGAACGCGGTATTCACCAGCATCGGCCACAGCGAGCAGATGAAGATGACGAAGATGGCGGAAATGCCCGAGTCCTTGATGGTGTAGAGCGCGAGCGGCATCCAGGCCAGCGGCGAAATGGGCTTCAGGATCTGGATGAAGGGGTCGAGCGCCTTGTAGACCAGCGGCGACATGCCGATCAGGAAACCGAGCGGGATCGCCACCAGCGCGGCCAGCAGGTAACCGCCGAGCACGCGGGCGATCGAGTAGCCGATCTGGATGCCCAACCCCTTGTCGTTGGTGCCGCGGTCGTAGAACGGGTCCAGCACGTGTTCCCAGATCTTGGCCGCCACCTCGCCCGGGCCGGGCATGGCCGACTGCCCACCGGTGGCCGCTTCCGCGCCGAGCAGCGCGGCGTACTCGGGGTCGACCGCCGGCCCGGCGGTGGGCGCCGCCGTGGTCGAGGTCGCGAGGTACCACACGCCGACGAACAGCGCGAAGAACAGCACCGACAACAGCGGTGCCAGCCAGGGCTTGTTGCGCGTCATGCAGATACCTTCCGGATCTTGAAGCTGTTCAGGTATTCCTCCGGCTTGGCCGGGTCGAATTCCTTCTTCATGACCGTGAACTTCTTGGTCGTGCTGGCGGGCACCGGCAGGCCGACTTCCTTCATCAGCGCCGCGGCGTCGGTGGCGAGGAACACCTCCTTGGCGATCTTCTGGTAGTCGATGTCGCCCTTGATCTGGCCCCAGCGCTTCATCTGCGTCAGGATCCACACGGCGAAGGATTCCCACGGGAAGGGCTCGAAGCCGATGCGCCCCGGCACCTTCTGGATGCCGCCGAGACCGTCGGCGTAGGTGCCGGTGAGCACCTGTTCGACCACGGTGACCGGCTGGTTCAGGTAGTTGGCCGGCGCGATGGCTTCGGCGATCTGCTTGCGGTTGGCCGGGTTGCTGGCCGTGGCGGTGGCGCTGATGACGGCGCGCAGCAGGGCCTTGTAGGTGTTCGGCATCGTGGTGACGAACTCCTTGCTGGCCGCAAAGGCGCAGCACGGGTGGCCTTCCCAGATGTCCTTGGTCAGCACGTGGATGAAGCCCACGCCGTCATATACCGCGCGCTGGTTCACCGGGTCAGGCGCGAGGAAGCCGTCGATGTTGCCGGCGCGCAGGTTGGCCACCATTTCCGGCGGCGGCACCGAACGGATCTGCACGTCGGCGTCCGGGTCGATGCCGTGCTCGGCCAGGTAATAGCGCAGCAGGTAGTTGTGCATCGAGTAGTCGAACGGCACGGCGAACTTGAAGCCCTTCCAGGTCTTCGGGTCGCGCTTGTCCTTGTGCTTCACCGCCAGCGTGATCGCCTGGCCGTTGATGTTCTCGACCGCCGGCATCGTCCAGGGGATGGGGTTGGAGCCGGCGCCGACCGAAATCGCCAGCGGCATCGGCGACAGCATGTGGGCGGCGTCGTATTCCTTCGCCAGCGACTTGTCGCGGATGACCGCCCAGCCGGCGGTCTTCACGACTTCCACGTCGAGACCCTGCTTCGAGTAGTAACCCAGCGGGTGCGCCATGATGATGGGCGTGGCGCAGGTGATGGGGATGAAGCCGACCTTGAGCTTGGTCTTTTCCAGCGGGCCGGGCGAGGCGAAGGCGTCCTTCACGGTGCCCAGCGGCAGGAAGGTGGAGATCGCCGCCATCGCGGTGCTGGTGCCGACGGCGCGGATGAAGTTGCGGCGCGTTTCGTCGTGCGGGAACAGCGCACGCATCACCGCGCCTTCGACCACGCGGTCAAGCATGGCTTCTTCCGACAGCAGTTCCGCCTGTTCGTGTTCGGCCTGGCTGTGGTGACGCCCGCACGAGCAGCCGCTGAGTTTCACGTTGGCGTCGAACGGATTTCTGAATGTGCTCATGGACGATCTCCTCGGAAGGGGGGCTTACTGGGAAAGAGGGGCGGGCTGGGAAAGTGGGACGGGCTGCGGTACTGACTGCGAAAGCGTTGATTGCGGCGAAGGCGACTCCGGCTTCGCGTGGCACGGAACCGGATTGGGTGCGTATTCGATGTCGTGTGCGTAGGTGTCGTAGGCGGCGGTGTATTCCATGCAGCGCGCCACCTCGCGGATGAAGCCTTCGTCATAGCCGGCGCGGCGCAGCAGGTGAAAGCCCAGTTCCATGCCCGAGGCGATGCCGCCGGCGGTGACGATGCGGCCGGCGTCCACCACACGGGCGCGCGAAATGCGGCAGGCGGGCGCAATTTCGGCCAGTCGGTCGATCGGCACCTTGCCCAGGTGCGACGCTTCGAGCCGGTCCGGCTCCTTGCGGTTGGTCGCCGGAATGCCGTCGAGCAGGCCCATGTGGCCGTAGATCCAAGAGCCGGTGCACACGCTGGTCAAAAGGCAGGTCGCCGGCAGGGCGTCGATGTAGTCGTGGAGACGTGTATTCCAGGTTTCCTGCCGCGTGCCGGCGCCACCCGGAATCAGGAAGGCGTCCATCGCCGGCTGGTCGGCGAAGCTGTAATTGGGCAGCACGGTGAAACCCGCCTGCGCCTGCACCGGCCGCATCGCATCGGCGATCAGGAACACGTCCAGTTCCGGGTCGAAGCGCCGCGCCACCGAAAACACCCCGTGCGGCGCCGTGAAGTCGACGATCTCGGCGTCCTTGAACACATAGACGCCAAGCCGGAAGCCGCGCTTGCGTTGCGACATCATCGGAAGGTTTGCCGGTCGGTTCATGGTGCCCATGCTAGGCAGCCATGCACTGACCCGGTATCACGACAGATGTGATTGTCGTGTAGTGCGTGCACTACAGTGCATGCGGGAAGCGTGTCGCCCCGTTTTACAGTTCGCGCGCAGCATGGCGATTGAACCGTATTTATTTCAATCACTTGCGGGCTGCGGCCTGCTTTTTGCTGTCATGTCGCACCTTCAGGCCCACAAGGAGTGCTTCATGACGTGTCACCGGATTCCGCCCCTGCTTGCCACGCTCGGACTGACCGCGCTGCTGGCATCTGCACCGGCGGCGGCCGCAACAGGCGTGCTGCTCGATTTTTCCGGCAACATCTGCGGCAACGACGGTAATCAGGTCTGCACGAGCGGCCTGGTCATCGGCCAGGGCTACGGCGACATCGCCGGCGTGCTCGACGTGTCTCATCGAACACTGCTGGCGAGCACCGGCCAGACGTCTGCACCGAGCCTGAATTTCTGGGCGGAGGGCTACAGTGGTCTGGTGGATGTCGCGTGGGGTGGCTTGAATTCTTCGCAGTACAGCGCCGAATTCACCTTCACGCCGGGGAGCGGGCGCGTCGTCACGCTGAACTCGATGGATTTCGGCGATTACCTGAACCGCGATGACGGCTCATCCGCCGTCGTGCTCGATCTGCTCACCGGCGCCACATTGTGGAGTTCCGGCGCCTTCGACGCCGGTCTGACGCCGATCAGCTTCATGCCCGGCGTGTCGAGCGCCAACGGACTCGTGCTGCGCTTCGGCCCCGACAGCTTCAATACCGGCATCGACAACATTTCGCTGACCGTCTCCGCGGTGCCCGAACCGGGCGTCTGGGCCCTGTTCGCAGCCGGGCTCGCCCTGGTCGGCGGGCTGAGCCGCCGGCGTTCGCGCGGGTAACCATTCGGGGCGAAGTGCCGATCGCGGCGAGGCCGCCGCTCCCACAGTTCGGTCGCTGTCACAGGGGGGCGCCTCAACGGCGGGTCGCCTCGACACGTCAGTCGCGCCCACCGTTCAGTCACGTCCACAGGCGGCCGCGGTTTTTGTGGGAGCGAGCGCCGCTCGCGATTCCGCGCGTAGAACATGCGCCGTCACCTGGGCGAAGTGTGGATCGCGGCGAGGCCGCCGCTCCTACAGTTCGGTCGCTGCCACAGTGGGTCGCCTCAACGGCGGGTTGCCTCGACAGGTCAGCCGCGTCCACCGTTCAGTCACGTCCACAGGCGGCCGCGGTTTCTGTGGGAGCGAGCGCCGCTCGCGATTCCGCACGTAGAACGTGCGCCGTCACCTGGGCGGAGTGCGGATCGCGGCGAGGCCGCCGCTCCTACAGTTCGGTCGCTGCCACAGTGGGTCGCCTCAACGGCGGGTTGCCTCGACACGTCAGCCGCGTCCACCGTTCAGTCACGTCCACAGGCGGCCGCGGTTCTTGTGGGGGCGAGCGCCGCTCGCGATTCCGCACGCAGAACGTGCGCCGTCACCTGGGCGAAGTGCGGATCGCGGCGAGGCCGCCGCTCCTACAGTTCGGTCGCTGCCACAGTGGGTCGCCTCAACGGCGGGTTGCCTCGACACGTCAGCCGCGTCCACCGTTCAGTCACGTCCACAGGCGGCCGCGGTTCTTGTGGGGGCGAGCGCCGCTCGCGATTCCGCACGCAGAACGTGCGCCGTCACCTGGGCGAAGTGCGGATCGCGGCGAGGCCGCCGCTCCTACAGTTCGGTCGCTGCCACAGTGGGTCGCCTCAACGGCGGGTTGCCTCGACACGTCAGCCGCGTCCACCGTTCAGTCACGTCCACAGGCGGCCGCGGTTTCTGCGGGAGTGAGCGCCGCTCGCGATTCCGCACGTAGAACGTGCGCCGTCACCTGGGCGAAGTGCGGATCGCGGCGAGGCCGCCGCTCCCACAGTCCGGTCGCTGCCATAGTGGGTCGCCTCGACAGGTCAGTCGCGTCCACAGGCCGGCCGCCGCTCGCGCGGGCTTTTGTGGCCTCAGTGCAGCTCGGGACGATGCACGGTGCAGAAGCGTTCGATCGCGGCCTTGGTGCGTTTGCGCTGATCGAGGTCAAGGTGCTCGGACGCCTGCTTGTCGGCGTCCTGCAGGATGCGCAGCATCAGATCGGCACCGCCTTCGCTTTGCAGCATGGCGCCCGCCAGCGTGGCGGCGAGCATGGTCGGCAGACCGGTGTAGTCGGCGAGCACGCCGACTTCCAGTTCGCTCAGATTGCTGTGGTCGAGACAGTCTCGAAGTGAAAGCATGACGATTGCGTGAGAAGGGGAAGGCTTCTTTACTATACCGTTGCAGGCGGTGGTCGCTGTTAGAATTTTGTGTTGCAACGTGTGCACGATGATCGTGCCGGAACGCCCTGCGCACGCGGTGTGTGAGGGCCCGGCCCGCGTGCCCGCGCTCCGACTCCACCGCTACAGGTTCACATTCATGCTAGACGCCCAACTGCTGCGCAGCCAGCTCGCTTTCGTTCAGGAACGCCTCGCCACGCGCGGTTACACGCTCGACGCCGCCCGCTTCCAGTCGCTGGAAGAGGAACGCAAGCGCATCCAGACCGATACCCAGGACCTGCAGGCCAAGCGCAATGCCGCGTCGAAGCAGATCGGCCAGCTGAAGGCGAAGGGCGAGGACACGTCGCCGGTGATGGCCGAAGTGGCCGGGCTGGGCGATGCGCTCAAAGCCGGCGAAGAGCGCCTGGCCGTGGTGCTGGCCGACATGCAGGCCTTCGTGGCCTCGCTGCCCAATCTGCCGCACGAGTCTGTGCCGGTCGGCAAGTCCGAGGCGGACAACGTCGAGGTGCTGCGCTGGGGCACGCCGCGCAGCTTCGATTTCGAGGTGAAGGACCATGTCGACGTCGGCACGGCGCTCGGCGGCCTCGACTTCGAAACCGCGACCAAGATCAGCGGTGCGCGCTTCACGCTGCTGCGCGGCGGCATCGCCCGCCTGCACCGCGCGCTCGCCCAGTTCATGCTCGACACGCACACGCTGGAACATGGCTACACCGAGCTGTACGCGCCCTATATGGTCAACGCGGAGAGCATGTTCGGGACCGGACAGCTGCCGAAGTTCGAAGAGGATCTTTTCGCCATACCGCGTGGCGACGGCAGCAAGTTCTACCTGATCCCGACCGCCGAAGTGCCGGTGACCAACATCGTGCGCGACACGGTGCAGTCTGCCGCCAGCCTGCCGCTGAAGTTCGTCTGCCACACGCCGTGCTTCCGCTCCGAAGCCGGCTCCTACGGGCGCGACACGCGCGGCATGATCCGCCAGCACCAGTTCGACAAGGTCGAGCTGGTGCAGATCGTCACGCCCGACCAGTCGTGGGCGGCGCTCGAAGCGCTGACCGGCCACGCGGAAACCATCCTGCAGCGGCTCGAGCTGCCTTACCGCAAGATCGCGCTGTGCACCGGCGACATGGGGTTCGGCGCGGCCAAGACCTACGACCTCGAAGTGTGGCTGCCGGCGCAGAACACCTACCGCGAGATTTCGTCGTGCTCCAACTTCGAAACCTTCCAGGCCCGCCGCATGCAGGCGCGCTTCAAGAACGAACAGGGCAAGAACGAAATCCTGCACACGCTCAATGGCTCCGGCCTGGCAGTCGGCCGCACGCTGGTGGCGATCCTGGAGAACTATCAGCAGGCGGACGGCTCGGTCGTCGTCCCGCCCGCGCTGCGTCCGTGGATGGGCGGTGTGGAACGCATCGGCACCTGAGCGCCGATCCGGCACAAATGCGCGCGCCCGCTTTTCCGGCGCCGCGCACCCTGTGCTACACTGCGCGCCGCTTCACGACCATGAAGTGCCGCAGTACCCCGGAGAGGTGGCAGAGTGGTCGAATGTACCTGACTCGAAATCAGGCGTAGGCGCAAGTCTACCGTGGGTTCGAATCCCACCCTCTCCGCCAGACATCAAGCAATCAAGCGCCCTGCGGGGCGCTTTTTTGTTGCCCCTGCAGTGTCCGTGACTCGCATTCCCCGACGCTTTTCCCCGAATCAAGCCGCGCGCCTTGCGCGCTCGGCTGATCATCGCTGTTCGATCCCCGCACCGAGCGCGCAGCGCTGACACGGCAAACGCAGCTGGCACAGTTGCTGCAAAGGAGAGTCCGTCACCGGTCGCAACGGCCGCCGGTGGCGGCGCTCCGGTCTCCGGCGGCCAGTTTCCGGCAGATGTTGCCGGCAAACCTGATCCGACGGCAGCCTCGACCGGCAAGGGCGCGCCGATCCAGGCCGAACCAACGATTTCGTGAAGGGGCTCGACATGTCTTTGATGGAACCCGCAGTCCGATTCCTGCGCCCGCAGGCCGATTCCTCGTCAGAGGCCGTGCTGCGCGAGGAGATAGCCGAGCCGCATTACCTGGGCCAGTTCATTCCGCTGCACTACCACCACAACATGCTGATGGACGCCAACCGCATGGCCAATTTCAAGGCGGCCATCGACCACGTGGTGTTCCCGGGGGCGCGCGTGCTCGAACTGGGCGGCGGCACCGGCGTGCTGTCTTGCTTTGCGGCGGCGCACGCGAGCAAGGTGTGGTGTGTCGAATACAACCCGGACATGGTGACCGAGGCGCGCCGACTGCTGGCGTACAACGCCAACGGCCACAAGGTCGAAGTGGTGCATGGCGATGCCTTCGAGTACCTGCCGCCGGAGCCGGTCGATGTCGTGATCTGCGAAATGATCCACGTCGGCATGCTGCGCGAGAAGCAGGTCGAGGTGATCAATGCGTTCAAGGCGCGCTACCGCGCGCGCTTCGGCGACCGCCTGCCGGTGTTCATTCCGACTGCGGCCGTGATGGCGGTCCAGCCGCTGCAGCAGACCTATGATTTCTTCGGTTTCCAGGCGCCGATCATGCAGTTCCAGCGCGTCGGCGCGGTGCATGAAGGGTCGCTGGAACTGGCCGATCCGCAGGTCTACAGCGTGCTCGACTTCGACGACAGCGTGTCGCCCGACATCCGCTGGACCGGCTGCTTCACGATGGAGCAGGACGGCACGGTGAATGCGCTGCGCTTCGTCACCAAGAACGTCCTTGCGATCCGCGCCGTCGAAGGCGACACGGTGGACTGGCTCAATGACTATCTCGTGCTGCCGCTTGATGCACCGATCAGCCTGAAGGCTGGTGAAGTGCTCGACGTGAGTTTCAGTTATCAGGCGGGCGGTTCGCTGCAATCGCTGGCGCGCACGCTGCGTGCCTCGGTGGCCTGCCGCGCGGCCCGGCAGGTGGCGTGATCGCGTGCCCGTCGCCGTTCGGCCCGGACGCGGCTCAGCCGCGGGCGGGCGGGCTGCGATCCTGCGCGATCAGAACCTCATAGCGGTTGCGGCCATTGTGCTTGGCGCGGTACAGCGCATCGTCGGCACAGCGCAGAAGGGCGGAAAAATCCTTGCTGTCGGCACCGATTTCACTGATGCCGATGCTCACCGTGTAGGGCGCAAGTGCGCCGTCGAACTCGGGTGGCGTGGCGGCGATGCATTCCATCAGCCGTTCGGCAAAGGCCTGTGCGCCATCAAGCGAGGTATGCGGAAGCAGTACGGCAAATTCCTCGCCGCCGACGCGCCCGGCCGAATCGGAATCGCGCAGCAGGCTGGACAAGGTGATCGCGAAATGGCGCAGCACGGTGTCGCCGCCGGCGTGACCGTAACGGTCATTGATCGCCTTGAAGAAGTCGAGGTCGGCCATCAGCACCGCGAGCGGTGTGTTGTAGCGCTGCGCACGCGCGAATTCCTCTTCGGCGATTTCGAGGAAGTGGCGCCGGTTTGCGAGGCCGGTCAATGCATCGGTGTTGGCCAGGATGCGGATCGCTTCTTCGGCCAGCTTGATGCTGGTGATGTTTTCGTGGCTGACCAGCACGCGCTCGCGCTGCGCGTCCATCGGGGTCACCTTCATCGTGAACCACTGCCGCTCACTCGGGCAGTGGCAGGGGTAGTCCATCTGGAACAGCGGGCTGCGCCCGGCCACGACGGCTTCGATGCCGTCGCTCGCGGCTTTGGCATAGGCCTCGTCCGGTCCGGTCACATGCGCGAGCACGTTGAGGTAATTCACGCCATTGAACGACTTGCCGTGGGCGTAGCCGCCCCGCTCGGCAAACCGCCCCCAGCTGGCGTTGGTTTCGACGATGACGCCCTTCCGGTCGAGCACCGCGACATGCGAAGTCATGGCATCGAGGGCCGCCGCCTTCATCTGCCGGTCGGCCAGCAGTTCCGCTTCGAGTCGCTTGCGATCCGTGATGTCGATGAACATCAGCACGATGCGCGAGAAGCGGCGTGAGGTGTCGAATTCGGGGTAGGCATGTACCAGTGCCCAGACTGGCGGGACATCGTCGGAACACTGGATGCTCATCACCAGATCGGTCAGTTCGCGGCCGGAATGCCGCACGCGCTGGATCAGGTCGTTCTCGAGTGACATCGGGCTGCCGTGCTCGTCGCGGAAGGTACAGCCCAGTTCCGGTACGGACTTGCCGATCAGTGCCTTCGGGTCGGCGCGCAGCATGCGTGAGACTTCCGGGTTGCCGTAGGTGATGCGTGCGTCGGGTGCGCAGATCAGCAACCCGGCGTGCAGGTTGTGCATCAGCAGGCGATGACGCAATTCGCTGTCGGCCAGCGCCGCCTGCGCCGTGCGCTGTTCGTGAATGTCCTCGACCACGGAAATGAAGTGTGACGGTGTGCCATCCGCCTCGCGCATCAGCGATACCGTCAGCCTTGCCCAGCGGGCACTGCCGTCGCTGCGAAGGTAGCGTTTTTCCATCGTGTAGGTGGGGTGGTCGCCGCGCAGCACGCCCTTCATCAGGTCGACATCGGCCTCCAGGTCGTCCGGATGCGTAATCTGCTGAAAGGTGAGTTCGTGCAGCGCGGTGGCCGGGTAGCCGAGGATGGCGCACAGCTTGGGATTCACGCTGAGGAAGTGTCCGTCGAGATCCACCATTGCCATGCCGACCGCGGCCTGTTCGAAACTGCCGCGAAAGCGATCCTCACTTTCACGCAGGGCCTCCAGCGTGCGCTTGCGGTTCGAAATGTCGCGCACGATGCCCAGTACGCTGCGCTGACCGCCGAACATCAGGCGGTTGGCGTTCAGTTCGATCGGCAGCTTTCGCTGGCCGCCCTTGCACAGGAAGCGGACTTCGTAGGTGTTCGGCGGCTCATCGCCTTCACCGATGCGGGCGCGGAAGCGTTCGTTCCAGAGTTCGAGTATCTCGGGCGGGATCACTGCCGAGAAGGGCAGGCCGACGAATTCGTCATGCGTATAGCCCAGCATGCGGGGCAGGGCGGCGTTGGCAAAGACGAAGCGGTAATCCTGCGCGACGAATACGCCGTCGGGCATCTTGTCGAGCAGGGTACGGAACAGCAAGCCGTCCTGATCCGGATCGTTCGAGCCGACCGGGGGATTGTCTACTGTGCCCTTGCGAAGCTTCGTAGCCACGGCGTCCGGTGTCCTCTGGTCGTCGTGCAGCGGCCGCGTTCAGGTTACTGCGGACACTGCATGTGTCAGGTGGCATACGTACCGGGACAATGCATCTGCCGATACGGCACCACGTTGCAGCCTCATGGTGCATCCGGATGCGCTGCAAACACAAGGGCCGCAAAGGCGATCGGGCTCGTTGGCAAGCGGATCTGACGGCAATCACGATTTGCTGCGTACCGCACGGAACACATGCGCGGGCGATTCGCGCTACGCTTGCGGCATTGTGCAATTCCCGGGAGTCGGACCATGTCGAAACACCAGAAGTCGTTCCAGCTGACGATCCAACAGATCGATCTGATCGAAGAGGCCGTGCGCGAGCGGATCGGCATCCTGGCCCATGTCGTGCTGGCGAGCGGTGACGCCAACAGCGAAGAGAGCCGCGCCAACGATGACCAGATCCGCGATCTGAACGAACTGCTCGGCAGCCTGCACAACCAGAAGATCTTCTACAGCCAGGTCAATCGCACGGGCGTGCCCGGCGGCTGACCCGTCAATGGCGGCCCGGCCCGGGGGCGTCGCCCGGGTGGTCGCCGTGCCCGCCTTCATCGTGATCTTCGTGCCACGCCGGCAGC
Organism: Methyloversatilis sp. XJ19-49; assembly: GCF_024580145.1. GTDB lineage: Bacteria > Pseudomonadota > Gammaproteobacteria > Burkholderiales > Rhodocyclaceae > Methyloversatilis. Next base: position 82,554 of record NZ_JANINI010000012.1, read on the forward strand.
GGATCGGTCAGGTTTGCCCAAGCGTCTTCGCCAAAGGCCATCTCCTCGTCGGTCAGCAGGCATTCTTCGAAGCGGCGCCTGAGTGCGGCCTCGTCCATGCCCATGCCGATGAACACCAGGTCCTGCCGGCGATCGCCCCATCTTTCGTCCCAGCGTGAGCGGATGTGGGCGAGGTGGCCCGCGTCCTTCGGCCACTCCTCCTCGCGCGTGAAACACCACCAGTGCCCGCCCGAGCGCAGGCGGCTGATCGCGCCGCCCTGTTCCCACTCGCCGATGTGACCGTTGCGGCTGGCCAGCCAGAAATAGCCCTTGCTGCGCAGCACGCCGCGCCACTTTTCGTGTATCAGCTGCGCAAAGCGCATCGGATGAAAGGGCCTGCGCGCCTGCCAGATGAAGCTGCGGATGCCGAAGGCGGTCGTTTCGGGAACGGGGGTGCCTCGCATCAGCTGCATCCAGCCGGCGGCGCGGGCTGTGGCGTCGGGGTTGAAACGCCCGGTGCGGAGCACGCTTGCCGAAGCGACTTCGCCGTGCGTAGCCTCGATCAGGTCCGCCCGCGGATTGAGTGCGCGCAGCATGCCCAGCAGGATGCCGCGCTGCTGATCATTTACCAGATCACACTTGTTGAGCACGATCACGTCGGCGAATTCGACCTGGTCGAGCAGTACGTCAACCACGGCGCGCCGATCGTCTCCGACCGGTGCGCCGTGGCCGGCGACCCGCTGCGCCACGGTGTCGCGGCTGAAATAGTCGCGGTAGAAGTTCCACGCGTCGATCACCGTGACCAGCGTGTCAAAGCGGGCGTGCTCGCCCGGTCCTGCGCGGAAGGTTTCGACCATGCCGGTCGGTTCGGATAAACCCGAAGGCTCGATGATCAGCGCGTCGAAGCCGGCCTGTGAAAAGTACGCCGCTGCCGCCTGCATGTCTGACGGCGACAGGCAGACACGTACGTCGTCGGTTGCCGCGCCGGTTGCCGCGTCGATGTCCGCGCTGCGAAGTTCATTGACGATGAGGCCGATGCGCCGGCCGTCGGACTGTGCGCGAAGCCGCCTGAGCAGCGTGGTCTTGCCGGCGCCGGGCAGGCCGGACAGCAGGGTGACGGGAAGGATGGCAGGCATGTCGGTCGTCCGGGCAGTAGGTCGGGTGATGGCGCCGGCCCTGTCCGGACATTCGGGGTCTGTCGGGCAGACCGCTATGCGATGTCAGGACACGGGGAAGAGCGCGTCGAGCGCCGCGATGATACGCAGCGGTTGCGCCGGTGTCAGCGCCAGCGAGCGGTGGATCACGCCATGGCCGGCATTGCCCGGTAGTCTGGCCCCCGGAATGCCGACCTTGCGACGTCCGCTGGCTCGTCCAAGCGCCGAATGTAGATCCTCGTCAGCGGTCACGCGGCGGTTTCGATTAAGTCCGGCATGACGCAGCCCGAGGCGCCTTTCGCATTCCATCGCAAGGGTCCGGGTCGTGCAGCCTGAAGCCGGGCTTACGCTTCAACGCTCGCTCAGTGATCACTCAGTGATCATTCTCGGTGCTGCCATCCGTGGCGCCCGCCGTGTGCAGATGCATGATCGGCCAGCCGTTTGCGCGTGCGTGGGCTTCCAGTGTCGGGTCCGGATCGACTGCAACCGGGTGGTTGACGCGGCTCAGCAACGGCAGGTCGTTCAGCGAATCGCTGTAGAAGACGGTGCGACGGAAACTGCCCATGTAGAGCCCCAGTTCTTCCAGCCAGCGCTCGACGCGCTCGACCTTGCCTTCGCGGAAAGCCGGCGTGCCGCGTGGCTGACCGGTGAATTCACCATTCACCTGCGCCGGCACGGTGGCAATCAGGTGCGGGATGTCGAGTTCGCGCGCGATCGGCCCGGTGATGAAACTGTTCGTCGCGGTGACGATGGCGCACAGCGCACCGGTTTCGAGATGTCCGTTGACCAGGCCGCGCGCGCCGTCGGTCAGGCGAGGGCGAATCTGCTGCGCCATGAATTCCACGTGCCAGGCGTCGAGTTCCTCTCGCCGGTGGCGTGCCAGCGGGGCCAGCTGGAAGTTCAGGAATTCGTGGATGTCCAGCGTGCCGGCCTTGTACTGTTCGAAGAATGTGGCATTGCGCGCTTCGTACAGCTCGCGGTCGAGCACGCCTCTGGAGATCAGGAATTGCGCCCACTCGAAGTCGGAATCTCCGGCGAGCAATGTGTTGTCGAGGTCGAATAGCACCAGTTCCATGGCGGTAGGTCCGGTTCAGAGAAGTCGGGTCTGCATGATTTCGCGCAGCAGCGGCAAAGTCACCGGCCGCTGGCGGGTCAGCGAATGTTCGTCCAGCAGGTCGAGTATGCCCAGCAGCGAGCGAATGTCGCGTCGGCCGTGGCGCATCAGGTAGTCGAATACGTCGACATCGACTTTCATGCCGCGTGCCGCGGCATGCGCCTGCAGCAGTTCGAGGCGTTCCTCATCCTGCAGCGGCTGGATGCGGAAGGCCAGCATTTGGCCGATTCGGGTGCGCAGGTCTTCGCGCAGCGGCAAATCGCGCGGCGCGCTGTCTGCTGAGGCCACCACGGTGATGCCGCGCGCTGCGGCCAGATTGATCGCCCGGAACAGCGCGCCCTGGGCCAGAGGCTCCAGCAGCCGGATGTCGTCGAACAGCCACACGCCGGCGCGGGTGGCCTGCAGTGCCGCAATAAGCGTGTCGGCTGCGGTGTTGTTCACCTGGTCGGCATCGAGGTACAGACCGCGCGCCGAGGCTTCGGCGGCCAGCGCGCGCAGCAGGTGGGTGCGGCCGCTGCCGGTTTCGCCCCACAGATAGATCGACGGCCCCGGCTCGCCGGCGGCCGTGCCACGCAGCCGGGCCAGCAGTTCGCGATTGGCCCCCGCGACGAAGTTGTTCAGGCTGGGCGCGGCGATCGGGCGGATGTCGAGCAGAAGCTGGCGCATCACTCGATGATTTTCGGCGATTCGCCCTGGTAGAGCTGGCTGGCCAGGTAGTGCCGGCGTACCTCGCGCAGTCCGACCAGCAGCGCAGCCGATGCCGGCAGCGCCACCAGTACGCCGACGAAGCCGAACAACTGGCCGAAGGCCATCAGCGCGAAGATGACGGCCAGCGGATGCAGGCCGATGCGTTCGCCGACCAGCCAGGGCGTCAGCAGGAAGCTTTCCAGCACCTGGCCGACGCCATAGACGATGGCTACGCCGATCACCGGTGGCCAGCCCTGGAACTGCAATGCGGCGACCATCAGCGACAGCAGCAGCCCGGTCGAGAAGCCGACGTATGGAATGAAGCCGAGCAGGCCCGACAGCAAGCCGAGCGGCAGCGCGTAGTCGACGCCGGCCAGCCACAGACCGATGCAGTAAAAGGCGGCCAGCGCGGCCATCACCGACAACTGGCCGCGCAGGAATTCGGCCAGCACGACATCGATTTCGTCGGCCATCCGCAACGTGCGCTCCAGCCACGGGCGAGGGATGAAGCTGCTGACGCGCTCGCGCAGGCTGTACCAGTCGCGCATCAGGTAGAACATGACGACCGGTGTCAGCAGCACGTTGGCGAGTACGCCGACGATGACTGCGCCCTGGCTGGTGACGTATTCGAGCGCCACCATCGCGAAATCCTGTGCGCTCGTCCAGTTCTTCGTGATGAAACTGCGCAGGCTTTTCACATCGAGCTGAAGCGTAATGCCGAGATGCTCCTTCACCCACGGCACCAGCTGGTCATGCGCGGCCGTCAGGTAGGTGGGCAGACGTTCCAACAGCATGCGCACTTCCTGCTGGATGACCGGTATCAGGATGAGGATGAGGCCGATCACCAGACCGATCACCAACAGGATGACCAGCACCACGGCCAGCGTGCGCGGCACGCCGCGCCGGCACAGCCGCTCGACCAGCGGTTCGAAGATGTAGGCCAGCACGAGGCCCAGCATGAATGGCGACAGTACCGGGCCGAGCAGCCACAGCAGCGCGACGATGGACAGGCCCACGCCGGCCCACAGCAGGGTTTGTTTGCGGTCGATGCCAGGAGAGGTCATGAGGTGGTGCGGTCAGGGGTAGAATGCGCACCCTTGAAGAGCGTGCGCCGACGCAGAACGAACGCTGTCGAAAAAACTTTCGATTCGCGACGAAATCGGCCATGAGTGTAGCAAGTTTCGCTTTACGTCCCGTCCCGTCCTCATCTTTTCCGGCGCTGTGCGCCCCGCATGTCATGACAGCTTCCAAGGATTCCCGCCCCCCTCTGAGCTACGCCGCCGCCGGTGTGGATATCGACGCAGGTGATGCGCTGGTTGAACGCATCAAGCCGCTGGCCCGACGCACGATGCGACCCGAAGTACTGGGCGGCATCGGCGGCTTCGGTGCGCTGTTCGAAGTGTCGAAGAGCTACAAGGAACCGGTGCTGGTGTCCGGCACCGATGGCGTCGGTACCAAGCTCAGGCTTGCGTTCCAGCTCGACGGTCACGACACGGTGGGCCAGGACCTGGTGGCGATGAGCGTGAACGACATCCTGGTGCAGGGCGCCGAACCGGTGTTCTTCCTCGACTATTTCGCCTGCGGCAAGCTTGATGTCGATACCGCGGCGCGCGTCGTCGGCGGCATCGCACGCGGCTGCGAACTGGCGGGCTGCGCACTGATCGGTGGCGAAACCGCCGAAATGCCGGGCATGTACCCGGCCGGCGAATACGATCTGGCAGGTTTCGCGGTCGGCATCGCCGAAAAGTCGGCGCTGATCACCGGCGAAACCATTGGCGAGGGCGACGTGGTGCTCGGGTTGGCGTCCAGCGGCGCGCATTCGAATGGTTATTCGCTGCTGCGCAAGATTCTCGAGCGCGATGCACCGGATCTGGACGCCGACTTCCACGGGCGCAGCCTGCGCGATACCGTGCTCGAACCGACGCGCATCTATGTGAAGCCGCTGCTGGCGCTGATGAAGGAGGCGCCCGGCCTGGTGAAGGGCATGGCCCACATCACCGGTGGCGGCCTGCTCGACAATGTGCCGCGCGTGCTGCCGGCCGGGCTGTCGGCGCACATCGACGCGTCGTCCTGGACGCTGCCGCCGCTGTTCGCCTGGTTGCGCGAGGCCGGCAACGTGGCCGAACAGGAAATGTATCGCGTGTTCAACTGCGGCATCGGCATGGTGGTCATCGTGGCCGCGGCCGACGCCGACCGTGCCGCGGCATCGCTGTCCGGCGCCGGTGAAACCGTGTATCGCATCGGCCACATCGCGCGCTGCGGCGACGGTCAAGCGCAGACAGTTGTGAGCTGATTTCGACTGTCGGCGGCTTCGGCCTTCGGTGTCCGAATGTCCGTCAGCACACGACACACAATAAAAAACCCGCTTGAAGCGGGTTTTTTATTGTGTTCGGACTGGCGCTGGCTGCAATGGCCTCGCGCCGACCCAAGCCTTACTTCAGCTTTGTTTCCTTGTAGATCACGTGCTTGCGCGCCTTCGGATCGAACTTCATGATTTCCATCTTCTCCGGCTTGGTGCGCTTGTTCTTCGTGGTCGTGTAGAAATGACCGGTGCCGGCAGTGGATTCCAGCTTGATCTTGTCGCGTCCGCCCTTGGCCATGACGTATTCCCTTCGTGTCGAGTCCGGCGCGGCCGGAACTGAATGCGTGGTTAGATTTTCTCGCCGCGTGCGCGGATTTCGGCGAGTACGGTTTCGATGCCCTTCTTGTCTATCGTCCTGAGACCTTTCGTGCTTACACGCAGGCTGACGAAACGACCTTCGGACTCCAGCCAGAAACGGCGTTGCTGGAGATTGGGCAGGAAGCGGCGCTTGGTTCTGTTGTTGGCATGGGAAACGTGGTTACCCACCATCGGCGACTTCCCGGTAACTTGGCAAACGCGGGACATGTTCTGGCTCCAGAAGCGGAAAAGCTCGCGATTATAGCGGACTGTTCAATTCCTGCTCAAGTATTTCACAGCATCCCGCGTTCCGCGAACGAGCAGGTTGCGCCGCCGCCGATGATCACATGGTCCAGCACACGCACGTCTACGAGCGCCAGCGCCTGTTTGAGCGATTGCGTCAGAAAGTCATCGGCACGGGATGGTTCGGCAACGCCGGACGGATGATTGTGAGCAAGGATGACGCCGGCTGCGTTGTGCGCCAGTGCCAGTTTGACCACTTCGCGTGGATACACGCTGGTTTGCGTCAGCGTGCCGCGGAACAGTTCGACGGCCTGCACCAGACGGTTCTGTGCATCGAGCAGCAGAACCATGAACACTTCGTGGCCAAGCCCACCGAGGCGCAGCTTCAGCCAGTTGCGCACGGCATCAGGCGAATTCAGCGCGTCGCGCGCCTTCATCTGTTCGGACAGCGCGCGGCGCGCCAGTTCGAGTGTGGCCTTGAATTGCACCGACTTCGCCGGGCCAATGCCCTTGACGCGGCACAGCTCTTCGAGTGGTGCGGCGCTCAGCGCGAGCACGCTGTTGTCGAAGTGATCGAGCAGATCGCGCGCCAGATCGACCGCCGACTTGCCGGCCACGCCGACGCGCAGGAAGATGGCCAGCAGTTCGGCCGGCGACAGTGATTCCGCGCCGTGTGCCAGCAGGCGCTCGCGCGGACGCTGGTCCTCGCTCCAGTCCTTGATCGCCATCGCGTTACAATCCTGAGTTCAACCGGATCAGGATACTACATCGTCATGAAACCCGTCTCCGAACTGTCCGGGCGTACCGTGGTGCTCGGCGTCAGCGGTGGTGTGGCGGCCTACAAGTCGGCCGAGCTGGCGCGGCTGCTTGTAAAGGCCGGTGCGGACGTGCGTGTCGTGATGACCGAGTCCGCCCAGCATTTCGTCGGACCTGCCACCTTCCAGGCCATCACCGGCCAGGCCGTATGGTCCGATCCGTGGGACGCGCGCATGCCCAACGGCATGGCGCACATCGATCTGACGCGCGACGCGCAGCTCATCTTGATTGCGCCTGCGACGGCCGACTGCATCGCACGACTGGCGCAGGGCAGGGCGGACGATCTGCTGAGCACCTTGTGTCTCGCCCGTGACGAAGGCTGTGCGCTGATGGTTGCACCCGCAATGAACCGTCAGATGTGGGAACACCCGGCGACCCGCCGCAATGTTGCAACGCTGGTGGACGACGGTACATATATGGAGGGCCCGGCGGCCGGCGAACAGGCCTGTGGCGAAGTCGGTGCCGGGCGCATGGTCGAGCCGGCCGATCTGCTGGAGGCCGTGCTGTCGCATTTCACGCCAAAGTCACTCGCCGGCAGGCAGGTGCTGATCACCGCGGGACCGACGTCCGAGGCGATCGATCCGGTGCGTGTCATCACCAACCTGAGTTCCGGGCGCATGGGTTATGCGCTGGCGCAGGCGGCCGTGCGGGCGGGGGCCCGTGTCACGCTGGTCAGTGGCCCGACGGCGCTCGCCTTGCCCCGTGGCGTTCGTCGCATCGATGTCGCGAGTGCCCGTGACATGCGCGACGCGGTGATGAACAACCTGTCCGGCACGGACGTTTTCGTTTCGGTGGCTGCGGTGGCCGATTACCGGCCGGCCAGCCCGAGCGGGCGCAAGATCAAGAAGTCGGCCGATTCGATGTCACTGGAACTGGTGCGCAATCCCGACATCCTCGCCGAGGTGGCGGCGCGCGCAGATGCGCCGTTCTGCGTCGGCTTCGCCGCGGAGAGCCACGAACTCGACAGCTACGCGCAGGACAAGCGGCGCAGCAAGCGGTTGCCGCTCGTCGTCGGCAATCTGGTGTCGGACGGCCTCGGCAGTGAAGACAATCTGGTTGTCCTGTATGACGACGAAGGCCGCCATCCGCTGGAACGCGCGTCCAAAGCGGCGGTGGCGCGCGCCATCCTCGAACACATTTCCCGACTGCTGAAGGGCTGAAACCGCAATGTCCGTGCTCGACTACAAGATCCTTGACCCACGCCTGAACGACGTTCTGCCGGCTTATGCGACGCCTGGCTCGGCCGGCCTCGACCTGCGTGCCTGCATCGAGGCGACGACCACCGTCCATCCGGGTGACACGCTGCTCGTGCCGAGCGGCATCGCCATTCATCTGGCCGATCCCGGCCTGGCGGCGATCGTGCTGCCGCGTTCCGGTCTGGGTCACAAGCACGGCATCGTGCTGGGCAATCTGGTCGGGCTGATCGATTCGGACTACCAGGGGCAGATTTTCGTGTCGCTGTGGAACCGGGGTGGCACGCCGTTTGTCCTTCAACCGATGGAACGCATTGCACAGCTTGTAGTTGTACCGGTCGTGCAGGTCGAGCTGCGCCGCGTCGAGACGTTTGACGCGTCGTTGCGCGGTGAAGGCGGCTTCGGTTCGACCGGAAGCCTTTGATTACTTGAAAGTTTGTGCCATCCCTTTTTTTCACGGGAGTCACACGATAGTATTATGAGTTAGATGGGTTAAAGCCATAAGCAGATACTTATCCCTTGTTTATCGCAGGTCATGTAATCCTTTTGACCCGAACATTCGTTTTCCCCAACTGCACCATCACATATTATTCGAGGAGAGTTGATCGTGATTCGCAAACATCTGGTAGGTATCGTGCTCGCTGCAATGGCGACTACAGCCATGGCGCAGGACGCTGCCCCCTATACCGTTGCCGAAGGCAACAAGGTGGACGCCAAGACGATGACCGGCTGGCGTACCTGGCGTGCCGCGGCGTGTGAGCGCTGTCACGGTGCCAACCAGGAAGGCATGGTCGGTCCGTCGCTGATCGAAGGACTGAAGAAGTACACGAAGGCGGAATTCATCGGCATCGTGGTCGATGGATCGCACGCCGATCGCGGCATGCCCCCGCATCCCTTCCTGAAGGGCGAGAAGGCCGACGGCCTGTATGCCTATCTCAAGGGCCGTTCCGACGGCAAGATCGCTCCGGGCAAGGTTTTCCCGATGGAGTAAGTGCGTATAGACGCACTGCAGGAATGTCAAAGGCCCGGTTTCCGGGCCTTTTTGTTTCCGCTCCCGGTGTCTGGAGCTGAAAAGAAAAACGGCACCCTTGTGGGGTGCCGTCAGTGATGCTGCGGTGGGTAAGGCTCACTCCATGCGTTCGTAAGCCGGCAGCGTCAGAAAGTCGGCCAGTTCCGTGGCCACGCACATGTCGCCGAACAGGTTGGCGGCGCGCATGTAGGTGTCCTTGTAGCCGGCGCCAAGCAGCGCCTTGATCTTGTCCAGTTCCTGCGGGATCAGCGCGCGCACCATGTCTGCCGTGACCTTGCGGCCGTCGTCCAGGATGCCCTTGGGGCTGCGGATCCAGGACCACACTTGTGCCCGGCTGATTTCGGCCGTCGCGGCATCTTCCATCAGGCCGTGGATGGGCACACATCCGTTGCCGTCCATCCAGGCGCCTAGATAGTGGATGCCGACGTTGATGTTGGTACGCAGGCCGGCTTCCGTGATCGGGCCTTCGGGACGGAAGTCGAGCAGGTCCGCTGCACCGTAATTGACATCCGGCAACTGCTTGTCGAACTGGTTCGGCCGGTCGCCCAGCACGGCAACGAATTCCGCCAGCGCCGGTGCGACGAGACCCGGGTGGGCCACCCAGCCGCCGTCGTAACCGTCGGTCACGTCGCGATGCTTGTCGGCGCAGATGCCGGCAAGTGCCTTTTCGTTGGCTTCCGGATCCTTCTTGTTCGGAATCAGCGCGCTCATGCCGCCGATCGCCGGTGCGCCGCGCTTGTGGCAGGTCTTGATCAGCGACAACGCATACGCACGCATGAACGGCACGGTCATCAGGATCTTGCTGCGGTCAGCCAGACAGAAATCACGGTTGTTGCGCATCGCCTTGATGCAGGAAAAGATGTAATCCCAGCGTCCGGCATTCAGGCCCGCACTGTGATCGCGCAGTTCGTACAGGATTTCGTCCATTTCGAACGCGGCATGCAACGTTTCGATCAGCACCGTGGCCTTGATCGTGCCACGCGGAATGCCGAGTGCGTCCTGGGCGGCGACGAACACGTCGTTCCACAGCCGCGCTTCGCGATGGCTCTGCAGCTTCGGAAGATAGAAGAACGGGCCGGCGCCACGCGCGATCAATTCCTTCGCGTTGTGGAAGAAGTAGAGCGTGAAATCGAACAGGCCGCCGGACACGCGCTGACCATCGATCAGCACATGCTTCTCGTCGAGATGCCAGCCGCGCGGACGCACCTGGAGCACGGCCACTTCATCGTTCAGCGCATAGGTCTTGCCGTCCTTCTCGACGCTGATGGTGCGGCGGATCGCGTCACGCAGGTTGATCTGGCCGGTGATCTGGTTGTCCCACGACGGCGAATTCGAATCTTCGAAATCGCTCATGTAGCTGTCGGCGCCGGCATTCAGCGCGTTGATCACCATCTTGCGTTCGGTCGGCCCGGTGATTTCGATGCGCCGGCGCTGAAGCGCCGGGGGCAGCGGTGCGATCTTCCAGTTGCCTTCGCGGATGTGCAGCGTGTCGGGCAGGAAGTCCATCGGCGTGCCGGCGTCAAGTTCGGCCGCGCGCTTGACACGGGCGGCGAGCGCTTCACGACGACGGGGCTCGAACTGACGGTGGAGCTCGGCGAGCAGCGCAAGGGCTTCATGCGTCAGGATGGTGCGGTACTCGGCACTGACCGGCGCGGTGATGATCACGCCTTCCGGCAGTTCCGCTGTGCGGTCGAGCTTCTGGGTCGATTCAGCAATAGTCATAAGCGTGCGCTCCGATGGCAGTTCGCGAGCCGGTGTGACGTGAGCGGAAGTGCTACGTGCTCCGGACCAGAGGTGGCCGTCCCTCACATCCAGCCGATCAGCGGTGGTGCCGTCGCCGGAAGGATGTGCCGCAGAAGTCGGGTTGCGCCATCTGCAGACGGGAGGACCGAGGTCTAACGTCCGATGCATCAGACCGGCTTGTGCCCGGCGTGAATTGCTGCATCTGCACAAATACTAGACTTTCCTTATGTAATAGTTAAGCTCCGCTTAAGTACATTTATCTTTTACTAAAAGTACAAAATGGACCGCTTCAAAGAGATCGAATCCTTCGTTTCGGTTGCCGCGCAGGGCAGCCTGTCGGCAGTAGCCAAGCTCGAAGGGGTGCAGCCAGCGGTGATCGGGAGACGCATTGACTCGCTGGAAGAGCGGCTGGGCGTGAAATTGATGCTGCGCACGACCCGCAAGCTCACACTGACCCATGAAGGCACGGCCTACCTTGAAGACTGCCAGCGCATCCTGAACGAGATGGCCAGCGCCGACGCGGCTGTGGGTGCCGGCGGGGCGCGCGCCACGGGTCTGCTGCGCGTCAGCGCACCTGCCGGCTTCGGTCGCCGTCATGTTGCGCCGCTGGTGAAGCGCTTCATGGGCCTCAATCCGGAGGTCAAGATTTCGCTGGATCTGACCGATCGCATGGTCGATCTGGTGAACGAGAACGTGGACTGCGCAGTCCGGATAGGCAGCCTTCCGGATTCCAGCATGATCAGTATCAAATTGGGCGAGACGCGTCGCGTCGTCGTCGCGAGCCCGGAATACCTTCAGCGCTTCGGCAAGCCGGGTCATCCCTACGACCTTCTGCAGCACCGTTGTCTGGGACTCGGACCGAACCGCGCGCAGTCGCGCGGCTGGAATTTCATGGCGCATGGCGAGCCGCTGACCTTGCGCATCACGCATCTGGTCGAATGCAATGATGGCGCCGTGCTGCGCGACTGGGCGGTCAGCGGACTCGGGCTGGCCTGGCGTTCTTACTGGGAGGTGCGTGAGGACCTGGCTTCGGGCGCGCTGATGGAAGTGCTGCACGACTTCGCCGCGCCGCCGATGGGCATCTTTGCGCTGTTTCCACAGCGCCGCCACCTGCCGCTGCGAGTCCGGCTGTTCGTGGATCTGCTGAAACTGACGTATGGAGACCTGGCTTACTGGGAGTCCGGCGGCACCCACATGCCGGAATTGCCTCAGTCGGGTGACGATGAGTAGTCGCGGGCAAACTTTGGCGAACGCATGAAAAAAGCCGCCGGATCTGCACCCGGCGGCTTTTTGTTTCCGCTTGCGCGGGGCCGAACTCAGTGGAACTGTTCTTCTTCGGTCGAACCGGTCAGCGCGGTCACCGACGAAGCACCACCCTGAATCGTGGTGGTCACGTCGTCGAAGTAGCCGGTACCGACTTCCTGCTGGTGCGACACGAAGGTGTAGCCGCGGTCGCGCGCAGCGAATTCCGGCTCCTGCACCTTCTCGACGTAGGCCGACATGCCGCGGGCGACGTAGTCCTGCGCCAGATCGAACATGTGGTACCACATGTTGTGGATGCCGGCGAGCGTGATGAACTGGTACTTGTAGCCCATGGCGCCCAGTTCGCGCTGGAACTTGGCGATGGTCGCATCGTCCAGGTTCTTCTTCCAGTTGAACGACGGCGAGCAGTTGTAGGCCAGCAGCTTGCCCGGGAACTTGGCGTGGATCGCATCAGCGAAAGCCTTGGCAAATGCCAGGTCCGGCGTGCCGGTTTCGCACCAGATCAGGTCCGCATACGGTGCGTAGGCGAGGCCGCGCGAGATGGCCTGGTCCAGACCCTTGTTGGTCTTGTAGAAGCCTTCGGCCGTGCGCTCGCCGGTGACGAAGGGCTTGTCATTGGCGTCGCAATCGCTGGTCAGCAGGTCAGCGGCTTCCGCATCGGTACGGGCCAGGATCAGCGTCGGCACGCCGTAGACGTCGGCAGCCAGACGGGCAGCGATCAGCTTCTGCACGGCTTCCTGCGTCGGCACGAGCACCTTGCCGCCCATGTGACCACACTTCTTCACGGACGCCAGCTGGTCTTCGAAATGCACGCCACCGGCGCCGGCGCGGATCATCGCCTTCATCAGTTCGTGGGCGTTGAGCACGCCACCGAAACCGGCTTCCGCGTCCGCCACGATCGGGGCGAAGTAGTCGATGTAGCCCTTGTCGCCTTCGTAGATGCCCTTGGCGTGCTGGATTTCGTCGGCGCGCTTGAAGCTGTTGTTGATGCGGCTCACGACCGTCGGCACCGAATCAACCGGGTACAGCGACTGGTCGGGGTACATCGCTTCGTACGAGTTGTTGTCAGCGGCAACTTGCCATCCCGACAGGTAGATCGCCTTCACGCCGGCCTTAACCTGCTGCATGGCCTGACCGCCGGTCAGTGCGCCGAGGCAGTTGATGAACGGCTCGTTGTTGACCAGATCCCACAGCTTTTCGGCGCCGCGGCGGGCCAGCGAATACTCGACCGGGAACGAACCGCGCAGGCGATAAACGTCGGCTGCGGTGTAGCCGCGCTTGATGCCCTTCCAGCGGGGGTTCTCGTCCCAGTCCTTCTGAATCTTGGCGATTTCCTGATCTTTCGTGCTCATTGCTCATCCTCGGAGAAAAAACAAAAAACGGTCGCTCAGCTATTGCGCGCTGCGCGGCCTGCATCTGAATCTGAAGCGGCTTGACGCCCCTGTCCGGTTGCGATGTCCGGACATCCTTTCGGCCATCGAGTGCTGATGCGGGCCGAACCACGAAATCCGCGTTGGCATGAAGTCATGGGTGGTGACATGCAGGCCGGGCGTCCGGAAACCGACTGACAGCAGCGTCAGGCGACGATCGTGACAGACGAAGTATAAAGACCCTTGGGCAAAGCAACAAGAGGTCTTCTATAAGATATAAGAAATATCTAATTGTTTAAAAACAATGGCTTGATGTTTGTTCGATCCACAAGGTGTGAAATAAATCCGGAAAATGCACAGATTTTGGTGCGCTGCGATACCCGGATTTACTTCAGATCAGTGCGCGCTTGCTCACTATGACGCCGTCGCCATCCGCATACAGATAATGTCCGGGAACGAAGTCGATGCCGCCGAAGCTGATCGTGATGTCGCTCTGGCCTTCATTGCGTTTGACCGTTTTGAGCGGATGGGTGCCGAGCGCCATCACCCCGATGTTCATCTGCGAAATGGCGGCCGAGTCGCGGATGCAGCCATAGACGACGATACCTGCCCAGCCGTTTTTCACTGCCAGCGCGGCAATCTGGTCGCCGACCAGCGCCCGGCGCATCGATCCGCCGCCATCGACTACCAGCACCTTGCCGTTGCCAGGCGTCTCGAGTGCCTTGCGCACCAACCCGTTGTCTTCGAACAGCTTCAAGGTGCTGATCGGACCGCCGAAGGCGCAGTGCCCGCCGAAACTGCGGAACATGGGCGCGCAGACCTGCAGTTCGGCTTCGAATTGGTCGCACAGATCTGCTGTTTGTATCGTCATGATGTGTCCTTTCCCAATGGAAACACGGTAGAAGTCGGGGCAAGAAAAACGGGGTGAAAGCGCCGGGGCAAAAAAAGAGGCGGCCCGTGGGCCGCCTCTGCTGTCATTGCCGGCATCACGCCGGTGCGACAGCTTCCTCTTCGTCGAAAACCAGCTTCACCTTCTTGTCGGCATCGATGTCGATGGTCACCTTGCCGCCATTGGTCAGGCGACCAAACAGCAACTCGTCGGCCAGTGCCGAGCGGATCGTGTCCTGGATAAGACGCGACATCGGGCGCGCACCCATCAGCGGATCGAATCCGGACTCGGCGAGCCAGGCGCGCAGCGTGTCCGAGAAAACCACCTCGACCTTCTTCTCCTGCAACTGCCCTTCCAGTTGCATCAGGAACTTGTCGACCACGCGAAGGATGATCTCGCGATCGAGCGGCTTGAAGGAAATGATGGCATCGAGACGGTTGCGGAACTCCGGCGTGAACAGCCGCTTGATGTCGACCATCTCGTCGCCCGGCTTGCGGTCGTCGGTGAAGCCGATCACCGATTTCTGCAATGTTTCCTGGCCGGCGTTGGTCGTCATGATGATGACCACATTGCGGAAGTCGGCCTGACGCCCGTTGTTGTCGGTCAGGGTGCCGTGGTCCATCACCTGCAGCAGGATGTTGTAGATGTCCGGGTGTGCCTTCTCGATCTCGTCGAGCAGCAGCACGCAATGCGGCTTTTTCGTGACGGCTTCGGTCAGCAGGCCGCCCTGGTCAAAGCCGACATAGCCCGGCGGTGCGCCGATCAGCCGGCTGACTGCGTGGCGTTCCATGTATTCGGACATGTCGAAACGGACCAGTTCGATGCCCATGCAGTAGGCAAGCTGACGGGCGACTTCCGTCTTGCCGACGCCGGTCGGGCCGCTGAACAGGAAACTGCCAATCGGCTTCTGCGGATTGCCCAGACCGGATCTCGACATCTTGATCGCAGTTGCCAGCGCGTCGATGGCCTTGTCCTGACCGAACACCACGTTCCTCAGATCGCGGTCGAGGTTGCGCAGCGCAGAGCGATCATCGTTGGACACGTGTTGCGAAGGAACACGCGCGATCTTCGCGACGATCTCTTCGATCTCGGTCTTGCCGATCACCTTCTTCTGCTTCGACTTGGGCAACACGCGCTGGGCTGCACCGGCTTCATCGATCACGTCGATCGCCTTGTCGGGCAGGTGACGGTCATTGATGTAGCGCGCCGAAAGTTCCGCCGCCGAGGACAATGCGGTCGACGAGTACTTGACGCCGTGATGCTGTTCGAAGCGTGATTTCAGGCCCTTCAGGATCGACACGGTTTCCTGGACGCTCGGTTCATTGACGTCGATCTTCTGGAACCGGCGTGACAGTGCGTGATCCTTCTCGAACACGCCGCGATATTCGGTATAGGTCGTCGCACCGATGCACTTCAGCTGGCCGGAGGACAGCGCCGGCTTCAACAGGTTGGACGCGTCTAGCGTGCCGCCGGATGCAGCACCTGCGCCGATCAGCGTGTGGATTTCGTCGATGAAAAGAATCGCGTTCGCGTTGTCGAGCAGTTGTTTCAGCACCGACTTCAGACGCTGCTCGAAGTCGCCGCGATACTTCGTGCCGGCGAGCAGCGCACCCATGTCGAGCGCGTAGATCGTCGCATCGGCAAGGATGTCGGGCACTCGACCTTCGATGATGCGGCGCGCGAGACCTTCGGCAATGGCGGTCTTGCCAACGCCGGCTTCGCCCACCAGCAGCGGGTTGTTCTTGCGACGGCGGCACAGCGTCTGGATGACGCGTTCGAGTTCGTCATCGCGACCGATCAGCGGATCGATCTTGCCCATAAGCGCCTGCGCGTTCAGGTTCTGCGTAAAGCTGTCGAGCGCGCCACCTGCCTGGCTGCCTTCCGGCTCCTGCTCGGACTGCTCGGCCTCGGGCTTGCTCGCTGCCGCGGGTTGCGCCGACTTGGTGATGCCGTGCGAAATGAAATTGACGATATCCAGTCGCGTCACGCCCTGGCGCTGCAGGAAATACACCGCATGCGAATCCTTTTCGCCGAAGATCGCGACCAGCACATTTGCGCCGGTGACTTCCTTCTTGCCCGACGACTGGACGTGCAGGATGGCGCGCTGGATCACGCGCTGGAATCCGAGCGTCGGCTGTGTGTCGATCTCTTCGCTGCCATCGACCACGGGCGTGTGCTCGTTGATGAAGGCGGACAACTCCTTGCGCAAGTCGTCGATGTTGACGGCGCAGGCACGCAGTACTTCGGCGGCTGAAGGATTGTCGAGCAGCGCGAGCAGCAGGTGCTCGACCGTGATGAATTCATGGCGCTTCTGCCGGGCTTCGACGAATGCCATGTGAAGACTGACTTCCAACTCCTGCGCGATCATTTCAATTTTCCTCCATGACACACGCCAGCGGATGTTGATGCTGGCGGGCAAAGGTACACACCTGTTCGACCTTGGACGCTGCTACGTCCCTGGGGTAAATGCCGCAAACTCCGGCGCCCTCCGTATGTACCTTGAGCATCACGCGGGTAGCCTGTTCCCTGCTCATGGCAAAAAACCTCTGGAGCACTCCAACCACGAAGTCCATCGGGGTGTAATCGTCATTCAACACCATGACCTTGAAGAGAGGTGGGGGCTCAGCCCTGTTCTTTTCAAGCTCAAGAAGTGTTTCTTCCTGCTTGCGTGTAACCATGGCCTCATTCTAATCACAATCAACCGCTCTGCAACACGGGAATTCTACGGCTTTCAGGGGTCTTTTCCGGAGCGTCGACATGCCCCCTTATCCGCCCGGCTGGTACTCATTCCGGACGGAACCCGAGCGACACCTCCGTCGCGAACCGGGCCCGGTTGGTGGCTTGATGATGTGCCGTACTGCACAACGAAAACGGCTTGACCGTTCAGGACATCTGGGCTAAAAGCCGATTTGTACTTGGTTCAAGCTCTTGCGTGATCGGATTCTCAGTCCGTTGCGGAGTTCCCGCAGGGTCGGTAGTTCCCGGAGTCAGAGCATCAGAACTTGAAGTGCACACACAAAACGGGGATTTCGGGTCATTCGAGCAGCTGAGAGGAAGACAACAATGGCAACTGGCACTGTGAAGTGGTTCAACGATTCCAAAGGTTACGGCTTCATCACTCCTGACGACGGCAGCGAGGATCTGTTCGCGCATTTCTCCGCGATCCAGATGGGAGGCTTCAAGACGCTCAAGGAAGGTCAGAAGGTAAGTTTCGAAGTGACGCAAGGCCCGAAGGGCAAACAGGCGGCGAACATTCAGGCGGCCTGATCGCGATACACGCGGTACAAAACAAAAAACCCGGTCCAGGACCGGGTTTTTTGTTTTTCACTGCCGTGCGCCAGATACTTCGCTTCGGACGCACGGGATGTGCCGGACTACATGCGCGCGATCATTGCGCGACCGAATTCCGAGCACGACACTTCATTCGCACCGTCCATCAGACGGGCAAAGTCGTAGGTCACCTGCCGATCGCCGATCGCTCGTTCCATCGACGCGATGATCAGGTCGGCCGCTTCGATCCAACCCATGTGGCGCAGCATCATTTCGGCCGACAGGATCAGCGAACCCGGATTCACCTTGTCCAGCCCGGCGTACTTCGGCGCGGTGCCATGCGTGGCTTCGAATACCGCGTACTGATCGGAAATGTTGGCGCCCGGTGCAATGCCGATGCCGCCGACCTGTGCGGCCAGCGCGTCGGAGATGTAGTCGCCATTCAGATTCAGCGTGGCGATCACGTCGTAATCAGCCGGGCGCAGCAGGATCTGCTGCAGGAAGGCGTCGGCGATCGCATCCTTGACGATGATGTCGCGTCCGGTCTTCGGGTTCTTGAACTTGCACCACGGGCCGCCATCGATCGGCTCGGCACCGAATTCGTTCTGCGCCAGCCCGTAGCCGAAGTCGCGGAAGCCGCCTTCCGTGAACTTCATGATGTTGCCCTTGTGCACGAAGGTGACCGACTTGCGATCGTTGTCCACCGCGTACTGCAGCGCCTTGCGGATCAGACGTTCCGAGCCTTCGCGCGACACCGGCTTGATGCCGATCGCCGATGTTTCGGGGAAGCGGATCTTCTTGACACCCATTTCATCGCGCAGGAACTTGATCACCTTGCGTGCGCCGTCCGACTCGGCCTGCCACTCGATGCCGGCGTAGATGTCTTCCGTGTTCTCGCGGAAGATCACCATGTTGATCTGCTCCGGGTGCTTGACCGGGCTGGGTACGCCCTGGAAATAGCACACGGGGCGCAGGCATACATACAGATCAAGCTCCTGACGCAGCGCGACGTTCAGCGAGCGGATACCACCGCCGACCGGCGTCGTCATCGGGCCCTTGATCGACACCACGTATTCCTTCAGCGCTGCCAGCGTATCTTCGGGCAGCCATACGTCCGGGCCGTACATCCGGGTGGCCTTCTCGCCTGCATACACCTCCATCCAGGTGATCTTGCGCTTGCCGCCGTAGGCCTTGGCCACCGCTGCATCGACGACGTCCTTCATGACCGGCGTGATGTCCACGCCGATGCCGTCGCCTTCGATGAACGGGATGATGGGGTTGTCCGGGACAGGTTGTCCTGCGACGATCTTTGTCCCCTCGGCGGGAATCTTGATGTGAGTTGTACTCATGCCATCCAGCTCCTTGGTGTGTTGTCTGGTTATAGTCCCTGCGGCGGGGTTGCCGCCAGCAGGCCAGCGCGATTATCCCCCAATCGCGATTTGATGCGACACCTGCTGCACCCGCGAAGCGCGATTGCGCGGCACCGATGCCCGTCAGGCGATCTCCCGCAATAGAATCCCGATCTCCACAGACAGGGCGGACAGCACATGAATCTTCCGGCAGGCCAGAACCGGGTCGCCCATGCCATCGCGCAGGCGCTGATCGACGGCTTCGACAAGCACTATCGCCTTTTCCGCATGGTCAGCGGCAATGCCAAGGAACGTTTCGAGCAGGCGGACTGGCAGGGCCAGCACCGCTGCATCCGCGAGCGCATCCAGTATTACGACGACCGTGTGCGCGAGTGCGTCGATCGGCTGCACAACGAGTTTCATGCCGATTCGCTGGACGACAACACCTGGCAGCAGGCCAAGCTGCTGTACATCGGTCTGCTCGTGAATCATCAGCAGCCGGAACTGGCGGAAACCTTCTTCAATTCGGTCACGACAAAGATCCTGCACCGGCAGTATTTCCACAACGACTTCATCTTCGTCCGGCCGGCCATTTCGACCGAGCTGATCGAAAGTTCGCCGCCGACCTGGCGCAGTTACTACCCGAACCAGTCAGGGCTGCGGGTGGCGATGAAAACCATCTTCAGCGATTTCGGCTGGAAGCGGCCCTACACCGACCTCGACCGGGATGTCGACTACGTGATGCGTGCCGTGCAGGCGCACCTGGGCGGCGAGTGGCCGCAACGGGAAGCGAACTTCCAGCTGCAGGTGCTCAGTTCGGCGTTCTACCGCAACAAGGCGGCCTATGTGATCGGCAAGGCGATCAACGGCCACCAGGAATACCCCTTCATGGTGTCGGTGCTGCATGACCGCAAGGGCGGGCTGTTTCTCGACGCCATCCTGCTCGAACCCTGGCGGGTCAGCGTGATGTTCTCGCTGTCGCGCGCCTACTTCATGGCCGACATGCAGGTGCCGTCGGCCAACGTGCATTTCCTGCGCGCCCTGATGCCGAAGAAGCCGCGCTCGGAGATCTATACGATGCTCGGGCTGGGCAAGCAGGGGAAGACCATGTTCTTCCGCGACCTGATCAATCATTTGCGCCACTCGAACGACAATTTCGTCGAGGCACCCGGCATCCGCGGACTGGTCATGCTGGTGTTCATGCTTCCGTCCTACCCTTATGTCTTCAAGATCATCAAGGACAAGTTCGGCAGCTCGAAGGACACCGACCGGGCAACGGTGAAGCGCAAGTTCCTGATGGTGAAGCAGGTCGACCGCGTCGGCCGCATGGCTGACACCATCGAGTTTTCCGACATCGCGCTGCCGGCGCACCGCTTCACGCCCGAGTTGCTGGAGCAGCTCGAAGAGCTGGCGCCGTCGATGATCGAACGCGACGGCGACACGCTGGTGATCCGCCACTGCTATATCGAGCGGCGCATGATCCCGCTGAACATCTACCTCGAAACCGCCAGCGAGGAACAGATCGATCACGCGGTGTACGAGTACGGCAATGCGATCCGCGAACTGGCGGTCGCCAACATCTTCCCGGGCGACCTGCTGTGGAAGAACTTCGGCGTCACCCGTTACGGCCGGGTCGTGTTCTACGACTACGACGAGATCGAATTCCTGACCGACTGCAATTTCCGCCGCATACCGCCGGCGCCCAGTTTCGAGCATGAAATGTCGGGCGAGGTCTGGTATTCGGTGGCGCGCAACGACATCTTTCCGGAAGAGTTCGCCACCTTCCTGCTGTCGACGCCCAAGGTGCGGGCCGCTTTCCTGAAGTATCACCGCGACCTGCTGGACGTTAAGTTCTGGCAGGAAACGCAGCAGCGCATCCGCGAAGGTCACATACAGGACTTCTTTCCGTATCCGGAGCAGCTGCGTTTTTCGCGCCGTTTCGGACATGCCGATGCGCCGTCCGGCGTGCCTGCGTGAGCCGTCTCCTGCTGCTGAACAAGCCGTTCGGCGTGATCTGCCAGTTTTCCGCCGACGGTCTGCACCCGACGCTGGCGGACTGGGTCGACGTACCCGGGGTCTATCCGGCCGGTCGCCTGGACACCGACAGCGAAGGGCTGCTGCTGCTGACGGACGACGGCGCGCTGCAGCATCGCATCACCGATCCTAAGCACAAGATGGTCAAGCGCTACCGGGTGCAGGTCGAACGGGTGCCGGACGAAGCTGCGCTGGATCGTCTGCGTGCCGGTGTGACGCTGAAGGACGGTCCGACACGCCCGTGCGCCGTGCGCCGCATCGACGAACCGGCCGGTCTGTGGCCGCGCGATCCGCCGGTGCGCCACCGCGTCGCGGTACCCACCTGCTGGCTCGAACTCGACATCAGCGAGGGGCGCAACCGCCAGGTCCGCCGGATGACGGCAGCGATCGGCCATCCGACGCTGCGTCTGATCCGTATCGCCATCGGCCCGTGGCAACTTGGTGGCCTGCAACCGGGTCAATGGCATGAAACGGAGGCCGCCAGCTTTGTGCCATCCGCCCTGCGCAGCCCCGTCCGATCTAGCGCAGACTGACGTCGATCAATACGTACCGCTTCGTTTCCGTCACCATCCTTGCCACCTGACCGCCTGTCATGATCAGAAGACTGTTTTGCCTGCTGTGGATTGCACTGAGCACCGGCACTCATGCCGCGCCGCCTGCAGTGGATCTGGCAGTCGGCATGTACCGCGTCAAGGCTGAAGTCGCGCGCACGCAGTCGGCGCGCATGACCGGCCTGATGCACCGCACCGAAATGCCGGCCGATGCGGGCATGCTGTTCGTGTTCCCGCAGGTACAGACGCACTGCATGTGGATGCGCAACACGCTGATTCCGCTCAGCGTCGCCTTCATCGACGCGCAGGGCGTGGTCATCAACATTGCCGACATGACGCCGCACGACGAAACATCGCACTGCGCGACCCGGCCGGCGCGCTACGCGCTTGAAACGAACGCGGGCTGGTTTGCGTCCCGCAAGCTCACCGCTGGCGCAAAAGTCGCCGGGCTCGAACGCATTCCTGCACCCGAATGAAGGAGACTTTGATGGATCCGACTCAGCACCGCATCGACTACACCCTCGGCAGCCTCGACGAGACGGCCGCATCCGATGATCCGATCGTGCAGTTCCGCAGCTGGTTCGAGGACGCAGGTCGCGTGGTCGAGCGCGATCCGAATGCGATGACGCTGGCCACCGTCGGCGCCGATGGTCGTCCCAGTGCCCGCATCGTGCTGCTGCGCGGCTATGGCGACGACGGATTCGTCTTCTTCACGAACTACGACAGTCGCAAGGGCGACGAGCTTGCCGGCAACCCGCACGCCAGTCTGCTGCTGTTCTGGGCGGCGCTGGAACGGCAGATCCGTATCGAGGGCAGGGTGAGCCGGGTCAGCGCGGAGGAGTCGGACGCCTATTTTTCGCTGCGCCCGCTCGGCAACCGGTTGGGCGCCTGGGCATCACCACAGAGCCGCGAGATTCCGAGTCGCGAGTCGCTGGCCGAACGGGTCCGGCAGTTCGAGGCGAAATTCGGCTCGGCGCCGCCGCGTCCCGAGAACTGGGGTGGCTATCGTCTGCAGCCGGATGCGATCGAATTCTGGCAGGGCAGGTCGGATCGCCTGCACGATCGGTTGCTGTACCGGCGCAGCCAGCCTGGAACGGCATGGTCGCGCGTCAGGCTTGCGCCGTAAGGAGATTCCGTGGAAACACCGGCCACGCCGGCAATCAGGCCGGCGTCAGACGTCAGCCCGGCTTGCCCAGCGCGGCATGCAGACCGCGGGTCGATGCATCGGCATCTGCCGGCAGGTTTCCGCTGGCAAGGGCGCGCGCCATCTGCTTGCCGTATTCGACGCCGTACTGGTCGAAGCTGTTGATGCCCAGCAGCCAGCCCTGCACGAACACCTTGTGTTCATACATTGCAAGCAGCTGACCCAGCGTACGCGGGTTCAGTTGCGGCATCAGCAGCGTGGTGCTGGGCTGGTTGCCCGGGCAGGCGACATGCGGTGACAGCCGGGTGGCTTCCTGCTCCGACAGCCCGCTGCGCCGCAGCTCGTCAAGTGCCTCGTCGCGCGTCTTGCCGCGCATCAGCGCGGCACTTTGCGCAAGCGCATTCAACTGCACCATGCGCGTGCGCTCGTCGGGCGCATGACGCGGCACAATGAAATGCATGGGCATCATGCGCGTGCCCTGATAGAACTGCTGGTGGTAGGCGTGCTGACCGACGATGCCCGAACCACCCCACACGACCGGTGCGCTCGGCGCCCGGCTCAGCTCACCGGTCGATGTGCAGCGCTTGCCGTTGCTTTCCATCTCCAGTTGCTGCAAGTAGGTCGGCAGGCTTCGCAGAAGATGGCTGTAGGGCAGCACGGCCAGCGTTTCCAGACCCATGCCGCTGGCGTTCCAGAAATCGATCAGGCCCATCATGACCGGCAGGTTGCTGCTCATCGGCGCCTGGGTGAAATGCTCGTCCATGGAGCGAGCGCCATCCAGCATTTCGCGGAAGGCCGGCATGCCGATCGCGCAGGCCAGCGGCAGCGCGATCGAGGACCATACCGAGTAGCGGCCACCGACCCATTCCGGCAGGAAAAGGCAGCGTTCAGCCGGTACCCCGAGTTCCTGCGCCGCCGCGGGACGGTTGGTCACGGCAAACAGATGTTGGCCGACCCCCGCGCTGCCCAGCCCGTCGGCCAGCCACTTCATCGCCACCTTTGCGTTGGCCAGCGTTTCCTGCGTGGTGAAACTTTTCGAAGACAACACAAACGCGGTGTGCGCTGGCTTGCAGTCTCGCAAGGCCATGTCAAGCGCTACCGGATCGAGGTTTGCCACCAACTTGACCACCGGGCCGTCGCACTGCGGTTCGAGCGTTTCCATCGCGAGCCGCGGACCGAGGTCAGAGCCACCGATGCCCAGATTGATCACGTGAGTGATGGTCTGGCCGGTTGCTCCGAGCAATTCGCGTCGACGGATCAGACCCACCCAGTGTTCGAGTGCGCCGAGGCAATCGCGCACCAGTTCGGCGTGAGCGCCGTCGCGCGCGCGCAGCGCCATGTGCAGCGCGGCGCGGCGCTCGGTGAAATTCACCTGGTCTCCGGCAGCCAGCGCACGGATGCCGCGCGGAAGGTCGAGCGCATGCACCAGTTCCATCAGCAGCGACAGGGTTTCATCGTCGACGCGCTGCTTCGAGTAATCCATCAGCCAGCCGTCGTGCGCGAGCGAAAAGCGCGCGAATCGCTCGCTGTCCTGTTCGAAGAAATTCCGCAGGTGCACGCGCGACAGCTGGATCGCCTTGGACCTCAGGGCCGGCCATGCGGATGTCTGCATCAGCAGGTTCATGTGTTCCGCTTTCTTTCTTCTGTCAGTGAATGCGTCGGTTCAGCTTCGCCTGTACAGCATGAATCGCTCGTGCCGGTCGCCCGGTCGCCGACCTTCCCACACGATCGACCAGCTTGCGTCGAGCACGGGGCGCTGGCCGCCCCGTCCATGGTACGCAAGCAGGGTGTCACATTGTCGGCCGGCTGTGCTCATCGCATTGACCGGCTTCAGACCAACGAAATAATAGAACGCAGCCCGGTGGCTGTCCTGCAACCCGCTGAACGCAATGCACCCGCCGCCCGCCGGCAACGCCCGTGCGATCTGGCCGGCGACGTCGCGATAGCTGCGACCGTAGTCGATCCAGGGCAACCACAGGCTGCTCAGCAGGAACCATATCAGCAATACGCCGCATCCCCAGGTGACCGCTCCGCGTGTCGGCGTTCTGGGGGAGCGCAACAGCATCCAAAGCCAGGCCAGTGACACGATGGTGGCGAGAATGAACGGCCCCCACGACAGCGCCATGACGAAACCCGGTTCAAGCTTCGAGAAGGTACGCGCGAAACGTTCCGGCCAGCCGGTCAGCATGGCGACCCAGCCCAGCCAGATGACAAAGCCGAGCAGCGAAAAGGTCATCACCCCGAACCAGTCCAGCGCGTTCGCCGCGCCGCGCCGCAGGGCCGGAAGGCCTGCGCTGCCCAGTACGACCAGTGGCGCCAGCAATGGCAGTGCGCGCTGGTTGCGCACGATGCCGTCGCCGCTGACCTGCACGAACAGCAGCACGAACAGCAGCAGCGGCAGCGAAAACACCGGCGACCGCCACTGATGCCTTCGCTTCCAAAGCGCCCAGCCGGCCAGCGGCAGTGCCGGCCAGGCAAACCAGGCGAGCACCTTGATCCATTCCGCAGCATCGGCGGCGATCCGGGGGCCATCGGGAATCAGGCGGTCGAAATCATGCTGCCAGACGCGGGCTGCATGAGCCGGGTCGAGCAGCAGTACCCAGCTGGCCGCGAGCAGCGCACCGATCGCCATCGCAAGCGGCAGCGCAACCATGCGTGAAGCGGTGCCGGCGACGCTGCGCCACACCGGCAGCAGCGGCATCGCCGCTGCTGCAATCAGCAGGATGGCGGCCAGCCACAGCCCGGTACCCAGTCCGGCGACGGCAAGGGCGAGCACCAGTGCGGCACCGCCATGCCAGGGTTTGCGCGCCACCAGCGCCAGCGCCCACATGCCGATGCCGAGCGCTGCCAGCATGGTGGTGGCCGGTTGCGCATCGTGCAGATGCACCACGACGCCGATGTTGGCGAGCGCCAGAAGGGGTGCGATTCGCGCCGCCGGCGGTCCGTACAGTTCGCGTGCCGCACCGGCGCTGCCCCACACCCATAACGCAGCGAAGAACGCGCTGGCCACGCGTGCGCTGTCGGCAAAGCTCGAGCCGAGCCAGCTGCCGATCTGCCCGGTGAGGGCGGCCACCCAGTGGAACAGCGGTGGGCTGTCCAGCCAGACCTGTCCGGCCAGGCGCGGCAGCAGCCATTCGCCTTCGCGTGCGAAGGCCAGCGCGATGCCGATGTGCAGCGCATCGTCGCCCTTCCACGGGTCGCGGCCGAACAGTCCGGTGAACAGGTAAACCAGCACGACAGCCAGGACGAAGGCAGTTTGCGGCGGATCACCGATCAGGAAGTTTCGCGGGGTCTGGCGCAGCAACGGCGGGAGCGTCATCGGAACGATCAGTCAGGGTGGCGGGCGGATTTTAGGGGCAGTCGGGCCGGCCGTGTTTGTCACCATACGGTGCGCGGGCGCTTGACTGGATCCGGCGTCCGGGTAGGGCGGCCTCTTCGAAAAGTGCGGCCGGAAATGAAAAAAGGCAGCCATTGGCTGCCTTTCAGCAAACGTGCAGCCTGATCAGCTGCGCGGCACGTTGGCGTATTTCTGACGGAAGCGCTCGACGCGACCTGCGGTGTCGATGATCTTCTGCTTGCCGGTGTAGAACGGGTGGCACTGCGAGCACACTTCAACATGCAGCGGTTTGCCGAGCGTCGAACGTGTTTCGAAGGTATTGCCGCACGAGCAGGTGACGGCGACGGCAACGTAATTAGGGTGGATATCTTGTTTCATGCCTGTACTTTCACTGATGCAGTGCCGCCGGTCGGCCGCAACTGCTGGACATCGAACCCCGGGTCGGCTGCGCCATGTTCGGCCCATGCAGACGGTGCCCGCGGAGGAAAAACCAGCATTATGGATGGGAATTCAATCCGGTTCAAGCGCCCCCGCTATTGGCGCCCGATCGGCCGGCGCCTCGGGCGTGACGGTGACGCACACCTCGATGGTGTGTTCGCCGCCGCCGAGGATGACGCCGCGCATCGGCGTCACATCGCTGAAGTCACGTCCCCAGCCGACGGTGATGTGCTGATCGTCCGGCTGCACGCAGTTGGTCGGGTCGAAGTCGATCCAGCCGGTGCCCGGACAGAACACCGACACCCATGCGTGCGATGCGTCGGCACCGATGAGCCGGGGTTTGCCGGGTGGCGGAAGGGTCAGCAGATAGCCGCTGACATATCGCGCCGGCAGACCGAGTGCGCGCAGACAGCCGATCATGAAGTGCGCGAAGTCCTGACACACGCCGCGCCTTTCCTTCAGCAGGGTTTCCAGCGGCGTGCTGACCGTCGTCGCCTCCGGATCGAACTCGAAGTCGCGGTGAATCCGTTGCATCAATGCGCTTGCCGCTTCGAACAGCGGCCGGCCCCGATGAAAATCGAGCCGTGCATAGCGGCCGAGGACGGGCAAAGGTTCGATGTGCGGGCTGGCATAAAGAAACTGGCAAGGTTCGAGCAGCGGTGCCGGACCGACCTGATGCAGGCGATCCCGCACATGTTCCCACGAAGGTGACGCGGGGCTGTCGGCCGCTTCGCGACCGGTCACTTCGACCGTTGAATCGGCCACCACGACCAGTTCGTCGTGTGCGGCGCTGACCGTGAAACTGTCCACCAGATTGCCGAAGTAGTCCCGCCGGGCGCGCCTCTCGGCGGGCACCGGATCGATGTCGACGGCGTGTTCGAGCGTGATCTGGCGCGGTGTTTCGCGCGGCGTCAGATGCAGCATCTGGCGCGACAGCGAAACCGGACGCGCATAGGCGTAGCGGGTTTCGTGCAGCACGTTGTAGCGGACGCGCTTCATGATCAGCTGTTGCTGCCCGGCCACGGCGTCGCGGCGTGGCTGAAGAAGCGGCGCCCGAGCTGTTCCGACAGGGTATAGGCCGCCGTACCCAGCGCTTCGAGGACCGCGAGCAGGCGTGGCGAGCCGGCGCGGAAGTCGGTGTCTGCACGCAGCGCGAGCATGTCGGCCACGGCATCCGACAGCGCCGCCGATTCGATGGTGCCGAAATGCGCGGCCAGGCGCGCAAGATAGTCGGTCAGCCCGAGTGCCTGATAGGCGATGGAACGCGGATTGGTTTCGTCGGCGACCAGCAGGTCGATGACCGGCAGCCACTGCGGCCGGGTCATGTAGCGCGAGCGATAGGTGATTGTGCTGTCCGCCAGTTCGAGCAACCAGTCGGGCGTGTCTCCGTCATCGGCAAGCGCCTCGCGCAGCACCTGGCTCATGAACTGCAGACGTTCGATGCGCCGGCCGACCGACAGGAAGCGCCAGCCCTGGTCGCGCGTCATGCCGTCGAGCGCAAAGCCGGACAGCGTCATCATCGCCAGTACGCTGCGGTCCAGCCGCTCGAGTACTTCGCCCAGCTCCGTCGGCACGTCGGTCAGGTCATCGGCCAGCCGGCTGATGATGCGCCAGTTGTCGATCGACAGCCGCTCGCGCAGGCTGAAGGCCACATTGGAAAGCTGGTGCAGGCCGGACGCCAGTGACCCCGGCTGCGCGGCATCGAGTGCGGCCCCGCGCAGCGCCTCCTCGAGATCGCTGATCGACGCGTCTTCGAGGTCTTTCGGCAGGATGCCCTTGTGCTGGCACAGCCGGGTCAGCGCGTGGCCCTCGATGTCTCCGTGTTCGATGTGCTGTGCGATCAATGCGCGCAGCAGGCGCGCCGTGTTGTCGCAGCGTTCACAATAGCGGCCGAACCAGAAAAGGTTTTCGACCACTCGGCTCGACAGTTTGGTGCCCGCCCGGACCAGTTCCGACGGACCGACCGACCGGCGCAGCAGGCTGAAGGTATTCACGGTACCGTGGGTCAGCACCCAGGTGTCCTTGCTCGAACCACCGCGCTGCATCGCGATCACGCGGGCGTCGCGCTCCGAGGCGACGCGGGTCAGGCCGCCCGGCATCACGACGTAGCCGTCCGGCGAGGCGCAGGCAAACACCCGCAGGCCGACTGCGCGTGCCGCGAGCCGGCGCGGATGCTGGGTGTCCCACACCGGTGCCTGCGACAGTTGCACAAGTTCCTGCGCCACGTAGTGGTGCGGTCGCGCGCGCATGCGGGCGATCAGTGCGGCACGCTCGCGCCGGTCCAGATCCTGGCCGAACACCGACTGGATGCGCAACTGCGGAAAGGCCGGCTTGATCACCAGCTTGTCGAGCTTCTCGATCGCGTCCTCGAGCGCCGCCTCCTCGCCGCACCACCAGGTGGCGAGCGATGGCATTGCCAGTTCCTCGCCCAGCAGGCGTCGGCACAGACGGGGCAGAAAGCCGAGCAGGGCGCCCGACTCGAGCAGGTTGGAGCCGAGAGAATTGGCGATCAGCACATTGCCCTGACGGGCCGCTTCGACCAGGCCCGGTACGCCGATCGCCGATTCGCCATCCAGTTCCAGCGGGTCGCAGAAGTCGTCGTCGAGCCGGCGCAGGATCACGTGCACCCGACGCAGGCCCGACAGGTTCTTCAGCCAGACACAGCCGTCGCGCACCATCAGGTCGGAGCCTTCGACCAGCGGAAAACCCAGGTAGCGCGCCAGATACGCGTGCTCGAAATAGGTTTCGTTGTAGGGCCCCGGGGTCAGCAGCACGATGAGCGGCGGGCCATCGCTCTGCGGCGCGTGCTGCGCCAGCGTGTCGCGAAGCGTGGCGAAGAAGCTGGCCAGGTGCTCGACGCGCAGGTCGCGGAACTGCTCCGAAAAGATGCGTGAAATGACCAGTCGGTTTTCCAGCGAATAGCCGGCGCCCGACGGCGCCTGTGTGCGGTCGTTCAGCACCCACCAGCGGCCATCCGGCGAGCGTGCAAGATCCGCCGCGTACAGGTGCAGGTGGATATTGCCCGGCACCGCCATGCCGTGACACGGCCGCAGGAACCCCGAGTGTCCGTAGATCAGTGCCGGCGGCAGCAGGCCTTCCTCCAGCATCTGCTGCGGGCCGTAGACGTCGAGCAGGATGCGGTTCAGCAGTTCGGCGCGCTGCGCGATGGCGCTCGATATCTGTTCCCACTCGTCCGGCGGGATGATCAGCGGCAGGGCATCAAGTTCCCACGGTCGTTCGACGCCGCGCGGATCGGCATAGACGTTGTACGTGACGCCGTTCTCGCGGATCTGCCGACGCATCGAGCTCAGCCGCTCCTGCATCTGTTCCGGACGGGCGCGCACGAGTGTGTCGAACAGGCTGCGCCAGTGCGGACGAAGGGCCCACGGTCCGGACAGCAGTTCGTCGTAGCGCGTGCCGGTTTGCGGGTAGTGGGCGAGCAGTTGGCGGGGCATGGGCAGAGCGTGTGTGCGTGCGCGGCCATCATCACTCGCCGTCGCACTTATTCTGTTTCAATCGCACCCTAGCACAGTGCGCGCGCGCGCCGGCTTCGGTGACAGCCGGACGCGATAGGCGCGTCGCCTGTCCCGTCCGGCGTCGGTGCGCCGCAAACGCCGGTCACGATTCGATGTCGACAGCAGTGAATGACCGGATATCACCGGAACGGGAGAGTGCAAAAATGCGTGACATCGCAGTGGTGGGGGCCGGCATGGCCGGCTGCACGCTGGCCCGCCGCCTGATCGACGCCGGCCTGAACGTGCAGGTTTTCGACAAGGGACGCGCAGCCGGCGGACGCCTGGCAACGCGGCGTGCCGACCGGTCTCAGTTCGACCACGGCGTGCAGTACATGACGGTGCGCGGCGAAGCCATGGCGGCGCAGCTCGCCGACTGGCGGCGCGCCGGTGTCGCGGCCGCCTGGGCGCCTGGCGGGCTCGACGCATCGCCGCGCTGGGTCGGCGTCCCCGGCATGAATGCCATCGCACCCCGCATGCTTTGGGGCGCCGAGGTGCATATGGAAACCGCGATCACCGGCTTCGGCCGCGACCATCTCGGCTGGTGGCTGGAAACAGGGCAGGGCCGCCTGCCGGCCTGCTTCGATGCGGTGCTGGTGACGCTGCCCGCGCCGCAGGCGGCGGCGCTGTTCGGGCGCTGCACGGACGTGGACGTCACGGTCTTTGCCGACGCAATGCCGCGCATCCGCTATGCGCCGTGCTGGGCCTTGATGCTGTCGTTCGACACACGACTCGATGCCGCCGACTGCCTGCGCCCGGCCGCCGGTGGGGTGCTCGGCTGGGCGGCGCGCGACAGCAGCAAATCCCAGCGCGACAGTGCGCAAGACTGCTGGGTGATCCATGCCTCCCCTCAGTGGTCGCAGCAGCACCTTGAACTGAGCGTCGAGCAGGTCGAGCGTCTGCTGCTCGAGGCCTTCCTGTCGGCGGTCGGCGCGACGGCGGTACCGTCGCTTTGCCGCGCGCATCGCTGGCGCTTTGCGAGGGTGGTCGAGGCATTGGGACGTGAATGTCTGTGGGACGCGGGCAGCAAGCTCGGCTATGCGTCGGACGGTTGTCTTGGAGAACGGGTCGAGGACGCCTTCAACAGCGCCAGTGCGCTTGCCGATCGGGTATTGCAGGACGGCGCCGACTGCTGAAGACGGATAAAGTGTCACATCCAAGTCCATGTGTTTAAAGAAAAAACAGACTGTCCAAAATCTGGACATCGGACGAAATGTTTGCCTGACGCACTCTAAAGTGCGCTGACGCCCTCCCGTAAGACCGCTTCGTATCCGGCAACACGGCGGGGTGCCGGGACTTACAGGGAGACAGGAAATGAAGCTTTTCGGACGCAGGGCGGTTTCCGGGAAAAGGGGCGTAGACACCCTCCAGATTCGGGTTGCGGAGCTTGAGTCCCGGCTTGCCGCGGTCGTCGGCACGCCGTCCTTCATCAGCGGTTACGTGGCCCCCGATGTCGACATCGAGCAGGTGGCGCGCAGCGTGCGCGCCCGCTTCCCGGATGTCGCCCTGACCTTGACCACGACGGCGGGCGAACTGTGCAGCGGCGGCGGATCGCTGTATTGCGAGGCGACCGAAGGGCGCGACCGCGTCGTGCTGCAGTGCTTCGATCGCAGCGTGATCGGCGAGGCGCGTGTGGTCGCCATTCCGTTGTCCAGCGAAGATCTGCGGCAGAGCGGCCGGGTGATGGACTATCGCGAGCGCATCGATCGGCTGGTGGACAGCATCCAGGCCACCCAGGTCGATCTCGACATCGATCATCGCGACACCTTCGCCTACGTGCTGTTCGACGGCTTGTCGAATTCCGAATCCTTCTTCATGGAGGCGCTGTACGAGTCGGGGCGCTTCCCCTGCCTGTTCGTCGGCGGCTCGGCCGGCGGCAAGCTAGATTTCAAGGACACCTGGCTGCACGACGGTTCGCGCCGCTACAACAACCACGTGCTGGTCGCCTTCCTGAAGATGGCGCCGCAAGTGCGTTTCGGCGTGTTCAAGAGCCAGAACTTCGAACCGGCCGGTACCAGCTTCCAGATATTCAGTGCTTCGGTCGAGCGCCGGCAGGTCAGTCTGGTGATCAATGGCGAAGGGCGCGTGGTGTCGCTGATCGAGGCGCTGTGCAAGACTTTCGGCTGCGACCGCAAACAGCTGTCCGCCCGGCTCGACAGTCACTCCTTCGCCATCCGGGTCAACAACGAACTGTACGTGCGCTCGGTGGCGCGGCTCGATGTCGACAACGACCGCGTCGACTTCTACTGCGACGTCGCGCCGGGCGAAGAACTGGTGCTGGTGCGGCGCACCCCCTTCGCCAGCACGACCGAACGCGACTACCGCGCCTTCATGGCGGACAAGCCGGGCGAACCGCTGGCCGGCATGTTCAACGACTGCGTGCTGCGCCGCCTCTACAACAGCGCCGAATCGTCGGGGCTGGAGCGGATTTTCGGCGGCGGCAACATCGCCGGTTTCTCGACCTTCGGCGAAATTCTCGGCCTGAACCTTAACCAGACGCTGACCGCCGTGTTCTTCTTCCGCACACAGCCGGCCGACACGTTCCGCGACGAATACGTGGACAACTTCATCGCCCACTACGGCGAGTTCAAGGCCTTCTTCCTGCGTCGGCACAATGCCAAGCTGGCAGGCATGTCGCGCGTGATGGTGCAGCAGATTTCCGACTACCGTTCCGGCAACTTCACCAGCCGGCTCGATCCCGCCAACGTCGATGTCAGCATGGTGCCGGTGGTGCGCGACCTCAACCAGCTGGGCGAAATCATGCTCGCCGCCGAACAGACGCGCGACGCGACGGCGCGGCAACTCGAAGCCTGTTCGACCGATCTGTACGCGTCGGTCGGCGACCTGACTACGCGTCTGTCCGATCAGCAGGCAGTGATCAGGCAGGCGGTGGATACCGTGGACACCCTGGCCGGCCAGGCCGGCGAAGTCGGGGGCAGTGCGCGCGACCTGTCGCAGGCCAGCGATCGCATCCAGCACGTGGTCGAAATGATCCAGCAGATCGCCGATCAGACCAACCTGCTGGCGCTCAATGCGGCGATCGAGGCGGCACGCGCCGGCGAGGCCGGCCGCGGCTTCGCGGTGGTGGCCGACGAGGTGCGCATGCTGGCCGAGAAGTCGCGCAACAGCGCGGGTGAGATCGGCAAGGACATTTCCGCGCTGGCGATCGAGATCGTTCGCGTGGCGCAGATGTTCGAAAGCCAGTCGAAGGCGGTGTCGAGCCTGACCGGCGTGCTGGAAACGATAGAGTCCTACAGCACCGGAACCGCAACGGTAGCCGGCCACGCAAGGGGTGTGGCCGATGTGCTGCAGGGCCTGACCGGTGCGCAGACGTCGATCCGTGCGTGATTGCCGTGGGCTGCGTCCGTCCCGACCTGCGGTGTGGTGACGGGTCTTCGTAGGTTGGGCTGAGCGCAGCGATGCCCAACATCGCCTTTTGCGCCCGCGGGAGCCTTCGTTGCGGGGTGTCGTTGGGCATCGCTGCGCTCAGCCCAACCTACGGGCGGGGCGGTCCTCGCGCCTTGCCGGGCACCCTGCCAACTCTGCACGCAATGCCGATCGACCGAGATTCTCGGAACAAGAAAAAGCGACCGCCCCACGTTGTGCGGGACGGTCGCCTGGGGGTGCATGCCGGAAGGTGCGCGCCCGTTTCGGGGCGGACACGTCGACTCAGTGGGGTGCCATCAGTGCAGCGCCTGTTCCAGGTGCTTCACCAGTTCGCGCAATTCCTTCGACGTCAAATGCAGCCGGCTCGCGGCATCGCCGACCGACTGCACGCTGGAGGTGGTCTGTTCGACCGAACCCGAAATGCGCTCCATGCTGGATGCGACCTCATGCGACGCGAGTGATTGCTGGCGCAGCATCTGAGTGATTTCTTCCGAGTAGTTGGCCGCTTCGCGGCTGGCGTCCCAGATGGCCTGCAGGCCGGTGCTGCTGGCTTCGATGTCGCCGGTCGAGCGGGCGACCTCACCGGCTGTCGCACTCATGGTATCGACAGCCGAACTGGCCAGCTGGATGATGTCGGTCACGGCCAGCGCAATGTCCTTCGTGCTGGTGCGCGTGCGTTCGGCCAGCTTGCGCACCTCGTCGGCGACCACCGCGAAGCCACGGCCCTGTTCGCCGGCACGTGCCGCCTCGATCGCGGCATTGAGCGCCAGCAGATTGGTCTGTTCGGCAATGTCGTTGATCACCTGCGACACTGCGCTGATTTTTTCGACCGATGCATTCACTTCCGAAATACGCGTCTGCGACTGGGTCACCACGCCGACGACGCGATGGCTGCTGGCAATGCCCGCTTCCATCGTCTGCATGGCATCGTGGGCGCTGGTTTCGGTACGCCGCACGGCTTCGAGGCTGCGGTCGGTATTGTTCGACACCTCGTTGATCGACACGCTCATTTCCTCCATCGCCGCGGCGACCTGCATGACGTTCTCGCCCTGGGCACCCGTCGAGGTGACGAGCACGCGCATCGCATCGTCGAGTTCCTGCGACCGTTCATCGACCTCGCGCGCACTGATGAGCACGTCGGCGAACATCGCGCGCAGATGGATGCGCATCACTTCCATGCCGACGAACAGCTCGCGCAGCGGGCCTTTCGGCGCGTCGATCCGGGTCGCCAGCTTGCCTTCGTCGAGTGCAACGATGGTCGAATGCAAGCTGTTCAGTCGCGATACGACGCCGCTGCTCAGATACCACGCGCCGCCCAGTGCGGTCACAGCCGCAAGAGCCGCCATCAGCATGCCCCACAGCCCGCCGAGCGCAGCGCCACCGATGGCCAGCAGGCTGCTGAGGCCGGCGCTCAGCCAGATGCGGGCAGCGAGTCCGAGCCTATCCTTGTGACGGGGAGTGGTCGGGAATTTCGCGCTCTTGTCGCGTACCGCGCGGTACAGCGCCTCGGCGCTGGCCACGTCTTCGCGCTTCGGAATGTTGCGTACCGACTGGTAGCCGACGGTACGGCCGTCCAGCGTCATCGGTGTGACGAAGGCCTCGACCCAGTAGTGGTCGCCGTTCCTGGCGCGGTTCTTCACGAGGCCGCGCCATGGCTGGCCGGCCTTGATCGTGTTCCACATGTCTTCGAATGCTTCCGGAGGCATGTCAGGATGACGCACCACATTGTGGCTCTCGCCGATCAACTCTTCCCGGCTGAAGCCGCTGATGGCGACGAACGATTCGTTCGCGTAGGTGATGCGGCCCTTCAGATCGGTCTTGGTGACAATCGGTTTGCCGGGTTCAAGGAAAACTTCGTTCTGGGTGACCGGCAAGTTTGTTTTCACGACATCTCTCCTATGTGTGAGCTTCGGCTGTGCCGGAACGCAGGATCCTCACGGTTCGTGACCTTGTTCCACACTTTTTTTGCCGCTGTGTGATCTACGGCGCGCACAAAGTAATCTTCAGGAATCTTTCCTGGCCCGCGTGAAAGCTTGATCCAGATCAGCCTTGAACGAAAAAACGCCGCGGGTCGATTGCGGATGCGAGTTCATTCTCGACAGGTATCGGGTCGCCACACAGTCGGGCCCCGAGGACCTCGGCACCCAGAGGCGACCACACCAGCCCGCGCGAACCCAGTCCGGTGAAGGCGTACAGGCCGGGCTGTCCAGGCAGTTCGCCGATCAGTGGCATGCGGTCGGGGGTCGCGGTGCGGAAAGCGACCCGACCGGCGAGCTTGCGCACGTCGGGCAGCAGCACCGTGTCCGGCAGCAGCCGCTCGAGCCGGGCCAGATTGCCGGCATGGCTGTCGCTGCGCACGCTGCAGTCTTCGTCGCCGACGTCGAAGCTGGCGCCCAGATTCAGGTCGCCGTCCGGCGTCGGGCACAGATAGCCGTCGCAGCACAGCGTGACATGCAGCTGCGGCAGCAGCGCGCGCGGCAGGCGGGTGACCTGGCCACGGATGCGGATCAGCGGCAGCGCCAGCGGCGACAGCGCAGCCGCATCCGACGCATTGGCCAGCACCACCGCGTCGGCGCTCACCAGCGTGCGATCGCCGGCGCTCACCCGCCAGCTGGCGCCGTCTCGTGCAAGACCGATGGCCTCGCTCGAAAACAACCGGGTCACGGCGTCGCCGGCCCGTGCGAGATTGGCTTCGCACAGGCTGGGTGGATTGACCCAGGCGCCGCGCGGAAACCACCAGCCGCCGCGCGGAACCGTGTAGCCGACGCGTCGTGTCATCTCCCAGTCGGACAGGTGACGGACGAGTGCATCCGGCAGGGCGTGCGACGCCCACAGTGCGTGCTGCATCTGTTCCTGTTCGGCGTCCTGCGCGATCTGCATCACGCCGGTCGGGCCCCATTTCAGTGGGCGCCCCTCGCCGTCGAGTCGCCGCAGATGGCTGGAGGCATGCAGGAAGGCGGCACGCGAAAAGCGTGCAGCGATGCTGTCGTCACGCGCCACCATGGGCCGCAGCACGCCGGCCGGATTGCCCGACGCCTCCTGCGCCGGCGCCGCGTGGCGCTCGATCAGCACCACTTCGATGCCGCGCGCTGCCAGCCGCTCGGCCGCCGCGCAGCCGGCCAGCCCGGCGCCGATCACCGCCACGCACCGGGGCGTGCCGGCTTGCGGTCGGTGGCGCAGCGCGGCCGCCTGCGCCTGCGGATGCAGCGCGCCGGTCAGCATGTCGCGTTTGGGCTTCAGTCCGAGCCGCTTTTCGGTGACGAAACTGTGGTCGGCCAGCGCCCGGCGCAGCGCCGCTGATACGGTCCAGGTCGCCAGCGTCACGTCGTCCGCGCTCAGACGCTTCAGGTGCCGGCAGATGTGCTCGGACCACATGTCCGGGTTGCGCGCCGGCGAAAAACCGTCGAGATACAGCGCGTTGGCACGCAGCGTGAGTTGCGGCAGCAGTGCGTCGACGTCGCCGAAGGCCAGCGTCAGCACGACACGTCCACCGTCGAATTCGATGCGATGAACGCCCGACACCGGCAGCGGCCAGCGTTCGACCAGCCGCTGCGCCATGTCGCTCATGTCCTGCGGGAGGGCGCGCTGGTAGTAGGTCGCGAGGTCGTACTGGGCGACCGGATGCTTTTCGACCGACACGAAATGCAGCCGCTCGCAGCGCGCCGGGTCGTCGAGCCACGCGCGCCAGGTGGCGAGGAAGTTCAGGCCGAGACCGAATCCGGTCTCCAGCACGACGAAGCGTTCCCGTCCGGCCCAGCGCCCCGGCAAGCCGTTGCCGCCCAGAAACACGAACTGCGCCTGGGCCAGCGGCCCTTCACAGGAGTGATAGCGGTCGTCGAACAGCGACGAGCGCGGCGTGCCTTCATCATCGAAGGTCAGCGTGGCGGGCTGCAGGGGTTGAAGCGGACGGGACATTCAGGACCCTCTTTTTGCCGAATGCGGATGCGGCACCTGTGATGAATGCAGACGCGCCGGAGTTCCGGTGGCGGCCTGTGGGTGCGGCTCCGTGTGAGCAGCGGCGTGGGTGAGCGGCGGTCTGTGGGGGCGGCGGCCTGTGGGTGCGGCGATCCACTGCTGGCCCTGCATGGCCAGCCGGCTCCGCGGGCGGCGAGCAGTGCTCGCCGAAATCCCCGCTCCGTTCCACGGCTGGCCCTGCATGGCCAGCCGGCTCCGCGGGCGGCGAGCAGTGCTCGCCGAAATCCCCGCTCCGTTCCACGGCTGGCCCTGCATGGCCAGCCGGCTCCGCGGGCGGCGAGCAGTGCTCGCCGAAATCCCCGCTCCGCCCTCGCCGCGATCCGCACTCTGCAATGCGACCATCGCCGCACTGATCGCGGCGAGGCCGCCGCTCCCACAAAACCGTCGCCGCTCCCACAGCCGCTCCCACAGCCGCTCCCACAGCCACAGCCACACTGCCACAGCCACAGCTCCCGAGGCGGATACGGCTACTCGCGGCGCATCTGCGGGAACAGGATGACGTCGCGGATATTGGACGAATCGGTCAGCAGCATGACCAGCCGGTCGATGCCGATGCCGCAGCCACCGGTCGGCGGCAACCCGTGTTCGAGTGCGCGGATGTAGTCGGCGTCGAAAAACATCGCCTCCTCGTCGCCGGCGTCCTTGGCTTTTGCCTGGTCGAGAAAGCGCGCCGCCTGGTCTTCCGGATCGTTCAGCTCGGAAAAACCGTTGGCGATCTCGCGCCCGACGATGAACAGTTCGAAGCGTTCGGTGATGTCCGGCTGGGTGTCGGAGCGGCGCGCCAGCGGGCTCACTTCCGCCGGGTAGTCGATGATGTACGTCGGCTCCCACAGCTGCGCCTCGGCGCAGGCCTCGAACAGCTGCAGCTGCAGCGAACCGAGGCCGCCCGGCTTGACCGTTTCGCCGTGCGTATTGATCGCCTTCTTCACGAAGGCTTCGTCGGCCAGATCGGCATCGGAATACTGAGGGTTGTACTTCTGGATCGCCTGCACGATGGTCAGCCGGTGGAAAGGCTGGCCGAGATCGAGTTCGCGGCCCTGGTACATGAACTTCGTCGTGCCCAGCGCCTGCTCGGCACAGTGGCGCAGCAGGTATTCGGTGAAATCCATCAGCTGCCGGTAATCGGCATAGGCCTGGTAGAACTCCATCATCGTGAATTCGGGGTTGTGGCGCGGGCTGATGCCTTCGTTGCGGAAGTTGCGGTTCACCTCGAACACCTTCTCGAAGCCGCCGACCACCAGCCGCTTCAGGTACAGCTCGGGCGCGATGCGCAGGAACAATTCCATGTCGAGCGCGTTGTGGTGGGTCTTGAACGGCTTGGCCGCCGCGCCGCCGGGGATGGGGTGCATCATCGGCGTTTCGACTTCGAGGAAGCCCTGACGCGTCATTTCGGCGCGCAGCGAACTCATCAGGCGGCTACGCGCGATGAAGGTGTTGCGCGAGGCGTCATTTGTGATCAGATCGAGGTAACGGAAGCGGTACTTCGTTTCCTGATCGGCCAGGCCGTGGAATTTTTCCGGCAGCGGGCGCAGCGCCTTCGACAGCAGGCGCACGCTGTCGCACTTGATCGTCAGCTCACCCGTGCGGGTGCGGAACAGCACGCCGGAACAGCCGACGATGTCGCCCAGATCCCAGTGCTTGAACGCGCCATGCGCCGCTTCGCCCACGCCGTCGTTCGTGATGTAGAGCTGGATGCGGCCCGACATGTCCTGCAGCGTCGCGAAACTCGCCTTGCCCATGACGCGCTTGAGCATCATCCGGCCCGCCAGCTGCACGTGTTCGGGTGCCGCCTCAAGTGCTTCGCCGCTGGTCGATGCGTGCTGCGCGGTCAGCTCGCCAGCGTAGTGCGTGCGGCTGAAATCGTTCGGATAGGCCGCGCCGCCTTCGCGCCACTGGCGCAGTTTTTCTCGCCGCTCCGCGATGATGTGGTTTTCGTCGTCGGGCGGCAGTGCAGCGGAATCGGTCATGGCGGGCTCGGAGGGATGAAGCCTGCACGCAATTCGCGCGCAAGCCAAAGCCATGGATTTTCGCCGATTGCTGGCAGGCGGCACAAGTGCGGTCTTTACCGGATGGCCGGGGTCGCGCATGGGAGCGGCACCTGTGGGAGCGGCGGCCTCGCTGCGATAGGCGCTGTCCCTGTGGGAGCGGCGGGCTCGCCGCGATGGTGCCGCGACCATCGTTGTGCAGAGTGCGTATCGCGGCGAGGCCGCCGCTCCCACAGCAAGAGCTCCCACAGCAAGAGCTCCCACAGCAAGAGCTCCCACAGCGAAGGCTCCCGCCGCGGTACTCAGGCCGACGTGAGCTTCAGTCCGAGGATGCCGGCGACGATCAGTGCAACGCAGGCCAGACGCGCCGCATTGGCCGGATCGCCGAAAAGCACGATGCCCAGGATGACGGTGCCGACTGCGCCGATGCCGGTCCACACCGCGTAGGCGGTGCCGACCGGCAGCGTGCGCATGGCCAGTCCGAGCAGCACCACGCTGATCAGCATGGCGGCCGCCGTGCCGACCGACGGCCACAGCTTGCTGAAACCGTCGGTGTATTTCAGACCGATCGCCCAGGCGACCTCGAACAGACCTGCGATGAACAGGATGATCCACGACATGATGAATGCTCCGGACATCCGGGGCCGTCCCCGGAAGAATGAAGGCGACCGGGTCGTCCCGGTGCTTTGTTGCATGGAATGAATAATGGTTTCATTCAATGCGCGGGTCAAGCCTGAGGGTGCCGCGCCCTGGTGCCGATATATAGGCACCAAGGCGTGCCGGACTCAGCGTCTGTCCAGCCAGATCGGGGCACCTGACTTGAAGCGGCCTTCGAGCCGGGTCGGCGATACCCGGGTGAGTTGCAACCGCAGGTCCTTGCACAGCGGCAAGGCCTGGCTCGCCTTGACCCACAGCGACAGCGAGCCATCTGAATCGCCTTCGATGAGCACCGGAAAGGCGCGGTTGAAGCACGGATTCTGGCGGCCGGCGCTGCCCTTGGGCTTGCCGGTCCATGTCGCGCCGCCTTCCGTCACGACGAACTCCGCTTCGCGGTCAATGCCTTCATCGGTCTTGTAGTCACCCGCCCAGCGGCCGGTCAGCGACGCGTCGTCGGCGCGCGCAGGCGAACAGAGCAGGGCGCCCAGCGTGGCGGCGAGCAGAAGGCGGATCATGGTCGGGTTCCGGTTCGGATGGGGGCGGACGGCAAACGCTCAAGCGACATTCAGGCTCGCACCAGCGCCTCGCTCAGTTGATGCACCGCCATCGCGTAGAAGCTCGATTTGTTGTAGCGGGTGATCACGTAGAAATTCCTGAAGCCCAGCCAGTATTCGGTCGGCGCATCCGGCGTGATCAGATCGACCACGGCCGCCGGCTTGGCAATCAGTTCGCGGCCGAGCGGGCGGATGCCGCTGGCCAGCAGTCGATCGGTATCGAGTACCGGCTCGATGCCGGATTCGATCAGCGGCGTGACCGTGCTGCTGTCGACCAGGATCCGCTGCACCACCGGCTCGCCCGGCTCCCAGCCGTGTTCCTTCAGGTAGGCGGCGACGCTGCCGATTGCGTCGATCGGGCTGTCGATCAGGTCGACGCGGCCGTCGTTGTCGAAATCGACCGCATAGCGACGCCAGCTGCTGGGCAGGAACTGCGGGTAACCGAGTGCGCCGGCATAGGAGCCGCGATAGCTGGCCACGTCGCGCTTCTGGTCGCGCGCCAGCAGGAACAGCTCGCCCAGTTCGCGCCGGAACAGATCCGCGCGCGGCGGGTAGTCGAACGCGAGCGTGGCCAGCGCGCCGATGACCGGGAAGTTCCCGGTATGGCGGCCATATATCGTTTCGACGCCGATGATGGCGGTGACCACATGTGGCGGCACGCCGAACTGCTGTTCGGCGCGCGCCAGCGTCGCGGCATGTTCGGCCATGAAGGCGCGCCCTTCGCGGATGCGCAGCGGTTCAACAAAGCGTCCGCGGTAGCGCTGCCAGGAGCGCACGCCCGGTTTCGTCGGCGGGCGGATCAGTTCGATGACTTTTGGTTGCGGCTGCACCGGTTCGAACTGCGTCAGCAGCCAGCCTTCGTCGAAGCCGTGCGCGCCGGCCAGTTCGGCGCAGAAGGCGCGCACGTCATCGCGGCCGGCAAAGCCGGCGGTACCCGGGGTCTGCGCCGACAAATGGCTGGCGGCAACCAGTGCAGTGCTGCCAAGAATGAAACTGCGGCGTGAAAAGGCGTCGGATGTGAAACGTGAGGTCATCGGCGGGGCGGGATGCGTTGGCGGCGCAGCGCGCGGGCGCAGGCCTTGAGTTCGCGGGCCGCAGCGGCGGGCGGAGCCGCGCCGTAACGGGCGTCGGCATAAAGTCTACACGCCTGGGCGAGCGTGGGTGCCAGATCGGGGCGTAGCCGGCCAACGCGTGCCGCATAGTCGAGCGGCCCTTCCCACGCCTCGCGGCCCAGGCCGGCCGGGCGCAGCGCGCGGTCGACGGCGGTCCAGGCGCGCGCAAGCGCATCGGCCGACACGCTGCGGCGCATCGCCCACATTGTCAGCGCCAGGGCAAACAGCGCGCACAGCGACGCGAGCCATATCGTCATCAGCCGCCAGTCAGGCTGAGTCATGCCCAGCCGGCTCAGCAATTCGCGCTGCTTCTGCTGGTCGTACGACAGCACCCACTGATTCCACGCGTTGTTGGCGGCCTCCCACTGGTGGCGCAGCGAGCGCAGCCAGCCGAGGTCGACGCGCGCAACGAAGGGCACCGGTTCTCCGGCCGGCAGGTCGGCCAGACCGCGTTCGATGCGCGACGGCAGAATGGCTGCGGTCGGATCGACGCGCCGCCAGCCTTCGCCCTCGAGCCATACCTCGGCCCACGCGTGTGCATCGGACTGGCGCACCACGACATAGTCGTCGACCTCGTTGCGCTCGCCGCCCTGATAGCCGGTCACGACGCGTGCCGGCAGCCCGGCGGCGCGCATCAGGAACACGAAGGCGCCGGCGTAGTGCTCGCAGAAACCGCGCCGGGTGTCGAACAGGAAGGCGTCGATGCCGTCTTCGCCCAGCAGCGGCGGCGTCAGCGTATAGACGAAGGCTTCGCGCCGGAACAGCCGCAGGCCGGCCGCCACCGTGTCGGCCGGTGAGGCGGCGCGCAGCGTCTGCGCCAGTTGCCGCGCGCGCGGATTTCCGTCGCGCGGCAACTGGCGGGCTGCGTCGAGATGACCGCTCCACTCCTCGATGCCCGGTCGCGCGCCGAGCACCGATTCGAAGCGGTCGCGCCGTCGGGTGCGCACGCCGTCGCGACCGAGCAACTGCCAGTCGTCGCTCACCCGCACGTCGGCGGGCAGGGTGGCGACGGTTTCGAGTGCGAACAGCCAGTTCCGGTTGTGCGGCTCCAGCGTGACTTCATAACCCAGCGCACGCCCGGGTACCGGATGCGGTAGGCCGTCGCCGATGCGCTGCGCGCTGCTGCCCTGCCGCCAAGTGCGGCCGTCGAAGGCACTCAGCACCGGACCGCGCCAGTACAGATCGCGTGCCGGCGGCGCATCGCCCTCGAAGCGCGCGCGAAAGGCGATGGCGCCGGACAGGCTCAGCTGCGAAATCGAGCCGGGCGCCATGGAGTCGGACAGGCCGGACGTGCCGCTCCAGGCGTCGAGCGGCAAGCCCCACAGCGGGCCCGGCACGCGCGGGAACAGAACGAACAGCACCAGCATGAAGGGCAGCGCCTGCGCCATCATCCATGCGGCGTGGCGCAGCAAGGCACGCGGCGCAGCCGGCGGGCCGGTCAGTGCGATCAGCGCCGCGGTGATGACGGTCATCGACACGCCGAGCGCAGCCGCCATGGCCGGTGTCTGCGAATACAGGAAAGCGGTCAGCAGCATGAAGTAGCCGAGCAGCACCACCGTGTGGCCGTCGCGCGTGCTGCGCAGTTCGTGCAGCTTGAGCACCAGCATCAGCGTCAGCAGTGCCACGCCGGGTTCGCGTCCGAACAGGCGGCCGAAGGTCAGCGACACGCCGGCGCAGCAGGCGACCACCACCAGCAGCTTGACCAGACCGCTGGCGCCCGGCCAGCCGAGCTTCCACTGCGCAAGGCGCCAGGTGAACAACAGGGCTGCCACCGCGATCAGCCAGCCGGGCAGGTGCGAGCCGTGCGGCACCAGTGCGCAGGCGGCGACCGCCATCAGCCAGGCGATGCGTGCCTGATCGAGTGGTTCGGCGGCCACCTTGGGCGCGGTCATGCGGCGCCACTTCATGTCGGCAGCCCGTGCAGTGCG
Organism: Methyloversatilis sp. XJ19-49; assembly: GCF_024580145.1. Taxonomy (GTDB): domain Bacteria; phylum Pseudomonadota; class Gammaproteobacteria; order Burkholderiales; family Rhodocyclaceae; genus Methyloversatilis. The sequence continues at coordinate 125,927 of NZ_JANINI010000012.1, forward strand.
AGCGCTCGCAGCGCGCGCGCGCGATGCGCCGGCCCGCTGGCCGGCGCGATGCGCGTACCCGGCAGCGCCAGACCATAGTGCAGGCCGGCGGCGTCGGCGTCGATCACCCAGCCGGTCAGTCGCGACAGTTGCTGTTCGAGCGACAGCGTGGCGGGCAGTTGCGCGAGGTCCAGCCACAGGTCACCGCCGTCGCTGCCTTCGAACTGTTTGGTCAGCAGCGGCGCATCCGGCGTGCGCGCCGAGGTTTTCCATGCCACGTGGCGCGGCGAATCGGCGGCACGGTGGTCGCGCAGGCTGGCAAATTCCTCGCTGCCGTCGCCACTCGGGCGCACACCCGCCTCACCGGCCGCCGTGGCCGGCAGCGGCGGCCGGCCGCTTTCCGGCTTCGGCAGCACCAGGCAGCGCTGGGCCGGCTTCGCGTACGACCAGGCGCGGATCAGGCCCAGCGGGTAGCGGGTATCCAGCGTGACGCGCGCCGGCGACAGCCAGCCGCGCCGTGTCGTCGGCACGTTCAGCAACACTACGCGGCTCTGCTTCGGTGCCAGATCTATCGTGACCCGATCGGCACCAGGCATGGACAGCTGCAGTGCCGGCCGTGGCCGGCTGGCATCGTTGTCCAGCCACAGCGGGAAGCCCGCGTGCTGGCCGGCGAACACCGGCTCCGGCACGGTTTCGCGCAGCTTCAGCGCATAGAGGTTGCGGAAGGCGTGCAGCAGTGCGACCTGGCCCAGGCCGGCCAGCATGAACACCAGTGCGAAGCCCAGACTGAGCGTGTAGTTGATTGCGGTCAGCAGCATGGCGAGCAGCGCGCAGCCGAAGGCCAGACCGGGTCCGGTCGGCAGCACGAAGATGCGGCGCCGGTCCAGGGTCAGCGGCAGCGCGGGCGAGCCGCCCAAGGTGGCCAGCCAGCGGCGGATCGCTTCCCGCATCAGACCGGCAGCGCGACCGCCTGCAGCAGATGGCGGGCGGCATCGTCCTGACTGGGTGGCTGTTCGAGCATCGGCAGGCGATGCAGCGCGACCGCCGGCACGACCGCCTGCACGTCTTCCGGCAGCACGTGGCTGCGTCCATCGAGCAGCGCGCGCGCGCGCGCCGCGGCCAGCAGCGCCAGCCCGGCGCGCGGGCTCAGACCGAGCCGGTAGGCGCCGCCGGTGCGCGTGTAGGCGATCAGCGCCTGCACGTAATCGATCAGCGCATCGCTGACATGAATGCCCTCGGCCTGCGTACGCCAGGCGCTCAGCGTGGCCGCGTCGGCCACCGGCGCCAGATCGGCCAGCAGGCTGCGCCGGTCGCGGCCGGTCAGCAGTAAGCGTTCGGCCGCCGGGTCCGGGTAGCCCATGGTGATGCGCATCATGAAGCGGTCGAGCTGCGATTCGGGCAGCGGATAGGTGCCGATCTGGCTGGCTGGATTCTGCGTGGCGATGACGAAGAAGGGCTGCGGCAGCGGGCGCGTTTCGCCTTCGACGCTGACCTGGTGTTCTTCCATCGCCTCGAGCAGCGCGCTCTGCGTGCGCGGTGTGGCGCGATTCACCTCGTCGGCGAGCAGCACCTGGGTGAAGACCGGGCCGGGGTGGAAGCGGAAGGCGCCGGTTTCGCGTTCGAACACCGACACGCCGAGAATGTCTGCCGGCAGCAGGTCGCTGGTGAATTGCACGCGGCGGAAATCCAGCCCGAGCAGGCGCGCCATCACGTGGGCGAGTGTGGTCTTGCCGGTGCCGGGTACATCCTCGATCAGCAGGTGACCGCCGGCGATCAGGCAGGTCAGTGCCAGTTCGAGCCGGCTGCGCTTGCCGAGAATGAGGGTGGACGCGGCATCGACGACGGCTCTGGGATCGGACATGGCTTGAGGTGGGTTAAGGTGTGGCGGGATAATGCAGTTCAATATTGAATTCACGCGGTGTGACACAGCACGCAGAGGCACGGTTGCATTGCACGCTGCAATAATGGAGGAGGCGCGGTGACCACCGCATACATTACACACCCCGAGTGCGCGCTGCATGACATGGGCTCGCACCATCCCGAATGCCCGGACCGGCTGTGCGCGATACAGGACCGCCTGATCGCCAGCGGCCTCGACATCTGCCTGGCTCACCACGACGCGCCGCTGGCCGGCGTTGAAGCGCTCGAACGGGCGCATTCGGCGGCGCATGTGCGACAGGTGTTCGATCAGGCACCGAACAGCGGCATCGTGCATCTCGATCCGGACACCGCCATGTGCCCCGGTACGCTGCGTGCCGCGCTGCGTGCCGCCGGCGCCGGCATCCATGCGACCGATCTGGTGCTGTCCGGGCAGGCCAGCAACGCCTTCTGCGCCGTACGCCCGCCCGGTCACCATGCCGAATTCGGGCGCGCGATGGGCTTCTGCTTCTTCAACAACATCGCTGTCGCCGCCCGCCATGCGCTTGAAGTGCACGGGCTCGAGCGGGTCGCCATCATCGACTTCGACGTGCATCACGGCAACGGCACCGAAAACATCGTGGCCGGCGACGAGCGCATGCTGATGGTGAGCATCTTCCAGCACCCGTTCTACCCCTATTCAGGAGACAAACCCCTCGCCGGCAATCTGTGCAATGTGCCGCTGCCCGCCGGCACCCGGGGCGAGGGCTTCCGCGAGGCGGTCAATACGCGCTGGCTGCCGCGCCTGCAGGAATTCGCACCGCAGATGCTGTTCATTTCGGCCGGCTTCGATGCGCACTACGAGGACGACATGGCCTCGCTCGGCCTGGTCGAGGCGGACTACGCGTGGGTGACCACGCAACTGCTGAAGTTCGCGCAGGCGCATTGCCAGGGCCGCATCGTGTCGATGCTCGAGGGCGGCTATGCGCTGTCAGCACTCGGTCGCAGCGTGACGGAGCATGTGAGGGCGCTGGCGGAACTCGGATGAACCCAGATTCAAGATGCAAGATGAAAGTCGCGCCGTCCTTGCATCTTGGATCTTGAAACTTGAATCTGCTTTGTTACAGACTGACGCACCGTGCGTGTTGGGCTTGCCGGCGGCCTCCGGTAGAATGCCGCGTTTCCTGCTGAAGCTGCTTCACTCATGATTACCGGATCGCTCGTCGCCATCGTCACGCCCATGCTTGAAGATGGCAGCCTGGACTACCCGCGGTTGCGCGGCCTGATCGATTTCCATATTGCAGAAGGCACCGACGGCATCGTGATCGTCGGCACCAGTGGCGAATCGCCGACGGTGGATGTCGACGAACACTGCGAACTGATCCGTGTCACGGTCGAACAGGCTGCCGGCCGCATTCCGGTGATCGCCGGTACCGGTGCCAATTCGACCGCAGAGGCGATCGAATTGGCGCAGCGCGCGAAGGCCGTGGGCGTGGATGCCTGCCTGACCGTCGTGCCCTACTACAACAAGCCGACGCAGGAAGGCTTGTACCGCCACTTCCGCGCCCAGGCCGAAGCGGTCGACGTGCCGTTCATCCTGTACAACGTGCCCGGTCGCACCGTGGCCGATCTGACGAACGACACCACGCTGCGACTGGCCGAAATCCCGAACATCGTCGGCATCAAGGACGCGACCGGCAACCTCGATCGCGGGGTCGAACTGATCAACCGCGCGCCGAAGGGCTTTGCGCTGTACAGCGGCGACGATGCCTCGACCTGCGCCTTCATCCTGATGGGCGGTCACGGCTGCATTTCGGTCACCGCCAACGTGGCGCCGCGCCTGATGCACGAAATGAACGCTGCAGCCCTGGCGGCTGACGCCGTCAATGCGCGCGCACTCAACGCGAAGCTCACCGGTCTGCATCGCCAGCTGTTCTGCGAAGCCAACCCGATCCCGGTGAAGTGGGCCGTCCATCAATTGGGTCTGATCGGCCCGTCGCTTCGCCTGCCGTTGACCGAACTGGCACCGCAATTCCACCAGCAGGTTCGCGCCGCGATGCAGCAGGCCGGCGTGCTGAACTGAGGCTTTACCGATGATTCCCATGAAGTCCGGTGCATTGCGCACCCTGCTGGTCCTCGTGCTGGCCGCGTTCGCGGCTTCCTGCTCGATGATCAGCGAATACACCGAATCGACCAAGGTCGATTACAAGGCGGCTGCCAAGAAGCGCGGCCCACGTCTTGACCTGCCGCCCGACCTCACACTGCCGGCTTCCAGTGACCGATACGCCGTGCCCGATTCGGCGGGCCGCGATGTGGCCACACTGTCTGCCTACAACGCAGATCGTGCCGGGCCGGCGGCGCAGGCGCAGCAGCAGGGCGGTGCCGTGCTTCCGCAGGTCGACAAGATGCGCATCGAACGCTCGGGCAATCAGCGCTGGCTGGTCGTCGCAGGAAGCCCTGAACAGATGTGGCCGCAGGTGAAGGAGTTCTGGCAGGAAACCGGTTTCCTGATCGACATCGAACAGCCCGAAGCGGGCGTCATGGAAACTGACTGGAACGAGAACCGCGCCAAGCTTCCGAACGACATCATCCGCAACACCATCGGCAAGGTGTTCGACAACCTCTATTCGACGCCGGAACGCGACAAGTACCGCACCCGTCTCGAACCCGGCGCCGAGCCGGGCACCACCGAAATCTATGTCAGCCATCGCGGCGTGATGGAGGTGTACATCAACGAGCGCGGCGACAGCACAGTGTGGCAACCGCGTCCGGCCGACCCCGAACTGGAAGCCGAAATGCTGCGCCGGCTGATGGTGCGTCTGGGCGCCGACACGGAGCGGGCCAAGACGCTGGTCGCGGCCCCGCCGGTGGCCGAGCGCGCGCAGCTGGTGACGGCGGACAAGGGCGGCACGCTGCAGATCTACGAAGGTTTCGACCGCGCCTGGCGCCGGGTCGGCCTCGCACTCGATCGTGTCGGCTTCACCGTCGAGGACCGCGACCGTTCGCAAGGCGTGTATTTCGTGCGCTACGTCGATCCGGAAGTCGATGCCACGGCCGGCGAGAAGAAGGGGGGCGTGCTGTCCAAGCTGCTGTTCTTCATGCCGGACGACAAGCCGGATCCGAAAGCCGGCCAGAACCAGTACCGCATCCACATCAAGGGTGAAGGCAAGCAGAGCAACGTCCAGGTGCTGACTCCGGAAGGCGGCGTGGACGACAGCAAGACTGCCAAGCGCATCCTGTCGCTGCTGCACGAACAGCTCAAGTAGGCGACGGTCCCGGAGGGTCCGCCCGTGCAGGAGCGTCGACGGTTCTGTGGAAGCGTCGACCGTTCTGTGGGAGCGGCGGCCTCGCCGCGATCGGCGCGTTGATCAACGATCATCGCGGCATCAATCGCGGCGAGGCCGCCGCTCCCACAAGGCCGCCGCTCCCACAAGGCCGCCGCTCCCACAAGGTCGCCCTCGGGTTCAGCCGGCCATCTGCGTGCTTGCATGCGGCAGATCAAGCTGCGAAGAGGCACCAGCCAGTCTGACCACCTCGCCGATCACTACGATGGCGGGACTGCCGAGACCGGCGGCCGAAACCTCCCTCGCCAGTGTCGCGACGGATGCCAGCACGCTGCGCTGATCGCCGCGGGTACCGTTCTGGATGGCGCAGGCGGGCGTGCCGGTCGGCAGACCGCCATCGATCAGCGCTCGTGTGATGCTGTCCAGCGTGCGCATGCCCATGTAGATGACCAGCGTGGTGCCGCAGCGCGCCAGCGCCGCCCAGTCCGGTTCGCGTCCGGGCTGGCCGTCGGCGCGCGCATGGCCGGTCACGAAGGTGACGCCGCAGGCGAGGTCGCGATGCGTGACCGGTACACCGAGTGAAGCGGGTACCGCGATGCCGGATGACAGGCCGCTGACCACTTCGCAGGCGATGCCGGCGCGTTCCATGGCCTGTTTCTCCTCGCCGCCGCGGCCGAACACGAAGGGGTCGCCACCCTTGACCCGGCCGACCGTCAGGCCGGCGCGCGCGCAGCGTCGCATCAAACGCTCGATGAAAGCCTGGGGCGTGCTGCGACAGCCACCGCGCTTGCCGACGCGCACGATCCGCACGTCGGGCTGCGCATGTGATAGCACTGCCGGATCGACCAGGTCATCGACCAGCAGCACGTCGCACATGCCGAGCACGCGCACGGCCTTCAGCGTAAGCAATTCCGGATCGCCCGGTCCTGCGCCGATCAGATAGACCTTGCCGGTCGTACGCGGGAAAGGATCAGGGTGTGGGGTCATGGCTCAACCTAAGCAAACGCGGGGCCATGTCCGTCCGGGCAGATGCTGCCGCGCGCAGCGTGCACGCCGTCGCGTGCAGGGCTGGCGGATGCACCGTCGCTGTGCGTGCAGTGCTACATTCCGGGGCGGAAAAATGAGGCGCACGCATGCAATCCGACGACGAGATCGAGAAGGATGGACGACCTGCAGGCCGACCGCGCGGAGACGCGAAGGAACGGATTTTCGAAGCGGCGGAGAAGCTGTTCACCGAGCAGGGCTATGCCGCGACGTCCATGCGCATGATTGCGCATGCCGCCAGCGTGCCGCTGGCTTCCATCAATTATCATTTCAACTCCAAGCGCGACCTGATGGAAGCCATCTATCGGCGCGTGCTGGGTGCCGACGGCCGACGATCGGACTATCTCGACAAGCTGGAGCGCGAAGCGGGCGGCACGCCGCTGACCGTGCTGCAGATCGTGCAGACCTTCATCGAATCCATCCTGCGCCTGTCACGCAAGGACACGGTGTCGGGCGCCGTCTTCAAGCAACTCATCGGCCGTGCCTATTTCGAGCCCGGTGATGACTGCATTCCGGCCGAGTACGTGCAGATCATGGACCGCTATCGCGTTGCGCTGCAGCGCGCGCTGCCCGATCTACCGGAAGACGAAGTGGTCAGGCGCATGTACTTCTTCGTCGGCATCGTGGCCTACGTGATGGCCGGCCGCGACGTGATGCAACTGCTGGGTCACTGCGCGCCCGCCACCCCGCAAGACCCCGAATCACTGCTGCGCTCGCTGCTGCCCTTCATCGTGGGCGGCATGCAGGCACCTGCACCGGCGGCCTGATTCCAGCGAATCAGGAACGGACAAGCAGGTTGCAACCTCGCGCTGGCCAATGAGTACGGGGCGGCTCGCCCGTCGGCCGCCGGACCTGCACGGGTTCGACGTCCAGCCGTCCGCCTGGGCCGCTGTGCGTCCTGTCGCCCGTTACTCGCGCGTCAGCGCATTGGCAACCTGCCCCTCTGTGACCGGGGCAGGGCATCCCCCTGTCTGATCGAGAATGGCTCGTCCGTCGTGCCCTGAATGAAAATTTTTTTCATTCATGAATTTAAACATACAAGAATGTATGTTTATAATTCCTGCCACAACAGGGCCGTCGCTTTCATGGCCCGATATTTTCGCGCGGCACGGCCGCGTCAGCTTCCGGGATGGATCATGAATAAAGCGATGGATTCCTTTCAGCGCGCGGGCTGGCTGTCCGCGATGGTGCTCGCGCTCGCGCTGGCGGGCTGCGGCAAGGAAGACGGCAAGCCGGCCAACGGCGGCATGCCGCCGCCGGCTGTCAAGGTGGTCGAAGTGGCGCCGCGCGAAGTACCAGTCCGTTTCGAGTATGTCGGCCAGGTGGCCGGCTCACGCGAAATCGAGGTGCGGGCGCGCGTCACCGGCATCGTCGAAAAGCGTCTGTACGAAGAAGGCCAGCGCATCAAGGAAGGGCAGGTGATGTACCGGCTAGACGCTGCGCCCTACCGTGCCCGGGTCGCTGCCGCCGAAGCCCAGCTCGACCAGGCCAGGGCCCAGCTGGCGCAGGCCGATCGCGAGTACGCCCGCATCAAGCCGCTGGCCGATGCGGAAGCGGCCAGCCGCAAGGAATCGGACGACGCGCTGTCGCAGCGCGATCTGGCACGCGCCGCGGTCAAGTCGGCCGAAGCGCAGGTGCAGACCGCGCGCATCGATCTGGGCTATACCGACGTTCGCGCTCCGCTGGGCGGTCTGGCCGGCCGTGCGCTGAAGGTCGAAGGCAGTCTGGCCGTTGCCGGCTCCGACAGCCTGATGACCACGCTGGCCCAGATCGATCCGGCCTACGTCAATTTCGGCGTCGGCGAAGCGGAATACCTGCGTACACGCGACGAGATCGCGCGTGGTCTGCTGCGTCTTGACAACGCCGGCTTCGTCGTGAAGATCCGTACCTCCGACGGCCTGGAATTCCCGCGCACCGGCCGGCTCGGCTTCGAAGATTACAAGGCCGATACCAGCACCGGCGCCTTTGCGCTGCGTGCCACTTTTGAAAACCGCGACGGCAAGCTTTCTCCCGGCCAGTTCGTGCGCGTCGCTCTGTCCGGCGCCACGCGCCCGGACGCGCTGGCCGTGCCGCAGCGTGCGGTGCTCGACAGCCCGAACGGAAAGTTCGTTTATGTGATCGCTGAAGCCGATGGCAAGCTGCTGGCGCAGCCGCGGCCGGTCAAGCTCGGCGAGTGGGCGCAGCTCGACGGCGAACTCGAGAACGCCTGGGTGATCCGCGAAGGCCTGCAGCCGGGCGAGCGCATCATCGTCGACGGCATGGCGCGCATCTTCGTACCCGGCTCTCCGGTGCAGATCGACAACGGTCAGGCGCCCGCAGCAGCCCCTGCCGCGCCGCAATAAGGAGCGCGCACATGTTTTCGCGCTTCTTCATCGACCGGCCGATCTTCGCCTTCGTCATTTCCATCCTGCTGGTGCTGGCCGGTCTGGCCGCAATGCGCGCCCTGCCGATCGCGCAGTACCCGGAAATCGCGCCGCCGGTGGTCACCGTGCGCGCCATCTATCCGGGTGCGTCAGCCGAAACCATCGCGCAGACAGTTGCCGCGCCGCTGGAAAACGTCATCACCGGCGTGGAAGGCATGATGTACATGCAGTCCACCTCGACCTCGAACGGTGTGGTGGAAATCCAGGTCACCTTCGAAATCGGTGCCGACCCGGACAAGGCGGCGGTTAACGTGAACAACCGGGTCAAGCAGGCCGACGCCCGGCTGCCGGAGGAGGTGCGCCGGCAGGGTGTGACGGTGGAGAAGGGCTCGTCCGCCTTCTTGCTGGTGCTGGCGTTCTATTCGCCCGAGGGCCAGTACGACGACCTGTACACGTCCAACTACGTGACGCTGAACGTGCTGGACAACATCAAGAAGATCCCCGGTACGACCAATGTGCAGATCTTCGGCGCCAAGGACTACGCGATGCGCATCTGGGTGCGCCCGGACCGCATGACGCAGCTTGGCGTCACGGTGACCGAAATCGCCGCCGCGCTGCGCGACCAGAACGCCCAGTTCGCGGCTGGCAAGATCGGCCAGTCGCCGATCGGCGGCGGCCAGGACATGGTTTACACGATCACCACCAAGGGCCGGCTGTCCACGGTCGAGGAGTTCGAGAACATCATCCTGCGTTCGAACGCCGACGGCTCGAAGCTGCGACTGCGCGACGTTGCACGGATCGAACTCGGTTCGAAGGACAACGATTTCAACGGCACCTACAACGGCCATGCGGCCGTGCTGATGGGCGTGTTCCTGCAGCCGGGTGCCAACGCGCTGGACGTCGCCAAGGTGACCAAGGCGGCCATCACCGAAATGGCCGAGCGCTTCCCGCAGGGCATGACCTACGCCATTCCGTACGACACGACGCGCTTCGTCGAAGTGTCGATCACCGAAGTGGTGAAGACGCTGGGCGAGGCGATGATCCTGGTGTTCGTCGTCGTGTTCGTATTCCTGCAGAACTGGCGCGCCACGCTGATTCCGCTGCTGGCGGTGCCGGTGTCGCTGCTCGGCACCTTCGCCGGTCTGCATCTGCTCGGCTATTCGATCAACACGCTGACGCTGTTCGGCATGGTGCTGGCCATCGGCATCGTGGTGGACGACGCCATCGTGGTGCTGGAGAACGTCGAGCGCATCATGCACGAGCAGCAGATGGTGGCGCGCGACGCGGCCATCCAGGCCATGCAGGAAGTGACCGGGCCGGTGGTGGCCATCGTGCTGGTGCTCACCGCGGTATTCGTGCCGATCGCCTTCCTCGGCGGCCTGACCGGCGAGCTGTACCGGCAGTTCGCGGTGACCATTTCGATTGCAGTCGTGCTGTCCGGCATCGTCGCGCTGACCATGACGCCAGCGCTGTGCGTGGCGCTGCTGAAGAACGAACACAAGAACCAGGCGCGCATCTTCCTGTGGTTCAACGACTGGTTCACCCGCGTGACGCACCGCTACACCGGCGCCGTCACCTGGATGATCAAGCGGTCGGCGGTCGGCGTGCTGCTGTTTGCCGGCATGGTCGCCATCACCGTCGGCCTGTGGGCCAAGACGCCCGGCTCGCTGGTGCCGGACGAGGACCAGGGCTATTTCATCGTGGCCGTGTTCCTGCCCGATGGCGCCACGCTGGAGCGCACCGACAAGGTGGTGGCCGAGGTGATGAAGGCCATCCAGTCGAATGACGCGAACGAACACGTGATGGCCTTCTCCGGCATGGACTTCATCGGCGGCGGCTTCAAGAACAGCGCGGCGACCATCTTCGTCAGCCAGAAGCACTGGAACGAACGCAAGATGAGCACGCAGCAGCTGGTGGGCGAGGTGTTCGCGAAAACAGGCGGCATCAAGGAGGCGCTGGTACTGGCCTTCAATCCGCCGGCCATCTTCGGCCTGGGCAATACCGGGGGCTTCGAGTTCTACCTGCAGAACCGCGGCGACGGTGGCACCAAGCGCCTGGTCGAAAACATGAATGCGCTGATCGGCTCGTCATACCAGACGCCGGTGCTGGCAGGCGGGCTGCAGACGCTTTGGCGGCCGAACGCGCCGCAGCTCTTCGTGGATGTCGACCGCGAGCGCGCCAAGGCGCTGGGCATTCCGCTGACCGAAGCCTTCAATACGCTGGCCGGCACGCTGGGTACCTTCTATGTGAACGACTTCAACAAGTTCGGCCGCGTATGGCAGGTGCTGATGTCGGCCGAAAGCCAGTATCGCCGTTCGCCGGAAGACATCGGCCGGCTGTACGTGAAGAACGCCGCCGGCGACATGGTGCCGGTATCGGCCTTCGCCAAGGTCGAATACAGCTCGGGCCCGGACACGGTGAACCGCTACAACAACCTGCCTGCGGTGCGGCTGATGGGTCAGGCGGCACCCGGCTATTCGTCCGGTCAGGCGATCGCCGAGGTCGAACGGCTGGCACGTTCGCTGCCGGGCGACACCAGCTTCGAATGGACCGGCGCCGCCTTCCAGGAAAAGCGCGTGTCCAGTGCGGCATCGATTGCGCTCATCATGGCCGCGGTCATGGTGTTCCTCATCCTCGCTGCGCTGTACGAGAAGTGGTCGCTCCCGTTTTCGGTGCTGCTCGCCATGCCGTTCGGCATCTTCGGTGCGCTGACCGCGGTGTGGCTGCGCGGCATGACCAATGACGTGTATTTCCAGATCGGTCTGGTGACGCTGCTCGGCCTGTCGGCCAAGAACGCCATCCTGATCGTCGAATACGCGGTGCTCAAGCACCAGGAAGGCTATGCGGTGGCCGCGGCGGCAATCGAGGCAGCGCGCCTGCGCCTGCGCCCCATCATCATGACCTCGCTCGCCTTCATCCTCGGCGTGCTGCCGCTGGCCATTTCGACCGGCGCCGGCGCGGGTGCGCGGGTGTCTGTCGGCACCGGCGTCATCGGCGGCATGATCGCGGCCACCTTCCTCGCGATCTTCTTCGTGCCGCTGTTCTACAAGATCATCGTCGACCGCCGGCTGGTCACGCCGCCCGAAGAGGTCGAACCCCCGAAGCCGGAGAATCCCTATGCGCCTCATTGATCCCGCGCGTCGCGGCGCGCTGGGCGCGCTGCTTGCGGCAAGCCTGCTGTCCGCCTGCTCGCTGATGCCGAAACCGGCGCCCGAACTGGACCTGCCGTCGGTCAGCGCGACGACGCCGGTCGAGCTCGATCGCTGGTGGGCAAGCTTCCGCGACCCGGTGCTCGACGGTCTGATCGCCGAAGCGCTGGCGCGCAATGACGACATGGTGATCGCGGCCCAGCGCGTGCAGGCCTCGCAGGCCACGCTCGATCTGGTGCGCATCAACCGCCTGCCCGATGCGAACCTCTCTTTGTCCGGCTCGCGCCAGCAGTTCAGCAACGAAAGGCCGATCCCGAACCGGCCGCGCCAGTACAACACGGCTATCGGTGGTTTCAACGCCTCGTATGAAATCGATCTGTTCGGACGCCTGTCCGGCCAGCGCGACGTGGCGCGCCAGCAGCTCGCTTCCAGCCGCTATGCACTGGAAGCGCTGCGCGCGTCGATCAGTGCCCAGGTGGCGCGTGCCTACTTCAATCTGCGCGCACTGGATGCCGACGAGGTGCTGCTGACGCAGACGCTGACCACGCGCGAATCTGCGCTCGGGCTGCGCGACAAGCAGTTCGCCGGTGGCGCGATCAGCCGCTATGACCTGGAACTCGCGCGCTCCGAGCGGGCCGGTGTGGCCGCGTCGCTGGCCGGCACGCGCAGTGCGCGCGAACAGGCGGAAACCGCACTGTCGGTGCTGCTCGGCCGCTCGCCGCGCGAACTGGTCGAAAAGATGCCGGATCGCGGACTTGCGCTGTCCACACTCGCCGTGCAGCCGGAGATTCCGTCCGGTCTGACATCCGATCTGCTGGCGCGACGCGCCGACGTGCGCGCCGCCGAAGCCAATCTCGCCGCCGCCAGCCTGAGCGTCGAAGTGGCACGCACGCAGTGGATGCCGACCATTTCGCTGACCGCCGCACTGGGCGGCGAAAGTGCCACGCTGGGCAATCTGCTGTCGGCGTCCGCCCGCACCTGGAGCGTCGGCGCCGCGATCGCACAGCCGCTGGTCGGCCTGCTCAGCACGCGCGCGCTGGTTGCGCAGTCGGAAGCCGAACGTGCGCAGATCGCGCAGACCTATCAGCAGGCAGCCCGTCAGGCCTATGCCGATGCACTCGGCGCGCTGTCCGCCGCACGGGGCGCGCGCGAGGCGATGGAAGAGACGGTGAAGCTGGCCGACGCCACGCGCGGTGCGCGTGATCTGGCCGAACTGTCATTCAACGCCGGCAACGCCAGCCGCATCGTGCTGCTCGATGCCGAACGCGAGCGGCTGTCGGCCGAGCGTCAGCTGATCGCCAGCCGTCTCGACCGGGTCACTGCGCTGGTCAATACCTATCAGGCCCTCGGTGGCGGCTGGAGCGGCCGCATCGAAACCGGCGACCCGGCCGAAACACTGGAGAACACGCCGACCGCAGCCCGCTGAAAGCGGCGGCCTCTGTGAGCGGTGGCCTCGCCGCGATACGCACGCTGCAATGTGACCATCGCGGCACGATCGCGGCGAGCAGTGCTCGCCGAAACCCCAGCTCCGTTCCCGCCGCGATCGTGCTCCGACTGTCGTTGTGCAGCGAGCGTATCGCAGCGTGACCGCAACTTGACATCAGCTCTGGCGGGTGAAAAGGTTTCGGCTGACCTGCCAGGGTCTGTCCGCACCCGATCCGTGCATGACGCGTGCAGCGCGGTCGGTCCAGTGGCACCCTGACGCACGAATCAAATGCGAACAGACCCGGATGCCGTAGCGCGGCACGCCGGTCGCCCTGCATCTTGCGCCTGCAGCCACCACGTCCACGATGGCCGTTGCATGCGTTCATCACGAAAGCCCCTGCATGTTGCAGACGCCCGACCTGGTCGTGATCGCGATCTACCTGCTTGTGACCATCGTGCTGTGCGTATGGGCCTCGCGCGCAGCGCCGGACGCGGATGAACTTTTCCTTGCAGGCCGCAGCCTCGGACCGCTGGCGATCGGACTTTCGCTGTTCGCGTCCAACATTTCGTCCACCACGCTGATCGGTCTGCCCGGGGCGGCCTACGCACACGGGATTTCGGTTGCGAACTACGAGTGGGTGGCGGCGCTCGTTCTGGTGTTCTCCGCGGTATTCGTGCTGCCGACCTTCATCCGTGGCCGGCTCACCACTGTGCCGGAACTGCTCGAACGGCGTTTCGATGCGCGGCTGAGACGCTATCTGTCCGGTACCTCGCTCTTCCTCAGTCTGGCACTGGATACCGCCGGCAGCCTCTACGCCGGCGGCCTCATCCTGAGCCAGATGGTGCCCGGCGTGACACTGGGTGCGGCCTGCGCCGGACTGGCCTTGTTCGCCGGCCTGTACACCGCGGCCGGTGGATTGCGTGCGGTCGTCTATACCGACATGCTGCAGACGGTGGTGTTGCTGACCGGTGCCGTGGTCATGAGCACGATCGTGTTCGGCCAGTTCGATCACGACTGGGGGCGACTGGTTGCAGCGGTCGAACCGGAGCGGCTTTCGCTGCTCCGGCCGATGGATGATCCGGTGCTGCCATGGCTGGGTACGCTGATCGGTTTGCCCGTGCTGAGCTTTTACTACTGGACAATGAACCAGTATGTCGCGCAGCGCCTGCTTGGCGCACGCGACCTGCGCGCAGCCGGACAGGGCGCGCTCATTGCCGCTGCGCTCAAGCTGTTGCCGCTGTTCCTGATGGTGATGCCGGGTGTGATGGCGGCGGTGCTGCTGCCTGGCCTGGATCAGCCCGACACGGTGTTCGTCGAACTCATCCTGCACTATGCGCCGGTCGGTCTGGCCGGGCTGATGGTGGCCGGCCTGATCGCCGCCATGATGTCCAGCGTCGATTCGGCGCTCAATTCGGCCTCGACATTGCTCATCTGCGATTTCGTGTTGCCGCGCCGGCCTGGCCTGAGTGCGCGCCATCAGGCCAGGCTGGGCCGCGCGAGCACGCTGGGCTTCATGCTGCTGGCTGCGCTGTGGGCGCCGCAGATCGCGCACTTCCCCGGGCTGTTTGCCTATCTTCAACAGGCCTTTTCGTACGTGGTGCCACCCCTGGTGGCGGTGTTTGCACTGGCGATGACGAACAACCGCGTCGGCGCATCGGCCGCGCTGCGCGGCTTGCTTACCGGACATGCGATCAGCGCAGCGATGTTGGCGGCATCGGTGGCGGGGTGGGCGGTGCCGCACTTCACCATTGTCGCAGGGCTGCTGTTCGCGACGACGCTGCTGGCTGCCCTGGTGTGGCAGGCGTCAGCCGGGATCGGCGCGGCACCGGCCCGCGCCTTGCCGGACGCCGGCCCGGCGCCGCGCTCGCTGCAAGCGGGTGCTGCGCTGATCGCATTCGCGGTACTGATCGTGGTGTGGCTGTTTCGCTGATCAGGACGGCTCGATTGCATCCGGTACGCCGTTGACCGAAGCGGCGACGGCCGCCAGGAATTCCTGCCCCCAGCGATGCACATCGTTGTACTGCACGATGGCCAGCAGTTCGCGCAGGCGTGACTCGGCTTCGGCGCGGTGCATGTTCAGTGCGTAGTAGCACTTCTCGCGCAGATCGTTGATGTCGTGCGGATTGGTCAGCACGGCGCCGTGCAGTTCGGCGGCGGCGCCGGCGAATTCGGACAGCACCAGCACGCCGCCGCCCTGCATCAGGCCCTGCACCGCGACGAATTCCTTGGCGACCAGATTGAGGCCATCACGCAGCGGCGTGATCCACATGACATCGGCCACCGCGTAGTAGGCAATCAGTTCCTCGAACGGAATGGCGCGGAAGAAGAACTGCACCGGCGTCCAGCCCACTCTCGAATAGCGGCCATTGATGCGACCGACCGCCTGCTCGATCTGCGTCTGCAGCGAGCGGTAGATGGTCATTTCGCTCGCGGCCGGCACGCACACGGTGATCAGCGTGATCTTCTGGCGCATTTCGGGGTAGCGCTCGAGCAACTGTTCGAAGGCGATGAGCTTTTCCAGCGTGCCCTTCGTGTAATCCAGCCGCTCGACCGACAGGATGGCGCGGCGGCCGTCCAGTTCGTGGCGCAGGCTGTCCATGCGCCGGGCGGTCGCCGGATCGGCCAGCAGGCGTCCGACACGCTGCACATCCAGCCCGACCGGATGGGCACCGATGCCGATCCGGCGGCCATGCACCTCGATTGCGGTGGTCATCTCGTCCAGCCCGACAGCACAGCCGTAGGTCAGGAAGCGCGGCGCGCAGTTGCGCGATTCGAGTACCTTCAGCGGCGCCACACCACGCGCCACGTCGACGAAATTCTCCGCCTGGCGCGGTATGTGGAAGCCGATGTAGTCGCATTGCAGCAGGCTGCCGACGATGTCACGCCGCCACGGCATCACGTTGAACACGTCGGCGGACGGAAAGTAGGTATGGTGGAAGAAGGCAATCTTCAGGTCGGGCCGCATTTCGCGGAGTGTCGCCGGCACCATCCACAGGTTGTAGTCGTGCAGCCATACCGTGGCACCCGGCGCAGCCTCGGCTGCGCTGCGTTCGGCGAACAGCCGGTTCACCTTCAGGAAAACCTGCCAGTGGTCTTCGCGGAACTGCGCGCGCTCCCAGAAGGTGTGCAGCGTCGGCCAGAAGGCCTCTTTCGAGAAGCGCTTGTAGAAGATGTCGACGTCGTGCTTGTCCAGTGCGACCCGGGCGCAGGTCAGATTGGGATAGCGCTGGCGATCGACGGTGGTGTGCACCTCGAAATCGGTCGATTCCGCATTGAGTGTGGACCAGGCCACCCATGAGCCCTGCCGGCCTTCGGCAAAGAAGCTCAACAGCGTCGGAATGATGCCGTTGGGCGAACTCGGGCGGCGCTGCTTCACGATGCCGTCCTCGATGGATTCTTCGTAAGGCAGCCGGTGATAGACGATGACCAGCTCGGCATCGCCGCCGCCGGTGACCGGGCCGACCGGATCGAAGCGCATCATGCGGAAGCTGCGCAGTGCGTCGATGATGCCGCCGCAGCCGATGCGCGACGCATGCACGATGCGCGAGCGGTCCATCGTCGCCGCCAGCAGAGCGGGTTCCGATTCACCGACGCAGACACCGCGGAAACCCTGTTCGAACATCGACAGGTCGTTCAGCGTGTCGCCGGCCACCAGTACATGTTCGGGGTCGATGCCCAGATGGCGCACCAGCTTGCGCAGCGTGCTGCCCTTGTTCACGCCGGGCGGCAGGATGTCGAGATAGCGGTCGGCCGAGTACAGCACGTCGCAGCCCAGTGCCGCCGCCGCGGCGTGGATGTCTTCGGTCACCGCATCGCCATCACAGAAATAGGAGCAGCGTCGCTGCTGGGGGACTTCCTGCCGCTGCAGCCGCTCGAAGCCGGCGAGTGCTTCGGTCACGGCGAGTTCACCCGGCCATACGACATCGATCGCCGACTGCAGCGGCTGCACCGCCTGCCGAGTGGCGCCATCGACGACGGTCGCGCCGACGTCGGCGATGATGTAGTGCGGCACCGGTATCGTCGGGTCGGACAGGATGGGCAGCACGGCCTCGAGGCCGCGTCCGGTCACGAACACGAGTGTCACTTCGGGGTCGGCTGCGATGCGCTGGTACAGGCGCAGGCGCGCTTCCGGGGCGCCGGCAAGGAAGGTGCCGTCAAGATCGGTGGCGAGAAGCATGATGAAGTCCTTTCAGGGCAGGTTGCGGGTTCGGGTCAGCGGGTCTCCGGGCTGGGTCGAGTGGAAGGAAGGTCGTTCGGGTGCGCGCCGTCGACCATGTCGAAGGCGGTCGATGCGGTGCGCACCATGGGCTGGAAGCGGGTCTGATGGGCGATGTCCGGCGTGAGCCGGCGCAACAGTGACGAGGCGCCGATCGCAAGGGCGCCCTGGGTCGCGGCGAACCACAGCGGCAGGGCTGCGTCGCCGGCCAGCGCCATGGCGAACCCGGCCAGCAGCGGGCCGGCGGCGGCACCCGCGCCATGTATCAGCAGCAGGCTGCTGCTGCCCGAAAGCACCTCGTGTGGCTCGAGTCGGTCGATCATGCGGGCGACTGCCATCGGATAGAGCGCGAACGCGAATCCGCCGTAGATGAAGCCAGCCATGCTGGTCGCCAGCGTGCCGTGGCTGGCGGCTGCCATCAGTACGATGGCGCACACCGTGGCGCCGAACGCTACGAAGGCGATCGCGCGGCCTCGATCAATGCGGTCGGACAGCAGACCGATCGGCCACTGGAACAGCGCACCCCCCAGGATGGTGGCGGTCATGAAGGCCGCGATGCCCTGATGTCCCAGGCCGTGGCCGTCGGCCCACACCGCGCCCAGACCCCAGAAGGCGCCCATGGCCAGGCCCGACGCGAAGGCCGCGGCGAGCGCGATCGGCGCCTTGGCGTAAAGACTTTTCAGGTCGACCGAGGCACTGTGGTCGAGCACCGGCTGGATCAGCCGGGTCGCGGCCACCGGCATCACGGCTGCCGACACCAGCAGCGCCGCCACGCCGAACAGCACGTGACCGCTGGCCGGTCCCAGATGCAGCAGTTGCTGCGACAACGCGAGAGCGCCCAGATTCACGCCCATGTAGACCGAAAACACACGGGCGCGCTGTGCCGGCGCCGCCTGGCTGTTCAGCCAGCTTTCGACGATGGTGTACAGCCCGACCATGGAAATACCGGTGAGCAGGCGGACCAGTGCCCACACCCAGGGCACGACCAGCAGTTCGTGCAGCAGCACGCCGCAGGCCACCGCTGACGTGAAGAAGGCAAACGCACGAACGTGCCCGACCCGGCGGATCATTCGCGGTGCGACATGCGTGCCGACCAGGAAGCCGGCAAAGAACATCGACCCGAGCAGTCCCATGAAGGGGCTGCCGAAGCCTTCGAGGCCGCCGCGCACGGCGAGCAGGGTGGTCAGCAGACCGCTGCCCAGCAAGAGCAGGGCAACGCCTGACAGAAGTGCCGCAAGCGGCAGCAGATGGACAAGCAAGGCTTCGCTCTCCCGAAAGACGGAGTGGAAGCGACCTGACGCAGGGTGTGAGACCGGACAGCGGGATGGGGTGTCCCGCGGAAAAACGCAGGGCCGCGCGGTGGAACTGCTGGCTGAGCCTGTAGAAGACTTCAGTAGTTTAACAGACGCAATTTCGGCGCCTGCGGAACCCCATGTGCCGGGCGCCGCTCAACACCGCGTTCCGGCATCGACATACGACCCGGTCGAGCGACGCGGTGACGAGCGCTTATCGCCGTTCACAGTCCATTCACAAGTCCGCCCGGCGCGCCGCGACGTGATTAACATGCGCAGCCGACAATGGCATCGCGTCGAGCCGGGGTCATCCGCTTTCCCGTGGCTCGTGCCCTGCGCCACCGATTTCACTTCGACCGATATTCCATGACGACGACGCCCCCCGTTATTCGCAAGCCACGCTGGCCCTGGATACTGATGTTGCTGGTACTGGCCGGTCTGACGGCCGGCTGGTTTCTTGCGCGGGAGCGCACCGGTGCGCCTGCCGAAGGCGGCGGACCGCCGGGCGCCCGGCCGGCCGGTGCGGCATCCGGCGCACCCGGCGCCGCGGGTCGTCGCTTCGGTGGCGAATCAAGGGTCGGTACCGCACTGGCCACGCTGGCGGATCTGCCGGTGACGGTGAGTGCGCTCGGTACGGTGACGCCGATCGAAAGCGTCGTGGTACGCAGCCGCGTCGAAGGTGAGTTGCGCTCGCTCCATTTCACCGAAGGCCAGCGGGTGAAGAAGGGTGATCTGCTGGCACGGATCGATCCGCGTGCCTTCGAGGTCGAACTGGCGCAGACGCAGGCGGCGAAGCTGCGCAACCAGGCGCTGCTGACCAATGCGCGCGAGGACCTGAACCGCTACGAAACGCTGCTGAAGCAGGATTCGATCGCGACCCAGCAGGTGACCAACCAGCAGGCGCTTGTGCGCGAGTACGAGGCCGCGATCAAGGCAGACGACGCAAGCATTTCGGCGGCGCAGCTTTCGCTGAGCTATTCGCGCATCACGGCGCCGATCAGCGGGCGCGTCGGTTTGCGTCAGGCGACGCCGGGCAACATCGTGCGCGCGTCGGATACCGAAGGCCTGCTGACCATCACGCAGGAAGCGCCGATTTCGGTCGTATTTTCGCTGCCGGCGCCGGAACTGCCGGCGGTGCGCGCAGCCATCGCGCAGCGCGGCGGTCTGGCAGTGGAAGCGTGGGACCGCGAGAACCGCAGTGTGCTCACCACGGGCACGCTGCGCATCCTGGACAACCAGATCGATGTCGCCACCGGCACCGTCAAGGCCAAGGCGATGTTCGAAAACCGCAACGACGTGCTGTTTCCGAACCAGTTCGTCAATGTGCGGGTGCGCGTCGAAACGGTGTCCGGTGCCGTCGTGGTGCCGGTCACCGCGATACAGCGCAGCGCCAGCGGCACTTTCGTGTACGTCGTCGGTGACGACCGGACGGTGGCGATGCGGCCGGTGAAGACCGGCACGCTGGCGGGCGAACTGCAGCAGGTGAACGAAGGCGTGCAGCCCGGCGAGCGCGTCGTGACCGATGGCGTCGACCGCCTGCGCGAAGGCGACAAGGTGAAGATCGGCGATGCGCCAGCCACCGGTGCCCGTGCCGGCAAGCCGGACGCGGCGCAGCCGGGGCGTCGTGACGCCGCGCCGGCGCGCTGACCGGTCACGTCCATGAACCCGTCCAGACTGTTCATCCTGCGTCCGGTGGCGACCTCGCTGCTGATGATCGCGCTGCTGGTGACCGGCTTCATCGCCTACCGGCTGCTGCCGGTATCGGCGCTGCCGCAGGTCGACTACCCGACGATGCAGGTGGTCACCTACTACCCGGGTGCCAGCCCCGAACTCACCACTTCGCTGATCACCTCGCCGCTGGAGCGCCAGTTCGGTCAGATGCCCGGGCTGGTGCAGATGAATTCCGTCAGTTCGGCCGGCGCCTCGGTGGTCACGCTGCGCTTCGGTCTGAACATATCGCTCGATACCGCGCAGCAGGAGGTGCAGGCGGCGATCAATGCCGCCGCGACGCTGCTGCCGCAGGAACTGCCGGCACCGCCGGTCTACAGCAAGGTCAATCCGGCAGATGCACCGGTGATGACGCTGGCCATCAGTTCCAATGCGTTGCCGCTCCACCTGCTGGAAGAGGCCGTCAGCACGCGTCTGGCGCAGAAGATTTCGCAGCAGTCGGGCGTCGGGCTGGTGAGCATTTCCGGCGGCCAGCGGCGCGCCGTGCGCGTGCGGGTCAATCCGTCGGCGGTGGCGTCCTACGGGCTGAGCCTCGAACAGCTGCGCGCCGCCGTCGTCAGCACCAGTTCCAGCCAGGCCAAGGGCAGTTTCGACGGACCGACCCGCGCCACCACGCTGGATGCCAACGACCAGCTGCGGTCGGCGGCCGAATACCGGAAGAGTGTGATTGCGTGGAAGAACGGCGCGCCGATCCGGCTCGAGGACGTCGCCGAGGTGGTCGATGGACCGGAAAACCGGCTGCTGGCCGCCTGGGCCAACCAGACGCCGTCGCTCATCCTGAACATCCAGCGCCAGCCGGGCGCCAACGTGATCGACGTGGTCTCGCGCATCCAGGCGCTGCTGCCCGAACTGCAGGCCTCGTTGCCCGATGCGGTCGATGTGGCCGTGCTGACCGACCGCACCGAATCGATCCGCACCTCGGTGCGCGACGTGCAGATCGAACTGGTGATGGCCGTCGCACTCGTCGTGCTGGTCATCTTCCTGTTCCTGCGCAATGTGCGCGCCACGGTCATCCCTGCGGTGGCGGTGCCGCTGTCGCTGATCGGCACCTTCGCCGTCATGTACATGGCCGGCTTTTCGGTGAACAACCTGACGCTGATGGCGCTGACCATCGCTGCCGGCTTTGTCGTCGATGACGCCATCGTGATGACCGAAAACATCGCGCGCCACCTGGAACAGGGCAAGACGCCGATGCAGGCCGCGCTCGACGGCGCGAAGCAGATCGGCTTCACCATCATTTCGCTGACCGTGTCGCTGGTGGCGGTGCTGATTCCGCTGTTGTTCATGCAGGACGTGGTCGGCCGGCTGTTCCGCGAATTCGCGCTCACGCTGACCATCGCCATCCTGCTGTCGGCCGTCGTGTCGCTGACGCTGACGCCGATGATGGCGGCCCGCCTGCTGAAGGCCGAACCGGAGAATGCAGCCGAAGAGGGCTGGTATGCCCGCCTGCTGGCCGGCTATTCGCGCACGCTGCGCTGGGTGCTCGATCACCAGCCGCTGACGCTGGCCGTCACCCTGGCCACCTTCGTGCTGACCGCGTTGCTCTACCTCGCCGTGCCCAAGGGCTTCTTTCCGGTGCAGGACACCGGGCTGATCCAGGGCATTTCGGAAGCCGAACCGACCGTGTCCTTCTCGGCGATGAGCGCGCGCCAGCAGGCGCTGGCCGAAGTGCTGCTGCGCGACCCGGATGTGGAGAACATCAGTTCCTTCATCGGCGTCGATGGCCAGAATCCGACGCTGAACACCGGCCGCATGCAGATACGTCTGAAAGACCTGGCTGACCGCGACGCACGCGCGCCCGAGATCGCCCGTCGGCTGGAGGGTCTGGCGCGCGAGGTGCCGGGCATCACGCTGCATCTGCAGCCGGTGCAGGATCTGACGATCGAGGACCGGGTCAGTCGCGCGCAGTATCCTTTCGTCCTGCAGGCCACCAACCAGGACGACCTGCTCGAATGGGTGCCGAAGCTGGTTGCAGCGTTGCAGCAGTCGGACAAGCTGTCCGCCGTCACGACCGATCTGACGACCGGCGGCCTGCAGGCCTATGTGAACATCGACCGCGCAGCCGCCGCCCGGGTCGGCGTGACGGTGGCCGACATCGATGCCGCGCTGTACAACGCCTTCGGCCAGCGCCTCATTTCGACCATCTTCACGCAGTCCAGCCAGTACCGCGTGGTGCTCGAAGCGCAGCCGCAGTTCCAGCAGGGCCCGGAAGCGATTTCGCAGATCCATGTGATGTCGGCCACCGGCGAGCAGATTCCGCTGGGCAGTCTGGTGCGAATCGAAGAGCGGCCGGCCCGCCTGTCGATCGGCCGGCAGGGCCAGTTTCCGGCCGCCACGGTGTCGTTCAACCTGCCCGACCGCGTGTCGCTCGGCGAAGCGGTCGACGCCATCGACGCCACGCGCCGCGCGCTCGCCATGCCGGCCACGCTCACCGTGACTTACGAAGGGTCGGCCGAAGCGTTCCGCGCTTCGCTCAGCGACACGCTGTGGCTCATCCTCGCCGCGGTCGCGACCATGTATATCGTGCTGGGCGTGCTGTACGAAAGCTTCATCCATCCGCTGACCATCCTGAGCACGCTGCCATCGGCCGCGATCGGCGCGCTGCTGGCGCTGCTCGGCACCGGTCACGCGCTCGACATGATTGCCGTGATCGGCATCATCCTGCTGATCGGCATCGTCAAGAAGAACGCGATCATGATGATCGACTTTGCGCTCGACGCCGAACGCACGCAGGGCATGGCACCGCGCGACGCGATCTATCAGGCCTGCCTGCTGCGCCTGCGTCCCATCCTGATGACCACGATGGCCGCTCTGCTCGGTGCGCTGCCGCTGATGCTGGGCGGCGGCATGGGATCAGAACTGCGCCACCCGCTGGGTCTGACGATGGTCGGCGGCCTGCTGGTGAGCCAGGTGCTGACGCTGTACACCACGCCGGTCATCTATCTCGCGTTCGGCCGGCTGTTCGCGGCGCGCAGCCCCGCAGCGCAGGAGCATCGGGCGTGAGCGGCTGGGCCTGGTCGGTCTACCGCCCGGTCGCGACCACGCTGTTGACGGCGGCCATCGCGCTGTCCGGCGCACTGGCTTTCGTGCTGCTGCCGGTGGCCGCACTGCCGCAGGTCGACTTCCCGACCATATCGGTCAGTGCGTCGCTGCCCGGTGCCAGCCCGGAAGTGATGGCGGCGACCGTGGCCACGCCGCTGGAACGCACGATGGGGCGCATCGCCGGCGTCACCGAAATGACGTCGAGCAGTTCGCAGGGCAATACCCGGGTGACGCTGCAGTTCGAACTGGAGCGCGATGTCGAGGGCGCGGCGCGCGACGTGCAGGCGGCGATCAATGCTGCGCGCGCCAGCCTGCCGACGAGCCTGCCGTCCAATCCGAGCTACCGCAAGGTGAATCCGGCCGACGCGCCGATCATGATTCTCGCGATCACGTCCGACACGGTGCCGATTCCACGCCTGTATGACATCGCGCAGACCGTGCTGGCGCAGAAGATGGCGCAGATTCCGGGCATCGGCGAAGTGACCGTGGGCGGCGGGTCGCCGCCGGGGGTGCGCGTGCAGGTCAATCCGGATGTGCTGCATCAGCATGGTCTGACGCTGGAGGACGTGCGTGCGCGCATCAGCGAAAGCAATGTCTATCGCCCCAAGGGGTTCGTCGAATCCGGCGATCGTTACTGGCAGATCGATGCCAATGATCAGGTGCGGCGCGCGGCCGACTATGTGCCGCTGATCCTGCGCCACACCTCGGGCGCCACGCTGCGCCTGGGCGATGTCGCGACGGTGACCGAATCGGTGCAGGACGTGCGCAACCTCGGCCTGACGAATGGCAAGCCCACGGTGCTGCTGGTGGTATTCAAGCGGCCGGGCAGCAATGTGATCGAAACCGTCGACCGGGTGCACGCGCTGCTGCCGGAACTGGCGGCCAGCCTGCCCGCCTCAGCCACGCTTGAAGTGGTGTCGGACAGCGCGGTCACGATACGCAGCGCGCTGCACGAGGTGGAGATCGCGCTGGCCATTGCAGTCGGCATGGTCATCCTGGTGGTGTTCCTGTTCCTGCGCAACGCACGCGCCACGCTGATACCCGCCATCGTCGTGCCGGTGTCGCTGGCCGGCAGCCTGGCGGTCATGTACCTGCTCGGCTTCAGTCTGAACAACCTGTCGTTGATGGCGCTGACGATTGCCACCGGCTTCGTGGTCGACGATGCGGTGGTGGTGATCGAGAACATCGCGCGCCACATCGAGCGCGGCATGAAACCCTTCGAAGCGGCGGTGAAGGGTGTACGCGAGGTCGGCTTCACGGTGGTGGCGATCAGCCTGTCGCTGGTGGCGGTGTTCATCCCCATCCTGTTGATGGGTGGCATCGTCGGCCGGCTGTTTCGCGAATTCGCGCTCACGCTGTCGGTGGCCGTGCTGGTGTCCATGGTGGTGTCGCTGACCGCGGCGCCGATGCTGGCAGCGCGCCTGCTGCGCCACCAGCCGGTCGAACAGGAAGCACGCTGGCAGCGCGCGCTGGCGCGCGTGTTCGACGACATCCAGCTCGCCTACTCGCACAGTCTCGACTGGGCGCTGCGCCATACACGCATCGTCATGCTGATCTTTGCCGGCGCGATTGCACTCAACCTCTGGCTCTTCGTCATCGTGCCCAAGGGCTTCTTCCCGAATCAGGACACCGGCCGGCTGTTCGGCAGCCTGCGCGGTGACCAGACGACGTCCTTCCAGGTCATGACGAAGAAGATGGCGCAGGCGGTCGAGGTGGTGCGCGCCGATCCGGCGGTCGCCAATGTCAGCGCCTTCACCGGCGGCGGACGCGGCGGTGGTGCGAACAACGCCAGTTTCTTCGTCAACCTGAAGCCGTTGTCCGAGCGCGAGGCGACGGCGGATCAGGTGATCGGCCGGCTGCGCGGCAAGCTGGGGCGAATCGAGGGCGTGTCGCTGTTTCTCGTGGCGGCGCAGGACCTGCGCATCGGCGGCCTGCGTTCATCGTCGCAATACCAGTTCACGCTGACCGCCGACAGCCTGCGCGTGCTGCGCGAATGGGAGCCGAAAGTACGCTTCGCGATGCGTGACCTGCCGCAGCTGGTCGATGTGTCGACCGACCAGGAAGACCGCGCCTCGCAAACCCTGCTGGTCTATGACCGCGACACGCTGGCGCGGCTGGGCATCACGCCGGGCGGCGTGAACCAGGTGCTCAACGACGCCTTCGCGCAGCGCCAGATCAGCACGTTGTACGAACCCCTCAATCAATACAAGGTGGTGCTGGAAGTCGATCCGGCGTGGGCGCAGGACGTTTCGGCGCTCGATGCGGTGCGCGTCGCCGGCGCCGACGGCCAGCTGGTACCGCTGGACAGTTTTTCCCGGGTCACCCAAGGCACCATGCCGCTGTCGATTTCGCATCTGGGCGGCAAGGTGTCGACGACCATTTCGTTCGGTACCGCCGAGGGCGTGACGCTGGCGCAGGGCATGGAAGCCATCCGCAGCGCGATGCGGGAGATCGGCGTGCCGGCCAGCGTCAACGCCGGTTTCCAGGGCTCGGCGCGCGCCTTCCAGCAGTCGCTGTCGAACCAGCCACTGCTGGTGCTGGGTGCCATGATCGCGGTCTATCTGGTGCTCGGCATCCTGTACGAAAGCCTGATTCATCCGCTGACCATCCTGAGCACGCTGCCGTCGGCCGGCATCGGCGCCATCCTCGCGCTGATGGCATTCAACATCGAATTCGGGCTGATCGCCATCATCGGCCTGCTGCTGCTGATCGGCGTCGTCATGAAGAACGCCATCATGATGATCGACTTCGCGCTCGACGCGGAACGCAACCGCGGCTGCTCGCCGCACGAGGCGATACGCGAGGCCTGCCTGATGCGATTGCGGCCCATCCTGATGACCACGCTGGCGGCCATGGTCGGCGCGCTGCCGCTGGCCATCGGCTTCGGCGAAGGCTCGGAACTGCGCCAGCCGCTGGGCATTGCGGTGGTCGGCGGCCTGGTGGTCAGCCAGTTGCTGACGCTCTACACGACGCCGGTCACCTATCTCTATCTCGAACGTTTCAGCCGCTACAGCCGCCGGTGGTTCGCCGGCCGCGGCCGCACGGTGACGCCATGAACATGCTGCTCCTCCGTCCTCCTCCCTTCCTGTGCGCACTCCTGCTGGCATTGATTGCCGCAGGCTGCACCTCGATCGGTCCCGATCACCAGCGACCGGCGTTCGACATGCCCGCCGATTTCCGCGCCGCCGAAGGCTGGAAGCCGGCCGAGCCGGCCGACCATCTGCCGCGGGGCGAATGGTGGCGCGCCTACGGCGATCCTGTGCTCGATGACCTGATCGTGCGGCTCGATGCGGCCAACCCGGACCTGCAGTCCGCGCTCGGCAGCTTCCGTCAGGCGCGCGCGGCCGCGCAGCTGGCGCGTGCCGGCTACACGCCTGAAATCGGGCTGTCTGCGGCGGCCCGGCGCAGCCGCGGTGCGGCGATCGAAGGCCGTTCGGCGAACCAGTCCAACACCACACAGCTCGGCCTGGATGCCAGCTGGGAGGCGGATCTGTGGGGGCGCATCGGACGCGAGGTCGAAGCGGCCGGTGCCGAACTCGACGGCAGCGCCGGTGATCTGGCGTCGGTGCGGCTGAGCCTGCACGCCGAACTGGTGCAGAACTACTTCCAGCTGCGCGCGACTGACCATCAGCGCGACCTGTACCGGCGCACCGTCGCGTCCTTCGAGCGCGCGCTCGAACTGGCGCGCAACCGCGTCGCCGCCGGCGTATCGACACGCGGTGACGAGGTGCAGGCGCTGGCGCAGCTGCGCGCTGCCCAGGCGCAGTCGGTCGATCTCGATCTGACGCGTACGCAGTTGCAGAACGCCATTGCGGTGCTGATCGGTGCGCCGCCATCCGCATTCGCGCTGGAATCGGCCGACTGGCCGGCCGCACCCCCGGCCACGCCGGTCGGTCTGCCGTCGACGCTGCTCGAGCGGCGCCCCGACGTTGCGGCGGCCGAACGTCGCGTGGCCGCCGCCAACGCGCGTATCGGCGTGGCGCAGGCGGCCTGGTTCCCGTCGCTGACGCTGAATGCCTCGACCGGCTATGCCGGCAACCAGTTCGCGCAGTGGTTCTCGGCGTCCAACCTCGTGTGGTCTTTCGGCCTGAGCGTGGCGCAGGCGGTGTACGACGGCGGCCGGCGCGATGCGCAGATCGAATCGGCGCGTGCGGCGCACGACATCACGGTCGCCCAGTACCGGCAGACCGTGCTCGGTGCGCTTCAGGAGGTGGAAGACAACCTGAGCGCGCTGCGCCTGCTGGAAGACGAAGCGGCATTGCGTGCCCAGGCCCTTGAAGCGTCGCGCGAGGCGGAGACGCTGGCGCTGAACCGCTATAGGGCAGGCATCGCCAACTACACCGAAGTGATCACCGCGCAGACCACGGCGCTCGACGATGAGCGCAGCCTGGCCCAGCTGCGCGGACGGCAGTTTTCGGCCAGCGCGCTGCTGAACAAGGCGGTCGGCGGCGGCTGGCAGGGGTTGGCCGCGGCACCCTGAGCTAGGCCGGACGACGGATGGCGAGTGTGTTTCGATGCGACTAGGATTCAGGCCTATGTTCTTCGCAGCTGCGCGCCCGAGGTTCCGATGCCCGTACCAACGCTGCCTGCCGGTTTCCTGTCCATTCCGCTAGCTCTGTCGCTGATGCCAACGCTGGCCATTCCGGTGTCGTCGGCACAGGCGGCCGATTTCGCCTATATCGTCCGCGAGGGTGACAACCCGTGGAACCTCACCCAGCGCTATCTGAAGGATCTGTCCTACTGGCCGCGCATCCAGCGCTACAACCGGATCACCGAGCCGCGCCGCATGCAGCCAGGTACCCGGCTGCTGATACCCGAAGACTGGCTGAAGCTGCGCACGCGCGAGGTGAGGCTCGACGCGGTGCAGGGCGACGTGGTCGTGATCGCTGCGGACGGGCGGCGCAGCGCAGCGGTGGCCGGCCAGTTGCTGGCCGTCGGCACGCGCGTGCTGACCGGCGAAGCAGGCAGTGCGGCGCTCGGGTTCAGCGACGGCAGCCGCGTACAACTGCGTCCGGGCAGTGAACTGAGCGTACGCCAGTCCGCCGATTTCGCAGCCGGCGCGGGTACCTGGGTGCGGCTTGACCTGCTGCGCGGCTCGCTGGAAAGTCTGGTGGTACCGCGCAGCGGCACGGCGAGCCGTTTCGAGATCGATACGCCGGCCGCGATCGCCGCCGTGCGCGGCACGCGCTTCCGTGTGCATGCCGGTGATGCCGATACGCGCAATGAGGTCATTGAAGGCCGTGTCGCCTTCGGCAATACCGCGGGCGAACAGCAGGTAGCTGCCGGGCAGGGTGCATCGGCCGTGCGCGGCGCGCCCATTGCGCCACCGCGTGCGTTGCTGCCCGCGCCGGCGTCGCAGACCCTTTTCGCCGACCGATTGCCGCTCACTCTGCCCTTTCCGGCGCTCGCCGATGCCACGGCCTACCGCGTGCAGGTCGCACCGGATGCCCGCTTCGACACCGTGCTGTCCGACCGTACCTCCTCTGAGGCCACCGTTGCAGTCGCCACGCTGCCCGATGGCGAGTATCGGATTCGTGTGCGCGGTATCGATGCGACCGGCCTCGAAGGGCGCGATGCGGAATGGCCGCTGACGCTTGATGCACGCCCGGAACCACCGGTGCTGGTCAGCCCGGCGCCGAATGCCCGCATCAGCGACGACCGGCCGGCGATGAGCTGGAGCCGGTCACGCGCCGACGAGCGCTGGCGCCTTCAGCTGTCGGCGACCAGAGCTTTCGACAGCCTGATCGTCGACCGCCGCGATCTCATCGAGCCGGCGTATGCGTCCGAAGCCGTTTTGCCGCCGGGCAGCTATTTCTGGCGCGTGGCGAGCAGCAATCCCGACGAAGGGGCCGGGCCGTTCAGCGACCCGCAACCGTTCCGGCGCCCCGAACCCGGTCCGGCGATGGAAGCACCGGAGGCGTCGCCCGACGGGCTCGCACTGCGCTGGCGCAGCGCGGGAGACGGCGTGCGCTACCAGCTGCAGATAGCGACGGGCGATGACTTCGCGCAGCCGCTGGTCGATACCCGGCTCGACAGCGCCGGGTATCTGCTGCGCGATGCCGTGCCCGGACGCTACCTGCTGCGCGTGCGCAGCTTCGCCGCCGACGGTGTCGAAGGTGACTGGGCCCCCGTACAAGTCATCACCGTGCCCGAGCCGCCGCCGTCCTTTCAACCCTGGTGGCTGCTGCCGCTGCTTTTGTTGCTCTGACAGGAGCCCGCATGAAGGTTGTCGAGTCGCTTGACTGGTGTGGCAGGTTTGCCCGATGAAAGCAGCGCAGCGCATCGCCGTCGCGCTGCTTGACCATGGGCGCTTGCCCTGGTTGGCTGCGATCGCCCTTCTGCTGGTACTGCATGCCCTGTCGCCACGTGCGCTGGAGCGCGCCGACCTGCTGGTGCACGATCTGCTGGTCGCGCAGGGCGTATCGGCCGACGCACCGGCCAGCGCAGTCAGTGCGCCGCTGGTGATTGCCATCGACGAGGCCAGCCTGAAGGCACTGGGCGCATGGCCCTGGCCGCGCTCGCGCCATGCCGAATTGATCGACGCGTTGAACCGTGCCGGTGTGGCCGGCATCGGCTATCCGGTCATGTTCTCCGAACCGTCGTCGGACCTGCGCGAAGACGGGCGCCTGGCCGAAGCGATTGCGCACGCCGGCAATGTGGTGCTGCCGGTTGCACCGGTGGCGCGGCCGGGCGGCGGCATCGACACGCTGCTGCCGCTGCCGGCACTGGCCGCAGCGGCAGCGCGGCTTGGCCATGTCGATGTCGAGCTCGACGCCGATGCGCTGGCGCGACGCCTCTTTCTCGAAGCCGGCGAACACCGTCCGCAATGGCCGGCATTTGCCTGGGCGCTGATGGATGTGTCACAGCCGCCGCGCCCGCTGGCCGGTCTGGGCCGGCAGCATGATGGCGGGGCGGCCGCCGCAGGGCGGTGGGTGCGCGACCATGAAGTCATCGTGCTGCCGTCGTCGCATGACTGGCCGCTGCGTCATATTTCCGCGGTCGACCTCTTGGCGGGGCGTGTGCCGCCGGAAACCCTGCGCGGTCGCACCGTGCTGGTCGGCGTCACGGCGGCAGGGCTGGGCGTGCCACTGGCGACGCCGATGTCCGGCCACGGCGCACCGATGACGTCGGTTGATTTTCATGCGCGTGCCTACATGGCACTGAACAATGGCGCGGTCGTGACTCCTCTTTCGCCGCGCTGGAGCCTCTTCGCCGGTCTGCTCCTGCTCGGTGCCGTCACGTGGGTGGGGCCGAAACGTCGCGTGCGCGATGTTGTGCTGGTGGTGCTGGCCGTGCTGCTGCCCTGGCTGGGCATACTCATGCTGCTCGATGGTCTTTCCCTCTGGTTGGGAATGAGCAGCGTCGCGATCGCTGTCACCCTGGGTGCGCTCGGCTGGCTGGCTACCCAGTCCTTGCGTCTCGGATTGCGCCTCAACCGTGCCAATGCCCGCGCCGATGCCACGCTGCAGGCGATTTCCGATGCGGTGTTCCGGCTCGACATGCAGTTGAACGTCCGCTATCTGAACCGGCAGGCGCTGGCGCTGGTCGGATCGACCATCGATCACATGCAAGGGCGGGCGCTCGGCGACCTGGTCGTACTCGGCCGCGACCTGCTGATCGAAACAACGGCGCTGGCAGAGCGCTGTCGCGATACCGCGCGATCGGTGACGCGGCCGGGTCACGTGAGCATGCCGGCAGGTCGTGACGGCCCCGCGCGCGCGCTGCGCCTGTCGGCCAGCCCGCTGTTCGATGCATCGGGTCGCATCGAGGGTGTCGTGCTGGTGCTCAACGATGTCAGCGATACCGTAGACGCAGCCGAACGTCTGGCGCATCAGGCAACACACGACGCGCTGACCGGCCTGCCGAACCGCCTTCTGCTGCGCGACCGGCTGCGTCAGGTGCTGGCGCAGCGCGACGCGGGCGTCGTTGCCGTGATGTTCGTCGACCTCGATCGTTTCAAGCGCATCAACGACAGTCTTGGCCATCAGCAGGGCGACGCCGTGCTGACCACGCTGGCCAACCGGCTGCGCGCGGTCTGCCGCGCCAGCGACACGGTCGCACGCTGGGGCGGCGACGAGTTCATGATCATCCTGCAGGGGCTGGGCGATCGCGAAGCCGTGTCTCGCGTGGCGGCCAAGGTGATGCATGCGGTCGGCCAGACGATCACGCTCGACGGCGTCGATTTCCGCTTCTCTTGCAGCATCGGCGTCGCCATCGCGCACGAAGACAGCAGCGATCCTGACGTCCTCTTTGCCATGGCCGATACCGCGATGTATCGCAGCAAGTCACAGGCTGGCGCAGCCATTCATTTCTACGCGCATGACATGATTGCCGGCACACGCGACTGGATCGAACTCGAATCGGATCTGCGCCACGGGCTCGAGCAGAATCGTTTCGAAGTGCATTACCAGCCGCAGTACGAATTGGCGACCGGTCGTCTGTCGGCGCTCGAAGCGCTGCTGCGCTTCCGACGCGAGGGCGGCGCAGGAAGCGAATTGCTGCAGCCGGTCGATTTCATTGCGGTCGCCGAAGAATCCGGCCTGATCGAGGAGATCGGCGACTGGGTGCTGCAGGCCGTCACCCGGCAGATCGCCGAGTGGTCGCGCCAGGGGTTGAACGTCGTACCCGTCGCGGTGAATGTGTCGGCGCGCCAGTGCCTCGGGCGTTCGCTGGTGCGTCGCGTGTCTGACGCGCTGACCCGCTCCGGCATCGAGCCCTCGCTGCTTCGGCTGGAACTGACTGAAACCACCGCGATGAGCGACGTCGATCACGTCGCTGCGCTGCTGGCCGACATCCATGCGCTCGGCGTGTCGCTGTCGGTTGACGACTTCGGCACCGGCTATTCATCGTTGTCCTATCTGAAGCGATTTCCGATCGACGAACTGAAGGTGGATCGGGCGTTCGTACGCGATCTGGTGCGCGACGCTGACGACGAAGCCATCGTGCGCGCGACGATCGCGCTGGCACATGGTCTGGGCATGCGGGTTGTGGCGGAAGGCGTCGAAAGCGAAGAACAGCTTTCGAGGCTGTCGGCGCAGGGCTGCGATGTCGTGCAGGGCTATCTGTTCTCTCGTCCGCTCAGTGCGGCCGACCTGCTTGCAAACAACATCCTGGGTAGCAAGCAGCGCAGCGAACCGCGTGCACTGAGGCTGATCAAGTCCTGAACCGGACGGAGAAGGGCAACTGAAGCGACAGCATCAAAAAGTGATTGACATCCGGATCGTAAGGGGTAATCTGTGCGTATTGTTGCACTGCAACATAACCAAAGGAGACTTACCATGACGACAAAACCCGATTTTCAGAAGCCGATGGAAGCAGTTCAGACACTGATGGCAATCCAGGCCCAGACCATTGCCAAGTCGATCGAGCTGCAGAAGAAATCCGGCGAAGAGCTGATGGCTTTCTTCCAGTCCGAAGCACAGAAGGCCGCCAGCCTGAAGACCCCGGAAGAGCTGATCCGCTTCAATGTGGAAGCCAACACCGCGCTGTTCAAGCTGCTGCAGGCGCAGGGTCAGACGTTCACAGCTTTCGCGACCGAAGCCGGTCAGGCCGCAATGGCATCGTTCAAGGGCTTGGGCAAGTAAATTTGCCGGGCCGGTTTTCCGGTCAGCAGCCTTTGAAAGAAAAACGACCCGGGTGGCTCAGGCCACCCGGGTCGTTTTGCATTCCGCTGGCGTTGCGGCAGCGCCGATCAGTCAATCGGCCGTCCTGCTGCGTGTCGCGGCGGGTTTCGCGGGTGCGGCCTTGGTCGGAACTGCCTTGGCCGGTGCAGTTGGCTTGGCGGC
The DNA here is from genome assembly GCF_024580145.1 of Methyloversatilis sp. XJ19-49. Classification (GTDB taxonomy): domain Bacteria; phylum Pseudomonadota; class Gammaproteobacteria; order Burkholderiales; family Rhodocyclaceae; genus Methyloversatilis. The sequence continues at coordinate 159,092 of NZ_JANINI010000012.1, forward strand.
CGCTTTCACCGCAGGCTTCGCAGCCTTGGCGGCCGGTTTCGTGACCGNTTGGTCGGAACTGCCTTGGCCGGTGCAGTTGGCTTGGCGGCCGCTTTCACCGCAGGCTTCGCAGCCTTGGCGGCCGGTTTCGTGACCGTGCTGGCGGCCGGTTTTTCAGCAGCCGGCTTTGCGGTGACGGGTTTGCGCGCCGGTTCGGCGGCCGGCCGCGGTGCCTTTCTTGCGGCAGGTGCGACCGGCGCAGCGGCAACCTTCGGTGCCGTGGTCGGCTTCGATGTCGCATCCTCGTTCGGCGCAGCGGGCTCAGCAGCGGTTTCCGCGGCCATCTTGGGACGCGCCGGCGCAGCCGTCGCGCCGCCGGCAAACTGCTCGAACGCACTGCGGGTGAGCGCGCTGATATGTTCGAACGCACCGCGCGCCTTGTCTATGGCTTCCTGCATCGAACCCATCGATTGCGTGCTGGTGATCGGCATGCCGGCGAGCAGCTTGCGCAGGCTGTCCATCAGGTCGGAGCCGCCGCTGTTCAGCTGTTCACCGACCAGCCGGCCGAATTCCGCCTGTGTTTCCGACGTGATTTCCGCGATCTGTCGCGCGCAGCCCAGCATCCTTTCGGTGGTCGAGCGGGCCAGTTGCGACCGCAGTTCCACCTGATTCGCCGGTTCGCGCACATCGGCCAGCGCACGGGCGTTGGCCACGCTCTCTTCGAACAGTGCGCGGGCGGTTGCGACCTGCAGCTGCATGATGCGCTGAGAATTTTCCATCGACAGCTGCGCCAGACGCATCGCCGCCTCGATGTTCTTCTTCTGCAGCTCCGACATCTGCTCGGGATTGCTCATGGCACGACTCCTTGTGAGGTGAATGTCAAAGATTCTGCCGCCACTGCGCGTCAAGCGCCATGACGGTGTCGGCAAAGATGCCCGGATCCATCGTCCGCAGCGACGATGAAACGACGGGCAAGAATGCCATGCGGGACAGTACATCGCGATCGAGGTCGATGCCCGGTGCAATCTCGATCAGTTCGAGTCCGCCGTCGATCAGGCGGAACACGCAGCGTTCGGTGACGTAGAGTACCTGCTGGCCACGGCGGAGCGCCTCGCGGCCACTGAATGTACGGTGCTCGACCGCCTGCACGAACTTCATCTGGTCGCCATCGCGCCGGATGCGCAGCGCGCCCCGTTCGACCGCGATATTGCTTTCACCGGTCGTGAAACTGCCGGCGAACACCAGTCTGCGGGCGTTCTGCGAAATATTGATGAAGCCACCCGCGCCAGCCAGGCGCGAACCGAAGCGGGACACGTTCAGGTTGCCCTCGGCGTCCGCCTGCGCCAGACCCAGCACCGCGATGTCCAGTCCGCCACCGTCGTAGAAATCGAACTGATAGGGCTGGTCGATCACCGCCTGGGTGTTCACCGCCGCCCCGAAGTCCAGCCCGCCGGCCGGAATGCCGCCGATGACGCCCGGTTCGGCGGTCAGCGTCACGACATCGCCCAGGCCTTCTTCGGCCACCACCGATGCAACACCTTCAGGCATGCCGATGCCCAGATTCGCCACGTCGCCGGGTCGCAGTTCAAGTGCAGCACGGCGCGCGATCACCTTGCGGACGTCCAGCGGCATGGCGGCGAGCGCGCCCGGCGGCAGCCGTACTTCACCTGAATACGCCGGGTTGTAGTGCGAGGCAAAGGTCTGCATGTGATGCTCGGGTGGCGCAACGACCACGCAATCGACCAGCACGCCGGGAATTTTCACCTGGCGCGGATTGAGCGAGCCGCGCGCCGCGACGCGTTCCACCTGCACGATGACCAGACCGCCCGAGTTGTGCGCCGCCATCGCGACCGCCAGCGCCTCCTGCGTCAGCGCCTCGCGCTCCATCGTCACGTTGCCGTCGATGTCCGCCGTGGTGCCGCGCACCAGCGCCACCGTCACCGGAAAGGCCCTGTAGAAGAGGAAGTCCTCGTCGCCGATGCGCATGCGGGTGACCATGTCTTCGGTCGTGATCGCATTGATCCGGCCACCGCCGTGCATCGGGTCGACGAAGGTATCGAGTCCGACGCGCGTCAGCTGACCGGGGCGATGCGCGGCGATGTCGCGGAACAGCTGCGAAATCACGCCCTGCGGCAGATTCCAGGCCTCGATGCGGTTGGCGACGGCGAGTGCCTGGAGCCGCGGCACCAGACCCCAGTGGCCGCCGATCACCCGCTTCACCAGACCTTCATGACCGAAGTGGTTCAGGCCGCGCGAGTGGCCGTCGCCCTGACCTGCCGCATAGACCAGCGTGAGGTCGCGCGGATGCTGCGTATCGATGAAGCGCTGTTCGACTGCGATCGCCACATGTTCGGCGAATCCGATGCCGACGAAACCGGTGGTGGCCACGGTCGCGCCATCGGGAATGCGGGCAACCGCCTCGGCGGCACTCATGATCTTGCTGGCGTTCCTGGGTGTGGCGTTCATCGTGAATGGCGCGTATCGGACCGGCGCACTGTACCGGAGCCGCCGCGGCCTGTGCGTCGCGAATTGATCCGCATCAAACGCTGCCCGATTGAAAAGCGCAGTGTCTGCCCCAGATAGCGTGCAGACCATGATTAGGGGGACCCCCGATGCGCTTCGACAAACTGACCACCAAATTCCAGCAGGCCATCGCCGACGCCCAGAGCGTTGCGGTCGGCCGCGACCACCAGTACATCGAGCCGGCACACCTGCTGCTCGCGCTGCTCAACCAGGACGACGGCGCTACGACGTCGCTCCTGCAGCGCGCCGGCGCCAACGTCGCGCCTTTGAAGAAGTCGGTCGAAGAGGCGCTTTCGCGCATCGCGACCGTCGAGGGGCACGGCGGCGAGGTGCAGATCGGCCGCGATCTGACGAATCTGCTGAACCTCGCCGATCGCGAGGCGCAGAAGCGCGGTGACCAGTTCATCGCGTCCGAAATGTTCCTGCTTGCGGCGGCCAGCGACAAGGGCGATATCGGCCGTCTTCTGAAGCAATCGGGGCTGGACCGTACGACGCTGGAAAAGGCGATCGAGCAGGTGCGCGGCGGCTCGTCGGTCGGCAGTGCGGAAGCCGAAGGGTCGCGTGAGGCGCTGAAGAAGTACTGCGTCGACCTGACCGAGCGCGCCGCCGCAGGCAAGCTCGACCCGGTGATCGGGCGCGACGACGAGATTCGCCGAGCGATCCAGATCCTGCAGCGGCGCACCAAGAACAATCCGGTGCTGATCGGTGAGCCGGGCGTCGGCAAGACCGCCATCGTCGAAGGGCTGGCGCAGCGCATCGTCAATGACGAAGTGCCGGAAACGCTCAAGGGCAAGCGCGTGCTGGTGCTCGACATGGCCGGCCTGCTGGCCGGAGCGAAGTACCGCGGCGAATTCGAGGAGAGGCTGAAGAGCGTGCTGAACGAAGTGGCCAAGGACGAAGGCCGCATCATCATGTTCATCGACGAACTGCACACCATGGTCGGCGCCGGCAAGGGTGAAGGCGCGATGGACGCCGGCAACATGCTCAAGCCGGCGCTGGCGCGCGGTGAGCTGCACTGCATCGGCGCCACCACGCTGGACGAATACCGCAAGTACATCGAAAAGGATGCCGCGCTCGAGCGCCGCTTCCAGAAGGTACTGGTCGACGAGCCGAGCGTGGAAGCGACCATCGCCATCCTGCGCGGCCTGCAGGAAAAGTACGAGCTGCATCACGGCGTCGAGATCACCGACCCGGCCATCGTCGCTGCGGCCGAATTGAGCCATCGCTACATCACCGACCGTTTCCTGCCGGACAAGGCGATCGACCTGATCGACGAAGCGGCCGCGCGGATCAAGATGGAAATCGATTCCAAGCCCGAGGTGATGGACAAGCTCGACCGCCGGTTGATCCAGCTGAAGATCGAGCGCGAGGCCATGCGGCGCGAAACCGATGAGGCGTCACAGCGCCGCTTCGGCCTGATCGAGGAGGAAATCACCCGGCTGGCGCGCGAATACAACGACCTCGAGGAAATATGGAAGAGCGAAAAGGCGCAGGTTGCCGGCAGCAGCCACATCCGTGAAGAGATCGAAAGGGTGCGTGCGCAGATGACGGATCTGCAGCGCAAGGGCCAGTTCGACAAGCTTGCCGAACTGCAGTACGGCAAGCTGCCCCAGCTCGAGGCGCAACTGAACCAGGCCGAAAAGACCGGTTCGGCGAAGCCCGCCAACAAGCTGCTGCGCACCGAAGTCGGCGCCGAGGAAATCGCCGAGGTCGTGTCGCGTGCGACCGGCATTCCGGTCAGCAAGATGATGCAGGGCGAGCGCGAAAAGCTGCTGAAGATGGAAGACAAGCTGCACCAGCGCGTGATCGGTCAGGACGAGGCGGTGCGGCTTGTGTCCGACGCGATCCGCCGCTCGCGCGCCGGGCTGTCGGATGAGAACCGTCCGTACGGCAGCTTCCTGTTCCTCGGCCCGACGGGTGTCGGCAAGACCGAGCTGTGCAAGACGCTGGCCGAATTCCTGTTTGATTCGGAAGACCACCTGATCCGCATCGACATGAGCGAATTCATGGAGAAGCATTCGGTGAGTCGCCTGATCGGCGCGCCGCCGGGCTATGTCGGTTACGACGAGGGTGGTTACCTGACCGAGGCAGTGCGGCGCAAGCCGTACAGCGTCATCCTGTTCGACGAGGTCGAAAAGGCGCATCCGGACGTGTTCAACGTGCTGCTGCAGGTGCTCGACGACGGTCGCATGACCGACGGTCAGGGCCGCACGGTGGACTTCAAGAACACGGTCATCGTGATGACCAGCAACCTCGGCAGCCAGATGATCCAGCAGATGTCGGGTTCGGATTACGGCGTCGTGAAGCTGGCGGTGATGGGCGAGGTGAAAACCTTCTTCCGTCCGGAATTCATCAACCGGATCGACGAGGTGGTGGTGTTCCATGCGCTGGACGAACGCAATATTCAGAGCATCGCGAAGATCCAGCTCGGCTATCTGGAGAAGCGTCTGGCCAAGCTCGACATGGGGCTGCAGGTGTCGGACACCGCGCTGGCCGAACTGGGCAAGGCCGGCTTCGATCCGGTGTTCGGTGCCCGACCGCTGAAGCGTGCGATCCAGGAGCACATCGAGAATCCGCTTTCGAAGCGGATTCTGGAAGGCAGCTTCGGCCCGAAGGATGTGATCGTCGTCGATCTGGACGCCGGCGGTCAGTTCCGCTTCCACAAGCCGAACTGACGCAGAGCTCCGTCGCTGCAGAAGCGGTGGCCTGTGTGGGAGTGACCCCGGCGGGAGTGGCGGCCTGTGGGAGCGGCGGCGTCGCCGCGATCGTGCCGCGACTGTCGTTGTGCGGAGTGCGTATCGCGGCGAGGGCGGAGCGGTAATGCCGTTCAGTTAGCACTGTCAGATAAATTTTTTTACGCAAGTTGTTGTAAACACGGAAGATGGCTGTTAACGTCTGGCTCGATGCTTTCAAGCCAGCTC
>NZ_JANINI010000013.1 GCF_024580145.1 Methyloversatilis sp. XJ19-49
CGTCAATGCCCCCGTGTTGTCAAAGCCCGGCCAAAGCGCTACACCGTCCGCGTTCTGAAAAAAGACCTTAACTGAACGGTATTAGGGCGGAGCGGGGGTTTCGGCGAGCACTGCTCGCCGCCCGCGAAGCCGGCTGGCCATGCAGGGCCAGCCGTGGATCGCCGCTCCCACAAGGGCGGCGTCCCGAGAGACCACAGCGAGCCCTCAAGCGCAGCGACTGTGGGAGCGACGGCCCCGTCGCGATCGGTGCGGTGACCATCGCAGTGCGAAGTGCGCATCGCGGCGAGGGCGGAGCGGGGGTTTCGGCGAGCACTGCTCGCCGCCCGCGAAGCCGGCTGGCCATGCAGGGCCAGCCGTGGATCGCCGCTCCCACAAGGGCGGCGTCCCGAGAGACCACAGCGAGCCCTCAAGCGCAGCGACTGGGGGAGCGACGGCCCCCTCGCGATCGGTGCGGTGACCATCGCAGTGCGAGGTGCGCATCGCGGCGAGGGCGGAGCGGGGGTTTCGGCGAGCACTGCTCGCCGCCCGCGAAGCCGGCTGGCCATGCAGGGCCAGCCGTGGATCGCCGCTCCCACAAGGGCGACACCGCTCAAACCATGCGTTCGGGCCTGACCCAGTCATCGAACTGTTCGGCGCTGACCGCGCCGAGCGCCAGCGCCGCTTCGCGCAGGCTCAGTCCGTTCGCGTGGGCGTGGTGTGCGACCGCGGCGGCGCGGTCGTAGCCGATGTGCGGGCTGAGCGCGGTCACCAGCATCAGCGAGCGCGACAGCAGGTCGGCGATGCGTGCGCGGTCCGGCTCGATGCCGCGGGCGCAGTGGGCATCGAAGCTCGCCATGGCATCGGCCAGCAGACGAACGCTCTGCATGAAGTTATTAGAAATCAATGGTTTGAATACATTAAGCTCGAAACTACCTGAAGCTGCGCCAATGCCAAGGGCCACGTCATTGCCCATGACCTGGCAGCACACCATGGTGAGCGCCTCGCACTGCGTGGGATTGACCTTGCCCGGCATGATGGAACTGCCCGGCTCGTTCTCGGGAAGCACCAGTTCGCCCAATCCGCAGCGCGGGCCGGAGGCCAGCCAACGGACGTCATTGGCAATCTTCATCAACGCACCGGCCAGGGTTTTCAGCGCACCATGCGCGGTCATCAGCGCTTCATGTCCGGCCAGCGCGGCATAGGGATTCGCTGCGCGACGAAACGACAGGCCGGTGTCGCACGCAAGGCGGGCGGCCACCCGCCGGCCGAATTCCGGATGGGTGTTGAGACCGGTGCCGACCGCGGTGCCACCGACCGCCAGCTCGAGCAGGCCGTCGAGGCTGGCCTGCACGCCCTGCTCCGCCAGCGCGAGCTGCGCCACCCAGCCCGACATTTCCTGCCCGAGCGTCAGCGGCGTGGCGTCCTGCAGATGGGTGCGGCCGATCTTCACGATGTCGGCGAACGCCGATGACTTGCCGTCCAGCGTGGCGCGCAGCGCCGCCAGCGCCGGCAACAGCGTATGCGTCACGGCCAGCGCAGCGGCGACATGCATCGCGGTGGGAAAGATGTCGTTCGACGACTGACCCAGATTGACGTGGTCGTTCGGATGAACGCGACGCGCCTCACCCCGGCCGCCCCCCATGCGCTCCGACGCCAGATTGGCCAGCACCTCGTTCATGTTCATGTGGGTTTGCGTACCGGAGCCGGTCTGCCACACCGACAGCGGAAAGGCATCGGCATGCGCGCCGGCCAGGATTTCGTCGGCCGCGCCGGCGATGGCCTCGGCGCGTTCGGCGTCGAGCAGGCCCAGTTCGCCATTGACCTGCGCTGCGCTGCGCTTTACCCGGGCCAGCGCGTGCAGCAGCGCGTCGGGCATGCGCTCGGTGGAAATGTGGAAGTGCGCCAGCGAACGCTGTGTCTGCGCCCCCCACAGCGCGCCGGCCGGTACCTCGATGTCGCCGAACGCGTCGCGTTCGGTCCGTGTGTCGGATGTCATGGCAGGTCCTCCAAGAGCGATGGCGGATCGCAAACCGATCCGGCCGACCGCTCAGCCTAGTCCCTCGCGGCGCAATGTGCCGGAACAGGCCGGTCGAACGCTTGTCATCTATGCTGGAAGTGCGGGGATGCGGCGGCGATCTGATGCACATGCGCGCCGCGTCCGACGCTGACAACGATGGATCAGAAGAGGAGAAGAACCATGCTTATCGTTCATCACCTGAACAACTCGCGTTCGCACCGTATCGTGTGGCTGTGCGAGGAACTGGGCATCGACTACGAACTGGTCAAGCACCTGCGCGACCCGGACAGCCAGCGCTCGCCGGATTCGCTGAAGGCGGTGCATCCGCTGGGCAAGGCGCCGGTGATCCAGCACAACGGGCAGAAGATCGTCGAGTCCGAAGCGGTCATCGAATACATCTGCAATGTGTGCGCCGACGGCCGGCTCAGCGTGAAGCCGACGTCGCCCGAGTACGGGCCGTACCAACAGTGGCTGGCGTTTGCCGAAGGCACGCTGTTCCCGGGCCTGCTGGTCGACCTGGTCGATGCGTGGACCGGTCGCGGCAACCCCGACCTGATGGGTTTCTTCGACGTGGAAACCGCGAAGAACCACCAGTTCGCCGAAGACGCGCTGACCGGACGGGATTACCTGCTCGAATCCGGATTTTCAGCGGCTGACATCAATCTGGGATGGGCCCTCGAATTCAGTGAGTGCCGCGGCTGGCTGTGCGACTACCCGGCACTGCAGGCCTACGTCGAACGTCTGCGCGCCCGCCCCGCCTACCGGAAGGCGATTTCGAACGGCGGCCCGCAGGATCTGTCGGTGTTTTCCGCCGGCGCGCGCTGACCCGAAGCACACCTGCCGGGCGGTGTCCGGGGGTGTGTCCGGGGGGGCGTCATTTCGCCGCGGCGGGCGACTGCAGGAAGGCGTCGAAGGCGGTGCAGAACGCATCCGGCACCTCGAAGTACGGCATGGCGCCGGTCTGGAACACGGTAACCGTCCAGTTGCCGCCGCCGGTCACCATGTCCATGCCGGTGTAGTTGGTGAAGTCGCCGCGCACCCCATGGCTGACCCACACCGGGTGCGGGATGGCTTCATACACGGTGTGGATGTCGGCGCTGAACAGGCCGCCGGACAGGAAGTAAAGGGGCGCAAAGCGCGCACCGGGCTGGCGCGTGGTCAGCACGTCGTACGCCCACATGGTCTCGTCGATGTTCTTGCCGCCCCAGGTGCGCTCCAGAAAGTAGCGGATCACGCCCGGTCGCGTCAGCTGGCGGAACAGCCAGTCGGCCCACAGCGGAGCACTCAATGTGGCGTACATCCCGGGAACCGCCCGCGTGCTGCACGGCTCGCCGCGCCGCGGCGTGCGGCCATTCAGGCCGGTCGGGCTGACCAGCGCCACCGTGCGCCAGTCGTCCGGACGCTCGGCCGCCGCCCGTGCGAGGTACTCGCAACCGAGTGACACGGCGAGTCCATCCACCTTTGCCCCGCCGCTCAAGGCACGGATGTGCCGCGCCGCCGTGTGCAGCGCGTCGGTCATCAGCCGCGGCGAATACACCCGGTCTTCGCGCGGGCTGAAGCCATAGCCCGGCAGATCGATGGCATAGACAGTGTGGGTCGCGGCGTAACGCTCGTAAGGCGGTCGCATTTCTGCCGCCGACGCGGCCGCGTTGATGCTGTGGACGAGCAGCATCGGCGGGCCGTCACCGGCGCGGTAGCAGTTCAGTCCGTCGAAAGACAGTCGCTCACCCGGCAGGGCAGGCGGCAGGACAGGCAGGGCGTCCAATGGAATCCTTGTCGGGTCGGCAGGTGGCCGAACAGTAACAGGATGACGCGTCACCCGATCAAGGTATCGACCGCGGACATGCAAGGACAGCGTACCAGTGGCTGGATCAGATCAGCTTGAAGTCATGTCGCGCGCAGCTTCACGCGGGCCCGGCAAGGTTGCCTCGCCAGAAGATCAGCAAGTGGCTGCCCGGAAAATCGTCGCGCGCCTTACCCATCAGTTGCTTGCCGGCCAGGACGATCTCGCACAGAACGCTTCTTGCATCGGTGGTCATGTAGCCGACGGGCGTGACATTTCAGCGCCTGCCAGTTGAGCGAGCTTGCCGGTTCGATGCCCGGTCAAGGCCGATCTCGGCCAAGCCGCTTGCCAGGAGGATAGAAGATGTTCTGCACTGCATCGCGCAGTTCTTCCAGGTCCTGGGGCTTGGAAATAAGTTCGCGCACCCCGGCTGCTGCGGCTTGTGTGCGCAATTCCTCGGTGACGTACCCCGAGATGAGGATCACCGGCAAATCCGGCAGGGCATCGCGAATCGCCTTCGCGATCTCAAGGCCCGATGTACCTGGCATGTTGTAATCGGTCACCACCAGGTCGGCGCAAACCTTGCCGGAAAGCACTGCGTCAAGCGCCTCCCGCTGTTCGATGTAGGCGCTGACGCGATAGCCCCAGCGTTCGATCATCCGCTTGCTTGCATACAGCTGCGCCTGATCGTCGTCGATGTAGAGGATCAGCCGGCCACGGCCTTCGGCAGCCTGCCCCGCTCTTTCGATCGGGTCTGGCGCAGCAGCCATGTCGTTCGTGCCCGGAAGATACACCTCGAACTTGCTGCCTTTGCCCGGCTCGCTGTGCACAACGATCGCCCCTGCGTGAGCCTGCACGATGCCATGCACCACGCACAGGCCCAATCCTGTGCCTTTGCCTGATGGCCTTGTCGTGAAAAACGGTTCGAAGATGCGACGTTGCGTCGCTGCGTCCATCCCGTGTCCAGTGTCGTTGACGACGATCCGGGTGTAACGGCCCGGCCGCTGGGCAGGATCGGGGCGCGCCGAGGTTTCGTCGAACGTCACGCCATCAACGCGAATCTCGATGGTTCCGGGCCGGCCCTCCATCGCTTGCGCAGCGTTGACACCCAGGTTCAGCAGCACCTGTGTCAATTGAGTCAAATCGCCAAGTACGAAAGGCGTATCGGCGGCGCAGTGGCACTCGACCCGAATTCCTCCGAGCAACCCTGCACGCAGCAAGCGAACGCTCTCCGTGACGATAGAAGGAATCGAGACCACTTGGTGCGACGTCACCTGTCGTCGGCTGAAAGTCAGAATTTGTTGCACCAGATCTCTGGCGCGGTGACTGGCCTTTTCGATTTCAGTCAGGCTCACGAGTGCCTGAGAGTTGTATGAGGCGTCCTGCCGCGCCAATTCGGCATTGATCAATATGGTGCCCAGGATGTTGTTGAAGTCGTGGGCGACACCGCCCGCCAGGGTCCCGATCGCCTCCAGTTTCTGCGATTCGCGCAATTGCGCCTCGAGACGCTGATGCTCCTGCTCCGCCTTCTTGCGCCCGGTGATGTCGCGGATCACGGCCAGCAGGCCGGAAAAGGTTTCATCTTCCGCGCGCAACTGGCTCACCGAAGACTCGACATCGATTGCTTCGCCGCTGCGCTTCACGTGGACGTTCTCGCCGCACCAGAAGCCGGTCTCCCGCAGAGCAGTCATCGCGGCTGCTTCGTCTTCCGGACGCAGCCAGCGATACTGATAGATTTCGGAAAGTCGGCGCCCAAGTGCGTTGGGGGCAGAGACACCATACTGACGTTCGGCCGCGGCGTTGAGAAATGTCACGCGCTGGTCGTTGTCGATGGTGACGACCGCATCGCTGACTTGCGCGAGGATTTCGCCGCGAAAGCGGCTTGACTCGGCATCCAGGCCTTCAAGGCGGAAGATTTTCGGGCCTGCAGCGGTTTCAACGACGAGCGCATCCACCACCCCGCTTCGGATGGCCTGCAGCGTGTCCTCCACCTCCTCCAGTCGGGCGAGCAGATCGGTATTTTGCGCGAGGAGCGTCGCGGCGCTGGCAGATTTGGCGCGCACGGCGGGTCAGTGACCTTCGTCGGTAGTGGCCCGATCGCCGGCCTTGCGCAGATCGAGCCCCAGCAGGATGTTTTCCGTGTGCGACATGTCGCCGATGAAGCGCCGCAGCGGCAGCGGCAGCTTTTTGACCAGGGTTGGGGCGGCGATGATCTGCTCGCCTTCGGCCAGTTCCGGGTGCTGAGAGATATCCACGACTTCCAGGTCGTAGCGCCCTTGCAGATGCGCCTCGCAAATCCTGCGAACGTTCACGATCGCGCGCTCGGAGTTGCGGGTCGAGCCGGTGACGTAAAGCCGCATGACGTAGCGCGCGCTGTCAAGCTTCGCAGCAGCGGCTTCAATGCCAAGCAGCGTGCGCAGGGTCGAAGGTTGCTTTCTCATGAGCAGTCCGCGCTATATCTGCCGCACATCGAGACCAACGAGCACACGCTCTTCGTTGGACAAATCGCCGATGATCTTCGTGATCGGCTTGGGCAAGCGGCGCACGAGCGTGGGCACGGCGAGGATCTGATCGCCCGCTGCGAGCTTGGGGTTCTTGATGAGGTCGATGATCTCGATCCGGTACTGCCCGGCAAGGTGCATCTCGCAGATACGCTGCAGATTGGCACAGGCAGCAATCGACTTTGCGGTCTGACCGGCGACATACAGCCGTAGCTCGAAGGCGACGGTCTTGCTCATCGCTTTCCTTTCTTCAGGCCGCTGCCTGTCTTGTCGGCGCCGCGCAGGTGTGCCATGACGTCGGTGCTTTGCTGCGCCGTTCTTTGATACAGCGTCTCGCGCGCGAGGCTGAAGACAACCTCGGCGGATTCGACTTCCGCCTCGCAGCGCAGTGCGGCGATCTGTGCTTCGATTGCCTTTTGCCTGCTCGCAAGCCGACTCAGCTTGCGTTGATGATCCTCTTCGCGCAGTGCGGCGGCGGCGCGCTCCAACTCTTCCTGCGCAACGCGCGCCGTCCCTGTCAGCACATGCTCGGCACCAAGGTAGACATCCACCAGCTCAATACCCTTGTCACTGAGCACGAACTCGCGGACCTGATTCGAATGTGCCATGCCGCGCGACTTCAGCACGTAGATCGTGCGGTTGCGTTCGCCATTGAATTCGACGTTGCGCAGCAGCAGCCACGTGTCCATGAGCGAAGAGACCCCGAGCTGCGAATTCTCCGTCGTCTCTCCCCCCCCTGAAGTGAGGTTCGTGAAAAGCGTGGTGATCTGCTGCTGCTTGAGGAAGTCAATGAGGCGCATCAAGGTGGGCTTCACTGCCGACGTGTCGCGGTCAAGCGAGAGATTGCCGATCGGGTCGACCACCACAATGCTCGGGTGAAAGCTCCTCACGGCGTCGTGCATCATCACCAGGTGCTGCTCCAGCCCCTGCAGCGTCGGGCGTGACGAGTGGATCTGAAGCAAGCCCTTTTTGACCCAAGGTCCGAGGTCGATGCCGATGGACCCCATGTTGCGGATGATCTGGGCGCTTGATTCCTCGTAGGCGAACAGCAGCACCCGCTCACCGCGGCAGCATGCGGCGTCGGCGAACCTGGCGCCGACACTGCTCTTGCCAGTGCCCGAAGAACCCGAGACCAGGACGCTGCTGCCGCGAAAGACGCCCTGGCCACCGAGCATCTCGTCCAGCCGGGCAATACCCGTGGGGATGCGCTTCGTCGAAACCTCATGGTCGAGCCGCAACGAGGTGATCGGCAGCACCGAAAGGCCACGTTCGCCGATGAGGAAGGGATACTCGTTCGTTCCGTGCGCCGAGCCGCGATACTTCAACACGCGCAGCCGCCGGGTGGATATCTGCTCGTGAATGCGCTGGTCGAGGATGATCACGCAATCGGCGACGTATTCCTCCAGCCCGTAGCGTGTGAGCGATTGGTCGCCGCGCTCGCCGGTAATGACGGCCGTCAAGCCGTGATCCTTCAGCCAGCGGAAAAGGCGTCGCAACTCCGCGCGGAGAATGGCGTGATTGGGCAGGCCGGAAAACAGGGCCTCGACGGTATCGAGGACCACGCGTTTCGCGCCAATTGACTTGACGGCGTGACCCAGCCGGATGAACAGGCCCTCAAGATCGTACTCGCCTGTCTCTTCGATCTCGCTGCGCTCGATATGGACGTGATCGAGGATGAGCTTCTTCTGCGCCGCGAGTTTCTCCAGATCAAAACCGAGCGAGCGGACATTGGCCGTCAGCTCGGCCACGTTCTCTTCGAACATCATGAACACACCGGGCTCGCCATATTGCGTCGCGCCGCGCACGAGGAATTCCATGGCAAGCATGGTTTTTCCGGAGCCTGCGCTGCCACAGACGAGGGTTGGCCGTCCCGCAGGCAGTCCGCCGCCCGTTATTTCGTCAAGGCCAACAATTCCGGTGGGGCACTTGGGCAAGTTCCCGCCCGTGGACAGCGTGTTGTTCTTCAATGTCGTTGGCTTCGTGGTCAAACCGGTTTGAACCTCTGAGGTCTGCAGAGCGCTGTGATGGAGTCTGCACACCCTGCACACAGAGCACCTGAGTGGCTCCGGACATCAGCCGCGAGGTCGCTCCGCCCGGTTTGAAGCGGGTTTGACCGCGCAGGAAATGAGCCGCAAACCGCGCCTGACGCTCGAACCGACGCTTTGGCGGACGCAATCGCTGCATTGTGGGTAGCGCAGCGTTGGTCGCTCTGTGCGTTACCGTACATAGCGGTGGCCCGGAGCCCTTCAGGTGGTTTTCGGGTTCGCCCCTGCCGCTACACGCTTCAACCCCGAAGGCCGGTACAGGGCAACCAGGGCCGGAGTGCCCACAGAACCGGCACCTCCCCTCGAGCCAGTCGCCATGCGCAGGCCGCTGCATGGTGAATCGCTCCGGGCATGAACTGAGCCTGGAAGATGGACGGTTGCCATCTCGCCGACCAGGCGGTGTTTCTCAGCCGGTATCCCGGCCGGCTGAGGCCGTTCAGTCTGAGTGTGATGCACAAGAGTGACGCCTCAGGTCCTCACCCGTCCGCTTTGCGAGTTGCCGACGGTGCCAGCACTGATTGCGGAAGCTGAATCTGACCTGACATCGGATCCACGCCATTTGCGACTTGTCGAACTTGTTGAGCGAAGCTGGATATCGATCCAAATCGCCGATGTCCGGATACAGAAAAGCCCCGGACCACATGGTCGACCGGGGCTTTCAGGGAGTACGACGAGGCGTGCTGGAACGCTCGCGACTCATTTTTGGCGGAGAGGGCGGGATTCGAACCCGCGTTAGGTTTTCACCTAAACACGCTTTCCAGGCGTGCGACTTAAACCACTCATCCACCTCTCCGCGAAGCGCGCGACTATAGCAGAAAGCGCCCCGGCGCGGCCGTCAGGGCCCCGGATTGCGCGCAGGGAGCGGGTCGATGCGGTCGTGCGGCAGGCGCGGGTAGCGCAGGTGTTCGATCAACTCCTGCGTGGCGGTGTCGGGCGCCGGGGTCAGCAGGCTGACGATGACCAGCACGGCGAAGCCGAACGGGATGCCGAAGAAGCCGCAGGAGATCGGTTCGATGCCCAGCCAGGCATTGGCGATGCTGCCGCCGAAGAACGGATGGGTCAGCGATGCGTAGTAGAGGCACATGGCGAGGCCGGCCACCATGCCGCTGACGGCGCCGGCCTTGTTGGCACGCTTCCAGAACACGCCGCACACCAGCGCCGGAAAGAAGGCGGACGAGGCGATAGAGAACGCCAGACCGACCATGAACAGGATGTTGTCCGGCTTCAGCGATGCGGTGTAGGCGGCGACCAGTGCGACCACCAGCAGCAGCGCCTTGGAAATGACCAGACGGCGCTGGGTCGACGCGTTCGGGTCGATCACCTTGTAATAGACGTCGTGCGACATGGCGTTGGCGATGGTCAGCAGCAGGCCGTCGGCGGTGGACAGCGCAGCGGCCAGACCGCCGGCTGCGACCAGACCGGAAATCACATAGGGCAGACCGGCGATTTCCGGCGTGGCGAGCACGATCACGTCGGTGTTCAAGGTCAGTTCGGCCAGCTGCAGGATGCCGTCACCGTTGATGTCCTCGATCTTCACCAGCCCGACCTTGCCCCACGAGGCGACCCAGCCGGGCAAGGTCGAAATCGTCGAACCCACCAGGTTGGTATAGATCTCGAATTTGGCGAACACGGCGTAGGCCGGCGCGGTGACGTACAGCAGGAAGATGAAGAACAGCGACCAGAAAACCGATTCGCGCGCTTCCTTGACGCTGGGCGTCGTGTAGTAGCGCATCAGGATGTGCGGCAGCGAGGCGGTGCCTATCATCAGGCAGATCACCAGCGCGATGAAATTGAGGCGCTTGCGGCTCGATTCGGCCTCGTCGCGACCGGCATGGGCGGCGGTGTGCGGCAGCGGCGGCGCAGACTTCGCGGCAGCGGCAGCGCGCGCTTCGGTCCAGCGCTTGCGCGCTTCTGCCTCGTCCCTGGGCATGTACTTCAGCGCCTTTTCGGCCGACGAAATGTCCTTTGCCGAGGCATTCTCCTGCTTCAGTTCGTCGAGGCGGACGGTCAGCGCAGCTCGTTCGGCTTCGAGCGAAGCCGGCAAACCCTTGATCTTTTCGTCGAAGGCTTCGGCACGCGCCTTGTACATCGCGTTCACCTCGACCTCGCGCGGCGACGAAAATAGCGTCTGCTCGGTCGTCGTGAGCTTCTGCAGCACGCCGCCGTACACCGCCTGCGGCACCGGCACGCCGGTCACCTTGGTGGACAGGATGACCACCGGCAGCAGATAGGCCACGATGAGGATGATGTACTGCGCCACCTGGGTCCAGGTCACGGCGCGCATGCCGCCGAGGAAGGAGCACACCAGGATGCCGGCCAGGCCGACGAATACGCCGACTTCGAATTCCAGCCCCACGAAGCGGCTGGTGATCAGGCCGACGCCATAGATCTGCGCCACCACATAGGTGAACGACGCGAGGATGGTGGCGAACACGCCGATCATGCGTGCCGCGTTGCCGCCGTAGCGCGCGCCGAGGAAGTCCGGGATGGTGAATTCGCCGAACTTTCGCAGATAGGGTGCGAGCAGCAGTGCCACCAGACAGTAGCCGCCGGTCCAGCCCATGACGAAGGCCAGACCCTGATAACCGCCGAAGTACAGCGTGCCGGCCAGCCCGATGAAGGACGCGGCCGACATCCAGTCCGCACCGGTCGCCATGCCGTTGAACATGGCCGGCACGCGCCGGCCGGCGACGTAGTACTCCGACACGTCGGCGGTGCGGCTCATGACGCCGATGCCGGCATACAGCGCGATGGTGGCGAACATGAACACGTAGCCGATCCAGCGCGACGACATGCCCATGCCTTCGGCCAGCGACAGCAGCACGACGAACAGCGCGAAGCCGCCGGCGTACCAGGCGTACATCTTCTTGAGCTGGCGGTAGAACGCCGACTGCCGCTGCGGCATGGTCAGACGTCCTCGTTCACGCCGTACTCGCGGTCAAAGCGGTTCATCACCCGCGCGTAGTAGCCGATGATCAGAACGTAGACGATAAGCGAACCCTGGGCGCCCATGTAGAAGGCGAGCGGCCAGCCGAGGAAGGACCATTCGTTGAGTTCGCGGGCGAAAAACACCGGCACGAAGGTGACGGTGAACCAGATGACGAGCAGCACCAGCGTGACGCGAAGATTCCTGCGCCAGTACTCGCGATGGCGTTCGGACAACTGCATCAGCGTGTGCTCGGCAGCATGTTCGGTGAAATCAGGCCGCGGTAATCGGGACAACGGGCTTCAGGGTGTTGCTGCAGACGCAGTCGCTCGATGCCTGCCCGTGTTGTTGTCGGGGTGATGCACGCCCGGCCGCTCCTCGCTCGCCGGGCGCCCAGCCACCGGGGGCAGGCGCAGATGCGCCGCCCCCGGCTTTCGATCAGAGGGCTTGCGCCAACTGTTCGAGGATGGCCGGATTTTCCAGCGTCGAGGTGTCCTGCGTGATCTGCTCGCCCTTGGCGATCGAGCGCAGCAGGCGGCGCATGATCTTGCCCGAGCGGGTCTTCGGCAGGTTGTCACCGAAACGCAGATCCTTCGGCTTGGCGATCGGGCCGATCTCCTTGCCCACCCAGTTGCGCAGCTCGGTGGCGATCTGCTTCGCCTCATCGCCGGTCGGACGCGAACGCTTCAGCACGACGAAGGCGCAGATGGCCTCGCCGGTCAGATCGTCCGGACGACCCACCACTGCGGCTTCGGCCACCAGCGGGTGAGACACCAGCGCGGATTCGATCTCCATCGTGCCCATGCGGTGACCCGATACGTTCAGCACGTCGTCGATGCGGCCGGTGATCGTGAAGTAGCCGGTCTTGGCGTCGCGGATCGCGCCGTCGCCCGCCAGGTAGTAACGCCCCTGGAAGTCGGCCGGGTAGTAGCTCTTCACGAAGCGGTCCGGGTCGCCGTAGATCGTGCGGATCATCGACGGCCACGGCTTCTTGACCACCAGAATGCCGCCCTGCCCCCACGGTACATCGTTGCCGGTCTCATCGACGATGGCGGCCTGGATGCCCGGGAAGGGCAGCGTGCACGAACCGGGGATCATGGGCGTGGCGCCCGGCATCGGCGTGATCATGTGGCCGCCGGTTTCGGTCTGCCAGAAGGTATCGACGATGGGGCAGCGGCTGCCACCGACGTTCTCGTAGTACCACTCCCAGGCGGCCGGATTGATCGGCTCGCCGACCGAGCCCAGGATGCGCAGGCTGGAAAGGTCGAAGCTCTTCGGATGCACGGCCGCGTTCGCGTCGGCAGACTTGATCAACGAGCGGATGGCGGTCGGTGCGGTGTAGAACACGCTCACCTTGTGGTCCTGGATCATCTTCCAGAAGCGGCCGGCGTCCGGATAGGTCGGCACGCCTTCGAACACGATTTCGGTCGCGCCGCAGGCCAGCGGGCCGTAGGTGATGTAGGTGTGGCCGGTCACCCAGCCGATGTCGGCGGTGCACCAGAAGACATCGGACGGCTTGATGTCGAAGGTCCACTTCATCGTAAGGATGGCGTGCAGCAGATAGCCGCCCGACGAATGCTGCACGCCCTTTGGCTTGCCGGTCGAACCGGAGGTGTAGAGCAGGAACAGCGGGTGTTCGGCATCGACCCACTCCGGAGCGCAGGTGGCGGCCTGGCCTTCGGTGATTTCGTGCAGCCACTCGTCGCGGCCGGCGACCATGTTGCAGGTGCCGCCGGTGCGCTTGTATACGATGACGGTCGAGCAGGCTTCGCAGCCGCCCATGCCGAACGCCTCGTCGACGATGGGCTTGAGCGGAATGTTCTTGCCGCCGCGGCACTGTTCGTCAGCGGTGATCAGCATGACCGCGCCGGCGTCGCTGATGCGGTCGCGCAGCGACTGTGCCGAAAAGCCGCCGAACACCACCGAGTGGGTGGCGCCGATGCGGGCGCAGGCCTGCATGGCCACGATGCCTTCGATCGACATCGGCATGTAGATGACGACCCGGTCACCCTTCTTCACGCCCTTGGCGCGCAGCGCATTGGCCAGCCGACACACGCGCTCCAGCAGGTCGCTGTAGGTGACCCGGGTGACGGCGCCGCCGTCGGCTTCGAAAATGATGGCTGTCTTGTCGCCCAGACCGGCTTCGACGTTGCGGTCGAGACAGTTGTAGGACACGTTCAGCTTGCCGTCTTCGAACCACTTGAAGAACGGACGGTTGTCTTCGTTCAGCGTACGGGTAAACGGCGTCTGCCAGCTCACGTGTTCGCGCGCCAGGCGCGCCCAGTAGCCTTCGTAGTCGCGCTCGGCTTCGGCACACAGCGCGCGATAGGCGTCCATGCCGGACACGGCGGCACCGTCGACCAGCGCCTGCGGGGGGTGATACACGTGAACTTCGGATGCTTCTGACATACGACCTCCTCCATCGAATCAAAATCTGCACGCTTGCGGGCTCACGCAGCAATGCAAGCACGGCCTTGTGGGCCGAAGTCAGGCGCATGGGTGCGCTCGAATTCCGTTTATTACAGCCCGGAGGGCTTACAACGCCCTTACTGAAGTGTCACCCGCCGGAACCGTCAGGTGCGGATGGTAATATCGCGCTCGATCTTTTGCCCGACTTGCGTCAAATATGCTCAATCTAGGACGTGTACTGAAAAGCATGATCTTCGCCAGCCGCTGGTTGCAGGCGCCGCTCTACTTCGGTCTGATCGTGGCCCAGGCCGTATACGTTTACCTGTTCATGGTCGAGCTGTCGCACCTGATCCACAAGATCGGGTCGCTCAGCGAAAACGACATCATGCTCATCGTGCTGGGCCTGATCGACGTGGTGATGATCGCCAACCTGCTGATCATGGTGATCGTCGGCGGCTACGAAACCTTCGTGTCACGGCTCAATCTCGAAGACCACCCGGACCAGCCGGAATGGCTGTCGCACGTGAACGCCGGCGTGCTCAAGGTGAAGCTGGCCACTGCGCTGATCGGCATTTCGGCCATCCACCTGCTGAAAACCTTCATCAACGCCGAGCAGCTGACCGACCGCGTCGTGCTGTGGCAGGTGGTGATCCACATGGTGTTCGTCGTGTCGGCACTCGCCATGGCCTACACCGACAAGCTGATGACGCAAACGCTGCTGCTGAACAGGCAGCATCACTGAGCGTCGTGACTGGCCGCTATCCGCGGCCGCTTCAAGAGGACCTTTCCCATGAGCCAGCCCATCCGTCAGGACGACTTCATCCAGTCGATCGCCGACGCTTTCCAGTTCATTTCCTGTTATCACCCGCTGGACTACATCCAGGCGCTGGGCGCGGCTTACGAGCGGGAACAGTCGCCGGCGGCGAAGGATGCGATCGCGCAGATCCTGACCAATTCGCGCATGTGCGCCGAAGGTCGCCGGCCGATCTGCCAGGACACGGGAATCGCTGTGGTCTTCCTGAAGGTGGGCATGAACGTGCGCTGGGACGCCACGATGAATGTGACCGACATGGTCAACGAAGGCGTACGTCGCGCCTACCTGCACCCGGACAACACGCTGCGCGCCTCGGTGCTGCTCGACCCGGCGGGCGCGCGTAAGAATTCGAAGGACAACACGCCTGCGGTCATCCATTACGAAATCGTGCCGGGTGACCACGTCGAGGTGATCTGCGCCGCCAAGGGCGGCGGCTCGGAAAACAAGTCCAAGATGGTCATGCTGAACCCGTCCGATTCCATCGTGGACTGGGTACTGAAGACGGTGCCGACCATGGGCGCCGGCTGGTGCCCGCCGGGCATGCTGGGCATCGGCATCGGCGGCACGCCGGAAAAGGCCATGCTGCTGGCCAAGGAATCGCTGATGGAGCCAATCAACATCCAGTTCCTGGCGGAGAAGGCGGCGCGCGGCGAAAAGCTCACGCGCGTCGAAGAACTGCGGCTGGAACTGATGGAGAAGGTGAACGCGCTGGGCATCGGCGCCCAGGGGCTGGGCGGCCTGGCCACCGTGCTCGACGTGAAGATTCTCGACTACCCGACGCACGCTGCGTCGCTGCCGGTGGCGATGATCCCGAACTGTGCAGCCACCCGCCACGTGCATTTCCATCTCGATGGCTCCGGTCCGGCCGTGCTCGAAGCGCCGCGCCTGGAAGACTGGCCGGACGTGACCTGGCAGCCGGACACGAAGAATTCGAAGCGGGTCGACCTGAACACGCTGACACCGGCGGAGGTTGCGTCGTGGAAGCCGGGCCAGACCCTGCTGCTGAACGGCAAGATGCTGACCGGCCGCGATGCCGCGCACAAACGCATCTCCGACATGCTGGCGAAGGGCGAAAAGCTGCCGGTCGATTTCTCCAACCGCGTCATCTACTACGTCGGCCCGGTCGATCCGGTGCGCGACGAGGTGGTCGGCCCGGCCGGCCCGACGACGGCGACGCGCATGGACAAGTTCACCGAAATGATGCTTGCGCAGACGGGTCTCATCGCGATGGTCGGCAAGGCCGAGCGCGGCCCGGTCGCGATCGAGGCCATCCGCAAGCACAAGAGCGCCTACCTGATGGCGGTGGGCGGCGCCGCCTATCTGGTGTCGAAGGCGATCAAGGGTGCGCGCGTGCTCGGTTTCGCGGACATGGGCATGGAAGCGATCTACGAGTTCGATGTGGTCGACATGCCGGTCACCGTGGCGGTGGATGCCGGCGGCACCTCGGTGCACGACACCGGACCGAAGGAATGGCAGACCCGCATCGGCAAGATCCCGGTCGCCACCGTGTGATACGGTTGCGCGTCCCGCAAAGGATGTAACAGAGCCTGTAACCGCGGACCGGTGCTTGCCGGTACTGCTCATACCAGAGGCCGCGTGCAGAGCGGCCCGACTCCCCCGAACACTCCGCCGCCGCACCTTGAAGGGTGCGGCTCCTTGCATGTGCGCGCATCACGCGCAATCAGGAGGGCGCGCCATGGTTTTTGAAGCCGGACGCATTTTCGAGCTGGTCGGCTGGCCGGCGGTTCTGCTGACCGCGTGGCTGGCGGGCGAACTGGCGCATCGCGGCCTGGGTGTGCCTCGGGTGTGCGCCTACTCGCTGGCCGGCATCGTCAGCAGCGCGCTGAACACCGTTCAGGCCGATGCGGAAACCACGGCCGCCCTGTCCTTCCTGGCCAATTTCGCGCTCGGCCTGTTCCTGTTCGAGCTGGGTCACCGCATCAACCTGCGCTGGCTGGTCAATAACCCCTGGCTGCTGGTCAGCGGTATCGCTGAATCGCTGCTGACCTTCTTCGTGGTGCGCGGCATCGCACTCGCCATGGGTCAGCCGGACGATATCGCCATGGTG
This sequence comes from Methyloversatilis sp. XJ19-49, assembly GCF_024580145.1. Taxonomy (GTDB): domain Bacteria; phylum Pseudomonadota; class Gammaproteobacteria; order Burkholderiales; family Rhodocyclaceae; genus Methyloversatilis. The sequence continues at coordinate 16,543 of NZ_JANINI010000013.1, forward strand.
CTGGGCGCGCTGTCGGTCGCGACGTCGCCCGCCGCGCTGGTGCGGGTGGTGAATGACCTGCGCTGTTCCGGTCAGGTAACCGAACGGGCGCTGCACCTGTGCGCGATCAACTGCCTGATTTCGGTGCTGCTGATGAAAGGCGCCATCGGCTACTGGCAACTTCTGGAATCGGGCAGCCTGGTCAATGCGCTTTGGAACAGTGCGGCCATCCTCGCGGTATCGGTCGGCTGCGGCATCCTGATCGGCATTCCGCTGCCCTGGCTGCTGCGCCGGCTGCGCGCCGACGAACGTGGCGTGACGACGGTGTTCGCGCTGGCGGTCATGCTGGTGACGTTGCTGACACAGGGCGTCAATGTATCGCCGCTGCTCGCCGCATTGACGTTGGGCATCCTGATCCGCCGCCGCAAGCTGCTGCTGACGCCGGCGCAGCGCAATTTCGGGGTGCTGGGCGATCTGCTGACGGTGTTCCTGTTCGTATTCGTCGCAGGGATGGCAACCTGGCCCACCACCGCGACTGCGCTGGCGCTGGCGGTGCTGATGTCCGCCGGGCGCATCGCCGCCAAGGTGGCGGCGACCGCTGCGTTCGCCCACGTCAGCGGCACCAGCACGCGCAAGGGTTCGCTGACCGGCTTCGCGCTGGCGCCGCTGTCGACCTTCGCGCTGCTGCTGCTCGAATACAGTCGCAGTGCCGGCTTCGGCCTTGCCGAAGGCGCACTGTCGGCGATCGCCGGCATGGTCATCGTGATGGAGTTCGTCGGCCCGCTGTTTGCCCAGTGGGCGCTGATGCTGGCTGGCGAAGCGCAGCATGAGGAGCGCGCCTGATGTCACTCGAAACCTTCCACGCTTCGTCGGCGCTCAGCATGGGCGTCGAACTGGAGCTGCAGCTGGTCGGCGAACACGATCGCGACCTCGCCTCGGCGGCCACCGACCTGCTTGAACTGGCGCAACGCACCCGCTTTCCCGGTGACATCAAGCCGGAAATGACCGACTGCATGATCGAGGTGGCAACCGACATCCAGGACCGTCACGCGAGCCTGCTGAAGCAGCTCGAAGCGATGCGCGACATGCTGCTTGCCGCATCGGCCCGGCTGAATGTGTCGCTGTGCGGCGGCGGCACGCACCCCTTCCAGCACTGGACCGAGCGGCGCATCTTCTCGACGCCGCGCTTCCAGCACCTGTCGGGGCTGTACGGCTATCTGGCCAAGCAGTTCACCGTATTCGGCCAGCATGTACATATCGGCATGCCCGATGCCGACAGCGCGCTGCGCGTGCTGCACGCATTGAATCGCTATGTGCCGCACTTCATCGCACTGTCGGCGTCGTCACCGTTCTCGCAGGGCAGCGACACGCTGTTCGATTCGGCCCGACTCAATTCCGTGTTCGCCTTTCCGCTCAGCGGCCGCGCCCCCTTCGTGCTCGACTGGGGGCGCTTCGAGCGCGATTACTTCTCGAAGATGGAAGACACCGGCATCGTGCGCAGCATGAAGGATTTCTACTGGGACATCCGTCCGAAGCCGGAATACGGCACGATCGAGCTGCGCGTGTGCGACACGCCGCTGACCGTGGAGCGCGCCGCCGCGATTGCGGTCTATCTGCAGGCGCTGTGCTTCAGCATCCTGGCCGGCGACGAACCCGATCCACTGGAGGACGACTACCTCGTGTACACCTACAACCGCTTCCAGGCCTGCCGCTTCGGACTGGATGGCCTGATGGTGCATCCGCGCAGCCACGCCGCGCTGCCGTTGCGGGACGACATTGCGCTCACGCTGGAACGCCTTGCCCCGGCAGCCGACGCCCTGGGCAGCCGCGCCGCGCTGGAATCCCTGCACCGCATGGTGAGGGGCGGCGGCAACGATGCCACCCGCCTGCGCGCAGTCCATGCCCGATCGCGCAACCTGCTGGCCGTGGTCGACGACGCTGTCGCGGCTTTCGCGCAATGAGCGCGGCCGATCTGCTGTTGTGGCTGATCGCCGGCCTGCTGGTGCTGGTCGGGCTGGCCGGCGTCGTGCTGCCCGCCCTGCCCGGCATTCCGCTGGTATTCGGTGGCCTGCTGATGGTGGCCTGGCTGGACGATTTCCAGCGCATCGGCGGCGTGACACTCGCTGTGCTCGGCGCCCTCGCCGTACTGGCCTGGCTGATCGACTTCGCGGCCAGCGTGATCGGCGCCCAGCGGGTCGGCGCCAGTCCGCTGGCACTCGTCGGGGCAGCCATCGGCACCGTGGTCGGGCTGTTCGGCGGATTGATCGGACTGCTGTTTGCGCCGCTGGCAGGCGCTGCGATCGGCGAATTCATCGCCCGCCGCGATGCGCTTCAGGCAGCGCGTGTCGGGCTGGCCACCTGGCTGGGCATGTTGCTGGCCGCAGTCGCCAAGGTGGCCATCGCCTTCATGATGCTGGGCATCGCGCTGGCCGCCTGGCTGTTCTGACGACTGATGTCGGCGTATGCGGACAGATCACCGCATCCCGGCGCCAGCAGGCGCGCTGCTTCCGCTGGTATAGATTTCCTGCAGCGATCGGCCGGGCGTTGCCGAAGGGCTGGCCGGGTCGGTCGGCGATCCGCCGGTGGGTGAGCCTTCGTCAGACGATCCCCCAAAGGGCCCGCTGGCTCCGGATCCGCCTGTCGCCACATTCGCTGCCGTGCCGCCGCTGGGCATCGGCACGAACAGCCAGTCGGCATGGCGACGCTCACCGGGCTTGCCGCGCGCAAGCGGCGCGGCGTTGAGTGCGGTGGAGGGCGCAGCGGCACCCGGAGCAGGCGCCGCATTTTTCAGCGAGCTGGCGACCTTGTCGCCGGTGGCATCGACCCAGGCCGGCAGCAGCGTGATGCGGGCCGGTTGTTCCGACTTGCTGTAGACCGCGCGGATCTGCCCGCCGCTGATGACCAGGCCCCAGTCCTGACTGCGCGTCATCGGATCGAAATAGAGCTTGCGCAGATGGCGCAGCGGCGTCGGCTGGCGTTTGTCTTCCAGCAGATCCTGCAGGGTGGCCGGGTAGCGCTTGGGTTCGGCCGGCGACGCGTCGAAGTAGCGCTGCAGCGCACGCGAAAACTCGCCGCCGATGAACAGCAGTTCGCGCTCGCGTTCGGTCTGCGCCAGCGTGCTCCACATCAGCGCGCTGCCGGCGCTGGCGATACCGAGGGCGGCGACGGCGAACAGCAGCAGCAGGTAGGAAAAGCCCCGCTGCTGCGTCAACCGGCGCAGGCGCCCACTCATCGGCTCACAGCTCGGAAAAGGCCGTGCCGTCGCGCGACGTGCCTTCGGCCCCGCTCTTCAGATCGGCCACGCCGCTGTCGGTCGCGGTGTCACGCGGCGGCACGACGATCCAGGTGTCGGCGCTGTCGGTCACCGGGTCGAACGGCAACTTGCGCAGATACTGGCGTTCGACCAGTTCCTGCAGGCTTTGCGGATATGCACCGCGATCCCCGCGGAACTTGTCGATCGCATCGCGCGTGACCGCAAGCGTCTGCTTCAGCGTGGCTTCGCGCGAGCGGTCGAGATGTTCGAAGTAGCGCGGCGCGGCCAGCGTCAGCAACACCGCGATGATGGCCATGACGACCAGCAGTTCGATCAGCGTGAAACCGCGTGAAAACAGGGGCTTGCGCATTCACCAGTTCCGGTAGGCAATGCCGTTCAGGCCGGTGCGGCCGGACAGCGAGAACACGTCGAACACGTCGGCACCCGGCGTCGGCTCGTCCGGCGGGCTGGCATAGCTGCGCAGCCCCCAGGTCTGTTCCGGCGGCGTGCTCTTGTCGGTGTGAAAGGGGTCACGCGGGATGCGGCGCAGGAAATAGATCTTGACGTCGTTCGGCTGCTTGACGTCCTTCACGCCACTGACCAGCACATCGAGGCTGGGCGGGTAGCCGCTGGCACCGACCTTCTTTTCGATGCGGCCTTCGTCCCAGGCCTTGCGGTAGTCGTCGAGCGCGGTACGGATCTGCCGCAGCGCGGTCCGCAGTTCGGATTCATCGGCACGCACGCGTGCCAGTTCCACCATCGGCATGGCCATGGTGGCGAGCACGCCGATGATGGCGATCACCACCATCAGCTCGATCAATGTGAAACCGCGGGAGAGACGTGAACAGCGAAGCATGAGCCGAGGTTAACACAGCCCCATCACGATGCCGTGACAGGTCCCGCGCAGGCAGGGTTCAGCTCAGATGGCTTCGCCAGGGCTGGACGCCTTCGTGTTCGAGCATCCAGACGTAGCGCTGGGAACGCCACTCGCGCAGCGCATTGAGGGCGATGTCGAAGTCGCCATACGAAAGCCGGTACAGCTGCTGCAGGTCGAAAGGTGCGTCGTGTTCGAGTGCGTCGAGCAACTGGCGGAAGATTTCCGCACTGGATTCGTTGGCTGTGGCGTGGGCTTTTTCGAACACGGCTTGCAAGTGCATGAAGGCTCTCCCGGGTCGATTGGGTGAAGATGTCAAAACGGTTACAGCGTGATCTAACACGAAATTTCTGTCGCCATCTATCGCGCCGGAACCCCGTTCTTGACCCGATTCCGACAAAGCCTTGTCAGGCGTAGCCCTCCGGGTTGTTGCGCTGCCACTTCCAAGCATCGGCGCACATCTGCGCCAGATCCCGCGCTGCAACCCAGCCCAGAAGCCGGTTTGCAAGGCCGGGTTCGGCATAGCACTGGGCGATGTCGCCCGGCCTGCGCTCGACGATGTCGTACGGGACCGGCCGACCGCTGGCAACTTCGAAGGCACGCACCACGTCGAGCACGCTGTAACCGCGTCCGGTACCCAGATTCACCGTCAGCAGGCCGGTCTGCTTCCGAAGATAGTCAATGGCCCGCACATGGCCTTGCGCCAGATCAAGCACGTGGATGTAGTCGCGCACACCGGTGCCGTCGGGCGTCGGCCAGTCGCCGCCGAACACGCGCAACCGCGCCAGCTTGCCGACAGCCACCTGACTCACGTAAGGCATCAGGTTGTTGGGCAGGCCGTTCGGGTCTTCGCCGATCAGGCCGGATTCATGCGCGCCGACCGGATTGAAATAGCGCAGCAGTGCGATGCTCCACGACGGATCGGCCACGCCGAGATCGCGCAGCACGTGTTCGACCATCCACTTGGAACATCCGTAGGGGTTCGTCGGACCGGTCGGAAAGTCCTCACGGATCGGCACCGACGCCGGATCTCCATAGACGGTGGCCGAGGACGAAAAGGCCAGCGTCTTCACACCCGCTTCGGCCATCACCTCGCACAACGCCACGGTGCCGCTGACATTGTTGTCGTAGTACTCGAGCGGTTTGGCAACCGACTCGCCGACCGCCTTCAAACCGGCGAAATGGATGACCGCGTCGATGGCGTGTGCCGAGAACACCGCTCGCAGCGCGCCGCGATCACGGACATCGGCCTGCACGAACGCCTCGACCGGGCGACCGGCGATCTGTCCGACGCGCCGCAGCGACTCGTACTTGCTGTTGCACAGGTTGTCGACCACGACCACATCGTGGCCGGCCGACATGAGTTCGATGCAGGTGTGCGAGCCGATGTAGCCCGCACCCCCGGTGACCAGCACGCGCGACATGGATGCTCCCGGAAAGGAAAAACTGGAACCGTATGACGGAGTCGGCGACGACGGGCCGCGCAACAGACGGCCGTCGGGGAAGTATCAGTGCTGGTGACCGTGCTCGCCATGCACGTGACCGTGCGTCAGCTCTTCGGCAGATGCCTTCCGGATTTCGGCCACAGTGCAGGAAAACACCAGTGCGGTGCCGGCCAGCGGGTGATTGCCATCGATCACGATGCGGTCATCGGTAATGTCGGTGACGGTGTACAGACCTTCTTCCTCGCCATCCGGACTGACGCGCTCGAACTGCATGCCGACTTCGATGTTTTCCGGGAAATTCGAGCGCGACTCGATTTCCACCAGTTCTTCGTCGTATTCGCCGAACGCATCTTCCGGCTGCAGCTTGACGACCACTTCATAGCCGACTGCCTGACCTTCGAGTGCTTCCTCGATCGGCTGGAAGATGCCGCCATAACCGCCGTGCAGGTAGGCGAGCGGCGCAGCACCCGAGTCGACCAGATTTCCGTCTGGATCGGTCACGCTGTATTTAAGAGTGACGACCGAGTCCTTGGTGATGAGCATTCCTGATTCCTTTCGTATGAAGTGCGCGCACGCATTCGAGGATTTCTCCTGCGTGCCCGCGCGGATTCACGCCGTATTGCGCGTAACGTATGACACCTTTCCGGTCGATGATGAAGGTCGAGCGGGTCATGCAGAAACGTGACCTGCCTTCGACCTCCCGTTCGCGCCACGCACCATAGCGCCGGCTGACCTCGGCGTCGACATCGGACAGCAGCCGGAACGCCAGTCCGTGTCTGTCGCGAAATTCTGCATGAGTGAACAACTCATCGCGACTGATCCCCACGACGATGCAGCCGCAGCGCCGGAAATGTTCTTCGAGATCGCTGAATTCGATCGCCTGAGCGGTGCATCCCGGCGTATCGTCCTTGATATAGAAGTAGAGCACTGTCAGATGCCGCGCCATCTGTTCACGCAGATCGAACAGTTCGAAATCGGCGTCCGGCAGCTCGAACAGCGGAGCAGGTTGTCCTGCATTCAGCATGCACACCTCCCAGCCGCGCACGGCGCGCATAACGGCTCCCGGATGATGCGGCGGATTCTACCAGCGCTATCCGGCGACAAGTCATGAAGGCGCTGTAAGAAAAGCTGACGCTGCTGTGCACAAAAAAGGGCATGAAGCACAGATCAAGCACAGGTCCACACGCTGGCCGACTCAGGGAAAAGAAATAAAACCCCTTTTATTTCATTAACTTGGAAAACAATCCCGAATCCGGGCGATCGCCGCCCTCTGACGGCACGCCGCTTGCTTATCAACCTCCGGGATCGACCGCCTGTCACCCGAGGCAATCACAGAGAGTCCGGTTTCATGCAGTTGCAATTGAAAGCGTCTCGAATGGTTGTGTCAGACAGTCGTTCTTGCAAAAATTTGTTTTGCGATCTGTCACTTTCTCGAAAGGCACGGAAATGAAGAAATCTCTACTTGCAGTAGCCGTAACCGGCTTGTTCGCCGTATCAGGCGCCCAGGCTGCAACAGACTGGGGTGTTCACGCTCCGGTCGAAACCGGTATCGCATCACTTACCGGTTCCTTCTCCGAAATTTTCACTTTTTCGCTGAGCGCCCCCACCACGACGCTCTCGACGATCGCGATATCTTTCGAATCATCGCCTGTCTTCGGCCTGAGTGCCGACAGCATGGTGTGGCTGTACAAGGAAATGGGTGCTGTCGACACGTTCACGGCTGCATACAGCTTTGGCACGTTGTTCACCGCCAATAACCTGCTTGCCGGCGACTACTACTACAAGGTCACCGGTTCGACGACCGGCAGCCTCGGCGGTGTATTCGCCCTGACTTCCACCACCGCTCCCATCACAGTGGTTCCGGAAGCGGACACCTATCTGATGATGCTGGCCGGCCTGGGCATGATCGGTCTGATGGCAAAGCGTCGCATGAGCTGATCGGCTCCAGCCGTTCAACAAGAAAGCACCTTCGGGTGCTTTTTTGTTGTCTGGATGACCCCGGAAAGTTCGCTGCAATGCAGCACTGTCAGAAACTTCGACGCCTGGATGCATGACCTAAGTCGTAGGGTACAGACAGTCACAAAGTGCTGAAACCATCCAAATTTAAAATAAAGTTTATTTAATTCATGGCCTTGAAATAAAGTTCACTTCAAAAAAAACCATTTCCGGGTACCTTCGCCTCGATTTTGACGTGTAACAAATCTCGACATTTCGTTTTCCGCAGTGCAAAGCGCTTGCAGGGTGATCGTTAACTGTATAAAAATACAGTCATCGAACAATCCCGCACCCCATCATGGTCTCAAGCGTCCTGACAGCCCGCCAGCAACAGATCCTGCAACTGATACGCGATGCCGTCAGCGAACGCGGCAGCCCGCCCACCCGGGCGGAAATCGCGCAGGCATTCGGCTTTCGCTCCCCCAATGCCGCAGAAAGCCATCTGCGGGCACTGGCGCGCAAGGGTGTCATCAGTCTGGACGAAGGTCGTGCACGCGGCATCCGGCTGACCGAATCTCCAGGCATCCCGCTGATCGGCCGGGTGGCGGCGGGCAGCCCGATACTGGCGGATGCGCATGTGCAGGGGCGCTACCAGCTCGATCCGGCGATGTTTTCACCCCGCGCCGACTACCTGCTGCGGGTGCGCGGCCAGAGCATGCGCGACGCCGGCATCCTCGATGGCGACCTGCTCGCCATCCACGCCACGAACGAAGCGGTGAATGGCCAGATCATCGTTGCCCGCCTGAGCGAAGAAGTGACCGTGAAGCGTTTGAAACGGCTCGGCTCACGCGTCGAACTGCTGCCTGAAAACCCGGAGTTCCAACCCATCGTGATCGATACGCAGCGCGATCCGCTGGTGATCGAAGGCGTGGTGGTCGGCCTGATCCGCAATGGCAGTCCGGTCTGACGCGATGACCACGCAAGCGCGGGGTCTCTTCCGGCATCCGTCACTCTGGCGGGCCGGCGACGTGTCACCGACCGTACCGAATGGCATCCCGACCGGTCACGCCGCACTGGATGACGCTCTGCCGGGTCAGGGCTGGCCGGTCGGCGAAATGACCGAATTGCTGACCGATTGCAGCGGCCACGGCGAACTGTCGCTGCTGATGCCTTTGCTGGCCGGAGCCGAAACGGAGGGCAGCTGGCGGGTCTGGGTGGCGCCGCCACATCTGCCCGGCGTGTCTGCGCTGGCGGCTGCCGGCGTACGGTCCCGGCACTTGATCGTGGTACGGGCAGACACAGCGGGCGAGCGAGTTTGGGCAATGCGCCAGGCATTGCGTTCAGGCGTCTGTTCGGTGGTCGTCGGCTGGCTCGACCGCGTCGACAATGCACTGCTGCGACGGCTGCAGCTGGCGGTACGCGAGGCGGCGATTCCGCTCATCCTGTTCCGTCCGCTGCCGCAGGCACAGCACGCCTCGCCTGCGGCACTGCGGCTGCAACTGTCGGCCCGCGCAGCCGGCGTGCTGCGCATCGACATCCTGAAACGGCGCGGTGCACCGGCAAACCAGCCGCTCTACCTGCAGGGAGCAGGTTTCGATGCGCCGCCGGCCATGGCACCGACGCGCTGTGCCGCTCCACCCGCGCTGGTGCTGATCGCATGAAGCCCCTGCCGTCGCAAATCATCCTGAGAACGACGGTTGATCGGCGTCGTGAGCATGATTCGCGGGGCGCCCCGCCAGCCGTGCACGCGGCATCGAAGCGTTCGCAGCCGGAGGGTGACGCTCCGGAATACGACGACAGTGTCGCTGGCAAAGACTTTCAATTCAAAAACATGGTGAGCGGTCAAATGAGGTTTTCAGGATCATGCGCTGGCTGGCACTCGTCTTTCCCGACTGGCCCATGCAGGCCCTGTTCCGCAACCCTTCGCACACCCGTCCGCTGGCTGTGGCGCACCGGCAGCGCGTGTGCGCGCTGGACGCGACGGCACTGGCACAGGGCGTGCGCCCCGGACAGGGCGTGGCCGACGCACTGGCAATAGCCCCGGATCTGCTCGTACGACCGAAATCCTCCGAGGCCGAGCGCTCTGCACTGCGTGAAGCTGCGGGCTGTACGCTGCGCTACACACCGCGGGTCGTGCTGGAAGATGACGGCCTGCTGCTCGACATTGCCGGCAGCACGCGGCTGTTCGGCGGGCTCGACGCCCTGCTGCGCCATCTGCGCAGCGATCTGGCTGCGGCCGGTTTCCGGGCGCTGAGCGCCTGCGCCCCCACCCCGCGCGCGGCACGCTGGCTGGCGCGCGCCACGCCCGGTCAGTGCGTCGCAGACGATGATCACGCCCTGGCCGAAGCCCTGGCCGCCTTGCCGCTGCGTGCGATGGAAGCCGATGCGTCACTGCTCGCCCTGCTTGCCGACAGCGGCCTGCGTACCGTGGGTGAGGTGATGAAACTGCCGCGCGATGCCCTGGCACGACGCGATGCTGCCGGACTGCGCCGCCTGCTCGACCAGGCGCTTGGCCAGCGACCTGATCCGCGGCCGTATTTCGAGACACCACCGCAGATCGACAGCCGGCTCGAACTACCGATACCGCGACACGACATTGACGTGCTGCTGTTCGCGGCCAACCGGCTGTTCAACGCCTGCTGCACGCAGCTGGCCGCCGTGCATGCCGGCATCGAAAGCTGCCGGCTCGAACTGGAACACGAACATCATCCGCCGACCGTACTGACGCTGACACTGGGCACGCCGTCGCGCGACGCCCGTCGCATGGCGCTGCTGACGCGCGAACATCTGGCACGGCTCGCCTTGCCCGAAGCCGTCGGTGCGCTGCGTCTGAAGGCTGCGCACTGGATCGAACTGGCCGGGCGCAGCGAAGACCTGTTCGGCCCACTGGCCCCCTCGCCCGCCCGGCGGCAGGAAGCCGGCAGGCTTCTGATCGAACACCTGCGCGCCCGGCTTGGACCTGACCGGGTGTACGCACTGTCCGCCTGCGCCGACCACCGGCCGGAACGATCGCAGCAGCAGGTCGAGCCCGGTCCGGGCACCTCCGCCGCTGCGCAAGGCGGCAGACGCCCGCTCTGGCTGCTGCCCGAACCCCGGTTGCTGCAGACCATCCGCAACCAGCCCTGGCGCACCGGACCGCTTCAACTGGTCAGCGGCCCCGAACGCATCGAGTCCGGCTGGTGGGACACCGATGGTGAAGCGAGTCCGGGCGACGCGCTGCGCGACTATTTCGTCGCGCTGGGCACCGATCACGCCCGGTTGTGGATCTACCGCGAACACCTGCCGCCGCACCGCTGGTATCTGCACGGGCTGTTCGCGTGAAGTAGCATCCGCCTGGATGACCGATATCGCGAGCACACATGAACACCCTGGAAACATTGAAATCCACCTTCGCCCAACCAGGCTGCGTGACCTGGATCGGGGTAAGGCCGGCGCGACTGAAGCCGCTGCAACCGGTCGAATCGGTACAGGCCATCGAGGCACTCGGGCTGGAAGGCGACCACTACGCCAGCCCGGGCGGCAAGCGCCAGGTCACGCTGATACAGGCCGAGCACCTGCAGACGGTAGCCGGCCTGCTCGGTACGGACGTCGTCAGCCCGGAACAGGTGCGGCGCAACATCGTGGTCAGCGGCATCAATCTTCTGGCGCTGAAGGGCCGCCGCTTCCAGCTGGGCGAAGCGCTGCTTGAATACACCGGCACCTGCGACCCCTGCTCGCGCATGGAAAGCAATCTGGGCCGTGGCGGCTACAACGCAATGCGCGGACATGGCGGCATCACTGCACGGGTACTGCGCAGCGGTCGTGTCGGTCTGGGTGACGCAGTGCTCGCCGGCGACGATTGAACCTGAAAACCGCAGTTGAACACTTGCCATGTTGCTTCGAGCCTCGCGCATCATGAAGATCGCTGCTTTTTGCTTACTCACCCACGAGATGAGACCGCTTCGACGTCGCGTGCACGGCCGGCAGGGCGCCGGCTGGCGGCGTTGCGCGTCCTTGCAGGAAGCCATCCTGGCGCGTCTTCATGCCCTGTCGGACACCCTGCCAACCCTGCCCCTCGTACTCCACCACGCGCCGATCAACTGAGGTTTTCAGGTTGAATGCATCCGGCAGCGAACCGCACAGGCCATAATTCGCTCAACACAACAGGGAGACAGCCGGATGGACAGACGACGCATGCTCACGCGCTTGCTGGTGGCCGGCAGTGCCGCCCCGCTGGCACTGGACACGCTGGTACGCGAGGCGCTGGCCCGCGACGACCGCCCCGGGCTGCGCGGTTTCCGTGGCAACGTGACGATCAACGGCGTGCCGGCGAAATTCGGCATGCCGGTACATCCGGGCGACACGGTACGCACCGGCGCAGGGTCGGAAGCGATCTACGTGATAGGCCGCGACGCATTCATGCAGCGTGGCAACTCGCATGTCGCCTTCGGCAGCGGCGTTGCCGCCGACCTGATGCGCGTCATCACCGGGCGCCTGCTGTCGGTGTTCGACAGCGGCCAGCGGCGAGTCGCGACCCCGGCGGCCACCATCGGTATCCGGGGCACTGGCTGCTACATCGAAACGGCCGAGGACCAGACCTACTTCTGTCTGTGCTACGGCGAAGCCGTCATCGCGCGCAACGGTGATCCGGGGCAGACCGAAACCATCCAGACCCGCCATCACGACAAGCCGATGTGGCTGCGCGACAAGCCGGGCGGCGACATGATGTCGGCCGCCAAGCTGATCAACCACACGGACGCGGAGCTGACCCTGCTCGAAGGACTGGTCGGCCGCAAGCCGCCCTTCGTCGGGGTCGGCTGGCCACCAGGCGAGGGGTACTGAGCACCGCCGCGCGCAGCCGGCTTCAGGCTGGCGGCGCCACCTTCATGACTTCGCCCAGTGTGGTCACGCCCTGGGCGATCTTCAGCGCGCCGGACACGCGCAGCGGATACATGCCTTCGCGATAAGCCTGTTCGCGCAGCGCCGCAATGTCGGCACTGGCCGAAATCAGATTCTTGATTTCCGGCGACATCAGCAGTATTTCGTAGATGCCGATGCGGCCTGCGTAGCCGGTCATGCGGCATTCCAGGCAGCCGACCGACTGCATGAAACGATCCGGACGGCTCGCCTTCCACGGCGACACCAGTTCGTTCCAGGCCTGTGGGTCGGTTTCCTGCGGCGTGGCCGGCTTGCGGCAATGCGGACACAGTGTGCGGACCAGCCGCTGCGCCATCACGCCGAGCACCGTGGCGTTCAGCAGATAACTGGGTACGCCCAGATCCATCAGACGGGTAATCGCCGACGGCGCATCGTTGGTGTGCAGTGTCGACAGCACGAGGTGACCGGTCAGCGCTGCCTGGATCGCCATTTCGGCGGTTTCCAGGTCGCGTATCTCGCCCACCATGATGATGTCCGGGTCCTGCCGCATCAGCGACCGGATGCCGGCCGAAAAGGTGACGCCGATGTCGGCCGACACCTGAACCTGATTGAACGATGGTTCGATCATTTCGATCGGGTCTTCGAGCGTGCACACATTGACCTCGGGTGTTGCGAGGTTCTTCAGCGTCGAGTACAGCGTCGTGGTCTTGCCCGAGCCGGTCGGGCCGGTCACCAGCACGATGCCGTTCGGCTGCGTCGTCATGTTCTTCCAGCGCCGCGCGTCCTCATCGGAAAAACCCAGATCGCGAAAGTCGCGCACCAGCACCTCCGGGTCGAACACCCGCATCACCAGCTTTTCGCCGAAGGCGGTCGGCAGCGTGGACAGGCGCAGTTCGATTTCCTGGCCGTCCGGTGCGCGCGTCTTGATCCGCCCATCCTGCGGCCGGCGTTTCTCGACCACGTCCATGCGGCCCAGTATCTTGATGCGCGAGGTCATCGCGCCCAGTACCGGCATCGGAATCTGATAGACCTGATGCAGCACGCCATCGATGCGGAAGCGCACGACGCCGAAGTCGCGCCGCGGTTCGATGTGGATGTCGCTGGCGCGCTGCTCGAAAGCGTATTGCCACAGCCAGTCGACGATGGTGACGATGTGCTGATCATTGGCATCGAGCGGCCGGTTGCTGCGGCCCAGTTCGACCAGCTGTTCGAAATTCGATGCGCCGACACCGCTGACGTCACCCCGCTTGGCTGCACCCTTGACCGACTTGGCCAGACTGTAGAACTCGACCACGTAGCGGGCGATATCGTCCGGGTTGGCGATGACGCGCCGGATCGGCCGGCGCAGGATGGGCGCCAGTTCCTTTTCCCACTCGCTCATGAAGGGCTCTGCGGTCGCGATCACCACTTCGCGCGCCGAAGCCTGGACCGGCAAAATGCGGAAACGATTGGCATAGGCGCTCGACACCACCTCGGTCACAGCTGCGAAATCAACCTTCAGCGGGTCGATGTGGTAGTACTCGTGACCACTCCAGCCGGCCATCCATTCAGTCAGCACATCCAGGTTGAGCGGGCGGTGCGGCGGATGCAGCGAGCGCCATTTCTGCTGCGCCAGCACGACGAGCGGATGCTCGCCGCCTCGCCAGTAGCGGCGGTCGTGCATGAAGGTACGCGCCACCGCATCGCCCAGCAGGCCATCGGCCACCATGGCTTCGACAAGCTCCTGCAGGGTCAGTTTGTGTTCGCGCTGTTCGGTGCCGGATGCGGCTGCTGTCATCGATTCCTCCTGTTGCGTCCGACTATAGCCGAGCAGCAGATTGATCCCCGTCGGGTGCAATCAAAATTTCAAGCAAAAAATTCTCGTGTTGTCGTAACATGCACTTACAGGGTCAGACTCTGTCTGGAATCGTGCACCAGACAGCAGGAATAAAAGGCAAATAAATGCCTCTCCAGTTCGCCTGATTGGCGACGTTTTTCAGCATGCTTTTTTGTCGGCTATTCCGACGGAGGCTGAAATGGATCTGTTGACCCCGTGCAATACGGAGCGTATGTCGTGCGCGCCGTTTGAAGCTTCGATTCCGAACACCGTTGACTCAACAGTCGCTCATTCTCTGCCCGTCTGCATCGCCAGGGCGGACGCTCCACTGCAGCTGCATGAGAAGCCGCGCATACACGTCGACAATGTCGTGCAGTTCGGTGCTGCCCCGCGCGGACCGCGTCTGCTTTCGACTCCCCTCGTGACTTCGCGCTATGAAGCGGACACCCGTGCGCTGTGGATGTACGCGCATCCGGTTGGGCGTCCCTGCTTCACGCCTGAACTGCTGGCTGACGTCGTTGCCCAGCAGCAGGAAGTGGAACTGGCCCCCGGTACGGTGGATTTCTTCCTGAATTGCTCATCCGTTCCCGGGGTCTATAACCTTGGGGGTGACCTCGACCTGTTCCGCCGGCTGGTCGAAGCCGGTGACCAGCAGGCGCTGATGCGTTACGCCCAGGCCTGCATTCGCGCCATCAACAACAATGTGTCCGGTCTGCACGCCGATGCGGTGTCGATGGCGGTCATTCAGGGGGATGCGCTCGGCGGCGGTTTCGAGGCGGCGCTGTCCTGCCATGTGGTGATCGCCGAGCGCGGCAGCAAGCTGGGCTTTCCGGAAATGATGTTCAACCTGTTCCCGGGCATGGGCGCCTACAGCCTCGTGGCTCGCAAGGCCGGGCCGCGGATTGCCGAGGATCTCATCCTCAACGCCCGCATCATGAGCGCCGAAGAGATGCACGCGCTTGGCCTGGTCGATCATCTGGCCGAGCCCGGCACCGGAGAGCAGGTGGCGCGCAACGTGATGCGCTCCATGAGCTCGCAGCTCAAGGGTTTCCGTGCCTTCCAGCGCGCCAAGATGCACGCCTTCATCCGCCTGACCTACCAGGAGCTGGAGGACGTGGTGCGCGAATGGGTGCGTGGCGCGATGAAGCTCGACCGGCGCGACCTGCGCACGATGGAGCGTTTGGTCAAGGCACAGAACCGGCTGCACGCCGGCCCGGAAATCGTCAGCGCCTGATGACTCGTCATCCCGGGGCACGACGGTGCCCCGGCAGCGGCTGCTTTTCTGTCAAACGGCACGACCAGGGCAACAGCGCGCTTGCGCACGCGCCCTGTCAGTTCGCGTACTTCACCGAGCAGCCATAGGCGCGTGTCACCGGTTTGGTGACCGGCTTTCCGTCCAGCACCTCATTGATGGCCAGCCGCGCCAGTGGCTCGGCCTTCGGAATGTCGGCAGGATCGGTCGAGGCGATGCTGTCGATGCCGCCCATGTAGGCCAGTTTGCCGTCCGGCGCGATCACATACATGTGCGGCGTGACCTGCGCACCATAGGCGCGGCCGATGGTGCCTTTCGGATCGAGCACGAAATGCGTCGGTGACGCATTTCTGTCCGCCGTCTGCCTCAGCGCCGTTTCGCCATCGACATGCCCCTGCTCGCCCGGCGCCGAGCTTGCCACGGTCAGCCACACGGCACCCTTCGTGGTCGCGTCGCGCTGCAGCTTCTGCATTTCGCCGCTCCTGTACCATTTGACGACATACGGGCAGCCGTCGTTCATCCATTCCAGCACCACGGTCTTGCCGGCCAGTCCGGACAGCGTGACGGTCTTGCCGTGGGCATCCACACCCGTAAAGGCAGGCGCAGGTTCGCCGACCTTCGGCGCGGCGAGCGCAGCCGCCGGCAGCAGTGCAAGCGCAGCCGACATCAGCAGGCGGGACGTTCGGGGACTGAAGAGCATGGTCATTCCTCCTTGAAAGGATCAGGAACCGATCCGGTCGAGCACGATCTGCTCGGTCAGGATCTGCGGAAGCACCGCCGGCGATGCGCCATCAGGCGGGAAATAAACATAGAGCGGCACGCCGTCGCGGCCGTGCTGACGCAGAAAATCGGTGATGAGCGGATCGCTGCGCGTCCAGTCACCCTTCATGTACGTGATGCCGCGCGTCGCGAAGGCCTGCCGTACGCCAGTCGTCGACAGCGCCACCTTTTCGTTCACCAGGCAGGTGACGCACCAGGCCGCCGTCATGTTGATGAATACCGGCCTGCCGGTTGCGCGCAACTCGCTCAGGCGCGCGGGCGCGTAAGGTTCCGATGCGGCCGCTGCAATGCCTGCCGATGGTCCGGTACCGGCAGGCTCCGGCGCGCGCGCGATGCCGACGGCCGCAAGCAGTGCCACCAACAGCGCGCCGGTACGCCACGCGCCAGCGCTTGAAGCCCCGCTCTGCGCAACCCCCAGCAACCATCCCGCCAGTGCCAGCAACAACAGCACGACCAGTGCCATCAGCACACCGTCCGCGCCGGATTGCTGGCTCAGCACCCATACCAGCCAGGCGGCCGCTGCATACATCGGAAAGGCCAGCGCCTGCTTCAGGCGATCCATCCATGGACCGGGTCGGGGCATGCGGCGCGCCAGACCCGGCACGAAGGCGAACAGCGCATAAGGCAATGCCAACCCGACACCCATAGCGACGAACACCGCAACGGTCTGTGCCGCCGGCGCTGCAAGCGCGAACGCCAGCGCCCCGCCCATGAAGGGCGCGGTGCAAGGCGTGGCGACGACGACCGCGAGGGTGCCGGTGAAGAAGCTGCCGGACAGGCCCGGTCGCGATGCCAGCGTATCCCCGGCGGACGCGAATCCGCTGCCGAAGCCGAACACGCCGGACAGATTCAGCCCGATGACGAACAGCAGCGCCGCCATGGCGGTCACGAACACCGGTGACTGGAACTGGAAGCCCCAACCTGCCTGCAACCCTGCCGAGCGAAGTGCGAGCAGCACGCCGGCCAGCAGCAGGAAAGTGGTCACGACACCGGCACAGTAGGCAAGCGACTGCGCACGCACCGTGCGCTGCGCATGACCGCCCAGACGGGCGAACGATAGCGCCTTGATCGCCAGCACCGGGAACACGCAGGGCATCAGGTTGAGCAGCAGACCACCGGCCAGCGCGAACAGCACGGCCCAGGCGAAGCCGAAGCCATCTGCCACCGGCGCTGCGGCGGGCGCCAACCCGGCCGGCGCCGGCAATGGCGCGTCGCCGCCCGCAAGCAGCACGACGGGCGCACGTTGGGTAGCCGCTCCGGGCGTCGCCACCCAGAGCGCGCGGGTGATGCCGTCGCGGTCGCGCACATGGAGCACGCCGGACAGCGCGCGCGCCGGATCGAACGCTGCGCCCGGCTGCAATGCGAGCGCCGCGCTGCCGTCTGCAACCGTCAGCGTCTGCGCCGCGCCATGTTCGACCAGGCCCCAGTCTGCCGGCAGCAAGTCAGCCTCGACGATGGCGTCTGCGCCGGGGCCGCTCAGCGTCAGCACGCCATCCGCGCTGACCGCAGCCTGCCAGTCAGCCATCCCGGGTAGCGCGTCGCGTGCGGCATCGAACAGCAGCGCCTCGGCGCTGCGGGTCGCCACACCCGCCGGCAGCGTCAGCCTGAACACCCCCTCTTCCGGAATGCAGATGTCCTTGCACACAAGCCAGCCGGCTTTCGCCGTCAGCGTCTGCGGGCCGTCAAGGCCGGCCGGAAGTGTCACGCTGAAGGGCAGCAGCACGTCACCTTCGTGAATGAAGGTGGTCACCGGCCCGTCGACATGGCGCTTCGGCGCCGGCCAGCGCAGATCGCTCACGCTGCTGCCGGCCGGTGCATACAGCTCGATGCGCGGCGGCTGCCCGGCGTCGCCCGGATTCATCCAGTAGATGTGCCAGCCTTCGGCCAGGCGCAGATGCAGGGCGAGATCGACCGTATCGCCGGCACGCGCAGCGTCCTGCGCCGACACCATCGTGACGGTGGCGCGCGCGCTGACGACCGCGCCGCTTTCCAGCGCCGATGCAGGCGACTGGGTGAGCACGGCGAGAAGCAGCAGCAGACGGATGAGAGTGGCGCGCATGGTCAGGCAAGGGATCGTTTTCCGAGTCATCGGTTCCTGAAGCAGTGTCAGCCAGGAGGTGAACGCCGTCACCGCAGCAGAAACGCACACATCCCGTCGCGGTGAAGTTTGTGTGAGGACTCGGTGATTCGGGCTGCCTAGCATCCGCACACCGGTCAGCAGCTCATGGTCCGGCTCATCCTTCATATCCCGGAGTATCCACATGTTCCCCTCTTCACTTCGCATCTCCCGTCTCACGGCAGCCATGGTGCTGGTCGGTCTCGCTTCGTCGGCCCAGGCAGCCCTCGTTGACGTCACGGTCACCGTTGAAAGCCTGGTACCCGCCAACGGCATCAGCTTCGCCCCACTGCACTTCGGATTCAACAACGGCAGCTTCGACGCCTTCAATCTGGGCAGCGTCGCGACCGAGTCCATCATTTCGGTCGCCGAGGGCGGTGCGGGTGGCGCATGGCAGGCGGCCTTCGCCGCAGCCGACCCGACAGCAACCCGCGGCACGCTGGGCGGCTTGTTGCAGCCAGGCGGCACGAGCAGCGCCACCTTCACTGTTGACAGCTCGCTGAACCGGTTCTTCACGTTCGCGGCCATGGTCGTGCCAAGCAACGATTTCTTCATCGGCAACGATTCGCCGATGCGCTACCAGCTGTTCGACGCAGCAGGCAATCTGGTCATCAATTCGATCAACCAGACGGCCCGTCAGATCTGGGATGCCGGCTCCGAGGTATTCGACCCCGCCGCTTCGGCGTTTGTCGGCAACAACGACCTGCGTGCGCCGCAGAATTCGGTGGTTGCGTTCAATTTTGCCGAGCTCGCTGCCTACAACGGCCTCACGACTGCGACCGGCTATACGCTCGACAGCACACTCGCGGCCGACACCAGCATTTATCGCATTTCGTTCGCTGTTGCGCCGGTACCGGAGCCGGAAACCTACGCCATGATGCTGGCCGGCCTGCTCCTGATCGGCAGCGTTGCGCGCCGGCGGCTTGGCTGAACGCTGCCGGCAAGCTTCACGCCGGCGTGAAGTCAGTCGGCGGCAGACCTGCTAGTCTCGATTTTTTAGCCTGCAGGGCGCCAAACCGATGAACGAGCATGTGTTGCTGGTCGAGGACGACAATGCCATCGCGGGTACCCTGCGTCTCCATCTGGAAGGCGCAGGGTACCGCCTGCACCGCGAATCGGACGGGCTGCAGGCCATCGCCGCCATCGATCGCAAACGCTGGGATCTCGTGCTGCTCGACCTGATGTTGCCGGGCGCGGACGGCTGGGACGTCTGTCGCCACCTCAAGGCACGGCACGCCGATATTCCGGTCATCATGCTGAGCGCCCGTTCGGCGGAGGCTCACCGCGTGCTCGGGCTCGAACTCGGTGCCGACGACTACCTTGCCAAGCCATTCTCCATGCTCGAACTGGTGGCACGCGTACGCGCGCTGCTGCGCCGCGTCGAACAGCTACGCAGTGCTCCGGCGGTCGCCGTTGACGTGCGCTTCGGAGCGTTTCGACTCGACACGCAGCGACGCGAACTGGCGCGCGATGACGTGCCGATTCCGCTCACCCTGCGCGAATTCGATCTGCTGCACTTTCTGGCACGGCATCCCGGGCAGGCTTTCAGTCGCGGCAGTCTGTTGCAGCGCGTCTGGGGAGCCGGCTTCGATGGCTACGAACACACCGTCAATTCGCACATCAACCGTCTGCGCAACAAGATCGAGGACGACCCGAGAAATCCGCAGCGCATCGTGACGGTCTGGGGCGTCGGTTACCGATTCGAGGACACCGTGCCGTGATCCGTTCGCCCTCCTTCGCGACGCGTCTCATCGTGACCATGGCGGTGCTGCTGCTCGCCTATGGCGCATTTGTCGGCCTGCTCGGACGGCATGTTGCGGCACAACACGAAAAAGAGTCGCTGCAACGCCTGTCGCACGGGCTGGCCCGTCACATCATCGAACACTGGCCGGACATTGCACGGGCTGATGCGGACGCTGCCGACCGGTCGGCCCGCGAGACACTGCTGTCGATGCTGATGGTCGTCAATCCAGGTGTTCAGGTCTATGTGCTGGACGCCGACGGACGCGTCGCCCACTACATCGGCGAGCCCGGCATGGTGCGGCAGCCGCAGGTCGATCTGGCTCCGGTTCAGCGGTTTCTCGACGGCGCACCCTTGCCGCTGTTCGGCACTGATCCGATGGACGTCGGCGTGTCCCGCATTTTCAGCGTTGCGATGTTTGCGCCGCGACCCGGCGACGTGAAGCCGCCCGGTTACCTCTACATCGTGCTCGACGGGCAGGCGCGCACACTCGTTGCCGGGCAATCGAGCCTGCTGCGCGTCTGGCAGGGCGCAGCGGTCGCGGCCACGCTGGGGCTGCTGCTCGCGGTGGCGAGCGGGGTCATCGCATTTCATCGGCTGACCCGGCCGCTGCATCGCATTGCGCACCGCATGCGCCGCTTCGGCAAGGAGGACGCCGGTACTGCGGTCATCGGCGATGTCGTCGCGATGCAGCAAGGTGACGAAGTGCAGGCGATAGAACGCGCTTTCGAGGACATGACCGAAAGGCTGAGAGCGCAGGGCGCGCGGGAGCAACAGCAAAGCGACGCTCACCGGGAAATGATGGCGGGCGTGGCGCATGATCTGCGTTCGCCGCTGACAGCGCTTCACGGTCAGCTCGAGGCACTTGCCGGACACCGCTCGTCGCCGCCGGCAACGTTCGATCGCATCCTGTCGACTGCGCTGGCGCAAAGCGACAAGGTGCGCCGGCTTTCGCAGCAGCTGTTCGAACTGTGCGCGTTGCAGTCGAGCGGTCAGTCGCTCAACCGGGAGCGGTTCCGGCTCGACGAGCTGGTGACAGACGCCGTGCAGAAATTCGATCTGACAGACAGCGCCCGGCCGCCCGTCATGCTTCAGGGACCGCCACCCGGAAGGCTTGAACTTGAGGGCGACCTGCAACTTATCGAGCGCGCCTTGACCAACCTGATCGACAATGCCATGCGTCACGCACCCGGCGCCGGACCGGTGCACGTCAGCCTGAGTCGCAACGGTGTGCTGGCACAGATCGTCGTCGAAGATGCCGGCCCCGGACTGCCTGAAGATCTGATCGAACGACTCGAACGCGGACAGTCCCTGCGTGACCCGCCGCTGCAACGAAAAAGCGGCGGCATCGGCGGGCTCGGCCTGGCAATCGCCCAGCGCGTGGCCGATCTGCACGGCGGGAGCCTGCGGCCCTTGCCGGCCCGTAACGGGGGCACTCGCCTGTGTCTTGCGCTCCCGCTGAGTCTCTGAGCAACCCTCAGGGACGCGGCTGCGCCACCACCGTCCCGACGAAGGCTGCCACGTCGTCGATGACCGGCGCCAGTCCGCGCAGCGGGCGGCCGAAGGCGCCCACCAGGGTCAGGTGATTCACCCCGTCGTAGTAGCGCTCATCGACCGAGACGCCCGAATCGCGCAAGGCCTGCGCCAGCCCGCCGGTGTTGCGTTGCGGATTGACGAGTTCGTCTTCCCGCGCGGCGATCAGCAGGCTGCGCGGCGCCGCGGCCGACACGTGCCGGAGCGGTTGCGAGTCGGCGGGCGCCGGATCTTCGACACCCGGGCGGTTGAATACGGGTTTGACGTCCGGATTGACGATGGGCAGGAAATCGTAAGGCCCTGCCAGACCGACCAGTCCCGCCAGCCGGTCGGTCCCGCGACCGAGCTTGCCCAGCCAGCGCGCGTCCAGCGCCAGCATGGCGGCGTTGTAGGCGCCGGCGCTGTGTCCGGCCACATGCAGCCGACCGGGATCGGCGCCCTGCGCCGCCGCGTTGTCCATCGCCCAGGCAACGGCTGCGGCACAGTCGTCGAGAAAGGCCGGATACACCACTTCCGGGTACAGCCGGTAATCGGGAATCACCGTGACGATGCCGCGCTCGGCCAGCGCGGCGCCGACGAACAGGTAGTCTTCGCGCCGACCAGCGTTCCAGCTGCCGCCGTAGAAGAACACGACGACCGGCGCCGGGCCCGAAGTCTCGAGCGGACGATAGACATCCAGCTTCATGCGCGGGTGCGGGCCGTAGGCGATGCCGGCTTCGCGCCGGTGCGTCGACGGCGCCAGCAGATTCAGCAGACCGGTGGCGGAACAGCCGGCGAGCAGCGGCAGGCCGGCCAGCAGGCCAAGAAAGTGGCGTCTCTTCATGCGGCGAAGGCGGTCGATCGAACGATCCCGTTACCCGCGCCGACGACGGGCGGATGCATCCGCATCAGGCGCCGAAGGCACCGCTGCGCAACTTGAACAGCCGGTCGCGCGCCGCGGCAGCCTTCTCGAATTCGAGATTCTTCGCGTGTTCGATCATTTCCTTCTCCAGCTTCTTGATCTCGCGCGACAGATCCTTCTCGCTCATAGACTCGAAGCGGGCGTGCTCTTCGGCCACCTTCAGTTCGCGCGCGACTTCGTCCTGATCGTACACGCCGTCGATGATGTCCTTGATGCGCTTGACCACCGAGCGCGGCGTGATGCCCTGCGCGAGGTTGTGTGCGATCTGCCGGGTGCGGCGGCGCTCGGTTTCGCCGATGGCGCGCTTCATCGACTCGGTCATCTGGTCGGCGTACAGGATGGCGGTGCCGTGCAGATGGCGCGCCGCCCGGCCTATGGTCTGGATCAGGCTGCGCTCCGAGCGCAGGAAGCCTTCCTTGTCGGCATCAAGAATCGCTACCAGCGATACCTCGGGAATATCCAGTCCCTCGCGCAGCAGGTTGATGCCGACCAGCACGTCGAATTCGCCCAGCCGCAGGTCGCGGATGATTTCCACCCGCTCCACCGTGTCGATGTCCGAATGCAGATAGCGCACGCGTATGCCGTTCTCGGCGAAGTAGTCGGTCAGGTCTTCGGCCAGCCGCTTGGTCAGCACGGTGACCAGAATGCGCTCCTGCACCGCCACCCGCTTGCGGATTTCACCCAGCAGGTCATCGACCTGGGTGGTGGCCGGGCGGATTTCTATCGTCGGGTCGATCAGCCCGGTCGGCCGCACCAGCTGTTCCACCACCTGTCCCTGGTTCGCCGCCTCGTACGCCGACGGCGTGGCCGACACGAACACGGTCTGCGGCATCAGCTTCTCGAATTCGTCGAACTTCAGCGGCCGGTTGTCGAGCGCAGACGGCAGGCGGAAGCCGAAATCGACCAGATTGGTCTTGCGCGCCAGGTCGCCCTTGAACATGCCGCCGATCTGCGGAATGGTCACGTGCGACTCGTCGATGAACATCAGCGCGTCCGGCGGCAGGTAGTCGATCAGCGTCGGCGGCGCATCGCCCGGCTGGCGGCCCGACATGTGACGCGAGTAGTTCTCGATGCCTTTGCAGAAACCCAGTTCGTTGAGCATTTCGAGGTCGAAGCGGGTGCGCTGCTCGATCCGCTGCGCCTCGACCAGCTTGCCCTGGCTGACGAATTCCTTCGATCGCAGCTCCAGTTCGATCTTGATCGCGTCGATCGCACGCAGCACGGTGGCGCGCGGCGTCACGTAGTGGCTCGACGGATAGACCGTGAAGCGGCCGATCTTCTGCTTCACCTGACCGGTCAGCGGATCGAAAAGCGACAGTTCCTCGATCTGGTCGTCGAACAGTGACACGCGCAGTGCGTTCTCCGCCTGTTCGGCCGGAAAGATGTCGATCACGTCGCCGCGCACCCGGAACACACCGCGCCGGAAATCCATGTCGTTGCGCTGGTACTGCATCTGCACCAGGCGGGCGATGATGTCGCGCTGGTGCAGCGTGCCGCCCTCGCGCAGGTGCAGGATCATCGCGTGGTAATCGACCGGGTCGCCGATGCCGTAGATCGCAGACACGGTCGCCACGATCACCACGTCGCGCCGCTCCAGCAGGCTCTTGGTCGCCGACAGCCGCATCTGCTCGATGTGCTCGTTGATCGCACTGTCCTTTTCGATGAACAGGTCTTTCGACGGCACGTAGGCTTCCGGCTGGTAGTAGTCGTAGTAACTGACGAAGTACTCGACTGCGTTTTCCGGGAAGAACTCGCGGAATTCCGAATACAGCTGGGCCGCCAGCGTCTTGTTCGGCGCCATGACCAGCGCCGGCCGGCCGAGTTGCGCGATGACGTTGGCCATCGTGTAGGTCTTGCCCGAGCCGGTCACGCCGAGCAGCGTCTGGAACATCAGGCCGTCTTCGATGCCCTCGACCAGCTTGACGATGGCCGTCGGCTGATCGCCGGCGGGCGGAAAGGGCTGATGCAGCCTGTAGGGGCTGTTGTCAAACGTTAACAGCGCGGGTGCGACGGCGATTTCTGACATGTTAGAATTTTGCGTTGCACAAGACGTACTGACAAGGACTGCAGAAGCATCACACGAGTTCGAATGCCTGCAGACAGCACGCCGTTCTACACCTATCTTTCAAGCACATGACGCACCCGCCTCAGTCCGAGGCATCCACCTCACGCACTCCGGAGCACCACGCATGAACCCGTCTGTCTTCTCGTCCGTCGACATGGCACCGCGCGACCCCATCCTGGGTCTGACCGAAGCTTTCAACACCGACGCCCGCACGACCAAGGTCAATCTGGGCGTCGGCGTGTATTACGACGACGCAGGCAAGCTGCCGCTGCTGCGCGCAGTGCGTACGGCCGAAGAAGCGCGCATGAAGAATGCGCCGCCGCGCGGCTATCAGCCGATCGAAGGTTCGCCGGCCTACAACAAGGCGGTGCAGGACCTGCTGTTCGGCGCGGGCGCCGCACTGACCGCCGACGGACGCGTGGTCACCGCCCAGGCCCTGGGTGGCACAGGTGCGCTGAAGATCGGCGCCGACTTCCTCAAGCGACTGCTGCCGCAGGCGAGCGTGTACATCAGCGATCCGAGCTGGGAAAACCATCGCGCGCTGTTCGAAGCCGCCGGGTTCGAGGTCGACACCTATCCGTATTTCGACGCCGAAACGCGCGGCGTGCGGTTCGACGCGATGATCGCCCACCTGAAGGCACTGCCGGCCCACGCCATCGTGCTGCTGCACGCCTGCTGCCACAACCCGACCGGCGCTGATCTGACCGATGCGCAGTGGGGCGAAGTGGTCGAGGTGTGCAAGTCGCGCAACCTGGTGCCCTTCCTCGACATGGCTTATCAGGGCTTCGCCGACGACATCGAAAAGGATGCCGTCGCGGTGCGCCTGTTCGTGCAGTCGGGTCTGAGTTTCGTCATTTCCAGCTCGTTCTCGAAGTCGTTCTCTCTGTATGGCGAGCGCGTCGGCGCGCTGTCCATCGTGACCGCGAGCAAGGACGAAGCCGGCCGTGTGCTGAGCCAGTTGAAGCGGACCATCCGCACCAACTACTCCAACCCGCCGACGCACGGCGGCGCGGTTGTCGCGGCCGTGCTGTCGACGCCGGAACTGCGTGCCATGTGGGAACAGGAACTGGGCGAAATGCGCGACCGCATCCGCGCGATGCGCACCGGCCTGGTCGACAAGCTCGCTGCGCGCGGCGTGGCGCGCGACTTCTCCTTCGTCGTGCGTCAGCGCGGCATGTTCAGCTACACCGGCCTGAGCGCTGCACAGGTCGATCGCCTGCGCGACGAATTCGGCATCTACGCCGTCGGCACCGGCCGCATCTGCCTGGCTGCGCTGAATTCGAAGAACATCGACTACGTGGCCGATTCGCTCGCAACCATCCTGAAGTAAGCGCTGCCGCCGGTCCGCAAGCGCGGATCAGCACCCGCCGCGACGCGATCCCGGACGGGGTCCGTCGCCCTGTTCAGTCAGCAGCGGCACGTTTGGCCGCAATGCGCAGGCTTTCCCGACACTCCGCCACCATGCGTGCGATCAGCACCTCGCAGGTCGGAATGTCGTGGATCAGCCCCACCACCTGCCCGGCCGTGATGATGCCGCCGTTGACGTCGCCATCGGCCAGCGCCGCGGCGCCGCGGGCGCCGCTGACCAGCGGGCGGATGTCTTCGAACTGGCAGCCGCCGGGCCGGCTTTCCGCCGCTGCAACCTCTTCCGACACGGCATTGCGGAACACCCGCGCAGTGTTGTGCAGGCTGCGCAGGATGAGCCGGGTGTCGCGTTCATTGGCATTCACCAGCGCCTGCTTGATGTTGTCGTGGATCGGCGCCTCTTGCGTGGCGCAGAAGCGCGTCCCCATATTGACGCCTTCGGCGCCGAGCGCAAGCGCGGCGGCCATGCCGCGACCGTCACCGATGCCGCCCGAGGCGATGACCGGTACATCGAGCGCCTGCACCGCGAGCGGAATCAGCACCAGGCCAGGCACGTCGTCTTCCCCCGGATGACCGGCGCACTCGAAACCGTCGATGCTGATGATGTCCACGCCGTTACGCTGCGCCGACAGCGCGTGGCGCACCGCAACGCATTTGTGGATCAGCGTCACACCACGCGCCTTGGCCTTGTCGATGAAAGCTTTCGGATTGTTGCCGGCGGTTTCGAGAATGCGGATGCCGGCATCGAGAATCACGTCGAGATAGGCTTCATAGGGCGGCGGCTTGATCGCCGGCAGGATCGTCAGATTGACGCCGAATGGCGCATCAGTCATGCCACGGCAGCGCTCGATCTCCCTCGCAAGCGCCTCGGGTGTCGGCTGGGTCAGCGCGGTCAGGATGCCGAGGCCGCCGGCATTCGACACCGCCGACGACAGTTCCGCCGTCCCCACCCACATCATGCCGCCCTGAACGATGGGGTAACGGATGCCCAGCATGTCGGTGATGCGTGTCTTCATGATTCAAGCTCCTGACGATCGTGACTCGAGAGCCCGGATGATGCCTGCGCGAGTTGTGATCAGGGCGTTTGAAACGCTGTGGAGGCCTGGGTTGTTGGGCATCGCTGCGCTCACCCCAACCTACTGTCTGGGTTCGCTTCCAGCGTGTTGCACGTGGACCGTGGTGACGCTGTGCGGGGTGCGGACGCGGCGTCTACAACGCTGTGGAGGTCCGGGTTGTTGGGCATCGCTGCGCTCACCCCAACATACCAATCGACCACGTGAAGAAACGTAGGTTGGGGTGAGCGCAGCGATGCCCAACAACGGTCTCGGCAAACTCACATCCCGTTGTAGATCGGTCCTTCGCCGCCCTGCGGCGTCACCCAGTGGATGTTCTGCGTCGGATCCTTGATGTCGCACGTCTTGCAGTGGACGCAGTTCTGCGCGTTGATCTGAAGCCGCGGCCCGCTGGTTTCGCGCACGATTTCATACACGCCGGCCGGGCAATAGCGCTGCTCGGGTGACTCGTAGGCCGCCAGATTGACGGTGATGGCCACGCCGGCGTCCTTCAGAGTCAGATGACAGGGCTGGTCCTCTTCGTGGTTGGTGCTCGACAGGAAGACCGACGACAGGCGGTCGAAGGTCAGCACGCCATCGGGTTTCGGGTAGTCGATCGGCGTGCGGGTCGCGGCCGGCGCAAGCGTGGTGTGGTCGGCTTCGTTGCGCAGCGTCCACGGCACATTGCCCTTGAACAGCAATTGCTCGGCGCCGAACAGGAAGGACCCCAGCCACAGTCCCTTCTTCATGTAGGGCTTGAAGTTGCGGGTCTGGTGCAGCTCTTCCCTCAGCCAGCTGATGCGGAATGCGGCCGGATAGGTGTCCAGCGCATCCTGCGCACGACCCGCCACGAGCGCGTCGACCGCGGCATCGGCGGCCAGCATGCCGCTCTTGATCGCCGCATGACTGCCCTTGATGCGTGCCGCGTTCAGGAATCCGGCGTCATCGCCGATCAGCGCGCCGCCCGGGAACACGAGCTTCGGCAGGCTCTGCAGGCCGCCCGCCGTGATGGCGCGCGCACCGTAGGCCAGCCGCGTGCCACCTTCGATGTGACTGCGGATCGTCGGGTGGGTCTTGTAGCGCTGGAATTCCTCGTACGGCGACAGCCACGGGTTGCTGTAATTCAGTCCGACCACGTAGCCGATGGCGACCAGATTGCCTTTCAGGTGGTAGATGAATCCGCCGCCGTAGGTGTCGTTGTCGAGCGGCCAGCCGGCGGTGTGGACGACCAGTCCGGGCTGGCTCTGCGCCGCCGGCACTTCCCACAATTCCTTGATGCCCAGGCCGTAGGTCTGCGGATCGACACCGTCGCGCAGCTGGTAGTGCTGCTCCAGCTGCTTGCCCAGATGGCCGCGGCAGCCTTCGGCGAACAGCGTGTACTTCGCGCGCAACGCCATGCCGGGCTGGTAGGCGCCGCCCGGCGTACCGTCCCGCCCGACGCCCATGTCGCCGGTGATGACGCCGGCCACCCGATTTTCGTCATCGAACTGCAGTGCGCTGCCGGAAAAGCCGGGGAAGATGTCGACGCCCAGCGCTTCAGCCTGTTCGCCCAGCCACTTCACGACGTGCCCCAGCCGCACGATGTAATTGCCATCGTTGTGGAAGCTCTGCGGCAGCAACCCGCCGGGCACCGCGCGCGCGCCGGTTTCGGACAGGAAGTACATCCTGTCCTGTGTCACTGGCGTGTCCAGCGGTGCGCCCTGCGCCTGCCAGTCCGGCAGCAGTTCGGTGAGCGCGCGCGGATCCATGACGGCGCCGGACAGGATGTGCGCGCCGACTTCGGCCGCCTTGTCGATGACGCAGACCGACAGCTCATGGCCGGCCGCGGTAGCCTTCTGTTTCGCGCGGATCGCCGCCGCCAGTCCGGCCGGACCGGCGCCGACGACCAGCAGGTCGAAGTCCATGGATTCGCGTTCGATGTCCGACATGGTGAAGTCTTCCGGAAAGCTGAACCGTCGATCAATGCGGATCAGTCAAACGCTGCTTGCCAGGGCAGCGCTCAGAAACGTTGTTTCGAACGCCCGGGCGACCCGATGTGCCCGATCCGTTCGCCCTGTGTCCCTCGCGTCGAAGGCTATTTGCCCTGTGCCCGCGCAAAGATGCCGGCCACCGCGTCCTGCAGATCGGCCGGCAGCACGACGATCTTCGCATTCGGCGACTCGCCCAGCTTGCCCAGCGCAGCCACGTACTTTTCGCCCAGCAGATACATCATCGGCAGTTGCTGTTCGCCGAGCGATGCCGTGACGCGACGGATCGATTCGGCACTGGCCTCGGCCAGCGTGACCTGCGCCGTGGCATCCCGCTTGGCCGACTCGAGGCGCGCTTCGGCTTCCAGAATCATCGACTGCTTCTGCCCTTCCGAGCGGGTCACCATGGCCTTGCGTTCGCGCTCCGCACTGGCCTGCTGTTCCATCGCGCGCTGCATCGAATCCGACGGATTGATGTCCTGGATCTCAACCGACTTGACGGTCAGACCCCAGTCGATCGCCTCGTCGGCGATGCTTTCGCGCAGCCGGATCTTGATCTTGTCGCGGCTTGACAGCGCCTGGTCGAGATCCATTTCGCCGACGATGGAGCGCAGTGTGGTCATGATCAGATTGCGGATGGCTTCGGAAAAGTCGGTCACGCCGTAGACCGCCTTGACCGGGTCGGTCACCTTGATGAACGCGACGGCATTGGTGCGGATCACCGCGTTGTCGCGCGTGATCACCTCCTGTTCCTGCACGTCCAGAATGATGTCCTTGGTGATCACCTTGTAGGCCACGTCATCGAGGTAGGGAATGATGATGTTCAGGCCCGGCAGCAGCGTGCTCTGGTACTTGCCGAGCCGCTGCACGACCCACTCCTCGCCCTGCGGCACGATACGCAGGCCCTTGGCCAGCGTGACGAAAGCAAAAACCAGTATCGCGATGGCGACGACGATGCCCGAACTCATGCCGAAACTCCCTTGTTGATCAGCCCCACCTTGAGCAGCGATCCTTCCACCGACAGCACCTTCACCCGTTCGCCGGCCGCGATGGTGTCGTCGGCGATGCACTCCCACACGTCGCTGCCGAGCAGCGGCTTCTGGAAGCGCACCTTGCCGCGACCATAAGGCGTCACCTCGCCGACCAGCAGACCGACCTCGCCGATCTGCTCGCCGTCCGACATTCCGGCGTGCGTCTTGTGCTGATCGGTGCGGAACACCCTGAACCAGACGAACACGAGCACGCAGGACAACGCCGTCCACAACCCGAGCAGCAGGGTCAGCGACAGCGCCGGCACGGCGGCCACCAGCAGGCCGATCGCCACGGCGGCCACGCCGAACCACACCAGCACCATGCCCGGCACCGCAAGTTCGAACAGGATCAGCGCAAGACCCGCTACCAGCCAGTGCCACCATTCGATATTCATGCCGTCAGTCCATCTCCGTTGCGACGGCCAGTGTAGCGGCTCAGCGGCTGCAATCACCAAGCGCCATCAGGTGTGCGGCCACGGCCGCGCCGATATTGCCCAGACCGTAGCCGCCTTCCAGCGTCGAAATGATGCGGCCCTTGCCCGACGCTTCGGCGATGTCGCGCAGCGCGTGCGTGAGCCAGCGGTAATCGGCCGCTTCGAGCTGGATGTTGGCCAGCGGATCGTCCCGATGCGCGTCGAAGCCTGCCGAAATGAACACGATCTGCGGCCTGAAGGCGCGCAGCGCGGGCAGCGCGGTCTGTGTCCAGTGTCGGCGAAAAGCATCGCTGCCGTCACCTGCCGCCAGACGCATGGGCAGATAACCCGCTCTTTCCGGAAAATTGCCCTGCGGGTAATACGGATGCTGGAAGCTGTCGGCCATCAGCACGCGCGGCTCGCGCCGGAACATGCTCTCGGTGCCGTTGCCGCGATGGACGTCGAAATCGGCCACCGCGACGCGCTCGATGCCGTGTGCGGCGAGCGCGTGCGCCATGCCGACCGCCACGTTGCCATAGAGGCAGAAACCCATCGCATCGCCCGCGCGGGCGTGATGACCTGGCGGGCGCGTGGCGCAGAACACGCTGCGCGTGCGGCCACTCATCACGAGATCGACCGCATGCACCATGGCGCCGGCTGCGCGCGACGCGGCCGCAAGCGAACCGGGCGACATGACGGTATCCGGATCGAGTTTGTGCAGGCCGGACGCAGGCGCGACGTTCTCCACCTCATCCAGATAGGCCGGGTGATGCACGCGTTCGAGCTGCTCACGGGTGACCCGGGGCGCATCGATGCGCTGCCAGGTACGCAGCAGGCCGGCTGCGGCGATGCCATCGAGCACCGCCGTCAGCCGCGCCGGTGCTTCAGGGTGACGCTCGCCCGGTTGGTGACCGAGACAATCGGCGTGGGTCAGCAGTACGCAGTCCATGCAGCAGGCGGCGGCGGGCAGCCCGTTCGAGGACCACAGCCGGCGCGAAGATGTAAACAGGCTGGATGATAGCGGCAAGCATCGTCCTCATGACCTACGACACGCTGCGCATCCGGTTTGCGGGTTTTCAAGGCGATTGCAAGCGCCTAGACTGCCGACGTCGCCCGAAAACCGACCCTGCACGGACGTCCGTGATGCCGCGCAGGTCCCGTGGAGCACACCATGAGCAACGTCGCCTCGTGCATCGGCATCAAGAACGGTTCCGTCAAAGGCACGGCCCCTGGTAGTTGCCCGGAGTCCGGCGCCGTGAGGGTGCGCCGCATGGCCTTCATCCCCTGCATCGCGAACTGAGGCCATAACGCATGGCACGCCTTTTCATTTCGTATCGACGCAAGGACAGCAGCGGCTACGCACAGACGCTGCATGAAGACCTGCTGCAAACCTTTCCGGGCATGGAGGTTTTCCGCGACCTCGAAAGCATCGCGGCCGGTGAGGACTTCGTCGACGCCATCGAGCGCGAACTCGACCGCTGCAACGTCGTGCTCGTGCTGGTCGGTCCGCACTGGCTGTCGATGACCGACGCCCAGGGCAAGCGAAGGCTCGACAATCCGAATGACCCGGTACGCATGGAGATTGCCCGTGCACTGACCCGGCGCGGCGTGCGCGTCATACCCGTGCTGGTCGGTGGCGCAGTCATGCCCGATGCTGCCGAACTGCCGGAAGAGCTGTCGGCGCTCGGCCGGCGCAACGCGCACGAGATGACCGACAAGCGCTGGCAGTATGACTTCGGCGAGTTGTGCAGCGTGCTGGAAAAGCTGCCCGGCATGCCGATGCGCAGTGCGGCGACGGACAGCACGACCCAGTCCACCGCGAACCGGAGCGCGGCCGGCGACGACGATCTGCCGCTCCCGGAAAGCTTGAAGAAGCCGGTCGGCCGCGTCATCGGTGCCGCGCGCAAGTTCGTCTGGGGGGTCGGGATTTTCTTCACCTTCATCCTCGTCGTCGCGGTATTCGTCGGCGAGCAGGAGACCACGCCCGAACCTGCACCGGCGCCTGCGCCGTTCGTTGCCGATGAGCCGGCTCCGGCGCCTGTCGCGCCGGTCGCGATCGCCAGCCTGCCCTCCCCCGTCCCCGCCGCACCCGCGCCGGAACCCGAGCGTGACCTGACCGGCAACTGGACCATGATCGATGCACAGGGCGAGCGCATTCCGCTGACGCTGACCGGCCATGGCAACGACCTGACCTTGCGCAGCCCGCGCATCAACGTCACGCAGCACCCGGTGTGGCAGGTGTACAACGCCGTGCTGATCCAGACCTACGGCCAGGGCGTGACCGACATCCATTTCGAAGGTGCGGGCGAAGCGCACGAGCGCGACGTGAATTTCGCACTGAACATCTTTGCCAACGGCAACGTGATGATCAACACCGGCAGCCTCAGCCTGCGCGTCGCCAACAGCAGCACGATGACCGGCACGCTGCGCTACAACAGCGGTGAAACGTCGGTTGTCACCGTATCGCGATCATCAGGGGCGGCCGTGAACTGAGCGCCTGGCGACAGCAGCGCGCGACACAAGAACAACAGCAGGAGGTCAGGACAATGAAACAGTCGAAATACGAGCGTTTCAGCATCCGCGCGCGCAAGGGTGCTGCGGTAAGCACGCCGTCCGGTTCCGAAGTGACATTCACATCGCTGGGCGCCGTGCAACCCGGCGGGAGTCGTGCCGCCGCGGCGGCCGAAGCGGCCGTCATACCGGCTGATGCGATTGCCCGGGTCACGCTCGACAACGGCTTCGAGCTCTGGATACGCGCCGACGACCTGATGCAGGAGGCCGGATCGAAGGCCGAAACGCGCAGCGATGGAGAAGTGCTGTGGGACATCGGCGACCTGAACGCGCGCACCCCGGGCAGCCGCGGGCTGGGCAGTGCGCTCGGCCTGGCGACCCGTGTGATCGAATTCTTCGGCATCGACCTGAAGGACACCGCGCAGGAATTCGTCGCCCGCCGGCTCGCGACGCGCTTCGAGCGGAAAATCCTCGGCCGCGAGCCGGGACTGTATCGCTGCGATATCGAAAGTGCCGCGCTAGGCGCGAAGATCGACAAGATCGAGGCGACGGACGGCAAGCCGCTGCTGGTGTTCCTGCATGGCACGGCATCGAGCTTCGACGGCAGTTTCGGCAAGCTGGCGGCTGACGACAACCCTCGCGGAAACGCTGCCTGCGCGCGACTCGAGAGTGTCTATGGCGAAGGCATCCATGCCTTCGAACACCGCACGCTGACCGTGAGCCCGATCCAGAACGCGCTCGAACTGGCCGAATCGCTGCCGCAGGGCGCCACGCTGCATCTGGTCAGCCACTCGCGCGGTGGCCTGGTCGGCGAGTTGCTGTGTCTGGGGCAACGTGTGCGCAGCAGTGACCCTTTGCGTGCCGAAGTACTGAAGCGGCTGTTCGTCGGCGACGTGTCGATCGCACAACAGCTGAACATCGAGCCGCTGGACGAAGCCGGCGAAAAGCGGCTGAAGGACGACTACGCAGCCGACCGCGAAGCGCTGCTGAAGCTGGCCGAAGTGCTGGATGCGAAGCAGTTCCGGATCACGCGCTTCGTACGCGTCGCCTGCCCGGCCATGGGCACTACGCTCGCCTCCGGCCGGCTCGACCGCTGGTTTTCGCTGTTGCTGAACGCCAGCCGCATCGCCGGTCTGCAGCATGTGCCGCTGGCACCCGAGGCGCTCGACTTCATGGCAGCCGTGCTGCGCGAGCGCACCGATCCGCGCGTGCTGCCCGGGCTGGAGGCGATGATGCCCGGCTCGGCGGTCGTGCGCCTGCTGAACCATCCGGAAACCCGCACCGAAGCTGACTTGACGGTGATCGCCGGCGACATCGAACGCGGCCACTCCATCCTGTCGGCGCTGAAGGTGTTCGTTACCGACTGGTTCTACAAGGGCGAACACGATCTGGTGGTGAATACCGGATCGATGTTCGGCGGCATCAAGCGCCCCGAGCACGGTGCCCGGCAGCAGATGGACAAGGGCGATGCGGTCGATCACTTCAGTTACTTCCACAATGCCCGCTCGGTCGACTGGCTGCTGCAGGGTCTGACCCGCGCAGACGGCTCCGACGCGGGCTTTCGCCCGATCAGCGAGCGGCCGCCGACGCCGCCGGCCTGGCGCAGCGCGATTGCGCGCAGCCGCGCCGGCGGGCTGCCGAAACCTCTGGCGGTCGTGCTGCCCGGCACCATGGGCAGTTCGCTGAAGGCCGATGGCGATCGGGTGTGGCTCGACTACAAGGCACTTGCGTTCGGCGGGCTGGAAAGGATCGGCATCGACGCGGCGCAGATCGAGGTCGATGGTCTGGTCGACAGTTTCTATGCGCCGCTGATGATGCATCTGGCGCAGACCCATCGGGTCGAGTTCTTTGCCTACGACTGGCGCAACTCGGTGCAGGTGGCGGCGGCGCAGCTGGCCGAACAGCTCACGCTGTGGTTGCCCGAACTGCAGGCGCAGAAGCAGCCGCTGCACATCGTGGCGCATTCGATGGGCGGCCTTGTGGTACGCGCCATGATGGCCGACCGCAAGGGAGCCGAAGTGTGGCGGCGCATCTGCGAACTGCCGAACAGCCGCCTGCTGATGCTGGGCACGCCCAACCATGGCTCCCACGAAGCGGTGCGCTGGCTGACCGGACGCAACCCGACGCAGTTCAAGCTGATGCTGCTCGACCTGTTGAACAGCCGCGACGGCATCATCGACATCGTCCGCCGCTTCCCCGGCCTGGTCGAACTGCTGCCCTTCCCCGCCGACGGATCGGCGCTGCATTATGACGATCCGGCAATCTGGACCGGACTGCGCGTAGCACTCGGCGAGCGCTGGCCGCTGGCCGATGCGGGCGTGCTGCGCGGTGCGCGGCGCACCTGGGACGCGCTGGCCGATGCGGTCGATGCACAGCACATGATCTATGTCGCCGGCGTGCAGCCGGCGACAGTGTGCGGCCACGAACTGATCGAAGACGACGGCGCCTTCCGCTTCAACCGTCGCAAGCTGGTGTTTCCGCACACACCGGAAGGCGACGGTACGGTCACCTGGGCCTCCGGCCGACTGCCCGGCGTGCCGATGTATTTCGCCGAGGACACCGCGCACGATGCCCTGTGTTCGTACGACTTCGGCCGCAAGACCTTCGCCGGCTACACCGATCTGCTGCTGAAAGGCTCGACCACGAGATTGCCGCGCAGCCCCGGCACGACGCGCGGTGCGCGTGCGCCGGGCTCTGGCAACGCGCAGATCGCGCCGGCCCCCACCTTCGACTCGATCCCGACGGCAGCGGAAGTCGAACGTCTGGGCTTCGGCCCCGGCAGCCCGCTGCCGTCCGAAGCGCCTGCACTGCCCGGCCTCGAAGTACAACTGACCCACGGCGACCTGAGCTACGTCAAGCATCCGCTGATGGTGGGTCACTATCTGGGCGACAGCATCGTCAGCGCCGAGCGCGCGCTCGACAAGCAACTCACGCGTCCCGGCGAGCAGGCCGGCCCGCTGACGCAACGCATGGATCTGGGCCTGTATCCGGGGCCGATCGGCAGCAGCGCCGTGTTCTACAACGACACGCCCGAAGCGCGTCCGGTCGCGGCCATCATCGTCGGTCTGGGCGAACTGGGCACGCTGTCGCCCGGGCGACTCGAATCCACGGTATCGGACGCACTGCTGTCCTATTGCTTCGAACTGGTGCAGATGCCGGAGGCGAAACGTCCGATTCCCTCCGCCGAAATGCGTTCGATGGGGCTGAGCACCGTGTTGATAGGCAGCGGTGCCGGGGGCATGACATTGCGCGATTCGATCGAGGCGCTGCTGCGCGCGGTCGTGAATACCAATCGCCGGCTGATCGATGCGGGTCTGGGTGACCGCATCTACCTGTCGAAATTGCAGCTCATCGAATTGTTCCAGGACGTCACCATCAATGCCGCAGATGCGCTGGACGACGTGCTGGCGTCGGTCGATTTCAACGCCGACGTGCGCTGGCCGGAACAGACCGTGCATGCCGGCGACGGCGGTCGCCGCCGGGTCAGCTTCGACAGCGACGGCGACTGGTGGCACCGACTCGAAATCAGCACCGACCCGGAGGACACTCGGCTGCGCTTCGTGTCGTCAACGAACCGCGCGCGTGCCGAAGAGACCATAGGCCTGGGTCAGCTGTCGCTGGCCGCCAGGTTCATCGAGCGTGCCTGCACGCAACCGGGGCGCAATCGCGAAGCGGCGCGCACGCTGTTCGACATGCTGCTGCCCAACCGGCTCAAGGAGCTGGCACCGGAAAACCACAACCTTCTGCTGGTGCTCGACGAAAAATCGGCCGCCTACCCGTGGGAACTGCTGGAGGATCGCTGGGCAACCAATCCGCTGCCGCCGGCCGCCCGCAGCGGCCTGCTGCGTACGCTCAAGACGCCGGAGTTCCGCGCGCAGCCGGTGCACGGAACCGAATTGTCGGCGCTGGTCATTGGTCACCCCGATCTGGAAGGCTGGGACAAGTTCATCGACCTGCCGGGCGCGCGCGACGAAGCGCAGCACGTTGCAGAGTGCCTGACCGAGTTGGGCTACCAGACCGACGCGTGCATCGACGCGACCCATACCGACATTCTCGAAAGCCTGCACAGGCGCCGCTGGCGCATCCTGCATCTGGCCGGTCACGGCGAACACGACTATCGGGTCGAGGGCCACCACGGCGCATCGACGTCGGCCGGTGACAAGCCGCTGTCGGGCATGGTGATCGGCCACGGCGTGCTGCTGACGCCGGGCGATGTCGAACAGATGCGCTACGTACCCGAACTGGTGTTCATCAACTGCTGTCACCTCGGCAAGACACGCTCGCTGGACAGGCAGGCCTTCCCCGCCCTGGCCGCCAATCTGGGCGTGCAGTTCATCCGCATGGGCGTGAAGGCAGTGGTGGCGGCCGGCTGGGCGGTCGATGACGATGCCGCGAAGACCTTCGCCGCCACGTTCTACCAGCGCATGCTGGCGGGCGACACCTTCGGCGAGTCCGTGCGGGCTGCGCGACGCGCCTGCGTTCAGCAGCATCCGCAGTCGAATACCTTCGGCGCCTATCAGTGCTACGGTGACCCGGGCTTTCGCCTGCTGCGCGCGCAGCGCAGCGGATCGCGCTCGACCGCCCGACCGGCCGGGCCGCTGCACTCGCATGCCGAGCTGGTCAGCCATCTCGACAATCTGCGCGAATCGGTGCGCATGCAGTCGTCCGCGACTGACGTCGACTGGCTGCAGGGCACCGTTGACGCACTGTTCGACCGCGTGCCCGACGCGAGCCGCGAGAAGTGGCTGGCCCGTGCCGATGTAGGCGCCGCGCTCGGCTTCCTGTGGGGTGAGGTCGGCGACTACGCGCGGGCGATCGAACATCTGGACGCAGCGCTGTCGGCCAGCAAGGGCGATTGCCCGATCCGGGTGGTCGAACAGTGCGCGAATTTCCGTGTTCGCCTGGCGGGACGACGCTGGTCGGAATCACTCGCCGGCGGCGTGCCGGACGAAGCCCTGCGCGAATCGCTGCGCACGTCCATCATCGCGGCCATCATGGAACTGGACCTGCTGATCCAGCGTGCCCGCACACCGGAACGCCTGAACATGATGGGTGCAGCGTGCAAGCGTCTTGCGCTGGTGACGACGGCGCAGGAGCGCCAGGAGTCGCTGGTGAATATGGCCACCTACTACCGAGATGCCTTCGAGATGGAGGGCCGCAGCAGCGCCTACCCCTTCGTGAACAGTGCGCTGGCCGACCTGCTTGCCACGGCTGGCGACCCGGATTACACACCGCTTTGGGCACGCGACGCGCTGTTCAGCGAGGCGGAACGCATCCGCGTCGTCTGCGAGGCAGAGTATTGCGACGAGCCCGGCCTGTGGCTGGCGACCGGCATCGCCGATTGCCGGTTGCTGTCGATGATCATCGAAGCACTGCCGGCACCGCCAGACAAGCCTGCCGGCAAGCGGTCACGCGCACCGGCCCGGAAACCGGCAAAACGTGCGCCCGCCCGTGATGACGCCATCGAGCACAGATTCGACCGCGTGCTGAATGAGTACCTGAACGCCTTCCGCCGCGGCGCCAGCCCGCGCGAACGAGCGTCGATCGCCGAGAACTTCGATTTCCTGGTCGCGCTGCTCGATGGCCCGGATGCTGCGCCGTCGGTGCGCAGTGAAGATTGCGGACTCAAGCCGGTGATTGCGGCACTGGTCAATATGCGCAACCGCTTCCGGGAGCTGCCATGAGTGATCGCGATCTGGCAAGGGTGGCGCTCGGCGCGCTGCACATCGCCGGCTGCCAGCCGCGGGACAAGGTGTCGCCGCATTTCCGGCTGTATGAACTGACACGCTCCGACATTGCCTCGCGCCAGGGCATTCCGAACGTCTTTCCGTCGGATGCCGAGTTCCGCGCCGCGGTACATCTGGCGCGCGAGGTGCTCGAGCCGGTGCGGGCGAAGTTCGGCAGCTTCACGCCGAACAGCGTGTTCCGCAGCCAGGCCCTCGAACGCGCCCTGAAGCGCAAGCCATCGAGCTGGGTCAGCAGCAGCCAGCATGCACGCGGTGAGGCATGCGACATCGAAATCGTCGGTGTCGCCACGATCGCGCTGGCCGAGTGGGTGGCGGCGCACGTCAAGGTATTCGACCAGATCATCTGCGAGTGCTACGACCCGGCCAAGGGCCCGAATTCGGGTTGGGTGCATGTGTCGCTGCGTCCGCAGGGCGGCGCACCGAACCGTCGCCAGCTGCTGAGCTATGTGCGTGATCCGCGCTCCGGCGCCTATCGTTACGTACCGGGACTGACCAGCGATACGGCATGATGCGGCGGATCGAACCCGCTTTCCTGCCACACCGCGCGTCATGACCACTTTTCTGTTCAGCGGTCACCTGATGGACCGCCCCGACCGCGCCACGCCACGCTTTCCGGCGGCAATGGAACCTGCTGCGGCAGCGGCGATCGCTGCTGCGCTCGACCGCCACGGCGCCGGTGTCGGCGACATCGCGTTCAGCCAGGCCGCGTCGGGCGGTGACCTGCTTTTCCTTGAGGCGTGCTTCGAACGCGGGGTGAAACGCCACATCCTGCTGCCGTTCGACACCAACACCTTCGAACAGACCTCGGTCAGGCCGTCTCTGCACGGCGAACGCTGGGTCCAACGCTATCGCCGGGCACTTGCGGCACCCGGCGCAACGGTGCTGGAAATGCCGACAGCGCTCGGCCCGCTGACCGATGGCCACGATCCTTACGAAGCCTGCAATCTGTGGCTGGTCGACGAAGCGTTCGCGCATGCCGGCGGCGCACTGTGCTTCGTGTGCCTGTGGAATGGCGACGGTCCGGAGGGCCCGGGCGGTACGGCTCACATGGTGGCTGAGGTCAGCAGGCACGGCGGCCTGATCGAGCACATCGACACGCGTCTGCTCGCCTGACGCGGATCCCCGAATCCGGGCTGGCGCAAGGGAAACAAGCGGGAACATTTCCCGGCGACCTTCGCATTAGCATGCAAGCCCTGCCCCGACCGGATTACCCGCATGAGTCTGCGCATCAGGCTCACCCTCATCATTGCGTCCCTGATGTCCTTGCTGGTCGTTGCCGACAGCGTACGCAGGCTGTACGACGCCCACGATGACGCAGTCGCCGAGATGGAATCGGTGGCGAGGCTGGCGCACGCGCTGCTGCCCAGCGCGCTGTCGCCGCCTCCGATCGGCGTCAGTGCCGAAGCCCTTCTCGCCAGCATCCAGCTCACCCGGGAACTGAGCAGCCTGCGCCATCTGACGGTGGAAGTGCGGTCGGCAACCGGCCAGCTCATCCTCGGCTCGCGCAGCGGACCGCAGCAATCCGCGCCCTTTGCGCTGGGCTGGATGGGCGAGCGGCTGCGCAGCCGCTCGCCTCTGCGCAAGGACATCAAGGTGGGCCAGCAGGTCATCGGCTACTACCTACTGGTGCCCAATGCCGACGACGAACTGCGCGAGATATGGGACGACTATGTCAAGCAGACATCGATGGTCGCCGCGATCGGGCTGATCGCCTGCCTGATGGTGTTCTGGGCGGTCGGACGAGCGCTGTATCCGCTGGGCAGCGTGATGCGTGCGCTGTCGGCGATCGGCGAAGGACGGCTCGACGCGCGGCTGGAAAACGTCGGGCCGGGCGACCTGGCACCGCTGTCGGAATCGTTCAACAGCATGGCGTCCACCCTTGAAGCAGCGGTCGACGAACGCGCGCGGCTGCTGCGCAAGCTGATCACGCACGAAGAAGAGATCCGCCACGCGCTGGCGCGCGACCTGCACGACGAGCTGAGTCCGTATCTGGTGGCGATCCACCCGCATGCACGGCTGCTGGCGGACGCCTGCGAAGGCCGGCCGGAACTGGCAGAACATCGAGAATCGGCACGCTGGATGTCGGAACAGGTCGGCCACATGCTGCGTCTGGTGCGCAATCTGCTCGAACACCTGCGCCCGCCCGACATCGAAGAGCTGGGGCTGGGGCACGCGCTGCGTGAACTGGGCAAGCAACGCAGCCGCTGTGCCGACGCGGCTCAGGTCAATTTCGATCTGCACGAAGATCTGGGCCAACTGTCGGCGATGCATGACATCACGCTGTACCGCATCGTGCAGGAATGCATGACCAATACCGTCAAGCATGCGCGCTGCACCCGCATCGACATCCGGCTCGACATCGATCCCGCGGCGGGTCGGGTATCGCTGCGCGTGCGTGACGATGGCGAACCGCGACCGCACGCCACACCCGAGAGTGGCTTCGGTCTGGTCGGCATGCGCGAACGCGCACTCGCGCTGGGCGGTGACTGCCGCGCCGGCCCGCGCCCCGAAGGTGGCTGGCAGGTCGATGCCTGGCTGCCGCTGAAAACTTCGCTACAGGAAAAGCCATGAGCCTTCACAACCCGATCCGCGTTCTGCTCGTCGACGACCATGCCGTCGTACGCGCCGGCTACCGTCGCTTTCTCGAACACAACCGGGCAATGGAGGTGGTCGGCGAAGCCGGTACGTCGGACGAGGCCTATCAGCTGTTCCGCATGCTCAAACCGGACGTGGTCGTCATGGACATTTCGCTGCCCGGTGCCAGCGGCATCGAAGCCACGCGCCGCATGCTGGCGCTTGACAATCGTGCTCGCGTGCTGATGTTCTCGATGCATGCGCAACCGGCGTTTGCACGCCAGGCGCTGGAAGCCGGCGCAATCGGCTTCCTGACCAAGGACACCGAACCCGAAGCGCTGGTGCAGGCTGTGCTCGCCGCGGCGCAGGGGCGACGCACGCTCAGCCCGCGCGTGGCCGAACAGCTGGCGCTGGACAATGTCATGCCGGACGAAAAGCGGCTCGACGTGCTGACGCCCCGCGAATTCGAAATCTGCCGTCTGCTGCTAGCCGGCATGTCGGTCGACGAAATCGCCGACGCACTCAAGCTCAGTCCGAAGACGATATCGAACCGCATGAGCGAAATCCGCCAGAAGCTCGACGTGCGCAGCGATGTCGAACTGGTGCGTCTGGCCACTGCCGCCGGACTGGTGCCGTGGGCGGCGCGACCGGACGCAGCCGGCGATTTCGGACAGTGACCGGACGGTGACCGGTCAGCACGTCTGACGCTGACGCACCTGTTCGAACAGGCAGACCGTTGCCGCCATGGCCACGTTCAGCGACTCGGCTGCGCCGGGCATCGGAATCCGTATCGCATCACTGGCCAGTGCGCTGATCGCCGGCGACAGCCCTGCGCCCTCATTGCCGAACAGCCAGGCGACCGGTCCGCGCAGGTCCAGGGCATAGGGCGATATCTGCGCATCCAGCCGCGTCGCGACGACCTTGCCGGTGAAGCCTTGCAGTAGCCCGGCCACGTCGCAGTGCTCCCGGATGCGCAGGCTGAAATGGGCGCCCTGCCCGGCGCGCAGCACTTTCGGACTCCAGGCCTGGGCGCAGCCGGTGGTCAGCAGCACGTCCACGACACCGGTCGCCCACGCGGCGCGCAACAGCGTGCCGAGGTTGCCGCTGTCCTGTATCGCGTCAAGCACCAGACAGTCACCGCGCACCGGTCCGGACGCTGCGCCGGGAATATCGATCAGGCCGAGCAGACCGGTCGGCGTGTCGGTCGGACTCAGATCGTCGAACAGGCCGTCAGCCAGCAACAGCACTGCGTCGCCGTGCTCGGCCAGCAGCGCCGACACATCCGGATGATGCAGGGCGCGTTCGGCAACGATGGCGAGCGACGGCCGGTGCCCGGAGTCCAGCGCACTGCGGAACAGGTGCAGGCCGTCGATCAGCGTGCTTGCGGTGTCGCGCCGTTCCTTCGACGACGTGGCGAGCTTGCGCAGGTGCTTGAACTGCGGATTGTCACGTGACTGGATGTGCTTCATCCGGCAACCAGCCAGCGTCCCAGCGTCGCCGTCGCGATGGTCACGAAACCCAGCGCGGTGTTGAAGCCGACCAGTTTGCGGATCTGCGCCAGCGCGACGCCGCCGGCCGGCCAGTCGGATGCGTCGACAGCTCGCAGAAGCCGCCCGTACGGCGCGAAGAAGACGTGCATGAAAACGGCCATCATGACCAGACCCGCGGCCAGCATCAGATGCCAGTGCAGCGGCGCATCCTTCATGCCGACCGCCAGCATCATGATCAGACCACTGACAAGGATGACTGCGACGGCCGTCCATACCCACGGGAAGAAGCGGCCGAACACCGCGCGCCACAGACGCAGCCTGGCCGGCGGCTCAAGCTGGACCGCCGCGACCGGGCGCAGGCAGACATAGGCGAAGAACATGCCGCCGACCCAGATCGAGACGGCGGCGATGTGGAGGAACAACAACAGGGGGGTGGGCGACATGGCAGCGGATTCCGGTAACCGTCCGCCGCGGCGCAATACCGCGGACGGACAGCCGGCATCTTACCGCCGCCGGTCGATGCCGCCTGCGGCCTCAGGCCGCGGCGGCCGCTTCCGGCGCCGAATGCCGGATCAGGTAATCGAATGCGCTGATTGCCGCCTTCGACCCTTCACCCATGGCGATGATGATCTGCTTGTACGGCACCGTGGTCACGTCACCGGCTGCGAACACGCCCGGAATCGACGTTTCGCAGCGGGCATCGATGTCGATTTCGCCGTACCTGGTCAGCGTCATGGACGAACCCTTCAACCATTCGGTGTTCGGCACCAGACCGATCTGGATGAACACGCCTTCCAGATCGACATGGTTCGGCTCGCCGCTCGCGCGATCGATGTAGTTCAGTCCATTGACCTTCTTGCCATCACCGACGATGTCCTTGGTCTGCGCGTGCGTGATGACCCTGACGTTCGGCAGACTGTGCAGCTTGCGCTGCAGCACCGCATCGGCGCGCAACTGCTTGTCGAATTCGATCAGCGTCACGTGACCGACCACGCCGGCCAGGTCGATCGCCGCCTCGACGCCGGAATTGCCGCCGCCGATCACGGCCACATTCTTGCCCTTGAACAGCGGACCGTCGCAATGCGGGCAATAGGCCACGCCATGATTGCGGTATTCGCGCTCGCCCGGCACGTTGATTTCGCGCCAGCGCGCACCGGTCGACAGGATGACCGAGCGACTCTTCAGCGTGGCACCGCTGGCCAGCGTCAGATGGATGTATCCGTCGCCGGCATCGGCTGCCGGCACGAGCTTTTCGACCCGCTGCAGGTTCATGACGTCGATGTCGTAGGCCTTCACGTGCTCTTCCAGCGCGGCGACGAGCTTGGGGCCTTCGGTTTCCTTCACCGAAATGAAGTTCTCGATGCCCAGCGTGTCCATCACCTGACCGCCGAAGCGCTCAGCCACCAGCCCGGTACGGATGCCCTTGCGCGCGGCGTAG
Organism: Methyloversatilis sp. XJ19-49; assembly: GCF_024580145.1. GTDB lineage: Bacteria > Pseudomonadota > Gammaproteobacteria > Burkholderiales > Rhodocyclaceae > Methyloversatilis. The sequence goes on from NZ_JANINI010000013.1 coordinate 60,678, forward strand.
ATCGCCGCCGCCGCACCGGCCGGTCCGCCGCCGACGACCAGCACGTCGAACGGTTCGCGAGCGGACACCTTCTCGGCTTCTCGTTCTGCGACCTTGGTGTCGAGCTTCGGCAGGATTTCCTCGATCGTCATGCGGCCCTGACCGAAGTGCTGGCCGTTCAGGAAGATCATCGGTACCGCCATGATCTGGCGCTCTTCGACTTCCTTCTGGAACAGCGCGCCGTCGATCGTGACCGCGCTGACGCGCGGGTTCAATACCGCCATCAGGTTGAGCGCCTGCACGACGTCCGGGCAGTTGTGGCAGGACAGGCTCATGAAGACTTCGAAGTGGAAGTCGGCGTCGAGCGCCTTGATCTGGTCGATGACTTCCTGTTCCACCTTGGGCGGATGCCCGCCCGCCTGCAGCAACGCCAGCACCAGCGAGGTGAATTCATGGCCGAGCGGAATGGCCGCGAAGCGCAGCTTCATGTCGCCACCCTTGCGGTTGATCGAGAATGAGGGCTTGCGCTCGTCGTCATCGCGCGTCTCGACCAGTGTGATCAGATTCGACAGTTCGGCGATTTCCGCCAGCAGTGACTGCAGTTCGCGCGAAGCATCGCTGTCGTCCAGCGACGCCACCAGCTCTATCGGGTGGACAAGCTTCGTGAGGTAGGCCTGCAACTGGCCCTTGAGGGTGGCATCGAGCATGGTTTGTTCAGCTTCCTGTTTTCGGACTGACAAAATGAAACGCCCGGGCCAGGTGAATGAAACCCCTGGACCCGGGCGCGTGCAACGGTGAAGCTTTAGATCTTGCCGACCAGGTCAAGCGACGGGACCATCGACTGCGCGCCCGGCGTCCACTTGGCGGGGCAGACTTCGCCCGGGTGCGACGTCACGTACTGGGCAGCCTGCACCTTGCGCAGCAGTTCCTTCGCGTCACGACCGATGCCGAGTTCGACGATTTCGGCCATGCGGATCTTGCCTTCCGGGTCGATCACGAAGGTGCCGCGCAGCGCCAGACCGGCTTCTTCGATCATGACGTCGAAGTTGCGGGTGATGGCACCGGTCGGGTCGCCGATCATCGGGTACTTGATCTTGCGGATGGTGTCGGACGCGTCGGCCCAGCCCTTGTGAACGAAGTGCGTATCGGTCGAAACCGAATAGATTTCGCAACCGATCTTCTGGAACTCGCCGTACATGTCGGCCAGGTCGCCCAGTTCGGTCGGGCACACGAATGTGAAGTCGGCCGGGTAGAACACGAAAGCCGACCACTTGCCCTTCAGGTCTGCTTCGGTGATGTCTACAAACTTGCCGTTGTGGTAAGTGGTTGCCTTGAAGGGTTTAACGGTTGTTCCGACGAGGGACATCTGTATTCCTTTCTTTCTTCGTGGGTGGAGGAAAACATCTTATTTTCTAACCAAGCGGACTGAATTTTAGACTTAATCTAAAATTTTTGCCACTCGTCACACACCGGCAGGATCAGCGCCTGCAGACACCCCGGATGACATGCCGGCCGAACCGCGGATCACGTCCACAATTCGATTGTACTCAATATGTAAACGCGTGCTGTAAAGCTTCATCCGCACGACACCACCGTCGCACGTTGGGGCACGCCTGACCTGAATCAAGACCTCCTCGAGAAAATCAGGTTCCGCAAAAGGTGATGATTCAAGTCGGGAAGCAGTGCCTGTTCCGGTTGGTGAACGCCACCAGCGACAGCATGACCGGTACTTCGACCAGCACACCCACCACCGTTGCCAGCGCAGCGCCGGAGTGCAGGCCGAACAGCGAAATCGCCACTGCAACGGCCAGTTCGAAGAAATTCGAGGTGCCGATCAGGCAGGCCGGCGCGGCCACGCCATACGACAGCTTCATGCGACGCGCTGCGATGAAGGCAATGGCGAAGATGCCGTAGGTCTGGATGATCAGCGGAATCGCGATCAGACCGATCACCAGCGGTTGTGCCCAGATCGTCTCCGCCTGGAAGCCGAAAAGAAGCACGACCGTGGCCAGCAGACCGACGATGGAAGCCGGTTTCAGGCGGGCCACGAAACGCACCAGCGCATCACCTTCTCGCAGCATGCGCCGTGTCAGCACACCGGCTACCAGCGGCAGCACGACATAGAGCAGCGTAGACAGCAGCAGCGTTTCCCAGGGCACCGCCACATCGGTCACGCCGAGCAGGAAGGCCGCGATGGGCGCGAATGCGAACACCATCACCAGATCATTCACCGATACCTGCACCAGAGTGTAGGCGGGGTCACCCTTCGTCAGCTGGCTCCACACGAACACCATCGCCGTGCAGGGCGCTACACCGAGCAGGATCATGCCGGCGATGTACTCGGTGGCCGACTGCGGATCGACCCAGGGAGCATACAGGTAACGGAAGAACAGCACGCCGAGGGCCGCCATAGTGAACGGCTTGACCAGCCAGTTGATGACCAGCGTGAGCACCAGGCCCTGCGGCCGGCGACCGACGTCTCGCACCGCCGCGAAGTCGATCTGGATCATCATCGGGTAGATCATCACCCAGATGAGCACCGCGACCACCAGATTCACGTGTGCGAATTCCAGCGCCGCAACAGACTCGAAGGCACGCGGCGCCAGCAGACCGAGGCCCACGCCCGCCGCGATGCACGCCGCCACCCAGACGCTCAGCCAACGTTCGAACAATCCCATGGCGTGGCCTCAGCGATCGGCCAGACTGCGCGCGGTCTGTTCAAGGCGAAGCGCATCCAGCCGTTCGGCCGGGAGCGCAACAAGTATTTCGAGCCGACGACGCATCAGCGCCATCGTGTCGCGAAAGGCCATCAGCCGCGCGGCGTCCGGGCCGGTCGTGGCGGACGGGTCGGCATAGCCCCAGTGGGCAGTTGCCGGATGGCCCGGCCAGACCGGGCACAGCTCGCCGGCTGCGCTGTCGCACACGGTGATGATGAGGTCCATTTCAGGCGAACCGGATTCGGCGAATGTGTCCCAGCTCTTGCTGCGCACACCGGTAGTATCCACGCCTGCTTCGGCCAGCGCCTGCAGCGCGAACGGATTCACCCGTCCTGACGGCTGGCTGCCGGCCGAAAACGCGCGGAAACGCCCCGCACCAAGATGATTCAGCAGGCATTCGGCCAGTATGCTGCGCGCAGAATTGTGGGTGCACAGGAACAGGACGTTCAGTGGCGCAGCCATGTCAGCAACACCCGGAACCGGACGACTTGACACCGATGGCGAGCGGCTTGCCGCGCGTGACCGGCGCCTTGGGAGCGCAGCAGGCAGATGCCGCGTCAGCGGCCACCACAGCCGGGGCTTCGTTGAACACCGGGATGTCACCCAGCGTGTGGAAGTGTTCCCACGCAATACCCTGCGGATCGGTGATCCAGTGCTTTTCGCTGCGCGCGTAACAGCAGCTGGTGGCCCCTTCGTCCAGCAGCGCCATGTCGGCCGCTTCGGCGCTTGCCTTCATCGCTGCGAGTTCGGCCGGATCGTCGGTCTGGATGCCAAGATGGTCGATCCCGGGCTGGCTGCCGCGGGTGGAAATCGCGAAATTGACCGGCGGGTCTTCCAGCATCCATTTGGCGTAGTCCGCTTCGTGGCGAGCGGGTTGCGCAGAAAAAAGCTGGTTGTAGAAGGCAATGCTCCGATCGAGGTCGTCAACGTGCAGATGGACGTGAAAGCGCTTCATGGCGGACTCCGTTCAACAGGTTTTGCAGACAGGCGCTGTCGGTTCGGCACAGGACGCGCCGCGGCAGCAGTTTTCAGTCAGATAGCCAAGCAGCGCATTCATCTGCGCATAGTCGGCGCGGTAGATCAGGTGGCGGCCGTCGCGCGTCGGAACGATCAGCCCGGCGTGGCTCAATTCCTTCAGATGGAAGGACAGCGTGGTCGGAGCGATATCCAGTGCCTCGCCCAGCGCACCGGGCGTCATGCCTTCGGGACCGGCGACGACGAGGGCACGAAACACACGCAAACGGATTTCCTGCGCAAGCGCCGACAGAGAGCGGATGACCTTTTGTTCTTCCATATTTCAATAATACTTGAATTGTCAAATAGAACAAGAAGCCGGCGTCGGGCAGACACTGCGTCCGGTCGATTCAGGTCGTACCATGAGATCCCGTTCTTCCCCACCGTCATGCCGACACGCACCCACACCTGACATCGATGAAAACCACCCGCACCGCCATTTCTACCTACATCACGAAGGATGGCTCGCAGATCCGCGAACTGATGCATCCGTCTCTGCACGGCGGGCGCGCACAAAGCCTGGCGGAAGCGACCATCCCTGCCGGCACGCGCACCCTGCTGCATCGGCACGGCGTGACCGAAGAGCTTTATCACGTAACCGCTGGCCAGGGCTGCATGACGCTGGGCGACGCGCGTTTTGACGTGGCGGCAGGAGACACCGTACTCATTGCCCCCGGCACACCGCATTGCATCGAAGCCAATGGCGCCGAGGCGCTGGTCATTCTGTGCTGCTGCAGTCCGGCGTACGCGCATGCCGACACCGAACTGCTGGAAGGCAGCGTGTCATGAACGGCAACCTGTTCGACGACCTGGCGTCAGGTTCGCATGGAACGGAGCGCATCGACACGCTGGATGCCCGGCCCGGCGTGCGCATCGAGCGCATCGTGTCGACCGGCCAGAGCAGCCCGCCCGGATTCTGGTACGACCAGCCGGACGATGAATGGGTGGCCTTGCTGAGTGGCTCCGCGACACTGCGTTTTGCCGACGAGGACGCGCCGCGGACACTTCAGCCGGGCGACTGGATCTTCATCGCGGCGCACCGCCGCCACCGTGTGGAGCAGACCGATGCCGAGGTCGCCTCGGTCTGGCTGGCCGTGCATCTGGACCCGTCGGACTGAACGGCTTCAGTCGACCTTGTCAAGCAGGTCTGCAACGTCCTGCACGGTCAGCACCTTGCCGACCGACACCAGCTTCCCGTCGATCACCAGCGCCGGCGTCGACATGACCCCGTGGGCGGCGATGTCGGCAAAGTCGGTCACCTTGACGATGTCCGCCTGCTGGCCACGAGCATCGAGTGCCTTGCGGGTGTTGTCGGCCAGTTCGATGCATTTGCGGCACCCGCTGCCCAGTACCTTGATGATCATGTGCGTCTCCTCGTTGAAGCCTCAGACGAATGCGCCCGCAAAGGCGTTGAACAGAAATCCGATCAGCATGATGCCGCTGGCCACGATGCCGACGAACACTGCCAGCAGCGGCACACGGATGACACGCTTGAGCATGATGATGGAGGGCAGCGACAGCGCGGTGACCGACATCATGAATGCCAGCGCCGTACCCAACCCGACCCCGCGTGCCACCAGCGCCTCGGCGATCGGCAGCGTGCCGAAGATGTCGGCATACATCGGCACACCGATCAGCGTGGCCAGCGGCACCGACCATGGTTTGTCCTGACCGAGCATTCCATTGATCAGGCTCCCGGGAATCCAGTTGTGGATCGCGGCGCCGATGCCGACGCCGATCAGGATGTAAAGCCAGACCCGGCGAACGATATCGATGACCTGATCACGCGCGAACAGCAGGCGCTCGCGTATTCGCGGCTCGCTTTCGTCAAGCTGGATGACCGGGCTGTTGAACACGAAAGGTTCTATATGGCGCTCCATCCCGGCACGGCTGATCAGCGTGCCGCCGATCACCGCAAGGACGACACCGACGGTCACGTAGGCGATCGCGATCGGCCAGTTGAAAATGCTCGCCAGCAGGATCACCGACGCCAGATCGACCAGCGGCGAGGAAATCAGAAAGGAGAACGTGACACAGATCGGCAGGCCTGCGCTGGTGAAGCCGATGAACAGCGGGATCGACGAACAGGAACAGAACGGTGTCACCGTTCCCAGCAGTGCCGCCAGAACGTTCCCTCGCACACCGGTGAAGCGGCCCAGGATGCGCCGAGTGCGCTCCGGTGGAAAGTGGCTCTGCACGTATGAAATTGCAAAGATGAGCACGGCCAGCAGGATGAATATCTTCACCGTGTCGTAGATGAAGAAATGCACGCTGCCGCCGATGGGGCCGCTGACCGGCAGGCCCATACCCTGCTCCACCAGTTGGCGAACCAGTTCCGACAGCCATCGCATGCGCAGCAACTGGTCATCGAGCCAGCCGAAAACGTTCACGGGGCGTAAAGGCGGCAAAGCATGTACTGCATGCTAGTCCGATGCAGCATGCGCTGGTTGTGCGGGGTCAACAACCAGGCTGGTCAGTCAGGCGAACCGAAGTCCAGTGCACACTGCGCCACCGGGGCAAAGCTGCGGCGATGGATGGGCGACGGACCGTGCGCGCGCAGTGCGGCCAGATGTTCCGGTGTGGGATAGCCCTTGTGGCGCGCGATGCCGTACTGCGGGTAGAGCGCCGCCAGCGCCATCATCTCGTGATCGCGGCCCGTCTTCGCGAGGATGGAGGCGGCGGATATTGCCGGCTCGCTGGCGTCCCCGCCGATAATGGCGCGCGCCGGCACGGCCAGCCCGGGCGGCACACGGTTGCCGTCGATCAGCACTTCGTCCGGCAGTACGCCCAGCCCTTCGACGGCTCGCCGCATGGCCAGCATAGTGGCATGCAGGATGTTCAGGCGGTCGATTTCCTCGACCGTCGCCACGCCCACTGCCCAGCCCAGCGCGCGCTCGCGGATCAGCGGCGCCAGCGCCTCGCGCTTCTTTTCGGACAGCTTCTTGGAATCGTTCAGGCCGTCGATCGGCCGCGCCGGGTCGAGGATGACCGCCGCCGCATAGACCGGCCCGCACAGCGGTCCCCGGCCCGCTTCATCGACGCCGGCGGCCTTCCAGTCGACGATGCCGGTCACGGGACGGCCGCTGGCAGGTGCGGCAGGATGGCCGCCGCTGCGCGCGCCGCAGTGCCCTGCCGCAGCGTCATGTGTATGCGTTCGAATTCGGCGATCTGCGCATCGCGCGCCGCGTCATCGTTGAGCAGCGTATCGAGCGCATCCGCCAGTTCGCGCGGCGTGGCTGCGTCCTGAAGCCGTTCCGGCACGACGAAACGACCCGCCATGACGTTCGGCAGGCTGCCCCAGGGCTGGTAGGCCATGCGCTTCATGATCTGCCAGCTCAGCGCGTGCATGCGGTAGGCCATCACATGCGGCGCGCGACACAGTGCCGCTTCGAGCGTCGCAGTGCCGCTGGCCACCAGTGCGGCGTCGCAGGCCATCAGCGCGTCGCGCGCGTGACCGAACAGAATGGTGATCGGCAGATCCTTCGCCTTGCAGGTCCACAGCGCCTGTTCGAACAGGGCGCGCGTCTCGCGTGTGGCCAGCGGCACAAGGAAGCGCAACTCCGGATGGCGCTCGTGCAGCAGCCGTGCAGTCTCGATCCAGACGGTCGCGTGATAGCGCAACTCCGACTGCCGGCTGCCCGGCAACAATGCGACGATGTGCGCATCCTGCGGCAGCGCGAGCCGCTCGCGTGCGTCGATACGTTGTGGCAGCGGCGAAATTTCGTCGGCGAAGGGGTGCCCGACATAGCTGACCGGCACGCCTGCTTTTTCATACAGCGCAGGCTCGAACGGGAACAGGCACAACATGCGCGACACGCTGCGCGCGATGCCTTTGATGCGCCCGCCGCGCCAGGCCCAGATCGACGGGCTGACGTAGTGAATGGCCGGCACACCTGCATCGCGCAGGCGGCGCTCGAGCCACAGGTTGAAATCCGGTGCATCGACACCGATGAAGGCGGCCGGCCGCGTCTGAAGGAGGCGAGCGAGCAGCGCGCGGCGGATGCCCGACAATTCCCGGTAGTGCCGCAGCACTTCGAAATAGCCACGCACCGACAGCTTTTCGGCGGGCCACCAGGCGTCGAAGCCAGCGGAATCCATGCGCGGGCCACCTATGCCGACGAAATCGATGTCCGGCCGTGCGTCGCGCAGCGCCTTGATCAGGTGCGCGGCCAACTGGTCACCGGATGCCTCGCCGGCGACCATGGCCACCGTGATGCGGGCAGACATTATCGGATGATGCCGCGACCGCCGGAAGCGAGGAAGTCGGACAGCACTGCGACTTCGGGGGTCGCTTTCGCCGCCTCGGCGATGGCCGCCCTGGCGTCATCCAGGCTCAGTCCTTCGCGGTAAAGCGTCTTGTAGGCGCGCTTGATTGCCGAGATGGCGTCACTGCTGTAGCCGCGGCGACGCAGGCCTTCGCTGTTGATGCCGTGCGGTGTTGCCGGCACGCCGTTGGCCAGCACGAAGGGCGGCACGTCCTGCAGCACGCTGGAATGAACACCGCAGAAGCTGTGTGCCCCCACGCGCACGAACTGGTGCACGCCGGTGAAGCCGCCGAGAATGACCCAGTCGCCCACATGCACGTGGCCGGCGAGCGCGGTGTTGTTGGCCATGATGGTGTGGCTGCCGACCTGGCAGTCGTGCGCCACATGCACATAGGCCATGATCCAGTTGTCGTTGCCGACCCGGGTGACGCCGACGTCCTGCGTGGTGCCGCAATTCATCGTCACGTACTCGCGCAGCGTGTTGCGGTCGCCGATTTCGAGGCGCGTCGGTTCGCCAGCGTACTTCTTGTCCTGCGGATCGCCGCCGATCGAGCAGAACGGGTGGATCTGGTTGTCGCACCCGATACGCGTGTGGCCGGCGATCACCACGTGCGGATGCACGCGCGTGCCTGTGCCGATCTCGACATGCGGGCCGATCACGCTGTAGGCGCCGATATCGACGCCGTCAGCCAGCTGCGCCGCAGGATCGACAATGGCAGTCGGATGGACAGTGAAAGCCATCAGCTGGGCCGAACCGCACAGAGCAGATCACACTCGGTCACGACCTGCCCATCCACCTTGGCGCGCGCGTTGTACTTCCAGATGCCGCGCGAGTGGCGGATCAGGTCGACTTCAAGGATGAGCTGGTCGCCCGCCATGACCGGCTTCTTGAAACGCGTGTTGTCGACGCCGCACAGGTAATAGACCGAGTCGGCGTCCGGCGTCGTGCCCAGCGTTTCGAAGGACAGGATGGCAGCGGCCTGGGCCAGCGCTTCGATGATCAGCACCCCCGGCATGACCGGATGGTTCGGAAAGTGCCCCGGGAAGAACGGCTCGTTGATGGTGACGTTCTTCAGCGCGTGGATGTACTTGTTCGCCTCGACGGCGAGCACCCGGTCCACCAGCAGGAACGGGAAGCGGTGCGGCAGCGACTTCAGCACCGCGTGGATGTCCATGGATTTCAAGTCAGTCTTCCTTGCTGCTTTGCAGTGATTCGATCTGGCGCTCGAGCGCACGCAGCCGCTCGGCCATGGCGTCGAGCTGGCGGATGCGGACGAAGTTGCGCGACCACTCGGCGTGTTCCATCGACGGCAGCGAACCCGTATAGACACCGGGCTTGCCGATGGACTTGCTGGCGAAGCTGACCGCCGACACAACCACATCGTCGACGATGTCGATGTGACCCATGATGTTCGACGAGCCGCCTATCATGCATCGCTTGCCGATATGCGTGCTGCCGGCGACGCCGGAACAGGCTGCCATCGCCGTGTGCTCGCCGATGTGTACGTTGTGTGCGATCTGGATCAGGTTGTCGAGCTTCACGCCGTCGCCGATCACCGTGTCGTCCAGCGCACCGCGATCGATGGTCGTATTGGCACCGACTTCCACATCGTTGCCGATGAGCACACGCCCGATCTGCGGGATCTTCACCCAGCTCGCGTCGGCCTCGCGCGCGAACCCGAAACCGTCTGCGCCGATGACCGCACCGGAATGCAGGATGCAGCGCTGACCGACGACCGAACGCGGATAAAGCGTGACGCGCGCATGCAGCCGGCTTCCGGCGCCGATCGTACAGCCCTCGCCGACCACCGATCCTGCGCCGATGGACACGCCCGGACCGATGGATGCGCCTGCCCCGACTACCGCCCCGGCCGCGATCTCGGCGGTGTCATCGACGTGCGCGGTGACATCGACCGATGCATCGGGGTGGATGCCTGCGCACACGGCAGGTTCAGGATTCAACATTTGCGCGACGCGCGCGAAATACAGCGCTGGATTGCGAACGCGGATATGGGGTCGATCGAGGCTTTCGCCATCGGTCGGCGATACGATGAAGGCACCGCCGCGGCTTGAATCCAGCGCGCTGCGATACTTCGCACCGGCCATGAAGGCGATCTGCTGCGGCCCCGCGGTGTTCAGTGATGCCACCTGTTCGATCAACAGCTCAGGGTCACCGTGCAGCGTGCCACCAAGTTGCTCGACCAGGGCGCCAAGTCGGGCTGGCATGGGCCGTTACTTGCCCGGAGGGGGATCTGCAAGCGCCTTCAACACCTTTTCGGTGATGTCGATACGCTGACTGCGATACACCACTTCCTGAAAGATGATGTCGTACTTTTCGGCTTCTGCGATGACCTTGATGGCCTTGTTCGCGCGATCCAGAACACTGGCCAGTTCTTCGTTGCGCCGCTGATTCAGGTCTTCGCGATATTCGCGCTCGCGCCGCTGCATGTCACGGGTGAGATCGTTGAATTCTCGTTCCTTCGCCCGCTTGTCGCTCTCGGACAAGGTGACCGCATTCTTTTCCATGGTCTGCTGCATCGACTGCAGCTGCTTGGCCAGCTTTTCAAGTTCCTGGCTGCGCTTCTCGAATTCCTTTTCCAGCTTCTTCTGCGAACGGACGGCCGGTGCGGCTTCGCGCAGGATGCGTTCCGTATCCACGAAGCCGATCTTCACATCCGTTTCGGAATGCGCGATCCGCGTCAAACCCATCATCGCAAGTGAAATCAACGCGATAAAGGCGAAACGTGAGAAAGTGCTTGACCTGTTCATTCGTGGTAGTCGAGGTTCAGAAAGTACTGCCGAGCTGGAACTGGAAGCGCTGGAGGCGATCCGTGGGTTCCTTGTTGAGAGGTTGCGCAATGCTGAACTTCAACGGCCCCATGGGCGAGCTCCATGCCACGGAAAGGCCCGCACTATAGCGCAAATCGCCCAGGCTCAGCGAGTCGCCGGACGCCCAGACCTGCCCAGCGTCGATGAAGGTACCGAAACGCAGCGTCTTGTCCTGCGAACCCGGCATCGGGAACAGCAGCTCGGCGTTGCCGACGATGCGTCGATTGCCACCCACGGTATTGAACAGGATATTGCCGGCGGCGTCACGATCCCGTTCGCCGAGTGACGAGGTCTGGAAACCGCGCACCGAGCCGATACCGCCCGCGAAGTAGTTCTTGTAGAAAGGCAGCGGCTTGTCGCTGTATCCATCGCCGTAGCCCACATCACCGTTGAGCATCAGGACAAAGTCCCAGAACAGGGGAAAGTAGCGCTGATGCTGGTAGGACGCCTTGTAATAACGAAGCGATCCCGGCGGCAGGGACACTTCGACGTTCACACGCTGCGTCGACCCCTTGGTCGGGTAGATCACGCTGTCGCGCGTATCACGCGCCCAACCTATCGTGCCAACCAGCGAGGTGTTCGAATCGCCGAACTCGTTGACGAAGTTCAGGTAGCGCTGCGGGCTGTTGCTGAAGGTGTCGATGCTGGTCTGATCGACTGCGAGGCCGAAATTGATGCGGTCGTCTTCGCGGATCGGGAACCCCCAGCGCAGACCGGCGCCGACCGATGACGTGCGGTAATTGCCGATGCGCAGACGCGACGGATCGACGTTGCGCAGATACACGTCGAAGCCGCGTGATATGCCGTCCGGCGTGTAATACGGATCCGTGAAGGACAGCGAATAGGTCTTGTTGATGCTGCCGCTGTTCAGGCCCAGCGACAGCGACTTGCCGCTGCCGAACAGGTTCTGCTGCGACACCGAAGTGGACAGGATGAGGTTTTCCGAACTGGAGAAGCCGGCGCCGAACGCCAGATTGCCGGTCGGCTTTTCCTTCACCGTCAGGTTGACATCGACCTGATCGGTGGTTCCCGGGACGGCGGGCGTTTCGACGGTGACACCGTCGAAGTAGCCCAGACGATCGACCCGCGATTTCGAGCGGTTGATCCGCTCGCCGTCGTACCACGCGCCCTCCAGCTGGCGGAATTCACGCCGTACCGCCTCGTCGCGCGTCTTGGTATTGCCGGCGACGTTGATCCGTCGCACATAGACCCGGCGACCCGGATCGACAAATACGTTGAACGACACGGTGCGCTTTTCGCGATCCGGTTCCGGCACGGCATTGACGTTGGCGAAGGCGTAGCCGTCGTTGCCCAGACGATCACTGATCGCCTTGGTCGTTTCGGTCAGCTTCTTGCGCGAGAAATCTTCGCCGGCATTCAACTTCACCAGGCCCCGCAATTCTTCTTCGGGAATGAGCAATTCGCCCGAAAGCTTGACGCCGCCGACGGTGTACTTTTCGCCTTCGGTGATCGAAATCGTGATGTAGATGTCCTGCTTGTCCGGCGTGATCGACACCTGCGTCGAGTCGACGTTGAACTCGAGGTAACCGCGGTCTAGGTAGTGGCTGCGCAGCGTTTCGACGTCGGCGCTCAACTTCTGGCGCGAGTACTGATTGTTCTTGTTGTACCAGCTCAGCCAGTCGCCGGTGCTCTGGCTCAGCAGCTTCAGCAGATCCTTCTCTTCGAAGGACTTCGCACCGACGATGTTGATCTGCTTGATCTTGGCCGCCGCCCCCTCGTTGATTTCGAAGGTGACCGCGACGCGATTGCGTTCCAGCGGCGTCGTCGTCGTCTTGACGTCAACGGAGTACAGTCCGCGTGTCAGATACTGCCGCTTCATTTCCTGCTCCGACCGCTCGAGCACGCTGCGGTCGAGAATGCGCGATTCGGCGAGACCGAAGTCCCGCATGGCCTTCTTGATCGTGTCCTTGTCGAATTCCTTCATGCCGATGAATTCGAGCGACGCAATGGCTGGCCGTTCGTCCACGACCACGACCAGTACATCACCTTCGACTTCGACCCGCACGTCCTTGAAGAAGCCGGTCGCGAACAGTGCCTTGATCGCCTCTGCCGCCTTGTCTTCGGTGAATTTTTCGCCGACCTTCACCGGCAGGTAACTGAATACCGTGCCCGCTTCGGTGCGCTGGATGCCTTCAACCCGGATGTCCCGCACCACGAAGGGCTCGAAGGCGAACGCATGAGCTGACAACAATCCCGCGAGCAGGGCGGGAAGCAAAAACTTGCGCATGGGGGATTTCAGCGGGCAGTCAACCGAAAAGCCGATTGATATCGTTGTAGAAGGCGAACGCCATGAGCATCAGCAGCAAGGCCAGACCGATCTGCTGGCCGATTTCCATGACTCTTTCAGACACCGGACCGCCCTTGATAAATTCGACCGTATAGTACATCAAGTGTCCACCGTCCAGCAGCGGCACCGGCAGCAGGTTCAGTACGCCCAGACTGATGCTGATGAGGGCGATGAACTTGATGTAATGCAGCACGCCCATGGCGGCAGACTGACCCGCGTAGTCGGCAATAGTGACCGGCCCGCTCAGGTTTTTCCACGACAGATCACCAGTGATCATGCGGCCGAACGCCTTGAGGCTGAACAGCGCCGTATCCCAGGTCTGCGTGACCGCAAGGCCGAACGATTCGATCACCCCGTGCTGCGCCGTGACGAACAGCCGCTCGCGCAGTCCTTCCGGTGTTTCGGGTGTCACGCCGAGCCGGCCGAAACGCTGGCCGCCTTCTTCCACCGCGGCCACGTCGGCATTCAGATCAAGTGCGACGCCATCGCGCAGCACCCGGACCACCACCACGCGACCGCCCAGTTCGCGGACTATGCCGACCATGGAAGCCCAGTCATCGACCGGCTTGCCGTCGATCGCAACGATGCGGTCACCCGGTCGCATGCCGGCCTTGCCGGCGGCACTTTCGTCGGCGACCGTTGCGACGACAGGATCGATGCGCGGCCGGAACAGCGTCAGACCCGCGCGCTCCATCAGACTGGCGTCCACCTCGGAACCGATGCCCGACAGATCGACGCGCCGACTGTTGATTTCGCTTTGATCGCTGATCGTTTCCATCACCAGCGCGCCACCCTGCAACGCCGCCTGCGCGACACTCCAGCGCAGGTCCTGGGCGGACACGATGTCCTTGCCGTTGATCGAACGCACCAGTTCGCCTTCGGTCACGCCGGCCACCGCCGCCGGCGTACCGACCGCCGGCGCAGCAAGAAGCGGGCGAAGCTCTTCCATGCCGTTGATGAACAGGCCCCAGTAGATCAGGATGGCCAGCAGGAAATTGGCGATCGGCCCGGCCGACACGATGGCGAAACGGCGTCCCACGCTCTGTCGGTTGAAGGCACGCGGAAGCTCCGATGCCGCGACCTCGCCTTCGCGTTCGTCCAGCATCTTGACGTAACCACCGAGCGGAAACAGCGCCAGTACCCACTCGGTCTGGTCCGGCCCGAAGCGACGCGACAGCAGCGGCCGGCCGAAGCCGACCGAAAAGCGCAGCACCTTGACGCCGCAAAGCCGCGCGATGCTGTAGTGGCCCAGTTCGTGCACCGTGATGAGGATGCCCAGCGCCAGGACAAAGGCGCCGGCGTAGAAGAACGGACTCAAGTGCGCGCCCTGATGGCGCGCTGCGCCGTCTGGCGGGCAGCGGCGTCGGCGGCAAATACGTCGTCGAGTGTGGTGGCAGGCATGTCGGGCAGCGTATCCAGGGTTTCGGCGATCACGTCCGCTATGGCACGGAAACCGAGCCGACGTTCCAGGAACGCCGCGACCGCCACTTCATTGGCGGCATTCAGTACGGCCGGTGTGCCCTGTCCGGCGGCCAGCGCGGCAAACGCCAGCCGGAGGCAGGGAAAGCGGTCCAGATCCGGGCGTTCGAACACGAGGTTCGCCGACATGGCCAGATCGAGCGCGCCGACCCCGGACTCGATGCGTTCCGGCCAGGCCAGTGCATGCGCAATCGGGGTGCGCATGTCCGGATTGCCCATCTGCGCGAGTACCGAGCCGTCGACGTATTCGACCATCGAATGCACGATGCTCTGCGGGTGGATCACCACATCGATGCGCTCGGCGGGCGTATCGAACAGCCAGTGCGCTTCGATCACCTCGAGGCCCTTGTTCATCATGGTCGCCGAATCGACCGAAATCTTGCGCCCCATTTCCCAGTTCGGGTGGGCACACGCCTGATCCGGCGTCACGTGGTCGAGCTGATCGATCGGCGTACAGCGGAACGGTCCGCCCGACGCCGTCAGCAGGACGCGTCGCACACCTGCCCTGCCCTGCGTCGGCATGCACTGGAAAACCGCGTTGTGCTCGCTGTCGATCGGCAGCAGCGTGGCGCCGTTCGAAGCCACCTCGTGCATGAACACTGCCCCGCACATGACCAGGCTTTCCTTGTTGGCAAGCAGGATGCGCTTGCCCGAACGCGCTGCCGCCAGCGTCGGACGCAAGCCGGCCGCACCGACGATGGCCGCCATGACGGTATCGACCTCGGGCAGCGCAGCGATCATTTCGAGCGCTTCGCTCCCATGCATGACTTCGGTCGACACCCGCCCTGCCAACATGCCACGCAAGGCGCTGGCTGCATCAGCGTCCGCCACCACGGCGACTTTCGGTGCAAAGGCGAGACATTGTTCGGCCAGCTTGTCGATCTGGCGGTGACCCGACAGCGCCACCACCTCGAAACGATCGGGGTGCCGCGCCACGACATCCAGTGTGCTGACGCCGATCGATCCGGTGGCGCCGAGTATGGTCAGTCTGCGCATCACGTCTGCGCTCCGGGAAGTAGGTTGAGCAGGGCAAATCCGATCAGCGGCAGTGTTGCGGTCAGGCTGTCGACGCGATCGAGCACACCGCCATGACCGGGCAGCAATTGACTGCTGTCCTTGATGCCGGCCTGGCGCTTCATCATCGACTCGAACAGGTCGCCGACGATGCTGACCGCAGTCAGCAGCAGCAGTATCACCGACCAGACCAGCCAGGCGGGCATGTCGGACTCGGCAAACAATAGCGGTTTTATGGCCAGACCGTAGCATTGCACTGCGATCACTGCGCCGAAGGCACCCTCCCACGTCTTGCCCGGGCTGATCGCCGGCGCAAGCTTGTGCCGGCCGAACGCTCGACCGGCGAAATAGGCTGCGATGTCGGCGATCCACACCACGGCCATCAGCAACAGCAGCGGCATGAGACCCTGTGCTCGCAGCTGTATCAGCGCCAACGCAGGCGGCAGCAACACGATGACACCGGTCAATGCCATCCAGAAGGCCGCCGGACGCCCACCGCGCCACATCCATGCCGGGACGATCACCAGCCAGAATGCGATGGCGAGCGCGTGCAGGGCGGAGAGCGGACGCATGGCATCCGGGAGCACACCGGTCGGACCGAAGGCAAACGCCGCGGCGGCAGCAACGAGCAGGAAGGTGATCACGCCGGAACCGATGGCACCTCCGGGGGCAAGACCGCTCAGACGTCCCCACTCCCAGCCGGCGAGACCGAGGATGAGCGCCACCAGCCAGCCCCAGGCGGTCAGATCGAGCAAGGTCAGCGCAGCGTACAGACCTGCCAGCAATACGATGGCGGTCAGTACCCGCTGCTTAAGCATGCCGGCCGACCGCGCCGAGCGCGGCTGCGGTGGCAGCCTGCACCTGTTCGCTGGTGCGTCCGAAACGACGTTCGCGCTGCTGGAAGGACGCGATGGCTTCGTCAACGGCCGAACCGTTGAATTCCGGCCACAGCTTGTCGGTGAAATACAGCTCGGTGTAGGCCAGTTGCCAGAGCAGGAAATTGCTGATGCGCTGCTCGCCGCCGGTGCGGATGAACAGGTCGGGTTCCGGCGCATAAGCCATCGCCAGATGCGGGGTCAGATCGCTCTCGACGAAACCTTCCCGCCGCGAAGGATTGGCCTTCAGCATTTGCTCCGTCGCCTGCAGGATGTCCCAGCGGCCGCCGTAATTTGCGGCAACCGTGAGATTGAGTCCGGTATTGCCTGCAGTCAACGCTTCGGCGCTGCGGATCATGTCGATCAGTTTCGGTTCGAAGCGCGACAGGTCACCGATCACACGCAGCCGTATCGAATTCTCGTGCAGGCGGACGACTTCTTCTTCCAGTGCGCGCACGAACAGCTGCATCAGGAAGCTCACCTCTTCCGGCGGACGACGCCAGTTTTCCGAGCTGAACGCGAACAGCGTGAGGTAACCGACGCCGCGCTCGGCGCAGCGCGACACCACTGCGCGCACAGCTTCGACCCCCTTGCGGTGCCCGGCCACCCGCGGCATGAAGCGGCGGCGCGCCCACCGGCCATTGCCATCCATGATGATGGCGATGTGTTGCGGAACCGGCAGGTTGCCGCCGTCGATCGGCTTGCTGGAGCGCGAGGACACGATGCGGGCTCGGCCTCAGACCGCCATCAGGTCTTGTTCTTTCTGCGCGAGCAGCTTGTCGACCTCCGAAATGTAGCGGTCGGTCAGTTTCTGGATGTCGTCCTGCGTACGCCGCTCGTCGTCTTCCGAAATGGTTTTAGCCTTGACGGCGTCCTTCAGCACGCTGTTTGCATCACGGCGCAGGTTGCGCACCGCGATGCGGCCATTTTCGGCTTCACCGCGCACCACCTTGATCAGTTCCTTGCGCCGCTCTTCGGTCAGCGCAGGCATCGGCACGCGCACGACATCGCCCATCGCCGACGGGTTCAGGCCCAGGTCGGAATCGCGGATGGCCTTCTCGACCACCGGCAACAGCTTCTTTTCCCACGGCTGCACGCCGATGGCGCGCGCGTCGATCAGCGTGACATTGGCCACCTGGCTGAGCGGCACCATGGAGCCATAGTAATCAATCTGGATGTGGTCGAGGATGCCGGTGCGGGCGCGTCCGGTGCGCACCTTGCCGAAGTCGGCCTTGAGCGACTCCAGCGTCTTCTGCATCTTCTGTTCTGTGGTTTTCTTCAACTCGGGGATCATGAAGTCGCCTCTTGTTGGAAGTTGCGGCCGCTCGTCGGCAGCCTGTTGAGCCATGGCGAGCGCAATACACGCACCACTATATATGGACCAGCGTACCCTCGTCTTCGCCCATCACCACGCGCTTGAGCGCGCCCGGCTTGAAAATGCTGAACACCTTGATCGGAAGTTGCTGGTCACGGCACAGCGCGAGCGCCGTGGCGTCCATCACCTTCAGGTCGCGGCTGATCGCCTCGTCGAAGCTGATGCGCTCGTAGCGGGTCGCATCGGGCACTTTCATCGGGTCGGCGCTGTACACGCCGTCGACCTTGGTCGCCTTGAGCACGATTTCCGCCTCGATTTCGCGTCCGCGCAGGGCAGCAGCCGTATCGGTCGTGAAAAACGGATTGCCCGTGCCGGCGGCGAAAATGACCACCTTGCCTTCTTCCAGATAACGGATCGCCTTGCCGCGGATGTAGAACTCGACGACCGGTTCGATGCTCAGCGCAGACTGCACCCGTGCAGCAACACCGGCCTGACGCATTGCATCGCCCAGCGCCAGCGAATTCATCACCGTCGCCAGCATGCCCATGTAGTCGGCGGTGGCGCGATCCATACCGGCCGCGCCACCCGCCACACCGCGGAAAATGTTGCCACCGCCGATCACCACGCCCACTTCCACGCCCAGGGCGCGGATTTCGGCAATTTCCGCAACAATGCGGGCAAGCATGTCACGGCTGATGCCGTAGTCGTCGTCGCCCATCAGGGCCTCACCCGACAGTTTCAGCAATATCCGGCGGTAGGCAACAGTCATGCAGGTTCCTTCAACGTGCTGCAGCGGCTGCAGCGGCCTGTGCGGCCACTTCGGCAGCGAAGTCGGTCGTCTTCTTCTCGATGCCTTCACCGACCAGGTAAAGCGTGAACCCGGCGATCTTCGCCGACTTCGCCTTCAGCAGCTGTTCGATGGTCTGCTTGCCGTCTTCGGCCTTGACGAAAACCTGACCCAGCAGCGTCACTTCCTTAAGGAATTTCTGCACCGAGCCTTCCGCGATCTTGGTGATCATCTCTTCCGCCTTGCCGGCTTCGCGCGCCTTTTCGATCGCGACGCGACGTTCGGCTTCGATCAGGTCGGCCGACACGCCACTCGAGTCGAGCGACTTGGGCTTCGAAGCAGCGATGTGCATCGCCAGATCCTTGGCGAGCGCTTCGTCGCCACCCACGACATCAACCAGCACACCGATCTTCGAACCGCCGTGCACGTAGCTGGCGACCTTGCCTTCGGCGGCAATGCGCACGAAGCGGCGGATCGACATGTTTTCACCGATCTTGCCGACCAGTGCCGCGCGCGTCGATTCGACCGTGCCTTCGCCCATCGGCAGCGCCGACAGCGCGGCGACGTCAGCCGGATTGTGCTCGGCGATAAGCTTTGCGCTGCCATTGACCAGTGCGAGGAAGTCATCGTTCTTCGCCACAAAGTCGGTTTCGCAATTGACTTCGACCATCGCGGCAAGCTTGCCGTCGGCCGACAGGTAGAGACCGACGATGCCTTCGGCCGTCACACGGGCAGCGGCCTTGCTGGCCTTGTTACCCAGTTTCACGCGGAGGATTTCTTCCGCCTTCTGCAGGTCGCCACCGGCTTCGGTCAGCGCCTTCTTGCATTCCATCATCGGAGCGTCGGTCTTCTCACGCAGCTCCTTGACCATTCCTGCGGTGATTTCCGCCATGCTGAGTCCCGCCTTCCATCAACTGTTCTTGCAATTCGTCAAACACCCGGCAACCGCGCGAGCGGCCGCCGGGACGGTTCATCAGGCCTGCGGTTCCGCTTCGGCTTCGACTTCGACGAATTCGTCGTCGCCCTTGAGCTGCGCAACCAGTTCCTGGGCGGCGCTGTTGCGGCCTTCCAGGATGGCATCAGCCACGCCCGATGCGTACAGGCGGATGGCACGGCTCGAGTCGTCGTTGCCCGGAATCACGTAATCGACGCCGAGCGGCGAGTGATTGGTGTCGACCACCGCGATCACCGGAATGCCGAGCTTGTTCGCTTCGGTGATGGCGATCTTGTGGAAACCGACGTCGATCACGAACAGCGCGTCCGGCAGGCCGTTCATGTTCTTGATGCCGCCGATGCTCTTCTGCAGCTTGATCAGCTCGCGCTGCAGCACCAGGGCTTCCTTCTTCGGCATGCGTTCCATGCTGCCGTCCTCGACCAGTTGCTCGAGATCCTTCAGACGCTTGACCGACAGCTTCAGCGTCTTGAAGTTGGTCAGCATGCCGCCGAGCCAGCGCTCGTCAACATACGGCACGCCCGCGCGCTGCGCTTCTTCGGCCACGATTTCACGGGCCTGACGCTTGGTGCCGACCAGCAGGATGGTGCCCTTGTTGGACGACATGCGGCGGATGAAGGCCATTGCCTCGTTGTAGCGGGCAACCGTCTTTTCCAGGTTGATGATGTGAATCTTGTTGCGATGGCCGAAAATGTACGGGGCCATCTTGGGGTTCCAGAAGCGGGTCTGATGTCCGAAATGGACACCCGCCTCCAGCATTTCACGCATGGATACGGACATTGAAGTCTCCGATCAGGGTTTAACCTCCGCCCGGCCGTGTTCGCAGCCGCAACGTCCGGCTACGCACCCTATCGGTCGAGCTGCCATAACAACGACAGCACCGGGCGTGTGGATTTGTCTGACGTACCTGATAGGTACTGGAATCAAACAGCCCACGATTCTAGCAGTCGCAGTGCAACAAACTCAAGCAGTCCGGCACGCAAGCGTTTGCCGCCGTCGGGCGCTTCGGCTAACCTGATCGGTCCCCGAGCGTATTTGAAGAGCCGTTACTCCTATGAGCGTCACCATCAAGACTGCGGAAGAGATCGAGAGCATGCGCGTCGCGTGCAAGCTGGCGTCAGAGGTGCTCGATTTCATCGAACCGCACGTCCAGCCCGGCATCACGACGGAAGAACTTGACCGGTTGTGCCATGACTACATGGTGAATGAGCAGAAAACCATCCCGGCGCCGCTGAACTATGCACCGCCGGGCTACAGTCCGTTCCCGAAGTCGATCTGCACGTCGGTCAACCATGTCGTGTGCCACGGCGTTCCGGCACCGCGTGCGCTGAAGAAGGGTGACATCGTCAACCTGGACATCACGGTGATCAAGGACGGTTTCCACGGCGACACCAGCCGCATGTTCATGGTCGGCAACGAAGTCAGCAAGCAGGCCAGCCGGCTGTGCCAGATCACCTTCGAATGTCTGTGGCTCGGCATTTCCCGCGTCCGGCCGGGCGCGCGCCTGGGCGATATCGGTCACGTGATACAGCGGCATGCCGAAACGAACGGCTTTTCGGTGGTGCGCGAATTCTGCGGTCACGGCATCGGTCGCAAGTTCCACGAAGATCCGCAGGTGCTCCACTACGGCAAGCCCGGCACCGGCATGGAACTGCAGCCCGGCATGATCTTCACCATCGAGCCGATGGTGAATGCCGGCCGCGCCGCCGTGTCCGAGCTGGCGGATGGCTGGACCATCGTCACGCGCGACCGCACGCTGTCTGCGCAGTGGGAACATACGGTGGTCGTCACCGACGACGGTTACGAAGTGTTGACCGTGTCCGCCGGCTGCCCCCCCCCGCCGGCGCTGATCGGCGACGTCCGCGGAGCGGCCTGACGGGTGGATGCTCCAGCCGGCACCGACGCGCTGCGCCTGCTGGCGGCCACGCTGCGTGCCGAGCTGTCGGCGGCTCAGCAGCGGCTGCGTGAAACGTTCGAACGTGACGGCAACAGCCAGCGGCTGCTGCGCGACCGCGCCCGCGCCGTCGATGCCGCCTTGCGCCAGCTCTGGGCGGCGGCCGGCATGCCGCGCACGGCGGCGCTGGTTGCCGTCGGTGGCTATGGCCGCGGCGAGCTGTATCCGGCATCGGACGTTGACCTCCTGTTCCTGACCCCGTCGCAGCTTTCGCCGGACACCGAATCACGGCTCGAGATGCTGGTCGGCCTGTTGTGGGACATCGGACTGGATATCGGGCACAGCGTCCGTTCGGTGGGCCAGTGCGTAGAAGAGGCATCGCGCGACATCACGGTCGAAACAACGCTGCTCGAAGCGCGCCTGCTGGCCGGCTCCCGCCGCATGTTCCGCGAACTCAGCCACGCGCTGGCGACCCAGCGAGATCCGGGCAGCTTTTTCAAGGCCAAGCGCCTGGAGCAGGACGAACGCCACCAGCGCTATCAGGAAACTCCCTACAGCCTGGAGCCGAACTGCAAGGAAAGTCCGGGCGGGCTGCGCGATCTGCAGGTGATCCAGTGGATCGCGCGCGCCAGCCAGTTCGGCTCGACCTGGGCAGAACTGGCTGCGCGCGGTCTGATCACGCCGACCGAATCGCGCCAGCTGCACCGGATCGAACGTTTCATGCGCGACACCCGTGTCCGGCTGCACCTGATCGCACGCCGGCGCGAAGACCGGCTGATCTTCGACCACCAGGAAGCGCTGGCTGCGGCGTTCGGCATGCAGGCCACGCCGACCCGCCGCGCCTCCGAAGTGTTCATGCAGCGCTATTACCGCAGCGCGAAGATGATCACCCAGCTGAACACCATCCTGCTGCAGAACATATCCGCCGCGCTGTTTCCGTCCGACGACACCGTCGTGCAGCCGATCAACGCGCGCTTCCAGTCCAGCCGGGAACTGCTCGACGTGGTGTCGGAGGACGTGTTCGAGCACACGCCGAGCGCACTGCTCGAATGTTTCACGCTGCTGCAGACGCACCGCGAGCTCAAGGGCATGACCGCGCGCACGCTGCGCGGATTGTGGCGGGCGCGCCGCCTGATCGATGCGAAGTTCCGGCGCGACCCGCAGAACCGCATGCTGTTCCTGTCGCTGTTCCAGCAGACCCGCGGCCTGGTGCATGAAATCCGCCGCATGAACCAGTACGGCATCCTCGGCCGCTATCTGCCGGCCTTTGGCCGCATCGTCGGCCAGATGCAGCACGACCTGTTTCATGTCTACACCGTCGACCAGCACATCCTGCAGGTGATGCGCAACGTGCGCCGTTTCACGATGGCCGAGCATGCGCATGAATATCCGCTGCTGTCGCGCCTGATCACCGCATTCGAACGCCGCTGGCTGCTCTACCTGTCGGCGCTGTTCCACGACATCGCGAAGGGCCGCGGCGGCGACCATTCGCAACTGGGCATGCGCGACGCACGCCTGTTCTGCATGCAGCACGGCATCGCTGCCGACGACGCCGATCTGGTGGTGTTCCTGGTCGAGCACCATCTGTCGATGTCATCGGTCGCGCAGAAGCAGGATCTGTCCGATCCGGACACCATCCGCGCCTTCGCAGCGCTGGTGCGCACCGAACGCCGCCTGACGGCGCTGTACATCCTGACCCATGCCGACATCCGCGGCACCAGCCCCAAGGTGTGGAACGCCTGGCGCGGCAAACTGCTGGAAGACCTCTACTTCTCGACCCTGCGCGTCCTTCAGGGCGAAAGTCCGGGCGCATCCGGCACGCCCGACCGGCAGGAGGAAGCACGCCACCTGCTGCGCTACTTCGGCCTGCGCGAAGGCATCGAAAACGAGTTCTGGGCCAGACTCGACACCGTTTACTTCATGCGGCACGAGGCGGACGAAATCGCCTGGCACACGCGCATGCTCTACTTCCAGGCCAACGCCAGCACACCGGTCGTCAAGGCACGGCCCAACCAGGTTGGCGATGGCCTGCAGGTGATGGTCTATGCGCCCGACCAGCCCGATCTGTTCATGCGTCTGTGCGGTTTCTTCGGCCGGCTCGGCTACAGCATCGCCGATGCGAAGATCCACACCACGACCGACCGGCACGCGCTGGACAGCTTCATCCTGCTCGACCCGAACCGGCACCTGAATTCGCGCGACATGATTGCGCTGATCGAAACCGGGCTGGCCGAACGACTGCAGAACCAGACGCTAGCAGAGCAACCGGTCACCGGCCGGCTGTCACGCGAGGTCAGGCACTTCCCGATCACGCCCGAAGTGCTGATCAAGCCGGACGAACGCAAGCAGCACCACATCATGCACGTCACGGCTGCCGACCGGCCCGGCCTGCTCTATTCGGTCGCCCGGGTACTGGCCGCGCACCACATCAATCTGCATACCGCCAAGATCACCACGCTCGGCGACCGGGTCGAAGACGTATTTCTCGTTTCCGGTGCCGAGCTGGAAAAAAGCACGACGCTGATCCGGCTCGAGCAGGAACTGCTGGGAGAACTGGCTATCCTCTAGCATCGCCGATCCGCGTGGCGCGAATGGATGCCCTGCGCCACACATTCCATACCGAAATAGCCCCGGACACCCGACAAAGACAGCTCACAGGCGCTCGATCGCGCCCTGAAAACCTTGCGCACGAACCGGATCTGACCGTTGAGTTTCTCCACGTACAACCCACGTCGCCTGTCCCTGTTTGACCGGAGCAAGCCGCTGGCGGTCGCCCTGATCGCGCTGCTGTCCGGACTGGCGCTCACCGCCTACATCGCCGATGTCGAAGCCGATCAGATGCTGCAGCGCCAGCGCGGTGAAGTCGCCGCCCAGGCAGGCGTCGTGCGGGCGCGGCTGGAGAGCGAAATAAACAGCGCCGCCCATCTGTCACTCGGCCTGGTCAGTTACGTCGCCGCCAACCCCGCCATCACGGCCGATGCCTTCAACCGGGTGAGTGAACGCATGCTCGCCTACGGACGCCACGTACGCAGCATTGCGCTGGCGCCCGACAACGTGCTGCGCTTCGTCAATCCGCTCGCCGGCAACGAAGCAGCGCTCGGCCTGCGCTATCTGGACCATCCGGCGCAACGCGATGCCGTGCTCAAGATGATGGAAAGCCGGCGTTTCGTGCTCGCCGGCCCGCTCGATCTGGTGCAGGGCGGCGTCGGCCTGATCAACCGCTTTCCGATCTATCTGCCTGCGGCGGATGGACACCCGGAAAGGTACTGGGGACTGGCGTCCATCGTGCTGCGCTTCGACAGCCTGCTCAAGGCGAGCGGTCTGCTCGACTCCGACCCGAACATCCGCTACGCCCTGCGCGGTCGTGACGGCATGGGCGCGGACGGCGAAGTCATCCATGGCGAATCGGGCGTCTTCGACCTCGACCCGGTGAAGGTCGATGTCGTGCTGCCGGACAACGCGCGCTGGCAACTGGCCGCGGTGCCGGTTGGCGGCTGGCGCGGCGCGTTGCAGGACACCCGCGTCATCAGCATATGGGTTGCCGGCAGCCTCGTCTCCGTTGCGATCGCGGGCCTGCTCGGTCTCGGGCAATTGCAGATCCGGCGCATCCGGCTGCGCGACGCCGATCTGTCGCTGGCCGCCAGCGTGATCCACAGTTCGAACGAAGCCATCGTGGTGACCGACGAAGGGGATCGCATCGTGTCGGTCAACCCGGCATTTTCAAAACTCACCGGCCAGACACGCGAAGCGGTGCTCGGCAAACTCGCATCAACCGTGGTGTCGACGCCCTACGATGCGTCGAGTCACGCGTCCTTCGTGCAAGGCATCGACGCCGGCGGCGACTGGTCAGGCGAACTGGACGACCGGCGCGCCGATGGCGAAACCTATCCGAAGCGACTCAGCATCTACCCGGTCGGCGAGCGGAGCAGCGACGTCCATTACGTGCACTCCTTCAGCGACATCAGCGAACGCAAAGCCGCCGAGCGCAAGATCCATCATCTGGCTCACCACGATGCGCTGACCGGGCTTCCGAACCGGCTCAGCCTGCAGGGCCGCATGGAACAGGCGATGGCCGAAGCGCGCCGGCACGGCACGCTGATCGCCGTGATGATGATAGACATGGACCACTTCAAGGACATCAACGACACGCTCGGTCATCATGTGGGCGATGCGCTGCTGGTCGATGTCGCGCAGCGCCTGCTCTGCTGTGTGCGCTTGAGCGATGTGGTGGCGAGACTGGGCGGCGACGAATTCGTCGTGCTGGTGACCGACATGGCGTCGACACTTACCGCGGCCGCCGTCGCAGAGAAGATCGTCTCGGCGCTGTCGGCGCCGTATCAGGTCGAGGCCTACCGGCTGCACTCGACGCCCAGCGTCGGCATCGGCGTGTTCCCGAATGACGGCACTTCGGTCGATACACTGCTGCGCAACGTGGATACCGCGATGTACCACGCGAAGGCTGCAGGCCGGAACAACTACCAGTTCTTCGACCAGAGCATGTCAGCCAATGCCAGCGAGCGGCTGGCCCTGCAGGGCAGCCTGCACCACGCGATCGAATCCCGTCAGTTCGTGCTGCACTACCAGCCGCAGATCGAAGTCGCCAGTGGCCGGCTGGTCGGCGTCGAGGCGCTCGTGCGCTGGCAGCACCCGGAGCGCGGTCTGGTACCGCCGAACAGTTTCATTCCGATCGCCGAAGAGAGCGACCTCATCATCAAGCTCGGCGAGTGGATCCTGCAGGAGGCCTGCTGGCAGTTGAGCCGCTGGAAGGATCAGGGCCTGATGCTGCGGGTATCGGTCAATCTGTCGGCGCGCCAGCTGCGCTCGAAGAACCTGCTGCACCAGGTCGAGGACACGCTGATCCGGCACGACCTGCGCCCGGGCGAGCTCGAACTCGAAATCACCGAAAGCGTGGCCATGGACAACCCGGACGCCACGCTGCGCATGCTCGGCCAGTTGCGCGAGCTGGGCGTCGAACTGGCGATCGACGATTTCGGAACCGGCTATTCATCGCTGAGCCATCTGAAACTGATGCCCCTGCAACGACTGAAGATTGACCGCTCGTTCGTGAAGGACATCGAAAGCGATCCGGACGACGCGGCCATCTGCGCCGCGACGATCAGTCTGGCGCAGAACCTGGGGCTCAGCGTGGTGGCGGAAGGTGTGGAAACGGACGCCCAGCTCGCCTTCCTCGGCAATCTGGGCTGCGAATGCGTGCAGGGCTACCTGTTCAGCAAGCCGCTGCCGGCCGCCGAATTCGAAGCGTGGGCCACGCAGCGCGCGGCCGCTCAGTCGTCGCTGGCGTCCTGATCGGGGAACAGCACTTCGGTGTAGCCGAATCGGCTGAAGTCACGCACCCGCATCGGGTACAGCACGCCATCGAGATGGTCGCACTCATGCTGCACCACGCGGGCGTGAAAGCCATCGACCTCGCGCTCGATCGGCGTGCCCTGCGGATCGAAGCCGCTGTAGTGCAGCCGGGCATGGCGCGCCACGACGCCGCGCAGGCCGGGTACCGACAGGCAGCCTTCCCAGCCCTCTTCCATCTCCTTGCCGAGCGGTGTCAGCACCGGATTGACCAGCACGGTGAACGGCACGACCGGTGCCTCGGGATAGCGCACCGACGGCGAGCCGCCGAACACCACGACCCGCAGATCCACGCCGATCTGCGGCGCTGCAAGTCCGGCACCATCAGCAGCCTGCATGGTGTCGATCAGGTCCTGCACCAGCGCATCGAGTTCGGCGCAGCTGAAGCGCCTGACCGGCTGCGCCACACGCAGCAGTCGCGGGTCACCCATGCGCAGGATGTCGCGGATCATGCGCACTCCCCGTTCGCGCACAGGGCTTCGAGCACGCGACGAACGCGCGTCATCGCCTCCTGCAGCATGTCCTCGATGGCCGACATTTCGATACCGTGCAGCGAATCGCCTCGACCCGCCGCATGATTCACCACGACGTTGATCGCTGCATAGGCCAGACCCGCCTCGCGCGCCAGCACTGTCTCAGGCATGCCGGTCATGCCGACGACGTGCGCACCGTCGCCCTCCAGCCGGTTGATTTCCGCAGCCGTCTCCAGGCGCGGTCCCTGGGTCGCGGCATAGACTGCGCCATCGACCACCTGCTCGCCGGCCCGCGCCGCGGCATCCAGCAGAGCCCTGCGCAGGGCGGCGTCGTAGGGCTCGGTGAAATCGATGTGCTTCACCTGGCCGTCGTGGCCATCGAAGAAGGTGCTGTGACGGCCCCAGGTGTAGTCGATGATCTGATCCGGTACGACCAGCGTGCCCGGCCCGAGGTCGGCCCGGATGCCGCCGACCGAGGCGACCGATACGATGCGCGCCACGCCGACGCTGCGTAGCGCCGAAATGTTCGCGCGGTAATTCACGCGGTGCGGCGCAATGGTGTGGCCGTACCCGTGGCGCGCGATGAATACCAGATCGCGCCCGGCGAGCCGGCCGAAGGTCAGCGGGCCGGACGGCTCACCATAGGGCGTACGCACCACTTCGCGACGTGTGACGTCAAGATTGGCCAGCTGCGTCAGACCGCTGCCGCCGATGATCGCCAGCATGAATGCACTCCTTTGTCCCGGGCTGCGCAGTCTATCAGGCGAAAAAGTCCGGCTCGCTCCGGCGCGGGTACCGGCCGAAGGGCCGCGGGAGCGCCGTCCCCGTCGCGATCAGTACAGCGACGGTCGCCGTGCAAGGTGCGCATCGCGGCGGGGCCGCCGCTCCCACAAAACCTGTGCTGCTCCCACCAGGGCGACACGCCCACAACGGGTGTTCCCGCGCGGGTGCCGGTCGAAGGGCTGTGGGAGCGACGTCCTCGTCGCGATCGATGCGGCGACGGTCGCCTTGCAAAGTGCGCATCGCGGCGGGGCCGCCGCTCCCACAAAACCTGTGCTGCTTCCACCGGGGCGGCACGCCCACAACGGGTGTTCCCGCGCGGGTGCCGGTCGAAGGGCAGTGGGAGCGACGTCCTCGTCGCGATCAGTACAGCGACAGTCGCCTTGCAAAGTGCGCATCGCGGCGGGGCCGCCGCTCCCACAAAACCTGTGCTGCTCCCACCAGGGCGGCACGCCCACAACGGGTGTTCCCGCGCAAGTGCCGGCCGAAGGGCTGTGGGAGCGACGTCCTCGTCGCGATCGATGCGGCGACGGTCGCCGTGCAAAGTGCGCATCGCGGCGGGGCCGCCGCTCCCACAAAACCTGTGCTGCTCCCACCAGGGCGACACGCCCACAACGGGTGTTCCCGCGCGGGTGCCGGTCGAAGGGCTGTGGGAGCGACGTCCTCGTCGCGATCGATGCGGCGACGGTCGCCGTGCAAAGTGCGCATCGCGGCGGGGCCGCCGCTCCCACCGGGGCGCTGCTCACACAAGGCCTGCTGCGACACAGGGCTGGCTACACGCTGCGCGGAACACTGTTTCGGCTTGCGCTCTGTGCTATCCTTGCGTGTTTTTCTTATTGCGCTGCACCATTCCTATGTCCCGCTCCATACGCAACATCGCCATCATCGCGCACGTCGATCATGGCAAGACCACGCTGGTCGACCAGCTGCTGCGCCAGTCCGGCACCTTCGCATCGCACCAGCAGGTTTCGGAGCGCGTGATGGATTCAAACGATCTCGAAAAGGAACGTGGCATCACGATCCTGTCGAAGAATTGCGCGATCGAGTTCGAAGGCACACACATCAATATCGTTGACACCCCGGGCCACGCCGACTTCGGCGGCGAGGTCGAGCGCGTGCTGTCGATGGTCGATGGCGTGCTGCTGCTGGTCGATGCCGTCGAAGGCCCGATGCCGCAGACCCGCTTCGTGACCCGCAAGGCGCTCGCGCTCGGCCTCAAGCCCATCGTCGTGGTGAACAAGATCGACCGCCCGGGCGCACGTCCGGACTGGGTGATCAACCACACCTTCGACCTGTTCGACAAACTGGGCGCAACCGAAGAGCAGCTCGACTTCCCGGTCGTGTTCGCCTCGGCGCTGAATGGTTTCGCGATGCTCGATTCGAGCACGCCCGGCACCAATATGCGTCCGCTGTTCCAGGCCATCCTCGACAACGTGCCGCAGCCGGAAGTCAATGAAGACGGCCCGCTGCAGCTGCAGGTCTGTTCGCTCGATTACTCGACCTACATCGGCCAGCTCGGCATCGGTCGCATCACGCGCGGCCGCATCAAGCCGAACCAGGAAGTCGCCGTGTATTACGGCGACGAACTGCGTGGCAAGGCCAAGGTCGGCCAGGTGCTGACCTTCAAGGGTCTGGAGCGCACGCAGGCCGAATCGGCCAGCGCCGGCGACATCGTGCTGGTGTCGGGCATCGACCAGGTGAATATCGGCGTCACCATCTGCGACCCGGATTCGCCGGCGCCGATGAAGCCGATCGCGGTTGACGAGCCGACGCTGACGATGAATTTCATGGTGAACGCGTCGCCGCAAGCCGGTCGCGAAGGCAAGTACGTCACCAGCCGCCAGATCCGCGAGCGACTCGAAAAGGAACTGCTGAAGAACGTCGCGCTGCGCGTCGAATACACCGAAGATTCGGACGTGTTCCTCGTGTCGGGTCGCGGCGAACTGCACCTGACCATCCTGCTGGAAACGATGCGTCGTGAAGGCTACGAACTGGCGGTCGGTCGCCCGCGCGTGGTGTTCAAGGAAATCGACGGTGTCAAGAGCGAGCCGTACGAACTGCTGACTGTCGACGTCGAGGAAACCCACCAGGGCGGCGTGATGGAAGAACTCGGTCGGCGCCGCGGCGAACTGCAGGACATGCAGCCGGACGGCAAGGGCCGGGTGCGCATCGAGTACCGCATTCCGGCGCGCGGCCTGATCGGCTTCCAGGGCGAATTCCTGAACCTGACGCGCGGCACCGGTCTGGCCAGCCACGTGTTCGACGACTACGGTCCGGTCGCCGGCGCGATGTCGGAACGTCGCAACGGCGTACTGATTTCGCAGAACGATGGCGAAGCCGTCGCCTACGCCCTGTGGAATCTGCAGGACCGCGGCCGCATGTTCGTCAGCCCCGGTGACGTGCTGTACGAAGGCATGATCATCGGCATCCACTCGCGCGACAACGATCTGGTGGTGAACCCGATCAAGGGCAAGCAGCTCACCAACGTACGCGCGTCGGGCACCGACGAAGCCGTGCGCCTGGTGCCACCGATCTCGCTGACGCTGGAATCGGCGATCGAATTCATCGCCGACGACGAACTGGTCGAAATCACGCCGAAGACGATCCGCCTGCGCAAGCGTCACCTGAAAGAACACGAGCGCAAGCGCGCCTCGCGCGACGAAGCCTGATCTTCCGGGCCTCGCCAGAAAAAAGGAGCGCTCCGGCGCTCCTTTTTTCATGCGTCAGCCGCGCTGCGCGCGCAGTCACTGCGGATCGCTGCACACCGGGTTCTTTTCGGCACACAGCCGCGCATAGGCCGCCTGCAGCACCCGCGCGTCATTGCTGGCGCGGTGCCGGGTGGTATGCAGTTCTTCGCTGACTTCCTTCTTCACCTCGTGCCAGCGCGCCGCCTGCGCCTCGCTCAGCAGCTCCCGCAGGCTGCGCAGGTGAAAGCGCGGCACGCGGTCCACCTCGTCGTACAGACGGGACAGCCAGGCGTAGTCGTTGCCCCAGGCGTCGCTGTAGACGTCCTGGCCGCGCAGCGCCTCGTCGAGACGGCACACGACATCTTCGATCGGCAGGCCGTGCTGCATCAGCACCTCGCGCGTGATGTGGTGCACCGCTTCGGCGCTCTGGTCCCAATGCCGCCAGCCTTCCGGTGGGCGAACCAGGCAGCAGAGGGTGCGGCCATCGGGCAGGATGCAGCCGACCTCGATCGGGTAGCTGCCGGCGCCGAAACCGGACGCTTCGACGTCAAGAAACACCGGCAGCGCTTCGGCCATCGCCTACTCCCTGAGTGCGTAAATGGCCGGGAGGTTGCGCCAGGCACCGCGCACGTCCATGCCGTATCCGAAAACGTAGCGGTCCGGCAATTCGAGTCCGGTGAAGTCGGCCTTGATCGGCTTGGAACGCCCGATCATTTTGTCGGAAAACACGGCGGTCAGACAGCGTTGCGCACCCGCGTCGAGCAGGTGGCGGCGAATCGCCGCCAGCGTGATGCCCTCGTCGAGGATGTCGTCCAGTACCAGCACCGTGCGCCCTGCGACCGGGATGCGCGGCTCGCTGATCCAGCGCAGCGCACCGCCCTGCGTGTCGTCGCCGTAGCGCGTGACGTGCAGGTAATCGAAATCGAGCGGAAAGGCGAGCTGGGGCAGCAGATTGCCGGTGAACACCACGGCGCCGCCCATGACAGACAGCAACAGCGGGTAGCTGTCGCCCAGCGCGGCGGTGATTTCATGCGCCAGCCGGGCAACCGTGGCGTCGACCTGCGCTGCGTCGCAGATCAGTTCGGCGCCGTCGAGCAGCGCCTGTGCATCGGCGAGACGGCTCACGCAGCGTCGGCGGCTGCGGCGTGCTGCGCGTCCAGCCAGGCCGAGAACGCGGCACCGACTTCCGGATGCTTGCGCGCCAGTTCGACCGTGGCCTGAAGATAACCCAGCTTGGAGCCGCAGTCGTAACGCGTGCCCTTGAACGGATAGGCCAGCACGGCTTCCTCGCCCAGCAGCGCGGCAATCGCGTCGGTCAGCTGCAGCTCGCCGCCGGCACCGGGCGTCAGGGCGCGCAGGTGATCGAAAATGCTCGGTGTCAGGATGTAGCGGCCGACCACCGCCAGCGTCGACGGCGCCACTTCGGGCTGCGGCTTCTCGACGATGCCGGTCACGCCATACAGCCCGCCGACGTCGGCGTCCGTGCTGACGATGCCGTAGCTCGCCGTCTGGCTGCGCGGCACCTGCTGCACGCCGAGGATGGAGCGGCCGAAGCGGTCGAAAATGTCGGTCATCTGCTTCAGGATCGGCGGCTCGCCATCGATCAGGTCGTCGGCCAGCAGCACGGCAAACGGCTCGTCATTCACCACCGGCGCGGCGCACAGCACCGCATGGCCCAGACCGAGCGGTTCCGACTGGCGGATGTAGATGCAATTGACGTGCTTGGGCACCGTGTTGCACAGCGCCAGCAGTGCGGTCTTCTGCTTCATTTCGAGCTCGTGTTCCAGCTCGTAGGCCTTGTCGAAGTGATCGGCGATCGAACGCTTGGTGCGGCCGGTGATGAAGATGAGGTCGGTGCAGCCTGCGGCAACCGCCTCTTCCACCGCGTACTGGATCAGCGGCTTGTCGACCACCGGCAGCATTTCCTTCGGATTCGCCTTGGTGGCGGGCAGGAAACGGCTGCCGAGGCCAGCCACCGGAAATACGGCTTTACGCACTGATTTCATCTACTTATGACTCCCTGTTGCCGAGCAGCGACTGCAGCCCGGATTCATCGAGAATGGTAATCCCCAGTTCTTGCGCTTTTGTGAGTTTGGAGCCGGCATCCGTGCCAGCCACCACAAAATCCGTCTTTTTCGAGACCGAACCCGCCACTTTCGCGCCCGCCGCTTCGAGCAGATCCTTCGCTTCGTCGCGCGACAGCGTCGGCAGCGCGCCGGTCAGCACCACCGTCTTGCCGACCAGCGGGCCGCTGGCCACCTGCATTTCGCCCTCTTCCCACAGGATGCCGCAGGCACGCAGCTGTTCGACCACTTCGCGGTTGTGCGGCTGCGCGAAAAAGCGGTGAATGCTCGCCGCCACCACCGGCCCGACGTCCGGTACCTGCGCCAGTTCGGCTTCGCTGGCGTCCATGATGCGGTCCATGCTGCCCAGATGACGCGCCAGATCCTTCGCCGTCGCCTCGCCGACATGGCGGATGCCGAGCGCGAACAGGAAGCGGCCGAGCGTCGTCGTCTTCGACTTCTCCAGCGCGGCAACCAGATTTTCAGCCGACTTTTCCGCCATCCGGTCCAGTTCGGCCAGCTTCAGCACACCCAGCCGGTACAGGTCGGGCAGGCTGCGGATCAGGCCTCCGTCGACCAGTTGCTCGACCAGTTTGTCGCCCAGCCCCTCGACGTCCATCGCCCGCCGCCCGGCGAAATGCAGCAAGGCCTGTTTGCGCTGCGCTGCGCAATACAGCCCGCCGGTGCAGCGGTGATCGATTTCGCCTTCCTCGCGCACCACGTCGGAACCGCACACCGGGCAGTTCATCGGCATGGAGAATGCCCGCGCGTGCGGCGGCCGTCTGTCCGACAACACCGACACGACTTCGGGAATCACGTCGCCGGCGCGGCGCACGACGACCGTGTCACCGACATGAACGTCCTTGCGGCGGATTTCGGATTCGTTATGCAGAGTGGCATTGGTGACCGTCACACCGCCGACGAACACCGGCGCCAGCCGCGCCACCGGAGTCAGCTTGCCGGTGCGGCCGACCTGCACCTCAATGTCCTGCACCGTGGTCAGCGCTTCCTGCGCCGGGTACTTGTGCGCCACCGCCCAACGCGGCTCGCGCGTCACGAAACCGAGCTTCTGCTGCAGCGCCAGGCTGTTCACCTTGTACACCACACCGTCGATGTCGAACGGCAGGCCCGAGCGCGCCTCGGCGATGCGCGCATGAAAGGCGGCCAGCGCGTCGGCGCCGCTGCAGACCGCGCGGTGTTCGCACACCGGCAGGCCGAAGGCGGCGAGCGCGTCGAGCACGCCCGCATGGGTGGCCGGCACGTTCCAGCCCTGCACCTCACCGAGACCATAGGCGAAGAACGACAGCGGGCGCCGCGCCGCGATGGCCGGGTCGAGCTGACGGATGCTGCCGGCCGCGGCATTGCGCGGATTGACCAGCGTCTTTTCCCCCGCCGCGTCGGCGCGCAGGTTGAAGGCATCGAAACGGTCGCGCCGCATGTAGACCTCACCGCGCACTTCAAGCACTTCGGGCAAGCCGGGCGCATCGAACAGCGAGGGCGGCTGTGAAGGCGAATGTGAAGACGGCTGCGGCACCAGCGTCAGCGGTACCTCGTGAATGGTCCGTACGTTCTGCGTCACATCCTCACCGGTTTCGCCGTCGCCGCGCGTGGCGGCCAGCACCAGCACGCCGTGCTCGTAGCGCAGATTGATCGCCAGGCCGTCGAACTTCAGTTCGGCTGCGTACTCGACCGGCGGCTGCGTGTCGTCCAGCTTCAGTTCGCGCCGCACGCGCGCGTCGAAATTCAGCGCGCCGGTCGATTCGGTATCGGTTTCGGTACGGATGGACAGCATCGGCACGACATGGCGCACCGGTGCAAAGGCGGGCAGCGGCTTGCCGCCGACCCGCTGCGTCGGCGAGTCAGGCGTGCGCAGCGCCGGGTGTTCCGCTTCGAGCGCCTGCAGTTCGCGGAACAGCCGGTCGTATTCGGCGTCGGGAATCTCCGGCGCATCGAGCTCGTAATACAGGCGGTCGTGCCGGGCGATCTGCGCGCGCAGCGCCGCTGCGCGCTCGGTGGCCGATGCTGCCGAGGGCATCAGCTGAACAGCCGGTTCGCCGATTCGCTGCCCGGCTTGATGCCGAACTGGACCATGCGGGCCTGGAATTCGGCCACCTTGCCGCGGATCAGCGCAAGCGAGGCGGGCGACAGCGGCTGCCGGTTGTCGTCCACCACCTTTGCGCCCAGCGTGTGCGCGAACTGTTCGGCCACCATGACCATGCGGTCGAACTGACGCGCGCCATCGGCCACGGTCGGCACGTCGAGCAGCAACGTGACGCCCTGGGTCTGCAGCGCCTTCATCGTGTCGGCGGAAAACTGTTCGGCATCAAGGCTGCACAGTGTGTAGAGCGTGTTGCCGACATCGTCGCGCGCGTGGAACTGGCCGCCGCTCAGCGTGAAGCCCTGCGCCTCGGCCAGACCGCGCAGCTTGGTGCCGGAAATGAGCGACTCGCCGGCAACCAGATTGAGACCGATCTGCACGTCGACCGATGCGGCGAAACTGTCCAGCTCGCGCGCCCGGCCGAGCAGTTCGCGCACATCCGGAAAATGCACCACCGCCAGGAAGCGGTCGGCCACGCCCTGCAGCGCGTGGGCCAGCGCCGACACCGACGCTTCCGACAGCGCACCGCGTCGATCCGCCAGCTGCACCGCCAGTTCGACCTTCGACAGCGCACCCGCGGTCTGGGCGGTCAGCGGCAACCAGCGGCCGGCATGCTCGTCTCGCCCGCGCAGGCGCATGGTCACGGCAAGGGTCTGCGTGAGGTCATTCCAGGTGCGCTGGAATTCGGTCGCGGCGACTGGGGCTTCGAATTCGATCGTGATCAGCTCTTCCACCTGCGCATCCGCCCAACCATCGACAGCGGCGCCGGCACGCTCGTCGATGGCTGCCGCGGCGGGCGCCGCGTCGGTCCACCCGGCCACCGTCTGCTCTGCTGCAAACGACGTCAGCGGTTCGGTGATGTCGGTCACCGGCTCGTCCGCAAGCATCGGTGCCGGTTCGTCGCGACGCACCGGCTGCGTGGCCGACGGGTCGGACATCGGCGCGGCGTCGTCGCTCAGGTCGAAATCCAGCGTGGGTTCGAGACGCCGCGGCGGCGCGTCCGGCGGATCGATCAGCACGTCGGCATGCGTTTCGCCCAGTGCGCGTTCGGCGGTCTGGCGGTGGCGCTTTTCCTGCCACATGTTGTAGCCGACCACTGCGCCGATGCCCGCCACGCCCAGTGCGATCAATCCGATCTGCAGTTCAGTCAGTTGCATTGATGACCTTCCTCTTTATGTTTTTCAGACGCTGAGCGCTTCGTCGCGCAGCTTCAGCGCCTGTTCCATGTCGACCTCGACCACGCGCGAACACCCGCGCTCCTGCATCGTGACGCCCACCAGTTGTTGCGCCATTTCCATCGTGATCTTGTTGTGGCTGATGAACACGAACTGCGTGGCCGCCGACATGCGCTTGACCATTTCGCAGAAGCGTTCGGTGTTGGTGTCGTCCAGCGGCGCATCGACTTCGTCCAGCATGCAGAACGGCGCCGGATTGAGCTGGAACAGCGCGAACACCAGCGCCGTCGCGGTCAGCGCCTTTTCACCGCCGGACAGCAGCTGGATCGACGCATTGCGCTTGCCCGGCGGCTGCGCGAACACCTGCAGCCCGGCGTCCAGTATCTCGTCGCCGGTCATGACCAGCCGGGCCTCACCGCCGCCGAACAGCTCCGGGAAGATGCGGCCGAACTCGGTATTCACGCGATCATACGTGTCCTTGAGCAGGGCACGGGTTTCGCGGTCCATGCTGCGGATGGCATCTTCCAGCGTGCCGATGGCCTCGCGCAGGTCGGCCGACTGCATGTCCAGATAGCCCTTGCGCTCGGCTGCCTGGGTCAGTTCTTCCAGTGCCGCCAGATTCACCGCGCCGAGCGCCGCGATGTCGCGGTTGAGGCGGGCGATTTCACCATTCAGACTGCCTTCGCGCACGTTTTCCTGTTCGCCTTCGGCAACCAGCGCATCGAGCCGGCCTTCCGGCAGCGTGATTTCGGCCAGGCGTTGAGCGAACTGTTCGGCATTCAGTGCGGCCGCCTGCTGCTTCAGACGGCACTCGGCCAGACGCTCGCGCGCCGGCGCCAGCCGCTGCTCGCTCTGCGCGCGCTGCGCATCGAGGTCGCGCAGCTGCGCCGCCAGCCCTTCCTGCGTGTCGCGGCAGGTGGCCAGCACCTGTTCACGTGCGCGGCGGGCGTCCAGCGTCTGCTGCAGCGTGGCGTCGATGCTGCGCTCGTCGATCTGCGCGAATTCGTCGCGCCGCAGCGCGCATTCGAGTTCGGCGTTTTCGAGCTGGGTGCGCGCGACCGACAGGTTGTTCGCCAGATCGGTCAGCCGGCTGGCGCATTCGCGCTGCGAAAAACCGGCTTCCTGCACCTCGCGCGCCGCCGCCTGATCGGCAAAGCGCGCCTCGCGCAGCGTGCCGTCGGCGCTCTTGTGCGCATCGAGCGCGGCGTCGAGCCGGTTGCGCTGCACATCGATCAGTTCGCGTGCGCGCTCGATCTCGATTTCGGCGCGCGCCAGATGCGCCTGTTCGGTCTGTTCCGCCTGATCCACTTCGGCGCGGTCGCGCTCCAGGGCGGCGCGCTGCTCGTCGAAACGCGACACCGCCTGGCCGAGCTTGATCTGTTCCACCTGCGCGGTGTGCGCCGCCTGGGTCAGCGACTGCTGCTCGCGCCGCGCCGCCGCCTGTTCTTCGTGGGCCGCGGCCAGCGCCGCCTCGGCTTCGCGAAGCGCCTCGCGCGCCTCGGCCAGCGCGGCCTCGGCCATGTCGATGTCGCGGCCCAGTTGTTCGATGTCGCGCGCGCGCTCCAGCACGCCATGCGTG
This sequence comes from Methyloversatilis sp. XJ19-49, assembly GCF_024580145.1. GTDB lineage: Bacteria > Pseudomonadota > Gammaproteobacteria > Burkholderiales > Rhodocyclaceae > Methyloversatilis. Next base: position 98,325 of record NZ_JANINI010000013.1, read on the forward strand.
CGCGCGTCGGGTGCATACAGCGTGAGCGACGCACCCTGGGCGACGCGGCCCTGGCGGTCGACCTGGGCCGCACCACCCTGGGCCGCTCCGTCCTGTGTCGAACTCCCCTGCGCCGGCAGCGCCAGCACCTCGACGGCCGCCACCGGGCCGAGCCACAGATCGAGCAGCGCGTCCCAGCGCGCGTCGAGGGACTGCACGCGGTGGCGCAGGCTGTCGGCCGAAAGCGGCGTGCGCGCGTCGGCGCCCGGCAGCGCGAGAGTCAGCGTCTGCGGTGCGGCACCGGCCGCACCGGCGGCGGCCAGCGTGTCGGGCGAGATGGCGTCGAGCGCGCCCAGGCGCTCGCGCAGCACGGCTTCGACGGCCAGCTCCCAGCCGGCCTCGACCTTGATGGCCTGCCACAGCGGTCGAGCGTCCTGCAGGCCGAGCGCCGCCAGCCAGGGCGCGAGCTTGCCGTCGCTCTGCGTCTTGCGCTGCAGCTCGACCAGCGCGTCGCGCCGGGCGCGGGTTTCGGTCAGCGTGCGGGTGGTGGCGCGCTCGCCGTCCTGCGCATTGCGCACCGCGCCCTGCAGCTGCGGCACGGCGATCTGCGCGGCCTGCATGCGTTGCTGCGCGGCTTCGACCGCCGCCTGCAATTCCTCAAGCCGCGCCTGCGCCAGCGACAGCGCTGCGCGGTCCGGCTCGATCAATTGCGCCGCGTCGTGCGCGATGCGCTCGCGCCGGCCGGCCAGCGAATGCAGCATGCGGCCGGCGTTCGCGCGGTGGGTTTCTTCCACCTTGAGCTGCTGTTCGACCGCCGCCAGCTCACGCCGCGCCTCGGTCGCCAGTTGCTCCGCCTCCTGAAACGCGGCTTCGGCTTCCGGCAGCAGCGCACGTGTCGTGTCGTGCCGCGCTTCGGCCTGTTCGATGCGGTGGGCGGCGTGCTCGGCCAATGTGGTCCAGCGCGCAGTGTCGCTTTCGATGCTTTCGATGCGCGCGCGCCAGTTCGCCACCTCGCCATCGAGCTGGGCGATGCGCGCCGCGAGCTTCTGGCGGTTTTCCGCCGCGCGCCGCAGATCGTCTTCCAGCCGGCTGGCTTCGGCGTTGGCGGTCAGCAGTTCGGCCTGCGCCGCATGCACCGCCTCGGAACTGGCGAAATGTTCGGTACGGATGCGCTCCAGCGCCGCCTCGTGGTGGCGCAGTGCCGCGGTTTCGCGTTCGATGTCGTTTTCGATGCGGCCGGCGTCGCCGGCCAGCGTGTCGGCCTCGGCCGCCGCGGCGCGCTGCTTCATCGCCCACAGCAGCGCCTGACGCTCGACCAGCCGGGTATTCAGTTCGGTGTGGCGGGCGGCGACTTCCGCCTGCTTCTGCAAGCGCTCGATGCGGCTGCCCAGTTCTCCGACGATGTCGTCGAGCCGCACCAGATTGTCGCGCGCGTCGTCCAGCCGGCCCTGCGTTTCGCGGCGTCGCTCGCGGTACTTGGTGATGCCGGCCGCCTCTTCGAGAAAGGCGCGCAGCTCTTCCGGCCGCGCCTCGATGATGCGGGTGATCATGCCCTGCTCGATGATGGCGTAGGCGCGCGGGCCCAGGCCGGTACCGAGGAACACGTCGATCACGTCGCGCCGGCGCACCCGCGTGTTGTTGATGAAGTAGTCCGACTGGCCGTCGCGCTCAAGCACCCGCTTGACCGCGATTTCGGCGTACTGCGACCACTGCCCGGCCGCCCTGCCCTGGTCGTTGTCGAACACCAGTTCGACCGACGCCCGCCCGACCGGCTTGCGCGTGCCCGAGCCATTGAAGATGACGTCGGTCATCGCATCGCCGCGCAGCGCCGACGCCCGCGACTCGCCGAGCACCCAGCGCACCGCATCGATGATGTTGGACTTGCCGCAGCCATTCGGCCCCACCACGCCGACCAGCTGGCCGGGCATCAGGATGGTGGTCGGATCGACGAAAGTCTTGAAGCCGGCGAGTTTGAGTTTGGACAGTCGCACGGGACGGCGGCGGGGGGCGGATGTAGGGCTAAAAACCGGCTGAATGATATCACTCGGGGCCTCATGGCCCGGCCAGCCTAGAGTTCGATGCGCTGTATCGAGCGTGAAAGTGCGCGCCGTCAGGCGGTCACTGCAGGACTTTGACCTCAGATACCGGCCCGCTTGCAACGGCGGGCCCCGTTGCGACGTCAGTCAGCGAGGCGCGGGCTTACGAACCCGAGATGGGCAGAGGAAGCCGCGTGGCCCTTGTTCGCTGCATGCAAAAGTATAAACTGCATGCATTCAATCCAGCGGTGCGATGAACATGGCCATGCTTACCGTACGCAACCTTCCCGACGCCGTGCACCGAGCACTGCGCATGCGCGCTGTCACCCACGGCCGCAGCATGGAGGCCGAGATACGGCACATTCTGGAATCTGCCGTGGCCCCGGAGGGCCGCGTGAAGTTGGGGTCGCTGTTGGCGGACATCGGTCGTGAAGCCGGTCTGACCGATGACGAGTTGGGCATCCTCGATCAGGTGCGCGACCCGACGCCGTCCCGTCCGGTCAGCTTCGAATGATCCTGCTCGACACCAACGTGGTGTTGGAGCCGCTGCGTCACACGCCTGATATCCGGGTGATCGCGTGGATCGACGCCCAGGCGCTGGAAACACTTTTCCTGTCCGCCATTACCGTGGCCGAGCTGCGCACCGGCGTTGCGCTGCTGCCGACAGGCAAACGGCGCTCTGTGTTGCAGGAAAATCTTGAACAGCGCGTTCTGCCGCTGTTCGCCGGCCGCGTCCTGCCCTTCGACCTGGGCAGCACAGGCGCCTATGCGGAACGGATCGCGCTGGCGCGGGCTGCCGGATATGCCATCGCCACGGCAGACGCCTGCATCGCCGCAATCGCGGTCGCGAACGGCCTTTCGGTCGCCACCCGCGATACCCGCCCCTTCGAAGCCGCCGGCGTCGCGGTCATCAACCCGTGGCAATGGTGATCTGGGGTCTGCCGTTACCCGTGCCGCGAAAAATCCAGCCCGGCCGATGCGTGGCGTTCACCCTGCGGTGCCATGGCAGCGGGCGTCAGGACATCCGCTGATCACGGCTATGGTGGACGCTGATTTACGCCCTTGAACACGTCCATCGTGCTGCTGACGTTTTTTGCGGTATTTTAATGGCATGAAGAAACAGCATGAGTCAATGTAAGTATATGAAAAAAAAAGACTATCGATCCGGCGGACCGTCATTGTTATGCGTCACCGTCCGGAGTTATGCTGCAAAACTGCGCCAGAAAACAAAGTTAGACCTACCTATGCGATCGGTAACTCGCACCCAAGAATGGTTTCTCGCTGATCCAAGGACACGAAAATGGATTACCCAGTGCGTGGCGTGTCAGCAGTACGGGCGAAAGGCAAATACACCTGCAACCATCCCGAAAGTAAATTTCGAAGAGATGTTCCCCGTCCAGGAACTCAATAAATTTGGCCAATGCGAAAGGTGTGCGGCACATGCCGGCAAGGTCTAACCCTGCGCTCAACACGGACGACCTACATGCCGCTTCGCGGCATTCCGGTCGCCGGTTAGCTCCACGTTGTGCCGCATGATCTTCGCCGTTGAAACCGAGGAGCTGACGCTCATCGCCTTCACTGGTCAAGCAGAGGCGGTCGCGTATTGCGAGGGCCTCGACGTTGAAGCTGCCGTTTGGCTCTTTTGGAACGATCGTGGCGAGCCACTGGAGCCGCAGTTTTCAGTTCCTAACAAGCGTGGTCTGTTCGGGTCGAGTAACGGCACCTACTCGCTTGTTGCTGCGTCCCCCAATCACCATGCCCATTTGTCGGAAGCGCTGGACGAGGTGCAGAATTTTGAATCCGCTGCCCCGTTCAACTCGGTTCAAGGTCTTCGGGCCTATCTGGAGAATGGCAATGCATAAGGGGTCAGCGGTCCGCAAGCGGCACAACTTTTCGCTCCAGCGGACGGCTTCGCCGGCCGCTGAGCTTCGACGTTAGACCGCACAGGTGACAGCCGTGTCTTCTCAGGTTATTGACCAACTACAGGCGGCTTTTCCGCAGCGTAGGGTGGTCGACGTCATCACCCCGCATGAGTGCGACGAATGTGCCGCCATTCGTTCCGCTCTGGCCGGTCGGACGTGGTCCGAGGTGCCCAGTTCCTTTGCCGAGGAGTACTGCGGCAGTCTTCCCCTGTTGTCACCTGATGCCTACAACGCGTACCTGCCAGTGTGGCTTCGCGCCGCCGTTGAGAATCCCGACGGCGACGCGGCAGCGATGGTCCCGATCAACCTCGCGGACGAACCGATCAAAGAGGCTTTTACACCCGAGCAGGTCGACGCCCTGATTGCGGTCGTGGAGTACGTCGCGACACACAACGTTTTTGGCTCTGACGATCCCATCAATCTTGAGAAGCTGGCGAAAGTCCAATCTGAGTGGGGGCGTCGTGCGGTCTAACAGGTCGTTCGACGCGGACACGCAACGGCATTGCGCCGCAAGCCGTGCTGGTGAGCGTACGACTCGCGGCGCAATGCCGTTGCGCGCCGGTCAACTCCGACGTTAGCCGCCTGTCAATCCTGCTCTGACGTGGTCATATCCTTGTCATTAGTCTCTGCTAAGGGTTGCAACTCCACTGCCCGCATCCGTACCACATTCAATGTTGTAGTCACTCTTCATGAAAGCTCCTCAAATGAAGCGACTTTTTCACTCCATCTATCTTTGTTTATTGCTAGTTTTCGAGTCACCGCAAATTTCTGCGAATGCCATACTATTTTATGCTAGCTCCCCTATGAGTTGGGTCGGTGGGGGCGAGTCAATTTACTTGACTGACGCAGACCCTTTCGATTTTATTGTAGGTAGAACATATGACCATGGTATTTCAATAATGGTAAATGACTACCAACATAACTCAATATCCCACCCTCAGAGAGATTGGTTCTTGTTGTTTTCAGACCCATACAACCTTCCCTTAGTGTTGGGGCACTATGATGACGTAGCCCGTCATCCATTTAATCCCATCGGAACACCGGGAATGGATATTTTCGGAAACGGTCGGGGCAACACTATCATCGGAGGTTTCTTCGAAGTGTTAGAGGTCGAGTATGGTCAGCCTTCTGGAATATTTGACCTTCCAGAAATTGAAAAACTCGCGATTGACTTCACGATGCTCGATGAAAGTGACTCAAACAAGTGGATGGTTGGTAGTTTTCGTTTCAATTCAGCGATACCAACGTTAAGTATTCCAGAGCCTCCCACGCTTGGATTGATTGGCTTTGTATTAGCGATTTCTGTGCTAAGAGGCTCTCGATCGAATAGGCGTATGAGCGCCGCAAACTAACATGGCGCTTAAATAGGACGGGCCAAAATTCCGGCCCGCCCCTTAGCTCTACGTTGGGCCCCTTAGGAATGGAAGCAGCACGGCTATGCGCATTTCAATTGCGTCAGCAGCCCTAGTCGGCGCACTTCATTGTAGTTCGTTCGCGGTGGCTGGGTGCTACAGTGATTTCGACTATGGCTATTAGATTTTTAGGTCTCCAATGATCATTGATATCTGTTGAGGGTTGAGTAAGTGAGAGAACTAGAAGAGAGCGGAAACATAAAGCTCATAGAAACTGAACCCAGCAGCCTCACCGAGTTCAAATCTGCCTTGCAGGATTCCTTCCGTGTGTCGGCAGAGGCAGACTTTGGGCACCTACTTGAAGAACCAATTCCCTCTGACGAAGATATTGAAAAGTCATTCAACGCCACGGGAGCCGTTACTTACTGGATCATGGCAGACGAACAACGTGTTGGGGGCGCTGTTGTAGTGATAGACCAAATGAGCGGACTGAACTCCTTGTCATTCTTGTTCATAGCGACTAGCCACCAGAGTCAAGGGTTGGGGCTGAAAGCCTGGAAAACGATCGAAAAAGAATTTCCTTTTACCAAAGTCTGGGAAACTGTTACTCCATATTTCGAGAAAAGAAATATTCACTTCTATGTGAATAAGTGTGGTTTCAAAATTGTCGAGTTCTACAACAAGTACCATCCAGACCCTCATCAGAATTCACGCCGAATTCATGACGAAGGAGATGACGATGAGATGTTTAGGTTTGAGAAAATAATGGAAGACTCAGGTGCTCTTAAACGCGAAGCCCAACCCGGCGCTCAACCCCGCTCGCTTTGCTCGTTGGACGCTGCGCGATAAAGCCGCGCAGCGCCGGTTAGCTCTACGTTCGGCGTCATGAAAACGGCACTCGGAATCGCAGTCCTCGCTCTTACTGTTGGGGCCTGGTTCTTCTTTGAAAGGCGACGAGTGGATAGGGAGTTCGAAAACACGTTTTGTGGTAGAGAGTCGCTATCGAATGACGACTTCTATGCAGCGTTTTATAACGACTCCGGCATAGCGCGCGAGATAGTAACCGGAGTGAGGCAAATCATTGCAGACGAGCTCCAATTTGATGTATCCAGAATGACCCCCGTTGATGACTTCTCGCGTAACTTGCGGTTCCTGCTAGACAGCGACTCAATGATTGATGTTGCTCTTGTCGAAGCACTTGAAAAGCGCTTCGAAATTGAGATCTCGGACAAGGAGACGGAAGACATCAAAACTGTCCACGAAATCATCACTTTCGTGCACGGAAAGACTCTGTCCGCATGACGCCGAACCAATCATTCCAGCGGACCGGTAACAATAGGGGACGCACCACGAATAACATCTTATTTATCGAAATCGTGGTCTGTCCCCAATGCCGTTTCCTATCTTTATCAGTTCTCTTTTCAGGCTGAGGCGAGAAAACTCGTCATACCATCGGCGAGCACCTTCGACCAATTCGGCACGATTGACGGATTCACTCATTTCCTGACTCCAAAGACAAGGCTTTCAAGGGATGATTTCAGATCAATCTTCGCGCCGGCAGGGTCCTCGTTTTCGCAGTTCGTTCCGGCAAGATAGCGCTTTACTTGCTGTGACGGAGCCAGGAACTCCCGCTGGATTAACCCGGCCACGGCCTGCGCATCTCCGACGACGGTGTTTGCCTTGCTAATGGCCCAACTTTCAAGAATCCAGCACCAAGCTACGCCATCGGCCTTCTCCACGCCTTCACCGGCAGCGTATGCGAACGCCAAGCGCAACCGGCAAATCAGACACCCCTTTTTCGCCCCTTTGAGATTCCATTGCACCCGTGCCGCGGCGTCATTTTGGTATTGGTAGTTGCCCCAGTCGCCCATACAGCTTGGGTGCCCATCTAGGGCAGCTTTTTCAAGCATCTGATAACGAGTCGGCTCGTCCGGCTCCGGTGGCGGCAGGATACTGAACTCCTCGCGCAACATAGGTTCGGCGTTCCAAACAAGGCATTGGGCCGAGGGATCTCCAGCCAGTGCAAGCAACTTGACGCGCCGCCACAACTTCGGTACGTCCGTCTCGACACGCGGTACTCCTCCCGCTCCCAGGTTGAAGATGTTTTCCGCCAAGAAAGCGATCTCGAACCCTTCCTTGGCCATTTCGTGAACCCGCGCAGCACGTGGATGATCGATGGTCGGCGGCCCTTCTCGACGAGTGTCAAACTCGTTGAAAAACGCCACATCCAGTTGCGCCCGCCGCTCGGGCGAAAGCAACTTAGCCTTGGCGGCATCAAACGGCGGCATGTCCGGTGACTGCGCCGAGCAGGCCGCAGTTGTCATCACGAGACCGCCGAGCAAGTAAAGTGTGCGCAGAACTTTATTCATTTCCTCTGGTGTCATCAAAAAATCGTTGTACTTTTAAAACAGTGGGGGCTTTCGATGGTTCACGAAGACTGGGTGTAGAAAACGAATTTCTACCATTCGAAATTCATAATAAATTTCCTTTGCTCAGCCTTCTCTCGCAGAGAGCCGCGACTATCCATTTCAATACCCTCCATTTTTCAAGTCCTCTAACTGACAATCAAATATGTTCCAGGATATGACCTGCCCCGATTCTTCGGACCACGAATTACTTGAGAGAAGTGGCTTCGTGGTCCTTGCCTGACAGGGATTCGACGAACTGCGCCGGGGTCAGGTAGCCCAGTGCAGAGTGCGGTCGTACTGCGTTGTAATGGCACCGCCACTGTTCGATCACGACCCGCGCTTCTGTGCGGTTCCGGAAGTATTCCATCGACAGGCACTCGTCGCGAAACTTGCCGTTGAAACTCTCATCGGTACCGTTCTGCCACGGCTTGCCCGGCTGCGACAGCGCCATCTGCAAGCCCTCGTCCGCGGCCCACTGCAACAACCGGGTCGAGACGAACTCCGGGCCATTGTCCGAGCGCAGAAACTTCGGCGCACCGCGTTCGCTGATCAGCCGGCTCAGTACCTCGACTACACGCTCAGAACGAATGCTGCCCGCCACATCAATCGCCAGTGCCTCTGACCTGCCCCGATTCTTCGAACCACGAATTACTTGAGAAACGTGGCTTCGTGACCCAAGCCGTGGCGAAGCGTCGCCATCGACACTGCGGGCGTGATGGCGTACCCGAAGCCGGCTGTAAAAATGAAGGCAGCAGTCACTTGCCCGCGTATTCATTATTGAGTATTTTGAACACGGTCACCGCAACAGGAGCCCCCATGTCCCGGACCACTACGACAACCATGACGGTTCGCCTCAGCGGGCCGCTCAGCGATTTCGTCGCCGCCAACGTGGGCGAGCATGGCGACTACGAAAACGTCAGCGAGTACGTTCGGGACCTGATTCGCCGCGACAAGGAACGCAAGGAGCAGGAAGCCTTCCACCGGCTGAAGGCCGAACTGGATCATGCCTTTGCCGCTCCGGAGACCTCGTACCGCCTGCTGTCGGCCGCCGATGTAATCGCACGCAACCGGGGCTGAAGGCGTGGCCGGAGTCCGGATCCAGGAGGCTGCGTCCTGGCGGCTCGATGATATCTACCGCTACACGCGCGATCGCTGGGGCACAGAACAGGCGAATCAGTACATCACCGGAATGTTCGAGGCTTTCGATGGCATCGAAACCCATCGGACATCGTCCAGACCTATCCCCGCCGAGTTGGGCATCGAAGGCTACTTCTTCCACTACGAACGACATGTCGTCTATTGGCGCAGGCTGTCGAACGGCGACATCGGCATCGTCACCATCCTGCACGAGCGGATGCACCAGATCGACCGCTTCCGGGACGACTTCGCTTCATGACTGCACAGGCCAGAAAATCGGGGAAGCGATTGCGGTGTCCGCCGACTCCCCTGGCAGGAAACGCAATCTATCCTTATTGACCCTGTCTTGACGTTCACAACCATGCGAAACAACGACCGAACAGACGACGAGCAGGACGGGGACATTTCGGATGATCCCCGTCTGAGCGCCATCGACCGCGATCTGGCGTCGGTCGGCAAGCGGAACGACAACCTGCTTCTGGTCATCCTGCTGATGCTGGTTCCGCTGGCCTTTGTGTACGAGCGGTCCGGATTCAAAGGTGTCTGGCTTGACGCGGTTTTTCTGGGGCTGCTTTTCGGGGCCATCGGCTACTTGATTTTCCGGGTGGCGCGCCAGAAGCAAAGGGTTGCCGCAAGGTACGGCCTGGTATGCCGGGCGTGCGGGGAGAAGCCCAGGGCACACATGGTTCTTTCTGCCGCCATGACGCAGCATTGCGCACGATGCGGCGCGAAGTTGAGGGGCTGATTTGGCAGACGATTCGGTCTTGCTTACAGCGCGCTCAACAGCTCGGTCTTCACGACCGCGGCGGCTCAGGGTGCAGCCGCCCGAAACGGGCGCACGACGCCCGATGTCCATTTGAGCTTCGAATCGGCGCACCCGTTGTTTGTGGAACTGACGCCTGCACAGCTGGATCTGCTCGATACGCTTCGCCGCGTCGATGCCATGCGTTCAAGTGCGAAAACCGTCTCCGTTGTTCCGGTTGCCGCCCTCCGGTAGGATTCTTACTTCCAATTCCTACTCGTGAGAATGCGATGCTCGTCACCGAAAAGGGACAGGTCACCATCCCCAAGCACATACGCGACGCCGCAGGCGTTGCGCCGGGCAGCGAGGTGACGTTCAGCCTTGAAGGCAGCAGGATCGTCATCACGCCTGTCGGTACACGCGTCAAAGAAGACCGCCGCGTTCAGCTCAAGGCCGCCGCTGCGCGGGTACGCGGCAGTATGGGTGCAGAATTCAGGCCGATGGGCGCCGACGAAATCATGCGTTTCATCCGCGGCGACGACCCCACCGACGGTGCCGCATAGTGGTACTCCCCAGCCTTGCCAGCTATGACGGTTCGGCCGGCGTGCTGGTCGATACGAATGTCTGGGTGGACTGCATAGACGATGCCAGCCCCTGGCATGAGTGGGCCGTGGAGCAATTGCAGCGCTGCAGCGAGCGATCCCCCCTGCACGTGAACATCGTCATCTACACCGAACTGCTGATTCCCGACCCGGACATTGGCGCGCTGGATGCAATGCTGGATATCTATGGCACCTCGCGGACACCCTTGCCGTGGGCCGCATCCTCCCTCGCAGCCGCTGCCTATGCACTGTATCGGCGCCGCGGCGGCGCCAGAGATACACCGCTTCCCGACTTCTTCATTGGCGCCCATGCCGCAGTGTCCAATCTGCGCGTTCTGACCCGCGACCCGAAGCCCTACCGGAATTACTTCGCACGGCTCGAAGTCATCGCCCCCTGATCAGCGACTCACCGACCCGGCCCGAGTGCATCGAAGAGTGCATCAAACTACGACTGGGACGCAGCCTTGCCGTCCGGTTCGCGGTCTGTCTGCGCCGGCTCCAGATGCCCCGAAAACAGGCTGGCCGCGATGATCATCGCGCCACCGACCCATTCCTTCACGCCCATCGCCTCGCCCGCCAGCCACCACGACGACAGGGCGGCGACGACCAGTTCGAACAGGAACAGCGCGATCGCGGCGTTGGCGCTGACGAAGGTGATGCCGTACTGCACGACCAGATTCACCACCACCAGCACGCCGCCCAGGATGATGAGCACGGCCCAGGTTTCCGGGCCGATGGCGGCGATTTCGCTCAGCGGCGACTCGCCGCGCAGCCAGGCGGCGAACGGGGCGACGGCGATGACGCCGAGGAACACGGCCATCACCTTCTGTTCGATGGCGATGTGGGCGGTGCGCCGCACCATCACGTTCACGCCGGCAAAGCAGATGCCGGCGCCCAGCCCCATCCATTCGGCCGAACCCTGCGGCCACGGCAGGCCCAGTTCGGGTCGCCACAGCATGACGACGGCGCCGGCCAGCGACAGCGCGATCACGCCGGCGCCGACGCGGCTCAGGCGTTCGCCGAGCAGCAGGCGTGACAGCAGCACCGTCCACAGCGGCGACAGGTAGAACAGCAGCAACACGCGCATCACCTCGCCGTCGAGCGCGCCGAGCACGTAGCCGAGGTTGGTGCCGGCGGCGGCCAGCGCGAGCGCGACCAGCCACAGGCTGGGACGCGTCCTGCGCAGCACCGGCCACAGCGGAATCAGGCCGAACAGGAACGCCAGCGCGTAGGTGATGAAGGTCGCCGTGACGCCACCCATGCCGGCCGCCTCGATGACGCGGTAGGGATACCAGATGAGACCCCAGACGATGCCGCCGCACAGCAGGGCAGCTGAAGGAAGGCGCCGCGAACGCGGCACGCGGGAAGCGAGCATGTGTACGTATACTTATATGGTGTGGGAAAAAGCCTGAAACGACGTCAAGCACGACGCCGGATTCTCGACGACCGGTGCGGATGCGCCCGGACCACCCTGCGAACCGATGGACCTTCACTCTGACTGACATGCCGAACGACACCCTGCCCGTCACGCCGCACCTGTCGCTGCTCCAGCCCTATCCCTTTGAAAGACTGAAGGAATTGACTGCCGGCATCAGCGGCCCGGCGCATCTGCCGCTGGTGCGCCTGTCGATCGGCGAGCCGCAGCATGCCACGCCGCAACTGATCAAGGATGCACTGACCGGCGCGCTGGACGGCCTGTCGGTCTATCCGACGACGGCCGGGCTGGACGGGCTGCGCGAGTGTATCGCGGGCTGGATCCAGCGCCGCTACCGTTTGCCGGCGGTCAGCGCGGCGACCCAGGTCCTGCCGGTGAATGGCTCGCGCGAGGCGCTGTTTTCGTTCGCGCAGAGCGTGATCGACGCCAGTCGGCCGGATGCGGCGGTGCTGTCGCCCAACCCGTTCTATCAGATCTACGAAGGCGCGGCCCTGCTGGCCGGCGCGCAGATCCGCTTCTACAATCAGTCGCCGGACGACGGCTTCGCCTGCAATTTCGACCGCATCCCGGACGCCGGGTGGAAAGGCGTGCAGCTGATCTACGTGTGCTCGCCGGCCAACCCGTGCGGCAAGGTGATGACGCTGGACGAATGGCGCACGCTGTTCGAGCTGGCCGACCGGCACGGTTTCGTCATCGCGTCCGACGAGTGCTATTCGGAAATCTACTTCGACGAAGACGCCCCGCCGCTCGGCGGCCTGCAGGCTGCGCACGCGCTCGGGCGCACCGGTTTCGAACGGCTGGTGGTGTTTTCCAGCCTGTCGAAGCGCTCCAACGTGCCCGGTCTGCGCAGCGGTTTCGTGGCCGGCGATGCGCGGCTGATCAAGCGCTTCCTGCTGTATCGCACCTATCATGGCAGCGCGATGGGGCTGGCGGTGCAGGCAGCCAGCGTCGCCGCGTGGTCGGACGAGGCGCACGTGCGCGACAACCGCGACCAGTACCGCGCCAAGTTCCATGCGGTGCAGCCGCGCATCGCGTCGGTGATGCATGCGCCGCTGCCCGATGCGAGTTTCTACCTGTGGGCGCGCACGCCGGCCGCGCTGGACGACACCGTGTTCGCCCGCCGGCTGCTCGCCGAATATAATGTGGCTGTTCTGCCCGGCAGCTATCTGGCGCGCAGCGCCGGCGGCGTCAATCCAGGCTCCGGCTTCGTCCGCATCGCCCTGGTTGCACCGGGCAGTCAGTGTCTCGAAGCGGCCGAGCGCATCGTGCAGTTCTGCCACGCGCTCTGAGCGCCGGCCCGACTGTTCCGGACTACCGATCCGGCCACCCATTCAGTATTTTTTTTCCATTTCAACGCTTTATTACGGGACACCCGATATGCAGGCAGCTCAACAGATCATCGAAACCGCCTTTGAAAACCGCACCCAGTACTCGCCCGGTAATGCACCGGTCGAGCTGTGCGAAGCCGTTGAATTCGTCCTTTCCCGACTCGACAGCGGTGCGCTGCGCGTCGCCGAGCGCATCGACGGCGACTGGGTGACCCACCAGTGGATCAAGAAGGCGGTGCTGCTGTCCTTCCGCCTGCAGGACAACACGGTCAGCGAAGGCGGCGAAACCCGCTATTACGACAAGGTGCCGATGAAGTTCGCCGGTTTCGACGAAGCGGCCTTCCGCGCCGGTGGCTTCCGCGTGGTGCCGCCGGCCAGCGTGCGCCGCGGCGCCTTCATTTCGAAGAATGTCGTGCTGATGCCCTCGTATGTGAACATCGGCGCCTGGGTGGGCGAAGGCACCATGGTTGACACCTGGGCCACGGTCGGTTCGTGCGCCCAGATCGGCAAGAACGTGCACCTGTCGGGCGGCGTGGGTATCGGCGGCGTGCTGGAGCCGGTGCAGGCCAACCCGACCATCATCGGCGACAACTGCTTCATCGGCGCCCGCTCGGAAGTGGTCGAAGGCGTCGTCGTCGAGGACAACAGCGTCATTTCGATGGGCGTCTACATCGGCCAGAGCACCAAGATCTACGACCGCGCGACCGGCGAGGTGACGTACGGCCGCGTGCCCGAAGGCTCGGTGGTGGTCAGCGGTAACCTGCCGTCGAGCGACGGCAAGTACAGTCTGTATTGCGCCGTCATCGTCAAGCGCGTCGATGCACAGACGCGCGCCAAGACCAGCATCAACGAACTTCTGCGGTCCTGATCACGGCCGCATGCACTATCGTCTCCCGCTGCGGCGGGAGACGCGCCAGAATCATGGCGGATGACGTCATGTCGCCGGGCAGCACCCGGCAGCGAAACACTGAGCAGTCGGAGGCACGATGATTCTGGACAAGCTGTTTCAAGTGATGGCGGACAAGAATGCCTCCGACATCTTCGTGTCGGCCGGCGCGCCGATCGCGATCAAGATCCAGGGCACGACGGTGCCGATCAACCAGCGCGTGATGGATCCGGAAACCATCCAGCGCATGGCGTACGAAATGCTCACCGAAGAGCAGCAGGTGCATTTCGAGAAGACGCGCGAACTGAACCTGTCGTTCGGCCGGCGCGACCTCGGCAATTTCCGGGTCAACATGTTCTGGCAGCGCGGCAGCATCGCGATGGTGGTGCGCTACATCCTGGGCGACATTCCCCCGCTCGACACGCTCGGCCTGCCGCCGGTGCTGTCCGAAGTCATCATGGAAAAGCGCGGCCTGGTGCTGGTGGTCGGTTCGACCGGCTCCGGCAAGTCGACCACGATGGCGGCGATGATCGATCACCGCAACCAGCACAAGTCCGGTCACATCCTGACGGTCGAAGACCCGATCGAATACCTGTTCAAGCACAAGAAATCGATCGTCAATCAGCGCGAGATCGGCATGGACACCGAAGGCTGGGCGCCGGCGCTGAAGAACGCCATGCGCCAGGCGCCGGACTGCATCCTGATCGGCGAAATCCGCGACCTGGAAACGATGCAGGCCGCCCTCGCCTATGCCCAGACCGGCCACCTGTGCCTGGCCACGCTGCACGCCAACAACGCGCATCACGCGTTGAACCGCATCGTCAATTTCTTCCCGCTGGAAAGTCGGCAGCTGCTGTTCCTCGATCTGGCGGTGACGCTCAAGGCCATCGTGTCTCAGCGGCTGGTGCGCAAGCCGGACGGCCGACGCATGCCGGCAGTGGAAATCCTGCTCAACACGCGCCACATTTCCGAGCTGATCGACCGCGGCGAAATCAACAGCGTGAAGGAAGCGATGGAACGCAGCATGGCGCCCGGCTCGCAGACCTTCGAGCAGGACCTGTTCCGGCTTTACCGCGAAGGCGAGATCACGCTCGACGAGGCGCTGTCGAATTCCGACTCGCCGACCAACCTGTCGTGGCTCATCAACAATTCGCAGTTCGGCGTGAACGACCCCCCCAAGAACGACGCTCCGAAAGCGGACGAACCCGATCTTGAAACCACGGTGCCCGGCGGCGCCTCGTTCGCCGAGTTTTCGCTCAATCTGGAAGATGGCGGTCGGTGAGCGGTTGCGGCGGCCGGCCAGCCCGGACGTCGCCGATGACTGATGTTGCCGCGCTCGCTGCCGACACCCTCGCGCTGACGAAGCAGCTGATCGCCCTGCCGTCCATCACGCCGGACGACGCCGGCTGTCTCGACCTGATCGGTGCGCGGCTTGCGGCCGTGGGCTTCAGGCTCGAACGCATGGATGCGGGCGGCGTGTCGAATCTGTGGGCGCGGCGCGGCACGGAGGCGCCAGTGTTCTGCTTTGCCGGCCACACCGACGTCGTGCCGACCGGCCCGCTCGATCAGTGGCACAGCGATCCGTTCGTACCGGTCGTCCACGACGGTCTGCTGATCGGGCGCGGTGCGGCGGACATGAAGGCTTCGCTCGCGGCATTCGTGACCGCAACGGAAAGCTTCGTCGCCCGACACCCGCAGCACGCCGGCTCGATCGCCTTCCTGCTCACGTCAGACGAGGAAGGCGAAGCGGTGCACGGGTCGGCGCATGTCGTGCGCACACTGGCGGCACGTGGTGATCGGCTGGACTGGTGCGTGGTCGGTGAGCCGACCTCGGTCGACCGGCTGGGTGACATGGTGAAGAATGGCCGGCGCGGCTCGCTGTCGGGGGTGCTGACGGTGCGCGGCGTGCAGGGCCATATCGCCTACCCGCAGCTGGCGCGCAACCCGATCCATGCATTCGGTCCGGCATTGGCCGAACTGGCAGCCCTGCGCTGGGACGACGGCAACGCACACTTTCCGCCCACCAGTTGGCAGATGTCGAACATCCGCGCCGGCACGGGGGCGGGCAACATGATTCCCGGTACGCTGGAAGCGCACTTCAACTTCCGCTTCTCGACCGCCAGCGCACCGGCGTCGCTGCAGTCGCGCCTGACCGACGTGCTGGATCGCCACCGGATCGACCATGACATCGCCTGGACACTCGGCGGCCTGCCTTATCTGACGCCGGCCGGCACCCTGGTGGATGCGGCACGCGCAGCCATCCGCGAGGTCACCGGTATCGAGGCGACGCTGTCGACCACCGGCGGCACGTCGGACGGACGATTCATCGCCGATATCTGTTCACAGGTGCTTGAAATCGGCCCCTGCAATGCGACCATCCACAAACTGAATGAAGCCGTTGCCGTGGCCGACCTCGAACCGCTGTCACGCATCCATACCACCCTGCTCGACCGACTGATCGGTCCCTGAAAACTGCCATGACTGTCACCGCTCCCCCCGAACTGAACACCGTGCGCGACTGGCTGCGCTATGCGGTAAGCCGCATGCGCGCGGCAGACGTCGCCTTCGGCCAGGGCTTTGTCGATGCCTATGACGAAGCCGCCTATCTGGTGCTGCACACGCTGCATTTGCCGCTCGACCGGCTGGAGCCCTTCCTCGACGCGCACCTGAGCACGCCCGAATGCCTGGCGATCGCGCAGATTCTGGACCGCCGCGTCACCGACCGCGAACCGGCCGCCTACATCACCGGCGAAGCCTGGCTCGGCCCGCTGCGCTTCAAGGTCGATCCGCGGGTCATCATTCCGCGTTCGCACATCTTCGAACTGATGCAGGACGGCTTCGAGCCCTGGCTGGACGACATGGGCGATGGTCCCGGCCATGTGCTCGATCTGTGCACCGGCTCGGGCTGCCTGGCCATCACCGCGGCGCATTACTTCCCGGAGGCGCAGGTCGATGCCGTCGATCTGTCGGCCGATGCGCTCGAAGTGGCGGCATTGAATGTCGCGGAGCACGGTCTCGCGGACAGGGTGGAACTGCTGCACGGCGATCTGTTCTCGCCGCTCAAGGGGCGGCGTTACGACCTCATCCTGTCCAATCCACCCTATGTGACCGACGCCGCGATGGCCGCGCTGCCCGACGAATTCCTGCGCGAACCGTCGATGGCGCTCGGCGCCGGCGCAGACGGCATGGACATCGTGCGGCGCATCGTCGCCGACGCGCGAGTGCACCTGAATCCGGGCGGCCTGCTGCTGGTCGAGGTCGGTCGCAATCAGGCCGAAACCGAACAGGCGCTGCCCGACCTGCCGCTGGTCTGGCTCGACACGCCATCGGCCAGCGCGCCGGTGTTCCTGCTGCGGGCCGAAGACCTCGGCTGATGCCCGGCCTGCCGACGCCTCCGGTCAAACCGCCCGGCCGCGTGCCGGGCGCGCTGTGGCGCCTGGTCGCACTGGCAGGCTTCGTCGTGCTGCTGGCACTCGGCCTGGCCGCGCTGTCGTCGCGCAGCGACGTCGGCGCGCTGCACGGCGAAATCGCCAGCGAAATCTCCCGGCTGCTGGCGGCGCAACGGATCGGCGAGATCGAACAACTGCTGCGCGACCCGATCGAGCGGGGTGTCATCACCGACGCGACCATCAGCGATGATCAGGGCGGCATCGTCCTGCGCATCGGTCATTCGGGTTCCGCCGAGGAGGGCGTGCTGATCCGGGCCGACGGGCCGTTGCGGCACAAGAACGTCCAGCTCGGCTGGCTGTCGATCGGTGCGCAGCAGACCGGTGCGAACTCGCCGCTGCTTTCCTTCCTGCTTGCCGCGCTTGCATTGGGCGCACTGTGCCTGCTGGTGACCCAGGGTACGCGCCGGATCGTGGAGCGCCGGCTGGCGCGTTCGGTGAATGCCCTGACCGGGGCGACCCGTGCGCTGGTGACCGGCACGCCGCAGGACGCCGCCCCTCTGCCTGCCGACGATGCGCTGGCACCGCTGGACGCTGCGCTGGCGGCCGCCGGTGAAGCGCTGGAACAGGAGCGCGACCGCCTTGCCGCGCAACTGGCACGGCTCGAACGGCTCGCGCTGTCGCACGACGAAGCGGAATGGGAGTGGCAGCTCGACACCGGCGACATCTGGTACAGCGCACGCTTTCCATCGCTGCTGGGTTACGAGGCGGAAGATGGCTTCAGCCAGCAGTTCAACTGGACCGCCGCGACACACCCCGACGACGCAACCATTGTCCGGCGTGCGCGCGAGCGCCTGGTGGCGCGCGAGATCGAACGCAGCGATGATCCGATCCGCCTGCGTGCCCGTGACGGCACCTATCGCTGGTTCCGCCTGCGCGCGGTCGCCAGCCACGACGCCGCGGGCACGGCGGTGCGTCTGACCGGCACGCTCGAAGACGTGACGCGCGAGCGCATGACCCTCGATTCGCTGCGCGAGAGCGAGGCGCGGCTGTTCCACGCGGTACGCGGTTCTTTCGACGGCGCCTGGGACTGGGACATCGGTGCCGGCCGCTACTACCTGTCTCCGCGGCTGAGTGAGCTGCTCGGCATGCAGCAGTCGCTGCAGCCGCAGACCCACGAACAGCTGCTCGAACGGGTGCATCCGGACGACCTGTCGCGACTCGAACATGCGATCGACGAGCACTTCCTGCGGCGCGAGTCGTTCGACATCGAATACCGCATGCGGCACGAGTCAGGTCACTATCTGTGGGTACGCGACCGCGGTCTGGCGACGCGCAGCGACAAGGGGAAGGTGCTGCGCTTCTCCGGATCGATCACCGACATCACCGAGCGCAAGCGTGCCGAACAGGCCACGCGCGCCCTGGCTGCCGAAAAGCAGGCACTGCTCGACGACGTGCCGGTCGCCATCGTGTACGCGCGCAACGGACGCATCGCCGACTGCAATCGCCGCTGCGAAGAGATTTTCGCCTGCCGGCGCGATGAACTGATCGGCGAAACGGTCGGCCGCTTCTTCCACGACGAAGACGATCTCGACGCCCTGCTGCAGGGCGCTGCGTCAAGCGCGCCAGCCCCGCACGCCCAGGAATCCGTCCTGCACCGCAGCGACGGCAGCGCGCTGCATGCCTACATTTCGGTGCGGCAGCTTGAACACGATGTCCAGGCTGGCGGCGAGACGATCTGGATCTTTTCCGACGACACGGCCCGCCGGCGCGCCCTGGACGTTGCGCGGCGCGAAGAGAATTTCTCGGCCGCGCTGGTGCGCAGCATGCCCGGCGTCTTTTTCCTGCTCGACGCAACGGGCGCGTTGCGCAGATGGAACGAAAACCTGCAGGCCATCACCGGACTCGCGGCGGCGGGCCTGTTCGGCAAGGCAACGCTCGAGTTGTTTCCGCCCGAAACCCATCGCCTGCTCAAGCGCCAGGCGCGGCGGGCACTGGTCCATCTCGATGCCAGTTTCGAAGCCAACCTGCTGGCGGCCGATGGCGAACCGCGTGCCCACGCCTTCAGCCTGTACCGCATCGATCTCGACGGTCTGCCACACCTGCTCGGCACCGGACTCGACATCCGTGCGCAGAAGGACGCCGAACGCAGCGTGGTCGCGCTGAACCAGCGTCTGGAAACCCGGGTGCGCGAACGCACGGCAGAACTGCTGACCGCCATGCGCGAGCTGGAAAGCTTCAGCTATTCGATTTCGCACGATCTGGCCGCACCATTAAGGGGCATCGACGGCTTCTCGCGCATGATCGAGGAAGATTACGCCGACAAACTCGATGACCGCGGCCGCGACTACCTGCAGCGCATCCGCGCCGCCACCCAGCGCATGCACCGGCTGATCGACGACCTGCTGGGTCTGGCGCGCATCACCCGCAATGAAATGAACCGGGAGAGCGTCGACGTCAGTGCACTGGTGCACGACATTGCTGCAGAGCTGACGCGCGGCGAACCTCAGCGGCGGGCAGAATTCCTCATCCAGCCGTCGATGCGCGTGTATGCTGATGCAAATCTGCTGCGTATCGCAATGGATAATTTATTGCGCAACGCATGGAAATTCACCGCTCGCCACGAGGCTGCCCGCATCGAAGTCGGCAGCTTGCAACGCGATCGGGAGCTCGTGTATTTTGTGAAAGATGACGGCGCAGGTTTCGACATGCGATACGCATCCAAGCTGTTCGGACCGTTCCAGCGTCTGCATTCGGTCGGCGACTTCACCGGCAGCGGAATCGGGCTTGCGATCGTGCACCGGATCGTCCATCGGCATGGAGGACGGATATGGGCTGAAGCGGAAGTCGAACGCGGCGCATGCTTTTATTTCACGCTCGAGTCCGTTCCGGCCGGAAACGGATGACCTTGGACAGGTTCTTATGGCAAGCGAACGCCCGATACTGCTGGTTGAAGACAATCCCGACGATGAAGCGCTGACGCTGCGGGCGTTCAACAAGAACCGCATCGCCAACGAAGTCATCGTGGCGCGCGACGGTGTCGAGGCGCTCGACTATCTCTTCGGCACAGGCAGCCACGCCGGCCGTGACCTCTCCGTGGCGCCGGCGGTCGTATTGCTGGACCTGAAACTGCCCCGCGTCGACGGTCTTGAAGTGCTGCGCCGCGTGCGCGCCGACGCCCGCACCAACCTGCTTCCGGTGGTCATCCTGACCACCTCGCGCGAGCAGCAGGACATCTACGAGGCCTACCAGCTCGGCGCCAACAGCTACATCCGCAAGCCGGTGGATTTCGAGAAGTTCATCTACGCCGTCGGCCAGCTCGGCCTTTACTGGCTGGTGCTGAACGAACCGGTCGATCCGCCCGGAATCTGACCGGCCAAGCCCCTCCGGCAAACCCACGACCGGGGATCGCGAAATGCGGACAGCCCCACCGGCAGTGGCAGGAGCCGACCTCGCTTTGATGCGAACGTTGCACAACAATGGTCGCTGCACGACCGCGATTTCTGTGGTAGCGGCGGCCCCTGTGTGGGAGCGGCGGCATCGCCGCGATCAGTGCGGCGATGGTCGTTGTGCAGCGTGCGTATCGCGGCGAGGCCGCCGCTACCACAAGGCCGGTACCATTCGCGGCGAGGGCGGCGCGGGGGTTTCGGCGAGCACTGCTCGCCGCCCGCAGAGCCGGCTGGCCATGCAGGACCAGCTGTGGATCGCCGCTCCCACAGGTGACGTCACTTCCGCAGCGGCTTCAGGTCCGGCGCGACCGCGCGATCTGGCGCGACAGCATGATCACCGGCAGCAAGCCGACCGCGACGATGGTCAGCGCCGCCGTCGAGGCTTCCTGCAGCCGTTCGTCGCTGGCCAGCGTGTAGGCCTGGGTAGCCAGGGTATCGAAATTGAACGGACGCATGACCAGTGTGGCCGGCAGCTCCTTCATCACATCGACGAACACCAGCAGCGCGGCGGTCAGCAGGCTGCCGCGCAGCATCGGCCAGTGCACGCGGCGCAGCGTGGCGCCGGCGCCCAGCCCGAGACTGCGCGCCGCTTCATCCATGCTGGGCGTGATGCGCGCCAGACCGGATTCGACCGACTGCAGCGACACGGTCAGGAAGCGCGCCAGATAAGCATAGATCAGCGCGCCGATGCCGCCGGTGAGCAGCAGGCCCGGATTGCTGCCGGTCCACTGCAGCCAGAGCCCGGACAGCACATGATCGAGCCGGGTGACCGGAATCAGGATGCCGACCGCGATCACCGCACCCGGTACGGCGTAGCCGAGGCCGACCACCGAACGCGCCAGCGCGACCATGCGCGAGCGGCTGCTGCGCGCGGCATAGGCGAGCAGCAGCGCCAGCGCCACGGCCAGGACGCTGGCGGCGGCGGCCAGCGTGAAACTGTTCGCCGCGAGACGGATGAAGCGCTGGCCGAACTGCGCATCCCCTTCGGACATCGCCCAGCTCAGCAGCACACCGGCCGGCACGATGAAACCGGCAGCCAGCGGCAACAGGCACAACCCGGTGACCAGCCAGCCGGCACTCCGGCCCAGCGTGTGGCGACGCGCGCTGGCGCCGGCCCGACCGCTGTCATTGAAGCGCGCGGCGCCGCGCGTGAGCCGCTCTGCCAGCAACAGCGTGGCGACGAAACCCAGCAGCAGCGCGGCCAGCTGGGCCGCCGCCACACGATCGCCGAGCGAAAACCAGGCGCGGTAGATGCCGGTGGTGAAGGTCTGCACGCCGAAGTAGCTCACCGCGCCGTAGTCGGCCAGCGTTTCCATCAGTGCCAGCGACACGCCAGCCACGATGGCCGGGCGCGCCAGCGGCAGCGACACGCGGAAGAACGCCGCCCAGGCACCCTGCCCCAGCATGCGCGCGGCCTCGGTCAGGCCGGCTGCCCGTTCGAGCAGCGATTGCCGGGTCAACAGATAGACATAAGGGTAAAGCACGGCGATGAACATGCAGGCCGCGCCGCCGGTCGTGCGGACATCGGGAAACCAGTAGTCGCCGCGTTCCCAGCCGAAGGTGTCGCGCAGTGCGGTCTGTACCGGGCCGACGAACTGCAGCAGGTCGGTGTAGGTGTAGGCCATCACGTAGGCGGGGGTGGCCAGCGGCAGCACCAGCGCCCAATCCAGCACGCGCCGGCCCGGAAACTCCCACATCACGCTGGCCCAGGCGGTCGTCACGCCGATCAGCGCGGTACCCAGACCGACCCACAGGCACAGCCACAGAGTACTGGCGACATACTCCGGCAGCACGGTCGAGGCGAGATGTGCCCAGGTATCCGAAGTGCCGCCGTGCAGCAGGTTGACCAGCACCGAAATGACCGGCGCCGCCACGAGCAGCGCAAGCAGCAGTGCGATCAGCGACAGCAGAGAGAGGCGACGCAGGTGCAAGGGGCGGTATGTTGTGCGTGCAGGGGGCACCCCCGGAACAGACGATGCGCCGGGAGCGGATTCACGGCATTATAATTGAGAGCTATTATCGATATCGGCCGGCGGCGGGTTTTTCCGCGAGACGGCATTCAGACTGCGGTGCCATGCCACAACTTGTGCTTGATTCAGTCCGGATCGCGTACGGCCAGACCGGAGTGGTGCACGACCTTTCGCTGAGTCTGGCACGCGGCCGCATCGGTTGCCTGCTCGGCCCGTCCGGCTGCGGCAAGACCTCGGTGCTGCGCGCCATCGCCGGCTTCGAACCGCTGCAGGGCGGAACCATCGCGATCAACGGTGAAATCGTGTCGTCGGCCACCACGCATCGCGCGCCCGAACGCAGGCGCATCGGCATGGTGTTCCAGGACTTTGCACTGTTCCCGCATCTGAGTGTGGCCGACAACGTCGCCTTCGGTCTGACCGAAGGTTCGCGTGTCGCGCGTCGCGCACGCGCCGACGACATGCTGGCGGTGGTCGGGCTGTCCGATCACGCGGACAAGTTTCCGCACCAGCTGTCGGGTGGCCAGCAGCAGCGCGTGGCGCTGGCGCGTGCGCTGGCGCCTGACCCGGAACTGCTGCTGCTGGACGAGCCGTTCTCGAGCCTGGATGTCGAGTTGCGTTCCCGCCTGGCCATCGAACTGCGCGACATCCTGAAGGAACGCGGCATCACCGCCATTCTGGTCACGCACGACCAGCAGGAGGCGTTCGTGATCGCCGACGAAATCGGCGTGATGCAGGCCGGACGCCTGCAGCAATGGGACAGCGCCTACAACCTCTATCACCGACCGGAAAGCCGTTTCGTGGCCGATTTCGTCGGCCAGGGCGTATTCCTGCCGGGCCGGCTGCGCAGCGACAACGAAGTCGAACTGGAACTGGGCATCCTGCGCAGCGAGTTTCCGTTCGCCTGCGAGGATGACTGCCCGCGCTGCATGGCTGACAGTCAGGTCGATGTGCTGCTGCGACCGGACGATCTGGTGCACGACGACGCGGCACTGCTGCGCGCCGAGGTGCTCGCAAAATCCTTCCGCGGCGCGGATTTCCTGTACACCCTGCGGCTGGCGTCGGGCCGGCGGGTGCTGTCGCTGGTACCGTCGCACCACAACCACGCGATCGGCGAATTCATCGGCATCCGGCTCGACGCCGACCATGTGGTCGCCTTCCGTCACCCGGAATCGGCCACGGACCATCCGTGATCCCCTGGCTTGATACCGGCGCGCCGTTTCCGCCGGTCGAACGGGCACTGCGCGAACCCGACGGTTTGCTCGCCGCCGGTCTGGAGCTGACGCCGGGTCGCATACTGGACGCCTACCGCCAGGGCATCTTCCCGTGGTTTTCCGACGGCCAGCCGGTACTGTGGTGGAGTCCGGATCCACGCATGGTGCTGGTGCCGTCCGAAATCCGCATCACGCGCTCGATGCACAAGGTACTGCGCAACCGGCCTTACGAGGTGCGCTGCGACAGCGCGTTCGAGGCGGTCATGCGCGCCTGCGCTGCGCCGCGCGACGGACAGGCCGGCACCTGGATCAGCGACGAAATGATCGAGGCCTACACCGCACTGCACGAGCGCGGCTACGCGCACAGCGTGGAAACCTGGATCGACGGCCGGCTGGCCGGCGGGCTGTACGGCATGGCAATCGGCCGCATGTTCTACGGCGAGTCGATGTTCTCGACCGAGCGCGACGCGTCCAAGATTGCGCTCGTTCATCTGGCGCGCTATCTTGAAACGCGGGCGTTCGGGCTGATCGACTGCCAGATGAACACCGGCCACCTCGGCAGCATGGGCGGTCGTGAAATACCGCGGCGCGAATTCTGCCGCGTCATGGCACAGTGCATCTCGGACGGGCCGCTGCCCGGACGCTGGCCGACTGATCTGATTCCACCTTACTTCCGCTTCTGAATCCGTTCGACGCGATGGCGCTTCTCAAGGACCTTCCATTCACTTCGCTGCAGTTCTACGCCACGGCGCCGTACGCCTGCTCGTACCTGCCGGGCCGCACCGCGCGTTCCCAGGTGGCGACGCCTTCGAACCTGATCGATGCCAACCTGTACAGCGATCTGGTCCGCACCGGCTTCCGGCGCAGCGGCGTATTCACCTACCGGCCCTACTGCGACGCCTGCCGCGCCTGCACGCCGGTGCGCGTGCGGGTGGACGAATTCAGGTCCACGCGCAGCCAGCGGCGCGCGCTGACCCATCACGCCAACCTGCAGACGCGCGAAGCGCCGCTCGCCTTCCGCGACGAACACTACGACCTGTACCAGCGCTACCAGTCCAGCCGACACAGCGGCGGCGGCATGGACCAGGATTCGCGCGAGCAGTACTCGCACTTCCTTCTGCAGAGCCACGTCGATACGCGACTGATCGAATTCCGCGAAGGCCACGCCACCGATGGCCCGCTGCGCATCGTCAGCATCGTCGACATCCTCGATGACGGCCTGTCGTCGGTGTACACCTACTACGACCCCGATGTGCCGGGAGCCAGCTACGGCACCTACAACATCCTGTGGCAGATCGACCTGGCGCGACTGCTCGGCCTGAGCTACCTCTATCTTGGCTACTGGATAGAAGACAGCCCGAAAATGGCCTACAAGGCGCGCTTCCAGCCGCTCGAAGGTCGTGTGAACGGCGACTGGCGCCTGCTCGACGACCTCTCGCCCGAATGAGGGGGCGGCTGTTCGCCGCCCGCCTCCGCCTACCGAATACCTGCCTTCCGGATTTTCCCCATGCTCTATCCGCTGCTGCGGCCGCTGCTGTTTTCACTCGACGCCGAACGCGCCCACGACCTTGCACTGGGCACGCTGTCGCGCGCGCCTTTGCTGATTCCGGCGCAGCACCTGCCGGCCCGGCCGGTGCAGTGCATGGGTCTCACGTTTCCGAATCCGGTCGGGCTGGCCGCCGGGCTGGACAAGAACGGCGCCGCAATCGACGGGCTGGCCCGGCTCGGCTTCGGCTTCATCGAAATCGGCACGATCACGCCGCGCCCGCAGCCGGGCAACCCCAAGCCACGGATGTTCCGCCTGCCGGCCGCGCAGGGCATCATCAACCGCATGGGCTTCAACAACCTCGGGTTGGACGTGCTGATCCGGAATGTCGAAGGATCGCGTTTCGTGCGCGACGGCGGCATTCTCGGCATCAATATCGGCAAGAACGCCGACACGCCGATCGAGCGTGCCGTTGATGATTACCTGATCGGCCTGCGCGGTGCGCACGCCCATGCGAGCTACATCACGGTCAACATTTCCAGTCCGAATACGAAGAATCTGCGTCAGCTGCAGGGCAGCGACGAGTTGAATGCGCTGCTCGGCGCACTCGATGCGGCGCGACAGACGCTGGATGCCGGCGCCGGCCGGCGCGTGCCGCTGGCGCTGAAAATCGCGCCCGATCTCGACGAGGCACAGATCGATGCGATCGCCGAGGCGGCGGTGCGTCACCACATCGATGCCCTGATCGCCACCAACACGACGCTGTCGCGCGAAGGCGTCGAAACGCTGCCGCACGGTGCGGAAAGCGGCGGCCTGTCGGGCGCGCCGGTACGCACACGTTCGACCGCCGTGCTGGCCGCGCTGTCGCAGCGGCTGGCCGGCCGCGTGGCGCTGATCGGTGTCGGCGGCATCACCGAAGGCCGTCATGCGCGCGAGAAGATCGACGCCGGCGCGCAGTTGGTGCAGCTCTACAGCGGCCTGATCTATCGCGGTCCGGCGCTGGTGGCCGAGGCGGCTGCCGCGCTGCGCTGAGCGCCCGATATTCGGGAATATTTCCCGAGTTCAGTCTTGGTGGTTCGGGTCATCCGGAGGCGTCAAGCCTTGTCCATCCGCCATCCGGCACACGCAAGCGGCCCGGATCGGCAGAATTCGCTGGCGTCACAAGCACCGCCAATTGAAGTAAAGTCCGCCGCTGCCTCGCAGTTCGCCGCTTTCGACACGCCCGGGCCCTGTCTGCACGCAACAGATGAATCCAGACTCGCTTCTTCGCCCGCCCTATATCGCCTACTTCCGGGATTTTTCCGGTCTGCGCTCGCCGTTCTGGATTGCGGCGCTGGTGCTGTCCGTCCTGTTTCATGCGTACGTCGTGTGGCAGGCATCGCACTACACCCCCGAGCCGCCCGACGCCGAGGAAATCCGGGTCGATGTGCGCATGATCGAGCCGCCTCCGCCTCCGCCTCCCCCCCCCCCTCCGCCAGTCGTGGTCGTGCCGCCCCCGCCGGCACCGCCGCCGCCAAAACCGGTGCCCAAGCCGCCGAAGGAGGTGCCACGTCAGCCCCCCCCGCCGATCGTCGCGGCGCCGCCGGCACCCGCTGCACCGGCCGAGCGCGTTGTACCGGTACAACCGGAGCCGACGCCACTGCCACCGATCGACGCGCCACCACCGCCACCGGCCCCACCGGCGCCACCACCAGAGGTCATCGNCACCGGCCGAGCGCGTTGTACCGGTACAACCGGAGCCGACGCCACTGCCACCGATCGACGCGCCACCACCGCCACCGGCCCCACCGGCGCCACCACCAGAGGTCATCGCGCCGCCCGTGCCCGCTGCGCCGGCCGAAGATCTGAATGCGTTGATCGATGGATTCGGTCGCGATCTGCTGCGTGCGTTCGAAGCGAACAAGATCTATCCGCGCGTGGCGCAGATGCGCAACATCGAAGGCAAGCTGAAGCTGAAGTTGTTCTTCGAGAATGGCGAGCTGGTCAACGTCCTGGTCGTCGAAGGCAGCGGGAACAAGCTGCTGGACGACGCCGCAATGGCGGACGGACGCAAACTCAAGTCGCTCGTGATGCCGGGCAGACTGACGCGGGAAACGTTTACCCGCGAGTGGTGGGTCAATTACACGCTGAAGTAGGGACGCCGGCTCAAACCCGGTAGTAGTCGCGGTACCACCGCACGAAGCGCGCCACGCCTTCGGTTATCGGTGTGCCCGGCATGAAGCCGGTCCAACCGGTGAGTTCCGTCACGTCGGCATAGGTCGCCGGCACATCGCCCGGCTGCATCGGCAGCAGATTCTTCTGCGCCGTGATGCCGACAGCGTCCTCGATCGCGGCAATGAAATCCATCAGCAGCACCGGTCCCTGATTGCCGATGTTGAACACCCGGTACGGCGCGCGCGAATGGCCCGGATGCGGCGCCAGCGGATCGAATGCCGGATCGGCTTCGGCAGCGCGATCGAGCGTGCGGATGACCCCCTCGGCGATGTCGTCGACGTAAGTGAAATCACGCTGCATCCGACCGTGATTGAACACGTCGATCGGCCGCCCTTCGAGGATGGCCCGGGTGAACAGGAACAGCGCCATGTCGGGTCGGCCCCACGGACCATATACGGTGAAGAAGCGCAGGCCGGTCGTCGGCAGGCCGTACAGATGGCTGTAGGTGTGCGCCATCAGCTCGTTGGCCTTCTTGGTCGCGGCGTACAGGCTCACCGGGTGATCGACGCTGTCGGCCTCCGAGAACGGCATCTTCTCGTTGCCGCCGTAGACGCTCGAACTGCTGGCATAGACCAGATGCCCGACGCCGGTGTGACGGCAACCTTCGAGCACATTCATGAAGCCGACGATGTTGGCGTCGATGTAGGCATTCGGGTTCTGCAGCGAGTAACGCACGCCGGCCTGGGCCGCCAGATGCACGACACGGTCGAAACCTTCTGCCGCGAACAATTCAGCCATGCCCGGACGGTCCTCGACGCCCATCTTCACGAAGCGGAACGCCGGGTGAGGCGTCAGCCGCGCCAGCCGGGCCTCTTTCAGCCGCACATCGTAATAGTCGTTCAGGTTGTCGAGCCCGACCACCTCGTCGCCGCGTTCGACCAGGCGCTGTGCCACATGCATGCCGATGAAACCGGCCGCGCCGGTCAGCAGGACTTTCACTGGTGGGCCCTCAAAGCCTGCCGATCGCCGAGTATTCGATGCCGAAGCTGCGCGGCACGTCCGGCTCGTACAGATTGCGCCCGTCAAAGATCACCGGCTGCTTGAGCGTCGTCCGGATCCGCTCGAAGTCCGGGCTGCGGAATTCCTTCCACTCGGT
>NZ_JANINI010000014.1 GCF_024580145.1 Methyloversatilis sp. XJ19-49
ACTGTCCGCCCGCCGCCGTCGCGGCTGAACGTTCGCGTCGGAAAGCCTGAACAAGCCCTCCGTGCCGCAAGGCGCGGGGGGCTTTTTCTTTTGCGGTGCGCCCCCTGTGGGCGCGGCAGTCTGTGTGGGAGCGGCGGCCTCGCCGCGATCGGCGCGTTCATCAACGATCATCGCAGCATCAATCGCGGCGAGGGCGGAGCGGGGGTTTCAGCGAGCACTGCTCGCCGCCCGCAGAGCCGGCCGGCCATGCAGGGCCGGCAGTGGATCGCCGCTCCCACAGGTGCTGCTCCCACAGACCGCAGCGCCGGTCAGAACTCCAGCGTGTCGGCGAACTTCAGCGCCGACATCTGCGCCCGATTGACCTGATTGGCGTCGAGCCCGAGCGAGTGGGTCAGCTCGCGCAGGGCGCCGGCTGATACATCCTCGCAGGCGCGGGCCAGTTTCAGGAAGGGCGTATAGGCGCCGTCGTTGCCGAGCAGCGCGTCGGTGATCGGGTCGGGCAGCGTCATTTCTTCGAGCACGGTGTCCATCGGAGCGCCGAGCAGCTTGTCGAGCAGCGAAAAGGCGCCGGTGATGAACAGGTTGTCGTGTTCCTCGCGCGGAAAGAACTCCGCGCCGAGCACTTCCATCAGCCGGCCGCGCGCGATCGCCGCCTGCATCAGCGCCGGTGCCGACGGGTCCTTGCCGGCGGTGACCAGCAGCAGCGACAGCCACTTGTTCAGCTTGTCATACCCGAGGATGACCACCGCGTGGCGGAAGGACTGCACCTGGCACATCAGGCCGAAACCGGCCGAATTGATGTAGCGCAGCAGCTTGAACGACAGCGCCACGTCCTGCTTCAGCGCGTCCTCGATCTGTTTGGGGTCGGCGTTGCGACGCACCAGATTGAGCACGCGCACGATCTGCGCGTGCGCCGGCGCCAGCTTTTTCGCCGTGGTCTGGTTGGCCTTGAAGAACCAGCCGGTCGCGCCGCCATAGCCGGCCTTGACCGCGGCATCGAACGCCAGCGGATCGGCCACACCTGTCGCGAGCAGGATGCCAGGCACGCGGATGGTCACAGGCTGCACCCGCGCGTCGGCCATCACGAAGCGGAAGCCGAGGCCGGTCGGCAATTCGGTGCCCACCTTGTAGTCACCCAGCACCAGCGGCACGCCGGCCTGCGCAAGCTGCAGCACCGCCTCCGCGCAGGCCGGATCGGCGAGCTGTACCGCGCCGACTTCCATCATGGCGCCTTCCGGCGCGATCCAGTCGGCCAGGCTGGCATCGGGTGCGCAGCCGGCGAGGCTGACGAACACCGGGCGCGCCGGCGGCCAGTCTTCGCCGATGGCGTCCAGCGCCGCCACGGCGTCGCCGCAGGTGGGTGCATGCACGCGCAGCCGGGTGGCCGTGATCGCGCGCTGCTTGTTGATGACCGGTTCGCGGGTGAAGAAGACGTCCTGGCTCATTGCGGTGAATAGGTAAATGAGTCTGCGTGAAAGTGCTCTATCGGCAGATTGCACTGTCGGGTGAAGTCCGCCTTCGCGGCGTCGATCATTGCCGGTCCGCCACAGGCATAGACCTGATGGCCGGCGAGATCGGGCAGGTCGGCCAGCACCGCCTGGTGCACGAAACCGGTGCGTCCGGTCCAGGCGTCACCGGTCGCCGGTTCCGACAGCACCGGGATGTAGCGGAAGCCGGGCAGCCGGCCGACCCAGCTCGCCGCCAGATCGTGCATGTACAGGTCCTGCTTCGTGCGCGCGCCCCAGTACAGCGTGATCGGCTTGTCGTAGCCGGTTTCGATGGCATGTTCGATGATCGCCTTGATCGGCGCAAAACCGGTGCCGCCGGCCACCATGATCACCGGCCGGTCGACGTCCTCGCGCAGGAAGAAGCTGCCCAGCGGCCCCTCGAAACGCAGGATGTCGCGCTCCTTCATCGTGCCGAACACATGGCCGGTGAAGTGGCCGCCCGGTACCTCGCGGATGTGCAGCGTCAGGAATTCGTCGTCGTGCGGCGCATTGGCGATCGAAAAGCTGCGCCGCTTGCCGTCGCGCAGCAGGAAGTCGATGTACTGGCCGGCGAGGTACTGCAGCCTTTCGTTGGCCGGCAGCTTCAGGCTGACCGCCATCACGTCCGGCGCGAGCCGTTCCAGCTTCTGCACCCGGGTCGGCATGATGCGCACCGCGATGTCCTTCATGCCGCCGACTTCGCGGCATTCCAGTTCGAGGTCGGAGCGCGCGGTGGCGCAGCAGAACAGCGCATAGCCCTGCGCCTTTTCGGCGTCTGTCAGCTTGGCCGCCTGATGCGTGCCGTAATCGACCGTGCCGGAAAGGATTTTCCCCTTGCACGAACCGCAGGCGCCGTTGCGGCAGCCATAGGGCAGATTGAAGCCGGCGGCCAGCGCAGCGTCGAGCAGGCGGGTTTCGGCGTCGGTGGTGAAGGTGTGCTGGCTCGGTTTGAGGGTGACCTGATAGGACATGGCAGCGTGAGACAATCCGTGAATGAACAAGGTAAAGCGATCGCAGCGCACGGCCCCGGCGGGGTGGTGCGGCAAACGGTCAAGGGTGCTGATTGTAGGCTGTGGCGACGTTGCTCGTCGCGCGCTGCCCTGGCTGGCACCACGGGTAAGGGTATGGGCCATGGTGCGCAACGTCGAATCGGCTGTCGAATTGCGCCGCCTGGGCGTGCGTTGCGTGCGCGCAGACCTCGATGATCCGGCCAGCCTGCGCCGGGTGGCGGCACTGGCCACCTGGGTGTGGCATTTCGCGCCGCCACCGGCCACGGGTGACGGCCGCGATCCGCGCACCCGCCGCCTGGTGGCCGCGCTGGCGCGCGCCGGGCGGACCGACCGGTTGTGCTACATCAGCACCAGCGGCGTCTATGGCGACTGCGCCGGCGAGCGCGTGCCGGAAACGCGGCCGTTGAACGCCGGCAGCGCGCGCGCCGCGCGGCGGGTCGACGCCGAATCGGCGGTGCGCCGTCTGGCGCGGCGCGGTGTCGCGGTGAGCATCCTGCGCGCGCCCGGCATCTACGGTCCCGACCGCCTGCCGCTGGACCGCCTGAAGCGTGCCGATCCGGTGCTGCACCCCGATGAGGACGTGTACACCAATCACATCGACGCCGCGGATCTGGGCCGACTCGCGTGGGGCGCGCTGATGCGCGCGCGCGGCGGCCGCACCTACAACGCGAGCGACGACACCCGGCTCGCCATGGGCGACTATTTCGACCGCGTGGCCGACGCTTTCGCGCTGCCGCGGCCGCCGCGTGTCACGCGCGAGCAAGCGCGCGCGCGGCTCAGCCCGATGATGCTGTCCTTCATGAATGAATCGCGCGTGCTCGACAACGGCCGCATGAAGCGCGAGTTGCGGGTGACACGGCAGCGCCCCGACGTCGACGCCGTGCTCGCACACGCCCTGCAGACTTTCCAACGCTGAGCAATGCAATGACCAGTACCTATCTGTGGGCCAAGGCCCTGCACATCGTTTTCGTCACCAGCTGGTTCGCCGGCCTGTTCTACCTGCCGCGCCTGTTCGTCAATCTGGCCATGCTCGGTGCGGACGAAACCGCGGTGCGCGACCGCCTGCTGCTGATGTCGCGCAAGCTGCTGCGCTTCATGGGTCCGCTGGCCGGGCTGGCGGTCGGTTTCGGCCTGTGGCTGTGGCTGGGCGAAGGCATCGGTGGCGGCTGGATGCATGCCAAGCTGCTGCTGGTCATCTTCCTGATCGGCTATCACCATTACTGCGCGCGCCTGTTGCGCGCCTTCGAAGCCAACCGCAACACGCGCAGCCACGTCTGGTACCGCTGGTTCAACGAGGCGCCGGTGCTGGTGCTGTTCGCCGTCGTGCTGCTGGTCGTGCTGAAACCTTTCTGATCCCATGACGAATTTCCCTCCGAAGAAAGTCCCGCCAAAGACATCCGCGTCCGCCGGACGCTCCACGGCTGCACCTTCCGTGCGTTCCACGGCAGCGCCTGCCGTGCGTTCAATTCGCCGCGTGCCGCGCCCGGAAGGCGACATGCCGGCCGAACTGCAGGGCGATCAGCACTATTTCTCGCCCTGTCCGCGCGGCCTCGAAGCCGTGCTGGCCGACGAACTGGTCGCGCTCGGTGCCGACGCCGTGAAGGCGGTGCCCGGCGGCGTCGCCTTCTCGGGGCCGTGGGCGCTGGTGTATCGCGTCAATCTGGAAAGCCGCATCGCCACCCGCGTGCTGTGGCGCGTCGGCCACGGGCCGTACCGCAAGGAAGACGATATCTTCAAGCTGGCGCTGGGCCTGGCCTGGGAGCACTGGTTCTCGCCGCGCTGCACGCTGCGCGTCTACACCACGGCCGTGCGCTCGCCGCTGAAATCGGTCGATTTCGTCACCCTGCGCGTGAAGGATGCGATCTGCGACCGCATGCGCGAACAGACGCGATCGCGGCCGAGCATCGACACCGTGGCGCCGGACGTGCGCGTGCACGTGTTCCTGACCGACCGCGATGCCACGATCTATCTCGATACCTCGGGCGAGCCGCTGTACAAGCGCGGCTTCAAGGTGGCGCATGTCGAGGCACCGCTGAAGGAAAACCTCGCTGCGGGCATCATCCTGCTGTCCGGCTGGGACAGGGTGGAACCCTTTTTCGATCCGATGTGCGGCAGCGGCACCTTCCTGATCGAGGCCGCGCAGATGGCGCTCGACATCGCGCCCGGCCTCGGCCGCGGCTTCGGCTTCGAAAAGCTCACCACCTATCGTGCCGCAGACTGGCACGCCGTGCGTGACGCGGCCGCGGCGCGCGCCCAGCCACCGCGCGAACTGCCGATCTTCGGCTCCGACATCGCCGGCCGCGAAGTCGCGCGCTGCAAGGAGAACCTGCAGGCCGCGAAACTGCCCTGGGTGGTGCGGGTCGAGGGGGCGGACCTGATGGATCGAGAGCCGCCGGCCGACCACGGCGTGCTGGTGACCAATCCGCCGTATGGCGAGCGCATCGGCGAAAAGCAGGCACTGGCCACCTTCTATCCGAAACTGGGCGACCTGCTGAAGCAGCGTTACAGCGGCTGGCGCTGCCTGTTCATCACCGCCGACACCGACTTTCCGAAGCTGATCAAGCTGAAGGCGAGCCGCCGCACGCCGCTGTACAACGGTGCGCTGGAATGCCGGCTGTACGAATACCGCATGGTCGAAGGCAGCCTGCGCGCGCCGCGTGCCGACGCCCCAGCGGAACCGTGAAGGAGGCAGCGATGAGGCTGAACAGGATGTGCTGCCTGCTGGCAGCGATCGTCACGCTGCCGGCCGCTGCCGTAGAAGCGCCGCCAGCTGCAGACTGGCATCTCGCCGGCCGGCTCGGCCTGCTGCAGTTCATCGTCGTGCCCGAGGCCTCGGCACGCGACCGCGCCTACTACGACCGCGTCATCGACACGGTGTGCAGCGACGACACCGCATCCTGCTTCCTGCGCTTCTTCACCAACGCGAGCGGCGTCGCGATGAGCTTCCCGTTGCCCGATGCGGTGCTGGCGGAACCGACGGTCATGTTCCAGCGCTCGGCCAAGCACCGGACCGAACAGTTCCAGTGGAGCTGCCGGCTCGGGCTGGCGGAAAGCGCCTGCTTCTAGAAGGTATCGCCGACGCTCATCGATCGCTGCGCGGCAGCACCCAGCCGGCGCGCGGAAAGTGGCAGGTGTAACCGTTCGGAATGCGTTCCAGGTAGTCCTGATGTTCCGGCTCGGCTTCCCAGAAGTCGCCCACCGGTTCCACTTCGGTCACCACCGGCCCCGGCCACAGGCCCGACGCATTCACGTCGGCGATGGTGCGCAGCGCCTCGTCGCGCTGTGCATCCGACACCCAGTAGATGGCCGACCGGTAGGCGAGGCCGCGATCGTTGCCCTGACGGTTCTTCGTCGTCGGGTCGTGGATCTGGAAGAAGAATTCAAGCAGCTGCCGATAGCTGATCTGCGCCGGATCGAACACGATCTCGATGCCTTCGGCGTGCGTGCCGTGACTGCGGTAGGTCGCATTCGGCGCATCGCCGCCGGTGTAGCCGACGCGCGTCTTCAGCACGCCGGGCAGCTTGCGTATCAGGTCCTGCATGCCCCAGAAGCAGCCGCCGGCCAGCACCGCGCGTTCGCTGCTCATCGCGCGCCCTCCACCTGGTCGATCCAGTCGCCGTAGCCTTCCGCCGCCATGTCCTTCAGGTGGACGAAGCGCAGTGACGCCGAATTGATGCAGTAGCGCAGGCCGCCGCGCTCGCGCGGGCCGTCGTTGAACACGTGGCCGAGGTGGCTGTCGCCGTGCGCCGAACGCACTTCGGTGCGCACCATGCCGAGCGAGGCGTCGCGCAGTTCGGTCACGTGCGCCGGCTCGATCGGCTTGGTGAAGCTGGGCCAGCCGCAGCCGGACTCGAACTTGTCGGTCGATGCGAACAGCGGCTCACCCGACACGATGTCGACATAGATGCCGGGTGCGTGATTCTTCAGGTACTCGCCGGTACCGGGGTATTCGGTGCCGTTCTGCTGCGTGACGCGGTACTGCTCGGGCGTCAGGCGGGCAAGGGCTTCGGGGGTCTTGGCGTAGGTTTTCACGGGATTCTCCGGCCGGGATGGGGTGCAGCCTCTGCAGGTGCTGCCGCACAGAGGGATTTAAAGCCCGCGAGTTCCGTCTGTCGAGTACACACCGGGCAGATCGCAGGCCGCCGTCACTCGTGCGCCTGCTCCGGATAGATGATGATCGACAGGAAGCGGATCGGCACTTCGGTCAGCTTTTCCGGGCCGTGCGGCACGTTGCCGTCGAAGGTGAGCGCGTCGCCCGGCTCCAGCGAGTGGATGGTCTTGCCGTGGCGGTAGTCGATGCGGCCTTCCAGCATGTAGATGAATTCGGTGCCCGGATGCTCGAACACCGGGAAGGTGGCCGAGGTCTGTTCGATGGTGATCAGGAAGGGCTCGAACAGCTTGGTCGGTCCCTGGTGGTAGGACAGCAGGTGATAGGTGTGGCCGCTCTTTGTGCCGCGCCGCGCCACTTCCATGCTTTCGCCGGCTTTCACCAGCTGGGCGCCGCCGCCTTCGGTTTCGTAGTCCTTGAACAGCGCCGACAGCGACACGCCGAGCGCGCGTGCGATGCGCGACAGCGCGTCCAGGCTGGTGGCCGTCTGGCCGTTCTCGATGCGCGACAGCATGCCGCGGCTGATGTCGGCGCGGTCCGAAATGTCGGCGATCGTCAGTCCGTGCGCCCGGCGCAGCTCGCGGATCGTGGTGCCGAGGTAGCGCTCGAGTTCGCCTTCCATCGCACTGTCTTGCGTGCTCATTGTTGTGGCCTCCCTGTTCTGGCTGTGCGCGATTTTACGTGTCAGGTTTCATCGTACGAATTTTTGTTGACTCCTGCTTCAAAAGGTTCATGATTTGAACTAAAGTTGCTTCACACGAACATTGACGTGAAGCGAGTCGCCCACCGGCGGTCGCCCCGCAGCCTGGAACTGCGGAAACCCAACTTCGGAAAATTTCATGCCCTGGCGCCTATTGCGGTTCGGTCTGTCCAAGTCACATCCGGAACCGCGGATGTTCACGACCCACGACACGCTGAAACCTTCTTACGACGTGGTGATCATCGGCGGCGGCGGCCACGGGCTGGCCAGCGCCTACTACCTGGCGCGCGACCACGGCATCACCAATGTCGCGGTGCTCGAAAAAGGTTACATCGGCGGCGGCAACACCGGCCGCAACACCACCATCATCCGCTCGAACTACCTGACGCCCGAAGGCGTCAAGTTCTACGACAAGTCCGTGCAGCTGTGGCAGGACCTGTCGACCGAGTTCGATCTCAACCTGTTCTTCTCCACTCGCGGTCACTTCACGCTGGCACATACGGACTCGGCGATGCGCACGATGCGCTGGCGCGCCGAGGTGAACAAGCACTACGGCATCGCGTCCGAAGTGGTCGGGCCGGAAGACGTGAAGCGCGCCACGCCGCAGATGGACCTGTCCTGTGGCGGCCACGCGCCGATCCAGGGCGCGCTGTACCACGCGCCCGGCGCGGTGGCCCGTCACGACGCGGTGGCCTGGGGCTACGGCCGCGGCGCCGACATGCGCGGCGCGGAAATCCACCAGCAGACAGCGGTCACCGGCATCGAGGTCAAGGGCGGCAAGGTGGTCGGCGTACACACCACGCGCGGCTTCATCGCGACGAACAAGGTGATCTGTGCGGTGGCCGGCTTCACGCCGCGCATCACCGACATGGTCGGCATCAAGACGCCCATCTACATCCACCCGCTGCAGGCGATGGTGAGCGAGCCGATGAAGCCCTGGCTCGATTCCATCCTGGTGTCGGGCAGCCTGCACATCTACGTCAGCCAGAGTTCGCGCGGCGAACTGGTGATGGGCGCATCGCTCGATCCGTACGAAGTGCAATCGACCCGCTCGACGCTCGACTTCCCGGAAGGCCTGTCGGCGCACCTGCTCGACATGTTCCCCTTCCTGTCGCACGTGAAGGTGGTGCGCCAGTGGGCCGGCATGGCCGACATGACGCCGGACTTCGCACCGATCATGGGCATGACGCCGGTCGAGGGCTTCTATCTCGATTCCGGCTGGGGTACCTGGGGCTTCAAGGCGACACCGGTGTGCGGCAAGACGATGGCCTGGACGGTGGCGAACGACAAGCCGCACGAACTGATCACCGGTTTTTCGCTGGACCGCTTCCGCAACTACGCGCTGACCGGCGAGAAGGGAGCGGCAAGTGTGGGTCACTGAGTGGATCAATGACGTTCTGTCCGTACCCCTTCGCCGGACTGCAGGAGCGACGACATGAAATTGATGACCTGTCCGGTCAATGGCACGCGGCCGGTATCGGAATTCGTCTACTGGGGCGAAATCCGCCCGATGCCCGATCCCGACACCTGCAGCGACGACGAGTGGGCCGCCTACGTGTTCAACCGCAACGGCGCACCCGGCGTGAAGAAGGAGTGGTGGTGCCACACGCCGTCGAACACCTGGTTCATCGCCGAGCGCGATACCGAAAAGGATTTTGTGCTGCGTACCTATCTATATGGAGATGACCGGTGAAGCGCCTGCCCGCCATGCCCGACGAGTGGATTGACCGCAGCACGGTCGTCCGCTTCCGTTTCGAGGGATCCGCTTTCGAAGGTCTTGCCGGCGACAGCATTTCCAGCGCGCTGTGGGCCGCCGGCCAGCGCGCACTCGGCCGCAGCTTCAAGTACCACCGGGTGCGCGGCATCCTGTCGGCCGCCAACCATGACGTGAACGTCATGCTGCAGGACGGCCCGCGCCTGAACACCCGCGGCGACGTCGTTGCGCTGCGCGACGGCATGGATCTGACGGCCGTCAATACCTTCGGCGGCGTCGCCAACGACCGCGCCCGCGTGCTCGGCCTGTTCGCGCGCTTCCTGCCGGTCGGCTTCTATTACAAGGCCTTCCATTCGAAGCGGCTGTTCCCTAAATGGGAGCGCATGTTCCGCCGCATCACCGGCCTGGGCGTGCTCGACTTCGACACGCCGCACGTGCGCACACCCAAGCGCTACGATTTCTGCGACGTGCTGGTGATCGGCGCCGGTCCGTCCGGCCTGTCCGCCGCACTGGCAGCGGCCGACGCCGGTGCGAAGGTGGTCATCGTCGACGAGAACGCGCACGCCGGCGGCAGCGGCCTGTTCCAGCTGGGCGGCGACGTGGCACGGCGCGAGCACACCCGCGCACTGCTGCAGCGCGTGAAGGCGCACAGCTGCATCCGTCTGCTCGAAGGCACGTGTGCCGGTGCGTACTACGCCGACAACTGGGTGCCGCTGATCGACGCCGAACGCATGACGAAGATGCGCGCCGCGGCAGTGGTGGTCGCCAGCGGTGCGTTCGAACAACCGGCCGTATTCCGCAACAACGACCTGCCGGGCGTCATGAATGGTTCGGCCATGCAGCGCCTGATCTATCGCTATGCCGTGCTGCCGGCGCAGCGCACCGTGGTGCTGGCGGCGAACGCCGACGGCTATCGCGTCGCGCTCGATGTGCTGGCGGCCGGCGGTGAAGTCGCCGCCGTGCTCGACCTGCGCGCCAACGTGCCTGCGTCGCCGCAGCTCGATGCACTGCGCAGCCGCGGCGTGGAAGTGCTCACCGGCCACGCGGTGTACGAGGCGCATTCCGACGGTCGCGGCGCGCTGGCCGGCGTCACCGTGTGCCGCGTCGATGCGGCGGGCAAGGTGGTCGCCGGTTCGCAGCGGCGCATCGATTGCGACGGGCTGGCAATGAGCACCGGCTGGTCGCCGGCCGCGAACCTGCTGTACCAGGCCGGAACGAAGATGCGTTTCGACGACGGCCTGCAGCAGTTCGTGCCGGATGTGCTTCCGCAGGGCGTGTTCGCCTGTGGCCGGGTGAATGGTGCCTACCGCATCGAGTCGCGCATTGCCGACGGCCGGCGCGCCGGTGCCGCCGCCGCGGCGCACACCGGTTTCCCGAGCGCGATCGATGCGGTGATACAGCCGGAAACCGAATCGCCGTCGCATGCCTGGCCCATCGTTGCCCACCCGGATGGCAAGAACTTCGTCGATTTCGACGAAGACCTGCAGGTGAAGGACTTCGAGAACGCGGTGCAGGAGGGCTACGACAACATCGAGTTGATGAAGCGCTTCTCGACCGTCGGCATGGGCCCGAGTCAGGGCAAGCATTCGAACATGACGGCGCTGCGCATCCTGGCGCGCCTGACCGGCAAATCGCCGCAGCAGGTCGGCACGACCACCGCGCGGCCGTTCTTCCACCCGGTGCCGCTGTCGCATCTGGCTGGCCGCGGCTTCAGCCCGCAGCGCCAGTCGCCGCTGCACGGCCGCCACGCCAGGCTCGGTGCCGTGTTCATGCAGGCAGGTGCCTGGGAGCGGCCGGCTTACTACGCGGTCGAAGGACGCACGGCCACCGACTGCGTGCGCGCCGAAGTGGCGCGGGTGCGTTCGGCGGTCGGTCTGATCGACGTCGGTACGCTGGGCAAGCTGGAAGTGCGCGGTCCGCAGGCGGCCGAGTTCCTGAACCGCGTCTATACCGGCCGCTATGACAACATGAAGGTCGGCAGCACGCGCTATGCGGTGATGTGCGACGACTCCGGCGTGCTGGCCGATGAGGGTGTCGTGGCGCGCGTGGCGGACGACGTCTTCTACTTCACGACGACCTCGTCCGGTTCCGCGACGGTGTATCGCGAACTGTCGCGCCTGAACACCGAATGGCGGCTCGACTGCGGTCTGGTGAATCTGACCGGCGCGTATTCGGCGATGAATCTCGCCGGACCGGCATCCCGCGCCGTGCTGGCGACGCTGACCGACATGGATCTGTCATCGGCCGCCTTCCCCTACCTCGCGGTGCGGTCCGGCCTGGTGGCCGGCGTGCCGGTGCGCATGATGCGGGTCGGCTTCGTCGGCGAGTGGGGCTACGAGATCCATGCGCCGGCCGAGTACGGTCCGGTGCTGTGGGATCTGCTGATGAAGGCGGGCGAGGCGTCCGGCATCGGTGCCTTCGGCGTCGAGGCGCAGCGCCTGCTGCGGCTGGAAAAGGGTCACCTCATCGTCAGCCAGGACACCGACGGCCTGACCCATCCGTTCGAGGTGGGCATGGACTGGGCGGTCAAGCTCGACAAGCCTTTCTTCACTGGCCAGCGCTCGCTGAAAATCATCAGGAAGCTGCCGCTGAAACGCAGGCTGGTCGGCTTCATGCTGCCGGCCAACCACCTCGGTCAGGTGCCGCAGGAATGCCATCTGATCATCGGTGACGGCGACATCATCGGCCGCGTGACCAGCATTTCGTGGAGCCCGAACGTCGGTCGTCACATCGGGCTCGCCTTCGTGCCGCCCGAAATGACCGCACCCGGCACGGCGCTGTCCATTCGCGTCACCGATGGAACGATGGTGCCGGCCGAAGTCTGTACGACACCGTTCTTCGACCCGACAGATGCCCGCCAGAAGGAGGCGACATGAACGCAGTACTGCGCATCAGCCCGTTGTTCGACGTGCAGGCACCCCTCGCCCGTGACTGGACCACCCGCGAACGGATGCAGGTTGTCGCGCGCTTCGGCGCCGACGAAGCCGCCAGGCGGGCGAACGCCGGCATCGGCGACCGGAGCTTCCTGCAGCGCGCCGGCGTCAAGGGGGCGGGCGCCGCCGCCTGGCTCAATGCGCAGGGCATCGACACGCCGGCGCAGTCGAACAGTTTCCTGCAACTCGCCGACGGCACGCTGGTGGCGCGCCTCGGGCTGACCGAATACCTGATCGAGGATGCGCCGGGCGGCACACGCGCCGCCGCACTGATGGCGCAGCCGCCGGGCGAGCGCGTGTATCCGGTGCCGCGCTTCGACGCCGCGCTGGAGCTCACCGGCACGCAGATCCCCGAATTGCTGCGCCAGACCTGCGCCTTCGATTTTTCCACGCTGGCGGCACCGGCGCTGGTGATGACGTCCATGGTCGGCGTGGGGGTGACCGCGCTGACGCTCGACAGCGCCGATGGCCCGGTCGTCCGTCTGTGGTGCGACGGCACGTGGGGGGGCTATCTGTGGCTCACGCTGGTCGAGGTGGCAGGCGATCTGGGCGGCGGCGCGGTCGGCGTCGAGGCTTAACGGGACTGAACAACAGCGGGCGACAGGGAGAAATGACATGACACCGAGCGAAGCAAAGCAGTTTCTGAAGGACAACAAGGTCAGGTATCTGCTGGCACAGTTCGTCGACATCCACGGTTCGGCCAAGACCAAATCGGTCCCGGTCGAACATTACGACACCGTGGTGACCGATGGCGCCGGCTTCGCCGGGTTCGCCATCTGGGGCATGGGCATGACGCCCAATGTCGACGCCGATTACATGGCGGTCGGCGATGCGTCGACGCTGTCGCTGGTGCCCTGGCAGCCGGGCTATGCGCGCATCGCCTGCGACGGTCACACGCACGGCACGCCGCACGAATTCGACGCCCGCGTGGTGCTGAAGAAGCAGCTCGAACAGTTCAAGTCGCGCGGCTGGACCTTCTACACAGGCATGGAGCCGGAGTTCTCGCTGCTGCGCAAGGTCGAGGGCAAGATCCTGCCGGCCGACGCCGGCGACACGCTGGCCAAGCCTTGTTACGACTACAAGGGTCTGTCGCGTGCCCGCGTCTTTCTCGAACGGCTGTCCGAATCGCTGCGCGCGGTCGGCATCGACGTCTACCAGATCGACCACGAAGACGCGAACGGCCAGTTCGAAATCAACTACACCTTCACCGACGCGCTGACCTCGTGCGACCACTACACCTTCTTCAAGATGGGTGCCGCCGAGATCGCCGCCGACCTGGGCCTGATCTGCTCCTTCATGCCCAAGCCGTTTTCGAACCGCCCGGGCAACGGCCTGCACATGCACATGTCGATCGGCGAAACGGCGCCCGGCGGCAGGAAGAACCTGTTCGAGGACAAGTCCGACAAGCACGGCCTGGCGCTGTCGAAGCTGGCCTACCACTGGGCGGCCGGCCTGCTCAAGCACGCACCGGCGCTGGCTGCGCTGTGCTGCCCGACGGTCAATTCATACAAGCGTCTGGTGGTCGGCCGCTCGCTGACCGGTGCCACCTGGGCGCCGGCCTACATCTGCTACGGCGGCAACAACCGCAGCGGCATGATCCGCAGCCCCGGCGGCCGGCTTGAACTGCGCCTGCCCGACGCCTCCTGCAACGCCTATCTGGCCACCGCCGCAGTGATCGCAGCCGGCATGGACGGCGTGAACAACGAGCTCGATCCGGGCGCGCCGAACAACGACAACCTGTACGAATACAGCCAAGCCCAGCTCGACGCGGCCGGCATCAGCGTACTGCCGCAGAACCTGCATGAAGCGCTGCTGGCGCTCGAAAAGGACGACGTGATCCGGGCTGCACTGGGTCCCGTCGTCGACGAGTTCCTGCGTCTCAAGCACATGGAGTGGGTCGAGTACATGCGCCACGTTTCCGATTGGGAAGTGCAGAGCTACCTCGAATTTTTCTGATCATCCCCGGAGAACCGATATGTGTGGAATCGTGGGTTTGCTGGTGAAGACACCGGCACTGAAGGAAAGACTGGGCGAGTTGATGGTGCCCATGCTGATCGGCATGACCGAACGCGGGCCGGATTCGGCCGGTCTGGCGGTGTTCGCCGATCCGCTGGCCGAGGGCTCGCGCAAGCTGAGCCTGTATTCCGGGCTGACCGATGAAGGCGCGGATTTCAACTGGCATGGTCTGACGCACGCGCTGAAGGATCACCTCGACGTCGAGGCGATCATCGACGTGAAGAACAATCACGCCGTGCTGTCGTTCGCGGTGGCGCCGGACATGATCAAGCGCTGGTTGCGCGAACACCATCCGAAGCTGCACATCCTGAGCACCGGCCGCACCATCGACCTGTACAAGGACGTCGGCACGCCGGCCGAAGTGGCCGAGCGCTACGACTTCAAGTCGATGAAGGGCTCGCACCTGGTCGGTCACACCCGGATGGCGACCGAATCGGCGGTGACGCCGGACCGCGCCCACCCGTTCACCGCCGGCGAGGATTTCTGTCTGGTGCACAACGGTTCGCTGTCGAACCCGAATGACATCCGTCGCAAGCTGCAGCCGCACGGCATCCACTTCGACACCGACAACGACACCGAAGCGGCCTGCCGCTTTCTCGAATGGCGGCTGCGCGAAGGCGACGAGCTGGAAGCGGCGCTGCAGCGCGGCTTCGACGAGATGGACGGTTTCTACACCTTCCTGATGGGGACGCCGGACAAGCTCGCGCTGATCCGCGACCCGTTCGCCTGCAAGCCCGCGGTGGTCGCCGAAACTGACGACTACGTGGCGATCGCGTCGGAATTCCGTTCGCTCGCCCACCTGCCCGGCGTCAAGCACGCCCACGTGTTCGAACCCGCGCCCGAGGAGATGTACGTATGGAACGCCTGAGCTTCGATCTTGCGGCCTCGTCGCTGAGCGACATGAACCGCTTCCTGCATCGCGACCTGGCCGACGGTGACCGTCGCCACGTGTCGGTGCTGAACCCGGACGGCGCGCACAACATCGCGGTCGGCCTCAATCACTCGGTCACGGTCGAGGTGCACGGCCATGCCGGCTACTACGCGGCGGGCATGAACAAGCACGCCACCGTGGTGATCCACGGCAGCGCCGGCACCGGTGTCGCCGAGAACATGATGAGCGGCACCGTGCATGTGAAAGGCTTCGCGTCGAATGGCGCCGGCGCCACCGCACACGGCGGCCTTCTGGTGATCGACGGCGACGCCGGCCTGCGCTGCGGCATTTCACTCAAGGGCGGCGACATCGTCGTCGGCGGCAGCGTCGGCAGCTTTTCCGGCTTCATGGCACAGGCCGGCCGCATGGTCATCTGCGGCAATGCCGGCGACGCGCTCGGCGACTCTTTGTACGAGGCGGTCATCTACATCCGCGGCACCGTGAAATCGCTGGGCGCCGATGCGCAGTTCGAGGACATGACTGACGCCGATTACAGCGCGCTGGCCGAACTGCTGTCGAAAGCCGGTCTAGACCACGATCCGAAGTCATTCAGGCGCATCGCCTCGGCACGTTCCCTGTACCACTGGAACGCCGACGCCGACCAGGAATATTGAGCCGGGCGTACCGGAAACCCGCAGGACTCAGCACCAAAGGACTTAGCATGGACACCAAGCCCGTAACGTTCAAACGCCCGTCGCTCGAACAGTCGGCCAGTTTCGACCGCAGCGTCATCGACTACATCCAGAATGCAGCCGCGCACGGCCTGTACGAAATCCGCGGTCTGGGCGCCAAGCGCAAGCTGCCGCACTTCGACGATCTGGTCTTTCTCGCCGGTTCGCTGTCGCGCTACCCGCTCGAAGGCTATCGCGAGAAGTGCTTCACCAAGACGGTGCTCGGCACGCGCTTCGCGAAGAAGCCGATCGAGCTCGACATCCCGATCACCATCGCCGGCATGAGCTTCGGCGCGCTGTC
Source organism: Methyloversatilis sp. XJ19-49 (assembly GCF_024580145.1). GTDB lineage: Bacteria > Pseudomonadota > Gammaproteobacteria > Burkholderiales > Rhodocyclaceae > Methyloversatilis. The sequence goes on from NZ_JANINI010000014.1 coordinate 15,872, forward strand.
GGCCAACGTGAAGGAGTCGCTCGGACGCGCCGCGACCGAAATGGGCACCTCGACCACCACCGGTGACGGCGGCATGACGCAGGAAGAGCGCGGCTCGTCCAAGACGCTGATCTATCAGTGCCTGCCGTCGCGCTACGGCTTCAATCCGGACGACGTGCGCCGCGCCGACGCCATCGAAGTGGTGATCGGACAGGGTGCCAAGCCGGGCGGCGGCGGCATGCTGCTCGGCCAGAAGGTGAATCCGCGCGTGGCGAAGATGCGCACGCTGCCGCAGGGCGTCGACCAGCGCTCGGCCTGTCGCCACCCGGACTGGACCGGTCCGGACGATCTGGCGATCAAGATCCAGGAACTGCGCGAACTGACCGACTGGGAAAAGCCGATCTATGTGAAGGTCGGCGCCACCCGTACCTTCAACGACGTCAAGCTGGCCGTGCATTCGGGCGCCGACGTCGTGGTGGTGGACGGCATGCAGGGCGGCACCGCCGCGACGCAGACCTGCTACATCGAGCACGTCGGCATTCCGACGCTGGCCGCGGTGCGTCAGGCCGTCGATGCGCTGGAAGACCTGAACATGAAGGGCAAGGTGCAGCTCATCGTGTCCGGCGGCATCCGCAGCGGCCCCGACGTCGCCAAGGCGCTGGCGATGGGTGCCGACGCCGTGGCCATCGGCCAGGGCATCCTGTTCGCGCTCGGCTGCAATTCCGAGAGCTATATCCAGAACGGCGAACACGTGTCGGCCATCGAAGGCTACGACGCGCTGGGCACGGCACCGGGCTTCTGCCACCACTGCCACACCGGCAGGTGCCCGGTCGGCGTGACCACGCAGGACGCCATCCTGGAGCAGCGTCTGCAGCCGGACGTCGGCGCGCGCCGCGTCAAGAACTACCTGCAGACGATGAACATGGAGCTGACCACGATTGCACGTGCCTGCGGCAAGCAGAACGTGCATCACCTGGAACGCGAAGATCTGGTTGCGCTGACGCTGGAAGCCGCTGCCATGGCGCGCATTCCGCTGGCCGGCACGAACTGGATTCCGGGCGTGAACGGCGCGTTCTGATCGCGGTACCGGGATCAGGGTTCAATGGCGATGCCGCGCAGCGGCTCGCCCTTGCCGACCCTGCCCAGACGCGTGGCCGCGCCGGTTTTCAGGTCGATCAGGTAGAACTGCGGCGTGGCGTCCTGCGCCGTGCTGGCGGCGGCGTAGGCGTCGTTGCTGACGTCGGCGATGTCGAAGTGGGCGTCGGCCAGTCCGGCGATGCCGAGTGCGCCGACGGTGAACAGCTTGCCGGTGTTCGGCGACACCACCGGCTTCACGCCTTCCACCGAACCCTGGCGCACCAGCGCACCGGTGGCGGCGTCGATCGCGAAGTTGGTCGTGAGCTTTTCGTCTTCCTGGTTGTACGTGTAGCCGGCGGCGACGATGTTCGGCGCCACGGCGGCGTTGGTGTCGCCTTCGGCGTAGGTCAGCGTGCCGTCAGGCTGCAGGCCGGCAGTGTCGGGCGAGGCGTCGACCAGCGCGCCGGTATCAGGGTGGGCACGCAGGTTCTGCCGCGTGTCGGACACGATGCGGATGCGGTCGGCGGCCGGATTGAAGTCGAACCCGAAGCGCTGACCTTTCAGCGGCGCGGCGAATTTCGCATTGCCGACCGGCTTGAGCTGACCCCGGGCGACATCGACGGTGAAGATGCGGCCGGTGCTGCCGAGCGCAAACATGACGCCCCGTGCGACCCGGTAGTCGATGCCCAGCAACTGTTCGCCGTTGTCCAGCCCGGTCAGGGCGACATCGGACAGGAGCCTGCCCGGCTGGCCAGCATTGAAGCTGATCAGACGGTGCGACTGGGTCACCGCAAACACGGTTTCCTTGCGCGGCGGGCCTTCGATGTCGGGTGTGCCGGCGCAGGCGGCGAGCAGGCAGGCGGTCGAGGCAAGCGTCAGCAGGGGAAGACGGGTGGTGATCTGCATGGAGGGGTCCTTGATCGAATGAAGGGGCCTGACAGCATCGCGCCTGCGGGTGGCACTCGTTTCCTGGCGCGTGGGCGAAGTCCTTGTGGGTTACGGTTGATTCGCCGCTGCCTTTAGGGCACTCATCAATGGCCCGTGAGAAAATTCAACTGCCAACCCTCGGTTGATAGAGGGTGTCGGCAGGGTTGGCAGGGTGTCTGGCAGGGCGCAAGGACGCGGCGGGACGGCACGTGCAAGGACGAGCCACGCCGCCAGGCGCCCTGCGGAGGTCTTCAGCTTCATGGAGCTGTCGGTGTCGCAACGCGCTGTGGCGTCCGGCTTGTCTGCTTCAGGCGATCCGACGCCACCCCGGGCTGACGCGTGGTCCGCAGTCGTACCCCTAAAGGGTGAAGTCCTGTTGCCGTTAGCTGGAGCATCGACAGTGCGTGGGTAACGGGATCGTGCGCGTTCAAGGAGTGCGGAAGCAGGTTTGCATGGCAGGACGGATGATGCGCGCAGCCGCGCTTTCCGCAGTGCTTCTGACAGGTTCTGCGCAGGCTGCAACCGTCACCTTCAAGACCAGCGATACGTCGGGGCGTGCGCTCGACAGCGTCGTGGTGACCCTGTTGCCGGTGGGAAAGGTCGCGTTGCCGCCCCCTCGCCCGGCCAGCATCGAACAGGTCAGGAAGACGTTCGTGCCCCTGGTCAGCGTGGTGCAGACCGGCGCTGCAGTTGATTTTCCGAACAACGACACGGTGCGCCATCACGTGTATTCGTTTTCGGCGTCCAAGGTGTTCGAACTGAAGCTGTACGCCGGCAAGCCAGCCAGGCCGGTCGTTTTCGACAAGCCGGGTGTTGTCGTGCTGGGCTGCAATATTCACGACAAGATGGTCGCTTACATCATGGTGGTCGACACCCCGTGGTTTGCCGTGACGGGGGACGACGGCAGCGCGGAGATCACCGACCTGCCGCCCGGTGACTACATGCTCCAGACCTGGCATCCGCGTCGCCTCGGCATGCCGGACCTGCCGCCGCGTCCGATCAGGGTCAATGCCGACATGACCGAGTCGGTGACGGTCGACCTGAAGCCCTGACGCAATGCGAATGAACAGTCTCAAATGGCGCATCGCCGCCTGTTGCGCACTGCTACTGCTGCTGGTGCAGGCCGGCGGTCTGCTGATGTTCGGCCAGCTCGGCCGCTCCAGCGCGCTCAACGATGTGCGTGCCGAACTGCAGACGGCCGATCGGGTCCTGTCCCGCCTGCTCGAACAGCGCGCCAGCCAGCTGACACAGGCTGCCCGCGTGCTGGCTGCCGATTATGGGTTCCGCGAAGCGCTGACCAGTCGGGACAACGAAACGATCGTGTCCGCGCTCGGCAATCACGGCGAGCGCATCGAAGCCAGCCTGATGATGCTGCTCGGCCTCGACGAGCGCGTCACCGCCATATACCCGGACGCTGCGCAGGGCGTCGCGCCGCAGTTGCACGGCCTGATCGAGAACGCACGCAACGGCGGATCAGGGAGCGGTCTGGTCATCATCGACGGCACGCTCTACCAGGTCGTGGTGGTGCCGGTACTCGCGCCATTGCCGGTGGCCTATGTCGTGACCGCATTCATCGTTGATCAGCCGTTCGTGCAGGACCTCAAGCGGGTGTCGGGCCTCGATCTGAGCTTCCTGAGCCGGGTCGCAGACGATGAATGGGGGCTGGCAGCCAGTTCGCTCGCCGACACGCTGCAACCAGGGCTTCTGGCAGCCTTCCGCAGCCATCGCGGGGCGCTGCCTGAAATGCTGTCGCTCGACGGCAAGGACTATGCAAGTCGGCCCAAGGTCATCGAAGCGGGTACGCAGCAGCACATCACGGTCGTGCTGCAGCTGTCGCTCGATCGAGCGCTTGAACCCTGGCAGCGCCTGTACGACAACTGGCTGCAGCTGTCGCTCGCCGGAATGCTGTTTGCACTGGTGGCCAGCGCTTTGCTGGGGAGATCGATCGCGTCGCCGGTGGCCAAGCTGGCGCAGTTCGCCCGCCGTGTCGGCAGGGGCGAGTACGGTGTGCCGCCGGTGATGGACCGGCGTGACGAGATCGGCCAGCTGGCCGATGCCTTCTCGCACATGACCGAAGCCATCTCTACACGCGAGGCGCGCATTTCCGAGCTGGCCTACCGCGACACGCTGACCGGTCTGCCTAACCGCGCCTACTTCGTCGAGCGGCTGACCGATGGTGTGCACGACGCGAAGACGCGCGACGGCGCACTGGCGGTGCTGACACTCGACATGGATCGCTTCAAGATGGTGAACGACGCGCTCGGCCACGGCCTGGGCGACCTGCTGCTGGTCGAAGTGGGCAAGCGGCTGCGCGACACGCTGCGCGATGTGCGCGATCAGGTGGCGCGCCTCGGCGGTGACGAATTCGCAGTGCTGCTGCCGGGCGCCGATGCGCAGAAAGCCTATGGCGTGGCGATGCGCATTGCCGAAGCGCTCGACCAGCCGATGAGCCTCGAAGGGCAGATGGTGGACGTCAGCGCCAGCATGGGCATTTCGTCGTTTCCGGAACACGGCGACGACGTGCAGGCGCTGCTGCGCCACGCCGACGTCGCCATGTATCAGGCCAAACGCCAGAACAGCGGCGCAGCCATCTATGACCCGCGCCACCATGAACGCAACGTCGAACGGCTGTCGCTGCTGACCGAACTCCGGGCGGCCGTCGAGCACGATGAACTGGTGCTGTATTACCAGCCGAAGGTCGCGCTGGTGCCGGGCCGCCAGCATCACGTCGAAGCGCTGGTACGCTGGATCCATCCGACGCGCGGCTTCATTCCGCCGTTTGATTTCATCCCGTTCGCCGAGCAGACCGGCTACATCAAGGCGATCACGCTGTGGGTCATGAATGCGGCGATCCGCCAGTGCGGCCTGTGGCTGCGTGCCGGTATCGAGGTGAATGTGTCTCTGAATATCTCGGCGCGCGACCTGCTCAACCCCGACCTGCCGTCCAGTTTCATCGGAATGCTGCAGCGCCACGGCTGCGAATCGCGTCTGATCACGCTGGAAATCACCGAAAGCGCCGTGCTGGACGATCCGCTGCGCGCGCTGGCAAATCTGCAGGCGCTGCGCGACACCGGTTGCATGCTGTCGATCGACGACTACGGCACCGGCTATTCCTCGCTGTCCTACCTCAAGCAGATGCCGGTCAGCGAAATGAAGATCGACCGCAGCTTCGTGATGAACCTGGTCGAAAATCCGAACGACGAAATCATCGTACGTTCGACAATCGAACTGGCCCACAACATGGGACTGAAGGTAACGGCCGAAGGCGTCGAGACAGACGCCGTGCTGGAGCGGCTGCGCGAACTCGGCTGCGATCTGGCCCAGGGCTACCTGATCAGCAAGCCGATTCCCGTGGAAGCCCTTGAAAAATGGTTCCGGGAGTCGCACTGGGCGCTGATTTCGGTCGCCGAGCCGGGCTCCTGCGCAGACAACGACGAAATCGTTGCAGCACCGGAACATGCCGACGCTTTGTGACCATCCGTGTAATGCTTTCGACAATGCGTGTCCGGGCCCGATACCTGCTTGCAGTTAAAGTGTCTCGAAACCATCGGAGCACTGAAACATGATCAAGCGCCAAGGTCCGCTGGAAGTCATCACGCGAAGACCGGCTGCGGCGACCCACGCAACACCCTTGCTGTTCGTCCATGGCGCCTACACAGCAGCCTGGTGCTGGGACGAACACTTCCTGTCCTACTTCGCTGACGCCGGCTTCGAAGCGACCGCGTTGTCGCTGTCCGGTCACGGGGGCAGTCCGGGGCGCGAATTTCTCGATCTGCTGAGCCTTGACGACTACGTGCGCGACGTGCTCGAACTCATCGACGCATTCGACGTGCCGCCGATCCTGATCGGTCACTCGATGGGCGGCATGGTGGTACAGAAGTGTATGGAAGTGAGACAGGTGTCCGGCGCGGTGCTGATGGCGTCTGTGCCGCCGCAGGGTTTGTGGGCATCGGCGGTCGGTCTGGCGCTCCGCAAGCCTGACCTGATGTCCGAACTGAACACTCTGCTGACCGGTGGCGGCACGTCGCCCGAGGCGCTGCGCGAAGCCCTGTTCGCCCAGCCGGTGTCGATGGAGCGCCTGCAGGACATGGCGCGTCGCGTGCAGCCGGAATCTGCGCGCGTGATCTGGGACATGACACTGTTCGACCTGCCGCAGCCGTCACGCATGCGCCGTGCGCCGCTGCTGGTGCTTGGCGCCGAGTGCGATCCCATCATTCCGCCCTCGCTGACCGAAATGACCGCCCGCGCACTTGATGTCGAGGCGCGCGTCTTCCCCGGCATGGGCCACGGCATGATGCTGGAAGCCGACTGGCGCAAGGTGGCCCAGTGCGTGCTCGACTGGCTGCCGATGGCCTGCCGCAGCGCGCGCGGCCAGTCGCAGGGGGCCGGCGTCGTCTGAGCGCCTGTCGGGTGCCGCGTCAGCGCCCGGCCTTGCTTTCCAGATAGCCCAGGATGTCCTGCCGCCGCAGCTGAGGTTCGCCCCGCTGCGGCGCTGACCCCACGATCCGGTTCATCCAGGACATGTTGTCTTCCATGCGCTGCACTACTCGACGCCACTCCCGGGCGGGGCGGCTCGACGGCTCCGGCAGTACGTGGCACTGGTCGCAGGCGTCGCGGAAGCTGCGCCCGCGCGTGTCCAGATCGGGATAGCGCGCCACATCAATCGGCTTCTGTGCATTACGTCTCAGGTAGCCGATGAGCATGTGTACTTCTTCCTCGTCCGGCGCGGCCGCGCCGCCCATCATGTCCTTCATCAGCGCGCCGCGGTTCCCGCTCCCCCGCATGCGCACCACCATCCGGCCGACGATTTTCGGCCACTTGTCGGGGTGGTGCATCGCCGGGCTCGGCAGGTGGTGGCACTGAACGCAGTAGCGGGCCATCAGGGTCGCGGCGGGTGAATCGGGTTCGGGCAAGGCAGCAGCGGTCATGGTCGGCGGCAGGATGCGCGACAGCCAGCCTGCCTGCGGACCGCCCGACCAGCGCGCGAGCGCCGCGTCGATGAGGCGCTGGTTTGCGCTGCTGGCCGCATCCGCTGAGGCGGCAGGTTGCGTACACAAAAGTGCGCACAGCGAAGCGAGCAGGATGCAGCAACGGAACATGGCAGCGAGATGCACCGGTGGGGAGGAGGTCAGACCTCTTCAGCGTAGTTCAACGAGACGGCGGACTGAAGCCGCAAACATGTGTGCCAACGGCGATCGGAACCCTCAAGTCGCCGGGGCATGGGCCGATGGCAGTGGAAGATGTGTTCAGGAAGAGAGACATGGACCTGTTTGATTTCATGACCGGAAAGTCGCTTGGCCGCCATCAGGACTATGGTGACGAAGTGCTCGACTCAGGCTGGCTGCCGCAGCCCGAGGCCGCGCTTGCCAGCCGCCGCCCATCGGTCGCGCGCTCGCATACTGCCGTGTCGGATCCCGACGCGTTCCTGCGCGATATCTATCGTTCGCAGGAATAAATTGTCGTAAAGCCCGCCCGGGCTGCTGCGCAAGGGTGTGCAGCGGCAGCAGCTTGGGTAATATCGCAGATATGCCTTGCGATACCTTTTTTAACGTTCTCCGCCGACGGTTTCACCCTCCGCCTTCGAACGCACGAGGCGTTGCGCATGACTGACGCGCCGCGCAAGGTGGGGCGCTACGCGCTGGGACGCGAAATCGGCCGTGGCGAGCGTGGCGCCGTATTCGAGGCGACCGAAGCAGGCAGCGGTCGCCTGGTTGCGCTGAAACTGTTCCGCACGGATCTCGCCGATGACGTGCCGGCATACATCCGCGCGCTCGGCGACCGTCTCCTTCACGCGTCGCAGCTGAATCATCCGTGCATCGTTCGCATCATCGAACAGGGTGTCAGCGCCGATGACGGTACGCCCTGGGTCGTCATGGACCGCGTGGATGCACGTTCGCTGCGGCAACTGCTCGATGCGCTGCCGCGTCTGTCCTTCGAATGGGTGTGCAGCATCGGCTTGCAGACCGCCGACGCGCTGGCGCATGCACACGCCCACGGCGTCACGCATGGCGGCCTCAAGGCCTCGAACCTGCTGGTTGACGGTGCCGGTCATGTATCGGTGACCGACTTTGCGCTGCCTGCCCCAGCCCCGGATGCCTTGCCGGCGATGCCGCAGTATCTTTCGCCCGAGCAGGTTCAGGGACTTTCCCCCGATGCGCGCTCCGACGTTTTTTCGCTCGGCGCGCTGCTGTTCGAAATGCTGGCCGGCCGGCCTCCGTTCGGCTCGCCACTCACCGGCACCTTGTCGAGCGTGCTGGAGAACATCGCCCACGTGCCCACGCCCACGCCCAGCGCGATCGACCCGGATGTGCCGCCCGAACTTGATCTGCTGGTGATGAAGGCGCTTGCGAAATCGCCGGTCGACCGCTTCCAGACGGCTGCCGAACTGGCCGACGCGCTGCGCTGGATCCGGCTCGAACCGGTGGCTGCCACGGTGCTGAAAGTGACCGAACCGCCGCCGCATGCGATCGTAGTTCCCGAGGTGGCGGATGGCCCGGAAAGCCTGCGTCGCGGTCAGTCGCAGAAACCCGCACTGCCGGTCGACGACGTGCTGGCGGCACTGGCCGCCGATATCGATGCCTTTTCGGCCCGAGGCACCGCGCCGCCATCGATCGGTGCGGCGTCCAACGGCACCGCGCAGAGCCGCCTCAAGCCGCTGCGCGAGGCGTCGGCACCGGAGCCGGCTTTCCCCACGCTGCACGATGAGCCGGAAGTCCTTGCGGGTGCCGCTGCGCCTGCGGCATCGAACGGCGCGGGGCCGGGTGCGCCGGCATCCGCCGCATCGTCGTTGCTGGCCGATCTTGCCGGCGAAGCACAGCGCATCCGGACGCACAACGCGCAGATGCAGCGTGGCGAGCGGGCGGTGCGCACCGAAGCGGAACAGGCGCTCGCCGCCCGCCTTGTGCTGGTGCGCGACTACCTGACGCAGCTTGCCGGCCAGCTCAACGTGATCAAACCGCAGATCGCGCGCGACTATCCGCTGCTTGGTCTGGGCGTGCTGCGCGGACTCGCCTGGCAGGCATCCGATGTCAATACCCGCAATCGTGGTCCGGAGGCGCCGGATCAGCTGGCTCGCGTATCGCTGGCCTGGCTGCTGCGCGGCCAGGCCCTGATGCGCTGCGAGCGTGAGCCACAGGCGGCCGGCGCACTGCGCGTGGCGTTGCGCGAACACGGCCTGCGCTTTGAGGAGCAGGCTTCGCGCGACGAACAGAACCGCCTGCGCGCCCAGGTGTTCGATATCGCGCCCGAAGTGCGCGGCCGGGTCGAACTCAACGCCGATTACACCCGGTTGACGCTGCGCCTGACCTTGCAGAATGTCGAACGTTTCGGCATCGTCGATTACCAGCCGCCCTCGGAAGACAACGGGACCGAGTGGCTGGACGAACTGGCGAAACTGATACTCGGTCAACCGAGTCGCTTCGCTGCGCTTGCCCGGCTGATCGTTCCGACACCGCAGTAGTGGCACGGTTGATGCATCGGATGACGCATCGACCGTGCGCCTGCGGACCCGACTCAACTTCCCGGTGCGCGCGACGTTAGACCTTCAGGTGGGTGCAGCAACATCGGGAGACGGATCATGCAAGGGGCTGAGTTTCAGATTCCATTGGCCGAATGCCGCGAAATCTACAGCGTTGGTGCGGTGGACCGTGCAATGGAATCGGGTGCCACATCGCGCAATGAGTCGCTGGTGGCGTACTACGAAAAGATGAAGCAGCTGGGTGGCGTGCGCTACGTCGTCAAACCTTCGTCGTTCGACGGCCTCGATCCACTGTATGCCCGCTGTCCGAATTTCGCACCCGTGCTGGACGACCTCAAACGCTATCTCGCGCTGGCGGTCGCCGGCAACGAACCGATGCACTTCACGCCCATCCTGCTGCTCGGGGAACCGGGTATCGGCAAGACCCATTTCGCGAAGCAACTCGCCAATGTGTTGGGCACCGGCTTCGAGTTCGTGTCGATGTCGTCGCTGACCGCCGGCTGGATATTGAGCGGCACCTCATCGCAGTGGTCGCACGCGCGACCGGGCAAGGTCGCACAGGCCCTGGTTTCGGGTGACTACGCCAACCCGCTGCTGGTGCTCGACGAGGTCGACAAGGCGGGTGGCGACCCGCGCTACGATCCGATGGGTGCGCTGTACGGCCTGCTTGAGCAGGATACCGCGCGCCAGTTCAAGGACGAGTTCATCGAGGTCGACATGGATGCCAGTCACATCATGTGGGTGTCCACGGCGAATGACGAGCGTTCGATTCCCGAGCCCATCCTGAGCCGCATGAACGTCTACACCGTGCCGCGCCCGGATCACGATCAGGCCTGTGCCATCGCGCGCACGCTCTACGGCGAGATCGTCGCCGCCCATCAATGGGGCTTCGACGAGGATGCGCCGGAGGACGTCATCGACGGTCTGGCTCGTGTGCCGCCGCGCGATATGCGCAAGGTGCTGATGGCGGCCTTCGGCAACGCCAAGCTGGAACGGCGGGACCACCTGTTGCCGGCCGACCTGGACGCCGGCCGCGCGACCCGGCAGAAGAAGATCGGCTTCTAGGGTCTGTTGTCATTGAATTGCGGGCCGCGCGATCCAATGACAACAGACGCCGGGCACGCGGGCTCTGGTACGCTCCGGGCGCATGAACCACCCGAGTTCCCCAGAGCTGAACGCCGCGCCGCCGACCGCAGCCCCGTCGTCTGAAGCGTCCTCATCTTCAGGCGTATGGCGGCCGATGGTCGGCCCGGCTGCCAGCCGCGATCTGTGTACCGATTGCGGCATTTCCCGCAGCAGCGACGACAAGCGCTGTGGCCGCGCCTGCCAGTTCATCAAGCCGGATTACCCTGATCTGGAAACCCGCGTGCACGGCCGCGCACGCGACCCGCAGCGACCGGACGAGCTGCATTTCGGGCCGCATCGCCGCATGCTGCGTGCTGCACTCAAGCCGGCCAGAGCCGACGCGCAATGGACCGGCATCACCACCCGTATCGCCGAAAGGTTGCTCGAAACCGGCGCCGTCGACGCCGTGCTGACCATGGCGCCCGATCCGGACGATCGCTGGCGGCCGGTGCCGGTGCTGGTCACCCGGGCCGAAGGCATGGCGCAGTGCCGCGGCATGCGCATGGGTTATGCGCCGCTGCTTGCGCTGCTCGAACCGGCGCGTGCGCAAGGTTACCGGCGGCTCGCGGTGATCGGCATTCCGTGTCAGGTGTATGCACTTCGCGCACTCGAGGCCGAACTGGGCTTCGACAGGCTGTACGTGATCGGCACGCCGTGCTCGGACAACACCACCACCGAGCGCTTCCACGAGTTCCTCGAACTGCTGGCCCGTGAAACCGATGTTGCGGCTGATGACATCACCTATCTGGAGTTCCGCGCCGACTATCACGTCGAACTGCGCTATCGCGATGGCACCCGGCGCGCGATTCCTTTCCTGATGCTGCCGCTGTCGCAGCTGCCGAACGATTTCTTCCCGCTGACCTGTCGCACCTGTGTCGATTACACCAATGTGCTGGCCGACATCACGGTCGGCTACATGGGTGGCGAGGGCGAACAGTGGTTGCTGGTGCGCAACGAGCGCGGCGAAGAACTGCTTGCGCTGCTGGGCGACGAGATCGTGACGCGTGCGCCGGGCAGCGCAGGCAAGCGGCAGGGGCCGGTCAAGGGCTTCCTCGCCAACGTGGAACGCGCCGCGGGCGGTTTGCCGTTGCGCCGGATGCCGCAATGGCTGCGCCCGGTCGTGGGCTGGCTGATGCCGCGTGTCGGCCCCAAGGGGCTGGAATTCGCGCGTGCCCGGGTCGAAATGAAGGCGGTCGAAACCGTCATCCATCTGCGGCGCGAAGTGCCGCAGCGGTTGAAGAGCATGGTGCCGGCGCACATCTGGAAGCTGGTGGCGCCGTACCGGCTCAAGCCGGTGCCGACCGAATTGCCGGCCGGCCAGGACACCCGCGCGTCGCGCGAGGAGGATGCCGGCTGATCAGTGCAGCCGCATCGGATCTATCAGGAAGGTGTGGCTGCCGCGCGTCAGGTCGAGTTCGCCCCGCATCAGGCAGCCGGTTGCCAGATCGATGTCATTGGCAACCCACGTTTCGCGCTCCTTCGACACCAGATAGATCACCACGACGTCGCGCGTGACCGGCGGCTGATCGGGTTCATCGTCGTCGAATTCGGCCAGCCGCATCAGGCAGCTCAGGCCGATCACATCGATGTCGGGATGAGCGACCGTTTCCTGCACGAAGCGGGTCACGGCGAACTCGTCCAGCATGTCCATGTGGGCGAGCGCCGCGCTGCGGATGCAGCCGTGCTCGATGTGGGCCATCAGCGCGGTGGGGCGGGGCGGGTCGCCGCGCGCAAGCAATGCGTCGGCGTGATCCTGGCAGGCGCGCAACACGGCGCTAAAACACGCTTCCTCCATTGGCAGCATGATTGTCTCCTCCACAGAAGTGGGTTGCGTCCATGTGCGCGCCTGTTGAAGAGACTAGACCTGTGTGGAGGGAATGTCTTGACGCACCGCCATGGCGGCAGTGCACCAAATGGCCGCGCTTTCAGTCGCTTTTCGACAGCGGATCGCCGACGGTCGGGCGTTGCGAGAAGTCGTGCAGTGCACTGTCGGCAGCAATGGGCGCAATCAGACATTCATCGACACGCGCCCCTGCCGGCCCGCGTTCGGCCCAGGCAACCAATGCATCAAGGGCCGCCGGCACACCGCAGGCGAACGCCTCGACCGACCCATCGCGCCGGTTGCGCACCCAGCCGGTCACGCCGAGCCGGCGCGCCTCGTTGATCATGGCGTAGCGGAAACCCACGCCCTGCACCCGCCCGCGGATGGCGAAGTGCAGCGCCTCGATCTCGCTGTCGTTCACGCCTATTTGACGCGCATGCCCGGCGCCGCACCGCTGTCCGGCGACAGGATGAACAGACCCGGCACTTCGCCGGTGTCGTCGGACGCCGCCAGCACCATGCCCTCGCTCATGCCGAACTTCATCTTGCGCGGCGCGAGATTGGCCACCATGACGGTCAGCCGCCCGACCAGCAACGCCGGGTCGTAGGCCGACTTGATGCCGGCGAACACTTGACGCGGCGCAGCTTCGCCGATGTCCAGCTGCAGGCGCAGCAGCTTGTCCGCGCCCTCGACATGTTCGGCGGAGACGATTTTCGCGATGCGCAGTTCGACCTTCGAGAAGTCGTCGATCGAAATGTGCGACGCCGTGGCAGCCGGTGCGGCGGCCGCGGTTTCGGGCTTTTTCACCGGCTCGGCAGCGGGTGCGGGGGCTTGCGTGCTCACGAGGGTTTCCTTGTTGGCCTCGACCAGTGCAATGACCTGTTTGGGGTCGATACGGGTCATCAGATGCTTGTATTCGTTGATGGTGTGGCCGGAGGCCAGCGTGCTGCCGAAATCGTCCCAGACGAGCGGCGCGAGTTTGAGGAAGCGCTCGACCTCGGCAGCCAGATGCGGCAGCACCGGCTTGAGCAGCACGGTGAGCTGGCGGAACAGTTCCAGCGCGGTGCTGCACACCGACTGCAGCTTTTCGTCCTGACCGTCCTGCTTGGCGAGCACCCAGGGTGCATGGTCATTGACGAACACGTTGGCCTGGTCGGCGCAGGCCATGACCTCGCGCAGCGCGCGCGCGTAGTCGCGCGATTCGTAGGCGTCACGGATCGACACCTCATGCCAGTGAAATGGCACGGTCGGCGCCGACAACTTGCCCGCAAAGCGCTTCGTGATGAACCCCGCGCAGCGGCTCGCAATGTTGATGTACTTCCCCACCAGATCCGAATTGACCCGCGCGACGAAGTCGTCGAGGTTCAGGTCGATGTCTTCCATCGAGCCGTTGAGCTTGGCGGCGTAGTAATAGCGCAGCCATTCCGGGTTCAGGCCGAGATCGAGATAGCTCTGCGCAGTGATGAAGGTGCCTCGGCTCTTGCTCATCTTTTCGCCATTCACCGTCAGGAAGCCATGCGCGTTGATCTGCGTCGGCGTGCGGTAGCCCGAGTGTTCGAGCATGGCGGGCCAGAACAGGGCGTGGAAATACAGGATGTCCTTGCCGATGAAGTGAACCATTTCTGTGCCGGCCGCTTTCGCGCCCGCGGCATCGAGGAAGTCGGCCTCGCTGATATCCTTACCCAGCGCCTGCTGCTTCGCCACGTAGTTGCGGAAGCTGCCGAAGTAGCCGACCGGCGCGTCGAGCCAGACGTAGAAGAACTTGTTGTCGGTGCCCGGGATGCGGAAGCCGAAGTAGGGCGCGTCGCGCGAAATGTCCCAGTCGGACAGGCGGTTGTCGCCCGGCTCGCCCAGCCATTCCTTCATCTTGTTGGCGGCTTCGATCTGCAGTCGGTTCGAGCCCTGCGTGAAGTCGCGCAGGAACTGTTCGCACTGCGGCGCCGACAGGCGGAAGAAGTGGTGTTCGCTGGCGCGCCGCTCCGGCGCGGCACCGGACACCACCGAATACGCGTTCTTCAGTTCGGTCGGCGCATAGGTGGCGCCGCACACTTCGCACGAGTCGCCGTACTGATCCTTCGCGCCGCATTTCGGGCACTCGCCCTTGATGAAGCGGTCAGGCAGGAACATTGCCTTCACCGGGTCGTAGAACTGCTCGACCGAGCGCTGCGCGATCAGGTCGCCGGCCTTCAGCTTGCCGTAGATGTCTTCGCAGAAGGCGCGGTTTTCGTCGGAATCGGTCTGGTGGTAATTGTCGAAACTGACCAGGAAACCGCCCAGCTCGCCCTGCCCCTTCTTCCATGCAGCCTGCACGTCCAGGCCGCCGAAGAAGTCGCGGGCGTGTTCGTGCAGCACGCGCTCGACCAGCTGGTGCGGCGTGATGCCTTCCTTTTCGGCGCGCAGCATGATGGGCGTGCCGTGCTGGTCGTCGGCGCCGACGTAATGCACCTCGTGGCCGCGCATGCGCTGGAAGCGCACCCAGATGTCGGTCTGGATGTATTCGACCAGATGACCGAGGTGGATGGCGCCATTGGCGTAGGGCAGGGCGCTGGTGACGAGAAGGCGGCGGGACATGGCGGGCGGCGAAGTGGTGGCCAGAGCAGGCAAGCCCGCAATTCTACTGCCCGAGCACGGGCTTCCGGGATACGGACCGCGATGATCGGTTAAACTGGAGTAAATCAATCAGGTATTGCCTGCAGCGGCGCCGCATGATGCGGCCCGGCGGGCACACCGCCGTTCGGAGTTCATATGTCCATCAGCGAAGCCCAGGTCCAGAGTGCGCTCAAGGAACTGATCGATCCCAATACCGGCAAGGACTTCATCACCACGCGCAGCGCGCGGAACATCCGCGTCGATGGCACAGACGTTTCGGTCGACATCGAACTGGGCTACCCGGCCAAGAGCCAGATGGATCACCTGCGCCGGATGGCCATCGCCGTGCTGCGCGCCATTCCGGGCGTCGGCAACGTCAGCGTCAGCATGACGCAGAAGATCGTGTCGCACACGGTGCAGCGCGGCGTGAAGCTGCTGCCGGGCGTGAAGAACATCATCGCCGTGGCGTCCGGCAAGGGCGGCGTCGGCAAGAGCACCACCGCGGTGAATCTCGCGCTGGCGCTGGCCGCCGAGGGGGCGACCGTCGGCCTGCTCGACGCCGACATCTACGGTCCGTCGCAGCCGCAGATGCTGGGCATCACCGGCCGTCCTGAGTCCCCGGACGGCAAGTCGCTGTCTCCGATGATGGCCTACGGCATCCAGGCGATGTCGATCGGCTTCCTGATCGACGTCGAAACGCCGATGGTGTGGCGCGGCCCGATGGTGACCTCCGCGCTGGAACAGTTGCTGACCGAAACGCGCTGGGAAGACGTCGATTACCTGGTGATCGACATGCCGCCGGGTACCGGCGACATCCAGCTCACGCTGGCGCAGAAGGTGCCGGTGACCGGCGCCGTCATCATCACGACGCCGCAGGACATCGCGCTGCTGGACGCACGCAAGGGATTGAAGATGTTCGAGAAGGTGGGCATCCCCATCCTCGGCATCGTGGAAAACATGAGCATCCACACCTGTTCGAAGTGCGGCCACGAAGAGCACATCTTCGGCGAAGGCGGCGGCGCGCGCATGGCGGCCGACTACGGACTCGAGGTGCTGGGCTCTCTGCCGCTGGCGATGCAGATTCGCGAACAGGCCGATTCCGGCAAGCCGACCGTGGTGTCCGACCCGGACGGCCGCGTCTCAGAGATCTATCGCGACATCGCGCGCAAGGTGGCGGTGAAGATCGCCGACAAGGGCAAGGACATGAGCGCCAAATTCCCCAGCATCGTGGTACAGAACACCTGATCGCCAGACGAACCCGGAGGCAAGCCGTCATGAAGCCGAACGCACTGCTGCTCGCTGCATCCTGTTGTGTCCCTGCCGCGGCCGTTCAGGCTGCCGATCCGGCAAAGGGCGGCGAACTGATGGTCGAGGCGCAGTGCGAGAACTGCCACATGGACAAGCTGGGTGGCGACGGCTCGCAGATCTATCTGCGCAAGGACCGCCGGGTGAATTCGCTGGCCCAGCTCGCGACCCAGGTCAGCGTGTGCAATTCGCAGCTCAATACCGGCTGGTTCCCGGAGGACGAGGCGCACGTTGCGGCCTATCTGAACCAGCGTTACTACAAGTTCAGGTAGGCGGTCGGGCCGGTCAGCGCACGGCCGCCGCAATGCCGGCCGCGATGGCGTCATCGAGGTAGCCGCCGTAGAAGTCGGCCTTGCCGGCGCCTACCAGTGGTGAGGCGACCTGCCGACCGTGGGCATCGAGAAACAGCACGGTCGGCGCGAACTGCACCTTCATGCGTTTTGCGAACGCGGCCTGCGTCGTCTTGCTGCCGTCGAAATCGGTCAGTTTGCGTCCGCTGTCCAGGTCGACTTCGCGGATCACCAGCCGGCCGCGCTGTGCGGCATCGCGTGCCAGCGGCGCCAGATAGTGGCTGCGGACCTCTTCGCAGTAGTGGCAGCCGGGCAGCGAAAACAGCACGACGACCACGACGCCCGGGTTGCCGGCGTCACGTACATCCTTCACCGCATTCGTCAGCGTCGGCAGGGCCGGCCCTGCGGTACGCGCCGGTGCAGCGAACAGCACCGGACTGAGCAACAGTGACATCAGGACGACGAGCGCGCGGGCGGTCATTTGTCGAGCGCCTCCTGCTCCATGCGCAGGTAGGTGCCGTAGGCGTTGACGCGATTGGCGGCGTCGAAGGCCGGCATTTTTTCCCAGCGGCGCCAGTCGGTGCGTGCATAGGCCTCGTCGAAGGGCATGAAGTCGCTGACCGCCCGACCCATTTCGGTGCGCAGATAGGTCAGGTAGTCGCGCGTCAGGCCGAGGTCGCGCGCCGGGTCGGTCGAGGCCGGACCGTGGCCGGTGACCAGCGTGCCGGGCTTGAGCGCGAGCAGACGGTCCATCGTGGTCAGCCAGCGCTTGCTGTCGGCATCACCGACGAAGGGGATGCGGCCGATGAACAGGATGTCGCCGGAGTAGATCACCCCGTCTTCGCGCACCACGACCACCATGTCGTCCGGTGCGTGCGCCGGGCCCATGTGGATCATTTCGAAACTGAGGTCGCCCATGCGGAAGCTGGTGTCGCCCTCCAGCCAGAGGTCGGCGGCGATCAGTCGGGTCTTGCCATCGACCCACGGATCGAGATCGCGCCGTCGCTGTTCCAGCCGCGCACGGCCTTCCTCGCCTTCGATGTATTCGCGACCGCTGCGGTGCGCCCACACTTCGGCGCCGACGGCCTTGAATGCCTGCAGCCCGTAGAAGTGGTCGGCGTGGTAATGGGTGATCAGTACGCGGCGGATCGGCTGGTCGGTCACGCGACGGATGGCGGCGATCAGCGCCTCTCCCAGCACCGGGGTGCCGAGCGCATCGATCACGACCACTCCGTCGCCGGTGACAACGAAGCCGGCGTTGGAGTTGTAGCCCGCATTGGCCAGACTGGCCGGGCCGGCTTCACCCTGCACATACCAGCTGTGGGCGCCGACCTGTACCGGCTTGAGCGCCGGATGAACAAGAGGTGCGCCGCCCGCCATCGCCCATTGCGCAAGGAGGAGAGCGCATGTCGCGAGAAGTGTCCGCATCGACGGACGACGCAAAAGCTGCATGTCAGGCCATGCCCGGGTTGCCGGCCACGCCCTGCAGTTCGGGCAGGTTCAGCTTGACCGGCTTGACGGTTTTCACATCGCGCAGATAGCGCGCCATCAGGTCCCAGATCGGTTCGCCGCCGGCGTTCTTCGCTTCTTCCGACACCGGTGCCCAGCCCGCGACGCGATAGGTTTTCGACGCCTCGATCGGCTTGCCGCCGAGCGACATCGCGGTGATGCGGCTGCCCATCCTGGCGGTGGGGTCGCAGCGGTACTGCAGTCCGCCGACGCGCACCATGTCGCCGCCCTGCTGATAGTAAGGGTCGGGATTGAACAGGTTGTCGCAGACGTCCTCGAGCACCGTCTTGATGAATTCGCCGGTCATCGGCGTCAGCGTCGTGTAGGGATAGGTGATGGCGGTCTGGTCGAGCAGGTTTTCCATCGTGATCGGGTCGCCGGGCAGCAGGCTGGTACCCCAGCGGAAACCGGGCGAGAAGGCGATTTCTGCGTCCTTCATCTTCATCAGGCCGTCGAGGATGAGCTGATCGAAGCTGCCGTTGAAATTGCCGCGGCGATACAGCAGGCCTTCGGTCACCGCGAGCTTTTCATTCAGCTTCGCTTCGTACGGTGCGCGCATCTTCGTGATCAGCGACGCCATGTCGGCGTCCGGCTGGATCAGGTTGGAAAACACCGGCAGCAGGTGATAGCGGAAATCCGACACCTTGCCGCCCTTGACGTCGAAATCGAGCACGCCGAGGAATTTGCCGTTCGAGCCTGCATTGGTGACCAGGGTCTGGCCACCGCCGTTCTTGACGATGACCGGGGCTGGCACGCCATCGTGCGTGTGTCCGCCGAGGATGGCATCGACGCCGCGCACCCTGGAGGCCATCTTGATATCGACATCCATGCCGTTGTGCGACAGCACGACCACCACCTGCGCGCCCTTGGCGCGCGCGGCATCGACATGCTCCTGCAGGCTTTCGTCGTTGATGCCGAAACTCCAGTCCGGCGTGAAGTAGCGCGGATTGGCGATCGGCGTGTAGGGGAAGGCCTGGCCGATGATGGCCACCGGCACGCCGTTCATCGGCTTGATGACGAAGGGCGGGAACACCTGGTCGCCGAAGTCGGTGGTTTTCACGTTCTGCGCGACGAAGTCGATCTTGCCGGCGAAGTCGCCGTCGACGATCTGCTTCACCCGCTCCGCACCGTAGGTGAATTCCCAGTGACCGGTCATGACATCGACGCCGAGCAGCTTGCAGGCGTCGACCATGTCCTGTCCCTTCGTCCACAGCGACAGGCCGGAGCCCTGCCAGGTGTCGCCGCCGTCGAGCAGCAGCGCGCCGGGCCGGCTGGCCTTCATGCGCTTGACCAGCGTGGTCAGGTGAGCGAAGCCGCCGACCTTGCCGTAGGTTTTAGCCGCCTGCGAAAAGTCGAGGTAGGTGAAGGCATGTGCCTGCGCACTGCCCGGCGCGATGCCGAACTGCTTCAGCAGCTTTTCGCCGACCAGATGCGGTGGCCGACCCATCATGTCGCCGATGCCCAGATTCACGTCCGGCTCTCGGAAGTGGATGGGCATCAGCTGCGCGTGGCAGTCGGTCATGTGCAGCAGGCTCACGTTGCCGAAACGCGGCAATTCGTACATCTGACCGGCCGCGCTCGCAGCCTGGGCGAAGTTGCCATGCAGGGCCATGCCACCGGCACTGGCGGCCGCCAGCACCTGCATGAATTCGCGGCGGTTCATGCTCATTGCGCCATCACTCCGCGTTGACCGGCGACTTCGGGTCGAGCAGCAAGGCCACGATATGGCGGATCTGCTTTTCGTCGAGGATGCCGTGCGTGCCGAAGCGCGGCATGTTGGTGCAGGCGCTGTAGGCGTTGGGATTCCAGATCTTGGCCCACACATACTTCTGCGTGGTTTCCGTGTTGCCGTGCACCTTGCCGTATTGGTAGAGGCTGGGGCCGATGGTGCCGTAAGAGATTTCCTTCTTCGTGATGCGGTGGCAGTTGTAGCAGTTGCCGCCGTTTGCGGCGTCGGCCTTGTCGGTCCAGGTCAGGCCGCGACCGCTCTGCGCAATCTTTTCGCCTTCCTTCCAGTCGCCCAGATACTTGCCGTCGGACGGCCACTTCACCTCGGCCAGCGCGGCCGCCTGGAATCGTTCGCGCAGTTCGTCATCGAGGCTGTGCCCGAATTTCGAACAGGCGACCATGACCTCGTCCTGCGTCAGTCGGTCGGTCTTGACGATGCCCTGTTCGCGGAAGGATGCGGCCATGACGGCTGCAGCGTCCTTGTCGTAATCGGCCGAGGAGACTGTGGACGCGCCAGTGCCGGCGCAGCCTGCGACGGTGGCCAGCGCGGCCATGACGGCGAGCGCGACAGCGCCCTGACGGATGCGGATGTTCATCGTGCTCTCCTTAACGCTTGATGGCCGGCGCAGTGCTTTCGCCGGCGCCGTTGGCGGTCACACCCAGGTAGCTCGACAGGGCGATGGTCACGTCCGAGCCGTACACCGGGTAAGGGAAACGCTGCTGGCGGAAGCAGTCGTTGAGGCGCCGCTGCATGCTCCAGAGCTCGCCCGACGACACGCGGTAGGCCGGCCACGATCCGAAGCCGCGCGCGGCGTCCGGGCCCTTGGTCAGGTTGGGCAGATCCTGCAGACGGATGCGCTTGCCGTCTTCGCCATGACAGGTGACGCAGCCGAAATCGTGCGTGCCGCCGCGATAGTTGAAGGCGCGCTTGCCGATCTCGTACATGCGCTTCTCTTCCGGATGTGCCATCGGCAGGTTGAACTTCATGCCGCGCGATTCGGCGGAAATCCAGGCCACCAGTGCCTCGATGTTCTTCTGCTCACCCTTGCCGAACGGGGTCTTGGCGACCTCGTCGGCCGGAATGCCCTGCAGCGTTTCCATGCAGGTCAGCAGGCGGGACTCCAGATCCTGCACACGGTTGGTATCGGCGAAATGGCGCGGCAGCGTGACGAAGGCGCCCTTGACAACGCCCGGCCCCTGGCCGAGGTCACACTTTTCCAGTGTGGCCTTCTTCGGGCCGCGCGCTTCCTTCCACAACTCCTCGCCGCGCATTTCCCACAGCTCGGCCGGATTGCCTTCGGCCAGCGCCTCACGGTACTTGGCAATGCCCTCGGCGGTGGCGTCTGCCAGCACCGGTGTGGCAAACATGAGCGCGGACGCGGCAACGCAGGCAGCGTATGTGCTGTTCTTCATGATCTCTTCCTCCAGTCCTTGACGGGATGATCCGGGCTGATGACGGGACCGGCCTGCTTCGGGTCGATCCTCGGTGCAACGAAGCGCGGGGTTCAGGCCACGACGACTTCGTCGGTACGCTTGTCGCCCTTGTTGTCCACCCAGCTCACGCTGACCTTGTCGCCCTTGGCGCCGCCGGCGAACTTGAACTGCAGATAGGGGTTCTTCGAGACCGCCGGGCCGAACTGGGCGGCCAGCACGACGCGGCCATTGTGGGTGGCCGTCAGTTCGGTGATGTGATGGGCCGGGACCAGGGCGCCGGACGCGTCCTTGCGCTGACCGGTTTCCATGTCGTGGCTCATCAGGATCTTCACTTCGGTTTCAGTGCCATTGCTGGCGGCGCGGATGCGCATCGGACCTGCCATGTCTTGCTCCTTGGGTTGTGCGTGGAATGTGAACGAATTGCCGGCCGCTATCAGCCGCCGCAACCGCCCAGCGTCACCTTGATTTCCTTGGACACCATGTAGAAGCTGCCGCCGGCCTTGACCAGTGCGAACACATTCGAGGTCTGGCCCATCTTCACGCGGGTGCTCACGTCAGCCATCGTGCCGGCCGGCAGCGTGAAGCTGGCAGCCAGCATGCTCGGGTTCTTCTCGATCAGGATGGCGATGAATTCCGTGTCGGCGAGCGCGCTCTTGACGCCGACCGGCACCACTGCACCGTTCTCGGCGATGTCGGGGCCGCTGATCTGCACATCCTTCGAATCGGCGGGCTTGCCGGCACCCAGCGCCTTGAGCGCCTCGTCCATCGCCTTGGCTTCGAACGCCGGCTTGTCCCATCCGGCGGCCTGCGCCTGTTGGGTCGTGATCAGGCCGGCGGCCACCAGCAGACCGAACAATCCGGCTGCGCTGCCGCTCTTCAGGACTTCCCTTCGCTGCGTGTTCATCCGTTTCCTCCTCAGTTTTCGGGCGAGCCCGACAATATCCATTTGATCAACGCAGCCGTGTCCGCGTCGCTGACATGCGCCTGGGGCGGCATTGCCGCATCGCCCCACGTGCCGCTGCCACCTGCCTTGACACGGCCGATGAGCTGCGATTCTGCCCCCTTGTCGTCCTTGTAACGCTTCGCGATGTCGCGGAAGGACGGCCCGAGTATCTTGCTGGCGATGCCGTGACAACCACTGCAACCGCTTTTCTTCATCAAGTCCATCGCGGGATGCGGCGCGGGCGCAGCCGCACCGCCGCCGGCACCCTCGCTAGTCTGCTGCCCCCGTACGGCGCCGATCACCCGGTTCTGATCGGCAAGATTGCCGTGGGCGTCGCGAGCGTAGTCCGGCAGGCTGGACCCCATCGTGATCTGTGTCTTGCAGTTCTTCATGCAGGCCACGTTCTTCACGTCAGGCTTGCCCTTGATGTCCCACATGCCATGTTTTGTCGTCATGCCGTTGCGGTTCGGCATGCGCTTCTGCACCTCGGCGATGTTCTTGTCCGACAGCGTGAAGTCGGCCGGGACGATCTCACCCAGATGAAGCAGGTAGGCGAGCACGGCGTACACCTCGTCCGGGCTCAGCGACTTCGGTGCATTCCAGGGCATGGCGCGGTTGATGTAGTCCCACAGCGTCGACAGCGTCGGTACCTTCATCAGCGTGCTGCGCTGCGGGGCGTCCTGTCTGATGTAGGCGCCGACGCGGCCGGTTTCAATGTCTTCCTTCGTCGTGCCGCCGACCAGCGGGGTGAATACCTCGTTGCTCTCGCCAAAACTGCCATGGCAGGCCGTACATTTTGCCTCCCACAGTTCGATGCCCTGATCCACCGAGCCCTTGCCGGGTGGCAGGCCCTTGAAATCGGGACGCACATCGATATCCCATGCCTTGACTTCGGACGGGGTGGCTGGACGGCCGACGCCCGGAAAGCTGCTGTCGGCCGAGGCGCCGGCCGCGGCTGCGATCAGGCAGCCCGCGAGGAGAAGTTCAGAAAACCTGGACATTGCTCACGTCTCCGCTGTCCGCCAGCTTCCACGACTGGATGGCGTTGTTGTGATAGATCGACCGCGTGCCGCGCACCGCGCGCAGTTGCGCATAGGTGGGCTGCACGTAACCGGTTTCGTCCATGGCGCGCGACTGCAGGATCGCGGGACTGCCGTCCCACACCCAGTCGATGTTGAAGCGGGTCAGCGCCTTCGACAGCACCGGCGTTTCAAGCCGCGCGGTGCGCCAGTTGCGGCCGCCATCGACCGATACATCGACCCGCTTCACCTTGCCGCGGCCCGACCAGGCAAGACCGGTGATGTTGTGGAATCCCTTGTCGAGCAGGGTCTGGCCGCCGGACGGCGTCGTGATGACCGACTTGCATTCCTGAATCGAGGTGTATTGGCGGTGCGTGCCATCGGGCATCAGGTCGATGTAGTGCACCGCCTCGTCCTTGGTCGCCCACGGCTGATCGCCGACTTCGATGCGGCGCAGCCACTTGACCCACGATACGCCCTGAACGCCGGGCACCACTAGACGCAGCGGATAACCGTTCTCGGGGCGCAGCATTTCGCCGTTCTGGCCCCAGGCGACCAGTACGTCGTCCAGTGCGCGGTCGAGCGATATCGTGCGGGTCATGCTCGAGCCGTCGGCTCCTTCGGCCAGCACGAACTTCGCGCGCTTGCGATCGATGCCGCAGTCGTCGAGCAGAACGGACAGCGGCACGCCGGTGAACTCCGAACAGGACAGCATGCCGTGCGAGTACTGCACCGTCGGCACCGCCACATTGCCCCATTCCATGCCGGTATTGGCGCCACATTCGATGAAGTGGATGCGCGACACCGATGGCAGGCGCATCAGGTCGTCCATCGTGTAGACACGGGCTTCCTTCACCAGGCCGTTGATCATCAGCCGGTGACGCGCCGGGTCGATATCGTGCCAGCCCTGGTGGTGGCGTTCGAAATGCAGGCCGGACGGCGTGATGATGCCGAACAGTCCCTGCAGCGGTGAAAACGAGACCGAAGAGCCGGCCACGCGGGTCAACCCGGGGCTTTCGCGACGGCGCAGCCCCGCTTCGAACTGCGACGGCGCACCGTAAGGGCGTTCGGCGACGGGACGGCCGAGTGTCGTGCTGTGTTCGGGCAGCGTCAGGATGGCCGGGTCGCCATCGGCGGCCCGTGCAACGGACGTCCCTGCCACGGCCATACTGGCGCTGACGAAGGCCGTCCGCAGGAAGTCGCGACGCCCGGCAGACACGTCACGTATCTGTTCCGGCGACAGAAAGCCTTCCGGTGCGCGCTGTATGCGCCCGGGGCGTGGGGTGTTCTGGGGCATGCTTACTCCTGTTCGGACGCGAGTTCGAGTGACTTGCCCACCTTCTTCAGCGATGCCTTGCTGGGTCGGTGCGGCATGTTCAGCGAGTTGCCGGAGGCAATCTGGATGCAGACGGTGCGGCAGATCGACGGAAAATTCGGGTCGATGAGCTTGTAGAACACCATGGCGCCATCCTTGCGCCGGCCGACGATGCCGGCGCGGTACAGCATGTTGAGGTGACGGGAGGTGTTGGTCTGGCTCAGACCCGACTGGTCCACGACGTCGGCAACCGAACGTTCGCCGTCGCACAGGCAGTGCAGGATCTTCAGTCTTGCAGGTTCGGCCAGCAGTCCGAAGTAATCGGCAACCGACTCAAAAACCTTGTCCAGCTCGGGATCGTAATCCACAGCTGCTCCTCGTCTTGTCCTTGTTGAAATCAAACATATGCGCAAATGCGCATATAGTCAAGAATTAATTTATTATTTTTTCTACTTGAGACGTGACGAGTTTTTGTCTAGCGTGTCGTTAGCTCGCAAGGTTCTTCACGACAGATGTGGAACAGGCGTGCCCGGATTACCACGAAGATTCCACGGAGGAGAACATTTTGAAAAAGAAACTGGCGGGCACGGCGCTGCTGTGGCTTGGCCTCTCAATGGCCTGTGCACAGGCTGCCGACCCGAACCTCGGACGCAATCTTGCAGCCACCTGCGCAAATTGCCACGGCACGGACGGCAACAGCGCCGGCGGCATTCCGGGCCTTGCGGGCATGTCGAAAGCGAAGATGCTCGGCCTGATCAACGAATTCCGCAGCGGCGCCAAGCCGGCGACGATCATGCATCAGCTGTCCAAGGGCTACACCGACAGCCAGCTTGACCTGATTGCGGATTATTTTGCTTCGCGTACACCGGTCGGAGGTGCCAAATGAGCGCGGCACGTCGTGGATTCATCAAAGGCACGCTCGGCCTGTCCGCCATGGCGGCGCTGTACGGCTGTGCCGGCGCCGGCAAGGGCGCCAAGGGCCATGTTGTCGTGGTCGGTGGCGGCTACGGCGGCGCGACCGCCGCGAAGTACATTTCGATGTGGAGCGAGGGCGGCATCCGCGTGACGCTGGTCGAGCGCAACGCCGCTTTCGTGTCGTGCCCGATCTCCAATCTGGTGATCGCGGGCGAGAAGCAGCTGTCGGACATCACGATCGGCTACGAAGGGCTCGCGAAGTACGGCATCACCGTGGTGCAGGACGAAGTGACCGCGGTTGACGCTGAAAAACGCATGATCAGGCTGGCACGTGGTGGCGACCTGGCCTACGACCGGCTGGTGCTGTCGCCCGGCGTCGATTTCATGTACGAGTCGCTGCCCGGCATGGCATCGGCAGCGGCGAAGGAAAGCATCCTGCACGCGTGGAAGGCGGGACCGCAGACGGTTGCACTGCGCAAACAGCTGGAAGCGATGCCCGACGGCGGCGTGTTTGCGATGACCATCCCGAAGGCGCCTTACCGCTGCCCGCCCGGGCCTTACGAGCGCGCCTGCATGGTCGCCCATTACCTGAAGCAGGCGAAGCCGAAATCGAAGGTGCTGGTGCTGGACGCCAATGAGGACATCGTGTCGAAGAAGGGCCTGTTCACCAAGGCCTGGGCTGACAACTACAAGGGCATGATCGAGTACCGGCCGCAGAGCGAGCTGCGCGATGTAGATGTCGGCAACCGCACCGCCATCCTCGAGTTCGAACAGGTCAAGGCGAGTGTGCTCAACGTCGTGCCGCCGCAGCGTGCGGGCGACATTGCCGCCAAGTCGGGGCTGAAGCTGATCAACAACCGCTGGGTCGACGTCAACTGGCTCACGATGGAATCGACCAGTACGCCCAACATTCACGTGCTGGGCGACGCCATCTTCCCGGCGCCGACGATGCCCAAGTCCGGTCACATGGCCAATCAGCACGCCAAGGTTGCGGCGGCGGCCATCATCAACCTGATGTCCGGACAGCCGCCGTCCGACGCGCCGCTGGTGATGAACACCTGCTACAGCTTCGTGGATGCGACGAACGTGGTGCACGTGGCATCCGTGCATCCCTACGATGCGGCGACGAAGCAGCCGCAGCCGGTCAAGGGCGCCGGCGGTCTGTCCGCAGCACCCACCGAGATGGAAGGCAAGTACGCACTCGCCTGGGCGCGCAACATCTGGGCCGACATGCTGACCTGATCATTCCTGCCTCAAGCCGCGCGGCCCGCACATCGCGTTGATGTGCGGGCCGCGTGCTTTTCTGCGCCGAACTTGCAACAATCGCGGTCTTTCGTGGCGCCCGGTCGCCCCGCTTACGCATGCCGAGGATACGCAGATGAGCATCAAATCCGATCGCTGGATACGCCGGATGGCCGAGGAACACCGGATGATCGAGCCGTTCGAGGCCGGTCAGGTGCGCGAGGTCGATGGCCGGCGCATCGTTTCGTACGGCACGTCGAGCTATGGTTACGACGTACGTTGCGCGGCCGAATTCAAGGTGTTCACGAACATCAACTCGACCATCGTCGATCCGAAGACCTTCGATCCGAATTCCTTCGTCGAAATGAACAGCGAGTCCTGCATCATTCCGCCCAATTCATTCGCGCTGGCGCGTACGGTCGAGTACTTTCGCGTGCCGCGCAACGTGCTGGTGGTGTGTCTAGGCAAAAGCACGTATGCGCGCTGCGGCATCATCGTGAATGTGACGCCGCTCGAACCCGAATGGGAAGGTCACGTCACGCTGGAGTTCTCCAATACCACGCCGCTGCCGGCGCGCATCTACGCCAACGAAGGCGTCGCCCAGATGCTGTTCTTCGAGTCCGACGAGCCGTGCGAAACTTCATATCGAGACCGTGGCGGGAAGTACCAGGGGCAGACCGGTGTCACGCTGCCCAAGATCTGACGCGGTTTTCGTGCGCAAATGCACGCTTTCCGCAAGTATTTGCCCGCGAATCGATACCAAGCGTTACACGGCGCTGCGACGTGACTTTATGAACAGTCCGCCCTGAACGTCAGCCCTAGACTCCGCTCACTTTCACGAATCACTGCGGAGCCGTCATGTTCAGGAATCTTCTTCTCGCTTCAAGTCTGGCCATTGCTTCGACGGGCGCCGTTGCCGCGCTCGACGCGCCCTGGATCGAAGGTCTCGAAAACACCGGTACCGGCTTCGACGCCGGCCAGACCGATACCCGCTACAGCTTCACCGCCCTCGCCGGCACGGCGACCGGCACCGACGGCTACGGCGTCGTGACCACCGGTTCGGGCTTTCCTTTCGGTTCCTGGCTCGCCAACAACGGGGACTCGGTCTGGTTGACGCCGTCAGCCAACGCGGCGCAGAGCTATGATCCGTCGTCGGCTGGCCTGTACAAGTGGTCGATCAGCTTCGATCTCACCGGCTATGACCCGGCAGCGTCAGCATTTTCCGGTCGCTGGGCGTCGGACAACAACGGTTATGTCGTTTTCAACGGCAGCACCATTTCCACCGGCTCATCCTTCAGCAGCTGGACCTCGTTTGCGGCCAGCACCGGCTTCGTTGCCGGCGTGAATACGATCGATTTCATCGTGAACAACAGTGCGTATCGCAGCGGCAATCCGACAGGTGTGCGCGTCGAATTCCTCGACAGCTACACGTCGGTTGCCGCCCCGGTGCCTGAACCCGCGTCGTACGCAATGATTCTCGCCGGCCTGCTGGTCGTTGGCGCCGTCGCCCGTCGTCGCCTCGGCTGAATGCAGTCGTAGCGTCTGCAGCATCCCGTCCGGGCCGCCCAGTGCGGCCCGGATTGTTTTGAGACATCGAACTGATACCATCGCGCGCTCAGGATCGCAGGTTCTCTGCAATCCGGGGCGCCGTGCCAGGGCGCTCCAGCCATCACACAGGTTGACGCCATGCGCTTCGAGTTTCCGATCATCATCATCGACGAGGACTTCCGTTCCGAGAACGCGTCCGGTCTGGGCATCCGTGCGCTGGCCGAAGCGATCGAGAAGGAAGGTCTGACGATACTGGGGGTCACCAGCTACGGTGACCTGACCTCGTTCGCGCAGCAGCAGAGCCGGGCATCGACCTTCATCCTGTCGATCGACGACGAAGAGTTCGGTGGTGGCAGCGCGGCGGAAATCCAGGCCGTGCTGCAGAACCTGCGCGAATTCGTGGCCGAAATCCGCCGCCGCAATGCCGACATTCCGATCTTCCTGTACGGCGAGACGCGCACCACGCGCCACATCACGAACGACATCCTGCGCGAGTTGCACGGCTTCATCCACATGTTCGAGGACACGCCGGAATTCGTCGCGCGTTACATCGTGCGCGAAGCACGTGCCTATCTCGACTCGCTGCCGCCGCCGTTCTTCCGTGCGCTGGTGCACTACGCGCAGGACGGTTCCTACTCCTGGCACTGCCCGGGCCACTCAGGCGGCGTCGCTTTCCTGAAAAGCCCGGTCGGGCGCATGTTCCACCAGTTCTTCGGCGAGAACATGCTGCGTGCCGACGTGTGCAACGCAGTCGAGGAACTCGGGCAACTGCTCGACCATACCGGCCCGGTGGCTGCGTCGGAGCGCAACGCAGCGCGCATCTTCCACGCCGACCACCTGTTCTTCGTCACCAACGGCACGTCGACGTCGAACAAGATGGTGTGGCATTCGACCGTGGCGCAGGACGACATCGTGGTCGTTGACCGCAACTGTCACAAATCCATCCTGCACTCCATCATCATGACCGGTGCGATTCCGGTCTTCCTGACGCCGACGCGCAATCACTACGGCATCATCGGCCCGATTCCGCTGTCCGAATTCAGTCCGGACGTGATCCGCGCGAAGATCGAGGCCAATCCGTTCGCGCGCAAGGTGTCGAACAAGAAGCCACGCATCCTGACCATCACGCAGTCGACCTACGACGGCATCCTGTACAACGTGGAAGCCATCAAGGATGTGCTCGACGGCGAGATCGACACGCTTCATTTCGACGAAGCATGGCTGCCGCACGCGTCCTTCCACGACTTCTACGGCGACTACCACGCCATCGGCGAAGGCCGGCCGCGCTGCAAGGATTCGATGATCTTTTCCACGCAGTCGACGCACAAGCTGCTGGCCGGCCTGTCGCAGGCGTCGCAGATCCTGGTGCAGGATTCGCAGACCCGCTCGCTCGATCGCGACGTATTCAACGAGGCTTACCTGATGCACACCTCCACCAGCCCGCAGTACGCGATCATCGCGTCGTGCGACGTTGCGGCTGCGATGATGGAGCCGCCGGGCGGCACTGCGCTGGTCGAGGAGTCACTGGCCGAAGCAGTTGAGTTCCGCCGTGCGATGCGCAAGGTCGGTGCGGAATTCGGCGCCGACTGGTGGTTCAAGGTGTGGGGTCCGGAACATCTGGCGGAAGAGGGCCTGGGTACGCGCGAAGACTGGACGCTGCGCGCCGGCGAGCGCTGGCATGGCTTCGGCGACCTGGCCGAAGGCTTCAACCTGCTTGATCCGATCAAGGCGACGGTCATCACGCCGGGTCTGGATGTCGACGGCGACTTCGCCGACTGGGGCATTCCTGCCGGCATGCTGACGCGCTATCTGGCCGAGCACGGCATCATCGTCGAGAAGACCGGGCTGTACAGTTTCTTCATCATGTTCACCATCGGCATCACCAAGGGCCGCTGGAACACGCTGGTGACCGAACTGCAGCAGTTCAAGGATGACTACGACAACAACGAACCGCTGTGGAAGGTGATGCCGGAATTCGTGGCGGCGCATTCGCGCTACGAACGCGTGGGGTTGCGCGACCTGTGTGTGCGCATCCACGAAATGTACAAGAAGCACGACATCGCGCGCCTGACGACCGAAATGTATCTGTCGCCGATGGAACCGGCGATGAAGCCGGCCGAAGCCTGGGCGCGCATGGCGCATCGCGAGATCGATCGTGTGCCGATCGACGACCTCGAAGGCCGCATAACCAGCGTGCTGCTCACCCCCTATCCGCCGGGTATCCCGCTGCTGATCCCGGGCGAGCGCTTCAACCGCACCATCGTCAATTACCTGCGCTTTGCACGCGAATTCAACCGCGCCTTTCCGGGCTTCGAAACCGACATTCACGGTCTGGTCGGCGATGGCGAGGGCGAAACGATCAACTACCTGGTCGATTGCGTACGCGACTGAACGTCCGGGCCGCCAGCGAGGCAGCTGATGCAACGCGGTGCGCCGTCGCTCAGCGTCGCGCGTAATCGACGAAGGCGTACCGCAACCCGCCGGCGCTGACAGCCGATTCGCGGGCGGTTTCGATCCATTCGCTGCGGTCGAAGGCAGGGAATACCGTGTTGCCGTCGAACCGGTCGGCGATTTCGGTCAGCAGCAGCCGCTGTACGTGCGGCAGAGCCAATGCGTACAGCTGGGCGCCACCGATGATGAAGGCGTCCGCGCCACCTTCGACCTGCGCGGCAGCCTGCCACGCCGCCTCCAGCGACGGCACGACGATGGCACCCGGAATCGACAATCCGGGCTGCCGGCTGACCACGATGCTGGTGCGACCCGGCAACGGCCGGCCGAGCGAATCCCAGGTCTTGCGGCCCATGATCATCGGGTGACCCATGGTCAGCGCACGGAAGCGCTTCAGGTCTTCCGGCAGGTGCCAGGGCATTGTGTTGTCGCGGCCGATCACGCCATTGGCGGCCAGGGCGGCAATCAGCGACAGGCGCGGCGTCACACGGCCACCTTCGCCGGAATGTGCGGCCACGGGTCATAGCCGTCGAGACGGAAATCTTCCGGCGCGAACGCGAACAGGTCGGTCACCGCCGGGTTGATATGCATCACCGGCAGCGGCCGCGGTGCGCGTGACAATTGCTCGCGGGCCTGATCGACATGGTTCAGGTACAGGTGCGCGTCACCCAGCGTGTGGATGAATTCGCCCGGCTTGAGCCCGCAAACCTGAGCAATCATCATCGTCAGCAGTGCGTAACTCGCGATATTGAAAGGCACTCCGAGAAATATGTCGGCGCTGCGCTGGTACAGCTGGCAGGACAATGCGCCGTCGGCGACGTAGAACTGGAACAGTGCATGGCAGGGCGGCAGCTTCATCGACGGGATGCTGGCCGGGTTCCATGCGCTGACGATGTGGCGACGCGAATCCGGATTCTGGCGCAACCCCTTGATCAGTTCGGCGATCTGGTCGATGTGGCGCCCGTCGGGTGTCGGCCAGCTGCGCCACTGGGCGCCATACACCGGACCGAGGTCGCCATTGTCGTCAGCCCACTCGTCCCAGATGCTGACGCCGTTTTCCTTCAGCCAGGCGATATTGGTGTCGCCGCGCAGGAACCACAGCAATTCGACGATGATGGAGCGCAGGTGCAGTTTCTTCGTCGTCAGCACCGGAAAGCCGTCGGCGAGATTGAAACGCATCTGCCAGCCGAACACCGAACGGGTGCCGGTTCCGGTGCGGTCGGTCTTGAGCGCGCCCTGTTCGAGCACATGGCGCATGAGGTCGAGATATTGCCGCATGGAAAATATCGCGCAGTCGCGTTACGCTAGAGGGTCGGGATTGTAGTCCAGCGCGCGGTTCCGGCGGGGTCTGCATGCAGTACGGACGGGGCATGGCGCATCGTCCGACGGACGATTGATGATCAGTACAATCGGGGCGCATCCCGAGCGGCGGAGGTGGCAGGTATGTTCGGTGTCTTTTCTTCATCCCCGGCGAGCGTGCTCGGCAATCCGGCCGAGCTGCGCCGTGTGCTGGCCGAAATAGCCGCCGCGCAGCCTGATCTGGCCATCAACGAACTGACCGGCTGGGTCGAATCGGTCAGCGAAGCCGCCAATATCGACATCGCGCACCACGTCAATCTGCTCTATCAGTTCGATTCCAGCGCCCAGCCCCACCTGCGAAAGCTCGACAGTGCTTACGTCGAGCAACCCGACGGCAAGGATGTGGTGTGGCGCACCGGCCGCGATTTCTGGTCCATCCTGTCGTCCGCCTACGAATTCGCGCTCGATCGCTACATGTCCGATCCTGCGCAGGCGTCGGTGCTCAGCGGTCTGTCTCGTCTGGCCTCGCGCACCGTGCGGGCGTGCCGCCAGCGTTTCAAGTGGGACGTCTATCACAATGGCCCGGTCGATGCCGGTCTGTGGCAGGTGGCCGGTCAGGCTTACCTGCTCGCGCAGGCATCGGGCGCCGAAGTGCGCGAGGTGGTCAACGCCGCCGACGAAGCGGCGACGTCGGTCGAACGCGAGTATCTGCGCCTGATCGCGCTGCATGTGGCGGCGCCGGAAGGACTGGTGCCGGCCGGTGTGCGACTGGCCGAGCAGCTCACCAGTTATTTCGCCGCCCGATTCTCGATGGCGTCCGCCGTCGAGCGCGGCACCACGCACTGGCTGGACTCCAATCAGCCTGCTCCGCCGTTGCGTCTGGTACGCGCGCCGCTGACCACCGACGGCATCCGCTACTTCTCCGGCATCGCGGCCGCCGATGCCGCACTCGCGATGGCGCGCAAGCTCGAAGCCGGCGAACGGCCGGACGCGCTGCATTTCGATGAAGAGCCGTCGCCGGAACAACTGGGTCGGCTGCTGCGCCACCTGTCGATCAACTGGGCGCTCGACCCGCCGACCCGGCAATACCGCCGCCACACGCTGGGTGGTGCACTCGCGGTCGCCAATGGCATCAAGCATCTGCACCACGTGCTGCGCGGCGCGCGCGACGAGGCGGTGATCTATCGCTGGGAAATGTCCGACGCCAGTCTGGGCGGCATCGGCGCAACGGCACCCACTGCCAGCGCCGAATGGGTGCGCGTCGGCTCGCTGGTCGGCATGCAGCCGTCGGGCGGCGACAACTGGCTGGTCGGTGTCGTGCGCCGCTACATGCGCGGTCGGGATGCGCGCGGCACGGTAGGCATCGAAACGTTGTCGACCACCGCCCGCCCGCTTGAAGTGTTCTCCGAACGCAACAGCGGCGAAGCCGTTGCACTCGATGACCCGATCACCGGCGCCGTCGTGCGCCTGGCGATCAACGGCACCGGCTATTCGGCTGAATACCCGCTGCACGCGTCGATCAACGGGCGCCACGTCAGGCTTGATCCGGTCGAGCTGATCGAGCGTGGCGCCAATTTCGATCTCGCCCGGTTCCGCGTCAGCGACTTTCGTTAGCGCGACTTCGTTCAGGGCGGGTGTCGGGCATCGCTGCGCTCACCCCAACCTACGGGGGATGGGCAAAACGTGATTGGCGGCGAGTGCCCGCGCTGCCGTAGGTTGGGGTGAGCGCAGCGATGCCCAACAACCCAGCTTCCTTAAGTTTCGCGCCGTCCCATCACCCCCGCAGGTCGGGGTGA
Source organism: Methyloversatilis sp. XJ19-49 (assembly GCF_024580145.1). Taxonomy (GTDB): domain Bacteria; phylum Pseudomonadota; class Gammaproteobacteria; order Burkholderiales; family Rhodocyclaceae; genus Methyloversatilis. Next base: position 49,659 of record NZ_JANINI010000014.1, read on the forward strand.
GCGCCAGCGATGCCCAACAATCAGCATTCGCCCTCAGCGATCCGGCAGCAGGAATTCGGTCATCCGCGGAAGTTCTGTCGCGAAGCTCCGCAGGCTGTGATCGCCGCCGGCATGCACGACGAAGTTCGCGCCGCGCAGCTTCAGTACCGCCTGCCACCAGTCCAGTACCTCGTCGCCGGTTTCCAGCAGCACGAGATAACGTTCCGGTTGCGTGATGGCCGCGACATCCAGATCCGCGAGTTGTTCGACATGTTCCTGCTCGAAGCGGAACACCTCGCCCGTATACATGTGTTCATGTTCGCCGACGTAATCGCCGAGCGATTTCGGTGCGACCACGGCCGGATTGATCAGCGCCGCACGGAGTCCATGCTTTTCCGCCAGGTGCAGAGAATAGAAGCCGCCCAGCGACGAACCGGCCAGCGCAACCTCGTCGCCGTCCGCCATCGCGGGGCACAGCACCGACTCGATCAGCGCGATCGCGTCCAGCGGGCCGGGCGGCAGCTGTTCGCACCACAGGTCTCCGGCCCGACCCTGTCGTGCAAGGTGGGCGCGCAACTGCACGGCCTTGACCGACTGCGGGCCGGAGCGGAAGCCGTGCAGATAGATCAGCTTCTGCATCAGTGATCCGCCCAGTCCACCCAGCCGCCGATGGCTGTCAGCAGCACGATGATGCCGAAGACGATGCGGTACCAGGCGAACACCTCGAAGGTGTGGGTGGAGATGTAGCGCAGCAGCCAGCGCACGCTGAAGAAGGCCGCCAGGAAGGACGCCACGAAGCCGGTTGCGAACACCGGCAGATCTTCGGCACGCAGCAGCGCCCAGTTCTTGTAAACGTCGTAGGCGGTGGCCGCGAACATCGTCGGAATGGCAAGAAAGAAGCTGAATTCGGTCGCCGCGCGGCGCGACAGGCCGAAGATCAGGCCACCCATGATGGTCGCACCCGAGCGCGACACGCCGGGAAACATCGCGAGCGACTGTGCAAGACCGACCTTCAGTGCCGCTCGCCAGTCCATGTCTTCCACGGTTTCGTAGCGCGGCTGGTGATTGCGACGCTCGATCAGCAGAATGAGCACGCCGCCGACGATCAGCGCGCCCGCCACGGTCAGCGGGTTGAACAGATAGGTCTTGATCACGCCGTGCAGCAGGAAGCCGAGTACTGCCGCCGGCATGAAGGCGATCAGCACCAGTGTCACGAAGTGGTTGGCCTGCGGATCGCGCGCCAGCACGCCGCTGCCGACATCGATGAGCTTGCGCCGATACTCCCAGCAGATCGCCAGTATCGCGGCCAGCTGGATGACGATCTTGAATACGCGACTGGTGTCGTCGGTATAACCCAGCAGGCTGCCTGCGATGATCAGGTGGCCGGTGCTGGAAATGGGCAGGAACTCGGTCAGACCTTCAATGATGCCTAGAATGAAGGCCTTGATCAGCAATGGATCCATGGAGTTTGCTGCACACGAAAGACGACTGATTATAGAACGCCCGTCGTGACACGCCGGCGACGCTGTGCTGTCTCATTTCCCGGCGGGCGGCGGTATTTCACCAGCCGCCTGTAAAATCCTGCCCCATGCCACGAAAAAGCGCTGCAGCCCGCACCCGCCCGAAGTCCGCGGCCACACCGGAGAGGGCCGTGCTGACCAGCGTTCGGCCAGCCGCTTTGACCACGGCCGAACCTGCGCTTCCGCCGCTGGCCATCGGCATCGCGGTGTCGATCCTCGTGCATGGCTTCGTGCTGGCGATCAATTTCGCGCCTGACCTCAAGCCGAAGCAGAAGGCGGTCGATCAGCCGCTGGAAGTCGTGCTGGTCAATGCGCGCGGCAAGCAGAAGCCGGTCGATCCGCAGGCGCTTGCACAGGCCAGTCTCGATGGCGGCGGCAATACCGATCAGGACCGCCGTGCAAAAACGCCGCTTCCGGCCAGCAAGCGCGACCAGACCGGCGATCAGCTGGTCAGCACGCAAAGCCGCGTGCAGGAACTCGAAGCGCTGCAGCAGAAGCTGCTGGCCGAGGCGCAGGCAAAGACGGCAGTCCGGGAAGAGGAACGTCGGGTCGAACAGCCGGAACCGACGCCGCAGGCTGTTCCGCTGCCCCGCGGCGCCGATCTCGCGGCGCGCGCCATGGCGATGGCGCGCATGGAAGCCGAAATCGCGCGCAATGTGGATGACTACAACAAGCGGCCGCGAAAGAAGTTCGTCGGCGCACGCACGCAGGAGTACCGCTTCGCACAGTACATCGAGGACTGGCGGCAGAAGGTCGAGCGGATCGGCAACCTGAACTACCCGAGCGCGGCGCGCGGCCGCATCTACGGCAACCTCACGTTGACGGTCGAAATCCGGTCCGACGGCGAAATCGAACAGATCTACGTCAGCCGCTCGTCCGGCCAGCCGCTGCTCGACGAGGCCGCGCAGCGCATCGTTCGCATGGCCGCACCCTATGCGCCCTTCTCGCCGGATATCAAGCGCGACTTCGAAATCCTGTCCATCACCCGTACCTGGAGCTTCACCCAGGGCGACCAGCTTGAAGCACGCTAGACCGATGCCCGATCGTTACGCCGTGGTGGGTCATCCCATTTCGCACAGCAAGTCACCCGCCATCCACGCCGCCTTCGCCGCGCAGACCGGTCAGGACATGAGTTACGAGGCGCTGCTGGCGCCGCTGGAAGGCTTCGCCGCCACGGTCGTGCAATTTCGCGCCGAGGGCGGGCGCGGCATGAACATCACCGTGCCGTTCAAGGAAGAGGCCTGGCGGCTGGCGGATCGCCTGACTGAAAGGGCGCGGCTGGCCGGCGCGGTCAACACCTTCGTGTTCGATCAGCACGTGCTGGGCGACAACACCGACGGTGCCGGGCTGGTGCGTGACCTCGAGTGGCTCGGTGGCCGGCTCGACGGCGCGCGCGTGCTGCTGCTCGGTGCCGGAGGCGCCGCGCGCGGTGTCGTGCTGCCGTTGCTCGATGCAGGGGTGGCGCGTCTGTTCATCGCCAACCGCACCGCCGACAAGGCGCGTGGTCTTGAAACACACTTCGGCGGGCACGATGGCCGCGCCGCGCTGGCCGCCGGTGGTTGGCAGGATGTTGCCGATGTGCCGTACGACATCGTGATCAACGCCACCAGCGCCAGTCTGAGCGATGAGGCGCCGCCGCTGCCGGACCGGTTGTATGCGCCGGGCAGCCTGGCGTACGACATGGTCTATGGCCGCGGCCTGACAGCCTTTCTGAAGCAGGCGCGCGCGCAGGGCGCCGGCACGCTGGCCGACGGTCTGGGCATGCTGGTCGAGCAGGCGGCCGAGGCCTTCGCGCTGTGGCGCGGCGTGCGGCCGGACACGGCGCCGGTGCGCGATATGCTGCGCGCGGCAACGCCGCCGCTTGCCTGAGCGCCGCCCCGGTCATGCGTCGCTTCCTTCGCCTGCTGAAATGGCTGCTTGCTGCTGCGGTGCTGCTGGCGCTGGCATATCAGCTGTGGATTTTCGGTCACCTGCTGTGGTGGACGAAATTCAATCCGGACGAAACCCGCTTCATGTCGCTGCGCCTGTCCGAAATGCGCGAGCGTCAGCCGGACGCACAGCTGCGCAGGCAGTGGGTGCCCTACGAGCGCATTTCGGTGCACCTGAAACGTGCGGTAATCGCTGCCGAAGATGATGGCTTCGTCGATCACGAAGGCTTCGACTGGGAAGGCATCCAGAAGGCGATGGAAAAGAACCGCAAGAAGGGCCGCGCGGTGGCCGGCGGCTCGACCATCAGCCAGCAGCTGGCGAAGAACCTGTTTCTCAGCCCGAGCCGCAGCTATCTGCGCAAGGCTCAGGAGGCGGCGATCACCTTCATGATGGAAGCGGTGATGGACAAGCGGCGCATCCTCGAAATCTATCTGAATGTGGTGGAGTGGGGCGACGGCATCTTCGGCGCCGAAGCGGCCGCGCAGCGCTACTACCGCGTGCCGGCGGCGAAACTCGGGCCGGATCAGGCGGCACGGCTGGCCGTCATGCTGCCCAACCCGCGCAAGTACGAAAAGACCTTCGGCCCTCGCCTCGCGGCACACGCCTCACGCGTCGCCGCGCGCATGCACTACTCGCAAGTGCCATAGCAGCAAGGTTTTCGTGGGAGCGGCGGCCTTGCCTAGATAGGCACTCTGCACAACGATGGTCGCGGCACTATCGCGGCGAGGCCGCCGCTCCCACAGGGGCAGCCGCCGCAGCTCAGCCGTGTGGCCCGCTGACGACCGAAGATGCGCGGTGACCTTCAGGCTCTGGGCGGCCGGATCGCGGATTTCGGGCGGAAGGCCTTCACCACGGAGTCGTCGGTTTCGATGTAGGGCCCGCCGATCAGATCGATGCAGTAGGGCACGGCGGCGAAGATGCCGGGTACGACCTGGGTGCCGTCTGCATCCTTCACGCCTTCCAGCGTTTCCCGGATCGATTTCGGCTGCCCGGGCAGGTTCAGGATGAGCGTGCTGCCGCGGATGGCGCCTGTCTGGCGCGACAGGATGGCGGTCGGCACGAAGCGCAGGCTGATCTGGCGCATCTGTTCGCCGAAGCCGGGCATCAGCTTGTGTGCCACCGCGGCGGTGGCATCCGGCGTCACGTCGCGCGGCGCCGGGCCGGTGCCGCCGGTGGTCAGCACCAGATCGCAGCCCGCGCTGTCGCACAGTTCGATCAGCGTCGCCTCGATCACCGGCTGTTCGTCCGGAATCAGCCGGGTTTCGAAGGTGACCGGCGTCTTCAGCGCGGCGGACAGCCAGTCCTGCAGCGCCGGAATGCCCTGGTCCTGATAGACGCCGGACGAGGCGCGGTCGGACACCGACACCAGGCCCACGGTCAGCAGATCGTCATCCTTGCTCATCGTCATCTTCATCCTCAGCGGTTTCGGTGGCGTCCGGCGTGCCGGCACGGTCGAGCTGGCGCAGCACGCGGAAGATTTCGCGGAACGCGCGCGGCGGCTTGTCCAGTTCGGTTTCGCGCAGCGCATTGCGGCGCAGCGTGCGCAGCTGGGTCAGATCGGCCTCCGGCCACTGCGCGGCGATGTCGCCCAGCACCTGTTCGTCGGCGATCAGCCGCTCGCGCATGCGTTCCAGCATCTGTTCGCGTGCGACCGCACGGGCGGATACGCCGCGTATGGCGTCCAGCGCCTCGACCAGCGGCGCGGTATCGATGGTGCGCATCACCTTGCCGACATACTGCATCTGGCGGCGCAGGCCCTCGCGGCTGCGCGTGCGGCGCGTTTCCTCGATCGCGCGGCGCAGGTTGTCCGGCAGGTCGATGCGCTTCAACTGCGTGTCCGACAGCGCGACCAGTTGTTCGCCGATGTCCTGCAGCGCATGCGAGTCGCGCTTCTTCTGACTCTTGCTCGGGCCGTCGTACTGCGGCGCGTCGTCGGGGTCTTCGTGGGTCGATATGGATTTCGGGCGCATGGGGCGGGGCGAAGCGTGGCAAGCGGCTATTATTGCAGCTTTGCCGCAGCCCGCTCGTGCAACGCCATGGCGTGGTGCGCCGGCTGCGGATTCCCCACCGGATTTCACTGCGAGATAGGCCCCCATGTCCCGACAGGGTTTCAGCTATACCGATGACAGCCTGCGCGACATTGCGCAGGATCTGCTGGACCACGCGCGCGCCGGCGGCGCCACCGCGGCCGAGGTCGACGTGTCCGAGGGCTTCGGCCAGTCGGTCACGGTGCGCCGTGGCGAGGTCGAAACGATCGAATACAACCGCGACAAGGGCATCGGCGTCACCGTCTATGTCGGCCAGCGCAAGGGTTACGCCAGTTCGAGCGACTTTTCGCGCGACGCACTGCGCGCCTCGGTCGACGCGGCGCTGTCGATCGCCCGCTTCACCGCCGAAGACGACTGTGCCGGCCTGCCGGACAAATCCCTGCTGGCGACAGAATTCCGCGATCTCGACCTGTACCACCCGTGGGAGCTGCCGGTCGAACAGGCGATCGAAATCGCCAGACGCTGCGAGGACGCCGCCTTCGCCACCTCGCCGGACATCCGCAATTCGGAGGGCGGATCAGTGTCGGCCCAGCAGTCGCAGTTCATTTCGGCCAACAGCCTCGGCTTCATGGCGGGCTATTCGAGTTCGCGCCAGTACATCACCTGTTCGGTCATCGCGGGCGAGGGCGACGCCATGCAGCGCGAAGACTGGTACGCCAGCCAGCGCTCGGCAGCTGATCTGCCGTCACCCGAAGCCATCGGCCGCTATGCGGCGGAGCGCGCGCTGGCGCGGCTGGGCGCACGGCGCGTCAAGACCACGCGGGTGCCGGTGCTGTTCGAAGCGCCGCTGGCCATCGGCCTGATCGGCCATTTCGTGCAGGCGGCCAGCGGTGGTTCGCTGTACCGCAAGTCGTCCTTCCTGCTCGACAGCCTGGGCAAGCAGATCTTCTCGCCGCTGATCAGCATCGCCGAACGGCCGCACCTGCCGCGCGCCATGGGTTCCGGCATGTTCGACGACGACGGCGTGGCGACACGGGACCGCGAAATCGTGCAGGACGGCGTGCTGAACGGCTACTTCCTGAGCACCTATTCGGCGCGCAAGCTGGGCATGCAGACCACCGGCAATGCCGGTGGCTCGCACAATCTGATCGTGCGGCCGGGCACGCGCAGCCTGGTCGACATGATCGGCTCGATCAAGCGCGGCCTGCTGGTGACCGAATTGCTGGGTCACGGCGTCAATTACGTGACCGGCGACTATTCGCGCGGCGCCGCCGGCTACTGGATCGAAAATGGCCAGATCGCCTATCCGGTGCAGGAAATCACCATCGCCGGCAATCTGCGCGACATGTACATGGGCATCAAGGAAGTGGGTGCCGACACGCTGGTGCGCGGTTCGAAACAGTGCGGCTCGATCCTGATCGACCGCATGAGGGTAGCCGGCGCGTGAGCGCTCGCGGGCGGCGCACCTTCCTGCAGGCGGCGCCCGCCGCGCTGTTGGCCGCGCCCGCCGCGGTGAGTGCGCAGCCGGCGATCCGCTGGCGGCTGGCGTCGAGCTTTCCGAAAGGGCTCGATGCGCTGTTTCCCGCTGCCGAAAAGGTGGCGCAGCAGGTCAGTGCCGCGACCGGCGGCCGCTTCCAGATCCAGGTGTTCGCCGCCAATGAACTGGTGCCGCCGTTCGGCGTGCTCGACGCGGTGCGCGGAGGCACGGTCGAATGCGGTCACTCCGCTTCCTACTACTACATCGGCAAGGACCCGACCTTCGCCTTCGACTGTGCGATGCCGTTCGGCCTGAACAGCCGGCAGCAGACAGCGTGGCTGCTCGATGGAGGAGGCATGGCCCTGATGCGCGAGCTGTTCGCCGGTTACAACATCGTCAATTTCCCGTGCGGCAACACCGGTGCGCAGATGGGCGGCTGGTTCCGGCGCGAAATCCGCACCGTCGCCGATCTGAAGGGATTGAAGATGCGCGTGGGCGGGCTGGCCGGTCAGGTCGTGAGCCGGCTGGGCGTGGTGCCGCAGCAGATTCCGGGCTCCGATGTCTATCCGGCGCTGGAAAAGGGCGCCATCGACGCCGCCGAATGGGTCGGGCCGTATGACGACCTGAAGCTGGGCTTCTACAAGGTCGCGCCTTATTACTACTACCCAGGCTGGGCCGAAGCAGGGCCGCAGTTGAGCATCTATGTGAATCGGCAGGCATACGAAGCCTTGCCGGAAGAGTACCGGCACATTCTCGAAGCCGCCTGCGCGGCCGCGCATGTCGGCATGCAGGCGCGCTACGACGCGCGCAACCCGGCGGCGATGAAGAAGCTGATCGCCGGCGGGGCGCAGCTGCGCATGTTCTCGCGCGACATCCTGCTCGCCTGTCAGAAGGAGTCGTTCGCGCTGTACCGCGAACTTGCTGCGGCAAACCCCGAGTTCCGCAAGGTGTTCGAACCGTGGAACCGCTTTCGCTCCGAACAGCACCTCTGGACGCGGATATCGGAGAACAGCCTCGATGCATTCGTCGGCCGGCATCCGGTCGAATAGCCCGCAGCGCGCCGCGCCGCCGGACACTCCAACGAGCTGAGCGACCGCGCGCACCGCAATGCTGTTCAACTCCTACGAATTCATCCTGGCCTTCCTGCCGGTCGTGCTGATCGTGTTCTACCTGCTCGGGTCGCGCGGCTGGATGGAGGCGGCCATCGTGTGGCTGGTGGCGGCATCGCTGTTCTTCTACGGCTGGTGGAATCCGCTCTATCTGGGTCTGCTGTGCGCATCGCTGGCGGCGAACTTCTGGCTCGGCCGAAAGCTGGTGCCCGATGCGCCGCAGCCGGGCGGGCGCAAGGCCTGGCTCGTCGCCGGCCTGCTGCTGAACCTCGGATTGCTCGCCTATTACAAGTACGCGAACTTCTTCGTCGATTCGCTCGGCAAGGTGACCGGGTTCGACGGGTCGATCGGCGCCATCGTGCTGCCGCTGGCCATTTCCTTCTACACATTCCAGCAGATCGCCTATCTGGTCGATGCCTATCGCGGTGACACGCGCGAATACAGCTTCAGTCACTACTGCCTTTTCGTGACCTTCTTTCCGCAACTCATCGCCGGTCCCATCGTGCATCACCGGGAAGTGCTGCCGCAGTTCGCCCGGCCCGGGGCGTTCCGGCTCGATCACCTGAAACTGGCCATGGGCCTGACGCTGTTCGCGATCGGACTGTTCAAGAAGGTGGTGCTGGGCGACGGTATGGCGGTTTATGCCTCGCCCGCGTTCGCAGCCGCGGCGAGCGGCACGACCCTGAGCTTCTTCGAAGCCTGGCTGGGCACGCTGGCCTACACGCTGCAGCTCTATTTCGACTTTTCCGGCTATTCCGACATGGCGTGCGGCCTGGCGCTCATGTTCGGCATCCGGCTGCCGGCGAATTTCCACAGCCCGTACAAGGCGGTCAACATCATCGATTTCTGGCGGCGCTGGCACATCACGCTGTCGCGCTTCCTGCGCGACTACCTCTATGTTCCGCTGGGCGGCAACCGGCACGGGCCATGGCGCCGCCATGTCAATCTGATGATCACCATGCTGCTCGGCGGCCTGTGGCACGGCGCCGGCTGGACCTTCGTGCTGTGGGGTGGGCTGCACGGCGCCTATCTGGTCATCAACCACCTGTGGCATGCGCTGCTGCGCCGCTGCGGGCTCGCTCCGGGTGCCGGCGGCTGGCCGGCACGATGCGCCGCCGGCCTGCTCACCTTTGTCGCGGTGATCGTGGCCTGGGTGCCGTTCCGTGCGGCGAACATCGATACCGCGTGCTCCGTGCTGTCATCGATGGCGGGATTGAACGGCATCGGACTGCCGTCCGGACTCGCCGCGACGATCCGGGCCGGTGCACCGTGGGCGGCGGATCTGCTCAGGCTGAACTTCGACGGCAGCTTTCCGAACAATCTGGTGTTCTGGGCCGAAGGCTTGCCTTGGATGGGTCTGCTGCTGGTCATCGTGTTCGCCGCGCCCAACAGCAACCAGTTGCTGCGTCGCCATCATCCCGTGCTTTTGCCCGAACACCTGTCGCTGGAACGCGGCGCTCTGCGTTTTCCGGTCTGGGCGCCGGGGCCGGCGAGCGTGCTGGTCACGTCGATCGCGCTGGTGTGGAGCCTGACCTGGATGACCCGGGTCAGCGAATTCCTGTACTTCCAGTTCTGACCGGGCGATGAGCGCGCGCACCTACAACATCGTGCTGCTCGGGCTGCTCGCCTGCTTTCTCGCCGTGGTCATCCATCTGGTCGTGACGCAGGAACCGGTGAGCGGCGACCTGACGCGGGTCGGCGGGCTGGCCGAGCACGATTTCGGCTGGCGGGGACAGAAGGCCCGCTTCGATCCGGAACTGGTGCGCTACCGCAAGCCGGGCCAGCCGGTCGCGAGCGCCCAGGTGCTGGTCATTGGTGACTCGTTTTCGCATCAGTCCGGGCATGGCTTCGGCTGGCAGAACCACTTCATCGCACGCACCGGCCTGGATCTGCTCGTCTATCACCTGCGCGGACAGCCGGCCGACAAGTTGCTGTCCGATCCGGCAATCCGCCGCCATCCACCGAAACTGGTGATCTACCAGAGCGCCGAATTGAGCCTGCCGGATCACCTGCCGCGCTATCCGGGAGACTGCACGCTGCCGGAACAGAGGCGCTGGGCACCGCTTCCCGTTCATCCGGTGCCGTATCGCTCGAAAGTGTACGAGCGGCGTACGACCTGGGGCGGCGAAATGAAGCCGCGCATCGACCAGGCGATGCACGTGATCAAGCTGAACGGTTTCTGGAACACGAGCCCGGCGCGCATCCGCCTGCTGCCGCTGACAAGGGGTGATCTGTTCAGCAGCCGCGACCCGACGCTGCTGGTCTACGGCTACGACGTGCCGGCCGACGACTGGCGTTCGCTTGAGATCGAGAAGATGGCATGCGGGTTGCGCAATCTGAAGACCTTCGTCGAGCGGGAACTGGGCGCGCCCTTCGTCGTGCTGTACGCGCCGGGCAAGCTGTCCGCCTATTCCGGGTACGTCGCCGGCGCCCGGCCGAGCTTTGCCGGCTTCATTCCCGCGCTGATCGAACGAAGCGGCATTGCGGCACCGGAGGTGCGCGATCGCCTGATGCAGGCGAGCGCGGCCGGCAGCCGCGACGTGTACCTTCCCAACGACTCGCACTGGGGCGAAACCGGGCACCGTATCGCCGCCGACGCGCTGTACGATTTCCTGCGCTCCACCGGACTGATCCGGGCGGACGCCGCGGCACCCTGATCCGGTTCCGTCCGCGGATGGCAGGCCGGAAATCTGCGCGCGCGGCTGCCTGGCCGCGCGATGCTTTCAGAGCGCCTGCTGCACGCCGGCGCCCGGTTGCTCAAGTTGACGCGACATCACGCTTGCCCGCCGGAACGAGTCGTTCGCGCTGCTCCGCTGACTTGCCGCGTGCTGCCCGGGCATGCAGAAGGTGTCAGCCCTGACGAAGAGCGCGTCGCGCAAGCAGGGCCACCGCTGCAAGGCCTGCACCGAACAGGGCAGGCAGACCGGGTTCGGGTACCGGTGCCGACGGCGCGCCGGCGAAACCGATCTCGCGGATTTCAACGCGGCCCGACACACCGAGAATCACCATGTCGACACGGCTCACCTGCTTGAAGGCCGATGCAAAGGTGTATTCATTGGCGGCGAACTTCGATATGGCCGAAAGCGTGCCAGAACTGCCGACGGAGGCCTCCGCGGCATCGAAGAAGTCGAGGCGGAAGCTGCGCACACCCTCGTTGAAGATGTTGATGTCGTTCCAGAGGTAGAAGGCGTCGATGTCGAAGGCACCGGCAAGATCCAGCGAGAGGGTGCCGAGCGAGCCGGTGCGCCCTGCGAATCCATTGAAGGGGGGGCCGTCGGCGATGATGCCGTCCGCAAGTTCGGCTACCAGCCAGACCGGCTTGCCGCAGGTGCCGACCTCGCAACCCGGAATCGAGGTCGATGGCGTGATGTCCGCGAAATCGATGGCGGCGATGCCCGCGTGCGCGAAACCCGCAGTCATCAGTGCGATGCAGCTCAGTGCAGTGCGCACGTGGGAGAGGATTTTTTTCATTGTTTTACGTCCGTGTAGGGGATGTGCAGCCAGCCGTCGTCAGACGCAAATACGGTGCCAGAAAGGGTTGTGCGAAATCCCCCTTTTTATTCAAGGTCTTGGAAGCGTCGGCGCGCGTTGCCCGGCCGGTGTGTAAATTCTGTCGACAGGTTTTCCGGTGCGCCCGCCGTGCATTCCGTCGCCCGGAAAAAAACACGGGGGCCGCAGTTCTGCGGCGCCTCGTGTTCGGGATACGCCCGGTTCAGCCTTGCTTACAGCCCGGCGTCAGCCCGCAGCGCAGCCGCCTTGTCTATGGCTTCCCACGTGAATTCCGGCTCGTCGCGGCCGAAGTGGCCGTAGGCGGCGGTCTTCTGGTAGATCGGACGCAGCAGGTCGAGCATCTGCACGATGCCTTTCGGGCGCAGGTCGAAGTGGCGCTTCACAAGTTCGGTCAGCTTTTCGTTCGAAATCTTGCCGGTGCCGAAGGTGTCGACCATGATCGAAGTTGGCTGGGCGACGCCGATGGCGTAGCTCACCTGCACCAGCGCCTTGGAGGCGAGGCCAGCGGCGACGATGTTCTTCGCCACGTAGCGCGCGGCGTAGGCGGCCGAGCGGTCGACCTTGGAGGGGTCCTTGCCGGAGAATGCGCCGCCGCCGTGCGGTGCAGCACCGCCGTAGGTGTCGACGATGATCTTGCGGCCGGTCAGACCGCAGTCGCCTTGCGGGCCGCCGACGACGAAGCGGCCGGTCGGATTCACCAGATACTTGATTTCACCCTTGACCAGTTCCGGCGGCAGGACCGGCTTGATCACGTCTTCGATCACCGCTTCGCGGATCGCTTCGAGCGACATGTCGGGAGCGTGCTGCGTGGACAGCACCACCGTGTCGATGCGCTCGGGCTTGCCGTCGACGTAGCGGATGGTGACCTGGCTCTTTGCGTCCGGACGCAGCCAGGGCAGACGACCGTCCTTGCGCAGATGGGCCTGGCGCTCGACCAGGCGGTGCGACAGATGGATCGCCATCGGCATCAGCACCGGCGTTTCGTCGCAGGCGTAGCCGAACATCAGCCCCTGGTCGCCGGCGCCCTGGTTCAGGTAGTCGTCGCTGGCGCGATCAACGCCCTGCGCGATGTCCGGGCTCTGCTTGTCGTAGGCCACCAGCACGGCGCAGCCCTTGTAGTCGATGCCGTATTCGGTGTTGTCGTAGCCGATGCGCTTGAGCGTGTCGCGCGTGACGTGGATGTAATCGACGTTGGCCGTCGTGGTGATTTCGCCCGCGAGCACGACTAGCCCGGTATTGCACAGCGTTTCCGCGGCCACACGGGCGGTCGGGTCCTGCGCGAGGATGGCGTCGAGGATGGCGTCGGACACCTGGTCGGACACCTTGTCCGGGTGGCCTTCTGAAACCGATTCCGACGTGAATAGATAATCTGACATGCGCCTGCTCCTTGTAATCATCCCTGTGCTGGTTCGTCGAACCAGCCCCGGGAAGCGAGCAGGCGACGCTTTAGCAGTATTTTTAATCCGCCCTGCAAGTTGTCTCGTTTAACTCGGCGGAAGCATTAGTCTACCGCGTCCTGTCGTTCCCGTGCGCCACGCATTTCTCGATGTCTGCAGTTGTTCACACTCCGGCAAGCCGGCTGGCCGGCGCTGTCTTCGGCGTGTTGTCACGCTGTCCGCTGCGCGTCCTGCAGATGGTGGGCGCATTCGCCGGACGTCGCATGCATGCCTGGTCGGGCAAGTTCCGCCGCGAATTCGATGGCAATCTGAAACGCGCCGTGCCGGATGCCGATGCGTCTCTGATCGACGCCGCGGCCGCCAGCGCCGGGCGGGTCGTGTTCGAACTGCCCTGGGTGTGGATGCGGCCACGAACCGAGGTGCTGTCCCGGGTGACCGGCGTGACCGGCTGGGAACATGTCGAGGCGCTGCACGCCAAGGGGCGCGGCGTGGTGCTGCTGACGCCGCACATGGGCGCTTTCGAGGTGGCGGCGCAACTGATCGGCTCGCGCCTGCCGATCACCGTGCTTTATCGCGAGCCACGCCAGGCCTGGCTGGGCCCGCTGATGGCACGTGGGCGAGACGGCGGCGGCGTGTCGCTGGCCGCGGCCGACGGCGGCGGCGTGCGCCGGCTGCTGCGTACGCTGCGTGACGGCGGACTGGTCGGCATCCTGCCCGATCAGGTGCCGGCAAATGGCGAAGGTGTGTGGGCGGATTTCTTCGGCCGTCCGGCCTACACGATGACGCTGGCGGCGCGCCTGACCGAGCATGCCGAAGGCCCACTGATGGTGTTCGCCGAGCGGTTGCCTGACGGGCAGGGCTTCCACCTGCACTTCCTGCCGCCCGAGGTGCCGGTCACCGGCGACACGCGGGCGCGCGTCGAGGCGATCAACCGCAGCGTCGAGGCGCTGGTGCGCTGCTATCCCGACCAGTACATCTGGGGTTACAAGCGCTACAAGTGCCCGCCCGGCGTGCAGCGGCCCGCGCTGTAGAATGCGCGCATGTTCGAAAATCCTTCGCCGCAGGCCATCGGCGCGCTGTTGCGGCGCGCACGCACCGTGGCAGTCGTCGGCCTGTCCCCGAATGAGAACCGCCCGAGTCATCGCGTCGCGCGCGCCATGCAGGGCTTCGGCTGGCGCATCGTGCCGGTGCGCCCGGCCGTGACCGAAGTGCTGGGCGAAACGGCCTACGCGTCGCTCGATGACATTCCCGAAGCACTGCGGCGCGACATTGATCTGGTCGATGTCTTTCTGGCACCGGAACGCGTCGGCCCGGTGGTCGATCGCGCCATCGCGCTGGGTCTGCCGGCCATCTGGTTGCAGGACGGCGTGATCGACGAAGTCGCCGCGCAGCGTGCGAAGGACGCCGGGCTCACCGTGGTGATGAATCGCTGCGTGTGGCGCGACTGGGTGCCGCTGGCGACTGAATGATCGGATCTGCATGAAGCTGCGTTTTTCCAAGATGCACGGCCTCGGCAACGATTTCGTCGTGATCGACGCCATCCGCCAGCAGGTCGACCTGACGCCCGCGCGCGTGCGCTTTCTGGCCGATCGCCACTTCGGTGTCGGCTGCGACCAGCTGCTGCTGGTCGAGCGCGCACAGCAGCCGGGCGTCGATTTCCGCTACCGCATCTTCAATGCCGACGGCGGCGAGGTCGAACAGTGCGGCAATGGCGCGCGCTGCTTCGTGCGCTTCGTGCTGGATCAGGGTCTGACCGACAAGCGGCAGATCCTTGTCGAAACGATGTCCGGTGTCATCACGCTGACCGCAGAAGACGACGGCGACATCACCGTGAACATGGGGGTGCCGGTGTTCGAACCGGCGCGCATCCCGTTCGATTCTGCCTCCGATGCTTTCGTGCAGCCGCTCGACGTGGCGGGTACGGCGGTGCCGATCACTGCCGTGTCGATGGGCAACCCGCATGCCGTGCAGGTGGTGGCCGACGTCGACGCCGCGCCGGTCGCGCAGCAGGGGCCGCTGATCGAATCGCACGCGCGCTTTCCGGCGCGGGTGAACGCCGGCTTCATGCAGATCGTCGATGCTCATTCCATCCGGCTGCGCGTCTACGAGCGCGGTGCCGGCGAAACGCTGGCTTGCGGCACCGGTGCCTGCGCCGCCGTGGTGGCCGGCGTGGTCAGGAATCTGCTCGACAGCCCGGTGCGCGTGACGACGCGCGGCGGCGAACTGAACATACGCTGGGCTGGCGAAGGTGAGCCGGTCTATATGACCGGTCCGGCCGTGACCGTTTTTGAAGCAGACATTCATCTGGAGTGACCGAGGCATGAGAGCCGACGACATCGCGCGTTACCTGCAGGACCACCCGCAGTTCTTCGAGGATTACCACGACCTGCTGGCGCAGCTGTATGTCCCGCACCCGCACGGCGGCCGCACCATTTCGATCACCGAGCGGCAGATCCTGACGCTGCGCGAAAAGGCCAAGGCGCTGGAACTGAAGCTGGCCGAACTGCTGCGTTTCGGCGAAGACAACGACCTGATCTCGACCCGCGTGCATGCACTGTCGGTCGCGCTGCTGACCGCCGGCAGCTTCGACGCGCTGATGAACGTGTTGCGCGAACAGCTGGCGGATGCCTTCGCCGTGCCGCAGCTCGCGCTGCGCCTGTGGAACAGCGTGCTGACGCGCGACAGCGACGTGTTCGCGCCGGTCGAGGAGCGCATCCGCGTGTTCGCCAATGAAGCCAAACACCCCTATTGCGGCCCGGTGAACGATCTCGGCGTGGTGGCGTGGTTCGGCGATGCGGCGCCGTCGGTGCAGTCGATTGCGCTGATCCCGCTGCGCCGCGAATCACGCATCGTCGGTCTGCTGGCGCTGGGTTCGGATGATGCCGACCGTTTCGTGCCCGATATGGGCACGCTCTATCTTGAACGGATCGGCGAGCTGCTCGGCGCGTCGCTGATCCGCGAGTTGGGCTGAGAGGTGGGGCCCCCACGCTCACTTCGTTCGCTCAGGGTCGGCTCTGCACAGCCGACCCGTTCGGTCGGCGCAGCGCATGCGCAGCTAACCCCATTGTTACGGAGGCCGGCTTTGCACAGCCGGCCCGTTCGGCAGGCGCAGCGCCATGCGCTGCGAAACCCCTGTCTCACCCCCGCCGAGGGGGCTGCGCTGGGCCACGTTCGGCTTTGCACAGCCGAACGGTTGCGCGGGCGGCGAGCAATGCTCGCCGAAACCCCCGCTACACCCCTTGGGGCGGCCCTTCGGGCGGCGCGTCGGCCCCCACGCTCACTTTGTTCGCACAGGGTCGGCTTTGCACAGCCGACCCGTTCGGGCGGCGCGGTGTGACCGCCGCGCTGATCCTCGCGCCGGGTCGCGAACGCTCGGTGCTGCGGCGTCACCCGTGGATATTCGCCGGGGCGGTCGATCGCATCGACGGCCGTGCCCGGCCGGGTGACACCGTCGTGGTGCAGGCCAGCAATGGCCGCGCGCTGGGGCGTGCAGCGCTGTCACCGGCGTCGCAGATACGCGCCCGCATGTGGAGCTTCATAGACGAAAGCATCGATGACGCCTTCTTCCGCCGCACCGTGGCACGCGCGGTCGAACAGCGGCGCGATCTGCCCGAACTGGCGCCCGAATTCGAGGCGTCAGGCGGTGTGCGGCTGCTGCATGGCGAATCCGACGGCCTGCCGGGCGTCGTGGCCGACCGCTACGCAGACGTGATCGTGCTGCAGATCACCAGCGCCGGTGGCGAGAAGTGGCGCGATGCCATAGCCGACGCGCTGACCCGGGCCACCGGCGTCAGCCGCATCTACGAACGGTCCGACCCGGATGTGCGTGCCCTTGAAGGGCTGGCCGCGCGCACGGGCTGGCTGACCGGTGAGGCGGGGATCGTGGGCGGGCCGCCGCGACCGGTCATTGCCGAGCGCGCCGCGAGCGGCCGCATCAACCTGGAAGTGGACGTGGCCGGCGGTCACAAGACCGGTTTCTACCTCGATCAGCGCGACAGTCGCCGGTTGTGCGGCGAACTGGCGCAGGGCCGGCGGGTGCTGAACTGCTTCTGCTACACCGGCGGCTTTTCGCTGCACGCGCTTGCGGGCGGGGCGACGGAGGTGCTGTCGATCGATTCGTCCGGCCCGGCGCTCGAAATGGCGCGCGCCAATCTGGCGCACAATCCGGTCCTGGACGCCAGCCGCGCGGCCTGGCTCGAAGCGGATGTGTTCCAGCATCTGCGCACACTGCGCGACGAAGGCCGAAAATTCGATCTGGTGGTGCTCGATCCGCCGAAGTTCGCGCCGTCGGCGTCGCACGCCAAGTCGGCGGCGCGCGCCTACAAGGACATCAACCTGCTCGGTCTGCGCCTGCTGGCGCCGGGCGGTCTGCTGATGACCTACTCCTGTTCGGCCGGCATCGACCCGGCGATGTTCCAGGGCATCGTCGCCGATGCAGCGGCCGATGCCGGCATCGGCGCACGTGTTTTGCGCCGGCTTTCGGCCGGGGTCGATCACCCGATCGGACTGGCTTTTCCGGAAGGCGAGTACCTGAAAGGACTGCTCATCCGCGTGGCGTGACAACGCGACTCTTGTTTTACTGCAAACATTGGTATCCTCCCGCTCTTTCCAACTTGGGAGTCCCCGCGGATGGCCACCAAGAACGCCGGCAAGGCAGACAAGCCGCTGACCGAAGCCGACATGCTGAAAATGCCGGAAAAGGACTACATGAACGAGGCGCAGCTCGCGTTTTTTCGCGGCCTGCTCGCCCGCATGCGCGATGACATCCTGCGCAAGGCCGATGAAACGGTCGAGCACATGCGGGAAGTCGATAACGTGTCCGACCCGGCAGACCGCGCGACGGTCGAAGAGGAACACACGCTGGAACTGCGCGCCCGCGACCGTGAGCGCAAGCTGCTGAAGAAGATCGAACAGGCAATCGACCGCATCGACGCAGGCGAATATGGCTATTGCGATGAAACAGGCGAGCCGATCGGCATCGGCCGCCTGCTTGCACGTCCGACCGCAACGCTGACGATCGAAGCGCAGGAACGGCGCGAGCGGCTGCAGAAGCTCTACGGCGACTGAAGCAGCGCTTTCGTCATGAATCCCCTGTTCGTGTTTCGCCGCGTCCTGCTGCTGTTGTGCCTGCTTGGCGCACAGCATGTGGCGCTGGCGCATGTATACGAGCATCATCCGGCGCCCGGTGTGCAACCGGTCGCCGGTGCGGAGCACGGTTCGGGTCTGCATGCGGTTTCGTGCGCCGACTGCCTGTCCGGTCACGCGCTGAATGCTGCGCTGCCGGTTACCCTGCCCGGGCTGCGCCACGCCAGCCTCGATCACTTATTGAGCAGCGCTGACTCGCTGCTCGCAACGGCTTGCCACCTGCCCGAGCAGCGCGCGCACGGCCCGCCTTCACACACCCTGATCTGACGCAGCGCGCCGCCTTCAGGCGCGATCCACCCAGTGACAGACCGGCCGCGCAGTGCGCGCGGCCATGCCCTTTCGGGCCAGGGGAACATTCATGCATCACTCGCATTCATTGCGAAGCGCCGTGCTGGTCGCTTCGATTGCAGCCATGGCCGTGCCGGTCGCGGCGCAAACCATCAAGGATCTGCCCACCGTCGTCGTGACCGGCAATCCGCTCGGCAGCGATCTGTCCGATCTGGTCAGCCCGGTATCGATCATGGACGGCAACGATCTGACGTTGCGCGGTGCCAGCACGCTGGGCGAAACGGTGGGCACGCTACCCGGCGTCAGCAGCACCTGGTTCGGACCGAATTCGAGCCGGCCGGTCATCCGCGGTCTGGACGGCGACCGGGTGCGCATTCTGAGCAATGGCGGCGCGACGGTCGATGCGTCGTCGCTGTCTTTCGATCATGCGGTCACGACCGATCCACTGGTGATCGAACGGGTCGAAGTGGTACGTGGCCCGGCGGCGCTGATGTATGGCGGCAATGCGGTCGGCGGCGTAGTCAATACGCTGGACAACCGCATTCCCCAGGGGGCGATGTCCGGTGCCAGCGGCCGCCTCGACGGCGTGATCGGCGGTGCCGATTCGACGCGTGCCGTCGCCGGTCGGGCCGAATACGGCGCAAATGGCTTCAATCTGCATGTGGACGGTTTCAGCCGCCGCACCAGCGACCTGCGCATTCCACGCAGCAGCGGCGCATCGCGGCTGCGCAATTCGGCAGCCGAAAGCGAGGGCGGTGGCATCGGCTTTTCGCTGGCCGGCGACAAGGGTTATGTCGGTGCGTCCTACGGCTTGTACGACACCCTGTACGGCACGGTCGCCGAGCCGTCGATCACCATCGACATGCGCAGCGAGCGCTGGGACCTGGCCGGCGAGGCGCGCGATCTGGGCGGTTTCATCACCGGCATGAAATTCCGCGCCGGTCACACCGATTACAAGCATGTCGAACTGGACGATGGCGCGCCCGAGACCCGATTCTTCAACAAGGGGACCGATTTCCGGGTCGAGGCCAGCCATGCGCCGATAGGTGCCTTCCGCGGCGTATTCGGCGTGCAGCTCGACAGCAGCGACTTTTCGGCGCTCGGCGCAGAGGCCTTCGTGCCGTCCACCAGCACCGATACGCGCGCACTGTTCGTGTTCGAGGAAACAAAGATCGGCGACCTAAAGCTCACCTTCGGCGGGCGCATCGAGCGGGCCAAGGTCAGCACCGACGGCGGTGGCCCGGATGACGCGAACAACCCGGGTACGCCGCGCTTCGACCCGTCGCAGGAGCGCCGCTTCACGGCGCGCAGCGCAGCCTTCGGCGCCATCTACCCGCTGAACGACGTGTTTTCGGTGGCCAGCCAGCTGGCGCACACCGAGCGTGCCCCGACCTTTTACGAGCTGTTCGCCAATGGCCCGCATGCCGCCACCGGCAATTACGAACTGGGCAACACCGCGCTCGATACCGAGAAATCGAACTCGATCGACCTGCAGCTTCGGGTCAAGAGCGGTGAGCACAGCGGCAGCGTAGGCGTATTCCACAGCCGCTTCAACAACTACATCGCGCTGTCGGGCAGCGGGCGCAACCGCGAAGAAGACGGCCTGATCGACCCAGCAGGTGAATTGCCTGAATTCACTTACAACGCGGTGCCGGCCAGATTCACCGGTGTCGAGGCGCAGGCGCACCTGCTGCTGTGCCGCTGCGCCGGCGAACTGCACCTCGATCTGCAGGCTGACATGGTGCGCGCCAGCAACCGCGACACCGGCGAGCCGCTGCCGCGCATTGCGCCGATGCGAGCGCTGGCCGCGTTGAACTGGCACCGCGACCGACTGCAACTGCGGCTCGAGGCGCAGGGCGTGCGCCGGCAGGACCGGATAGACAGCGACGGCACGCCGACCGCCGGCTACACGCTGGTCAACGCATTTGCCAGCTATGGCTTCTCCGCGGGTGGCCTGGGTTGGGAAGCCTGGCTGCGCGGCAACAATCTGTTCGATACCGAAGCACGCAATCACGTGTCCTTCCTGAAGACGATTGCACCGCTGCCCGGGCGCAGCGTGATGGCGGGTCTGCGGATGAATTTCTGAGCGCAACGAAGCGGTGGGCGGGCGCCTGTCACGTCTGCTTACCGGATCGGCGCGCAGCGCGGAGGGTTTGCGGGGTAAAGTAAAGATCTGTATCGACTTTGGGCAAGCAGTGCCGTTAACCCTTCGGGTTGACCCGATATCTTTCTCCCGTGGCCTTTTCATTCTTCAAGAAATCACCTGCTCCGCAGGTCGAGACGCGCAAACCCGTGCAGCCCGCCCGTGGCGGCTCGGTGTCGCGTCCGCCTCAGAGCGCGCCGCCCCGGAGCGCGCCAGCGAGCGGGCCGCTCAGCGTTTCGCCGAGTGTGTCGCCGTCGGGCGGCCTGATTTCACTCGACTTCATCTCACGCGACCCGCTCGAAGGCGCGCGCCGCATGGGCAAGGGCGAGCTCGAGGTGCAGGACGTTTCCAGCGGACTGCACCCGGTGGTCGAAGAGGCGGCGATGCTGTTCGCCAATGGCGAGGATGAGGCCGCACTGAATGCACTGGAGCGCGCCACCTTCGACGATCTTGGCAGTTCCGCCGAGCAGGTGTGGTCGATGCTGTTCGATCTGTGCCACGCGCTCGGTCGCTGCGACGCGTTCGAGGCGCATGCACTGGCCTACGCCGAACGTTTCGAGCGCTCGGCGCCGACCTGGCCGGCGAGTCCGTCCAGGGGCGCGGCCAACGGCCCGCCGACGCTGACCTTGTCCGGCAAGCTGTCCGAGGCCAGCCGCGCGATGATCGACCAGTTCGACCGCCTTGCGTGCAAGACACCGTTGCTAAGGCTGGACACCGCCCGGGTGCAGGATGTGGACGAGGATGGCGCAAGAATGCTGACCGAGGCGTTGGTGAAAGTCCGGCGCAGCGGGCATCGAGTGGCGATGATCAATGTCACTCACCTGCGGGATCTGCTGGCGCCGCGCGTCATTCCGGGCACGGCAGCGCTGCCGGAACAATGGCTGCTCTATCTGGAAGCGCTGCAGCAGCTGGGCGATGAAGCCGCCTTCGAGGAATTTGCCATCCAGTACGCGGTGACTTTCGAACAGTCGCCGCCATCATGGGATGCGCGCTGGGTGTCGGCCACGCTGCTGCCGTCGGCGCCTGAACCGGTCAAGTCTGTCGGCAAGCCGGCGGTTGCATTGCAGGGCGAAATCACCGGCGCCAGGCAGGACGCGTTTGCCGTACTGACGGCCGGCGATCATCCGCCGGGTGTGCTGAAGGTCGAATGCTGCGATCTCAAGCGCATGGACTTCATCAGTGCCGGCCTCCTGTTCAACGTCATCACGGCCGTGCAGGCCACCGGCCGCCAACCGCGATTCGTAGAGGTGCGCCCGATGATTGCAGCGCTGTTCGTGCTGATCGGCGTGGCTGCAGTGGCGGAAATCCAGCAGCGGCATTTCTGAATCGATCCACCCGGTCGCGCCCGCAGGGGTAAAGTACGCGACCTCTCTGCTTCATCAGGATCAGGCATGGAACAGTTTCACGGCACGACCATCCTTTCGGTGCGCCGTTCGGGGCAGGTTGCGCTCGGCGGCGACGGCCAGGTCACGCTCGGCAACATCGTCGTCAAGTCCACGGCACGCAAGGTACGTCGTCTTTATCAGGGTCGCATCCTGGCCGGTTTCGCCGGCGGTACGGCCGACGCCTTCACGCTGTTCGAGCGTTTCGAAACCAAGCTGGAGAAGCATCAGGGGCATTTGCTGCGCAGTGCGGTCGAACTGGCCAAGGACTGGCGCACCGATCGCATGCTGCGCCGGCTTGAAGCCATGCTCGCCGTGGCCGATCGCGAATCGTCGCTGATCATCACCGGCAACGGCGATGTGCTTGAACCGGAAGGCGGCATCGTTGCCATAGGATCGGGCGGCGCCTACGCCCAGGCTGCCGCCCGCGCACTGATCGAAAACACCGAACTGTCTGCCAGCGACGTGATTTCGAAGTCGCTCGGTATTGCCGGCGATCTGTGCATCTACACCAATCAGAGCCACACCATCGAAGTGATCGAATGGTGACGAATACTGCCGCTTCCAGTCACACCATGACGCCATCCGAAATCGTGTCCGAACTGGACAAACACATCGTCGGGCAGACGCGCGCCAAGCGCGCGGTTGCCGTGGCGCTGCGCAACCGCTGGCGCCGCGCCCAGGTGGCCGAACCGCTGCGTACCGAAATCACGCCGAAGAACATCCTGATGATCGGGCCGACCGGTGTCGGCAAGACCGAGATCGCGCGCCGACTGGCGCGACTGGCCAACGCGCCCTTCATCAAGGTCGAGGCGACCAAGTTCACCGAAGTGGGTTATGTCGGACGTGATGTCGACAGCATCATCCGCGACCTGATGGAAATCGCGATCAAGGACCTGCGCGAGCGCGCGATGAAGGCGTCGCGCACGCGCGCCGAGGACGCCGCGGAAGACCGCATTCTCGACGTGTTGCTGCCGCCTGCCCGCCCGACCGGTTTCGGCACCGACGCGCCGCCGGCGGAAGAGTCCGGCACGCGCCAGAAATTCCGCAAGAAGCTGCGCGAGGGGGAACTGGACGACAAGGAAATCGACATCGAGGTCGCGCAGTCGGCGCAGTCGATGGAGATACTGACGCCGCCCGGCATGGAGGAACTGTCCGGTCAGCTGCAGTCGATGTTCCAGAACATCGGCAACCCGCGCCGCAGCCGGCGCCGCATGACCATCGCGGAAGCGATGCGCGTGCTGACCGACGAAGAGGCTGCCCTGCTGGTGAACGAGGACGAGGTGAAGCAGCAGGCGCGGGTCGCGGTCGAACAGCACGGCATCGTGTTCCTCGACGAAATCGACAAGATCGCCACGCGCTCGGAGCACGGTGGTGCGGACGTGTCGCGCCAGGGCGTGCAGCGCGACCTGCTGCCGCTGGTCGAAGGCACGACCATCAGCACCAAGTACGGCATGGTGAAGACCGATCACATCCTGTTCATCGCCAGCGGCGCCTTCCACCTGTCGCGCCCGAGCGACCTGATCCCGGAAATGCAGGGCCGCTTCCCGATCCGGGTCGAACTCGAATCCTTGTCGGTGGAAGATTTCGAACGCATCCTGACGGCCACCGACGCCTGCCTCACGCGCCAGTACAGTGCGCTGCTGGGCACCGACGGCGTGGCGCTGGATTTCACCGCCGACGGTATCCGCCGGCTGGCCGAAGTCGCCTGGTCGGTGAATGAGCGCACCGAGAACATCGGCGCGCGCCGCCTGCATACAGTGATGGAAAAGCTGCTGGAAGACGTGTCTTTCGACGCCGGCCGGCACGACAGCGCACTGACCGTCGATGCCGCCTATGTCGACGTCCGCCTGGGCGAACTGTCGCAGAGCGAAGACCTTGCCCGCTATGTGCTTTGAGCGCACACCGCTGCGTACCGCTCTTTCCGTCTTTCCGAGCTTCTGCCTGAAGGTCCCCTGTCCGTCTACCTGAGCGTCCGATGACCCCGATCGCCCGTACCCGCCTGCTGTTCGTCCTGTCCTACCTCTGTTTCGGCCTCGTTGCCTATGCGCTCTACCTGCAGCACGTCGAACGCCTGGCGCCGTGCCCGTTGTGCATCCTGCAGCGCTACGCCTTTGCCGGTACCGGCCTGTTCCTGTTGCTGAGCGCGTTGTTCGGCGGCGCGCTGTCGCGCAGCGGGCTGTGGCTGGCGGCGCTGGTCGCCGGCGCGGGCGCTGCGATTGCCGGTCGGCATGTCTATGTGCTGTACCACCCGTCGGTCAGCTGCGGTCTCGATCCGGTCGAGGATTTCGTCAACAGCCTGCCGCCCGCGCAATGGCTGCCGCAACTGTTCTTCGCCGACGGCGCCTGCGGCGCAAAGCTGCCGCCGATCTTCGGGCTCGACATTCCGGAGTGGTCGCTCGCGTGGTTGGTCGCCCTGGTGTTGACCGCCGTGCTGCTTTCGTGGCGCAGGCACTGAGCGGCCGCACCGGCTGTTCCATTTGTGCAGCATCCGGACGGGTGTCGAGCACAATCGACGGTTGCTGATGCACAATCCGTGTGCATCAATCTTTCTGCTTCCGGACACTATGAATCATCAGAAAAAACCCGTCATCGTGGTGGTGGGCGGCGGTGCAGGCGGACTTGAGCTCGTCACCAGCCTCGGAGACCGCTACGGCGAAAAAGGCCTGGCCGACGTGGTGCTGGTCGATGCGTCGCCGATCCACATCTGGAAGCCGCATCTGCACGAAGTCGCGGCCGGACGCATGGACATGCACATGCACCGGCTCGAATACGTCGCCCAGGCGCGCTGGCACAGCTTCGAGTTCCAGCTTGGCCGCATGACGGCAATCGACCGTGAGCGCAAGACCATCCACATCGAGGCGGTACCGGACTTCGATGGTGACCCCATGCTGCCGGAGCGCGAACTGCATTACGACTATCTGGTGATCGCCATCGGCAGCACGGTGAATACCTTCGGCATCCCGGGCGCCGATGCATTCACGATGGCGCTCGATTCGACCCACGACGCCGAACGCTTCCGGCAGAAGCTGGTGGCCGCCTGCATGCGCGCCGACGCGCGCGCCGAGCGCGGCGAGCCGCACCAGGTGTCGATCGCCATCATCGGAGCCGGTGCCACCGGCGTCGAACTGTCGGCCGAACTGCGGCACACCAGCAAGGTGTTGCGGGCTTTCGGGGTGCACAGCATGGATCCGCGGCAGGACGTCCGGATTACGTTGATCGAGGCGGCCGAACGCGTGCTGCCGGCGCTGCCGCTGCGAATTTCAGCCTCGGTCGAAGGCCTGCTCAGGAAAATGGGCATCGACGTACTGAAGTCCGAACGGGTCAGCGAAGTGAGCAAGGACGGTCTGGCCACGGCCAGCGGCCAGTTCATCCGCGCCGACCTGATGGTGTGGGCGGCCGGCATCAAGGCGCCGAACATGCTTGCCGGTTTAGGCGGACTGGAATCGAATCGCATCAACCAGCTCGTGGTGGATGATCATCTGACCAGCACGCGTGACCCGGACGTGTTTGCCTTCGGTGACTGTGCCGCCTGCGTCTGGCTGGACGGCGAAGGCACGATTCCGCCGCGTGCCCAGGCGGCACACCAGCAGGCCAGCTATCTGGTGAAGATTCTGGACATGCGCCTGTTCGGGAAGGGCGATCCCGGCCCGTTCAAGTACAAGGACTTCGGTTCGCTGGTGTCACTGGGCAAGACCGGCGCAACCGGCAACCTGATGGGTGGCATCATCGGCGGCAGCATGTTCATCGAAGGTCTGGTGGCACGCGTGATGTACCGCTCGCTGTACCAGATGCACCAGATCGCGCTGCACGGCTGGATCAAGAGCTCGATCGACGCGTTGGCGCGCATCATCAAGCGCAGTACTGAGCCGCACGTAAAGCTGCATTGAGGCAGGATCGAGATTCAAGATTCAAGGTGCAAGGTGCAAGGTGCAAGGTGGGGTCAGGGCCGCTGCCCGCAGACTTCACACGCGGGATCGCGTGGCAGCGTGATGCTGCGCCACTCCATGCCGAGGGCGTCGAGCAGCAGCAGCCGGCCGGCCAGCGACCGGCCGGTGTGTGCCAGCAACTTCAGCGCTTCGGCGGCCTGCATAGTGCCGATGATGCCAGTCAGCGGCGCAAACACGCCCATCACCGCGCAGCGTACCTCGTCGGCGTCGCCGCCTTCCGGAAACAGACAGTGGTAGCAGGGTGCATCGGCGTCGCGGCTGTCGAACACCGACACCTGACCGTCGAAACGGATCGCCGCACCGGATACCAGCGGCGTGCGCGCGGCCACGCAGGCGCGGTTGATGGCATGGCGGGTGGCGAAATTGTCGCTGCAGTCGAGCACCACATCGGCCGCCTCGACCTGTTCGCGCAAGGCGTCTCCAGCCAGCCGTGTCTTGAGCGCGATCACCTCGATGCCCGGATTGATGTCGTGCAGCGATTCTCTCGCCGACTCGACCTTGGCCTGCCCGACCGAATGCTGCCGGTGCAGTACCTGTCGCTGCAGATTGGTGAGGTCTACCTCGTCATCGTCGACGATCACCAGCGTGCCGACACCGGCGGCCGCCATGTAGAGCGCTGCAGGGCAGCCCAGGCCACCGGCGCCGACTATCAGGGCACGCGAGGCGAGCAGCCTGTCCTGTCCTTCGATGCCGATAGGGTCCAGCAGGATGTGCCGGCTGTAACGCAGCAGTTGTTCGTCGTTCATCGCAGATAAGGTTGCCGCCGTGCGGTGTCAGCGGTAGTCGCGCAGTTCGGTCGGCGTGTCGTCATGGTCGCCGTGCGGATGATGCTGCCAGGCCTTGACATAGATTTCGTTCGATTTCTTGATCAGCCGTTCCGGTTGTCGCAGGTTGCGCAGCTGGGTGTCTTCGCAGAAGTGCAGCAGCGAGCGCACGATGCGCATCACCAGCCCGGTGTCGGTGTGAAAGCCGTTCTCGTCGAGCAGCCGCTCGATGCTGCGGAAACTGTGCTCGGTCAGGCTGTATTCGATGGCCAGTGCCCGACCGCGGCGACCGGTGACGGTGATGTTGCCCTGTGCGGTCAGAAAGCGGCTGGCTTCATCGATACGCTCGTAGCTGCGCAGGCTGAAGCGCAGCTCACGGTGCTTCATCAGGCCGGCCTGCGGCCCGTAACCCGGCTTGCGCGGGGCGCGGTGTTCGCGACCGAAACGGCGCTGGCTTGCATGCGCGGCCATCATTCAGCTCCTCAATCCGGTAGGTTCTAAGGTCCGCACGCGGACCTTAGAACACGCTGGCCGGACCGCGTGGTTGCGGTCGCAGCTCAGTTCTTCTGCATGATCTGCAGGCCCTTCAGCAGATTCAACGCCTGCGTGAACTGGTAATCGGTCTTGGTCGCAAATTCAAACGGAGCGGCCTGCTTGTCGTCCTCTTCGTCCTTCGCAGGCGCTGCCTTGCTCTTGGCGCCTGCATCAGCCGGCATGGCGGGAATTTCCACGTCCTTGTCGTTGTTCAGGTGACGGTCAAGATCAGCTTCGCGCAGGCGCAGCCCGCTGCTGCCGTTCGCGCTTTCCTCGACGACGATGTCCGGCACGATGCCCTTGGCCTGGATCGAGCGGCCATTCGGCGTGTAATAGCGCGCCGTGGTCAGCTTGATCGCCGTATTGTTGGTCAGCGGCATGATGGTCTGCACCGAGCCCTTGCCGAAGGTCTGGGTGCCCATGATGACTGCGCGCTTGTGGTCCTGCAGCGCGCCGGCGACGATTTCCGAAGCCGAAGCCGAACCCGAATTCACCAGCACCACCAGCGGAACCGATTTGGCACCCGCCGGCAGGTTCTGCAGGAAGTCGTCGCGACTGCCGCGCAGGTAGTCTTCCGGCGATGCGATAAAACGGCGCTTTGCATCGTCGGTTCGACCGTCGGTCGACACCACCAGCGCCTTCGGCTGCAGGAAAGCAGCAGACACGCCGACTGCGCCGTGCAGCAGGCCACCCGGATCATTGCGCAGGTCGAGCACCAGGCCTTTCAGCTCACCGTCCTTGTAGAGCTTGCCGATGTGCTTGGCCAGGTCTTCCGCACTCTGCTCCTGGAACTGCGTCAGCCGCAGGTAGCCGTAGCCCGGCTCGACCAGCTTGGACTTCACGCTCTGCACCTTGATCACTTCGCGCATCAGCGTCACTTCGATCGGCTTGGTTTCGCCCTTGCGCGCGATGGTCAGGCGGATGCTGGTGTTCGGCTTGCCGCGCATGCGCTTGACCGCATCGCTGAGGTTCAGCCCCTTGGTCGAGGTGTCATCCAGCTTGATGATCAGGTCGCCGGACTTGATGCCGGCGCGAAATGCGGGGGTGTCCTCGATCGGCGACACCACCTTGACGAAACCGTCTTCCATGCCGACTTCGATGCCGAGGCCGCCGAATTCGCCCTGGGTACCTGCCTGCAGGTCCTTGAAGGCATCCTGATCTAGGTAGGCGGAGTGCGGGTCGAGGCCGGACAGCATGCCGCTGATGGCCTGCGTGATCAGCTTCTTGTCATCGACCGGCTCGACATAGCTGGCCTTGACCGCATTGAGGACGTCGGCGAACTGGCGGAGCTCTTCAACCGGCAGGCTGCTGCCGGGCGTCTTGTTCGCGTTGGCGGAGAAATTGAGACTGAGCAGCACGCCTGCACAAAGCCCGATCATGATCAGGCCGGTTTGCTGCAGCTTCTTTTGCATCGAAAACACTCCGCGTATGTATCGGCCGGAAATCTAGCGGGAAACCCATTTCAAGGGATCCAGCGCCTGTCCCTGATGCCGCAATTCAAAGTATAAACCCGATTCCAGAGCCCCACCGCTGCTGCCGATCGAGGCGATGTTCTCGCCGCTGTGCACCGTCGCACCGACCGCTTTGAGCAGTGCTTCGTTGTTGCCGTAGACGCTCAGATAGTGGTCACCGTGGTCGACGATGATCAGGTTGCCGAAGCCGCGCAGCCAGTCTGCGAACACCACGGTACCCGCCGCCACGGCTTTCACGTCGCCGGCACCGGCACGGATGAAAATGCCGCGCAGCGGTGTGCCGCCATCGGCGCTTTGGGCACCGAAGCGGCGCGCAAGTTCGCCGCTTGCCGGCCAGGGCAGTTTGCCGCGCAACTTCACGAAGGGCTGGCCGCCGTGATCGACCGGCAGCGACTTCACGACCGGACCCGTGTCCGCCTTGTTGCGGGCGGGTTCCGGGTCGTCGGTTGGGGGCAGGCCGCCGGGCGCCGGGCGCGGCACGGTGCGCGCACTTTTCTTCGACAGGGCTTCGATCAGCCGGCCGAGTCTCGCCGCGTCGCGCTTGAGCGTCGCCAGTTCGCGACGTTCGGTACGCAACTGGGTGGCCAGTCGTTCGAGTACCTTGCGGCGCACATTGTTTTCGGCGGTCAGTCGTTCGCGTTCGCGTTCTCGCTCCGCCTCAAGCGTGCGCACCTGTTCGAGCTGGCTGTCCTGCTGCGTCAGCAACTCGCGCTGCTGCGCCAGCGCGGCCCGGTGGGTGTCCATCAGCGCGAACTGGCTGCGCGACAGGCTGCGCAGGTAGTGCAGGTCGCGCGCGCTCTGGTTCGGGTCGGTGCCCGACAGCAGGTGGCGCAGCGCATCGGCTTCACCGGCACGCTGGTGTCCTCGCAGCAGTTGTGCAAGTTGTGTCTGCTGGCGCTGCAGCGTTGTCTCTCCGGTGGCGATGTCGGCGCGCGTGCGGGCGAGCGCCGTCTCGACCTCCTTGCGCTGCCGGCTGATCTCGCGCAGCGCGCGGGTGGCGTCCGAGATGGCCTTTTCGGAACTGCGAAGTTCGTCGCGCGCCTCGCGGTGCGCGCTTTCGGACTGGTTCAACTCGTCACGCAGCGCTTCCATGCGCTGCTGCAGTGCCTTGAGCTGTTCCGGACTGGCCTGGACCGCTCGTTCAGCCTGCGCGATCAGCGGCAGGGCGCACAGCAGGGCAAGGAGGACGCGGACGGTCACTCCATCCACGGCGGGCGTTGCTCGGTCTGCGCCTCGTCGGTGTCCGGAATCGGCGGCCGCTGGCGCTGCGGAACGGCGCGGCTCTG
The DNA here is from genome assembly GCF_024580145.1 of Methyloversatilis sp. XJ19-49. GTDB lineage: Bacteria > Pseudomonadota > Gammaproteobacteria > Burkholderiales > Rhodocyclaceae > Methyloversatilis. The sequence goes on from NZ_JANINI010000014.1 coordinate 79,532, forward strand.
GTTGGCGACGGCGTCGATGGCGGCCTTGATGGCCTCCTGGTCGCCGAGGTAGTAATGACGGATCGGCTTCAGGTCGTCGTCCAGCTCATAGACCAGCGGCTGTGCAGTCGGGATGTTCAGGCCAAGGATGTCCTGCTCGGACACGTTGTCGAGGTACTTGATCAGCGCACGCAGGCTGTTGCCGTGGGCGACGATGAGCACATTCTTGCCGGCCTTGATCTGCGGCACGATCTCCGCGCTCCAGAACGGCAACACGCGGGCCACGGTGTCCTTAAGACATTCGGTGCGCGGGAAGCATTCGTTCGGCACTTCGGCGTAGCGCGGGTTCTTGCGGTCGAGGCGCGGGTCGTCCTCCTCCAGCGCCGGTGGCGGCGTGTCGTAGGAGCGGCGCCACGCCAGCACCTGTTCCTCGCCGAAGCGCTGTGCCGTCTGCGCCTTGTCCAGACCCTGCAGGGCGCCGTAGTGGCGCTCGTTCAGGCGCCAGGTCGGGCGGATCGGGATCCACATCAGGTTCATCTGTTCGAGCGCAACATAGAGCGTCTTGTTGGCGCGCTTGAGCACAGACGTGAATGCAACATCGAAGCGGTAGGATTCGCGCGCAAGCAGGCGGCCGGCTTCGCGCGCCTCGATTTCGCCCTTCTCGGTCAGACCGACGTCGGTCCAGCCGGTGAAACGGTTTTCCTTGTTCCAGACGGATTCGCCATGGCGCAACAGAACGAGCTTGTACATGAGGTGGGATCTGTAGGGTGGGATCGGGTCGGGCGCGGCATCCTGCGGCGGAGCATTGCGCTACTGATTCGTGGTCGGTAGGTGAGCCGCGCGCGCTTGGGCTAAAATCGACATTTTCCCAGAAAAAGCATTTCGCGGTCCGGTAAAAAATCGACATACCTGCGCGTTTCGACGCGCATCAAATGGTCGGATGCTTCCGCACGACGGCCCGCTCACCCGGGCACGCGACTTCATTCCGACTCTTACACTGGCTGCCTTCAGACTCCATGGACTTCGTAACGACCAATTACATCTGGGCCATCACCGCTTTCATGAGTGGTGCCGGGCTCATCATCCTGACCATTCGCCAGAAGGTGTCCGGACCGCGCCTGTCACCGGCCCAGGCCACCCAGCTGATCAACCGCGAAGATGCGCAGGTGATCGACGTGCGTGATCAGGCGGAATGGTCAAAGGGCCACATCAATGGCGCGCGGCACATACCGGCGGGCGAAATAGCGAAGCGGCTGGGCGAGCTGGAAAAGTTCAGACAGCGGCCGCTGATCGTCGTCTGCGCCAGCGGCCAGCGCTCGGCGAGCGCCTGCTCGGCGCTGCGCAAGGCGGGTTTCGAGAAGGTTTTTGCGCTGGATGGCGGGATCGGAGCCTGGGAACAGGCCAGCCTGCCGCTGACAAAGAAGTGATGCCATGGCACGCGTGCTGATGTATACAAGCGGCTTTTGTCCGTACTGCTCGCAGGCCGAACGCCTGCTGACGAGCAAGGGTGTGACCGACATCGAGAAGGTGCGCATCGACATCGATCCGGACCGTCGCTCCGAAATGATGGAGCGCACCGGCCGGCGCACCGTGCCACAGATTTACATTGGCGATTACCACGTGGGCGGGTGCGATGATCTGCATGCACTCGACCGCGAAGGCAAGTTAGACCCCCTGCTGCAGGCGTAAGCCGGTTTTTGCAGCCTTAACCCCCAACCGAGAAGCGAAAAATGGCCGAAGAAGCAGTGCAACCCCAACAGCCCACGGGCCCGGTGTTCTCCATCGAGAAGATTTACGTCAAGGACCTGTCGCTCGAAGTCCCGAACGCGCCGGAAATTTTCCTCACCCGCGAAAATCCGACCGTGCAGATCCAGCTGCAGACTGAAGGCAAAGCCGTGCAGGAAGGCGTTTTCAACGTGACGCTGACCGTCACCGTTACCGCCAAGCTCGAAGAGAAGACGATGTTCCTGGTTGAAGTCCGTCAGGCCGGCATCTTCCAGATCCGCAACGTGCCGACCGAAGACATCCAGCCCATCCTCGGCATCGCCTGCCCGACGATCCTGTTCCCGTACGCTCGCGAAAGCGTGTCGGACGCTGTCAATCGCGCCGGCTTCCCGCCTGTCGTGCTGGCACCGGTCAATTTCGAATCGATCTACCAGCAGCGCACGCAGCAGCCGCCCGAAGGCCAGAACGGCGCCACGGTGCAGTGATGAAGCAGGCCGCATGGACGGCACTGGTGGCCCTCGTCTGTCCGCTCGCCGCACAGGCGGCGGGCGTCGACTACCGGTCGCTGTCGGACGTTGCGGTCATGTACGACGCGCCGTCCCGGCAGGCGCGCCAGCAGTTTGTGATTGCGCGCCACACGCCGGTCGAGGTGGTGCGCAGCCAGACCGGATGGGTCAAGGTGCGCGAGCCGGGTGGCATGCTTGCGTGGGTCGAGGCATCTTCGCTCGCGCCCGTGCGCAGGGTGATTGTCACCGCGGAGCGGGCGCGCGTTCTGGTCCGTGCGGAAGACGACGCACCGCTGGTGTTCGAAGCGGAACGCCGCGTGCTGCTCGAACCGCTCACCGAGACCGCGCCGGCAGGGTGGGTGAAGGTGAAGCATCGTGACGGCCAGAGTGGCTTCGTGCGCATCTCCCAGGTCTGGGGGCTGTGAGCCGGGTGTTGCCGAAATGAAGCTGTGCATCATGGGGGCCGGCGCCTGGGGTACGGCGCTTGCCGTCGCCTATTCGCAGGATCACGACGTGACGCTGTGGACGCGCGACGCCGCCCACGCGCTGTCGCTGCGCAACACACATTGCAACGAACGCTACCTGCCCGGCATTGCGCTGCCGCCGGGCGTTGCGGTGTCATCCGACGCCGCGCATGCGCTGGATGGAAGCGATCTGGCGCTGATCGCGACGCCGATCGCCGGCCTGCGCGCTGCGCTCGAAGCGGTTGCACGCAGCGGGGTTTCCGCCGTGCTGTGGGCCTGCAAGGGCTTCGAAAGTGGCAGCGGTCTGCTGCCGCATCAGGTGGCGGTGGACATCCTGCCCGCGCAGGTTTCGCGCGGTGCATTCAGCGGGCCCAGCTTCGCGATCGAGGTGGCGCGCGGCCTGCCGACCGCCATCACCGTGGCGAGCGATGACATCGAATTCGTCAGTGCGCTGGTCGCGTCACTGCACAGTCCGCGGCTGCGGCTGTACGCCAATGACGATCTGATCGGCGTCGAAGTCGGAGGCGCCGTCAAGAACGTCATGGCGATCGCCACCGGCGTGTGCGACGGGCTCGGCTTCGGCCTGAACGCCCGGGCCGCGCTGATCACCCGCGGTCTGGCCGAAATCGCCCGTCTGGGCGTGGCCCTTGGCGGCCGCAGCCAGACCTTCATGGGCCTGGCCGGCATGGGCGACCTCATCCTGACCTGCACCGGCGACCTGTCGCGCAACCGGCGTGTCGGCCTGCTGCTGGCCGAAGGGCGCTCGCTGGATGAGGTTCTGAACACGCTGGGCCACGTGGCCGAAGGGGTGCCGACCGCACGCGAGGCTGCTGCGCTGGCCGTGCGCCTGCAGGTCGACATGCCGATCACGCAGGCGGTCACGGCGGTGCTCGACGGGCGGCTGGCCGCAGCCGAAGCGGTCGAGCGCCTGCTGTCGCGTGACCCGAAGGCGGAAACGCCGCCGCTGTAGGTCGCTTCAGGGCGTCGTCGCGCCAGTGAAGTCGCATTGACGCCACGCTTCATAGGCGACGATGGCCACCGAATTGCTCAGATTCAGGCTGCGGCTGTCCGGCTGCATCGGAATGCGCAGGCGCTGTGCCACCGGCACCGTGTCGAGCAGCGCACCCGGCAGACCGGCGGTTTCCTGGCCGAACAGGAAAATGTCGCCGGCGCGGTACCGCGGTGCCGTGTGCGCCGTGCGCCCGCGCGTGCTCAGGGCATACAGCCGCGGATCGTCGGGCTGCAGCGCCAGTGTGGCCGACAGCGCCGACCAGTCCTCATGCATCGTCACATTCACCAGGTCGCGGTAGTCCATGCCGGCGCGCGCGAGGTGCTTGTCGGTGATTTCGAAGCCGAGGGGCTTCACCAGATGCAGCCGGAAGCCGCCATTGGCGCACAGCCGCATCACGTTGCCGGTGTTGGGCGGAATTTCGGGCTGGTAGAGGACGATGTGGAACATGGTGGGCGTGCGCCGGGTCGGGGAGCGCGATTGTGCCGCGGCGAGACAGGTGAAGCTACTTCCCGCGCAGCCGTGGCGTACGCGCCAGCACCAGATTGGTCACCGTCAGCGCGCCGGCCGACTTCAGCGTGCGCGCGACCTCGTGCAGGCTGGCGCCGGTCGTCAGCACGTCATCGACCACGGCGACATGCCGGCCCGCGACCTCGGTACGCACGGCAAAGGCACCGCGCACATTGCGCCGTCGTTGCGACCACGCGAGGCCGCGCTGCGGCGGCGTGTCGTGCAGGCGCTCCAGACCGAAGGCATCGAAGTTCAGCCGGCCCAGCCTGCCGAGCACGCGGCCGATCTCGACCGACTGGTTGAAGCCGCGCTCGCGCAGCCGGTCGGGATGCAGCGGCATGGCAAGCAGCAGGTCGCAGGGCGGCAGGCCGAGCGCGTGCAGTTCGTGCGCGAACCAGCCAGCCAGCGGCAGGCGGGCGCGGAACTTCAGCGCGTGGATCAACTGGTCAGCAGGTTCCGCATAGACCCAGATGGCCAGCGTCGCATCGAAGGCCGGCGGATGCTTCAGGCAGCGGCCGCACACGTCGGCGGTCGGAACCGGCAGCGCGCAGACCGGGCAATGAGCCGCGGGCAGGCGCGGCAACTCGTCATGGCATCCGGTGCACAACAGCCCATCGCCCGATGGCAGGCCGCACAGCCGGCAGTCCTGCGGCAGCAATCGTCTGCGAACGGCCCGCGCGGCAGCGATCACGCGGTGCAACATGGGCAGGCCGTTTTCGCGGAAAATGCCGGCTTCGCCGTTTCGGCGCCGACGCGCCCGCCAGACTTCACATCATGCACACCCAGGTCATCCATCTTCCGCCGTCCTCCCGCTCGCAAGTGCCCCAGCGCTGGACCACCGAACAGGTCGAAGCACTGTTCGCGCTGCCGTTTTCAGATCTGATGTTCCGAGCGCAGCAGGTTCACCGCGAGCATTTTGATCCCAATGCCATACAGAGATCCACCCTGCTGTCGATCAAGACCGGCGGCTGCCCGGAAGACTGCGGCTATTGCCCGCAGTCGGTGCGCCACGACACCGGCGTCACCAGCCAGGACCTGCTGCCGGTTGAAGACGTGCTGGCCGCTGCCCGCGCCGCGCGCGATGCGGGTGCGACGCGCTTCTGCATGGGCGCCGCCTGGCGCGGCCCGAAGGATCGCGACGTCGAAGCAGTTGCCGAAATGATTTCGGCGGTGAAGGGCCTGGGTCTGGAAACCTGCGCCACGCTGGGCATGCTGCGCGAAGGTCAGGCCGAAACGCTGAAGAAGGCGGGGCTGGATTACTACAACCACAACATCGATACCGCCCCGGAGTTCTACGGCGACGTCATCGGCACACGCACGCAGGAAGACCGCTTCGATACGCTGGAAGCGGTGCGCGAAGCCGGCATGAACGTGTGCTGTGGCGGCATCGTCGGCATGGGCGAGTCGCGTCGCGGCCGCGCCGGCCTGATTGCCACGCTGGCCAGCATGGACACGCCGCCGGAATCGGTACCGATCAACAATCTGGTCAAGGTCGAAGGTACGCCGCTGGCCGATACGCCGGATCTCGATCCGTTCGAATTCGTGCGCACCATCGCCTGCGCCCGCATCACGATGCCGAACAGTCACGTCCGGCTGTCGGCCGGGCGCGAGGCGATGAACGACCAGATGCAGGCATTGTGCTTTCTTGCCGGTGCCAATTCCATCTTCTACGGCGACAAGTTGCTGACCACCGGCAATCCGCAGGCCGACAACGATCGCCGGTTGCTGGAGCGGCTGGGCATCCGGTCGGTCTGAGCGCGGAGCGTCCGGCCATCGCTGCTGCGGTTCCGCCCGATCTCGCACTCGACGCGCGCGCGGTCGCGCGCGGCTTCGAGCGTGTTGCGGCGCGTTTCGACGACGCAGCGGTACTGCATCGCGAAGTGGCGCGGCGGATGGCCGAGCGGCTTGACATGGTCATGCTGAAGCCGGCACGCCTGCTCGATCTGGGTTGCGGCAGCGGCGCCGATCTGCAGCCGCTGCGCGCCCGCTACCCCGACATGCAGATGATCGGCCTCGACCGGTCGGCCGCCATGCTCGCGCAGGCAGCGGCCCGCACGCCGCGCTGGCGGCGCTGGCTGCCCGGTGTGCTGGGCGGCCGCCAGACCGCGCTGGTGCGTGCCGATATCGCGCGACTGCCCATTGCGCCGCGCAGCATCGACATGGTGTGGTCGAACATGGCGCTGCACTGGCAGGCGGACCTGCCGGCGACACTGCGCGAAGTGCAGCGTTGCGTGCGCGTCGGCGGACTGTTCATGTTCTCGATGCTCGGCCCGGACACGCTGCGCGAATTGCGTGGCGCGCTGGCCGAAGCCGGGTTGCCGTTGCGTGCGCATCGCTTCATCGACATGCACGATGTCGGCGACATGCTGGTCGAGGCGGGCTTCGCCGAGCCGGTGATGGACATGGAACACATCACGTTGACCTTCGACACGCCAGCCGCGCTGTACCGAGATCTTGCCGATACCGGTGGTCACTGCGCACTGGCCGCACGGCCGCGCGGCCTGCTGACGCCGCGTGCCCGCGCGCGGCTCGATGATGCGCTGCTGCGACTGCGCGAGGACGGCCGCCTGCCGGCGACGATGGAAATCATCTACGGCCACGCCTGGCGCGGCGAGCCGCGCCAGACCGAAGACGGCCGCGCCATCATCCAGTTCGAACGCGGCCGCCGGCGATGAAGCGCAAGGACGCCGTGCGGGTCAGCGCCAAGGGACGCAGCCTGAAGCCGCGCAACCCCCTGGCCACGGCGGCGCTGATGAAGAAGGGCGGCGAGCACGCCCGGCAGGACAAGAAGGCCAGCCGTGCCCGGCTCAAATCCGCTCTGCTGAAATCGACGGACGGCGACTGACCATGTCGCCGCCGGCCCGGCTCACGCTGCTGATGTGCGCCGCTGAGGCGCTGGGCATGACGGGATTCGCCGCCTATCCGTCCTTCCTGCCGCTGCTGGCCGGGAAGTGGCAGCTCAGCGGTTCCGAAGCCGGTCTGATCGGTGGCGCTTTCTTCTTCGGCTACATGGTGGCCGTGCCCTTTCTGTCCGGCGTCACCGACCGCATCGATGCGCGCTTCGTTTATGTGGCGTCCTGCGTGCTGATGGCAGGCGGGACGCTGGGCTTCGCGCTCTTCGCCCGGGGCGTGTGGACCGGCGCCTTCTTTCAGGCGCTGTGCGGCGCCGGACTTGCCGGCTGCTACATGCCCGGCCTGCGCGTGCTGACCGATCGCGTGTCGACGGCCCGAAGCAATCGACCGATCGCGTTCTACACCGCGAGCTTCGGCATCGGTACCAGCCTGTCCCTGCTGCTGGCCGGCGCCCTCGGCAACCTGATGGACTGGCGGATCGCGATCGCGCTGATGGCGGTCGGCCCACTCCTGGCGGCCGTCATCGTGTTTGCGGGCACCGCGCCGCATGCACCGCCCGGTGCTGCCGACGCGCACTGGCTGCCGCGTTTCGGACCGGTGCTGGCGCACCCGCGGGTGCGCCAGCTGGTGACCGGCTACGCGGTGCATTGCTGGGAGCTGTTCGGCCTTCGGTCGTGGATGGTGGCTTTCATCGCCTTCGCCTACGGACTGTCGTCGGCGCAGGCCGCGCTGTCGCCGACCGAAGCCGCGGCGCTGATCAATATGCTCGGACTGCCGGCCAGCATTCTCGGCAACGAAATGGCCAGCCGTGTCGGGCGACGGCGCTGGATCGTCGCCATGATGATCGCCTCGGGTCTGCTGTGCTGGCTGGCCGGCGCGTCGGCGGCGTTGCCCTGGTGGCTCATGCTGTGCGTGCTGGCGCTGTACAACACGGCCGTGATGGCGGATTCGGCTTCGCTGACCGCCGGTCTGGTGCATGCCGCGCCCGCGGCACAGCAGGGTGCCGCGATGGCGCTGTATTCGCTCGGCGGCTTCGGCGCCGGCTTCGTCGCGCCCCTGTTGTTCGGCGGTGTGCTGGACCTGAGCGGGGGCATCTCTTCCCCTGTGGCATGGACCTTCGCCTGCGGCACGCTGGGCTTCGGTTGCCTGCTGTGGGCACTGTCGGCGCTGCGTCGCCCGGCCGGCGCCGCATAGTCCGATCAGATCATGGGGCAAGGTATTCGCGGCCACAGTCCGGTCATCTTCGCGCCCTAACCTTCCGGTCACACCGTCGGGCGCCGCTGCGCGCCTGACGTCCGAAAACGGTTCCGGAGATGTCCCATGAAAGCCACCCTCGTCGTGCGCAGGCACACGCTTGCCATCCTTATTTCCTCGCTGTTCGCCGGTCCGGCGCTGGCCGAAGGTCTCACGCTGCTGCATGTCGGTGACCAGGAGTCCTGGTTGCTGTCGGCTCAGGGCAACCTGCGTGACAACGCCTCGCAGGGCGTGTCGTTCTACGGCGGCGTCGATCGACTCGCCAGCGTCATGTTCGCTGCCGAGTCGGCCGCCGAACTGGCCGGCAACACGGTGTTCAAGCTCAATGCCGGTGATGCCTTCCTGCCCGGGCCGCGCCTGAACGCCAGCTTCGTCAATCTGGGCTCGGCCTACATCGACGGCGGACAGGATTTCTACGATGCCATCGCGATGCGTCACATCGGTTTCGATGCCGCCGTGTTCGGCAATCATGAATTCGACCTTGGCCCGGACGTTGCAGCGCGCTTCGCCGAGGTTTCAGGCACGACGTATCTGTCGTCCAACCTCAACTTCAGCGCCACACCCGCGTTCGCGTCGCTGGCGGCGACCGGCACGGTCGCGCCGTACACATTGCTGAGCACGAATGGCGGCAACAAGGTGGCGGTGGTCGGTGTCACCACGCCGCTGCTGTCGAGCATCAGTTCGCCCGGCGCGGTGAACCTGACGGCCGGCTGGAGCGCCGGCAATACCGAGTCGCAGAACCTGCAGGCGCTGGTGCCCTTCGTGCAGCAGCAGATCGACGCCGCTCGCGCCCAGGGTGCCGGCAGCGTCATCGTGATCAGCCACCTGCAGAACGCCGCCAACGAGCGCGACGTTCTGATCCCCGGACTGCGCGGTGTCGACGTCGTGCTGTCGGGCGGTGGCCACGAACTGATGGCGGACGCCGACGACGCACTCATTCCGAATGACGTACGCGCCATCACCGGCCTGCCGCAGACCGTCACGGATGCCGACGGCAAAGGGGTGGCCATGGTGACCTCGAACTTCGGCAACCGTTACGTCGGAGAGCTGAACCTGACGCTGGACGACACGACCGGTGTCGTGACTGCGATCAACGGGGCCAATCTGTACCGCGTTTCGGGCGCACTGGCCGACGCCGACGCAGTCCTGGGCGACAGCTTCCTGAAGACCGCGGTGGTTGATCCGGTCAAGGGATACATCGACGTGCTGAATGCGACCGTGATCGGTCAGTCGGACGTCTTCCTGAACGGCAACCGCGGCGGCGCCGGAACACCCGGCAGCTTCCAGGCGGGTGTGCGAAATGCGGAAACCAATCTGGGCAATCTGGTCGCCGACGCCGTGCGTCACGCTGGCGGTACCGACATCGCGATCCAGAACGGCGGCGGCATCCGCACCTCGATCAATGCCGGCAATGTCAGCGTGGGCGACACCTTCAACGTGCTGCCCTTCACCAATCTGGTCGATGTTGCGCCGAGCGTGAATGCTGAACAGCTGAAGACCATCATGGAACATTCGGTCGCCAATGCATCAGCCAGCGGCAACGCCGACGGCCGCTTCGCCCAGGTGTCCGGCATGCGGGTCGTGTATGACACGACGCGTGCCTCGGGCGACCGCATCGTCAGCATCGTGCTCGACGACGGGACCGTTCTGGTACAGGACGGTGAGGTGGTGGATGGCGCGCGCAGCTTCTCGCTGACCACGATCGATTTCACCGCCAATGGTGGTGACGGCTACCCGTTCGTGGCCGCCGGCATCGAATTCGAGAATGCCGTCAGCTCGATCACCTACCAGCAGGCGCTGCAGGAATACATCACCGACGCGACCTCGGAAGGCGGTCTGGGCGGTGTCATCAGCGCCAACCGCTACGGCGTCGCCGACCCGCTCGACCCTGCAGGTCGCCTGGTCGACCTGGCAATCTCGCCGGTGCCGGAAGCCGATACCTGGGCCATGCTGCTGGCCGGTCTGGGCCTGCTCGGGGTGTTCGCCCGCCGCCGCAACGTCGTCGCTGTCTGATTCTCCTGCGGCCGCGCGTCGCTTCGTGGCCCGTCCGGTATCGCCGGCGGGCCACTTCGATTACCCTCCTGTCTTTCCGGAAACCCCAATGTCATCATTCGACCGCTACGTTTCGCCCCGACTCGCCCTGACGCTGGCCATCGCCAGTCTGTTCGTCTCGGCGGCGCACGCCGACAACACGCCGCAAGCCCTGCCGTTTGCGCAGGACTGGGCAAACATCGGCCTGATCACGGCAAATGNTCGTCTCGGCGGCGCACGCCGACAACACGCCGCAAGCCCTGCCGTTTGCGCAGGACTGGGCAAACATCGGCCTGATCACGGCAAATGATGACTGGAGTGGTGTGCCCGGCATCACCGGTTATCGCGGCGACGCCCTGGTGAGCGCGACCGGCGTCGATCCGCAGACGATCACAGCGGATGGCATTGCATCGCCGGTCGACGTGAACGCCAATCAGACCAATCCAAATACCTTCAGTACCGGTGGTGTCACCGAATTCCACCTTACCGATCCGGTCGTCGCACTGACCGGCTCGGGTACCGCCGACGCGCCGTTCATCCTGCTGTCGCTGAACACCACCGGCCACAGCGGCATCGTCGTGCGCTACGATCTGCGCGATCTCGACGGCTCGGCCGACAACGCGCAGCAGCAGGTGGCGCTGCAGTACCGCGTGGGCGCCAGCGGCAACTTCATCAATGTGCCGGAAGCCTATGTCGCTGACGCGACCGAAGGCCCGTCGCTGGCCGGCAAGGTAATGCCGGTGCAGGTGACGCTGCCGGCCGACGCCGACAACCAGCCGCTGCTGCAGCTGCGGGTGATCACGACCAATGCGCCGGGCAACGACGAGTGGGTCGGCATCGACAACATATCGGTACAGGGCGGCGGCAGCGGTGCGGTGAATCAACCCATCGTGACCACCTGCCCGGCGCTTGTGCTGCAGGCCGGCGAAGCAGGCAGCGTGACGGTGGCGGCCAGCGACGCCGACAGCGTGGTCGAGGCATTCTCGCTGACCGGCACCCCGCCGGTTGGTGTGACGGTCGACGGCTTCGCACCGGCGACGACCGACGGTGGTAGCGCGTCGGCGCAGGTCAGCGTCGCGGCAGGTACAGCGACCGGTCAGTACAGCATCGGTCTGCGCTTCACGAACAACGAGGCACAGGAAGGAACGTGCAGTGTCGATATCACGGTCGCTGCGCCAGCGGCCATCGTGCCGATCCCGGCTATCCAGGGCAGCGGTGAAGCCAGTCCGCTGAACGGTCAGGTCGTCACCACCGAGGGCGTCGTCAGTGCCGTGTTCCCCGGTTTGTCGGGCTACTACCTGCAGGATGATGCAGGCGACGGCGACGCGAGCACTTCTGATGGCATTTTCGTGTTCGCCCCGGGCAACACGGCCGTCGTCGGCCAGCGGATCCGCCTGACGGCCAGCGTCACCGAATTCAATACCGTGACCGAACTGGTGTCGCCGAGCGCGGTGCAGGTGCTGGGCAGCGGCGTGACGATCACGCCGACCGACATCGTGCTGCCGGAAGCGTTCGAGGGCGAACTGGAGCGCTACGAAGGCATGCTGGTTCGCATCACCTCGCCGCTCACCGTGTCGCAGAACTACTTCCAGGGTCGCTACGGACAGGTGACGCTGTCGGCCGAAGGACGCATGGAAATCCCGACCAACCGTCACCCGGCGGGCAGCGCCGAAGCACTTGCGCTGCGCGACGAGAACGCCCGTCGCCGCATTGTCCTTGACGATGGCTCGAGCGCCCAGAACCCGAACCCGATTCCGTTCATCGGCGCCGACAACACGCTGCGTGCCGGCGACACGGTGAACGGTCTCACCGGCGTGATCGACCATGGCCTGATCACCGCGTCGAGCACCGGGCCACGCGACTACAAGCTGCATCCTGTGGTGACACCGGAATTCACCCGCGACAATCCGCGCACCGCCACGCCGACCGCGGTCGGCGGCAATGTGCGGGTGGCCAGCTTCAATGTGCTGAACTACTTCAGCACGATAGACCAGGCGGGTGCATCGTGCTTCCCGACCGGCACGCGCAGCGACTGCCGCGGCGCCGACAGCGCGCTGGAATTCAGCCGTCAGCGCGACAAGATCGTCGCCGCACTGCTGGCGATGGATGCCGACGTGGTCGGCCTGATCGAGATCGAGAATAACGGCCAGGGCGCGGTGAACAATCTGGTGGCCGCGCTCAATGCGTCCTCCGGCGGCGCGGTCTATGCTGCCGTCGGCCTGCCGGTCGGCGGCACGGGCACCGACGCCATCCGCCAGGCCATGATCTACAAGCCGGCGAAGGTCACGCCGGTCGGCAGTGCGATCAGCGACACGGCGACGGTCCATAACCGCCCGCCGCTGGCGCAGACCTTCGCCGCCGCCAATGGCGAGCGCTTCACGGTCATCGTGAATCACTTCAAGTCGAAGTCCTGCGGCGATGCCGCCGGTGTCGAGGCCGATCAGGGCGACGGTCAGGGCTGCTGGAATCCGCTGCGCGTGCAGCAGGCGGCGGCGCTGCAGACCTTCATTCAGCAACTGCCCGGCCAGGGTGGTGCGGCCGACGTGCTGGTCATCGGCGACCTGAACGCCTATGCGAAGGAAGCGCCCATCCTCGCATTGACCTCAGGCGGGCTGAGCGATCTGGCTGCAGGCATCGATCTCAACTACACCTACACCTTCGATGGCGAAAGCGGTGCGCTCGACCATGCGCTGGCCAGCGCTGCGCTGGCCGGCAAGGTGAGCGGCATCACGCAGTGGCACATCAATACCGATGAGCCCTTCGTGATCGACTACAACACCGAGTTCAAGCCGCAGGACCTGTACGCGCCGACCGCTTTCCGCTCGTCCGACCACGACCCGGTCCTCATCGGGCTGAACCTGCTGCGCACGATCAACGGCGGCGCCGGTCGCGACACGCTGACCGGTTCCCCGGGCGATGACGTCATCACCGGCGGCGAAGGCGCGGACCTGCTGACCGGCGGCAACGGCGCGGATACCTTCGTCTATCGAAGCGTGCGCGATGCGCTCGACACCATCACCGACTTCGACCCGCAGCAGGATCGGCTCGATGTGCGACAACTGCTGGCCGGCGTCACGACCGGCAGCGACCCGCTGCTCAGCGGCCACATCAGCGTCCGCCAGACCGGACCGAACACGATGGTGCTGTTCGACGCCGACGGGTCTGCCGGTCGCGGCGCCGCGCGTCCGCTGGTGACCCTGCGCAATGTGCTGCCGGCCCAACTGGGCAGCGCAACCTTCCTCTACTGAACACCGACTTTCCGGAGCCATGACCATGATCACCAGACCCCTAGCCGCCGCAGCGCTCATTGCCTCGCTGTTCGCCACCGCTGCGCACGCCGACGTGCGTTTCAGCGAAGACTTCAACAGCGGCTACGCCGCCAACTGGCAGACCGCGGGCGACGTGTCCGCGCAGGACAACTCGGGCGACACCTACATCGCCCTGACGACGGCATCGCTGACGTTCGAGGATGACTTCCCGCTGCCGGCCGGCTCGTTCAATCTGAGCGGTGTGGCCGCGGTCGAAACCGGTCTCGCGCTTGAGATGGCGATCGGTGCCGAGCCCGGCGCCTTCGACCGCGGCGACGACTTCACCTACGAAGGTTCGGCCATCTGGCGCAGCGTGAACGTGAATGTCGGCGACATCCTGCGCTTCGACTGGCTACTGGCGACCAACGAAGTTGGCGCCGAAGCGCGGCCGGACTTTGCTTTCCTGTCGGTCGACGGCGACATCACGCGCATCGCCTCGGTCGCCGATGCCACGTCGGCGCCGATCCTCGATTTTCTGGCCGACACCGGAATCCGCAGCTTCGAGTATGTATTCACGCGCGGCGGTGCGGTGCAGTTGGCGTTCGGAGTCGTTGATGTGGGCGACTACGGCGTCACGACCGCACTGGCGATCGACAACGTGAGCATCACCGCGGTGCCGGAACCGGAAAGCTGGGCGCTGATGCTTGCGGGTCTGATCGGTGTGGCGGGCGCGGCCCGTCGCGCGCGTCGCTGAGCGACGTCCTCACGTCGTCTGCGCCGCCAAGTGCGCGCGCAGGCGGCGGGCGTGCCACAGGCGCACGCCGAACAGCGTGGCGAGGATGCAGGCATAAAGGATGGGTTCGGTCAGGTCCTTTTTCACCAGCCACCAGTAGTGCGCCACCCCGAGGACGCCGACGACGTACACGAGTTTGTGCAGCCGCTGCCAGGCGCGGCCGCCGAGCCGGCGCACCATGCCGTTGGTTGAGGTCACGGCGAGCGGCAGCAGCAGCAGGAACGCACCGAACCCGATCGTGATGAAGGGCCGTTTGATGATGTCCTTCACGATGCCTTCGAAGTCGAAGAACTGGTCCAGCCACAGATAGGTGAGCAGGTGCAGGCTGGCGTAGAAGAACGCGTACAGCCCGAGCATGCGGCGCAGGCGTACCAGCCAGTGCCAGCCGGTGATCTGGCGCAGCGGCGTCACGGCCAGCGTTACCAGCAGCAGGCGCAGCGTCCAGTCACCGGTGGCGCGCGTGATGTATTCGATCGGATTGGCGCCCAGCCGGTCCGTGCCGGCGCCGAATGCCAGCCACAGGAGCGGCATCAGGCAGGCGACCCAAACGAGGCGCCACAGCCATCTGAACGTGACGGGCCCCGGCGTCCGGGCGCGCGCATTGCGGCCCGGGGGCGGTACGGTCGATGCACGTGCCTGCACCTCAGTAGTACTTCCTCAGGTCCATGCCCGTGTAGAGCGACGCAACCTGATCGCCGTATCCATTGAACATCAGCGTCTTGCGCTTCGAGAACTCGCCGATGCGCCGCTCGCGTCCCTGGCTCCAGCGCGGGTGGTCGACGTCCGGATTCACATTCGAATAGAAGCCGTACTCGCGACCGGCGGCGCGCGACCAGGCGCTCAGCGGCTCCTTGTCGGTGAAGCGGATCTTCACGATCGACTTCGCGCTCTTGAAACCGTACTTCCAGGGCACCACCAGTCGCATCGGTGCGCCGTTCTGGTTCGGCAGCACTTCGCCGTACAGGCCCACGGCGATGAGGGTGAGAGTATGCATGGCTTCATCGAGCCGCAGGCCTTCGACGTACGGCCACTCGAGCACCGCGCTGCGCACGCCGGGCATGGTCTTCGGATCGGCCAGCGTGGTGAATTCGACGTACTTCGCGCTGCCCAGCGGCTCGACCTGCCTGAGCAGCACTGACAGCGGAATGCCGACCCAGGGCACGACCATCGACCATGCTTCGACGCAGCGCAGCCGGTAGATGCGTTCCTCCAGCGGCGCCAGCTTCAGCACCTCCTCGATGCCCAGCGTCCTGGGCTTCTGCACCAGGCCCTCGATGCTCACAGTCCACGGCCGGGTGGACATGCGGTGGGCATTCTTCGACGGATCGCCCTTGTCGGTGCCGAATTCATAGAAATTGCAGTAGCTGGTGATGTCCTCATAGTCGTTCGGCTTTTCGTCGGTCGAGAAGGGGCTTCTCGCCAGTGGCCCGAGCTTTTCGCCGCGCTTGCCCTGCGCGTCGGCGATCCTCGGCAGGCCGCCGAGCAGCGCCGCACCGGCACCCAGTCCGGCTGCGCGGATGAAGTCGCGGCGGGTATCGAACAGCGCGCGCGGCGTGATGTCGGAAGGCACGATGTCGGCCGGGCGTTTGATCAGCATGGTGAAGCTCCTCGTTGTACGCTGCAGGGTGTCCGGACTGGGGGGTATCGGCATTGAATCGCGTGCGGCCTGCGATCGAACGTCAACAGACCCCAGTGCTGACCGGCCGCATCGGCGCGACCTTACCTGTATGACTGCAGATGAACCGAAAGATTTTTCCCGAACTGCTCAACCTGCTGATGTGCGAGGCGCCGCAGGCCAAGTGCGCTGCGGTGGCCTCGCTGTGGTCAGACTGGCAGGCGGGTGTGGTGTTCGATCGCGCGGCATCGCTGCCGCATGCCATCGACGAACCCGGCCGGCCGGCGCGACCCGAACTGGTCGCGCCCTCTGCGCTGCGTTCGCGCCGTGTGGGCACGCGCGAAGGTCACGCGGCGATGATCCATGCGATCTGTCACATCGAATTCACCGCCATCAATCTTGCACTCGACGCGGCCTGGCGCTTCCGTGACCTGCCGGAGGCCTACCTGGCCGACTGGCTGCGCGTGGCGGCTGACGAAGCGCACCACTTCGGTCTGCTACGGACCCACCTGCAGACGCTGGGCTTCGACTATGGTGACTTTCCGGCGCACGCCGGCCTGTGGGACATGGCGCGGCGTACCGCCGATGACGTGCTGGCCCGCATGGCGCTGGTGCCGCGCGTGCTCGAAGCGCGCGGGCTGGACGCCACGCCGCCCATCATGGACAAGCTGCGCAACATCGGCGATGCGCCGGCGCTGGCCATCCTCGACCTCATCCTGAATGACGAAATCACGCATGTCGCAATCGGTGACCGCTGGTTCCGTCATGTGTGCGCACAACGCGGACTGGCGCCCGAGGCCACCTTCCTCACACTGTTCAATGCCTTCGATGCACCGCGGCTGCAGCCGCCGGTCAACGCAAAAGCCCGCCTGGCGGCGGGCTTTTCCGAAGGCGAAATCGACAGCCTGACCGCTCAGCGCAGACCTGCCGCATAGTCGGAAACCGCCTTGATTTCGGCGTCGGTCATCTTGATGGCAATCATGCGCATCATCTTGGCAGGATCATTCGCGCGTTCAGCGACACGGAAGTACTTCAACTGCGTTTCAGTGTAATCGGCGTGCTGGCCGGCAATGCGCGGGTACTGTGCAGGCATGCCGGCACCAGCCGGGCCGTGACAGCCGGCACAGGCGGGCAGACCCTTTTCGAGGTCGCCGCCACGCCACAGGCGCTGGCCGAGTTCGATGCTTTCGCGGTTGCCCTTGGCCTTTTCCGGCGTCTGGGTCTGGCTCGCATAGTAGGCGGACACGTTGCGCATATCGGCTTCCGACAGGCCGGAGGCCAGTGCGCCCATGATGGCGTTGGCGCGCTCGGGCGGCTGACCGTCCTTGCTGCGGAAATTCATCAATTGCTTGTACAGGTATTCGGGATGCTGGCCGGCCAGCTTGGGATTGACCGCGATGACGCTGTTGCCGTCGGCGCCGTGACAGGCCGCGCACACTTGCGTCGCGATGGTCTTGCCGGCCGCGATGTCCGCTTTCGGGGCGGTTTTTTCGTCAGACGCCAGCGCGCTGGCGGAGACCAGGGTCAGAGACAGGGCAAAACCGAAAGACTTGAGCATACGCATGACTATCCTTGAACGATGAATCCGGTCGTTGGCCCGGTCGATGGCCGGGTCGGTGCCGGATGGATCTGTGGCCGGTTGAATAGGGTGATACGGTAAACTCCTCATTTTACCGTGTTTTCCTGGGCGCGCGTGGCGCGTAATCGATTTGTCCTCTCTGTTCCGCGGTGCTGCATTTCATCTGTCCGTCGCCAAGCCATCAGGCCTGCCTGCGCCTGCCGGCCCGGAAATCGCGTTTGCCGGCCGTTCCAATGCGGGTAAATCGAGTGCCATCAATACTCTGGTCGGCCACACGCGTCTGGCTTTCGTCAGCAAGACGCCCGGGCGTACCCAGCTGATCAACTACTTCACGCTGGTGCGCGGCGGCTTTCTGGTCGACCTGCCCGGCTACGGCTATGCTCAGGTGCCGATCGAAGTCCGCAAGGCTTGGGCAGGACTGATCGAGCGCTACCTGAAGGAACGCGAAAGCCTCGCCGGCCTCGTGCTCATCATGGATGCGCGTCACCCGCTCACGCCTCTGGACTGGAACATGATCGAATGGTTCTCGGTGAGCGGCAAGCCGATGCATGTTCTGCTGACCAAGGCCGACAAGCTGACCCGCAGCGCTCAGGCGGCGACGCTGGCCGACGTGCGCAGACAGCTGTCCGGCATGGGGGAGCAGGTCAGCGTACAACTGTTTTCCAGCCTGAAGAAGACCGGTGTCGAGGAAGCCGAGGCGGCCGTTTCGCCATGGCTGGCCGCGCATCTGCCTGACCAGGCATCGTCGACACCGGTCTGACATCTGTTGCAGCGAAAGGGCCCACGGCGCACAGAACGCCGGGGCCGGAAAGAAAAAAGCCCACGGCCAAAGGGGATGGAAGCCGTGGGCTCGAAACGCCTCTTGAAGAAGCACCCGCTCAGGGAGGTGAAGCGGGTGACGGCTTGCACCGTCGCATGCTCTGACCGGGGCGCGTCGGCGCGAGTTCCGGGATTGTTGCGTTGCCGCAGCGCGCGGCGGCGTGCGCCGGCACGCGGAGCCTGCTGCGCTCGTACTATCATCGCGCCTTTGCGAACCGGGCCAACGCGATGTCCTTTCCTCCCGCCAGCCATTTCCCGTCCACCCGCCTGCGCCGCATGCGCCGCGATGATTTCTCGCGCCGGCTCATGCGCGAGCACACACTCACCGCCAACGATCTGATCTATCCGGTATTCGTGCTCGACGGCCCGACTCGCTGCGAAGCCGTGGCATCGATGCCCGGCGTGAGCCGGGTCAGCGTCGATGTGCTGATGGGGGTGGCCGAGCAGGCGGTTTCGCTCGGCGTACCCGCGCTGGCGCTGTTTCCGGTGATCGACGCCCCGCTGAAGACCGACGATGCGGCCGAAGCGTGGAATCCGGACGGGCTGGTGCCGCGCACGGTACAGGCGCTGAAGGCGCGCTTCCCAGAACTCGGCGTGATCACCGATGTTGCGCTCGATCCCTACACCAGCCACGGTCAGGACGGCCTGATCGACGCGACCGGCTATGTGATGAACGACGAAACGCTGGAGGCGCTGGCCAAACAGGCGCTGTGCCATGCGCGTGCCGGTGCCGACGTCGTCGCGCCATCGGACATGATGGACGGGCGCATCGGCCGCATCCGCTTCGAACTCGACGCGCACCGCTTGATCCACACGCGCATCCTCGCCTACTCGGCCAAGTACGCCTCGGCCTTCTACGGCCCGTTCCGCGACGCGGTCGGTTCGGCCGGCAATCTCGGCAAGGGCAACAAATACACGTACCAGATGGACCCGGCGAACAGCGACGAGGCGATCCGCGAAGTGTCGCTCGACATCGCCGAAGGTGCGGACATGGTCATGGTGAAGCCCGGCATGCCGTATCTGGACATCGTGCGCCGGGTGAAGTCGGAGCTGGGTGTGCCGACCTATGCCTACCAGGTCAGTGGCGAGTACGCGATGCTGAAGGCCGCGGTCGCCAACGGCTGGCTGGACGAGCGCGCTACTGCGATGGAAGCGCTGCTCGCATTCAAGCGCGCCGGCGCCGACGGCATCCTGACCTATTACGCACTGGACGCCGCGCGCTGGCTCAGGGACGCCTGACGCTGAGCAGTCGCATGGCCTGCGGCAGCTTCAGCACCGAGGTCAGCCGCAGGTCGACGTAGTTGTGGTGGCCCGCGCTGCGGCTGATCCACACGGTGCGCATGCCGAGCTGTTTCGCGGTGCGCAGATTGGCAGCGGTGTCTTCCACCATGATGCAGTCAGCGGGCACCACGTGCTGGTCGCGCAACAGATGCAGGAAGCCGGCGAGCCGCGGCTTCGGCACGTAGCGCGAATGTTCGATGGCATGCACCGCGTCGAACAGGTGGCGCATGCCCATCACCGCCAGCACCGCTTCGGCGTAGTGCGCCGGACCGTTCGTGAACACGATCCTGCGGCCCGGCAGGCGGGTCAGCATGTGGCGCAGCGCGCGGTCGAACACGATACCCGGACGCAGCGCCTCGACGTCGTGCGTCCCGCGCAGGAAATGCGATGGCCGCGTGCCATGGTGGCGCATCAGGCCGAGCAGCGTGGCGCCGTAGCGATGCCAGTAGTGCGTGCGCAGGCGATCGGCTTCGCCGTGTTCGAGTCCCAGTTCCGTCATCAGCCAGGCGGTCATCGCCCGGTTCAGGTGCGGAAAGATGTGCGGATTGGCGTCGTGCAGTGTGTTGTCCAGATCGAAGATCCAGACCGGACGCCGCTGCGCCTGCCGACTCACTTGCTCTTGATCAGCGTGCCGACGCCGTCATTGGTCAGCACTTCGAGCAACAGCGCATTGGGCACACGACCGTCGATGATGTGCACGCTCTTGACGCCGCTGCGCGCCGCATCGAGCGCCGAGCCGATCTTCGGCAGCATGCCGCCGGACAGCGTGCCGTCGGCGATCATGGCATCGACGTCGCGCGGCGTGATGCCGGTCAGCAGATTTCCTTCCTTGTCCAGCACGCCCGGCGTATTGGTCAGCAGCACCAGTTTTTCCGCCTTCAGGATTTCCGCCAGCTTGCCAGCCACCACGTCGGCGTTGATGTTGTAGCTTTCGCCGTCCGGGCCGACGCCGATCGGCGCAATCACCGGGATGAAGTCGCCGCTGTCGAGGAAATTGATGATGGTGGGGTCGATCGACACGATGTCGCCGACCAGTCCGATGTCGAGCATTTCGTCCGGCTTGTCCTTGTTCGGCATCATCAGCTTGGTGGCGCGGATGAAGG
Source organism: Methyloversatilis sp. XJ19-49 (assembly GCF_024580145.1). GTDB lineage: Bacteria > Pseudomonadota > Gammaproteobacteria > Burkholderiales > Rhodocyclaceae > Methyloversatilis. Next base: position 100,301 of record NZ_JANINI010000014.1, read on the forward strand.
ACGCATCCTGCCCGGTCAGTCCGACCGCCTTGCCGCCGGCCTGGTTGATCAGGTTCACGATGTCCTTGTTCACGTGGCCACCGAGCACCATTTCGACGATATCCATCGTTTCATCGTCGGTCACGCGCATGCCCTGCACGAAGGTGCCCTGCTTGCCGACCCGCTTCAGCAGGTCGTCGATCTGGGGTCCGCCGCCATGCACCACCACCGGATTCATGCCGACCAGCTTGAGCAGCGTCACGTCGCGCGCGAAACCCAGCTTCAGCGCAGGGTCCGTCATCGCGTTGCCGCCGTACTTGATGACGATGGTGCGGTCCTGGAAGCGCCGGATATAGGGCAGCGCCTCCGAGAGCACGGCGGCCTTGGCGTGGGGTGACAGTCCGGAAGTGAGGTCTGAAGAGTGGGGCATTTCGGGTGTCCGGCAGCTGGAGATGATGGTGGCGGATTCTAGCCGTGCACTGCACAAACAAAAAGCGGACACCCCGGGGTGTCCGCTTCCGATGCAAACGCCGGTCCGAGCTACTGGATGGTCAGCTTGCGCGATGCAGCCACCACCTTTTTCGGCAAGGTCAGTTCCAGTACGCCGTCGCTGAAGCGGGCCTGGGCATTCGCCTCGTCGATGTCCTGGCCGAGCTGGAAGCTGCGCGACACCTTTCCGTAGTGACGTTCCGAACGCAGCACGCGCTCGCCATCCTTGTTCTCGACCGTGCGCTTCTTCTCTGCACTGATCGACACCACCGGCCCTTCGATGCTGACGTGGATATCGTCCTTGGTCACGCCGGGCAGATCGGCATGAACCGTGTAGGCGTCCTTGTCTTCCTTCACGTCGACCTTCAGCGCCGGTACGTCCGGATTGCCGGCGAGATCGACCGGCTGCAGCACGAGGCCGCGGAAGTCCTTGAACAGGTTTTCGAACGGGTCCCAACGGGTAACTTGATTCATGGCTTTCCCTTTCATGTCTGGTGCGGGGGAGCGCCCGCGTGCTTCCAAACTAGGGTCGGGAAAAAGTGATTTCAAGACTGCCGCAGCAACGCCTTGCGCTGGGTCAACATCCGTATCGCATCGCGATTGGTCCATGAAAACACTGCGTCAAGCGCCTCGCGCCAGGGCAGCCAGCGCCAGTCGCGGTGCTCGTCGGGTGCCAGCGTGATCGGCGTGTTGCGCGGTACGCACAGGCTGAACAGGTGTTCGGTGTTGTGCGTGACACCCGGCGGGTAGCGCTGGCGCCACATCGGGAAGATTTCGAAGCGGCTGCTGTGATGCCAGCGCTCGAAGTGCTCGGCCGGGGCGACGATTCCGGTTTCTTCGGCCACTTCACGCTGTGCCGCCTCGGCCAGCGATTCGCCGGCTTCGACGCTGCCCGTGACCGACTGCCAGAAACCCGGGTGCTTCGCCCGTTCGATCAGCAGGATGTCACCACAATCACTGTGGATCAGCACCAGGACCGACTGCGGTCGCTTCATGCGCTGGCCATGAAGGGGCGTGCCAGCGTATTCGGCTGGTCGATCAGCACCCAGAACGGCGTGCCGCGCGCGCGCCATTCGGCGGCGGCCTCGTCGAGCACGGCGACGATGGCATTGAAGTCGTCCTTGCAATGTTCGACCGGCTTCGCGCAGCCACTCAGATGCACCAGATATCCGCCGGCCGGTATCCACGACAGGTCGCCGAGGCAGTCGCCGAGCGCGTCAAGGTTGTGGCCGAAGGTGGCCGGAAAGCCGAAGGTGTCGGCGAAGGCCTGGAACAGCGCAGCGCGGTCGCGCGCGTCCTTGAGATCGAGACCGATCAGCAGCAATCCGGCCTGATCGGCCACGCGCGCTGCGCGGGCAGCCGCGGTGGGCTGCGCGAAAAAAACGCCGCTGCGCGAGGCGTCGCGCAATCGGGCCTCCATCGATGTCGGTGGCGGCAGGGAAGACATGGTTACTCCTTGATTCGGCGGAAACTTCGGTAGTGATCGCCCGTGTAGTAATACTCGCCCGAGCTGCGCACATCGCGTTCGGTGCCCTCGCCGGCGACGATGCGCCGCGCGCCGCGGTGATTCAGACCGGGCGTGCGCACGGTGTATTCGCGGTAATAGCCGCGCTGGCGCGCCGGCAGCAGCCGTTCGCGGTTCTGGAACACCACGCCGTCACGCGAGTACGGAAACGGACCGCCCTGCTTGATCAGCATCAGCGTGCGCGCAGCCTCGGGCGGCAGTCGGTCGAGCTCGACCTCGGGCAGACCGCCGGGCGGCGCAAAGCCGCTGAGCAACAGCCAGAGCAGTGCAAGCACCGCACTGCGGCCGGTCCGGCGAAACAGTCCCGAAGTCATCAGCGGGCTTACTGCGCAGTGTCCGCCTTCGCGGTGTTGCGCAGGCGGATGTGCAGGTCGCGCAGCTGACGCTCGTCCACCGGGCTCGGCGCCTGCGTCAGCAGGCACTGCGCGCGCTGGGTCTTCGGGAAGGCGATGACATCGCGGATCGATTCGGCGCCGGTCATCATCGTGACGATGCGGTCCAGACCGAAAGCCAGGCCGCCATGCGGCGGCGCGCCGTACTTCAGGGCGTCGAGCAGGAAGCCGAATTTCAACTGTTGTTCTTCCGGACCGATGTTCAGCGCCTCGAAAACGGTTTCCTGCACGTCTGCGCGATGAATACGCACGGAGCCGCCGCCGATTTCCCAGCCATTGAGCGCGAGGTCATAGGCCTTGGCCAGACACTTGCCCGGATCGGTCTTCAACAGGCCGATGTGCTCATCCTTCGGGCTGGTGAAGGGGTGGTGGCAGGCGTTCCAGCGCTTTTCGTCCTCGTCGTATTCGAACATCGGGAAGTCGATGACCCACAGCGGGCGCCAGGCTTCGCCGGTGATGAACTTCTTCTCGTGGCCGATCTTCAGGCGCAGCGCGCCCAGCGCGTCCGACACCACCTTGCTCCTGTCGGCGCCGAAGAAGATCACGTCGCCGCTCTGCGCACCGGTGCGCGCCATGATGGCGGCCAGAGATTCAGGGCTCAGATTCTTGACGATGGGCGACTGCAGGCCTTCCTCGTTCAGCTTCGTGACGTCGTTGACCTTGATGTAGGCCAGACCGCGTGCGCCGTAGATCTTGACGAATTCGGTGTAGCTGTCGATTTCGCCGCGCGACAGCGAGGCGCCGCCGGGCACGCGCAGCGCGGTGACGCGACATGCCGGGTCGTTGGCCGGGCCGGAAAACACCTTGAAGGCGACATCCTTGACCGCATCGGCGACGTCGACCAGTTCGAGCGTCACGCGCAGATCCGGCTTGTCGGAACCGAAGCGGTCCATCGCTTCGGCGTAGGTCATGCGCGGGAACGGCGACGGCAGCTCGACCGCGAGCGCCTCCCTGAACACGTAGCGGATCATCTCCTCCATCAGCGCGGTGATTTCGTGCTCGTCGAGGAAGCTGGTTTCGATATCGACCTGGGTGAATTCCGGCTGCCGGTCGGCGCGCAGGTCTTCGTCGCGGAAGCACTTGGTCAGTTGATAATAGCGGTCGTAGCCGGCCACCATCAGCAGCTGCTTGAACAACTGCGGCGACTGCGGCAGGGCGAAGAAATGACCATCGTGCACGCGGCTGGGCACCAGATAGTCGCGCGCGCCTTCCGGCGTGCTCTTGGTGAGCATCGGCGTTTCGATGTCGATGAAGCCCTTTTCGTCGAGGAAGCGGCGGAAAGCCATTGCGGTCTTGTAGCGCAGCATCATGTTCTTCTGCATCGCCGGCCGGCGCAGGTCGATCACGCGGTGCGTCAGGCGCACGGTTTCCGACAGATTCTCGTCGTCGAGCGGGAAGGGCGGCGTGACCGACGGGTTCAGCACCTCGACTTCATGCGCCAGCACTTCGATCTGGCCGGACACCAGATTGGCGTTGGTCGTGCCTTCCGGGCGGCGGCGCACGCGGCCGGTCACCTTCAGACAGAACTCGTTGCGAACCGATTCGGCCACGGCAAAGGTTTGCGCGCGATCAGGGTCGCACACGATCTGCACCAGACCTTCGCGGTCGCGCAGGTCGATGAAGATGACGCCGCCGTGATCACGCCGGCGGTGTGCCCAGCCGAACAGTGTGACGGTCTGATCAAGATAGCCCGCATCGAGCAGGCCGCAGTATTGCGTACGCATGGTGTGTTTCCGGAAGAGAGAAGGGGCGCGGCCGCGCCCCGGTTTCAGTTGTCGAGTGCGGGCACTGCCGCTTTCTTTACCCTGGGTTTGCGTGGTGGCGGCACAACGCCCATCGAAACGATGTATTTCAGCGCTTCGTCCACCGTCATGTCGAGTTCTATCGCCTCGCTGCGCGGCACCATCAGGAAGAAGCCTGAGGTCGGATTGGGTGTGGTCGGCACATAGACGCTGATGTGGTCGGTCAGATGATTGGCAACATCGCCGCCGGGCTGGCCGGTCATGAAGGCAATGGTCCAGCTGCCCTGGCGCGGGTACTGGATCAGCATCGCCTTGCGGAATGCCTCGCCCGAGCTGGAAAACAGCGTGTCCGACACCTGCTTCACGCCGTTGTAGATCGACTTGACCACCGGAATGCGCGACAGCAGGCCTTCCCAGTAGCGCAGCAGGCGCTGGCCGATGATGTTGTGACCGACAACGCCACTGAGCAGGATGATCAGCACGGTCAGGATGACGCCCAGACCGGGAATGTCGAACCCGAAAAGCTGCTCCGGCCGCCACTGGTACGGCACCAGCAACATGGTTGAATCGAGCGTGCCGAGAATCCACGCGAGCACCCAGAGGGTGATCGCAAGTGGAATCCACATCAGCAGACCGGTGATGAAATAACGTTTCATCAATGGCAGGCGCAAGGTCCGCCGCAAGCCTTCGGCGCGGCCGGACTGCTGTCGGTCGATGCCGGTTCGGCAGAGGATCCGGATGACGCCTCCTTCGGGACATCGGCGCCGGCTGCAGGACTGGCCGGCTTTGCGCCGCCGCCCTTGAAATCGGTCGCATACCAGCCACTGCCCTTGAGCTGGAAGCCGGCTGCGGAAAGCTGTTTGATGAAGGTCGATGCGCCGCAGGCCGGGCAGACCGTCAGCTTCGCATCGCTGATTTTCTGCATTACATCTTTTTCATGACCGCAGGACGAGCAGCGGTAACCGTAAATCGGCATGTCAGGCTCCGGAAAACGCAGAAGTATAGATTAAGGCATTGTTGCACATGCACATTTCAGTCCATATGCGGCCCTGTCGAGATGAGGGTCGGTGCGCCGGAATCAAGTCCGGGCGCGCGCGTCAGAAGGCACTGAGGTAGGTCTGGTTGATCGACGGACCGAAAAACAGCGCCAGCACACCGGCTGCCGCCAGATAGGGACCGAACGGAATGGGCACGTTGCGGCCGTGCGAGCGAAAGACAATCATCGCGATGCCGACGCTCGCACCGACCAGCGACGACAGCAGGATGACCACCGGCAGCATCTGCCAGCCGAGGAAGGCGCCGATGGCAGCGAGCAGCTTGAAGTCGCCGTAACCCATGCCTTCCTTGCCGGTAACCAGTTTGAAGGCCCAGTAAACCGACCACAGCACCAGGTAGCCGACGATCGCACCCGATACCGCGGACGGCAGATCGGTGAATCCGCCCGCCAGGTTTAGCGCCAGTCCGGCCCAGACCAGCGGGAGGGTAATGCTGTCGGGCAGGAGCTGCGTGTCGAGATCGATGAAAGTCAGGGCGATCAGCGCCCACACGAACACCAAAGCACCTGCCAGCAGCAGCGTGGGACCGAAACTCAGGGCGCAGGCGGCGCTGAGCAGGCCGGTCAACAGTTCGACCAGCGGATAGCGGATGCTGATCGGGGAGCGGCAGGCGCTGCAGCGACCGCGCAGCATCGCCCACGACAGCAGCGGGATGTTCTGCAGCGCAGTGATGGCGTGGCCACAAGACGGGCAGCGGGAACGCGGAACGGCGAGGGTCAGTGGATCAGCCGGCGCAGGCGTCTGGCCTGCGAGTTCCGCACACTGGGTCGCCCACTCGCGCTCCATCATCAGCGGCAGGCGATGGATCACCACGTTGAGGAAGCTGCCGACGGCCAGACCGATCAGGCCGCACAGCAGCGCCAGCGGCCCGGACTGGGCCAGCAGGTCGAAGTTCATGATGTGACCTGCCTGCGCTCAGACCGACTGCGCGACCTTGAAGATCGGCAGATACATGGCCACCACCAGGCCGCCGATCAACGTACCCAGTACCACCATGATGATCGGCTCCAGCAGGCTGGACAGCGCCTCCACCGAGTCATCCACTTCCTGCTCGAAGAAGTCGGCCACCTTGGACAGCATGGCGTCGAGCTGACCGGATTCCTCGCCGATCGACGCCATCTGGACCACCATCACCGGGAACACATTCGTGTTCTGCATCGCCACGGTGAGGCTGGTGCCGGTACTTACCTCCGACTGGATCTGCTTGGTTGCCATGCGGTAGATGTGATTGCCGGCGGCGCCGCCGACCGAATCGAGCGCTTCGACCAGCGGTACGCCGGCCGCGAACATCGTCGACAGCGTGCGCGCCCAGCGCGCGATGGTGGCCTTGCGCACGATATCGCCCATCACCGGCAACCTGAGCAGCAGCCGGTCGACGGCAATCTGCAGCGGCAGCGATCGCTTGAGCATGTACGCGAAGCTGATGAAAGCGCCGGCGGCGACGAGCGCAATGAGCCAGGAATAGGCGACGAAGGCGTCCGAAATCGCAATGACGACGAGCGTTGGTGCCGGCAGGTCGGCACCAAAGCTCGAAAACACCTTCTTGAACTCCGGAATGACGAAAATCATGATCACTGCGGTGATGATGATTGCGATGCCCAGCACCGACGCCGGATAGAACATGGCCGACTTGATCTTGCCCTTGATGGCCAGGATCTTCTCGCGATAGGTCGCCAGCCGGTCGAGCAGGCTGTCGAGAATACCGGCCTGTTCGCCGGCAGACACCAGGTTGCAGAACAAGGGATCGAAGTGCTGCGGGTATTTGCGGAAGGCCTGGTTGAGGCTCGAGCCGGACTCCACTTCGAGCTTGATGTCGCCCAGCAGGCGCGACACGGCGCCATTCGCAGCACCCTTGCCGACGATGTCGAAGGCCTGCAGCAGTGGTACGCCGGCTTTCATCATCGTGGCGAGTTGGCGCGTAAACAGCGTGATGTCCTTTTCGGTCACCTTGCCGCCACGCCCGAAGCTGCGCTTCTTGACCTTGGTGACCAGAATGCCCTGACGGCGGAGTGTGGCCTGGACCATGGCTTCGCCGCCGGCGCGCATTTCACCGCGCACCTGCTTGCCGCTCTTGTCCTTGCCTTCCCAGTTGAATACCTGGTCCTTGGAACCGCTGTCCTTGCGTGCGGGGCGGGTTGCGGTGGCCAAATCAAGCTCCTAGCGCGGAATGTCCGCTCATGCTGGCGCGGCGGAGGTGCCGCGACCGTTCATTCATTGGTGCAGGCAAGCACTTCCGCCAGCGAGGTCACACCCTGCTTGACCTTCAGCAGACCCGATTGCCGCAAATCCCTCACGCCGTCACGCCGGGCCTGCTGCGCAATGTCGATCGAGTTGCCATTGGTCATGATGATATGCGCAATCTCATCCGAGATCGGCATCACCTGGTAGATGCCTACCCGGCCCTTGTAGCCACTGTCCTTGCAGCGCTCGCAGCCAACCGGGCCGTAGGGTTGCCAGCTGCCGTCGAGTTCTTCCTCGGTGAAGCCGGCTTCGAGCAGGGCTTCGACCGGAATGTCCATCGGTTGCTTGCAGGAGCATAGGCGTCGTGCGAGGCGCTGTGCAGTGATCAATATGACGCTCGATGCAATATTGAATGCTGCAATGCCCATGTTGCGCATGCGGTCGAGCGTGGTCGGCGCGTCGTTCGTGTGCAGCGTCGACAGCACGAGGTGACCGGTCTGGGCGGCCTTGATCGAAATTTCGGCTGTTTCGAGGTCGCGGATTTCGCCGACCATGATCACGTCCGGATCCTGCCGCAGGAAGGATTTGAGCGCCGCAGCGAAAGTCAGGCCGGCCTTGTCATTCACATTGACCTGATTGACGCCCGGCAGGTTGATTTCGGCCGGATCTTCCGCGGTCGAAATGTTCACGCCGGCCTGATTCAGTATGTTCAGGCAGGTGTAGAGCGACACGGTCTTGCCCGAACCGGTCGGCCCGGTGACCAGAATCATGCCGTACGGACGCCCGATCGCATGCATCAGCGCCGCACGCTGCGGAGGCTCGTATCCGAGCGCGTCGATGCCCAGCATGGCTGAACTGGGGTCGAGAATCCGCATGACGATCTTCTCGCCATGCAGCGTCGGCAGTGTGCTGACCCGGAAGTCGATGGCGCGCGTCTTGGACAGCACAAATTTCATCCGTCCGTCCTGCGGGACCCGCTTTTCCGAAATGTCGAGCCTGGAAATGACCTTGATGCGTGACGCGATCTTCTCGCGCAGCACCAGCGGCGGCTGGGTGATTTCGCGCAGTACGCCGTCGGTGCGGTAGCGGATGCGGTAGTACTTTTCGTACGGCTCGAAGTGGACGTCGGACGCGCCCTCATTGATCGCGTCAAGCAGGATCTTCTGGATGAAACGCACCACCGGCGCGTCGTCGATTTCGATGGCGCCAGTGTCATTGCTTGCGGCGTCCTCGTCCGGCGCCATTTCACCTTCGAAGTCGAAGTCGGCCGAAGAGAGTGATTCCAGCGTCTTTTCGACCGATTCAGACAACTTGTCGACCAGGGCAAACAGCTTGTCCGTTTCCACGACAACCGGATCGACGGCAAGGCCGGTCTGGAAGCGGACTTCATCGATGGCGCGCAGATTGGAGGGGTCGGCGATCGCCACAGCCAGCCGGTTGGCGCGCTTCTTGAGCGCCAGCACGCGATGCGTGCGCATCAGCTTCTTGTCGATCGCGTCGGTAGCGAACTGGTCGGGGTCGTACTGAGTCAGGTCCAGCAGCGGATAGCCGAAGGTTTCCGATGCAAACACGGCCGCATCACGTGCCGACATCTTGCCGCTCGCCACGAGCTGGGCGACGAAACCGGCCCCCGACTGGTCGCCTTCACGTGTCAGCGTGCTGGCTTCCGTCTCGGTCAGGCGGCCGTGCTGAGCCAGCGCGCGCGCCAGACCTGACAGGGAGCTTTTTGCTGTAGCGGCCATGATCGGAGTCGGAGACGTGTTCTTCGAAAGTTGATAAATCGCCTTTGATGATGACGATTCAGGCTTGATCTGTAAACGGTTTCTGGCGTTTCAACGCCGTTTCAACGTTTCGATTCGTCGACCGGTTTGAACAGGCGCACGCTGCGCACCATTCGGTCTTCGGTATGCAGTATTTCCATCGTCACATTATCGATCCGAACCGAAAGGCCGGATTCAGGGATGTCCTGCAAATGATCGAGCAACAGCCCATTCAGTGTTTTCGGCCCCTGAAGCGGGAGGTTGAGCCCAAGCTTGCCATTCAGTTCGCGCAGGCTGCGGCTGCCATCGACGATGACGCTGCCGTCCGCCCAGGCCAGCGAGAGTGCGCTCCCTGGCTGGCCGGTGGTGAACTTGCCCACAATTTCCTCGATGATGTCCTCAAGGGTGACCAGTCCTTCGACCTCGCCATATTCGTTTACCACCAGCGCCAGGCGCTGCCGGTTCTCCTGGAAGAACTGCAGCTGGCTGTATAGCGGCGTCGCCGACGGTACGAAGTAGGGCTTGGTCAGCAGCGCACGGATTTCGTCCTTGTCGAGTTCACCCGCCGACAGTGCGCTGACCACCCGCCTCTGCGGCAGCACTCCGAGCACCCGGTCCAGTTCGCCGACATAGACCGGTACCCGGCCGTGGTGGCTGGTGGCAATCTGGTGCTGGATGTCCGGCAGCGGCTGTTCGAGGTCGATCGCCTCGATCTGGTTGCGCGGGGTCATCACGTCCTCGACCGTCACGTCTTCCAGCTCGAACAGGTTGATCAGGATGCGCCGGTGTGCAGCGGGAATGAAGTGGCCGGATTCGGTCATCAGCGCGCGCAGTTCGTCCGCCGACAGCGCGTGACCTTCTTCCTGGTCGCCCGGGTTCAGGCGGGTGATGCGCAGGATGCCCGAAACGAGCAGATTGACCGACCAGATGACTGGATAGAACACCTTCAACAACGGCTTGAGCACGAACGCGACCACCGGGGCGATCGAATTGGCGTAGCCCGCGCCGACCACCTTGGGCGTGATCTCGGAAAACACCAGGATGAGGAAGGTGATCAGCAACGTGCCGAACGCGAGCGTCAGCTCGCCTTCGCCGAACAGGCCGATCACGATCACTCCGGTCAGCGTGGCGGCGGCGGCATTGACCAGGTTGTTGAACAGCAGGATGACGCCGAGCAGCTTGTCGGTCTGTGCCAGAAGGTCGAGCGCATGTTGTGCGCCGCGCGAGCCACCCTGGGCCGCCGCCTTCAGCCGGTAGCGGTTGGACGCCATCATCGCGGTCTCGGCCATCGAGAAGAAGCCCGACAGCACCAGCAGTACGGCCAGCGCCACGAACTGGCTGGACAGAGGGATCGAATCCATCGCTCAGGTACGGCCGAGCACGACCTCGAGCACGAAGCGCGTACCGATATAGGCGAGCAGCAGTACGAAGAAGCCGCCCAGCGTCCAGCGCAGCGCGAGCCGGCCGCGCCAGCCACGGAAGTGCCGCCCGGCCAGCAGGATGCCGAACAGCACCCAGGAAAGGATCGCGAAGAAGGTCTTGTGGTTGAAGGTCAGCGGCTTGCCGAATACCTGTTCCGAAAACACGATGCCGCTGACCAGTGTTGCACTGAGCAATACGAAGGCCACGGTAATGAGCCTGAACAGCAGGCCTTCCATCACCAGGAGCGGCGGCATGTTATCGAGCAGTCGGGTCAGGCGGCCCTTGTGCAGGCTGCGCTCGACCGCCGACATCAGCATCGCGTGCAGGGCTGCCAGCGTAAACAGGCTGTAGGCGGTCATCGCCATGACGAAATGGGTGCGGAACAGCAGGTTGTCGGCATTGCCGATCGCGTGACGGTCCGGCCAGATGACCGGAATCGCGGCGCACACCGCAGCGACCGGCAGCGCCAGTGTGTGCAGGCCATCCAGGCGCGACGACAGGCTTTCCACCCAATAGAAAACCAGCGCCAGCCAGGTCATCACGGCGAGCGCGTCGGCCGCGCCGAACCGCATCTGGCCGTCCGGGAATAGTTGGTTCGACAGCACCATGCCATGCACCACAAGCGCGAAGGCCAGCGCCGCGGTGCGCGTGCTACTCCCCGGTGCCGGCAGTACCCGGGCCAGCATGGCAGGGAGGGCAAGCCAAAGCGCCAGTGCGGCGTACAGGGCGGAGGGGAGCAGTTCGATTAGAATCATTGCTCCCAGTTTAACCCAAGGCGCAGGCCGCCCCGACATGCTAGACAACCTCACCCAACGGCTTGCCAAGGTCGTCAAGACGCTGCGCGGTCAGGCTCGTCTGACCGACGAGAACATTGCAGACATGCTGCGCGAGGTGCGCATGGCCCTGCTTGAAGCCGACGTTGCGCTCCCTGTCGTGAAAGACCTCGTCGCGAAGATCCGCGAAAAGGCGGTCGGTCAGGAAGTGGTCGGATCGCTCACCCCCGGCCAGGCGCTGATCGGCGTCGTCCATGACGAGCTCACCGCGCTGATGGGCGGCGCCTCGGTCGGTCTGAACTTCGCTACCCAGCCACCTGCCATCGTGTTGATGGCCGGCCTTCAGGGCGCCGGCAAGACGACGACAGTCGGCAAGCTGGCCAAGTGGTTGAAGGAGACGCAGAAGAAGAAGGTGCTGACGGTGTCGTGCGACGTCTATCGCCCGGCCGCCATCGAGCAGTTGCGCACGGTGACCGGCCAGGCCGGCGCAGAGTTCTTCCCGTCGACGCCGGACCAGAAACCGGTTGACATCGCGCGCGCGGCGGTCGAATTCGCGAAAACCCGTTACTTCGATGTGCTACTGGTCGACACCGCTGGCCGATTGGCGGTCGACCAGCCGATGATGGATGAGATCCGCGCGCTGCACGAGGCGATCAAACCGATCGAAACGCTGTTCGTTGTCGACGCCATGTTGGGTCAGGATGCGGTCAATACCGCCAAGGCGTTCAAGGATGCGCTGCCGCTGACCGGCGTCGTGCTGACCAAGCTTGATGGCGATGCGCGCGGTGGCGCAGCGCTGTCGGTGCGCCATGTGACCGGTGCGCCGCTGAAGTTCGCCGGCGTCGGCGAAAAGCTGACCGGACTGGAGGAGTTTCATCCGCAGCGCATGGCGTCCCGCATTCTCGGCATGGGTGACATCCTCGGTCTCGTCGAAGACGCGCGCCGTCAGGTCGACGAGGATCAGGCGCGCGATCTGGCGCAGAAGCTGAAAAGCGGCAAAGGCTTCGATCTCAATGACTTCAAGCAGCAGATCGCGCAGATGCGCAAGATGGGTGGCCTGTCGGCGCTGATGGACAAGCTGCCGGCGCAATTCGCTAGTGCCGCCCAGCAGATGCAGGGTGGCCAGGACGACAAGGCCATCCGGCGCATCGAAGGCATCATCAATTCCATGACGCCGTCCGAACGTACCAAGCCCGAACTGATCAAGGCAAGTCGCAAACGGCGCATCGCAGCGGGTTCCGGTACATCGGTGCAGGAGGTGAACCGGTTGCTGAACCAGTTCGAACAGACGCAGAAAATGATGAAGCAGTTCTCCAAGGGGGGCATGCAGAAAATGATGCGCAGCATGAAGGGCATGCTCCCGGGCATGCGCTGAGCGCGCGGAGCCGGTCGCCGTGGTTCGCGAGCTGGTATGTGTCGTCGATGACGACGAGCGCGCCCGCCGCGCGCTGGCGGAAGCGCTTGAAGGACCGGAGATCGATGTGCAGGTGTTTGCCGGCGCCGGTTCGCTGCTGCAGAACCGCAGTGCCATCGCACGCGCGGCTTGCCTGGTGGTCAGCGCGACCTTGCGGGACATCGCCGGCGTCGAGTTGCAGTCCAGTCTGCGCGCCATCGGCAGCCGCGCCCTGATCGTGTTCGTGTCGGGCCCCTGCGAGGTGCACCAGGCTGTTCAGGCGGTGCGTGGCGGCGCGCTGGATTTCCTGCTCAAGCCGGTCGATCCGGTGCAATTGCGCGAACGGGTGAATGAAGCGATCGCCATCCACAGTGCGCAGCGCGGCCGGCGCAGCCGCCTTAATGCGGTCGGACAACATTTGGGAACTCTGACCGCGCGCGAGCGCGAAGTGCTCGAACGCGTCATGGATGGGCGTCAGAACGCGGAGATCGCAGTCGATCTCGGCATCAGCACGAAGACAGTGGAGCAGCACCGCGCGCGTGTGATGACCAAGATGAAGGTCGATTCGCTGGCCGAACTGGTGGCTCAGGTCACCGAATGGCGATTGCTCTCGGAGCCATTGCGCTGACCGGGTTCAGGGATTGCTGGCACTCAAGCCGGGCCAGGACCAGTGACGCTCCCACGCGCCGCGCACAAGATTCGGGTATTCGGCCTTGCCCAGGCTGCCGTTGTAGCGTCCGAGCGCCCTGAACAGGTTGCCCTTCTCGATGTCGAGATAGTGGCGCAGGATCGTGCAGCCGAAGCGCAGGTTGGTGCGCAGGTGGAACAGGTTGCTTTCCTCGTTGCCGATCAGCTTCACCCAGAACGGCATGACCTGCATGTAGCCGCGCGCACCGGCGCTCGACACCGCGTATTTGCGAAAGCCGCTTTCCACCTGGATCAAGCCGAGCACAAGCTGCGGGTCGAGTCCGGCCCGTGTTGCCTCGTAATGCACCGCCTTCAGGAATTCCATGCGCCCGGCTTCGTCCGGCATGCGCTTGGTCAGCCGCTCGGACATCGTGTTCAGCCACAGCTGACGTTCGGCCGACGCGCCGCCGGCTGACTCCGGTGCCGGTCGGTCACTGATTGCCCGGTGCAGCGCCGCGCGCACGCTGTCGGCCAGCGGCTCGTACTGCTGAGACGCGGTCGCGCCGCCCGTCAGCAAAGCGAGCAGCAGGGCGAAGCAGGCGAGCTGAGCGCGTCTCATCAGTGTCCCGCAGGGGCGCCCAGTAGTCCGGACACGGCGTCCGGCGCCACTTTGAGCACCACGCCCTCGCGCCGGTGCTGGTACTCGACCAACCCCTCTTTCAGGCCGCGCTCGCCGACCGTGATGCGGTGCGGCACGCCTATCAGCTCCCAATCGGCGAACATCACGCCCGGGCGCTCGTCGCGATCGTCGAGGATGACGTCGAAGCCCTTTTCGACCAGTTCGCAATAAAGCGACTGCGCCGCGCCGCGTACGGCGTCGGACTTGCTCCAGCCGACCGGGCAGATCACGACTTCGAACGGGGCGATCGTCTGCGGCCAGATGATGCCGCGCTCGTCGTGGTTCTGTTCGATCGCTGCGCCGACCAGACGTGTCACGCCGATGCCGTAGCAACCCATCACCATGGTGCGTGGCTTGCCGGTTTCGTCGAGATAGGTGCAGTTCATCGCTTCCGAGTACTTGGTGCCGAGGAAAAACACGTGGCCGACCTCGATGCCGCGCTGGATGGCCAGCACACCCTTGCCGTCCGGTGACGGATCGCCTTCAACCACGTTGCGCAGGTCGGCGACCGCTTCGGGTTCCGGCAGGTCGCGGCCCCAGTTAACACCGGTCAGGTGGGCGTTCGGCTGGTTGGCGCCGGTGACGAAGTCGTTCATGTTGGCGACCGTCAGGTCGGCCACGACGCGCACCGGCTTCTTCAGGCCGATCGGCCCGAGATAGCCCGGTACGCAGCCGAAGTGCTCGACGATCTCCGCTTCGGACGCAAAGCGGAATCCGTCCTTGAGGCCTGCCAGCTTCGACGCCTTCACTTCATTCAGTTCGTGATCCCCGCGCAACATGAGCAGCCACAGTTCGGTCCTGCCTTCCTTTTCGGCCGCAAGCACGATGGACTTGACGGTCGACGCCAGCGGGATGCCGAGCAACGCCGAAACATCCTCGCACCGCGTCGTGCCGGGCGTCGGTGTTACGGCCATCACCTGCGTCGCCACGCCACGTTGCGGGATCAGCGACACGGCATGCGCCAGTTCTATGTTGGCGGCGTAGTCGGAATCGGGGCACCAGGCGATCAGGTCTTCGCCGGTGTCGGCGATCACCTGGAATTCGTGGCTGCGCGAGCCGCCGATGGCGCCGGTGTCTGCGGCAACCGCGCGAAACTGCAAGCCGAGCCGGTTGAAGATGCGCAGATAGGCATCGAACATGATGTCGTAGCTGCGGCCGGCCGCGTCGTCGTCACGATCGAACGAATAAGCATCCTTCATCGTGAATTCGCGTCCGCGCATCACGCCGAAGCGCGGCCGGCGCTCATCGCGGAATTTGGTCTGGATGTGATAGAAATTCTTCGGCAGCTGGCGCCAACTGTGGATTTCGGCCCGCGCGATATCGGTCACCACTTCTTCCGAAGTCGGCTGGATGATGAAGTCGCGGTCGTGCCGGTCCTTCACGCGCAGCATTTCCGGCCCCATCTTCTCCCAGCGCCCGGTCTCCTGCCAGAGCTCGGCTGGCTGAATCAGCGGCATCAGCAGCTCGATCGCGCCGGCCTTGTTCATTTCGTCGCGGATGATGCCTTCGATCTTCCGGATGACCCGCAGCCCCATCGGCATGTAGTTGTAGATGCCGCCAGCGAGCTTGCGGATCATGCCGGCGCGGGTCATAAGCTTGTGCGAAACGACCTCGGCGTCCGAGGGGGCTTCCTTGAGTGTGGAAATGAAGAATTTGCTGGCGTGCATGAAGTTCGCGAACCCGGGAATGGTTAAGTGGCCAACCTGCAATTCTAGCCGCTTGGCACCGATAGGCTGAAGCGGCGACCTTTGCTTCAATTCGGTGACGAATTGTGGAAGAATCCACAAAAATTTCATCAGGCAGGTTCAGTCATGCTCGACCGGGAAGGGTATCGCCCGAACGTCGGCATCATCCTCATCAACGGGCGCAATGAGGTCTTCTGGGGAAAGCGCATAGGCGAACACGCCTGGCAGTTTCCACAAGGAGGCATCAACCACGGTGAATCGCCCGAGCAGGCGATGTACCGCGAGCTCTGGGAAGAGTTGGGGCTACGTCCGCAGCATGTGCGTATCGTCGGGCGCACCCGCGACTGGCTGCGCTATGACGTGCCGCGCAACTGGGTGCGGCGCGAATGGCGCAGTGCGTACCGCGGCCAGAAGCAGATCTGGTATCTGTTGCGCATGGTGGGCCGCGATTGCGACGTCTGCCTGCGCGCGACCGATCATCCCGAATTTGACGCATGGCGATGGCACGATTACTGGATTCCGCTGGATTCGGTCATCGAATTCAAGCGGCAGGTCTATCAGCAGGCGCTGACTGAACTGGCGCGGCTGGCCTTCCGGAACGCCCGCGCGAAAGGCTGCTCGAGTCATGGCGACGACGAGGAACACAAGGCTGCGCCGCTTCCGGACGATTCACGCCCGGACTCTGTTTCCCCGACGCCTTGAGCGCGTCGAATTTCGTCCGGGCCGTGCAGGTTCTGCAGCAAGTTGCGGAACCTGCATCAACCAAGGACCCTCAACTGCTCATATGTCGATCAAACCTCCTCCAGCCGCCGGACGTCATGCTGCGGCGTTGTTGCTGTGCTTCTGGATGACCGGCGCAGGTGCGCAGATCACCGACTGGCAGAAACCGGAGCCCTATCGCGGAGAGGAAGCCGGCGAACCGGGCGAACTGAAGGAAGACGACTTCGCATTGCCCGATGTTGCAGAGGCGACGGACTGGGTCGAATTCCATGTCGGTTCCGAGACGCGAAATCGCTATTTTGTCGCACGCGCGAGTATCAGCGTGGGCAAGGACGAAGTGACGCGCTTCATTTCCCGTGTGCTGACCGCGGGTGGCGCAGAGACTGTTTCGGTCGAGGGCATCCGTTGCGCAACGGCGGAGCGCCGTCTGTACGCCTACCTCAGGACAGGAACGGGCTGGGTGACTCCGCGTAGTGTGCGCTGGTCTCCGGTCTACACCGGCAATCGCTTCAACGCCTATCACTATGCTTTGTTCGATGGTTTGGTGTGTGCTGGCGATCGCCCGCAGAAGCCATCTCAGGCGATCGAGTTGATGGCGGCCAGCTTCAAGTCGCGCGTCGGTACACCACTTACGGGCTATCGCTGAATGTTCCCGGATCGACTGATCATCGAACTTGATCGCGCGCTGCGCACTCTGGCGGCACCCGCACGAACCGCACGCCCGATTCCGGGTTCCGAACTGCCGGAGCCGGATCTCGACGACGGCCAGCGTCGTCATGTAGGTGCTCTGATGCGCATCAACCATGTGGGCGAGATCTGTGCCCAGGCGCTGTATCAGGGGCAGGCGCTGACATGTCGCGATCCATCTGTTCGCGATGCGTTGCGTCAGGCGGCCATCGAGGAGACCGAACATCTGTGCTGGACTGCGTCACGCATCGGGGAACTCGGTGCTCGGACCAGCCTGCTGAATCCGCTCTGGTATGGCGGTGCGTTGCTGGCGGGCGTTACCGCCGGACTGGTCGGCGACAAGTGGAATCTGGGTTTCCTGATGGAGACAGAAAGGCAGGTCGAGGCGCACCTGCAAGGGCATCTGGATCGACTGCCGGCCGCTGACCAGAAATCCTGGAGGCTGCTCGAACAGATGCGGCAGGACGAGCGCCAGCACGCGCGCCTTGCGGAAAGGCTGGGCGCAGCAGACCTGCCGGCGCCCGTCCGGGCTGCGATGCGTGCGTCGTCGTCGGTGATGACCAGACTCGCTTACCACGTATGACGGCGCCTGCGATCAGGCAGGCGTTTCGATGATTTCCCAAGTGTGTTCGATGCGCGCCGTCTGGCCGAGCATGATGGAGGCCGAACAGTACTTCTCGGCAGACAGATGGATCGCGCGCTCGATCATTTCCGGTTTCAGCTGCCGCCCACTGATCTTGAAGTGGAACCCGATGCGGGTGAATACCTTGGGGTCTTCGAGTGCTCGGTCTGCCTTGAGCTCCACTTCACAGCCAGTGACCGCCTGACGACTTTTCTTCAGTATCAGCATGACATCGAAGGCTGTGCAGCCTCCGGTGCCGGCGAGCAGCAGTTCCATGGGTCGCGGTGCCATGTTGCGACCGCCGGCTTCCGGCGCGCCGTCCATATTCAGCATGTGGCCGGAGCCCGTCTCGGCCACGAAGCTCACGCCGTCCAGCCACTTCACGACACATTCCATTGCGCCATCTCCTGTTAGAGCGAGAGATTGTAATGCTCAGACGCAATGAATCCGCGAGCGCCGGAATTGTTGCAACGCGGCACGAGTTGAGTGGCAATGCGAAGTAATCCGCATTTTAGTAGGGATGATTCATTGGCTGACGAGTGGCTAGCCTGCAAATTATTGAAAAATATAGTTATTTGCGGCCGTGGGTCAGTATGGGTCCATATTTCGGATGCGTCACATTACTTGTGCGACGCAAAAAATTCTTGCTTACGCGGGTCGGCTGGACAATAATCAGGTCAAGTTTCGAGAACGATCGTTCATGTGGAGCCTGCCGGCAGCTCCGCGATCGTTTCTCCGCAGGTGTCTCCTCCACCCTCCTCCTTTGGTGTGGATTTAGCGCGACTCAATGAGTCGCGCTTTTTTTATTCAGGCGTCGAGCATTGACACGCCTGACTCCGCGGGCTATATTCGCCGGCTTTTGGGCGATCTGGCCCGAAATCATTGGGACGTTCGAGATGAAAACCTTTTCAGCCAAGCCGCACGAAGTCGAGCGCGACTGGTATGTCGTCGATGCCTCTGACAAGGTGCTCGGGCGCCTGGCCAGCGAAATCGCACGCCGTCTGCGCGGCAAGCACAAGCCTGTATTCACGCCGCACGTCGATACGGGCGATTACATTGTTGTTGTGAACGTCGAGAAGCTGCGCGTTACGGGCAACAAGGCAGAAGACAAGAAGTACTACCGCCACTCGGGTTACCCCGGCGGTATCTACGAAACGAATTTCACGAAGCTGCAGCAGCGCTTCCCGGAGCGTGTTCTTGAGAAGGCAGTCAAGGGGATGCTTCCGAAGGGGCCGCTTGGCTACGCAATGCTCAAGAAGCTGAAGTGCTACGCGGGGACGGATCATCCGCACACCGCGCAGCAACCCAAAGCACTGAATATCTGAGGACGGTCCGGTCATGGCTTTCAACGTTGATTATTACTACGGCACGGGACGGCGCAAGACTGCGGTCGCCCGGGTGTTCCTCCGTCCGGGCAAGGGCGCTTTCGTCGTAAATGACAAGCCGGTCGACGAGTTCTTTTCGCGCGAAACCGGCCGAATGGTCGTCCGACAGCCGCTTGAGCTGACCGAGCATGTGAGCACGTTTGACATCATGGTGAACGTTATCGGCGGTGGAGAATCCGGCCAGGCTGGCGCGGTTCGCCACGGCATCACCCGCGCGCTCATCGACTATGATGCGACGCTCAAGCCCGCACTCAGCAAGGCGGGGTTTGTCACGCGGGATGCACGTGAAGTGGAGCGCAAGAAGGTTGGTTTCCACAAGGCGCGTCGTCGCAAGCAATTTTCGAAGCGCTGATCCGTCAGTCGCCTCATCCGGAGAAGGCCGCCTCGACAGCGGCCTTTTTCGTTTCTGGCATCATGCGACGTATGCGGAGCTACGAGATCGCTCCACGCCGCATCCATTCAAAGGGGAATCGAGGTGGCAATACGGGTTGGTATCGTCGGTGGAACGGGTTACACGGGTGTCGAATTGCTGCGCCTGCTGGCGCGACATCCAGAAGTTGAACTGAAGGCGATAACCTCGCGCGGCGATGCGGGCAAACTCGTTTCCGAGATGTTTCCAAGCCTGCGGGGGCATGTCGATCTGCGTTTTGCCGACCCAGTCGAGGCGGGGCTCGAAGACTGCCATGTGGTGTTCTTCGCCACACCGAACGGCATTGCCATGCAGCAGGTGCCGGCACTGCTGGCGGCAGGGGTGAAGGTAATCGACCTCGCTGCGGACTTCCGGCTCAAGGACGAGGCCGTCTGGGAAAAATGGTACGGCATGCCGCATGCCTGCCCAGACATCCTTGCTGAAGCAGTCTATGGCCTGCCCGAGGTCAACAGGGCGCAGATCCGTTCCGCACGTATCGTCGCAAATCCTGGTTGCTATCCGACAGCCGTGCAGCTCGGATTTATTCCACTGATCGAAGCAGGTGTGATCGATTCCGAGGGCCTCATCGCCGACGCCAAGTCCGGCGTGTCCGGTGCGGGGCGCAAGGCGGAAGTGCACACGCTTTTTGCTGAATCATCGGATAATTTTAAGGCGTACGGGGTCCCGGGACACCGCCACCTCCCTGAAATCCGGCAGGGCCTGTCGAACGTGGCCGGCAGAGAAATCGGCCTGACCTTCGTGCCGCATCTGACGCCTCTGATTCGCGGCATTCACGCCACCCTGTATGGCCGCCTGACGAAGGGCTGTGACCTGCAGGCGCTGTTTGAGGAGCGCTACGCTTACGAGCGCTTCGTCGACGTCCTGCCGGCGGGCAGTCATCCCGAGACGCGTTCGGTTCGCGCGTCCAACACTTGCCGCATCGCGGTACATCGCCCGCAAGGGGGCGATACGGTTGTTGTGCTCAGCGTTATCGACAATCTGGTAAAGGGGGCTGCGGGGCAGGCGGTGCAGAACATGAATCTGATGTTCGGGTTTGATGAGTCGTGTGGACTAGAGCTCGTACCGGTCTTGCCGTAAAGGCGCGTCGCTGGCGCTCGCGCCACGGCATCGCAGCCCGGCAGGTTGCGGTGCGTTCCCACGCGCCCTGGTATCTCAAGGTGCTTGCGGTCACGGGTGTAGTGGCGATTGCGCTTGTGCTAGCGCAAGTAATTTTTGACGCTGGACGCGGCTGGGTGGGTCTGGACGTTTCGGGTATGCAGTCGGAGGCACGATCGCTCCGCGCACGCGTATCGATGCTGGAACGCGAACTGGCTGGTATTCGTCAGCAGGCCGATGCAGCGCATAGCACGTTGCAGATCGAGCGAAGCGCTCAGGAGCAGCTGACGTCCCGCATCCGCTCGCTGGAGAGCGAGAATAGCCGCCTGCGCGAAGATATGCTCGTATTCGAAAGTCTGGCCGGTTCATCCGGCGTCGAGCAGGGTTTCAAGATCAACCGACTGGTGCTCGAATCCGATGGGGAAGCGGGGCGCTACCGTTATCGCATGCTGATCATCCGCCAGGGTGGCAAGCCCGACCAGGACGCACTTGGGGCCTACGAGATCGTTGCGACAATTGACCAACAGGGTCACGATGCTAACATCACATTTCCGCCCAAATCCGGCGACGCATCGCATCGCGTTGCCTTCAGGCACTTCCAGCGTGTCGATGGGGTGATTACCCTGCCTGATGGCGCGCGACTGAAGTCGATTGAAGCCCGCTTTGTTCAGGACGGACAGATCAGGGCGCGCGCGACGGCCGCGGTTTGAATCTGCAACCCACGGAGGACGGCATGTTCGGAAAGAAATCGAAGAAACCCAGCAACCGCATCGACAGCCTGATCGGCGCGGGCACCAGAGTGGTTGGTGACGTTCATTTCCGGGGCGGCCTGCGCATTGATGGTGAAGTGGCGGGCAATGTGCGAGCTGACGGGGATGAATCCAGCACACTGGTGCTGAGCGAGCACGCGCGGATCGAAGGCGCTGTATCCGTGACCCACGCCATGGTGAATGGTGTTGTCAACGGGCCCATCGTATCGTCCGAGTTTCTCGAGCTGCAGCCGCAGGCACGAATTTCCGGCGATGTTGTCTATAACAGGCTGGAAGTGCATCTTGGTGCTATCGTCAAGGGGCAGCTTGAACATCAGAATGCAGCGCCGCGTGCGATAGAGCTGAAATTGGCCAGTGGAAGTTGAGTTGAACGAACCTGCCTTGTAGTGCAGAAACCTTGGAGTGACGAAACATGAATGCAATGACCGAAATGCCGATGCCGCTGCTTTTTTCCGACAGCGCGGCAAACAAAGTCCAGGAGCTGATCCTCGAGGAGGGCAACCCTGACCTGAAACTGCGCGTTTTCGTGTCGGGAGGTGGATGCTCCGGTTTCCAGTACGGCTTCACGTTCGACGAAGTGACCAACGAAGACGACACTGCACTTGAGAAGAACGGTGTGACGCTGTTGATCGATCCGATGAGCTACCAGTACCTGGTTGGCGCAGAGATTGATTACAGTGAAGGTCTCGAGGGTGCTCAGTTCGTGATCAAGAATCCGAACGCGACATCGACCTGCGGTTGCGGCTCGTCCTTCTCGGTCTGATTTTGCAAGCTGGTTTCTAGGCCGGCCATACGGCGCCCAGTATCCGGGGGCCGCGGGCACCGGTGACGTTCGGTACGTTGCCAGGCTCGCCGCGCAAGGTGCGCCGCGCAAGCCAAGCGAACGCGAGCGATTCAACGCTGCCCGGCGCGACACCCCAGTGGGCGGTGCTGATGACTTGAGCTCTTGTATGGGCCTGCAGTCGGTTCACAAGATGCGTGTTCAAGGCGCCACCGCCGCACACGGCGATCTCATCGGCGCTGAAACCGGCGGACGCCAGCGCCTGGCACACCGACATTGCGGTCAATTCCGCCAGGGTGGTCTGCACGTCCTCGGCGCGCTCGCTTCCCGTCATCAGCGAATCCAGCCAATCGAGATTGAACTGCTCGCGCCCACAGCTCTTTGGTGGCTGGCGTGCGAAGAACGGATGCGACAGCAACCCATCGAGCAGCTTCCGATCCACCTTCCCGGTTGCTGCCCACTCGCCATCAGCATCGTAGGGTAGCTCCCGCGCGCGCGCGATCCAACCGTCCATCAGCACGTTGCCGGGGCCGCAATCAAATCCACGCACCGGCTCGCCCGGCGCCAGCAGCGTCACGTTCGCCATGCCGCCGATGTTCAGTACCACGCGCGACCGCGTTGCATCGGAGAAAACATGAGCGTGGAACGCTGGCACGAGCGGTGCGCCTTGTCCGCCGGCCGCTAGATCGCGCGTACGGAAATCGGCGACCACGGCAATCCCTGTAAGTTCGGCCAGCAGTGAAGGTGCGTTGATCTGCAAGGTGTAGCCGTCGTCCGGCATATGCCGGACGGTCTGGCCGTGGCAGCCGATGGCGCTGACGTCTGCGGCACACAGTCCGGCCGCGGCGAGCAGTCCGGAAACCAGTTCGGCACTGGTATGGGCCAGTGCAATGGCTGCGCGTTGCGACCGATGTATTTCGTCCGGCCCGCTCGCGCACAGTGCGGTCAGTTCATCGCGCAGCGTGCTCGCGTAGGGCTGGTGTGCATGCGCGAGCTGCGCAGGCCGTTCAGCCGAAAAATCGACCAGTACCGCATCAATTCCGTCGAGGCTGGTGCCCGACATGATTCCGACGAACAGCTCCCTCATGAGCCTTGCCATCGGCGCGGTCCTGCGCTTGCTATACCATCGCGCGATTTGCATGCCGGTTGGCCTGATCTGGGCCAACCGGCGTTTCTGGATACCCGGAGTACAGTCATGTCAGATGTCGAACAAGCGTTGCACTGGATAAAGCGTGGCGTGGAAGAGTTGTTGCCCGAGGCTGATCTGGTAGAGAAGTTGAAGTCCGGGCGCCCGCTGAGGGTGAAGGCCGGCTTCGATCCTACAGCACCGGACCTGCATCTTGGGCACACCGTATTGCTGAACAAGCTGAAGCATTTTCAGGACCTTGGTCATCACATCCTGTTTCTGATCGGTGACTTCACCGGCTCGATCGGTGACCCGACTGGCAAGAATGCGACCCGGCCCCCGCTCAGCCGCGAACAGGTGCTTGCCAATGCGCGCACCTATCAGGATCAGGTCGGCAAGATTCTTGACCCTGAGCGCATGGAGGTCGTGTTCAATTCGACCTGGATGAACGACCTCGGCGCCGAGGGCATGATCCGCCTCGCTTCGCGCCATACGGTGGCCAGAATGCTCGAGCGCGACGATTTTGCGAAACGCTATGCCGGCAATCAGCCGATTGCCATCCACGAATTCCTTTATCCCCTTTGCCAAGGCTATGACTCGGTCGCATTGAAGGCCGATGTGGAACTCGGCGGGACCGATCAGAAGTTCAACCTGCTGATGGGGCGCGAGCTCCAGAAACAATACGGACAGCCGCAGCAGGTTGTACTCATGATGCCGCTGCTTGAAGGGCTGGATGGCGTCAACAAGATGTCCAAGTCCCTTGGCAACTACATCGGCGTATCAGAGCCCCCAAACGAGATCTTCGGCAAAGTGATGTCGGTGTCCGATACGCTGATGTGGCGCTACTTCGAGCTGTTGTCGTTCCGCAGCAGTGCCGAGATCGAAGCGCTGCAGACAGAGACTCGGGCAGGCCGCAATCCGCGCGATGCGAAAGTGATGCTGGCCCAGGAGATCGTTGCGCGCTTCCACGGCGCGCCTGCGGCTGATGCAGCGCTCCAGGACTTTGAAACCCGGTTCCGGCAAGGCGGTGTACCGGATGATTTGCCGGAAGTGATGCTTCAGGCGCCGCCATCCGGTTTGCCGATCGCCCAGGCGCTGAAGTCTGCTGGGCTCACGGGAACGACTTCGGAGGCGCTGCGCATGATCGAGCAAGGCGGTGTACGCCTCGACGGCGAGAAGGTATCTGATCGCGGCCTGTTGCTTGCGGCGGGTGCAAACGTGGTGGCGCAGGTCGGCAAGCGAAAATTCTGCAGGATCATCGTCGGTCAGTGTTGAGCCGGTAGTTCGCTGATCGAACGGGAAATTTTTATACGTCTGTCGTGTGGCATCGGGGCAGCATGGGTGCGGAGCAAAAAATATTCAGGATTCTTTCGAAAAGCTATTGACGGCCTTTCGATTATCCGTAGAATGCGCACCTCTCGTTGCTCAGCAGCGAAGCTCTTTAAAAACACAAACAGCCGATAGGTGTGGGCACGGCATGGTTGTAACGGCGTGTAGATGTCGTTTCGGGGGAACCTGGGGTGATGGAAGCGCGCATGACAACTAAATTGAAG